>NZ_NEWD01000009.1 GCF_002234915.1 Bifidobacterium vansinderenii | reverse complement strand
GATCGTCGTCCTCAAGAGCCTGATCGATGAGGATGTTCTTCACGTACTGCTGGGTGAGGGTNGGTCGGTCGCGGGCTGACCGGGCTCTTGGCATTGGCGAAATACTCATCGGTGCTGATGGGCTTGACCTTGTCGCCATTGCCGTTGGTCTGCTCGAATACGGTTGCCGCGATCTCTGCCCAGGACTTGACTGCACCGGAACCGGTGAGGTTGTACGTGCCGTACGGCGCGTGGGAATCGAGCAGGTGGAAAATCGCTTCGGCCATGTCGGTCGTAAACGTAAGACGACCGAACTGGTCATTCACCACCGTCACCCGATTGAGCTGATCGGCCGGATCCGCAACACGGTTCGAGAGCATCATCATGGTCTTCACGAAGTTGTGGCCTTCGCCGATCACCCACGAGGAGCGCAGAATGTAATGCTTGGGGGCATTCGCCACGGCGATGTCACCCGCGGCTTTGGTCTGTCCATACACGCCGAGCGGAGCGAACGACTCATTCTCTGTATGCTCTTCAACGGTGCCGTCAAACACATAGTCCGAACTCACATGCACCAGCGTGAGACGATAATCCTTGGCGATCTTGGCAAGCAGAGCCGGCCCCTGGGCATTCGCCTTCCATGCGATCGGACGGCCCTCCGCAGTCTCGGCCTTATCCACAGCCGTGTACGCGCCCGCGTTGATGATCGTGCCGTACAGGCTCCAGTCGTACTTCTCGTACGCCTTCGGATCGGAGAAGTCGAACTCGTCGATGTCCGTGAACTCAAAGCCCTGCAGATCATGCTTCTCAACGTATGCGCGAATCGCATGACCCAGCTGGCCGTTCGCACCCGTCACCAGCGTGCGACGCGGCGCCATCGGCTTGGCATCCTTGAGCATCGGATGATGCAGATCGGCCTCGGAACGCTCCGACTCCTCCAGCGGAATCGGCCACTGAATGTTCAACTCCGGGTCGGCGAGATTGACGAACGTATACGTCTTCTTCTGCTCGAGCGACCAGTGCGCATTCACCAGATACGTGTACGCCGTGCCATCCTCGAGCGCCTGGAAGCTGTTGCCCACGCCGCGCGGAACATAGATCGCCCTCGACGGGTCGAGACGCGTCGTATACACCTGACCGAAGCTCTCGCCCGGACGCAGATCCACCCATGCGCCGAAAATCTCGCCGGTCGCGATCGAAATGAACTTGTCCCACGGCTCGGCATGAATGCCGCGAGTCACGCCCTTCTTTGCATTGAAACTGATGTTGTTCTGTACCGGGCCGAAATCCGGTAAACCCAGCGCAGTCATCTTCGCGCGCTGCCAGTTCTCCTTGAACCAGCCACGCGAATCGCCGTGCACCGGCAGATCGAACACCAGCAGTCCCGGAATATTCGTCTCCGTGACCTTCAATTCCTTCTCAAACTCAAGTGCCATATTTCATTCCTTTCCGTCGATTGATCTTCGATATCGTATTTGTTGTTGGACTAGATTTTTGAGAACGCGTTCCGCGCTCATTGCCTTAAGCTCTTGTGCTCTGTCAGGAAAGGCCAACCCGATACATTCGCGTCCCAGAGATCCCAATACGAAGAACATGTTGCGCCGTAATTGAGGGAAATTGACGCGAAGAAGATTGTCTTCGTGGCTCGCCCTGTTCCGGATGTTGCGAATGCTTCTCAGCCTGTTTGCTAATTCACGGCAAAGTCGCTCCCGGACGTCATCTCCTTCGGAACCCGGCAGTTTGGCTGCTACACTTAGTGCTGCATTCAGGGCCGCCCCTATATGGGGCGGCCATTTTGTTTAAGAAATCACTGACCCTGCTGCTTGTACTTCGCCTCGGTGGCGGCCTTCACCGGCTCCCACCAATCGCGGTTATCTGTGTACCAGGCGATGGTCTTCTCCAGACCCTTCTGGAAATCGGTATGCGTTGGCATCCAACCCAGCTCAGTGCGCAGCTTCGTCGAATCGATCGCGTAACGGCGATCGTGACCCGGACGGTCACGAACCCAATCAAAATCGTCGGCCGACTTGCCCATGACTTCGAGAATGTCACGCAGCACGGTGATGTTGTTGCGCTCGCCGTCGGCGCCGATCAGATACGTCTCGCCCAGACGGCCCTTGGTCAGAATCGTCCACACGGCCGAGCTGTGGTCCTCGGTGTGAATCCAGTCGCGCACGTTCAGACCGTCGCCATACAGCTTCGGGCGGATACCTTCGAGAATATTTGTGATCTGACGGGGAATGAACTTCTCCACATGCTGGAACGGACCATAGTTGTTCGAGCAGTTCGAGATCGTCATGCGCACACCGAACGTACGATGCCAGGCGCGCACCAGCAGATCCGAACTTGCCTTCGTGGAGCTGTACGGCGAGGAGGGATGATAGGGGGTCTCCTCAGTGAAACGGGCCGGATCGTCCAGAGCCAGATCGCCGTACACCTCGTCCGTGCTCACATGGTGATAGCGCACGTCGTACTTGCGTGCCGCCTCGAGCAGACGGAACGTGCCTTCCACATTGGTCTTCAGGAACGGTTCCGGGTTCGCGATGCTGTTGTCGTTGTGCGACTCTGCAGCGTAATGCACGATGGCGTCATGGCCGGGAACGAGACGGTCCAGCAGCTCCGCATCGCAGATGTTGCCATGCACGAACTCTACGCGATCGCCCAGAATCGAGCGGATGTTCTCGAGATTTCCCGCATAGGTCAGGGCGTCCAGCACAGTGATGTGCACGTCGGGATGGTTGTTGTACACGTAATGCACGAAGTTCGAGCCGATGAAACCGCAGCCGCCGGTCACGATGATGTTCTTCGGGGAGAAAAGCTCTTCAGACATACCCCCATCGTACCGAGGGGTGACCCCATATGAATCACCCTCTTTTCGCGAGTTTTTGTGGCTGGATGATTGAGCGTGGGGTTGTTGAGGATGGAAATCGGGGAGGGCTGTGACAGGGGAGGCGGAACAATGCGCAGATCGGGTATGTTATGGGTCGTAGAAGGGTTGTGGCGAGCGATTCGAGAAGCTATTTGCCGTTCCCTAGGTTGATTGGAGGGTCTGCAGAGAGCTATCTGCCGTTTAGTAGGTCCTTTGCAAAGTAGACGACGCGCAATCTTTGGCTTTTCTTCGCTATTTTTCGCTGTTATTGGTTGTAAACTGCTGATAATTGCGGTCTACGGCCAGTGGTTTACTTTGCGAAGGACCTACTAATCGAGGGTTAGGTGTTTGCAACGGTTAAAAAGAACCTCGGGAAGCGGAGATAGGTGCTAGATCCTGCCACACCTAATCCGCGATGCCGCTGGTCATACGAATATACGCGGCATGCTCTCGTAGATACTCACGAAGATACGGAATGGCGAAATCAACCTTTCCGTAGCCGCGCTCTTCAATCACTTGCGCTTCGATGAGCCGCATGCGGTACATGCTGGCGTATCGTGCATCCTTTCCCATACGCTCGGCGATCGTCGAGGTTGAGGACGGTCCATCATCCTGAGCCATCGCCAGCAGATATGTCTTATCAATAGGGGAGAGCCCGTCCAATTCCGGTCCATGCACGGTATCTCCCAGTCTGCTGAGTGCGTCTCTCACTCCGGCTTCGGCGTCCTCGACCGTTACGGTAATGGAAATATCCTGCGGATGGTGCCGCTTGGCCACTCTCCAAATGTGGTAGCCGACCAGCTGAATCATGAACGGATACCCTGCCGTTGCTTGGGTGGCAAGATCCAGAGGTGTGCCTTCAAGAACCATTCCGGTGCCGGCGAAAGTATCCGTGAATGCCTGTGATACTTCCACCAGAGGAACGTCTCCCAGCCGTTCCGGCTGAGCTCGGCGCAAAAAGGTCATCACATCGTCATTCAGCCATTTTGAGGTCATCGAAGGAAGACCGGCGAATACGAAAGCGATGTTGCGGTCTTCGCTGGTCAAATGTTGTACGGTCGTGGCAATAGCGACCATATCGTCTCGGTCCGCAGCTTGAGCTTCATCAATGGTCACCAGCAATCCGGCGTCATGCTTTTCCAACGCATCCAGGCGTTCGCTCATGGCATCTCGCAAAGTCAGTGGCATACGTGATTTTTCGTAATGCACGCCTCCCAGACTGCCGCCCATGCTCATTATGCTAATGGATGGCTCAAAGGAGAAGCTGAGGTTTCCCTTCTTAGGCTGCAGCTTTTCAAGCAAACGCTGAGTCATGCCGGCAGAGGCGGTTTCGCTAATGGTTTGCCAGCCCTGCTGTTCGGCCATACGGCGGAACTCCGCGAGCATGACGGTTTTCCCTGTTCCCCTGGCTCCAGTAATGCGCATGAGACGTCCCGGAGCGCCAGAACCGTTATCGAGTCCTTCCTGAAAATCGTCAAGAATGATGTCGCGTCCGATCAGAACGGGGGGAAGGTGACCGGCGCTTGGCTTGAAAGGATTGACGATCCTAGTCTTCGGCATAGCGGCCTCCACAATCTAAAAGAATCTAAAAGTTTCTAAAAGAATCTAAAACTATCTAACAGTCTACTGTGCTTCCACCGATTCCGGGATGGTGGAGCGGCCTCGATCGTTGGCTCTGGTGACGATGTGGGTGCTGTTGCCGGCCTGTATGCAGGTTCTCCATACGAACAGCGGCAGGGCGTAGAAGGCGTATCCCTCGAACTGGGTGTAAAGGTAGGCGACGAGGAGAAGCCAGCAGATCGTGGTCTTGCTCCAGGCGTGAGCGTCGGTGACCTGACTGATGACCAGCGATATGAGCACGGCAAGGCCGATCAGTCCGAATTCGCCGAGGAAACTGGTGTAGGCGCTCATCGTGAACATGTTATTGGGCGTAACGTTGGCATACCATTGCTCAGCCTTGAAAACATTGTTTGCGCTGAACCCCAATAATTGCAATGCATGCACCGCGGTTCCGGATCCAAGATGCGTGGCGTCGGACAGGTTGCCGGCACCGAACCCGAACAGCAGATGCATGGGATGCTTCGCTAGGCCGCATAGCACCCCCAGCGATTGCCAGACGCGAGCGAAGAACGAGCCGTCGCCCTCCGCGCCGTTCTCGGCGATCGATGACAGACGAGAATTGACGGCAAAGGCGATCACACTCAGCACCACCACGCCGATCAGCTGCAGCAGGCCGCGGTGCCGGGACTCCCGCTGTCTCCATGCGGTAGCTACGACGATGACCGCAGTCAGCGCCACCAGAGAGTCCAGAATAATGCGGGTTCCCGCTCCCATGAGCACGGCGCCCGTCGCGAACGTGATGATCAGCGCGGCGAGGTTATAGGCAAGGTCCGGCGCCTTGCTCCGTAGCATCCAATGCAACGGCAGCAGTACGCCGAACAGGTGCATGCCGATGTAGCTCGGCTCGGCGAACAGGAACTGTGGGCGGCTGCCGCCCCATTTCGATTCAGCGGTGATATATTCGCGGCTCATCAGATGCGCGAAATAATCGCGGATGCAGGTGATGTCAAGCGATACCGCCACACGCTGCAGCACACCCACGGCAAAGGCAAGCCAGTATACGGCGAGCAGAATGTTGACCATCGGTCGCCAGGGGAGGTGCTTTTCTTGGATGGCGATATACAGGGAAACGAAGCAGGCTGCGACGCTAGCGGTGGCGAGCAGGGAATTCAGCGCCTGTACGGGATGAAATGCCGTGGTCAGCCATCCGAATGCGGACAATGCGATCAGGACGAGCGGGAGAAGAATAAACGGCGTAGGGAATGCACTGCCGTTATGGCGCAAATCAGACCTGATGAGTTTTGCTATGGTTCGCCAATTCGCTGCCGCATAAAGCAGGAACAGCCATGGGCTGATCGGTGTCCAGAACGGCATATAGATGCCGATTACCGTACCATCCACGGGCAGCAGGGCAAGAGCGAGATAAAACAGATAATCCGACCTGCTTTGAATGCGGATACCGAACGGCATAGTATCCGTGCCGGATTGTAATTGAGATGGCATGAAAAAATAAAGCCCCCGTATGCGCATTGCCTGCTATTGCTGCAATTTGATACTGCGAGTATAGCGAAGGGTGCGGTCTACGGGGGTTGGGGGTGGTGCCCTAAATCAGGCGGCCTTCTTGCGGCCGCGGCGCTTCATCACGCCGGCGGTGGCCTTGGCGGCGTCGAAGATCACGACCTTGTCGTTCGGATGGGACTCGCCCGGCACGGACTGGTAGGCGACCTGGCCCTCCGGAGCCTCGGCGATGTCGAAGAACTGCTTCACAGCCTCCAGCACAGCGGCGTCCTTCACGCTGATCGACGCGGCCTGCTTGCCCTCGCCCTTGCTGAACTTGATGCCGTTGTCCGCCTTGGCGGTGGTGGGGGTGACGGCGATCTGCTTGGTCTTCTCGTTGACGAGCACCTTCACGTACGCCGGGTGGCCGAGCACGATGGCGGTGGCCTTGTTGAACTTCACGGCGTTATCCGTCACGGTCATTACGATCTTGCCGACCGGCTTGACCAGACGAACCTCCTCAAAACCCTGCAGCAGCGATGCCATAATCGACTCCTTATTAATCGAAATATCATGCAATTCCTTTATCAGTATATGGGAATGGCGCTGTATTTCGTTATATTTTTCGGAATCCATTTTGTTATGACTTTTCGCTTTGACTATCGGGCGTTATACGGCGCAAATATCGGGGGTATTTTTGTGAAAGTGAGTGTCGAAAAATTACGCCGCCAAAGCGGAGACGATCGAATTGACCGACTGCTTGATCATCGTATGTGCGCGTTCATAGTCCTCGGGATCCAACTGGTATGGGTCGTCGATCTCCTCGGGCTCGGGCAGCATCGGGCGCAGCAGGGGTGCATTCATGCGGATCGTGGACAGGCTTTCCTCCGGCGTGGCCTTTGGAAGATCGCCGCGTTCGCGCAGCATATCGCAGATATTCGCGAAATCGGTGATCAAAAACGTTTTGCGTGACGCGGCCGGCGCATCCATCGTCAGGCGTTCGATATGACGTTCCTCAAAGCATAGGAACAGATCGGCCTGCTCGGCGATGTCGGGCGTCAGGGGAGTGGAACGGTGTGTGGAGGCGTCAATGCCGTCCTTGGCAAGGAGCGCACGGCACTGCGGGTCGATCGGGCGGGAATCCAGGCGCAGCGTGCCGGCGCTGGCTAGACGAATCGTATCGTCGCTGATGCCGCGTCGATGCAGCTCATGCCTCATCAGATACTCCGCCATGGGAGAACGGCAGATATTGCCAGTGCAGAACGTGACGATGAACATGAATGCCCCCTATAGGATTTCCAATACGGCTTGGCGTTGGGCATTCTACGCATCGGGGGTAGACGATTGGGGGTTATTGGAGGGTGTCGCGTTGCGCGCCAAAAGAGCATGAAAAAAGGGGACGGGGCTTAAAGCCCGCGTCCCCTCAAGGGTGAAACCTTAGCGGTTCGTGCTGTGTGTGGCTCAGCGGTTCATGGAGCGACGCACAGCGAACACGGCGCCACCGGCCACGGCCAGGACGGCCACAGCGGTCAGGTACGGCAGCAGCACGGTGCCGGTCTTGGCCAGCTTGTTGGAGTCGGAGGAGGTGGTGCCGGCGGTGGTGGAGGAGCTCGTCGAGGAAGAGCCTTCGCCGGTGGCCGGAGCCTTCACAGTGGCGGAACCGATGGACTGAGTGGCACCGGTGGACGGGTTCTCGGCGTAGGCGCTGAACGTGGTGGAGGTCACGCCGGACTTAAAGATGTACTTCAGCGTGGCGGTGTGCGGGGAGGTAGCGGACAGGGCGAACGGACCCCAGGTCTTGTTGGCGACCTGAACGATGTTCTCAACGAGCGTGTCATCGGCGGTCACGTACGCCTGAGTGTAGCCCTGGTTGTACAGGTCATCGGTCACGGTGACGGTCACGGTGACGGTGTTGCCGGAAACGGACGGAGCGACGGTGCCGTAGTCAGCGGCGGAGGCGGCCGGAGCCAGCACGAACGCGGCGAACACTGCCACGACGGCGGCAAACGCAGCGGCCACACGAGTCTTGATCGAAGTCATGATAAACCCTTCTTCTTGCCGTCCCGGCGTGCGTTGTGTGCATGCTGCATGCGCCATATTGGGGCGACACGGTTATTGTCTGTGTACAGAACGTGAGTATATACCCCCGTTGTGACGGCTTCAAGGGAAATTGGTATATACGGGGGCTATATGACGTTGATGGAGGCTTGAGAATGCAAGGGATTGCAAGGATTGTAGCCCCTCGTAAATAGTTGATGAACTGTTGCCGTAATTCGCCATGCGACCGTCATGTGGACTGTTATGTGGGAGGCTGTTGGGGGTGATTGGCTCACTTGGATGCCTGATCTGGGCGGATATGCGCCCGGGATACAGCGGAGTGTGACAGCGCTAGATCAATTTGGATCACTGGCGTTGCAGACGTCAGGGGATCCCGTCCGTGGCGCAGGTGCGCGGTCGGGATCCCCTAATGGTCGTCAGATATTCGGCAAGGGATTGCGGGAAGCGATAGGGGGTGTGATCGACTGTTCGTCTGTTGTGATCGAACTGATGGAGGCGACTGGGGTTTCCACGGGTCGTCTGATTGTCGCTTCGTCGGTTGATCTGCCGATCGCTTACCGCTCCAAGGTCTTGGCGTAGGTGGCGCAGCGGGCGGCGAAGCCGGAGAACACCGACTCGGCCATCGGGTGCAGACGGGGGTTGTACTCGGCGAAATCGTCGCGCATCTTCGAGATCTCGGACTTCTTCAGATCCTTGGTCATCTCGGGGGTGCTCAGCCACTCCTCGAACAGGGCCGAACCCACCTCCAAGTGGAACTGCATGCCCAGCGCGCTGCCCACGCGGTACGCCTGATTCTTGGTCAGCGGCGAACGGGCCAGCAGCTGCGCGCCCTCGGGCAGCGACACCACGTCGTTGTGCCAGTGCAGCACCGTGAGCTCCTTCGACCACATCGAGAAGTAATCGTGGCGGTCGATGCGGGTGATCGGTGCGAAACCGATCTCCGGGGCCTTGCCGGGCTTGAGCTTGGCGCCCAGCGCCGTGGCGATGATCTGATGGCCCAGGCACACGCCCAGCACCGGCTTGCCCACGGCGATCGCCGCCTTGGCGAGCTTGCCCTCCGCCTTGAGACCCGGATACTTGTCGTAATCCGTGGCGCCCATCGGGCCGCCCATGATCACCACGCCGGCGACCTCATTGAAGTCGGGCAGATCGGGCTTCTTCTTCTTGGCGATGTTCAGAATCTGGGACTGTACTCCCAGCTCATCGAGATTATCGAGGATTCGACCTGGCTTCTCCCAGTCGACATGCTGAAAAATCAATACCTGCGGCTTCGACATATTCACTATTCTTACACTTTGTCTGTAACTTGCCGAATTGGGCCGGTCATGTGGCGGACGGGCCGTGTCGGTCGATGTGGCTGGGCCACGTCGGTTGCGTACGTCGGGTCGTGTTGTCGTGCACGTTGACGCGCAGGCCGGGGCCGTACCGGAACGCATGCCGGAGCACATGTTGGCACGCACGCCGGCGTTATGGACAAGGCCTTGTGGATGTCTCCAATCGCGAATACCCTCGGGAATATGACAAGTACTCCAAAACCGCTTGATTTCAACGATTCCGTGGCCAAGGGCCTGCGCCTGTACGACACCGCCACGCACAGCATCGCACCGTTTGAATCCATCCGACCCGGGGAAGTCGGAATCTACGTGTGCGGCGCCACCGTGCAGAGCTCGCCGCACGTGGGCCACATCCGTGCCGCCGTGGCGTTCGACGTGGTGCGCCGCTGGCTGCTGCGCCTCGGATACAAGGTCACCTTCGTGCGCAACGTGACCGACATCGACGACAAGATCCTCGACAAGGCTCGCGCGGCCGGACAGCGCTGGTGGGAGCGTGCCTACATCTACGAGCGCGAATTCACCGAGGCGTACGATACGCTCGGCGTGCTGCCGCCCACCTACGAGCCGCGCGCGACCGGACACATCCAGGACATGGTCGACCTGATCCAGCGCATCATCGACAACGGGCACGGCTACGTGGTGCTCGACGCCGACGGCAAGCCCACCGGCAACGTGTACTTCGACGTGGCCAGCTGGCCGCGCTACGGCGAGCTGACCCACCAGGAGTCCGGCACCAAGCCGGCCGCCGACGAGGCCGCCGCCGTGGCCGACCGCATGGGCCCGAGCGTGGACGCCGCCGGCGAGGACAAGTACAACCCCGTGGACGCGGCCGACGCCTCGCCCGACAAGCACGATCCGCGCGACTTCGCCCTGTGGAAGGCCCCCAAGGACACCGACCCCGAAGACGCTCGCTGGAAGACGCCCTTCGGAGTGGGACGCCCCGGCTGGCACATCGAATGCTCCGCCATGAGCCACCGCTACCTCGGCGACGACTTCGACATCCACGGCGGCGGACTCGACCTGCGCTTCCCGCACCACGAGAACGAAACCGCGCAGTCCCGCGCCGCCGGCTGGGGATTCGCGCACCACTGGATGCATTCCGCATGGGTCACCCAGAAGGGCGAGAAGATGAGCAAGTCCCTCGGCAACGGCCTGTCCGTACCGAGCGTGCTCGCCGAGCATAGCGCTTGGGTGGTGCGCTACGCGCTCGCCTCCGTGCAGTACCGCTCCATGCTCGAATGGGGCGACCAGACGCTCAACGAGGCCCAGGCCGCGTACGACCGCGTCTCCAACTTCATCGAGCGCGCGGGCGCCGCCATCGGCGAGCAGCCGTCCCGCGACGAGATCCAGTCCGTGGGTGCGGGCGACCTGCCCGAGGACTTCGCGAACGCCATGAACGACGACATCAACGTCGCCGGAGGCGTGGGCGCCATCTTCAGCGCTGTGCGCGCCGGCAACACGCTGCTGTCCAAGCTCGAGGACGCCGCCGACAGCGCGGCAGCCCGTGCTGAGGTGCGTGGCGTGCTGGTGTCGGTGCGCGCCATGCTCGACACCCTGGGACTCGACCCGCTCGCTTCGGAGTGGGCCGCCGGCGGTGACGGTGGCGACGGCAAGGAGCATGAGGTACTCGACGCCCTGATCTCCGAACAGCTGCAGGCCCGTGCCGAAGCCCGCAAGGCCAAGGACTACGCTCGCGCCGACGCCATCCGCGACACGCTCGCCGAGGCCGGCGTGGTGATCGAGGATTCCCCGACTGGCTCCACCTGGTCGCTGAAGTAGGCGATACGCGAGAGCCTCGAGAGAAGGCTGTCGCGATATCCCGGTAGCAAGGCCGCGAAGCCTTCCGTGTGAGGCTTCGCGGCCTTTTGGATTGGACGTTCTGGATAGGCCCGGCGCTCGGAGAGTGGAATTCCTTTGGGCGCAGGGCGCTTCGCGTTGCGGAGGGTTTGCCGAAAGTTGGGTTCCCTGTTGGCATCTTGGCATCTATATGTGGATTTGGAGGTCCTCAGGAAGGGTTGCGAGGACCTAATCTCCGTTATGGAGGTCCTTCGCCAGGTAGGAGACATCGGCTCCCGATGCCGGGAAACGCTCTGAAAAGCGTGTAGCCGATAGTTTTTCGCGGAGATCTATGATTTCTGACTGGCCGCATAGAGGCTGTGGCGTTGAGAGAATGTGGTGTTCGTATTCCAAGGACCTCCAAAATTGGGGGTAGATGGTTGCGATGCGGCGAATCAACATCACGACTCGGAGATAGGTCTTTTTTTTTCTTTGCTGGGTCCGTGTGGAGGCGGCTCAATGCGGGGCCACCTCCACACACGTCTCGTAACGGGATCGGATGTGATGGGCGGGAACGGCTACACCGTCACACCGAACCGGTACCGGCGTTGATGTTGAACGTGGAGGCAGCCACCGGAGCGAGCAACACACGGCCGGAGCCGCGATACACGTTCACCAGTCCCTCGCCATTGACCGCGGAACCGATCAGCGTCTTGCCGCTGCGCTCCACGGTGAACTGCAGGCTGCTGGTCCAGGCGATGGCGAAGTTGCCATCCACCTTCAGCTCCTCGTTCTCCAGATCGATGGTCACCAGTTCGCTCGCCGGGACCGGGGATTCCAACGCCACCGCGCCCTGACCGCTCAGAGCGAGATTGAACAGGCCTTCGCCGCCGGCCACCATGGCGCTCGGGCGCGACACCATCACGGCCTTCTGCTGGATCGATGACTCGCACGCGTAGAACAGACCGTCGTTCACCGTCATGGATCCACCCAGATGCATGGGATCGAGCAGCAGAATATGCCGGTACGTCGGCTCGAGCACCACCACGCCAGCGCCCACGTATTCGGGCTTGATCGCCGACTCCTTGGTCACCGCGCCGCGAGCCATCTTGCCGATGAGATCGCCCACTCCCTTCACGCCGGTGGTGGATTCGATATGGCCGACGGTCCACTGCATGGCCCCCGCCTGCAGCGTCACGCCCATGCGGCCGTCGAGCGTGCACACCACCTGCCGGCGGCGCACGTTCATCTCGGAGGCGAAGTACGCGGCGGTCGCACCGCCGTAGCTCACCGAGAGATCACGCTTCCATTCAATCACCTGGAACACGCCCTGGCGGGCCACCACCTGCACGTCGTCGTTATCCAGGAAGTTGTAGATCTTCATAAGGCTCCTTGGCTCGTATCGGGTCTGTGCGCCTTCGCGCCGGATCCGCGTCCGGTCGGCGGTTGCCCGACCTGAAACCAGAATACGACCGGAAGGCGGTCAGTGCCTAGAATCGTTGCCATTTAAGCCCAAACTCACATTCGACCACATTGGCCGCTGGGGTTCCCATGAGATGGCTGCGCGGGATACGGTCGGGACATGACACAAAATAAATCATTATCACTGGGCAGACTCACTTCAATCAGGTATGAGCGCATGGCGGTCTGCGACGCCCTGCAGCATCGCCTGAGAAGAACGATCCCCGTATACGACCTTTGCACGTCCTTGGAACTCCAGTCAGTGGAACTTCCCCCGGAGGCAACGCTCAACAAGGCGCATTGCCATGTGGCTGTTCGCGATGTTGCGGATCGGCGTCGACTTTCAGGTGTGGTGTTTCACCGTTACCGGCGGCCGTTCGCCACGGTCATGGTGGCACGAAGGTTCCGATGCGTTGCCGTCATCGATGTGTGGATGCATTACGCGCGTTTCCTCTCGATCGAGGGGTTGGTGATTCTCTTGGATAATATGACCCGGCGCGATGGGCGCATGCGGAGAACGACCCTGGAGGAGGTCCGGCGGGAGCTTGATCGGGCGGGATCGTTTCAGGGACGGCATAAGTGCGTTCGAGCGCTGCGGCTGGCTCGAGAGCGTACGGATTCGTCATGGGAGACGAAGGGACGCTTGGCGCTCATGCGGTACGGATTGCCATGCCCGAGCGTGAACTACCCGGTGCTGGCGGAGTCCCGGAAGATGCTGCTGGACATGGCGTATCCCGAATGGAAGATCGGCATCGAATATGATGGCGGCCACCATGCGATGCAGTGGAAGGACGATAACAGGCGGCGCGAGAAACTTGAACGCCAAGGCTGGAGAATCATCACGATATTCGTCGAGGATCTTGCTTCGGAATCGGCGGAGGAGAGTGCGGCCAGACGCGTTGCTGATGCCATCGAACAGGTGACGGAGAAACCGTGCCCTCTCACGGATCGCCAGTCGTTGGAGCAATTGAGCGACGGGCGTCGTTGGAGGTACAAGACGTTGCAATGTCGGGTTCCATCCTTGCCGGAGGCCGATGGCGAAAGCGATCTGGCCGGGTATGACCGGATCATGGAGGAGGAGTCCGCCGGACAGCGGATGTCCGGTGAACCTGGATAGGATGCCGTTCTGGTGCGAATGGGAATGGGCCATGGTGTTGGAGCTGCGACGATGGAGGTGCCGGCGGGGTCTGTACGTCATATCTGCGGTTTCCGGGGGCACGGAGAAAAACAATCTATCTCCGTGTTGTGTAGTTCATGGGTCATTTCTCCGGGATCTAACCTTTGTTTTGGAGGTTCTTAGACAAATTGGAATGTTTGTTGGCACCAATACTTTGAGCATATTCTGCATAGCTTCGTGATGAAAGATGCTTGTTTTTGCCGAGCGTTCGTGTGTTGTTACTGGATAAAGGACCTCCAAATCGATGGATAGCTCCTCGCATGGTCTCTCAAGGACCTCTAAATCAGGCAATAGCTTGGCTTAAACCTATTCAAGAGGGAATGACGACCATTTCCGGGCCCGCTGGCCGCACAATGCTGTCGGGACGGTACGGAATCAGAGCACCAGCACCACGGCGATGGCCAGGGCGCAGATGAGGGTGCTGCCGGCAGCGATGAGACGGACCTTCGGCTCATGGAGCACGGTGGCTGAAAGACAGTCGATCAGACCGAGCACTGCGCCGCCGATCGCGGCGAACAAGGCATAGGTCAGAGGCACTTTAGGTACGAAACATGCCACCACGGCCCCGATGCCCAACAGTGTCGACACCACGCTCAGCTGGTACACCGCCTTGGAACTGGTGGACTCGGCGTCGGCATCCGGATCATCAATGTCGTCGGCTTCTTCGCCGGCGGGATTCACGGGCATCTCCTCGTCGGTGTTGCCGGCATTGTCCGCGTCGTCGAGGTTGCCGGCAGCTGTGACGTGCTCGCTCTTCTCCGTAACGGAGCCGGCAGCGGGATCCCGCCGGGACTGAATACCATGCGCAATTCCGGCATGCCTGCCGTGACCATTACGAGCGGGGCGGAGCGATTCAGACGATTCAGACGGCAATTCCGGGGTTGAATCCAGCCGATCCTCTGCATCCACCATGCTCGCTCCTCCGATCAGGTGATTCACCATCCTAACTTCCTGAAACGTCAGTCCGGCGCATTGTGTTGAAACTTCGTCATCCCATAGTAAACGGGCCCGTAGGCGTGTCTGCGCGCGGGTGATAATGATGAACAGTAGGAAGAAGCGACGACCTGATCGAGGCGATGAGACATGAGAAGAAACTGGGGTGCAAGACTGGCCGGCATGGCGATCGCCGCAGCGCTGGGACTGACGATGATGGCTCCGGGCGCTGCCTTCGCAGCAAGTGCGAACGGGGGAGCAGCGGGACAGAGCACCCAGTCGGCTTCCGCCACGAGCGGCCAGACCGCGTCGGGAATCTCGGATTCCGGAACCGCCGGCGATTCCGCCACGACCGGCACCGGCGTGAACAGCACCGACGGCACGAATAACGGCGCAACCGCGAATGGCAATGCCTCCACCGGCGAAGACGATCAGAACACCTCGTCCGACCAGAACGGAACGTCCAACGACGGCAACGCTTCAACGAACGGCAACGCCGGCACCAACGGCACCTCCGGTGATTCCGCGGGAACGGGCGTAAGCCGCGAATACCAGACCAAGATCACCTTCAAGGTGGGCGACCACACCACCACCGTGACCAAGAAGTACACGAACTCGCTCGACGTGACCGTCCCCGACGACTCCCAGCTCGGCGTACCCAAGGGCCAGGTGATCGTGGGATGGACCTCGTCGCTCGGCATCGAATACTCGGCCGATCTGGCGGGAGCGCAGCTCACCGGCCAGAAGACGGTCACCTTCACTGCAATCCTCGCACTGCAGCTTCCCGATCAGTCCGACTCCTCCGCCAAGCAGGTGCAGGTGCGCTTCGTGCTGCCCGGCAGCCTCGGCACCGTCGTCACCGCCAAGGTGGACCGCGGCTCGAGCTTCGCCGACGCCTACGCGGCCAAGAAGGATGAGATCCAATCGCGCATGCCCAAGAACCTGACCATTACCGGCTGGTACGCCCTGCTGCACACCTACAAGGCCGACCTGTCCGACGCCGGCACGGTCAGCCACGACACCACGCTGTTTGCCGTCTCCGACCTGCAGGCCACGCAAACCCAGATCGTCTTCACCGTCGGCAAGCTGTCTGTCTTCGAACGTGTGAACACCGGTTCCGCGCTCGCCGACGCATACGCCGCCAAGCAGGGGGCGATCGAGGCGATCGTGCCGTACGGCTACAAGATCACCGGCTGGACCGACGAGAACGGCAACTCCTACGACGCCACGCTTTCGCAGGGCACTGCCACCGGCTTCGGCATGCATCTGACCGCCACGCTCGAGCAGACCGACGACACCCCAAGCACCGGCCTCTTCGCCACCGTGACGTTCAAGTGGACAGATGCGAACGGCAACGACCAGCAGCGCAGCAGCCGCGTGATCAAGGGACTCTGGCTGCTCAGCAGCGACATCCCTTCGCCCAAGGCTCCGGACGGCTACCGTCTCGACGGCTGGTACACCGATGCCGGCGTGCGGTTCAACCGCTTCCTGCCCGTGCATGAGGACGCCACGTACACGGCCCGCTGGTCGAAGATCGACACCACGACCGGCGGAAGTGGAAGCAACGGTGGTTCCGGCAGCAACGGCGCCGCCACCGTGCAGCCGTCCGGAACGTCCGCGAATGGTTTTGATTCGCGCAATACCGCTCAGCAGTGGCTGGCCTCCTCGCAGGGCAAGACCCCGGTGAAGGAGCAGAACAAGGCGTTGGCGACCACGGGCACCGCGGTTGCGGGGCTTGCCGGCGTTGCTGCGGTGCTGCTGCTCGCGGGTACGGTGTTCTCGATGATGCGCAAGCACAAGGAGTAGGCATCGAGACGGGTGGGGCGGTCTGATCTTTCAGGCGGCACCTCATCCGTCACGCTGCGCGTGCCACCTTCCCCTCGAGGGGAAGGAGAAAAATTAGCGTGGCTCCTCTTCTGGGGAGAGGAGCTGGCCGCCGCATGGCGGACTGAGGGGAGGGGTTGCGGAGGCGGTTGGCTGATCACCTCATCCGTCACGCTTTGCGTGTCACCTTCCCCTCGAGGGGAAGGAGAAACAACTGTGGCTTGGCTCTCCTCGAGGGGAAGGAAAGGCCTGAATGCTTCGAATATGTGAGAAGTCCCCCGACTCCAGAAGGAGTCGGGGGACTTCTCATGTTGAAAGGCTCTTATGCGAAAGGGTCAGCGGCCCTTGATCTCGGAGCCGAGAACCTTCTCGCTCAGGGCCTTGGGACCACGGGTCAGGGCCACGGCACCGGAGCGCACGAGCTCGATGATGCCATAGTCGTCGAGCAGCGCGAGCAGCGAATCAAGCTTCTCGCTCGAACCGGTGGCCTCAATGACCAGCGACTCGGGATGCATGTCGACCACACGCACGCGGAACGTCTGCACGATCTCCAGCACGTCGGAACGGGTCTTGGCATCCGCCGCCACCTTGACGAGCACGATCTCGCGGTTCACCGTGTTGGCCGAATCCAGCTCCACGATCTTGAGCACGTGAAGCAGCTTGTTGAGCTGCTTGATGATCTGCTCGAGCGGCACCTCCTCCACGTCGGCCGTCACGGTGACGCGGGAGATGTCCGGGCGCTCGGTGGGGGACACGGACAGCGAGTTGATGTTGAACGCACGGCGGGCGAACAGACCGGCGATGCGGGCGAGCACGCCGGGGCGGTTCTCCACCAGCACCGACAGCGTATGACGCTGCGACGTGGGCTGCGAAGCGGGATAGTTTGCCATGATGATTACCTGTCCTTCCCTGCTCAGTTCTGCGAACCCTTGAGCGGCTGCACGCCGGGCTTGTACGTCACGTTCGAGTTGGAGTCGCCGGCCGCGACCATAGGCCACACCATGGCGTCCTTCCATACGCGGAAGTCGATGAGCACCGGACGATCATTGATCTCGTTCGCCTTGGCGATGGCCTCGGTGGCCTGCTCCTTGGTGAACGCACGCATGCCCACGCAACCGTACGCCTCGGCCAGACGGACGAAGTCGGGCACGTCGACGATGTCGTCGGGGCCCACGCCCACGGTCTGGCCTTCACGGGCCTCGCCGTCGAGCAGGTTCGTCGCCGAATAGTGGTTCTTGTAGAACAGCGTCTGCCACTGGCGGACCATGCCGTACACCGAATTGTTGAGGATGGCGATCTTCACCGGCAGATGGTCGATGAACGCTGCCGCCAGCTCCTCGCTGGTCATCTGGAAGCTGCCGTCGCCCGCAATGAGCCACACGGGCTTGTCGAAGCCCACGCGCGCGCCCATGGCCGCGGGCAGGCCGAAGCCCATGGTGCCCAGACCACCGGAGGAGATCCACGAATTCGGGTTCTTGAAGTCGATGAACTGGCTCGCCCACATCTGATGCTGGCCGACGTCGGACACCCAGATGGTGTCGGGATCGGCCTGATCGCTCAGCTGCTGGACCACCCACTGCGGGGCGAGCGAACCATCGGTCGGCTCGTCGTAGAACATCGGGTACTTGTCGCGCAGCTCGTTGATGGTGGCCCACCACGGATCCAGATCGGGCTTGCCATTGATGGCCTGATCGCGCACGATCTCGGGGATGAGATCGGTGAGCACCGTGGCCACGTCTCCCACGATCGGCACGTCGACGGCACGGTTCTTGCCGATCTCCGCCGGATCAATGTCAATGTGGATCACGCGCGCGGCCGGAGCGAAGTCGGGCAGCGAACCGGTGACACGGTCGTCGAAACGGGCGCCGATCGCGACGAGCAGATCGCACTGCTGCACCGCGCCGGTGGCGGCCACCGTGCCATGCATGCCGAGCATGCCGAGCACGTTGTCGTCGGACTCCGGCACGATACCGCGGGCCGGAAGCGTGGTGACGATCGGCGCGCCGGTGATCTCGGCGAGCTTGCGCACCTGCTCGGTGGCCTTGGAACGCACCGCGCCGCCGCCCACGTACAGCACCGGGCGGTAGGACTGGCCGAACAGCTTGGCGGCATTCGCCAGCACGCGGCCATGGGCCTTGGTGGTGGGATTGTAGCCGGGCAGGATCATGCGCTGCGGCCACGTGTAGTACAGGGTCTCGGTCTGCGCGGTCTTGGTGAGATCCACGACCACCGGGCCGGGGCGGCCGGAGTTGGCCACGTAGTACGCTTCGGACAGCACGCGCGGAATGTCTTCGGCGCGAGTGACCAGATACGAATGCTTGACCACCGGGTAGGTGATGCCGACCATGTCGGCCTCCTGGAACGCGTCGGTGCCGATCGCACCCACGCCTACCTGACCGGTGATGACCACCAGCGGCACGGAATCCATGTTCGCGTCCGCAATGGCGGTGACGGTGTTAGTGGCGCCGGGGCCGGACGTGACGATGCACACGCCCACCTTGCCGGTGGAAACCGCGTAGCCTTCCGCGGCGTGGCCCACGGCCTGCTCATGACGCATGAGCACGAAACGGAACTTCGTGTCGTCGTTGATCGCGTCGTATACGGGCAGGATGGCGCCGCCGGGCAGACCGAAGACATCCTCGACGCCCAGATCCTCCAGTGCGCGGATCACCGCCTGCGCACCGGTCATTTTCTCCCCGTTGACGATGTGCTTGTCCGCCGTCAGCTTCTCGACAGGGCCTTTGGGTACTGCACTAAATGCCTGCAGAGGTGTGGGCAATGCCATGTCTTCCTCTCAATCCTTGCATGCCCGCAACCGGCATGCTTCGATTCGTATAACTGAAACAGAGTAAACGTCCCGCACCGGTCCGTATGGTGGGGTGCCCGAAGTGCGGACGGGTGGGAACGGTCACCGGGCGTTCGTGACGCGAGGTGTCGTTTGAGGCCAGTGTAGTGCGGCCGAGACCGTATCGCCAAAACGATGGGCGGGGCCGCGCGATTGGGTTTGTGTGGATTCGATCAGTGACGATGGTCGAGCTCGTGCCAGGCGATCTCCGCCGCGGCGAGCTGGGCCTTGCGCTTGGACGATCCAGTGGCCACGGCGATCTCGCTGCCGTCGGGAAGGATCACGTGGGCGGTGAACTCCGGACGGAATTCGGGGCCGCCGACCTCCATACGGTACTGCGGTTCGCCCAGACCCTTCTTGTGTGCCTTCACGGTGAGCGACGTCTTCCAGTCGAGCGCCGGGCCCTCCTGCGTCACCTCGGCGAGCGTCTCGTCGATCAGGCCGTGGACCACAGGGCGGGCTCCTTCGATGCCGTGCTCCACGAACACGGCGCCGATCAGCGATTCGACGGTGTCGCACAGGATCGAGTCCTTGTCGGCGCCGCCGGAATCGGCCTCGCCGCGGCCGAGCAGAATGTACTGGCCCAGATTGAGCTTGGTGCGGGCGATTGCGGAAAGCGACTCCTCCGACACCGCCTTGGCGCGCATCTTGGCCATCTGGCCTTCGGAGAAGTCGGGGTGCTTGGAGAACAGGGTCTCGGTGGTGACCAGTTCCAGCACGGCGTCGCCGAGGAACTCCAGACGTTCGTTGTTGGGCATGCCTTCATGCTCGTGTGCGAAGGAACGGTGGGTGAGTGCGTGGACCAGCAGCTCGGGGCTGATCTCGGCGCCCAGCGCCTTGAGCAGGCGGGCGGAGGCGTCGTTTTCGGGATTGTGATTCTCAGACATAATGCATCCCAGCTTAGTCGCGGGGTGGAATTGCCGAGGAAATGCAAAAGGACCCTGCCACCCGTCGATGGCAGGGTCCTTTATCGCTTGTTGCGTTAGACGCTACGAAGCCGGTTCAGCTCACTTGCTGAAAGCGGACTTGATGGCGTCGCGGTAGACGCGGCCGCGGAACTGGCCGCAGCTCGGGCAGGCCATGTGCGGCAGAGCGGGCTCGCCACAGTTCGGGCAGGCCACGGTCTGAGCGGCGGAAGTCTTCCAGTTGGCGCGGCGCGAATGCGTGTTGGCGCGCGACGTCTTGTACTTAGGCAGTGCCATTTCGGATCCTCTATTTCGATGTATAACTAGTTATTGAGCTTAAGCCTTCGGTATTCTAGCGCACTTCGTGGATTTTGTCATCTTGCGGGAATCACAGGGTGATGTGTGCCTGTTGGGTGAGCACCTCATCCGTCACGCTTCGCGTGCCACCTTCCCCTCGAGGGGAAGGTGAGACCAAGGGGCTACTGCTCGTTCTGCTCGAGTTGGGCCTTGAGGTCCTCGAGGGCGGACCAGCGCAGGTCGTGCGTCTCGTGGTGATGGTCGGGATCCTCGTTGAGATCCGCGCCGCACTGCGGGCACAGGCCGAGGCAATCCGGGCGGCACAGTGGCTGCACGGGTAGGGACTCCACCAGATTGTCGCGCAGCAGCGCCTCCAGATCCATCACCGTGTTGTTGCCGGCCAGCGGATAGGTGTCCTCCGACTCCTCCTCGCCGGCGATGATGTCCACCTCCTCGTCGTTGCGGCGGGAATCATGGTCGGGGGCGTACGGGAAGAACGCGGTCACCTGCAGCGTGCGGTCGCCGTCAAGCGACTTGAGGCAGCGGGAGCACTCGCCGGTGACCGGAGCGGTCACGGACGCGTTGAGAATCAGGCCGTCGATGATCGAATCGATGGAACCGCTGACGTGCACTGGCGCGCCCTCGGCGATACTGATCACCTCGTCGCCGATGCCACTGGGGGCAGGGAAGTCCTGATCGACCTCCTTGCTCTGGCCGGGACGGCTGGAGATCTGCGCCACCGGAATCGCCCACGGGGAAGTTTCGGGATGCTTGTCATTCGTCATGATGTCTCGTTTCGTTGGATTGTCGATTTCCGTTAGGCATGCGGATAGTCGTCGTCGGTGAGATGGTCGAGATCCTGAGCCGCCTCACGCTGACGTTCGGCCAGTACGTCAAGACCGCTCTGCACGCCGTGCGACGCCTTGGCCAGCTGTTCGCTCAGCTCGGTAAGCACCGCGGTGGAGTAGTTGTCCGCGCCGCGCACCAGCTTGTCGGCCTTGGCCTGGGCGGTGTTGAGGATGGTATGGGCCTTCTCGGTGGCCATCGCCGTCACGTTCTCCTGACTCGTGAGGAACTGCGCGCGTTCGTTCGCATCACGGATGATGCTGCTGGAACGACTCTGGGCGGCCGCCACGATGGCGCTGGCCTGTGACTGTGCGTTCTCCAGACGACGCTCGGACTCGCGCATCAGTGCCGACGCGCGTTCGAGCTGCACCGGCAGCTTGGCCTTGAGCTCGCGCAGCAGCGATACCAGTTCGTCGCGATCCACGCGCACCTGAGACGAGAAGAACGTGGTCTTGGACTCCTCGACCAGCGATTCGATCTGATCAAGCAGATCGTACACCGTGGTGAACTGGTCCTTGGTGCTGTTGAACTCTTCTTCGTCATCGTCGTCCATGAGCATGGACTGATAGTCCTTGGGCAGCGGAACCTCGTCGGCGGCGGGGGAGTCGGTGGTGCCGTCGGACGCAGCGGCGTCGGCATATGCGTTGTCCGAGTACGAGGCGTTCGCGTACGAGGCATCGGACGCCGATGACGTCTGGGACGCATAGGAATCCTGGGCGTAGCCCTGTTCGTAACCCTGACCATAGGTCGGCTGGGCGTACGACGTCTGCTGGTCGTACTGAGGATCATAGGACTGCGAATCGTACTGCTGCTGATCGTAGGAGGTCTGCTCGTACGGCGTGTATCCGGCGCTGGCGTAGCTTTCCGTATAACTGGGCAGCGGACTCGCCGCCATCTGCGTGGAGTCGTCGATCACGGTGGCGTCGGCGTCCGCTCCCAGATCGGCCGTGGGCTGTGATTGCGGCTGCGTGGTCTGCACAGGCTGTTCCGGCTGCTCAACCGGTGCCGCCGGCTCAACCGTCTGTGCCGCGGCGGTCTGGCGAACCGGCTGATGCGCCACCGACGCCCTTGACCAGATGGAGGGCTGGCCGGTGGGATGCCGACCCGTGGAACGCGTCGAGGTGTCCGACTCTACGCGATTGGCCACCTCGGATTCACCGGTGTCGTCGAAATCGTCATTGTCGCTCATGGTCATCTCTTTCCGTTGTTCAGCACCTCGATGAGCCGCGGAGCCACGCTGCGCGGCACCAGCTCCGACACGTCGCCGCCGTGGCGGGCCACGTCCTTCACAATAGAGCTGGAGATATGTTCCTTCAACGGGTTCGCCGGCAGGAACATCGTCTCCACACCGCCCAGCTGCTTGTTCACCAGCGCCATGCCCAGCTCGGCCTCGTAATCGCCGTTCTGACGCAGGCCCTTGACGATCACCTTGGCGCCAACCTTGGCGCAGTAGTCGGTGATCAGTCCGTCGGTGCTGCTCACCACGATATTCGGGTAGCCGTCCTCGCTCAGTGCGGCGCGGATCATGCTCACCCGTTCGTCTTCGGTGAACATCGGCCTCTTCGCGGCGTTCACGGCCACGACGACATGAACCTGATCGAACAGAAGCGCACATCGCTCGATCACATCGATGTGGCCGGAAGTGACCGGATCAAAGGATCCGGGGCATACAGCTATCGTCATGAATTCCAGACTACCGCGCACGGTGGAAACGCCATGACAACGCCATGGCAACGCCATGACGCGGTGGAAACGCTACGAAATCATGGAACACGCAACGTAATAAGATGAATGGCGACAACGACGATGTGAGAAAGGGACTGACATGATGCATGCGATGACCGAACCGAACGCGATGACCGAGTCGATCCTGCTCGACGACGCGGTTTCCCCTCTGTCCACCCCCGACACGGGCAGTGGCACCGCCGTACTGGAACGCCCTGAAACCAAGACCGAAAACCAGCGCACCGACGACGGCGACGCCGATCGATTCGCACACTACGTATCAAAGGAGCGCATGGCCGAGTCGAGGCTCACCGGACGCCCGGTGGTGGCGCTGTGCGGCAAGGTGTGGGTTCCCAAGCACAACCCCTCCGACTACCCGGTGTGCCCCGACTGCAAGCGCATCTACGACGAGATGAAGTAGGGGCGGACTGATTCGATCGGGCTGTCGGACTGATGTTGAGGGCGGTCGGCCTGCGGCCGGCTGTGTTTTGCGACTGTGCCGCGTCACCTCATCAGTCAGCCTGTCGGCTGACAGCTTCCCCTCAAGGGGAAGCCGGGTACGACAAATCATGCTTCCCGGTCATGGGTTCCCTTCCCCTTGAGGGGAAGGTGGAGGCGCAGCCGACGGATGAGGTGACGCGGCGCAGCCGCATGAACAGCATCGTCTGCAGGACGATACTGCATATCGGAGGTTCCCCTTCCTTGGAAGGGGAACCAAAAGCCGGAGCTTAGAGGGTGATGATTTCGGTGGGGATGGCCTGCTCGCCGTTCATCAGGGACAGGGCGGTCACCGGCAGCTCGTCGAGCGCCTTGCGGTGGTAGTCACGGGCTGCGAGCAGCGCCTCCTTGCTGGCCAGGGACTCGTCGATGTCGCCATGATCCACGGCCGTGATCAGCAGATCGCGCGTATCGCCGTACTCGGCGGGCGCCTGCCAGTCGGCCAGACGATCCTGCGGGCCGCACACCACCAGCTCGCCCTGCGCCAGACCATAGCGGTACGAACGCAGCGCGCGCTTGCGCCAGCCGTCGGTCTTCTTGCCGAACGACTTCTTCGCCACCGGATGCATCTGTCCGTCGGCACCCTCACGCTCCACCAGCTTGTACACCATCGCGCACGTCGGATGGCCCGAACCGGTCACCAGCATCGTGCCCACGCCGTACGAATCCACGGGCGCGGTGGCCAGTGCGGCCAGCGCGTACTCGTCAAGATCGTTCGTCACCGTGATCTTCGTGTTCGTGGCGCCCAACGAATCCAGCTGCTTGCGCGCCTGCTGGGCGAGCGACGCCAGATCGCCCGAATCGATGCGGATGCCGCCCAGCTCGGGGCCGGCCACCTCCACGGCGGTGGTGATCGCCTGCTCGATGTTGTACGTGTCGGTCAGCAGCGTGGTGCCCGGTCCCAGCGCGTTGACCTGGGAGACGAAGGCACTGCGCTCGTCGTCGTGCAGCAGCGTGAACGCGTGCGCGGCGGTGCCGATGCACACCAGATCGTACTTCTTGGCAGCGGCCAGATTCGCGGTACCGGCGAAACCGCCCACGATCGCGGCGCGCGCGGCGGCAACCGCGGCGCTCTCGTTCGTGCGGCGTCCGCCCATGTCCATGCACGGACGGTCTCCGGCCGCCGACGTCATACGCGACGCGGCCGAGGCGATCGCCGAATCATAGTTCAGCACCGACAGCACCAGCGTCTCCAGCAGCGTGCACTCGGCGAACGTGCCCTCGATCTGCAGGATCGGCGAGTTCGCGAAGAACGCCTCGCCCTCGCGGTAGGCGCGGATCGTACCCGAGAAACGGAAGTTCTCCAGCCACTTGGCCGTCTTCTCGCTCACCACATGACGGTCGCGCAGGAACTTCAGATCGGACTCGCTCGGACGGAAGTCCTTCAGCATGTCGATGATGCGGCCCAGGCCGGCGGCGATGCCGTAGCGGCGGCCCGTCGGCAGATGACGGGTGAACACCTCGAACACGCAACGGCGATCCGCGGTGCCGTCGAGCATGGCTGCGTCGAGCATCGTGTACTCATACATGTCGGTCATCATCGCGGCCGAATAATCAGTGTTCGTCATGACTACCTCTTCGTTCGTAACATCATCGGGTGCGTCAGAAACGCACGATACATCAGGATGAATCAGGACGCGAACAGCACCTTCTGCGGCAGCGCCCTGTCAATGACTATCAGTATTAGTCCCAATGCCAAAAACACGCCACCGTATTCCACTATATTGATGCCCAGCCGGGCCCAGCCCAACACCGGCAGATTCAGGAAATCGTACGGGTACGGCGTGCCGTCGGCCAGCGGACCGGAATGCGGCCAGATCGCCGCACGAATCAGCACACCCACCACGTACACGGGCAGATACGCCATCCACCACAACGCATACGGCCACTTGAACCGCCGATGCGGATCGAACAGCAGCCAATCCAACAGCGCGCCCACCGGCACCACGCGATGCGCCCACGTGACCGTCAGCAGGCCGAACACGCGCGGCGTAATCGCAGGATCCGCCGCCGGTAGCACGAACAGGGCCACCAGGCCGGCGATCACGCTATACAGCGTCAGGCAGCCCTTGAGCCACGCCGGCGGCTGAATGCCCTTGAGCAGCGTGGCCGCGCCCGTCCACAGCATTACCACGCCAAGCAGCAGCGTGGTCTGAAACGTGAAATACACCAGCGAGGAATAGTGACGCAGATGCCACACCTCATAGGTGCCGGCGAAGCAACAGGCCGCCATGGCGAAGCGATACAACGCAGCCAGAAATCTCATACCACCAAGTGTAGGGGCGGACGCGGGATGGGCCGACGATGGGCGGGCACTGGGCCGGCGCAGGGCCGGGCAATGTCGGCGAAGACCGATACGGTCTTTCATGCACGAAATGTTCGTGCACGGAGGCTACGGAGGCTACCAATGGTTCAGATCAAAGACATGCTTGACGCCACCCAGACGATCCGTCCCGACGGACGCGCGGTGGACGAACTGCGCCCGGTGAAGATCACCCGGCACTGGACCGACGTTCCGGAAGGCTCCGTGCTCATCGAATGTGGTAACACGCGCGTGATGTGCACCGCCACGTTCACGCAGGGCGTACCCCGCTGGCGCAAGGACTCAGGCCTCGGCTGGGTCACCGCCGAATACTCCATGCTTCCCCGCGCCACCACCGAACGCACCGACCGTGAGTCCGTGCGAGGCAAGATCGGCGGCCGCACCCACGAGATCAGTCGACTCATCGGCCGCTGCCTGCGTGGCGTGGTCGACATGAAGGCCCTCGGCGAGAACCAGATCCAGATCGACTGCGACGTGCTGCAGGCCGACGGCGGCACCCGCACCGCATCCATCACCGGCGCCTACGTGGCGCTCGCCGACGCCGTGGCATGGGCCAAGGAGCACAAGATGATCCGCGCGAACCGCACCGTGCTGCGCGATCAGGTGTCCGCCGTGTCCGTGGGCGTGATCGACGGCAAGCCGATGCTCGACCTGCCGTACGTGGAGGACAGCAACGCCATGACCGACATGAACGTGGCCATGACCGGCGCTGGCGCGTTCATCGAGATTCAGGGCACCGCCGAGCATCGCCCCTTCACCCGCAAGGAGCTGGGCGAGCTGCTCGACTTGGCCGAGAAGGGCAACAAGGAGCTTCAGGCGGCGCAGCGAGCGGCCCTGCAGCAGGACTGAACGGCTGGCATGGCCGGTCCGGCGGCAACCGATGATGGTGCCGCCGGACCGGTGTGACGGTCGCCGCCGCCCGTCCTGCATAATGATTTGCATAGTTTTGTCGTGTCTGGTTTGTCGTATTGGGCAGGCGCGGTATGGGCTCATAAAGCCCGGTATTTCAGTGGATTCAATGAGGAGGAGTCGCTATGAGCGATACGATCAGAATGGTGGTCGCCACCCATAATGAAGGCAAGCTGGCCGAAATCAAGCGCATTCTCGTGGAGGATCTGGGCGAGGACGCCGAACGGATCGAACTGGTGACCGCCGGCTCGCTGAACCTGCCCGATCCGGTGGAGGACGGCGTTTCGTTCGAGCAGAACGCTCTGCTCAAGGCCCGCGACGTGGTACGCCGGACCGGTCTGCCCGCCGTAGCCGACGATTCCGGACTGATCGTGGACGTGCTGGGCGCCGCGCCGGGCATCCTGTCCGCGCGCTGGGCCGGCGTGCACGGCGACGATGCGGCCAACAACCGACTGCTGCTCGCCCAGATCGAGGACATTCCCGACGCCAACCGCACCGCACGATTCCGTTGCGCCGCCGCGCTCGTTGTGCCGGAAACCGACGACGGTCGTACCGAACCGCCGTACGACATCCATAACGAAAACGTGGAGCTCGGCGACATGCAGGGCGTGATCATCCGCGAGCCGCGCGGCGAGCACGGCTTCGGCTACGATCCGATCTTCGTGCCCGACGACCAGCCGGCACGCGCCGCAGAAGCCGGACATCCGCTCACCTCGGCCGAACTGGCGCCGGAGGAGAAGAACGCGATCTCGCACCGGTCCAAGGCCATCCGCCGTCTGGTGCCCAGCATCCGCCGCCTCGTGCTGCACAACTACGTGCAGTGAGTTACGTGCAGTGAGTGCGTTCCCATCGCTTTTCCGTCTTCCTCCGATGAGGAAGGCGTTACGCAAAGCGCGACGAAGGGAGAGCCCTGCGGGAAGACGGAGGAACTCTCGCAGTAGATCCTCGCAGTAGATAAACAAAGCCCTCGGAACCATTGCAACGACAACGGTTCCGAGGGCTTTCCGGTGCGCGAGATGGGACTTGAACCCACACGTCAAAGACACAGGAACCTAAATCCTGCGCGTCTACCAATTCCGCCACTCGCGCGTTTCATCATGTGATTGCCAACCATACGCCAGTCATGCGTGTGCTGCGATCATACGAATCACGGTAAACAAAAACCCTAGGCGAAGTGCCTAGGGTTTCCCGTGGAGCCACTTGACAGAATCGAACTGTCGACCTGCTCATTACGAGTGAGCCGCTCTACCGACTGAGCTAAAGTGGCACATGGCACATTGCTGCGCACACAAGTAAAGGATACTACCGGACGATTCGGAAAAATCCAAATCGATGATGGGTGGGACGTGGTTTGCGCGTGTCGCGGAGATTGCGTGGTATGGAGACCCCCTGATCCGGAACGACTCCTGTGTTCTCCCTCCCGGGGAGGGAGATGTCGTGACGAACGTCGCGACAGAGGGAGGGGTCGAAGGCAAGAAGGTTGCTGTTCCCTCCCTCAGTCATGCGGTCGCATGACAGCTCCCTCCCTCGGAGGGAGCACTCACTGCGACATGCTGTCCATCTTGCGCAACGAGGAAACGCGCGAAGATCAGGGCCGTTGTACCGGGCGGCCGGGGATAATGGGTGCATGGATAACGCATGTATGGGCGCTGCGAATATGGACGATTCCGCGAGCGGGAACGAGACCAAGGGCACGGTCGGTGCCGTGGGTACGGTGTTGGACTTCTACCCGTTGATTCCCGCCGGGGGCGTGGGCTCACGGCTCTGGCCGATCAGCCGCGGCGGACGGCCCAAATTCCTCTACGACTTTCTGGGTTCCGGATGCACCATGATCCAGGCAACCTTCGATCGATTGGCCGCGCTCGCTGGCGCCGAACGCGTGTCCGTGATCTCCGGCGTGGCGCACGAGGCGGCGATCCGCGCCCAGCTGCCGGAGCTCGACGCACGCAATCTGTTCACCGAACCGGTCGGACGTGACTCCACGGCGGCCATCGCGCTGTCTGTGGCGATACTGGCGAAACGATACGGCAACGACATCGTCGTCGGATCATTCGCCGCCGATCACGTGATTCGCGACGACGAGGCGTTTGCGTCGTGCGTGAAACAGGCCGTGGCTGCGGCCCGCGCCGGATACGTGGTCACGATCGGCATCGCCGCCACGCGGCCATCCACCGCGTTTGGATACATTCGTCACGGCGAGCCGCTGGGATCAAGCATCCCCGGCGCTCCGGACGCGCGCCGGGTGCGGGCGTTCGTGGAAAAGCCGGACGCCGCCACCGCGCAGGCGTATCTGATGACTGGCGAATACCGTTGGAACGCCGGCATGTTCGTGATGCGAGCCGACGTGCTGCTCGAAGCGCTGAGGCGACTCAAGCCGGACATCCACCGCGCGGTCACCGTGCTCGCCGACGTGTGGGATGCGGATGACGGCGGTGAAGTCCGTGCCGAGATGATGGAACGGCTGTGGCCGGGCGTGGAGAAGATCGCCTTCGACTATGCGCTCGCCGAGCCGCTGGCTGCCGAGGGTGGGGTGGCCGTGGTGCCCGGTGGATTCGGATGGGACGATATCGGTGACTTCAATTCGGTGGCGGCGTTGATTCCGAGCGTGGACGCGCGCAACAACAAGATCGTCGGCGACGCCGGACGTGTGGTGTGCTTGGACTCGGCGGGGAACGTGGTGGTGCCGTCGAGCGACCGCATGGTGACGCTGCTGGGCGCGGACGATCTGGTCGTCGTCGATACGCTGGATGCGCTGCTGGTCGCGCCGCGCGCACGCAGCCAGGAGGTTAAGCGCATGGTGGCAGAACTCACGGCGCGCGGCCATACCGAAATTCTGTAGGGGAGTAGGGGATTTGGGAGTCGGAATGTGACGTCGCGGGTTTGGTAGTCGGAACGTGACTTGGTAGTCGGAACGTGACGTTTCGATGATTTGGGAGTCGAAACGCGACATTGTGAGCGTAAACACCACGCGAAAACGTCACGTTTCGACTACCAAACCATGCAATGTCGCGATCGGACTATCGAAATGTCGCGATCAGACTACCGGAATGTTGCGTTTCGACTACCAAACCGTGGCTGTCGGACTTTGACTGGGCTGACCGGAATGGGAAATCTGACTTGGGGTGTGTCATGGCGACGGAGAAATCTGCCCCGATGTGTGCGAATGTTCGGTATTGAACGGGTTCGATGGTGAACGGCGGGTAAAGCGGCGATAGGCTTTATTTATTGCACGTTCTAATGCACAAATGACAACATTTCTGTTCGTTTTTTACTGTCCGTGAAGGCCGGTATTGTGAAACGCGGAACAGGCGCTCGATCCACCGAGTCGCCTCAAGTGATGAAAGGACCTCACATGGCCATTAATCCTCCCATTGACGCCACCCAGACCCCTGCCTGGGCCGCGCTGCAGAAGCACTACGACGAGCTGCAGGCCGAAGGCATCGACCTCAAGAAGTGGTTCGCCGAGGACGCCGACCGCGTGGAGAAGCTCAGCTTCGAAGCCGGCGACCTGCACTTCGACCTCTCCAAGAACCTCATCAAGCCCGAAACCCTCAAGCTGTTCGCCGACCTCGCCAAGGACGTGAAGCTCGACGAGCGCATCAAGCAGCAGTACACCGGCGTGCACATCAACAACACCGAGGACCGCGCCGTGCTGCACACCGCCCTGCGTCGTCCGGTCGAGGACGAGGGCAAGTACATCGTCGACGGCCAGGACGTGGTCAAGGACGTGCGTGAGACCCTCGAGCGCATCTACGCGTTCGCCGAGAAGGTCCGCTCCGGCGAATGGCGCGGCGTGACCGGCAAGAAGATCGACACCGTGGTCAACATCGGCATCGGCGGCTCCGACCTGGGTCCCGTCATGGCGTACGAAGCCCTCAAGCCCTACGCCGACGCCGGCATCTCCGCTCGCTACATCTCCAACATCGACCCCAACGATCTGGCCGAGAAGACCAAGGGCCTCGACCCGGAGACCACCCTGTTCATCATCGTCTCCAAGACCTTCACCACCCTGGAGACCCTGACCAACGCCCGTGAGGCCCGCACCTGGCTGCTCGAGGAGCTCAAGGCCTCCGGCGCCATCGACGGTTCCGACGAGAAGAACGCCGAAGCCATCAAGAAGCACTTCGTGGCCGTCTCCACCAACCTGGAGAAGGTCGAGGAGTTCGGCATCGACCCGGAGAACGCCTTCGGCTTCTGGAACTGGGTCGGCGGCCGCTACTCCGTGGACTCCGCCGTCGGCACCTCGCTCGCCGTGGTCTACGGCCCGGCCCAGTTCGAGGAGTTCCTGCACGGCTTCCACGAGATCGACGAGTACTTCGCCAACACCCCGTTCGAGAAGAACGTGGTGGCCCTGCTCGGCCTGCTCAACGTGTGGTACCGCAACTTCTTCAAGGTGGCCTCCCACGCCGTGCTGCCGTACGACCAGTACCTGCACCGCTTCCCGGCCTACCTGCAGCAGCTGACCATGGAATCCAACGGCAAGTCCGTTCGCTGGGATGGCACCCCCGTGACCACCGAGACCGGCGAGATCTTCTGGGGCGAGCCCGGCACCAACGGCCAGCACGCCTTCTACCAGCTGATCCATCAGGGCACCCAGCTCATCCCGGCCGACTTCATCGCCTTCGCCAACACCCCGAACCCGGTGAAGGACGGCGACCAGGACGTGCACGAGCTGTTCCTCGGCAACTACCTGGCCCAGACCAAGGCCCTCGCCTTCGGCAAGACCGCCGACGAGGTGCGCGCCGAGGGCACGCCGGAGGCCATCGTGCCGGCCCGCGTGTTCAAGGGCAACCGTCCGACCACGTCCATCCTCGGCGTGGCCCTGACCCCGTTCTCGCTCGGCGAGCTCATCGCCCTGTACGAGCACATCACCCTCGTCGAGGGCACCGTGTGGGGTCTGGACTCCTACGACCAGTGGGGCGTGGAGCTCGGCAAGCAGCTCGCCAAGCAGATCACCCCGGCCATCTCCAAGGATGACGACGCTCTGGCCGCCCAGGACGCCTCCACCCAGAGCCTGATCAAGTTCTACCGCGAGCACCGCGAGTTCTGATTTCTGAGTGAAGTCAGGCCTCCGACACTTCAGCCACCAGCTTGAGGCTGACGCCTTCCCCTCGAGGAAAGGCGGAGATGCCGGTATGGACTCGTATAGATGAATAGAGCGGTCTCCCGTTTCGGAGGGAGACCGCTTTTGTTGTTTTATGGGTGAATTCGGTTGTCGTCTTGGTTTTATGCGGGTTCGGGGTTTGATTCGCTGTGCAGTAGGATGACGGAAAGAAACAACGTAGTTAAGGCCGACGTGGGCGAATGAAACACATGCCGGAGAAGGAAACGCGATGAAGGATTCCGGGGGATGGGTGCCGCCGTGGGGCGAGAATGCATCCAATAAGGGGGCGAAGGTCGTTGCCGTCGATGATGATGCAGTTCGGGACAATGCCGATAATCGACGAAAACGATCATTTGGCTCCCGCTTCATCTCGCTGCTCGTGCTGCTGGCGATGATCGCGGCGGGCGTGGGCGGATTCGCATGGCATCGCAGCCGACTGCCTGGCGGATCCGCGCTCAACTGCTCCAACCAGACCAGTGCCAAGGACGCCAAGGACTACTGCTACGGTGGATTCGTGCCGCTCGAACCCCGCGGTCCCAAGCTTTCCACAGCGAAGGCCGGCCCGTACTTCAGCAAGGCGGTGGCCGACGTCTATCCTGCCGACGACACCCTGCGTCTGGCCGCCGCGGGCGGAGACATCAAGGCCGTGCATGCCGCCGCCGCAACCGCCAAGACCGCCGCCGACCATGCCGCCGAAGCGCTCGCCGCCCGCACCTGGCCCAAATCCCTGAACAAGCCCATCCGACGGGTGATCCTCGAATACCAGGAACGATCGGCGATCTACGCCAATCTGACCACGAACACCAATCCCGAGGCCATCGACTGGATGACCTACAGCGAATTCAAGCCATCCGGCGCGCAATCCATCGTCCGCACCGCGCTGGAACTCGACTCCGAGCCAGACCCCGCCATGCCGATCGAAGTCACTGGACTCTCCGATGCCGGCTCATGCACCGGATTCGCGATCATCGGTGACGACGGTCAGGATATCCCTCGCCGATGCGTAACCGTGCACGCCGTCAGTCGCATACCGTCCGATGTGGCGTCCATCGGCGTGACCTTCAACCTGCTTGACGCCGACGGCGTCATTCGCTCCACCGAGGTCAAGACGCTGTATAGCTCCTATGACGACGACGGCAACCCGGTGCGCATTCACAACAATGACGACGTGACCATGACTTTGGAGATCAATCCCGACCTGCCTCAGACCGGATGGAGACTCGCGCTCGTCGGATGGTCCGTGCACGTGAACGACACTGCCGACTTATCCAAAGACTCCGAAATCCATCAGGATGACTACACCGCGCGCCAGATCGCGGCCGCAACGGTGGTCAACGACTTCCGGTTCGAATAGCGAATAGGGGGATTCCCATGGGACCGTTTCGCAACCATGACGCCGATTATGTGCCGATTGATGCAGTGAAGGAGACCGGCGAATCAGCAGAACCGCGAAAGGCATCCGGGCGCGAGACTGCCGCCGGCGCGACGAGAAGAGCCTCCGTTCGCCCTCGCAGCTCCCGTACCGCCGCGATCGTTCTGATCCTGATCCTCATACTGGCGATTGCTGGCACCGTCACCGTCGGTACGACCACCCTGATCGCAGGCGACAACGAGCCTCCTGCCGGTTATCTGCCCGTCGGCGAGTACTCGCTGGTCAACGCTGAGTCCGGCAAGCTCGTCACCGAGGCACATGTCCGAGACTATCCAAGCCAATTCACCAGCGTGGGGGAAGACGGCAACAGTTGTCGCATCGACAAAAAGGACTGCGATTTCACACTCGCCACCCAACGCGGCATCAAACCGGGCGACGGCTGGAATGCGTTCGTGAAGCAATACGGCAGTATGACGGCCGACGAGATCATCGTCTCCGACAACGACGGCGGGTACGTCAAGTCATACATGTCGGACGAGGATCGTGCCGCCGAACGTGATCTGCGCGAGCACTACAACATCACCGTGGCCAAATTCGACCGCGAATACATCCAAACCGGCAAAATCGACCTCGCCCAACGTGCCGTCACCGTGACGTTCCAAGCCAAATACAAGCTCGGCCGCACCTACTACACCGCGGCAGAACAGTGGGAGGCGGAATACGGCGGAGGCCTGCTCAACGTTGGGCCGCTTCGCCGATACGACGGACTGATGGACTTCGATCCGCAGACCTACATCATGGAATTCGACTTCGGCAACAACGCCATACGCCCGTATCTCAACGACGGCGACCTGATATCGATCTCGGTATGGCTGAGCAAATGAAGGAGGGGCGTATGAGCAGGAACACGAAGAACTATTCCGGTGAGAACGGCGGCAGGCACGGTCGCGACTCCCACGGTCGCGGCACGAACGGCCGTAACACGCGCGATCGCGAGGCGGTGGAAATGCTCGAGGCCGAACTGGTCGAACAGGCGGCACACAAACGTCTCCGACGACGCGTCATCGGCTCGCTGCTCGCTATCGTCATGGCCGGCGCAGCCGGATGGTTCGTCGGCGGCATGAGCATACTGTCAACGGTCAGCGGCGAGGTCTGCCCCGACGACGCCGAATACGATCTGGAGGGAGCCACCCCGTCGAAAACGACCAACGATCTGGACTTCTCCGGGCCGGAACTCACCGAAGCGGAAGCCGGCGACTACTATCTCAACGCCGTGGCCGCATCATGGCAGACCGTGGACGACGCCATGACCACATCCATCGGCGACGACCTCAACGCCACAAGATCCGCCGCCGCACAGGCCGCCACAGCCCTCGACCAGACCGTGAAACTCCTCACCGCGCGCACCTGGCCCGACAGCGTGAGCAACGCGGTGTACGACATCGCCAACGACTATGCCGACCAGGCCGCCGAAGCACGCTATGCCGCGAACGCCACCAGCCTGCGCTACACGGATACCATGACGGGCGTGGACGCCTACAACATCTCCGAAGCCGACTCCTACCTGCGCGGCAAACTCAACCTGCCCGCCGCACAGCCGCACAGCACACCGTTCGACATCCTCGACATCACCGACCGAGGCGTCTTCCATTCCGATGAAGCCGGTGGAGACGACTCCGTGAACGACGGTAAACGCATGGTCGACGTGACCGTGCGCAGTCGCGTCCCCGGCAACGCCACCAGCGTGATGTTGCACTTCGATCTTTTGGACGAATCCGGCAAGACCGTGGAACGCGTCTGGGCACAGGCCGACCGGATCGTGCTCGCCAAAGGACAGTCCGTGGTGCTGCGCATGCCCATCGACGCGGACAAGGTGAAGACCGGCATGGGTCTGCGATTCACCGGCTGGTCGGTGAGCAGCGGTTCCAGCGATGCCACCGGCGTGAGCCATAATGCGAACGTTGATGATCAGTATGCGAAAACGCTGTCGGTCGTTACGGATTTCCGACTGCGATAACGGTGTGCCGATGATCTGCTGACGGTCCGAACAGCGCGTGATTCCGCTGATTTCGCACATGAATCGCATGAACTCAACACGTGAACAACCGTTCGATTTTCGGGCGTGGCAAAATTGCGTCGGTCGGTGACTCGTCGTATAGTAAGGGCAGTCCGGAACCGTTCTCAATTCGGACTTTTCGATGACGAGATAGCGCTCGGATGAGATAGTTCTCATCAGAACGGCGCTCTCATCGCGTCAGAACACCCTTATGATCGCGGGCCTTGGGTCTTTGGGATTCATGGTTGGATCATATACGGTCAGACGAAAGGCAATACACGTGGCAGAAAGCCAGAATCTTGCAAGTATGAAGCTGCCCGAGCTCAAGGAGCTCGCCAAGCAGATGGGTTTGCGTGGTACCTCCACCATGCGTAAGGGCGAGCTGGTCAGCACCATCGAAGCCGCCCGCAACGGCGGCGAAGCGCCCGCCGGCGTGACCGTGCGCGTGCCGAAGACGACCAAGCGTACCGTCAAGAAGGCCGACAAGACGGAGGAATCCGCTGTTTCCGAGTCTGCCGCTCCCGTTGCCGAGCCGGCCGATTCCAACGTTTCCGAGGCTCCCGCCGCCTCCGCTCCCGTGGCCGACGTGGCTCCGGTCGAGCACACGTCCGCGTCCGCGCAGCCGGCGATCATCGAGCTGCCCGAGCCCAAGAAGACCATCGATCCGATCGAGCACGCCGATCACGTGGAGAAGTCCGCGGCCAAGCTCGCAGCCATCGAACTTCCCGAGCCCAAGGCCGGCAAGCGTGCACCGCGTCGTCGTGCCACGCTGTCTTCCGCTCCGGTGATTGACAACGAGCGCGCCGACCGTTCGGATCGTGCCGATCGAGATCGCGACCACGAGAACGTCGGCAAGCTTGACCTTGATCTTGATCTGCCGCGCGTGCGCCGTCGCAAGGACAGTGGCGCCGCCGCCGACGAGCCCGCCCGTCAGGGTCGTGTGCGCGATCTGGGCGACATCCTCGCCGCGCTGCCCGACCGTTCCGATCGTCCCGAACCGCGCAAGGGCGGCAAGAACCGTCGCGACGATCACGCCGACCGTCGTGTGCGTGACGATCGCGGCCATGGCGCCGATCGCGCCGACCGCTACGATCAGGACGACGATCGCGACTACCGCCGCAACCGCGCCGACCGTGACGCCCGTCGTGGCGCCCGCGACGATCGTAACGACCGTCGCAACGGTGCCGATCGCAACGATCGCCGCAACCGTCGTGACGATGCCGTGCGTGCCGATCGCACCGAACGCGCGGAACGCAACGACTACCAGCAGCAGGACGATCTGGTGCCCGTCGCCGGCATCGTCGACGTGCTCGAATCTTACGCATTCGTGCGCACCTCCGGCTACCTGCCCGGTCCGAACGACGTGTACGTGTCGATGGGCCAGGTGAAGAAGTACGGTCTGCGCAAGGGCGACGCCGTGCAGGGCACCACCCGTCCGCCGCGCGACGGCCGCAACCAGCGTCAGAAGTTCGTGCCGCTGCAGTCGATCGAAACGATCAACGGCATGAGCGTGGAGGAGGCGCAGTCCCGTCCGCACTTCAGCAAGCTCACGCCTCTCTACCCGCAGGAACGTCTGCGTATGGAGACCCAGCCGACCAAGCTCACCGGTCGACTGATCGACATCGTGGCGCCGATCGGCAAGGGCCAGCGTGGTCTGATCGTCTCCCCGCCGAAGGCCGGCAAGACCATCACGCTGCAGCAGATCGCCAATTCGATCACCACGAACAACCCCGAAGTGCACCTCATGGTCGTGCTCGTGGACGAACGCCCCGAGGAAGTCACCGACATGGAGCGCACCGTGCAGGGCGAGGTCATCTCCTCCACGTTCGACCGTCCGGCGAGCGACCACACGATCGTGGCCGAGCTGGCCATCGAGCGCGCCAAGCGTCTGGTGGAGCTCGGCAAGGACGTGGTCGTGCTGCTCGACTCCATGACCCGTCTGGCCCGTGCGTACAACATCGCCCAGCCGGCGTCCGGCCGCATCCTGTCCGGTGGTGTGGATGCGCAGGCACTGTACCCGCCGAAGAAGTTCTTCGGTGCGGCCCGCAACATCGAGAACGGCGGCTCGCTCACCATCATCTCGTCCGCGCTGGTGGAGACCGGTTCCAAGATGGACGAGGTGATCTTCGAGGAGTTCAAGGGCACCGGCAACATGGAGCTGCGCCTGAGCCGCGAGCTGTCCGAGAAGCGACTGTTCCCGGCCATCGACATCAACGCGTCCGGCACCCGCCGCGAGGAGCTCATCACTCCGCCCGCCGAGCTGGCCGTCATCTACCGTCTGCGTCGCCTCTTCGGCGGCATGGAGCCGGAGCAGGCGTACCAGACCCTGGTGCCGCGTCTGAAGAAGACCGCCACGAACCGCGAGTTCCTGGCCGCGATCAACTCCACGATCCCGCAGGCCCAGGCCAAGTAGCCGGTTCGGAACGGGTTCGATCGTTTAGGCGCCGTACGGTTACGATTCATTGCATATTTGCAACGGAACGTATCCGTACGGCGCTTTTACGTGTCGCCGCATCATTGGTCGGTCATTCGATGCTTGTTTGACGCACATGTGCGACAGATGGGACTCGAAGAAACGCGTTCGGTGTTTGTTTTACGCATGGATGTGTCAGACAAACACCGAGTGGACGTGCCCGGTGCTTGTCTGACACACGCGTGCGTCGAATGGGGCTTGAAGAGGCATGTTCGGTGCTTGTTTGACGCATGCATGTGGCCTATCGGCCTTATATGATTCCCGGGAGAGCGCAGCCGTACGATATGCGGACCGATCTTGCATAGTGGTCATGCGCGTGGCACACCGGCCGCAGGGGAGCGGTTCGGGATAATCTGGTAGGCATGAGTGCAGATATCAGTGGTTGGCGAAAGCCTGTACGAACCATCACCGAAGACAATGATCAGACCGGATCCGTCGACGCGAACAATGTGGTGATCGACGCCGCGGAAACGGCCGAACCCCAGCCGGAGTCGACGAGCGGCATCGAACGTTCGTCCACGATCGACGCACAGGCCGCCAAGGAGCACCCCGAAGTCGCCGATGCCGTGGCGAAGATCAAAGGGCTGCGCCAGACGATCGACAACATCGACGGCGCGGTGATCCATCTGCTCGCCGAACGATTCAAGGCCACCTCGCAGGTGGGTGTGCTCAAGGCCGGAGCCGGATTCGCGCCCGCCGACTACAAACGTGAGGACTATCAGATCGAACGTTTGCAGCGCATCGCCAAGGATGCCGGACTCGATCCGAACATCGCCGAAATGTACCGCGAATTCGTGGTGACCGAGGCGAAGAAGCGTCACAAGCGCATCGCCGACGCCGGCGGCGACCCGGGCGTGCTCGACGTATTCGCCTGAGATCGTTTGCAATAAGCATGGCCGCTCACACGCACGTTTGGTGATCATTCTTATAACGCCGTCGATTTCACGTATCCTGACTCTATAATTACATGTTTGGCGCCCCCTATTTTCGGGGGGAGGTAATGCGTTTGCGGGGTTAGACGATTGACTGCGAAGAATGATATGGGAACAGGGCGCATGCCGGCGCGGAGCGCAAAACGACATCATCCCGGTCGGTGGATTGCGGCGATACTGCTGGTATTTCTGGCGCTCGTCGCCGCGGCCGGCGTCAGCGGCGCGAAGCTGTATTCGGACGCCAGAAAGGTGCAGTCGCACGAACAGCAGGCATTGTCGACGCTGTCCGCGGTGGTGAATCTTACCAATTCGTCTGATTCCAACGACTCCGGTACCACATCCGACGATCTGCAGCAACGTCTTGACGCGGCGAAACAGGAGACCACCGCGGCGAACGATATCACCCACGGTACGCTGTGGAACATCGCATCGCATATTCCGGTGATCGGCGATGACATCACCACAGTGCAGGGCATGACGTCGGTGACGAATGAATTGATCGGCGGTCCGCTTCCCAAATTCGTCGACGTACTGACCTCGTTGCAGAACGGTCAGTTGAACACTGACGACGGTGGATTCAATCTGCAGCCGATCCTTGACAAGAGAACGGATATCGCCGACGCCGACAAGGCATTGCAGGAGCAGGTGCGCGTGTACCGGAATCTGCCGGGCGGGCATATCGGCATCGTAAACGATGCCTACGAAGCCGGCGGTAAACAACTGACATCGTTGGCCGATACGGTCGATCGCGTATCCAATGCCTTCCAGATGCTGCCGGACTTCCTCGGTTCCGATCAGCCACGCACGTATGCATTGATGGCGATGACCACATCCGAGGCGCGCTCGTCCGGCGGCCTGGTTGGCTCGGTCGGCGTGGTCACCACGGACAACGGCAAGGTGGGCATCGGCGACTTCCACTCCGACGCGGATTATCTCGCCTACGGTGCGAGCACACCGACCGATGACGAACGGCGAATCTTCCAGGAATGGGGTCCGTTACAGATGTCGTTCGACATTCGTGATCTGGCGGTCTATCCAGACGCGTCGCGCAGCGCCGAGGGCATGCGCGAGATCTGGCAGCGTGCATCATGGGGAGCCGACGCGAATCTGGACGGCGTGATCATGGCCGATCCGGTGTTCCTGCAGGAGCTGATCGGTATCACCGGCAACGTCACGCTGTCCGATGGCACCGTGCTCACCGGTGACAACACCGCGGAATTTCTGCTCAACACGGTGTATACGAAGTATCCGCAGGAACAGCAGGACACGTTCTTCGCGCAGGTGGCCGAACAGGCTGTGGGCAGCATGTTCTCCAACATGACCACCGGCAAGCTGGTGAAGGTGTCGCAGATCATGGGCGACATGGCGCAGAGTCGTCATTTTTCGCTGTATGCGTTTGACGAGAATACGGAGAAGACGATCGCCGATGCCGGTTTCACTGCATCCACGCCGAACAGCGAGGAGCATCCGCAGGTGGGCGTGTACGTGACGCAGCAGAACTCGTCGAAGATGGACTGGTACGTCCATCGCACATCCAAGGTGACGCTGACGTCGAAGAACGGTGACGGATCGAGCACTTACCACGTGATGTACACGCTGACCAACACGTTGGATTCCAATGCCGCCACGTCGCTGCCCGACTACATCGTCGGTATCAGCCAGGCCGGGCAGCCCAAGACGTACGGCATCGAGAAGATGCTGTTCTACGCGCCGGCCGGCGGCAGCATGGCCGAGCCGACGGTGTCATCGGATTCCACAGGCACCGTGACGGACAGTAGGCAGGAGACGCTGAACGGTACGAAGGTTTACGCCAATGTGGCGAGTGTTGCACCCGGGCAGACCGTGACGTACGAGTTCGACGTGACCACGTCCGTCAAGGCCGTCTCCGACCTGACCGTGGACCAGACTCCGCTCGGCTGGGTGGAGAAGGCAGAGTAAGGGTCGGCCATGCGTGATCCCCGGCCGGGGATTGGCCGATCGGGGGGCTGCTCGTACTACTTCTTCGGTATCCAGAACAGCAGGTAGCACCAGACGATGGCGGTCACCGTGCTTGCAATGGAAAACGGCAGCGTATTGGGCGCAAACAGTACCAGTATGGTGTCCACGATGACGCACACCCACGGAATGGTCTTCCAAACCGTAGGATAGGAGTCGCCGCGCTTGGTTTTCACCCCGATCTGCACTCCGGTGATGGGTATCGAGATGAGCAATCCGCCGAGCACCATGATCAGATCCATCATGTGAACCGGGCCTGCCATGATGTCCTTAAACTCCGGGTGCGTGATCCCATACAGCAGTACTGCCAGCACGATGATTACGCCGCAGACCGGAATTCCCCATCGAATAATCCACTTCATTGTCGTATTCCTTTTTCGCAGGGCGTTGATGGTCTGCAGAATGTAGTGAAGTACAAACCGCAGACCATCAACGCATTCACTGGGAAATGACCCAGTAGGTGTACAGTCCGGTGTCCACATTGGGCGACATGGTGATCACTATGCCACGGTTGCCGGAAGCGGCCTTACGGAATTGGTAGGCCGAAACCGCATATACGATTGAGGCGGCCTGTGCAGCCAGGCTGTACTTTTTCAGAATCTTGCTCAGAATACTTGCAGCCGTTGAAAGGTTATCGTAGACGTCGGCGACCTGGCGAGCCTCGGAAGAGCTCAGGTAGACCTCTACCAGACCCCACCAGTAACGGACGACCTTGGACTGTCCTCCGTCACGGGCTGTCTTTACGGACATGGTGACGACAAAGGCGTCATCGCTGACGGCGCCATCGGCAACCATGTCGTTCATGCCGGTCAGGTTGTCTTCGACTGTAGAGATGGAATCAGAGCTGTAGCCAGCCTGTCGGGCCGCGGTTTCGTCGAGTGAAACGGTGCCATCGGCATTGCGGGAGAGATAGGCGTCCATTCCTTGCATTGCAGTGGGGATGGAGGCGTTCGACTCCAGCGTTGGCGGTTGACGGTACAAGGAAGAACACCACTGACATCGCGACAGCAATAAACGCTGCAATCAGGGTGGTGCCTGCTCGAGTGGTTTGTAACCTTTCCATATGATCACCTCATTGTGAATCGTCGGTATGGGCAGCTTGTGCTGCTTACCTTTAAAGTAACGCCTGATCGAATCGTGGGCTCATCAAATTGGGAATATTGTGGACATATGTTGCAATATTCGTGATATTGCGATTCTTGAGAAAAAACGTGTAACAATCATTATTGTTATTTATTGATAAGGTGAAATATGAGAGTTTTTCTTGCATGCTTATGCTGCGTTTCTCTAAGTACGTCGGTTGGGGTCGCTGATTCCATTAAAACTTGCGATTTTCGACAAGGAGTTTGTGGTATTGGGGAAGTGCGTTCTTCGTGCCCTCCATGGCCATATTGTCTAGTGTCGTTCACGTGTTCCTACGGCCAGTGTAAGAAATCAAATTGAGGTATATCCCTTAATAAGGGATTTTAGTGTAAAATAGCCAATTATTATCTTCTTGATTTGTGTGCAGTGTTCCGCCTATGTTCTCAATTTGTTGCCTGAAATGATGGATGCCATACCCCGAATGAGGAAAAATGAAATTTGTTTGTTGAGATGCGCTGGTATTGCTTTCATGAATAATGATGTGTTCGTCGGTGATGATCATAAATATCGTATATGGAAGATTTGGGTCAGCATGCCGAAGAATATTGGCAAATAACTCTTTAATAAGTAAAGCAGTAATTGCCATGGATTTTTTGGAAGGCGCATGTCCAAACGTTCCTTGATATGCGACATCGCCGCGGAATCCAAGATTGATTAGCGAAGTTTGTTCTTCGTGTAGTAACCTGCTCACGTTATTTTCGGTTAAA
>NZ_NEWD01000008.1 GCF_002234915.1 Bifidobacterium vansinderenii | reverse complement strand
CGACCTGATCATGGGCGCGAACAACCGCAGCGCGATCGGCACGCTCGTGGAGCGCTCCACCCGGTTCCTGATCCTTCTGCATCTGCCCGACGGGCATGACGCCGAACACGTCCAACGGGCGATCATCGACCGGATGGGAGAACTGCCCGCCGTTCTGCGACGGTCCCTGACCTGGGACCAGGGTTCGGAACTCGCGCTCCACAGACGCATCTCGGCCTCGCTGGACATGGACGTGTTCTTCTGCGACCCGCATTCGCCGTGGCAGCGGGGCACGAACGAGAACACGAACGGGCTGCTGCGCCAGTATTTCCCGAAGGGGGCCGACCTGGGCGGGTATTCGCGGGCGTATCTGGACATGATCGCGGCCAAAATGAACAACCGTCCCAGAAAGACCCTTGACGCCAGGTCTCCGATCGAGGTCATGCTCGACCTGATCGAAGCGGCATGATACGATCACACAACCAAATCAGACAGCAACACAGGTGTTGCAACCACCACTAGAATCCGCCATGTCGTGCGCGGCCTGCGAGAGGATGCCCATCATGACGAATTCCGCGGCGCCGAGTGCGAATGCGCCGAAGGCGAGGGCGATAAGACTTTTCTTCATGATCTTCCTGACGATTGTTTCGAGGATGTTCTCTGCGATTACTGTGTTGCGATTACTTGCTGTTGGACCACTGAAAGTGAACTATTGAATGCGCACTATATTGTATGGGCGGTGATCGTCCTCGACACGCGATTTACCGCCGTTTTCAGTGCCGCCGCAAGGTATGTGCGGCAGGGGTCGCGGAGTGGCGGCGTGAGGTCAGCCGTGAGACCGCCGAGCTGCATGATCGGCTCGGAATAAAAAAGAAGGACCGCTGGAAACCAGCGATCCTTCTGTGTTGGTCGGGCTGGCGGGATTTGAACCCGCGGCCTCTTCGTCCCGAACGAAGCGCGCTACCAAGCTGCGCTACAGCCCGTCGAACCTCGATAGATATTACACGAGTCGTCGATTCATGCAAAAGCTCGGCGTGTTGCGCCAGATTTCAACGATTCCTGCATGTTTTTCGGAAATCTCGAAATGGATTCCCCATGATTTTTTGATGACGTTTGCGAGTGATTTCGCGTTCAAGGAGTATGGATTTTCGGTGTATCGCCGCATCGCTACACTGTGCAGTTATGAGTGAAGACATCATCGAAAACGGCGAGAACACTGCCGAAAACGCTGCCGAGGGCAGCGAACGCCGTCACCTTACCACCGTTGAACATGCCGAACTGCTGCTGAACCAGGACGCCGACATCCGCGCCCGTATCAACGCCGGCGCCACCCTGGACGAGGCCGTCGATCCGAACAACGCCAAGCTGGGCGACCTCTCCTCCTACGGCCACCCCGAGCAGGTGCAGATGCGCGTGGCCAAGCGCGCCATGATGCTCAAGGACGGCATCGAGCCCTACCCGGTGCACCTCGATGTCACCGACACCATCGAATCCGTGCGCGCCAAGTACGACGGCAAGCTCAACGCCGGCGACGAGACCGACGACGTGGTGGGCATCGCCGGCCGTGTGCTGTTCCTGCGCAACGCGGGCGGCCTGTGCTTCGTGCAGCTGTCCGCCGGCGACGGCACCAAGATCCAGGGCATGATCTCTAAGCGCGAGATCGGCGCCGATTCCCTCAAGCAGTTCAAGCAGATCGTCGACCTCGGCGACCACCTGTACATCCGTGGCCGCGTGATTTCCTCGAAGACCGGCGAGCTGTCCGTGTTCGCCACCGACTGGGCGATCGCGTCCAAGGCCCTGCAGCCGCTGCCCGCCCTGCACAAGGACCTCAACGAGGACACCCGCACGCGCAAGCCGTACATCGGCATGATCGCCGACGAGAACATCCGCAACATGGTGCGCAACCGTTCCAAGGCCGTCGCCTCGCTGCGCCGTACGTTCGACGACCACGACTTCATCGAGGTGGAGACCCCGATGCTGCAGACCGTGCACGGTGGCGCCGCGGCCCGTCCGTTCACCACGCACATGAACGCCTTCGACCTGGACCTCTACCTGCGCATCGCCCCGGAGCTCTTCCTCAAGCGCTGCCTGGTCGGCGGCATCGACCGCGTGTTCGAGATCAACCGCGACTTCCGCAATGAAGGCGTGGATGCCACCCACGCCCCTGAATTCACCATGGTCGAGGCCTATCAGGCCTACGGCACGTACGACACCATCGGCAAGCTCGTCAAGGAGCTCGTGCAGAAGACCGCCATGGACGTGTTCGGCTCCCACAAGGTCACCCTGCTCGACGGCACCGAGTACGACTTCGGCGGCGAATGGAAGCAGATCAGCATGTACGACTCCCTCTCCGAGGCCCTCGGCGAGGAGATCGTGCCCAATGGTGGCCCCGACAACCCCGGCACCTCCGTGGAACACCTGGGCGCCATCGCCGACAAGCTCGGCGTGGAACGCGACGACGTGGAGAACCACGGCAAGCTCGTCGAACACCTGTGGGAGCACTTCTACGAGGACAAGCTGTACGAGCCCACCTTCGTGCGCGACTTCCCGGTCGAGACCAGCCCGCTGGTCAAGGGCCACCGCTCCAAGCCCGGCGTGGTGGAGAAGTGGGACCTCTACGTGCGCGGCTTCGAGCTGGCCACCGGCTACTCCGAGCTCAACGATCCGATCGTGCAGCGCGAACGCTTCGTGGCCCAGGCCAAGGACGCGCTCGCCGGCGACGAAGAGGCCTGCGACATCGATGAGGACTTCCTCGAGGCCCTTGGCGTGGGCATGCCTCCGGCAGGCGGCATGGGCATGGGCATCGACCGACTGCTCATCGCACTGACCGGTGCCACGATCCGCGAGACCATCACCTTCCCGCTGGTCAAGCCCCTCGCGCTGTAAGCGACCTTCTAAACCTCCCTCATGTTTTCCTGGGGTGCCCCTTTCATCTGAAGGGGCGCCCCTTTCCATTTGCGTGTCGATTTGCTTTTTTGAACGTTCTATTAATAAACTCTCTCAATTGTTTAACGACGTTACTTCGTGATCTCATCGAAGAATCCCACACACTTTCGATCCGCGGAGCCGTTGTTGCGCATATTCGGCGGCCATGCATGGCGGTCGTTTTGGAAAGATGACCGTTCCTTCGGAACGGATACGGAGAGGAAAACTACGATGAGCAGCGCAAAGACCACGGAAGTGGAGGAGACTTCCGCGCAGACCGCCGACAAGCTCGGCAACGCGCCTTTCGCCGTCCTGATCCCCGTCATGATGTCGTTCTTCGTGATGGGCTTCGTCGATCTGGTCGGCACCGCATCGAACTACGTGCAGTCCGATTTCGGCCTGTCCGACTCGGTGAGCAATATCTTCACCACCATGGTGTTCTTCTGGTTCCTGGTGCTGTCGGTTCCGGCCGGCATGCTCATGAACCGCATCGGCCGCCGTCACACCGTGCTTGTGAGCATCGGCATCACCGCGCTCGGCTGCCTGCTGCCGATCATCGGCTATCTGATTCCCGCCAAGGGCGCGCAGCTTGCGTTCATCGTCGTCTCGTTCTGCCTGCTCGGCATCGGCAACACGTTCATGCAGGTGTCGCTCAACCCGCTCGTCGGCAACCTCGCGCACGACGAGAAGCTTGCCGGCATGCTCACCTTCGGCCAGTTCGTCAAGGCCATCGCCTCGTTCATCGCCCCGCTGATCGCCGGCTGGGCCGCCGTCACGTTCGGCAAGTGGTGGCTGCTGTACCCGATCTACCTTGTGGTGGCCGTGCTCGCGTTCATTATGCTGAGCTTCGACGAGATCAAGGAGAACGCCCCCGACACCGGTCACACCAGCATCGCCGGCTGCTTTGCGCTGCTGAAGAACCCCGTCATCCTGCTGTGCTTCCTCGGCATCGTCTGCCATGTGGGCGTGGACGTGGGCATCAACGCCACCGCGCCGAAGATCCTTATGGAGCATTCCGATCTTGGTCTTGAGGCCGCCGGCGGCGCCACCAGCGTGTACTTCGCGTTCCGTACGCTCGGCTGCCTGTCTGGCTCCGTGCTGCTGCAGAAGTTCAGCCGCAAGGCGATGCTGCGCGTGTGCGGCGCGCTGATGGTCGCCTCCGCCGTGTGCTTCCTGCTGTTCTCCGGTCTGACCGGCATGCCGACGTGGCTGGCCTACCTCGGTCTGGCCTGCGTGGGCATGGGCAACGCGAACGTGTTCTCGATCATGCTGACCACCGGTCTGCTGCATCTGCCCGAGCGCCAGAACGAGGTCTCCGGCCTGATGATGATCGGTCTGATCGGCGGCGCGATCTTCCCGCCGCTCATGGGTCTGGCCTCCGACGCCATGGGCATGCAGCTCGGCGCGATCCTGGTCATGTCCATCGGCGTGCTGTACATCGCGCTTATGGGTGCGTTCTTCAAGTCCTACGGCGCCACTCGCTGATCCGGTCTTTGACCCCGACTCCCCTCAATCGACAAACGTCGGCTGAGGGGAGTCTTCATATTCGGTTGGGATATTCGGTTGGGCACCCCCTCTTGCTACACCTGAAATCATGACCATGGGCTTATGGATTCAGGGGATGCGTCCGAAGACCCTCCCCGCATCAATCGCACCAGTGATCGCCGGCGCCGCCGCGGCATGGAGCGTATTCACCCGTTCGGATGGCTGGGGCCTGCGAGGTCCGTCCGTCACGGGTCGGTCCGTCGCACCTTGGTACTCCATTGCCGACGCCCTGCCCAAATTCCTCGGCGTGACCATGCTGTGTATGGGCGTGGCCCTGTTCCTGCAGATCGCCGTGAATTTCGCCAACGACTACTCCGATGGCGTTCGTGGCGCCGACGAACATCGTTCCGTCGACGAGGCCGCGTCCGGCAAGCCGCAGCGCCTCACGGCGTCAGGTCTGGTCCCGCCAAGGCGTGTGCTCGCCGCGGCCGGTGTCGCCGCACTGCTCGCGTGCCTGTGCGGACTCGGCGTCGCCATCGTCAGTCGCCAGTATTGGCTGATTCTCATCGGCGCATTCTGTCTGATCGCAGGATGGTTCTACACCGGTGGCCGGCACCCATACGGGTATGCGGGATTCGGCGAGCTTTTCGTGTTCGTCTTCTTCGGACTCGTCGCCACCCTCGGCACGGAGTTCGCCATCTGCCAGGCCTTCAATGGGTTCGTCGGTCCCGATTTGTCGGTGTTCGATTTCGCCAGGCCGGGGGAGCCCGGCATCTGGCCTCTGCATGAATTCTGGCGTGGTCGCTACGGTATCGACGCCATCGGCGTGCTCGCCGCGGTCTGCGCCGGACTCAACGCCGTGATGATTCTCATGGTCAATAATCTTCGCGACATCGACGATGATCGTATTCACGGCAAGCGGACTCTGGCCGTTCGCTTGGGCAGAAACGGCGCGCGAAACGCACTCGTCGTGTGCTGTGTGCTGAACTGGTTCATCGCCACTGCGCTAATGCTGCTGGTCGGTTTCGGCGGCGGGCTGATCGTATGGGCCGCCGTCGCCGCGATCATGCAGACCAGACTGATCCAGGCCGTGTCCCATCATGATTTCCGTTCGGCGTTGGCTATCGCCGGCAGGCAGTGCATGGTGTTCGCGGTGATCTTTGCCGTGGGCGTGCTCGCAGCGGGAGGAGGGTTCGGAATCGTCTTTATTCAATGACGTCAATTCAATGATGTCAACGTTGTGACATCGACTGGAAAACATGCCGAATGTTTACCTGTCCGTTATGGAATCGTGAGGGTTTTGCCATGGTTTTCGTCGCAAGATTGGCATAGACTGTGCCGTATGACTTACAAACTAGTACTGCTCCGTCACGGACAGAGCGCATGGAACAAGACCAATCAGTTCACCGGCTGGGTGGACGTCCCGCTGACCGAGCAGGGCGAAGCCGAGGCCAAGCGCGGCGGCGAGCTGCTCAAGGAGAAGAACGTCCTTCCGGACATCGTGTTCACCTCCCTGCTGCGTCGCGCCATCAACACCGCCAACATCGCGCTGGATGCCGCCGATCGTCTGTGGATCCCGGTCAAGCGTAGCTGGCACCTCAATGAGCGCCACTACGGCGCCCTGCAGGGCAAGAACAAGTCCGAGATCCGTCAGGAGTACGGTGACGAGAAGTTCATGCTCTGGCGTCGTTCCTACGCCACCCCGCCGCCGGAGATCGATCCGAACGACGAGTACTCGCAGAACAACGACCCGCGCTACGCCGGCGATCCGGTTCCCGAGACCGAGGCCCTGGCCAACGTCGTGGCCCGCGTGACCCCGTACTGGGAGTCCGAGATCATCCCCGAGCTCAAGTCCGGCAAGACCGTGCTGATCGCCGCCCACGGCAACAGCCTCCGCGCCATCGTCAAGATGCTTGACGACCTGAGCGAAGAGGAGATCGCCAAGGTGAACATCCCCACCGCCATCCCGCTGGTGTACGAGCTTGACGAGAACTTCAAGCCGATCAAGCCGCGTGGTGAGTACCTGGACCCGGAGGCCGCCGCTGCCGGTGCAGCCGCCGTCGCCAACCAGGGCAAGTGATTGAACGGACTTCGGTCCGCTAATCGCTAATCGTTCAGGGAGGATCTTCCGCCAATATGACGGAGGGTCCTCCCTTTTTGTTTGCAATCGCAGTCTGTTTCACCGGCCCGGTGCCAAGGGAGGCGGCTGAGCGGATGAAAGAATATAAAACAAAACGGTGGGTTCCTGCAGTAAAGCGGAAACCCACCGTTCGAACGAATCAGCGGTCGGACTACTTCTCCGGAACGGACAGGTACGGATCCTTGGCAGAAGAATCGGCCTTGGTCTGCGGAGCCTTGGTAGGGTCGAAGCCGGAGACGATGTAAACCAGACGACGAGCGGCGGACACGGCGTGATCGCCGAAGCGCTCGTAGAAGCGGCCCAACAGCACCACGTCGATGGTCTGCTGAGTGGTGCCGGTCCACTGGTCGCTGTTAACGATGTCGAAGATCTGCAGGTGCAGGGCATCGAGCTTGTCGTCGTTGATGATCAGCTGCTCGGCGGCCTTGACGTCGCGGTTGGAGAGCACGTGGATAAGCTCTTCGGTGGTCTCGTCAAGGAACTGCTGCATCTTGGAGAACACTTCGCGGGTCTCCGGGGTCAGCGCGGACTCCGGGTAGGTGCGACGGGCGATCTCGGCGACGTGACGGGCCAGATCTCCCATGCGCTCGAAGGTGGAGGCCAGACGCAGCGTGGACACCACGACGCGAAGATCGGTGGCGACGGGGTTCTGACGGGCCAGCAGCTGCACGCACTGGTTGATTACGCTGGTTTCCAGGGCGTCGATCTCCAGATCGCCATCGATGACGTTCTGGGCGACTTCGACATCAGATTCGAGCAGAGCCTTGCCGGCACCGAGAATCGCAGTACGCACTTCCTGTGCCATGCGATCGAGGTCGTCGGCTACCTGCTTCATCTCCTCGGTGAAGATTACGCGCATTTCTCTTTGCCTTTCCATTTTCGTTGCAATTTTCCGATTGCAAACCTTTTCCCATTCTAGGCGATGAACACCGAAATGACTCCGTTGCCGCACGGTGTAAACCGCGAATTGTCTGAGTGTTCACCGTCATGTTTACCTTGACTTCACCTTGCGGCGGGCCTCAATGCCCGTTGCAAGCCGTTCGATGTTCCGACATGATGCCTCACATCGTGCGACAATGGTGACATGACTACGCAAAACGCCCAGATCGTATCGATGGTGATCTTCGTGATCTTCTGCGTGATGATATTCATCGCGATCGTGGCTCTGATTTCCAAGTTGTACAACTGGGCGTATCCGTTCCTCTCTCAGTATATAAACACCGATGCGATCGCGCACTGGCGTGCCAGCATCGGCTTCCGTCGCTCCCGTAAACGCAACGATGACGACGACGATGACGACGATGAACTCGATTTCGAAACCGTGCGCATGCTGTCCGTCATTCCCGGCCTCACGGTGGTGGTGGACGAGAACGATGAGGTGCTGCAGGCCAGCACCGACACCTACCGTCTCGGCATCGTGAACGACGAATGCCTGGTGAACGACCGTATTCTGCAGGCTGTGCACAGTGTTCGCGAGTCGGGAGGCAAACGGTCCTGCGAACTGGTGACGCAGACGCCCGATCGGTTCGCGAACGAATACCGGTTCGGCGATGACGGTGACGATGGTGCGGCTGCCGCGAAGCAGCAGGTGATCGGCGACGGTACGGTGGTGTTCACCCGGCCCAACTGGCTGAAGGTCACCGTTGGTCAGATCAGCGAAACGAAGACGCTGGTGATCATCAACGATGTGAGCGAGGAGCATCGATTCGCGCAGGTACGTGAGGACTTCGTGGCGAACGTGACCGAGCAGCTGCTCAAGCCTACTCGTGCGTTGGAGACGTTGGGCGAAGACCTTGAGGAAGATGACGCGGACATCAGTCAGATTCTCGTGGAGGCCTCAAGGGTGCGGAACTACGCGAGTCATCTGAGTCATCTGGTCGCCGATCTGCTGCTGCTGATCAAGGCCCAGTCCAAGGTTGTGCCGAGCAAAGACAATCTGGTGAACCTGCTCGATCAGGTGCGCGCGGCCGCGGACGTCATGGCGCCGCTTGCCTGGAAGGACGGTGTGAGGGTGATCGTCAACGGTGCGGACGACATCATGGTGCACGCGGAAAGCGAGCAGCTGCAGGGCGCGTTGAGCAAGCTCATCGAGAACGCCATCGACTACTCCCCGGAGCGCAAGGCCGTGGGCATCGCCGTGTCCAGGGCCAAGGACGGCAAGCATGCGGTGGTTCGTGTGGTCGATCAGGGATGCGGCATCGCGCGTGAGGAACAGCCGCGCATCTTCGAACGGTTCTATCGTGGTTCCAACCAGTCGTCGCGCACCGGCGACGGCGTGGGTCTGGGCCTGGCCATCGTCAAGCATGTGGCTCTCACCCATCATGGTTCGGTTTCGGTGTGGAGCGCCCCCGGACAAGGCAGCACCTTCACCTTCTCCCTGCCTCTGGCCGATTAGCCGTTATTGTCATGCTTCCTCAGCGGAGACTGTGCTCCTTCGTCGGGGACGCGTTGCGCATCTTCGTGCTTCTTCAGCAGAGGCTGTCGTTCTCCTTCGTCGAGGGCGTGTTATGCATCTTCGTGCTCTCTCCTAGGGAGGGAGCTGTCCGTCGAAGGCGGACTGAGGGAGGGATAAAACACCGATGGACGGAACAGGCTCCCCAGTAAAAAACCTACTTCTGGTTCCCCAGCCTGCGGTAGTACCACCGGTTGAAGTGCTCCCAGATGAGCAGCAGCACGCCGATGATCATGCCGGCCACGCATACGATGAGAGCACCGGTCGCGTGCTTGCCCAGCAGCACCAGAATCAGGCAGACGATCCCCGCGATCAGCCACAGCGTCGTGCCGATGAAGAACACCCTGTGCAGATCCACCTGTGCGGGCTTGGGGCCGGGCTTGCGAGCGCCTGGATCGAGAATGGGTGCCAATTTCATAGGGAACACCTTACAGCCGGGGGTTGTCTTCGGTTGTATGTTGGGTAACCTTGGGTGAGTGCGCATGAATGTCGTCGACGGTATGCGTCTGTTCAATCCGGGAGCCGGAAGGGGGATGGAATGATTCCGATTCGACCGGTACCGAAGCGATACGCCTGGGGATCGTCGACGAGATTGCAATCGCTGATGCCGGCGATGCGCGGCGTGACTGGTCCGTTGGCCGAGCTCTGGTATGGAGGGCATCCGCAGTCGCCGTCCATCGTGACCATGCGGGGAGCAGACGTTGCGTTGGATGCCGCGGTTCGTGAGAATCCGGCTCGTATGCTCGGCCCGGTGGCGTCGCATCGGTGGGGGCCGATGCTGCCGTATCTGCTCAAGGTGATCGCCGTGCATCGACCGCTGTCGTTGCAGGTGCATCCGTTGGATTTTGAGGCCAGGGCGGGCTTTCATCGGGAGAATGCCGCAGGGGTGCCGCTTGATGCGTTCGACCGGTCGTTTCGTGACGCCCACGGCAAGTCGGAGATGGTGGTGGCACTGGAGGATTTCCGTGCGTCGATTGGATTTGCGCCGATCTCTCAGCAGATTGCCGCACTCCGTTTAGTCGATTGTGATCTTGCCTGTCTGATGGTGCGGCTGCTGACGGGGAAGACCGATGGTGATCCATCGTCGTTGGTTGATGTTCGTTCGGTGGACGCATACATGCCGCCGTCTTCGGTGTCGTGGGGTGTACCTGGGCGTAGCGTATTTCGTGCGTTCTGGGCCGCGGTGACAGCCGGAGAAAACGCGTGGCGGTCTGATGCGCGGTGGACCGATGCGCGGCGGCCCATGGATTGGCTGTCGATGCTGACTGTGGCGCGTGAACGAATCGGCCGAACCGGTGATCGGGATACTGTCCGATCCGCGTTCGATAACGCTATCGATGCGGCGCGGTCGTTTCCCGACGATCCGTCCGTACTGGCGTTGCTGATGATGAATCCCGTACGGCTGCAACCGGGGGAGGGGGCGTTCATCACCCCGGGCACGCCGCATGCCTATATACGAGGTATGGCCGCGGAGATCATGACGAATTCCGACAACGTGTTGCGTGCCGGACTGACGGTGAAGCATCGTGACGTGCCGAACATGCTGCGTAATCTCAGACCGATGCCGGAACCGGTCCGCCGGCCGGAATCCTTCGCCCGGCCTGATGGCGTGCTGTACCGTCCCGGACTGGACGAGTTTTCACTCAAACTCGGTCGGGCGGACGCCGAAGACGGGGGAGTGGCATTGGCCGGATACCCGTTTCATGAGACCTCGGCGATCGTACCGTCACCCGAATGCGCATCCAGGCCCCGCATACTGGTCTGTCTGTCCGGGGAGCTGAACTGTTCCCGGGTGATGCCGGGTCCGGCGGATGCCGGGGCCGGTCCGGCTTCGTACGCATTGCATGGGGGAGATGCCGTTTTCATTCCGTCGGCTGATGGTCCGGTATCCATCACTGCTTCGAATGCCGTCTCGGACGGAGACGTCGCATGGGACGCATATGAAACGACCGGCGGGGCCTATCTGCTGGCCTCCACCGGTCTCTAGATCGGAGTGTGGATCCGTACGAAATTTCCCGATCCGTGAGGACGGATCGTCTCGTATTCCTATCGCACTCCTAGTATATTGCGCATATCGTCGCCGTTACTGCAGATGCTCCACCACGTAGTCGATGCAGTAGGTGAGTGCCTCCACGTCGCTGGGCTTGACGGACGGGAACACGCCGATGCGCAGCTGGTTGCGGCCCAGCTTGCGGTATCCGGAGGTGTCCACGATGCCGTTGTCTCGCAGTGCCGACACCACGGCGGACGCCTTGATCGAGTCGTCCAGATCGATGGTCACCACGACGTTGGAGCGCAACGAGGCGTCAGTGACGAACGGGGTCGCGTAGTCGGACTTCTCCGCCCATGTGTACAGGATGTTCGCCGACTTGGCGCAACGGGCCTGTGCCCATTCCAGTCCGCCGTGCTCGTTGAGCCAGCGCACCTGCTCGTCCATGAGCACCAGAGTGCCGATGGCCGGGGTGTTGAGCGTCTGGTCCTTGCGGGAGTTGGCGAGTGCCTGCGTGAGAGAAAGGAACGGGGGCACCCAGCGACGTGCGCCATCGAGCTCGGCACTTTTCTCCACGTCCTCGGCGCGCTTGACGGCGTCGGGGGAGAGGATGGCGAACCACAGGCCGCCGTCGGATCCGAACACCTTCTGCGGGGAGAAGTAGTAGGCGTCGGTCTGGCTGATGTCGATGGGCAGGCCGCCGGCACCACTGGTGGCGTCGATGAGGGTGAGCGCACCCTGTTCGACGCTGCCGGGCACGCGCTGGACAGGGGCCATCACTCCGGTGGACGTCTCGTTCTGCGCCCAGCAGTAGGCGTCCACGTCGTCGGTGTATTGCGGGATGGCGCAGGAGCCGTATTCGGCCTTATATACTACGGGTTCCTCGAGGAAGGGGGCCTTGGCGGCGCTGGTGGCGAACTTGCCGCTGAACGAGCCGTAGACGCCGAATGCGGCCCGGCGGGAGATCAGCGAGGCGCAGGCCATCTCCCAGAAGGCGCTGGCGCCGCCGTTGCCGAGGGCCACCTGCCAGCCGTCGGGGATGGAGAAGTAGTCGGCCAGTCCTTCGCGGATGGATGCGACCACGTGCTTGACGGGCGCCTGACGGTGTGAGGTGCCAAGCAGGTTGTAGCCGGCTTCGGTGAGTGCCTTGACCTGCTTGTGGCGGATTTTGCTGGGGCCGCAGCCGAACCGGCCGTCTTCGGGCAGCATGGACATGGGAATTTTCACGGCATCGATCATGGGGCCCAGCGTACCCAGACCACCATATTTTCTCATAATGTGAGAATGTGGACATTTTGGTTCATAGTGCGCATTTCCTCGGGATTCATGGAAATCATCCGATGGAATGATGGACTTTCAACTGGCAATATGGCTCGATGTTGCACGGTAAAACCTTTGATCTTACAGTGATTTCTCTGAGTGATTGCAATGTGAAGCCGTTCCTTTATCAGAAAATACTGTGAATGTCAAGCACATCAAACGTTTGACCTTTCCGATCGGTAGGTTCGATTTGTATCCGTCACTTGAACCGGTTAGTATCCAACTTTGGACAAAGTTATCCAAGGAGTGATTTGCAATGAGACATGCGGCTCATAAGGCCAATGCCCAGAGCACCGGTTCGGCAAGTGTGTATAGGCCTGCCCGTCCCGGTCGGGCTGCGCATACCTCGGCCGTGGTGTATGCGAATTCACCCCTTGCCGTGGTTCCCGAAGTCGCCAAGATCCTCAACGAGGGTGCACCCACCACTCGCAGGGCCATTCGTCAGGCGGCTCGTCAGAAGGCGCACAAGAAGCAGTTCCTGAGCGCTTCGGCGTTCGCCCTGCTTGCGGCCACCGCCAGCAGCTTCGCCTATGCATCCACGGCGTCCTCCGCGGGACTTCCGTCGGCTTCCGATGCGGTCTCCTCTCTGGTGACCGACACCACCGACGCCTCCGTCGCGACGGTGCAGTCCTCTGAATCCTCGTCCTCCACGGCGACGTTGCGTGACACCAACGCCGACGTGTCCTCCGCCACGGTCTCCCGTTCCGAGGCCCGAGTGAGCGCCGACGACTCCGCCGCATGGAGCCTGTCGTCCGAATCCGATGCGCTCGACGCCTCGCAGATGTCGAAGTCCCTGGCCAACAACCCCGAAGTCGCCAAGCTCATGGACCGCGATGCGGCCGATCTGCCCGCCGACTTCAACCCGAACCACGACACGGGCGACACCGGCAACGCCTATTCGTTCTCCCAGTGCACGTGGTGGGCCTACGTACGACGCCAGCAGCTCGGTCTGCCCGTCGGCTCCTATTTCGGCAACGGCGCACAGTGGGCTGATTCCGCCCGCGCCCTCGGCTACTGGGTGGACAACACCCCGCGCGTGGGTGACATCATGGTATTCCAGCGTGGCCAGGAAGGCGCCAGCGCCGTCTACGGTCATGTGGCCATCGTCGAGTCGATCAATCCCGACGGTTCGGTAGTCACGTCCGAGTGCGGTGCGTCGCTGAACGGCCAGACCATGTCCCGCACGTTCTCCAACGTGCATGATTTCCAGTACATCCACTACTGATCCGTACTGGATTGTTGTTCTTGTTGACGTCGCCATCGTGTGACGGTCGAACGTTGTCGTGCGATATGAACGATAATGTTCGATATTGTTCCTCGCTGTTAACGTTCTGAGCGTTTTCGGCGCATAGTGTTAGGGTAGTGAGGTAATGATGAAAGCACGTAAATCCATTTCCATTCTTGCCGCGACGCTTGCGGTCGTATCCATGTCCGCCTTCGTCGCTCCGGCGGCCAGCGCCGCCGATACTGGCGTTGTGACGTCATCCCGTTCGTTTAAGGGCCAGCAGTCCCGTACGTCCGCCCTGCTGAAGGAGTCCACCTCCACCAGCGTGGATTCCGATTCCAGCTACGGCGGCATCGAATCGCTTGATGTTCCCCAGACCAAGTCCCAGGCCGAGAAGGACGCCGAGGCCGCAGCCGCGGCAGCCGCCGCTCAGGCCCAGGCGCAGGCTGAGGCCGCCGCCCGTGCTCAGGCACAGGCCCAGTCCGCCAGCCGTTCCACGGATCGTACGTCCCAGACCGGTACCACGGCCGGAACGTCGTCTTCATCGTCTTCCTCCTCGTCCGCGAGCTCGTCCAGTGCCGCTACGGTGACCCCGGTGAACGGCACCAGCGCCTCCGCTGTGATCAGCTTCGCCATGCAGTTCGTCGGCAACGCCACCTATGGCGGCTGCAACGTCTCCGCCCGCCAGTGGGATTGCTCCTGCTTCGTGCAGTACGTCTACTCCCAGGTCGGCGTCAGCCTGCCTCGCACCTCCGGAGCTCAGGCCACGGTCGGCACCGCGGTGGCCAGCCTCGATCAGGCCCAGCCCGGCGACATCATCGCCAACAGCGCGCATGCCGGCATCTACATCGGCGACGGCAAGGTGGTCAACTCCCTGAACAGCCGCGTCGGCACCGCCGTCACACCGGTCAACGTCGCCTTCACCGGCGGCTACTCGATCCGTCGAGTCCTCTGACCGATCCGGTCGGCAAGGTCCGACCGCTGATTTACGTGTACAAGCGCCCCGTTTCGGGGCGCTTTTTCGTTACGGGGGCTTTCGGGCGTTCGCCGGTGCTTGGTATAGTCATGTCCTGATGATGAAAACTCGTATTGGTGTAAGGTTCGTCTCTTCTCTTGTATCCGCTCTTGCGGTGGTCTCCATGTCCGCGTTCCTCGCTCCGGCGGCCAGTGCCGCCGATACCGGCGTCGTGACGTCGTCCCGTTCGTTCAAGGGCCAGCAGTCCCGCTACGCATCGCTGCTCAAGGAATCGGCATCCACATCCGTCGATCACGCCTCCAACTGGGGCGGCGTGGAGAATCTGGAGGTTCCCCAGACCGAGTCCCAGGCGGAAAAGGACGCCAAGGCCCAGGCCGAGGCCGAAGCTCAGGCCCAGCAGGAACGTGAGCAGGCCGCCAGCCGCTCCACCGAACGCGAATCGACGGCTGCTGGTGCATCCGGTGACTCCTCATCCTCTTCTTCATCATCGTCCGCGGCCGTCAGCGCACCCACCAGCACATCGGGCGCCGCGGTCGTCTCATACGCCCTCCAGTTCCAGGGCGTTCCCTATGTCTACGGCGGTACCACGCCGTCCGGCTGGGACTGCTCCGGCTTCACCTCGTACGTCTACCGCCAGTTCGGTCTGGAGATCGGACGCACCGATGCCGACCAGCGTGCCTACGCCGTGGCACACGGCGTCAGGGTCACCAATCCCGAACCCGGTGATCTGATGTGGAAGTCCGGTCATGTGGGCATCTACATCGGTGGCGGACAGATGGTCCACGCCTCCACTCCGAGTACCGGCACCATCGTCAGCTCGGCGTCCTACGCCACCTTCGAGTACTACCGCATCCTGTAATCGTCATCGCGGAACGTCATCGTGCAAGTCGCCCGGTGACATCGGAGACACGCGCCACCAGGCAATGCCCGCATCGGATTTTCCGGTGCGGGCATTGTCGTATTCGGTTGAAAATCCGCCAAAAGACGATCGTTCACAGCGAAGCGAACCAAGCCCTGCCAAGCATGTTCACTGTCGGCACTTACCGGCGTTTCGTGGTTTCAGACGCTATCCTTACAAGTAGGAACCATGCACAGACGCATGGTCTTTCCCAGAACACAAGGGGAGGTACATCATGACTGTCAACGAAAAGGCCATCCTTGTAGGTGTGGACGGTTCGGATGCCAGCTACAAGGCCACGTGGTGGGCTGCGAACTACGCCAAGCACGCCGGCCTGACACTGCAGATCGTCTGCGCATACTCACTGCCGAGCTATGCAGCGGTCTCCTTCGACGCCACCTACACCGCCATGGGCGACGACAACGTTGCACACACCGACGCCCAGGAAATCCTGTCCAAGGCCAAGGCCATCGCCGACGAGCAGGGTGTGGAGGCCGCCACGCTGATCGTCACCGGCGATCCGAGCTCGGTGTTCGTGGAGCTCTCCCGCAACTACAACCTCATCGTCATCGGCAACCGCGGCAAGGGAGGCCTTGCGGAACGTCTGCTGGGCACTACCAGCTCCAGCCTGCCGGCCTACGCGTACTGCCCGATCGTGGTCGTGCCCTACACCGACGATGACGGCAACCTCATGCACCTCAACAACACCATCACGTCGGTGGTCGTGGGCTCCGACGAGTCCAAGTGGGGTCTCAAGGCGCTCGACATCGCCGCGGAATTCGCTCATCAGTGGGGAGCCAAGCTCACGGTCATGAGCGCCGTGCCGAGCTTTGGCGGCATGGGCATGTTCGCATCCGGCGGTTCCGGCGGTGCCGAGGCGAACAGCATCATGGAATCGTATCTTGAGGATCTCGACGTGCGCATCGCCCCGATTCAGGAGCGCTTCCCGGATCTGGTCATCGCCAAGTCCGTGGTGCCGGGTTCCGCCGTTACCGCGCTGACCGAGGCCAGCCACAACAGCGACGTGGTGGTCGTGGGCTCCCGCGGCCGTGGCGGATTCACCGGTCTGATCCTCGGCTCCACCAGCCAGGGTCTGCTGCAGCACTCCGTCAGCCCCGTCTACGTGGTGCCGCGCAAGTACGTGGAGGCCGCCGAGTCCCGTCTCGACACCGTGCCCGCATCGCCGGCCGACGTCAAGCCCAAGTCCCTCGACGACATCAGCGGCGTGCAGGAGGTTTCCGTACCCACCGCCGACGCCGAGGCCGCACACGCCATCGAGGCCACCATCGACCCCGAGCACAAGGCCTGATCCTCTTACGTCCACTTACGAAAAAGCTCCCTCATCTGAGGGAGCTTTTTCATGTCGTAGGGAAAAGACTACGAACGAACCGTGATGTCCATGCGGCAGGGCGTGTCCTGCTCGTAGGTGTGCTTCACGGTGCAGGCCTTGTCCACGTGGCGGCGGATGCGCTCCTTGAGCTTCTCCACATCCTCGGGGCTCAGGCCGGCATCGACCGCGTCCACGGTGAGCTGCTCGGTGAAGTTGATGTAGGCGTCGTGGTACTGGTCATATGTGCCGTCCACAACCACCTTGGCGCCCTTGCCCTCGCCGCAGGCGCTTTCCACGGCGAACTGGCTGCTCAGCGCGGCGCAGCCGGCCAGAGCCACCTTCATCAGGTCGCCGGGGGTGAACTGACCCTTGTCCTTGCCGAACTTGATGTGTGCACCGTCATCGGAGAAGGCGTCCCAGGAACCATCCTTGTTCCGTTCCACCCAAATGCGCTTGCCCATGATTCCTCCTTGTCGAAGAATTCGTTGTGTTCCGGCATGCCCGGCAGGCTTGCCGGCATTCCACTGTCCAATCTAATCCACGGCGGCGTCCCTCGCTCTCATATACTCTCCCAGTGGATGGTATTGTGGCGGATCCCACGTTTCTGTGGCACCCCTTATACACTGGATTCCATGGCTTTGACTCAAGAACAGCTCGATGACATTCGCGCACGCATCCCCGCTCGTCCAGAAACGGACATTCCCATGCCGTACGAGGATCTGGTGCGCACCATCCTCACCGAAGGCACGCTCAAATCCGATCGCACGGGAACCGGCACGATCTCCCTGTTCGGCAGGCAGATGCGCTTCGATCTCAGGGACGCCTTCCCGCTGCTCACCACCAAGACCGTGTACTTCAAGGGCGTGGCCTACGAACTGCTGTGGTTCCTCAAGGGCTCCAGCAATGTGCGCTGGCTGCAGGAGCACAACGTGCACATCTGGGATGAGTGGGCCGACGCCGAAGGCAATCTCGGCCCGGTCTACGGCGTGCAGTGGCGTAGCTGGCCCGCGCCCACGCCGGACGATCCGAACCGCACGATCGACCAGATCGCCAACGTCATGGATCTCATCAAGCATCATCCCGACTCCCGCCGCATGATCGTCTCCGCATGGAACCCGGCCGAAGTGGAGAACATGGCTCTGCCGCCATGCCACGCGCTCTTCCAGTTCTATGTGGCCGACGGACGCCTGTCCTGCCAGCTCTACCAGCGCAGCTGCGACATGTTCCTCGGCGTGCCGTTCAACATCGCCTCGTACTCCCTGCTCACGCTCATGATGGCCCAGCAGGCGGGTCTCGAGCCGGGTGAGTTCGTGTGGACCGGCGGCGACTGCCACGTGTACGACAATCACATCGAACAGGTGCTCACCCAGCTGGGACGAGAACCGTACCCCTATCCGCAGATCCGCATCCGTAAGGCCGCGTCGATCTTCGACTACGAGTTCGACGACTTCGAGATCGTGGACTACCGCCATCACCCGGCGATCAAGGCCCCCGTGGCGGTCTGATATGTCCCTGACGTCGGCCGGCGGGGCGTGCTGCGCCTCTCGTGTGTCGCTGTACGCCCCGTCTGGCCGCATCGTTAGGATGAAAACCACTTGCGTATGAAGGAGTTTTTCGATGGACCATGACAGTAGCCGTAGCGGCTATCACGAACCCAAGCCCGGTTCTGCCGGGCTTTACGATGAGGATTGGGAGAACGAGGACCTGCATGACGACGGTCTGCGCCCGATCCGCGTCAATCTGATCTGGGCACAGTCCCGTAGCACGGACGGTCGCGACGGCGCGATCGGATTCGAGGGGACCATGCCCTGGCATCTTGCCGAAGACATGAAGCATTTCAAGGATCTGACGATCTCGCATCCAGTGATCATGGGTCGCCGTACGTGGGAGTCGCTGGGGGAGCGGTATCGTCCGCTGCCGAACCGTGACAACATCGTCATCTCACACGACGATCATTATCGTGCGCGTGGCGCCACCGTGGTCAGCTCCGTTGACGACGCCTTGGATTTGGCCCGGCAGGAAGCCATCCCGGACGATGGCATCGAGCGCAACGAACTGTGGGTGATCGGCGGTGCGCAGATCTTCCGTGAGGCCCTGCCGTTCGCCGACAAGGCGTTCATCACCGAGATCGACGCCGAATTCCCCGCCGACACGTTCGCCCCGCCGCTGCACGAACTGGTGGAGGCCGGACTGTGGCAGGTGGCCGGCGAAACCGGATGGATGAAGCCTGCCAAGGACACCGGCATCGCCGGATACCGTTTCGTGGAATATGAAAGGAAGTCATGACCGATACCCGATCCAACCGTCCCGATGACCGCTACACCGTAATGACCGTGTGCACCGGCAACATCTGCCGTTCCCCCATGGCCGAGATCATTCTGCGGCATTTTGTGGAGGAACGTGGACTGGGCGACCGCGTGCGTGTGATGTCCAGCGGTGTGAGCAGTGAGGAGCATGGCAATCCGATCGATCCGCGCGCCCAGAAGGTGCTGCGCGAGCGTGGGTACGCGGTGGATCCGCATCATTTCGCGCATCGCATCACCCGCGATGAGATCGAGGAATCCGACCTGTTCCTGCCCATGACGGCATCGCACATGCGTTCCCTGCTGCGTCAGCTGCCTGCCGGCAAGCGCGGCGAGGTGCACATGTACCGCAGTTTCGATCCGAACCTTCCCACGCCCAAGCCGGGCCATGAGGATCAGATCGATCTGGTGGATCCGTGGTATGGCGGTCCTCGTGAATTCGACGTGGCCATCGACCAGATCGAGGAAGTGGCCCCCTACATCGTCGACTGGATCGAAACCCAGCTCTGACAAGTTCGCGGTGTTCTGGCTCCCCTCATGAATGAGGGGAGCTGTCGGTATGGCCGACTGAGGGGAGTTGACTGCGAGCTGGTTACCCTTCGTGCTCCCTCCCAGGGAGGGAGCTGTTCGGCACAGTCGGACTGAGGGAGGGCTCGACGTCCGAACCCGACAAATCCGAACCCGAATACAAAAAATCCCCGCCGGAGAACCCGACGGGGATGTCTGGTGGCTCCGAGCGGCATCGATCCGCTGACCTAACGATTTTCAGTCGTTCGCTCTACCAACTGAGCTACAGAGCCATGAATAGTGAAAAACCCGGCCGAAACCGGGCTTTGCCATTCGCGACTCCGACCGGACTTGAACCGGCGACCTCCGCCGTGACAGGGCGGCGCTCTAACCAACTGAGCTACGGAGCCACAAGTAGTAAACTACTCATGAAATCCAACCTTGCGGTTGATTTCGTACCCCCGGAGAGAGTCGAACTCTCGTTGTCAGATTGAAAGTCTGATGTCCTAACCGTTAGACGACGGGGGCGAACAACTCGATTGATATTACGGGAGTCATTTCAGATGCGCAACTCTCGGCGTGTCGCGTTGGTGGTTATCGGCTTGAACCCCTGTGTTTTCAACGGTTTGACCGTTATCGAGCTGTCTGTTGGGGAGTGACGGCGGCTACTTGGCGCGGTAGGCGAAATCGTGGATCACGCGACCCGCGTCGATGCCCTTCTTCTCGAAATTGGTAAGCACGCGGCCGTCGAAGCGTTCCGACTCGGAGAAGTCGGCGTGGGGGAGGGACGCTGCAGTGTCCGCAGTGCCCTTGCTGACGTGCTCGGTGGGCAGACTCACGGTGATCGTGCCGGTGTTCTCAAAGTCGTCGCGTCCGTCCATCACCTCGTGCACATGCAGGGCGTAGTCTTCGATGTCGGTGGCGATGCGCCACAGTCCACCCCGGCGCAGTGCGCGGTGCACGTCCACGGCGAGCGCATCCTGCACGATGCGGCGCTTGTGGTGACGGGTCTTGGGCCACGGGTCGGGGAAGAACGTCCACACCTCCTCGAGCAGGCCGGTCTCGCAGACCTTCATCAGATCGGGGGCGTTCACCTCGGCCACGCGCAGATTGGAAAGTTCGTATTTGCCGGCCTTGAGCAGCGCGTGGGCCACGCCCGGGCGATAGACCTCCAGCGCCAGGAAGTTCGTTTCGGGATTGTTCTGCGCGGCGGCGACGATGTTCTCGCCCTGCCCGGTGCCGATCTCCACGATCAGCGGGTTGCCGTTGCCCCACGTGCGTTCCGCGAATGCCCGGTCGAAATGGAAATCGGGGTCAACCGACAGTTCGCGGCCTCCCACCTGGGGAAGATCGAGCAGATAGGTGCCGGCATAGTTGTCCCACGCCTTCTGCAGACGCTTGTCAAGTCGTGAGGAGCGGCGGACGAACGACATGAGTTCGCGATGTTCATAGGGACGTTCCGCGGGCTGCGGCGTCGTCTCGTCGTTCTGGGGCGTGTTGTCCGCTGGTGCGGCGGTCATGGAATCGTTCATGAAAACTCCGATTGCTGATCGTGATATCGATGATGACTCCACCCTAGCGAACCGTCGCGAATGAATGGGGCGTCGGCCTGTGCCACGATGGCGGGAATATAAAAACGGGTCCGTGACCGCCGTTTTCGCGGTCACGGACCCGTCTATCCGTCATGGTGTGATCACGCTATCAGTCGGCCTGCTTCCAGTGCTCGACGTCGATGTGATGCTCGGGGTTGGCCTGCCAGGCTTCCCATGCGGAGCGAACGATGTCCTCCACGTTGTACTTGGCATGCCAGCCCATCTCCTCGTTGATGCGCTTGGGGGAGCCGATCAGGTGCGGCGGATCGCCGGCGCGGCGGGCCATTACGGTCTCCTTGAACGGCAGGCCGGTGACCTTCTTCAGCTCGTCGACGATCTGACGCACGGACGTGCCTTCGCCGGTGCCCACGTTGAAGGCATCGTACTTGCGCTCGTCGCGGTCGAGGTAGCTCAGCGCGGCGATGTGCGCGTCGGCCAGATCGGAGACGTGGATGTAGTCGCGCACGCAGGTGCCGTCCGGAGTGGGGTAGTCGTCGCCGAAGATCGCCGGGGCCTTGCCCTTCTTCAGACGGTCGAGCAACATCGGGATCAGGTTCAGGGTGGCCGGGTCCTCGAGTTCCACCGGGCCGCAGCCGGCCACGTTGAAGTAGCGCAGCGCACAGAAGCGAATGCCGAACGGCTCCTCGCACGCACGGGCCATCCACTCGCCGAACAGCTTGGTCTGGCCGTACGGATTGATCGGCAGCATCGGCACCACGTCCTCGGGCACCACGTCCACCGGCGGAACGCCGTAGGTGGCGGCGGAGGAGGAGAAGACGAGCTTCTTGGCCTTCTTGGACTTGGTCATGCCGGTGAGCACGTTGAGCATGCCGTTGATGTTCTGCTGGTAGTACCACAGCGGCTTCTCGACGGACTCGCCCACCTGCTTGCGGGCGGCGAAGTGGATCACGGCCTCGACGTCCTCGGCGTCGAGGATCTCGGCCAGGCGCTCGCCGGCGCCGGGGGCGGAGATGTCCATGCCGTACAGGCGGGAGCCCTCGATGCGAGTGGGCTTGCCGTAGCTCAGATCGTCGACGACGACGACCTTTTCGCCGGCCTGATGAAGGGCGTGGACCACGTGTGCGCCGATGTAGCCGCAGCCTCCTGTGACCAGAACTGTCATGGTGTACCTTCCTGACATAGCGGGCGGTGACATTGCGCGTCGGCGGGATATGTCGGTTAATCTGTCGGCCCGTGACGCAAAATGTTCACTTTTGCTCGCTTTTGTTATCTTTTTTAACATCTTCAGTATAGCCCACCGTTGGGCGACATGCAGACAAAATCACGGTAAATCATAGGTCTGCGTATGAACAAGACGATTTCGTTGGAATTTCAATGGTTTTCGGGGTTTTGGGCAGAGTGCGACACGCCGAACGACGACTCGATTTGCATCATTCGCGCATTCATGTAATATTTCTACTCGTTGCTTCAAGCGAAGTCAAGAAGTCAACGAAATGGCTCCGTAGCTCAGTTGGTTAGAGCGCCGCCCTGTCACGGCGGAGGTCGCCGGTTCAAGTCCGGTCGGAGTCGCTTGGATGAAAGCCCGGTTTTCGCCGGGTTTTTTGTTCAATGGCTCTGTAGCTCAGTTGGTAGAGCGAACGACTGAAAATCGTTAGGTCAGCGGATCGATGCCGCTCGGAGCCACCAGATATCCCCGCGGGTTTTCTTGGCGGGGATTTTTTGTATTTGTTCGGCGTTCCTATGGTCCGTTCCTAAATGTGGGATGGCGTGTCGGTGTCGCAGTCGTCTTGTGCGCGTTCACAATGGCCATCCAAGGAAGGATGTTGGCGACCCGTCCAATAGTCCCACATATAGGGACTTATGAAGATATTTTGGGAGTTCTGTCACTGGAACGGTCAAATAGGCGGTACCATGTTTATCGATGGAGCGCTTCCAATGTAGGGGAACTCCAATAGTCGACAGACCTTAAATGTCAAAGGAGAACAGCATGGTCTACAGGATGATCTTCAACCAGACGGCGTACTTCGGTCGCGGCGCGATCAAGGAGATCCCGGAGGTCGCCAAGAAGCACGGATTCAAGAAGGCGTTCATCGTCACCGATCCGGTGCTGCTGGAGACTGGCACCGCGAAGAAGGTCACCGATGTGCTCGACGCGGCCGGCCTGCCGTACGAGGTGTTCGACAACGTGAAGCCGAACCCGCCGGTGGAATGCATTCAGGACGGCGTGCTTCGCTTCAAGGCGTCCGGCGCCGACTTCCTGATCGGTCTGGGCGGCGGCAGCCCCCAGGACACCTGCAAGGGCATCGGCATCATCACCGCGAACCCGGAGTTCGGCGACGTGCTCTCCCTTGAGGGCGTGGCCGACACGAAGAACCCGAGCGTACCGATCTTCGGCGTGCCCACCACCGCCGGCACCGCCTCCGAGACCACGATCAACTACGTGATCACCGACACGAAGAACAAGCGCAAGTTCGTGGCCGTGGACCCGCACGACATTCCGATCGTCGCGTTCGTGGACCCGGACCTGACCGACTCCATGCCGCGCGGCCTGAAGGTCGCCACCGGTCTGGACGCCCTGACCCACGCGATCGAGGGCTTCATCACCCCGGGCGCCTGGAGCCTGTCCGACTGCCTTTCCATGCAGACCATCCGCATGATCGCCAAGAACCTCGCGAAGTCCGCCGACGGCGACGTGCCGGCCGGCGAGCAGATGGCGTACGCCTCCTACATCACCGGCATGGCCTACTCGAACGTCGGCCTGGGCCTGGTGCACGGCATGGCCCACCCGCTGGGCGGCCGTCTGGGCGTGGCGCACGGCGTGGCCAACGGCATCCTGCTGGCCCCGGTCATGGAGTACAACAAGGACTACACCGGCGAGAAGTTCCGCGACATCGCCGACGCGTTCGGTGTGGCCGACGCGTACACGGGCGATCTGGAGACCGTGCGCGAGGAGGCCGTGCAGGCCGTGCACAAGCTGACCGTGGACCTGAAGAACCCGACCACGATCAGCGAGGTCGGTGCCACCGAGGCCGACCTGGCGCCCCTGGCCCACGACGCGTTCAACGACGTGTGCACCCCGGGCAACCCGCGCAAGGCCACCGAGGAGGACATCCTCGCCATCTACAAGAGCCTGATGTAACCCATCGGTTTTCGGGCCGCGCGTTCCCCTCAGTCAAGCAAGGCGCAGACTGAGGGGAACGCGCGGCCCGAAACCAACAACCTTATAAATTCACTGAGGGGGAGAGACCCATACGGATCTCTCCCCCTCAGTCATATCCCAGCACGTCAGCTGCTACTCGTGCGACTGCGGCTTCCCGGACTTCTCGCCATGCTCCGCGTCCCACTCCTCATCGGTGGGCGTCTCATCGTACAGCTCCTTGCCCTCGCGCTCCACGAGCTCCATCTGCTCGTTGATCCACGCGGCCTCGGCCGGATTGATATCTGCGGAATTCAGCACCTTCTGCCACACCGGGTAGAACAGGTGCATCATCGGATACATGGCGGTGAACAGGATCTCCGGCTTGTGCTTGCGCCAATGCTGGGGATGCGCGTCGAACGTGTTCTTGAACCGCTTCATATAGTTACGGAACGACGAAAGCGACGTATCCATGCGACGGGCGCTCATGCCGGCGATCATGCGCGGCGAATACACGGTCTTGAGCCCCTTGCCCATCAGATGCAGCGAGATGTCGATGTCCTCGTGCATCACGTCTGACTTGTCCCGGCACACCTCGCCGGAGATCTCACGCCATGCGGAGGCGCGCAGCGCCATGTTCGAACCGAACAGCAGCGGCTGACCGTCGTCCGCGCGATAGATGCGCTTGCGAATGGAATTGTCCCCCTTGAGGCCGAAATGGCGGGACGGCATGTCGTAGTACATCACCGGACCGGTGGCGCCCATCGCGTCAGGGTCCTCGGTGAAGATGCCGGTGACGACCTCCACCCAGTCGGGCTTGATCATGCAGTCGGCGTCGAAACGGCCAAGGATATCGCCCGTGGCGTGGTCGAGACCATAGTTTCTGGTGGGGATCAGCCCCTGTTCCTCATCCTGATCCATCAGGATCACGTTGTCGTCGGGATGCTCCCTGATGAAGTCCTTCACCACCTGCGCGGTGTTGTCGGTGGAGCGGTTGTTGACCACGATGACCTCGTGGGGGCGCACGGTCTGTCGCGTAGCGTTGAGCAGACAGTCGGCGATTCTTTCTTCCTCATTCCATGCCGGAATCACGATCGAGACGGTAAGCACGTCTTCCACAATACGCGAGAGCTGGGATTGCACGACGTCCGCCGGGCAAACGTTTTGTGAACGAACGTTTCATATATCGTCGAACTCGGATCGCATGTCACCGTCGGTGGGAATAATGTCGCGTATGAATGAACGTCAGGAAGAACGCTTTGACGTCGGATCGGTGTTTCCGGGCAAGGGGGACCCACGGAGACCTCCGGAATGGTTCGGCCGTGGCCTGCTGTATACCGCGATCGCGGTGTTCGCGGCGGTGTTCGTGTGGAACACTTGGGGCAAGATCGACTCGATCATCTTGTATGTGGTGATCTCCATGTTCATCGCGCTGGCGGTGGAGCCCGTGGTCCGATGGCTGGTCAGCCACGGCTGGAAGCGTGCAGTGGCGTCCGGTGTGACGCTGGTCTCGCTTCTGGTGATCATCTGCGGACTGCTCACCCTGTTCGGCAACATGTTTGTGCAGCAGCTGGTGGGCATGGTCAAGAGTCTGCCAGGCCTGTACAACCAGATCGTCGACGTGATCGAGTCCCAGACCAACTGGAAGGTGCCCAGCATGGAGGATCTGGGCATGGAGGTGTTCAAGAGCCTGCAGACCAGCACGGTCACCAACTTCGCCAACCAGGCGCTGTCCACCACGTTCTCACTGCTCAACGTGCTGCTGGGCATCATGACCGTGGCGCTGGTCACCTACTATATTTCCGCGGCGTTCCCGGCCATGCGCCGCAGCCTTTGCCAGTGGATCGCGCCCAAGAGCCAGGAGCGTTTCCTGGTGGTGTGGACCGTGGTGCAGGACCAGATCTCGAACTTCCTGTACAGCCGCATCATTCTGGCCGCCATCTCCAGCGTATGCATGTCAATCTTCATGATGACGCTCAACATCCCGTACTGGCTGCCGCTGTCGATCTTCTGCGGACTGGTCTCGCAGTTCATCCCCACGGTGGGCACCTACATCGGCGGCGCCCTGCCGGTCGTGTCCGCATGGGGCACCAACGGCATCAAGTACGCGCTGTTCGTGCTCATCTATATCGTCGTCTACCAGCAGATCGAGAACCTGATCCTGTCGCCGGCGATCTCGCAGCGAACCATGGACCTCAACCCGGCCATCGCCTTCCTTGCGGTGCTGGCGCTCGGATCGGTGTTCGGCGCGTTGGGTGCATTCCTCGCCCTGCCGCTCACGGCCAGCTTCCAGACCGTGTTCAAGGCGTACACCAAGCGTTACGAACTCATCGACTCGCCGCTGCTGAGTGATCCGAAGCCGGTGAAGAAGTCGAAGATGGTGGAGGGCGTGGAGGCGTTCAACACCCATGTGGTCAAGCCCGTGGCGGACCACATGCCGCGCGCCGCACAGGGGTCGACCACTCGTGTGCGCGTGCATTCCTCCGCGGTGAGCGGTGAGCTCGAGTACGTGCACAGCCGTCTTGCGGGATACTCCACATCCGCCGAGCTTGATGATTCGCAGACCGTGGCGATTCCGAAGAAGAGCGTGAACCCGAGCGCATCCAAGCCGGACCTCAATCCGTCCGACGAATCCGATGGTACGGTGGACAGGCACGGCGATCATGATGACGCTCGTCGCGGCGATCACGATCATGCCGATCGCGCTGATCACACCGAATCCGCTCGTCCCGACAAGGACGACACCGCTACCGGCCGTAGTGCCAGGGAGGAGTGGCGCTAAATGGCCCTGCTGTCCGCCATCGACGTACTGCTGTTCGTACTCGGAGCCGCCGGCATGATCTACCAGGCGGTGTGCCTGCTTACCGGATTCTTCGTCAAGACCACCACCTTCCCCGAAGCGCCCAAGGACAAGCGCTACGCCGTGCTCATCTCGGCACGCAACGAGGAGAACGTGGTGGGCAACCTCATCGACTGCATTCAGAACCAAACGTACCCCAGAGAGCTCATCGACATCTGGATGGTGGCCGACAACTGCACCGACGGCACCGCCGCGCTGGCCAGATCCAAGGGATGCCACGTGGTGGAGCGCTTCGACCAGACGCAGATCGGCAAGGGCTTCGCGCTCACGTTCCTGCTCAACAACATGATCGACTCGGGCGCCACCAAGAAGTACGATGCCTACTTCGTGTTCGATGCGGACAACCTGCTCGACAAGGACTACTTCTCGCAGATGAACAACGCCTTCCAGTCGGGCTTCCGCATCCTCACCAGCTACCGCAACTCCGTCAACTTCGACGACAACTGGGTGTCCTCCGGATCTGCACTCTGGTTCGTCAGGGAGTCCCGGTTCCTCAACAACTCCCGCATGGTGTTCGGCTCGAGCTGCCACGTGGGCGGCACCGGATTCATGTTCTCCCGCGAGGTCATGGAACGCAATTCCGGCTGGAAGTTCCACCTGCTCACCGAGGATCTCGAATTCACGCTCGACTCGATTCTGCACGGCGACCGCATCGGCTACTGCGGCACGGCGGTGCTGTACGACGAGCAGCCGGTCACGTTCAAGCAGAGCTGGCGTCAGCGACTGCGGTGGAGCCGAGGCTTCCTGCAGGTGTTCCGCTACTACGGTCCCGCCATGATCCAGCGCGCCATCAAGGAGCGCGACTTCTCCTGCATCGATCTGACGCTGCTGATCTGCCCGTTCACCGCGTTGTCCGTGATCCGTACCGTGCTCGCCGCCGTCTTCGTGGCGCTCGGCTTCGTCTCGCTGTCGAGCCAGCTCGCCTCGCTCAACTTCTGGATCGTGGGCGGCGTGGCGTCCGTACTCGGCATGATGGCGCTCGCCGCCATCACCTGCATTGCTGAACGCGATAAGATCGACGCGACGAACAAGGAACTCGTGGCCTACTGCCTGAGCTTCCCCATCTACCTGATCAGCTACATTCCGATCTCGTTTCAGGCCATGTTCTCCAAGCCCGGATGGAAGCCCATCGAGCACCGTGGCCGCTGACCGAGGTTTTCCGCGCAGGCCCGTCGGCGATACTCCGCCGACACAACGATATGACTGACAAGAGGAGCGTACCCGTGACTGCATCCGCCATCGACACCAACCCCGTCAATCCGGGGTCGAGGCGATCCATTCGCGTACACCGTCGGGCGATGAGCCGACGCAAGGGCACGGTGATCGCCGCGGCCGTGATCACCGTACTACTGTCGGCCGGCTACGTCATGGCCGACGTGGCCGACGTGGCGCCCGGCCTGCTCACAGCATCATCGGTGAAGCCCGTCACCTTCCCCACGGCCAGAACGGCACGTACGGCGAAGACCGTGACCGGACAGTTGCAGAACGGTCCGAGCATCGACGCGTCCCAGGCGCAGAAGCTCGTCGATGAGTTCGCCGCTTCCGAAGGCGTGGGCACCGACTTCTCGCTGATCATCGCCGACGCTCAAGGCAACGCCGTGGTGAAGAGCAATGAAACCGCCACTCGCGAACCCGCCTCCACCATGAAGACGCTGACTGCGTTCGCCGCCGCGTCCACGCTCGACATGACGTCCACGCTCGACACCGAAGTGTATCTCACTGGTAGTGGCGATTCCGCGAAGCTCACCCTCAAGGGCAATGGCGACATGCTGCTCGGCTCCGGCGAATCCGACCCCGACCACATCAATGGTCGGGCGGGCATCGCCACGCTGGTCTCGCGCACCGTGGCCGCACTGCGCAGCAAAAACATCACCACGGTCGATCTTGCCTACGACGACTCGCTGTTCGGCAGCAAACGCCTGCCCGACACCATCGCCGCCAACAACACCGACCTCATGAACGCCGCGCCCATGGCGTCCATGGCCATCGACCAGGCGCGCAACTGGACCGGCACCGACAAGCCGTCCGACCCCGACGTGGACACGAAGTTCCCGCCAAGATCCAGCACCCCGGCCGCTGACACCGCCTCCGAATTCGCACGCCAGCTCACCGAACAGGGCATCACCGTCACGGGAACCAGCGAAGGCACGGCGCCGCAGAACGGCAGCCCGATAGCCTCCGTCAGCTCCGCCAAGCTCAGCGAGATCATGAGCTTCATGCTCAAGAACTCCAACAACACCGAGGCCGAACTCCTCGGACGTCTCACCGCACTCAAGACCGGACAGGAAAACTCTCCGGAAGGCGCCACCAAGGCGGTCAAGAGCATTCTCGAATCGCACGGCATCAGCACCACGGGTCTGACCATGGCCGACTGCTCCGGACTGTCCACCGGATCCCAGCTCACCGTGGAGACCCTGATGCAGACCCAGTCCCAATACGCGCAGACCGGCACCGAGGTGGCCGCCGCCAGTGAGGCGCTTGCCGTCAGCGGACTGTCCGGCACCGCACTGCACCATACGTTCCCCTCATCCTCCAACGGTCTGATCCGACTCAAGACCGGTACGCTCGACACGGTTACATCCATGACCGGCAACGTGTCGCGCACCAAGGGCGGCGTGCTCACCTTCGCGGTCATCATCAACAATCCGCAGAACATGTGGTCCGCCATCCAGGCACTCGACCATCTCGTCGGCCAACTGCCGGAGCTGTGACCATGGCCTACACTCCGGAACTGCGCAAGGGCATCGGCGACGTACGCCGCTGTCTCGAAACATTGGGAATCCACGGGCCGTCCGGCTCCCGCAGCCACGGCATGCACGAGCCCGACCGTAACGCCCCGCTGGTGCTCGTCGCCTGTTCGGGTGGTCGTGACTCGCTGGCGCTCGCGTCCGTCGCCACCACCGTATGCGGCACGATCGGCGTACGCTGCGGTGCTGTGATCGTGGACCATGGACTCGTTTTCGGATCCGCCGACGTGGCGCGCGCGGCCGCGGACAAATGCCGCAGATTTGGCATGGCTCCCGTGATCATACGCCGTGTGATCGTCGACTCCGCCGGCGTAGGCGTGGAATCCGCGGCACGCGATGCACGGTATCAGGCGCTGATCGACGTCGCATCGGAACTCGGCGCCGCCACGGTGCTGCTTGCCCATACCCGCGACGATCAGGCCGAGACCGTGCTGCTTGGACTTACCCGTACCTTCGGACTTGATTCGCTGGCGGGCATGCCCGACGTGATCGACCGCGACGGCGTGACCTTCGCCCGTCCGTTCCTCGATCTCACCCGCACGCAGACCACCGCCATCTGCACAAGCCGTGGCATCGAATGGTGGGACGATCCGACCAATGGGGGTACCGCGGACGAGGGAGGATTGTCCACCGATCTGCCGCTGCGCAGCCGCATCCGCAACGCTCTGCTGCCGTATCTGACGAATTTCGTGAAGACCGACATGGTCTCCCACCTGTCGCGTAGTGCACGGATCGCCCAACGAGACAAGGACTATATCGACACACAGGCCGCGCGCGTCTACGAGCATGTGGTGGACTTCGCCGACGGCGAAGCCATGGCAAGCATCGACGCGCGAACGCTGGCCGATGAGCATGAGGCGATCCGCACGCGGGTGATCGCCCGCACTCTTACGGAGTCCAATGTTCCCGTGTCGTCGAAGCATGTGGAGGCCATCGACCGTCTGATCGTCGACTGGCACGGCCAGGGGGCTGTGCGTCTTTCCAGCGGTTACTCAGCAAGTCGTCAGAATCACGTCATTCTCCTGTGCCATGATGGAATGCATGAAAATCGCTGATATCCAAGACGACATCATTGAAGAACTCGTCACCCGAGAGCAGATCGACGCCAAGATTCAGGAGGCTGCGGCTCAGGTGAGCCGTGACTATGCGGACAAGGATCTGCTGCTGGTGGCCGTGCTGAAGGGGGCAATCAACACGCTGGCCGCGTTCTCCCAGGCCCTGTCGATTCAGGTGTCCATGGATTTCATGAGCCTGTCGTCGTACGGCTCGGGTACGGAGAGCTCCGGCAAGATCACGGTACGTCAGGATCTGTCTACCGACGTACGTGGCCGCCACGTGCTGATCGTCGAGGACATCATCGATTCCGGCATCACCCTCGACTGGCTGATCAAGGAGCTCAAGAACCGCGGCGCCGCGTCCGTCGAGGTGTTCGCCCTGCTCGAAAAGCCGGCACGTCACAAGGTGCATATCGACGTAAAATACCGCGGATATGAGATTCCCGACAAATTCGTGGTGGGATTCGGCTTGGATTATGACGAGAAGTACCGCAATCTCGATTCGATCGCGGTGCTCAATCCCAAGGTATATCAAGGAGACCAGGAGTAGTACATGAGCTTTCCGGGCCCGAACAGGGGCGATAACGGTAACCCGTTCACCAATCCCGATGGGGGTCGGGGCGGTAAGTCCAACAAGAACAAGAACGGCAACGGGCAGCAGCGCCCGTTCTGGCAGTCGCCGTGGATCTGGGTCACGCTGCTGGTGCTGCTCGCGATCAGCGGATTCCAGATGTTCTCCATGGGCGGCACCCAGACCATCAATACGCAAGATGGTCTGCAGCTGCTTGAGGACGGTGCCGTGCAGTACGCGGAGATCACCGAGAACAAGCAGACCGTGAAGCTGGAGCTGAAGGAGGACTTCAGCAAGAAGGATCCCGACACCGGCAAGATCCGCAACTACGGCAAGAACGTGCAGTTCTACTACGTGTTCGCGCAGGGCGGCCAGATCTCGCAGGCCGTGGAGAAGGCCAACCCCTCCAAGGGATGGACCTCCACCGTGCCGCAGACCAGCATGCTCACGTACCTGCTGAGCTCGCTGCTGCCGTTCCTCATCATCTTCGGCCTGTTCTGGTGGCTGATGAGCCGCATGCAGGGCGGCGCCGGCGGCATGTTCGGCATGGGCAACAAGAAGACGGGCAAGCTGCTGGAAGGCAACACCCCGAAGACCAAGTTCTCCGACGTGGCCGGTGAGGACGCCGCACTGCAGGAGGTCGAGGAGATCAAGGACTTCCTCAAGGACCCCTCCAAGTACAAGGCGCTCGGTGCCCGCATCCCGCGCGGCGTGCTGCTGTACGGTCCTCCCGGAACCGGTAAGACGCTGCTGGCGCGAGCCATCGCAGGCGAGGCCGGCGTGCCGTTCTATTCGATGGCGGGTTCCGACTTCGTCGAGATGTTCGTGGGTCTGGGTGCGTCCCGTGTCCGTGACCTGTTCGACGAGGCCAAGAAGAACGCCCCGGCCATCATCTTCATCGACGAGATTGACGCCGTCGGCCGCAAGCGTGGCTCCGGCATGGGCGGAGGCCACGACGAACGCGAGCAGACGCTGAACCAGCTGCTCGTCGAGATGGACGGCTTCGACAACGATACGAACCTCATCATCATCGCCGCCACCAACCGTCCCGATGTGCTTGACCCCGCACTGCTCCGTCCTGGTCGATTCGACCGTCAGGTGGCCGTCGAGGCGCCCGATCTGGAAGGCCGCGAGGCCATCCTCAAGGTGCACGCGAAGGGCAAGCCGTTCGTGCCGGATGTGGATCTGCACATGATCGCCGTCCGTACCCCGGGCTTCACCGGCGCCGATCTGGCCAACGTGCTCAACGAGGCGGCTCTGCTGTGCGCCCGTGCCGGTGCCCAGCTGATCGACAACCGCGCCATCGACGAGGCCATCGACCGCGTGATGTCCGGTCCGCGCCGCCGCTCCAAGGGTATGGCTCTTGAGGAGCTGCGCAACACCGCCTATCATGAGGGTGGCCATGCATTGGTCGCGGCCGCGCTCAACAACACCGATCCGGTGACCAAGGTGACGATCCTGCCGCGAGGCCGTGCGCTCGGCTACACCGCCGTCATGCCCACGCAGGACCGCTATTCGCAGTCCCGTAACGAGCTGCTCGACCAGATGGCCTATGCCATGGGCGGCCGCACCGCCGAGGAGATCGTGTTCCACGATCCGACCACCGGTGCGTCGAACGACATCGAGAAGGCAACGAACATCGCCCGCAAGATGGTGGTGGAGTTCGGCTTCTCGTCCAAGCTCGGTGCCATCAAGTGGGCGTCGGATGACGACCAGACCACGGTGATGGACGGCCTGAGCCCACGCAAGTACTCGGATCAGACCGCGCAGACGATCGACGACGAAGTGCTCAAGCTCGTCGAGACCGCTCACACCGAGGCATGGACGATCATCAACGAGAACCGTGAGGTGCTCGACGAGCTCGTCCGCCAGCTGCTCGTCAAGGAAACGCTGAACGAGAAGGAGCTCGCCGCCATCTTCTCCAAGGTGAAGAAGGCTCCGCAGCGTGAGGTGTGGCTGTCGAACGACCGTCGTCCCGATTCCGATCTGCCGCCGGTGCCGATTCCCGAGTCCCTGCGCCGCAACGCCGGTCTCGAGAGTGCGGACGCCTCGTCTCAGACCACTCCCGCCAATGGCAATACCGAAGGAGCCGCCCGATGAGCGATACCGCAGCACCCAGGACGTTCGATGAGGAAGGCGTGCGCCAGGCCGTGCGTCTCTACCTCAAGTCCATCGGCGAGGATCCCGACCGAGAGGGACTGCTCGACACCCCCGATCGCATCGCCAGGGCGTCGCGCGAGCTGTTCGCCGGCCTGCGTCAGGACCCCAAGGACGTGCTGTCCGCCCGTTTCAAGGTGGACACCGAGGAGATGGTGCTGGTCCGCGACATCGAGCTCTACTCGGTGTGCGAGCATCATCTGCTCCCGTTCCACGGCGTGGCCCATGTGGGCTACATCCCCTCCAAGGAGGGCGTGACCGGTCTGAGCAAGCTCGCCCGACTGGTGGAGGTCTACGCCCGTCGTCCCCAGGTGCAGGAGCGTCTCACCCAGCAGATCGCCGACGCGCTCATGGACTACGTGGACGCCCGCGGCGCGATCGTGGTCACCGAGTGCGAACATCTGTGCATGTCGATGCGCGGCGTGAAGAAGTCGCAGGCACGCACCACCACGTCGGCGGTGCGCGGACTCATGCGTCAGCCCGCCACGCGCGCCGAGGCCATGAGCCTGATCCTGTCGCAACACTGAACAATCCACTCCCGTCGGTGGCTGCGGACGAACACGATCCGCGGCGCCGGCCGGTGGAAAACTGACTGAGGGTGGTCGCAGAACGATGGTGACCACCCTCAGTTGCGTATAAGGGGAAAACAAGAATGACCGATATCAATGCATTGCACGATCCCGAACGAACGCTGGTCATGGGAGTGCTCAACATCACCGAGGACTCGTTCTCCGACGGCGGCCTGTGGCTGGACCCGGACAAGGCCCGCGAGCACGGCGTGGCGATGATGAACGACGGCGCCGATCTGATCGACATCGGTGCCGAATCCACGCGACCGGGTGCCAAGCGCGTCAGCGAACACGACGAGCTCGCCCGCGTCACCGGCGCGGTCAGAGCACTGCTCGAGCATGACGCCGTGCTGTCGATCGACACCACGCGATCGTCCGTGGCATTGGCCGCGCTGAACGAGGGCGCGCAGATCATCAACGACGTTTCCGGAGGCCAGCTCGATCCCGAACTGCCGCACGTGGTCGCCGACCATGACTGCCTGTACATCGTGCAGCACTGGCGAGGCTGGCTCGCCGGCGGTAAGGGCGGAGTCCCTGACGCCGACACCTCCGTGTATGAGCACGGCGTGCTGCGCGACGTCAAGGACGAGCTCATGAGACAGGTGGATGCGGTGCTCGCCGCCGGCGTGAAGCCCGAGCGCGTGATCATCGACCCGGGTCTGGGATTCTCCAAGCCGGGCATCGAGCACAACCTGCCGCTGCTCGCCGGACTCGAGTCGTTCGAGGAGACCGGATATCCGGTGCTCATTGGCCAGTCGCGCAAGCGCTTCATCACCGCCATGCTGCAGGAGGCGGGAATCGACGAGCCGTCGATGGAGGATCGCGATTCCATGACCGCGGCGCTGTCCGCCCTGTGCGCCGAACATGGTGCATGGGCCGTGCGCGTGCACGACGTGCCCCGTTCCGTCGCCGCCGTCCACGCCGGTGCTCTCTGGCGTCGCTTCCGCTGACGCCCCCTGTGGTTCCCCTCCCTGCGGAGGGGAGCTGTCCGCTGAACGGCGGACTGAGGGGAGTCCTCGACTCCGTCCACGTTCTGCAGCCCGTCTGCCGTCATCCTTCCCTCCTTCCACCCCAACCTACGAAAGGTTCCAACCCCCATGGATTCCATCCGTCTCACCGGTATTCGCGCCGAAGCCACGCACGGCGTTCTCGACTTCGAACATGTCGAGCCGCAGCCGTTCATCGTCGATGCCACGATGTTCCTTGATCTTTCGGAAGCCGGACGCACCGATGACCTCACGGCGACGGTCGACTACGGGCAGATCGCCCAACGCATCGTCAACGTGATCGAAGGGGAGCATGTCGATCTGATCGAACGACTGGCAGCCAAGATCGCCGACTCGATCCTGCTGTCGCATCGCGTCCGCCGCGTCATCGTCACCGTGCACAAGCCGAACGCGCCGATCACCGTGCCGTTCGACGACGTGAGCGTGACCATCGAACGTGCCGCCGAAGGTGAGAATGAGCCCTCTGCGGCGTCGCTGACCGCAGCCTCGTCCCACACTGTCGACGAGAACGACCATGAGACGCCGGCGCCGAAGGTGCATTCCGCGGTGATCGCCATGGGCGGCAACATCGGCGATGTGGAGCAGACGCTGCGGGCGGCCGTGGTGGCCATCGACGGCATTCCCGGCAACCAGCTCACCGGCATCTCGCCGCTGTACCGCACGGCAGCGTGGGGAATGGAGCCGGGCACACCCGACTTCCTCAACGCCGTGATCCAGGTGAGCACCACGCTCGATAAGGAGACGCTGCTTTCCGCGCTGCAGACCATTGAATCCGTGCACGGGCGTTCCCATGAAGTGCACTGGGGGTCCCGTCCGCTTGACCTCGACATCGTCGACTACGACGGCGAGATCAGCGCCGACCCGCATCTCACCCTGCCGCATCCGCGCGCATGGCAGCGTGCCTTCGTGCTTGCGCCCTGGTCGGATCTCGACCCCGACGCTCGCCTGACCGGAACCCATGGCGGCCGCATCGCCGATCTGCTGGAGCAGACCCCGGATCGCGACGACGTGCACAAGGTGTCGGACGGATGGATTCTCGGCGGATCCGTCGACGAGGCGTGACGGCACGAATACCCACGCAACAACCGACACAGTACGAACGAACTGACGGGAGACAACAATGAAGGCACGTCGCACGCCATGGTGGTACTACGCCATCGCAGTGATTCTCGGCGGATTCGCCGGCGTCATGCTGGTCAAGCTCACCGAGCACAGCGAGTACACGTTCACGGGCGCGCCGTGGATCGTGCCCGTGCTGCTGGGTCTGCTCGGCGTGCTGGTACTTGTCCTGTCGTGGCAGGTGCACAAGTACGTCAAGGGGGATCTCAAGGATCTGAGCATGGAACGTGCCGTGAACACGCTCGTGCTCGCCAAGTCCCTGGGCGTGGCCGGCGCCGCCCTCGTCGGATGGTACGGCGGCCAGCTGGTCATGTGCCTGCCTCATCTTGATGCGGAATACTATGCCAACGCCGCGCTGGAATGCGGGGTGGCCGCGGTGGTCTGCCTCGCCGACATGATCATCGGCATCGTGGGGGAGTACTGGTGTCAGTTGCCGCCTCATGAAGGGCCTGAGCATCCTCAGGTCAAGGAAGCCGAGCGTCTGCGTGGCGCGGCGCCTGCGGCCAATGCGGCCGGCGCCGCCAATCGTGTGAGCGCCAGGCGTCGTCATGAATCCGAAAACGGGCGTGGCGACGCCCGGTGACACTGCTCCTCGCACTTCGCACGCCCCCGTCTGATCGACCATGCCTTACGGGGGTGTCGATTGCGGTCGTGACACGTATGTACACGCATGTGACACAATGGAACGTATGACACGTTATGAATTGCGCATGATCACGGGCACCCGTGACATCGCCCTGTGGACCGCCGACGAGGGTGGGGAACTGCGTCCGGTGCACGTCTATGGCGAGCACGAACAGTATCCGCTGACGGCCGATCGGTACTACACGAATCTGCCGAATCTGTTCCTCGATGTGCTGGACCTGCTCGATGGCAACGCCGCCGCCGTGGACGGCGAACGAATCGAAGCGTCGGCTGCAGGCGGCAAGACCGTGAGCCTGCGGAACCTCGCCCAGCGTGCGGCGCACGCGGCGGCTGACGGATCCGGCAACGCCCGGCGTTTCAAGGATGCCCGTGCATTGTGGGCCCTGATGAGCAACCATGTGACCGTACATGTCAAGCGTCCCGACGACGAGCCGATCGTGGACGTGCGTCGTACCAAGAACTGGAAGAAGAACCAGCCGATGCGTGCGGTGCCCGTCGACCCGAACGCATGGTTCATCTCCAGTGTGTATTCGCGTTCCAATCAGCGTAAGAATCCGGTGATCGTATACCGGGGCATCGATGCCGTGTTCGATGCGCTGATGGGTGATCTTGACGAGACCGCGGCCCCCGCGCTGGCCAAGGCCCGCGATGCGATCTCGGCGAATCTCGACTATCCGACCTACGCCGACGTGGCCGGAGCGCTCGACGATTCCAACATGCTGGTGTTCCACAACGACCAGTCGCTCGCCGACTGGATTCGTGAACGCTCCAAGGAGCAGGAAGTGATCTTCCCCGATACCCCGGCGCAGGTGCATGTCATCCCCGATCCCACGGTGGATGAGGACGATCCCGCCTATCTGCCGGCCGAGTCCACGATGACGATGAGCCATCTGGCCAACGTCCTCGCTCCCCGCGAGTAGCGACGGAATCAGAAAATGACAAGCCCCCTCATGATGAGATGAGGGGGCTCGTCATTCTGTTCCTACTTCTTCCGTGGCACACGAATCATGGCCTCCTGGCTCATCGCCGCCACCAGTTGGCCATCCTGCGAATACACCTTCGCGTAGCTTAGACCACGGCCATGCGCGGCGGTCGGCGTATCCTGCACGTACAGATGCCACTGGTTCACATCCACATCGCGATACCACCACATCGAATGATCGATCGTCGCGTATGAAATGCCGGGAGTCATGAAGCTCAGTCCGGCGCGACGCACGATTGGCTCCATCATGATCTGATCGCAGCCGCAGGCCAGAATGGCACGATGGCATAGCTGCGGCACGTCGGCATGCCCATCCACCTTCATCCACACCATCTGACAGCCGCTGTCGTTGGTCTTCGCGGTCTTGTCGCTGCCCAGCATCACCGTGGAATTCACATGACGAATGTCGAACGCGGACTTGGTCGCATAGTAGTTCGCGAACGCCGACTGATCGGCATACGGTTCCATCAGTTCCTTGGCCGAGCTCAACGTCTCGGGATCCGGCACGTTCTCGGGCATGGGATCGGAGAACTCCACGCCGTCCTGTCCATGCTTCTGGAAGCTGGCGATGGCGGTGAGGATAGGACCTTCCGCCTGCGTGGCGTTCACGCGACGTGCGGAGAACGAACGACCGTCACGCAGATTCTCCACATCGAACAGCACGTCCTGATGAATGTCTCCGGCGGCGATGAAATACGCGTGGATCGAATGCGGCAGACGATCCTCGTCCACAGTGCGCGCGGCCGCCACCACGGACTGTGCCACCACCTGACCGCCGTAGACGCGGCCGGTGGGGAAGTACAGGCTCTCGCCGTTGATATACGTGTGGTTGCGGTACGCGGACGGCTCTCCCAGATGAAGCACCTTGATCAGATGTTCCAGCGGCGTCTTTTCCTTGACCGGCATAGCTTTCCTCACTTCACGTATAGCCTGATTCAATATGTCTGCAAAGCAGTCTATCCGGGACTCGTAAAGAAACCTTGGTGTGTTATGTAACGACTTCGTGAGATAGATGAACGCGAGATAACGACGTCCTCGTCCTCTTACTCCATGCTCCCTCCTGGGAGGGAGCTGTCCGACGCAGTCGGACTGAGGGAGGGATCACACATCGCAGAAGTTCGAATATGCCGTATAAAAACCCGCCCACTAGACAAAAACGGCGTCCCGCCCGGATCACTCCGAACGGAACGCCATCCCATTATCAATCAACGCCCAAGCCGGCGCCGATCCGCCGCATCATCAATCACGAACGCGGCATCCGTGCGATATCACACGCGCATCTCGCACGTGCATCTCACACGCGGGTGAGCTTGCGGTGCAGACGGTGCGGACGGGCCGCATCCTCGCCGAGACGGGCCACACGGTTCTCCTGGTAGGCCTGGAAGTTGCCCTCGAACCAGTACCACTTGGCCGGGTTCTCGTCGTCACCCTCCCACGCGAGGATGTGCGTGGCGACGCGGTCGAGGAACCAACGGTCGTGGGAGATCACCACGGCGCAGCCAGGGAAGCCGAGCAGCGCGTTTTCGAGCGATTCCAGCGTCTCGACGTCCAGATCGTTGGTGGGCTCGTCGAGCAGCAGCAGGTTGCCGCCCTGCTTCAGGGTGAGCGCCAGGTTCAGACGGTTGCGCTCACCACCGGAGAGCACGCCCGTGAGCTTCTGCTGGTCGGAACCCTTGAAGCCGAAGCTGGCCACGTAGGCGCGGGTCGGCACTTCCACGCCGGCGACCTCGATGAAGTCAAGACCGTCGGACACGGCCTCCCACAGGTTCTTCTTCGGATCCAGGCCGGCACGGTTCTGATCCACGTAGCTGATCTTCACGGTCTCGCCGATCTTCAGCTCGCCGCTGGTCAGCGGCTCCAGACCCACGATCGTCTTGAACAGCGTGGACTTACCCACACCGTTCGGGCCGATCACGCCGACGATGCCGTTGCGCGGCAGCGTGAAGGACAGGTCGTCGATGAGCACGCGGTCGCCGAACGCCTTGTGCAGGTGCTTCGCCTCGAGCACGAGCGAACCCAGACGCGGACCGGCCGGGATCTGAATCTCGGAGAAGTCGAGCTTCTTGTTGTTGCGTGCCTCCTGCTCCATCTGGTCGTAACGCTCCAGACGGGCCTTGTTCTTGGCCTGACGGGCCTTCGGCGAGGAACGTACCCATTCGAGCTCGTTCTTGAGGCGCTTGGCCAGCTTGGCGTCCTTGGCGCCCTGGATCTCCATACGCTTGGCCTTGGTCTCCAGATACGTGGAGTAGTTGCCCTTGTACGGGTAAAGCTGACCGCGGTCCACCTCGCAGATCCACTCCGCCACGTTGTCCATGAAGTAACGGTCGTGGGTGACGGCGATCACGGCGCCCTTGTACTGGTGCAGGAACTGCTCTAGCCACAGGATCGACTCGGCGTCCAGATGGTTGGTGGGCTCGTCGAGCAGCAGCAGGTCGGGGGCCTCAAGCAGCAGCTTGCACAGGGCCACACGACGGCGCTCGCCACCGGAGCACACGGACACCGGGGTGTCGGGATCGGGGCACTGCAGGGCGTCCATGGCCTGCTCGAGCTGGGAGTCGAGATCCCAGCCGTCGGCCGCATCGATCTCGGCCTGCAGCGTGCCCATCTCCTCCATCAGCGCGTCGAAGTCGGCGTCCGGGTTCGCCATCTCCTCGCCGATCTCGTTGAAGCGGGCCACCTTGGCGGCGATGTCGCCGAACGCCATCTTGATGTTCTCGCCCACGGTCTTGTCGTCGTCCAGCGGCGGCTCCTGCTGCAGGATGCCCACCGTGTAGCCCGGGGTCAGGGTCGCCTCGCCGTTCGACACGGTGTCGAGACCGGCCATGATCTTCAGCAGCGTGGACTTACCCATGCCGTTCGGGCCCACCACGCCGATCTTCGCACCGGGCAGGAAGCTCAGCGTCACGTTGTCGAGGATCACGCGGTCGCCGTACGCCTTGCGAGCGTTGATCATCTGATAAATGAATTCAGCCAAGTGAGTTCCTTATCTCTATCGTTGGTTGTATTTCATTGACAAGTATTGGCGTGCCCCGATCGCCGAGATCATCGAGATCGTCGCGAGACACGGCAAAAGTACCAAACCCATTATTCTACAGCCCATCTACAGGGCCTTGCCCGGGTTGTAGAGTGATCGGCGTGCATGATGAGAGATATGAGAAGACGGCAGAGGCATCCACGACTTCGCGCAACGGCATGAACGGCATGAACGGCGCGACGTCGGCGTTGCTCGCCGCGCTGATCTTCCTAGTGGCGTTGAATCTCCGGCCGGCCATCGCGGCCGTCGGGCCGGTGCTCACGCGCATTGGCGGCGACATGGGCTGGGGAGAAAGCGTGCTGGGCGTGCTCGGAGCCATGCCGCTGTGGGCGTTCGCCGTGGTAAGTCCTCTGGTGCGGTTCGTCACCGCTCGCATCGGCGCCGATCGTACGATTCTCGTGGCGCTGCTGGTGCTGGCGGCCGGGGATGCGACCCGCTCGTTCGGCGGTCCGGTCGGCGTGTGGCTGGGCACGGTGGCGGTCGGCGCCGGCATAGCCGCAGGCAACGTGCTGGTACCCGTGATCGCCAAACGCGACTACGCCGATCATGTGCCCATGGCGACCGGCGTGTATTCGGCATGCATCACCACCGGATCGGCCGTCGCCGGACTGACCGCCGCGCCGTTGGCCGCTGCGTTTGGCGGATGGCGGCCGGCGCTCGCCATCTGGGCCGTGCCGCCGCTGGTCGTGGCGCTGCTGTGGCTGTCGCGCGTGATACGCGAACGGACGACCTCTATGACGGAGTCCTCTGCCACGGAGTCCTCTGCCACGGCCGATCATCGCCCCGACGAGGGATCGGCCGGCGAACCCGCCATCGAGTCCGTCGTCCACGTGCCCGCCGATGATCGCCCGCTTTGGTGCCGGCCGATGACTTGGTACGTCACGTTATTCATGGGGCTGCAGTCGGCCGCGTTCTACACGATGTCGAACTGGCTCCCCTCCGTCGTTACCGCCGTCGGATTCAGCGATTCGGTCGCCGGCGTGCACCTGTTCGTCTTCCAGTCGTTGGGCATTCTCTCCGGCCTGCTGATCCCCACGCTCATGCGGGCCCGCGGCAATCAGATCTGCGCCGCCATGACCGCCAGCGTTCCCATGGTCGTCGCCGGACTCGGATGGATGCTGCTGCCGCGACTCTCCCTGCTCTGGAGCGTGATCGGCGGCATGGGACAGGGCGCCGCGCTGGTCGTCGCGCTCACACTGATCTCCCTGCGTGGTCGTACTGCCGCCGAGACCGTGGCGTTGTCCGGCATGGCGCAGTCCCTCGGCTACCTGCTCGCCTCGATCGGCCCGCTCGCCTTCGGAACCCTTGCCGAACTGTCCGGCGGCTGGGCCGTGCCGCTCGTTCTTTTCACCGCATTGGCCTCCCTGCAATGCGTCATCGCCGTGTTTGCCGGTCGCGAGCGCGTGTGATGCCGTTGCGGGTTTATGTCGTGCGTCTGCCGAACCGATGGCGATCGGCGGCCTGATTATGATTGGCGACGGTGAGACCATGGAACCATGGCGCGCAACATATTCACGAATGATATGACATCTGTGTCATCGTCGACGTCTATGACATCGTCAACGTCTGTGTCGTCGTCGACGATCGTCACCGACGATGACAGGACGGCCGTGCGCCGTATGCGCATCACGGTGTTCATGTGGCTTGCGATATTTGCCGCCATACTGTCCTGCACGATCGCGGCCGGTCTCGATACCAGCGGCGGCCCCGCGGCCGGCACGCCGATCACGGCGACCGTGACCTCCACGAATCCGGGAGACAACATCGTCACCGTGGCCGCCAACGGTGAGGAGTCCACCTTGCGGCATCTCCGGCACTCGCCCTACGCATATCGTGCCGGTCAGCAGATCAACGCCTATCTATTCGACGGTGGGATCTACGAAACACTGGACGGAGTCAGCAACGCCACCCCGTTGCGGCGTGCGTATCCATGGCTTGCCTTGGGGACGCTTGTAGTCGGCGTCGTCGCGCTGACATACGCGATCGGATGGCGACGCGCGACGAAACTGATTCGGGAAGCCGAGTCAGGCGATCCGGTCTCCGCCGCTTTCCTGCGACACGGTCCGCAATTGGGCACTGTCGACTGGTGGTGGACGTCCCTTCCCGTTAGGCCTCATGTGGAACGACGCCACATACGAGCGCTCGGCGTGATGCTACTGGTCCTTGCCGTCGGCATCATGATTTCCGAAATCCGGCTGTGGCGTTCGCCGCTCATGGTCGAATTCGGCATGGCGATGGCATTGTCATGCATTCCGCTGATCGCCATCGGAGTGTGGTGCCTGTCGTTTGTGCGGCACCCGACCGAACATCGCATAGTCGTGCTTGGTCGGATGCAATGGGCGATGCTCGCCGTCGGACTGATCTCGCTGGCCGTCGTATGGCTAACATCATTCGATATGTATGCGGCGGGCGCGCTCGCTACCATGTACGGTTTCTCATTGAACTACGCCCGAGGCATTCGCCTGCTGTCCTATGCGGCGCTGCCCGGCGAGGTCGTCATTCCCCACGACAGAGAACGCATCGATGCCGATCTCGAACGCATGGCCCGGACCGAACCGCAGATTCCGATGGACGATCTCGGCATGCGCGCGGTCAGGGCTAAACGTGAACGTCGCATGGCGCTGCGATATGCGCTGCTGTCCGCGCTGTTCCTGCTGATGCTGATCGCTTTCGTCGTGCTGAAGTTGACGTTGGGGTAATGGCCGACTTCGGCCGGTCTGATCCGACGATGATCATGCCGGTGGCGATCATGCCAGTGACGATTGCCTAACGGTCCGCCCTGCGCCGTGCCGTCCAACGCGTGCCGATGCGGCGGATCTCCAGATCCAGACCGAACAGCGCACCCAGTCGTTCCTCGGTCAGACCGTCCTCTAGAGTGCCGGTGAACACCACCGAACCGGGCAGCGGATTGCCTTCCAGCGTGGAATAGATCTGTGGATGGCGCTCGCAATACTCGTCATAGCGCGCACGATCGATCCTGCCCATCAGCGCGATGTGATCGAATCCCGCCGGGATCTCCTCCAACTGATGCGTCACGATCACGATCGTGCGGTCGTCATCAGCCGTACCCACGCGGCCGAGTTCGCGCATGATGAGCTCGCGGCCGCCCAGGTCCAGTCCGGTGGTCGGCTCGTCAAGAATCAGCAGATCGGCGTCGGCCAGCAGCGCGCGGCAGATCAGTACACGCGTGCGCTCGCCCTCGGAAAGCTTGGCCATGGTCTTGTCCGCCAGATAGTCGATGCCGAACCGCTCCATGATGCCCATGGCCCGCTCGTACTCTTCAGGGGTGTGCTCGCGCCATTCGTTGCCGAACTGGCCGCGCATCACGCCCATCACCACGTTGAGCGGATCCTCGATCGGGCTGATCTCCCGTCCGAACGACGCCGACGCCAGAGCGATACGGCTGCGGTGCTTCTGCAGGGCGCCGCCGCCCACGGTCCGGGAGCCGAGCACCTCCATATGTCCCACGTTCGGGAACATGCGCATGGCCATCATCGACACCAGCGTCGATTTGCCGATGCCGTTCGGTCCGAACAGCACCCAGCGCTGACCGCGGGGAATGGACAGGTTCACGTCGGCGAGAATCAATCGCTGCTGCCGGTAGAATCCCAACGATTCCGCGTGGACCGCGTCATGCTGCGTTATAGGGGAATCTACGGCCATCATCAGATCCTTTCCTCGAACGTTCGAGCCGTTGCGGCGGGAACGAAGCCGGGCAATAGCAACAGCATAGAACAGGGGATGGCGGTGGGTAGGTGAGCTTCGGGAAGTTCGGAGCCGGGGGATGCCGCGCGGCGTGGTTCGAGAGAAACGGATATTGAAACCGTCGCCGCGCGGTTGATCTCAGAGGGCGTCATCTCTGGCGCCCATGCTTATCGTACCGCGAATATGTACGATCGTACATGTACATCGTGTTGCGGATCGACGATGTGGTCGATGGGCCGTTCGTGAATCGCCGGTAAATCGTCATGCACCGCCGTCTGAAGTGATTGTTACGGCTGTTTTTCGTCGGCAAGTCGAGGGGAAAGCTCGCATATTCTTGTTGTAGACGTGATTTTGCTGTGTTTGCGACACGCCGAGCGAAGCCTGT
>NZ_NEWD01000007.1 GCF_002234915.1 Bifidobacterium vansinderenii | reverse complement strand
CGCCATTCTGCTGGACGACAACAATCGCAAGCCCGTGGTGCGCCTGTTCTTCAATACCCGACAGAAGTATCTTGGGCTTTTCGATGAGAGCAGGAACTGCGAACGCGTTCCGATCGAATCGCCGGCTGGAATCTATGGGTACGCCGATCAGATCCGCGAAGAGGTTCGACGCCTCCTCTAGTACGTCGTTTAGTACGTCGTCGTGAAATCCCTTCCCCGGGAGCTGTTGGAATCATTGCGCTCCGGGGATTGGTTTTCAATTCCCGGCGGCTCCACCAGCTAAGCCATCCAGACACACGTCTGGGTGGCTTTTTTGTTGCGATTCCAACGGTTTCACGGCAACAAGAAGGTAATGCGACACGCTGAGGAGACACCCGCGGTTTGCCGGATGTTCACTTTTCGTATACTCTCCCTAATCAGTTGTTTTGATCAGCAGGGTTGCTACTTGGTAAAACGAGGCAAGACCTGAGGCATGGCGCAAAGCCGTGTCTCAGGTCTTTTTTGTTTTTCCGACCGGTTCTCCGGGATCGGAACGACGGGATAGGAAAGTGGAAGGACCGAGACAAAGGAGCTTCGATGCGATTCCCACTCAACAACACATTCATCTTCATCTTCGGCGCGCTGGGAGGCATGCTGTTCGGCTTTGACACCGGCATCATCTCCGGTGCCTCGCCGCTGATCGAATCCGAGTTCGCGCTCAACGCGGCGCAGACCGGGTTCATCACCTCCTCCGTGCTGATCGGATCCATGATCGGCGCGCTTACCATCGGCGGACTGTCCGACAAGTACGGCCGTAAGAAGCTGCTCATCGTCTCCGCCGTGCTGTTCCTGCTCGGCTCCGGCCTGTCGGCCACCGCCACCGGATTCGTGTGGATGGTGCTGGCCCGCATCCTGCTGGGCCTGGCCGTCGGCGCCGCGTCCGCGCTCACCCCCGCCTATCTGGCCGAGCTCGCCCCGAAGGAGCGCCGCGGCTCCCTGTCCACGCTGTTCCAGCTCATGGTCACGTTCGGCATCCTGCTCGCCTACGTGTCGAATCTGGGCTTCCTCAACCACAATCTGCTCGGCTTCAGCGACTGGCGCTGGATGCTTGCCTCCGCGCTCATCCCGTCCGCACTGCTGCTGATCGGCGGCATCCTGCTGCCTGAGTCCCCGCGCTACCTGGTCAAGCAGGGTGACGTGCGCAACGCGTTCAAGGTGCTGCAACTCATCCGCAAGGACATGGACGCCACCGAGGTGACCGCCGAACTCGACGAAATCCAGCGCGTCGCCAACTCCGAAGGCGCCCAGAAGCAGGGCAGCGTCAAGGAGCTGTTCACCACCGCACGTCCGGCTATCGTCGCCGCCATCGGCATCATGCTGTTCCAGCAGCTCGTGGGCATCAACTCGGTGATCTACTTCCTGCCGCAGGTGTTCATCAAGGGCTTCGGCTTCCCGGCCGATCAGGCGATCTGGGTGTCGGTGGGCATCGGCGTGGTCAACTTCGTCTCCACCATCGTCGCCACGATCTTCATGGACCGTTTCAACCGCAAGACCGTGCTGTTCTTCGGCTCCGTCGTCATGGCCGTCTCGCTGATCGCGCTCGCCTTGCTCAACTTCCTCGGTGACGTGAGTCACGCCGCCATTCCGACGATGGTGCTGATCGCCATCTACATCCTCGGTTTCGCCGTCTCGTGGGGTCCGCTGGCATGGGTGATGATCGGCGAGATCTTCCCGCTGTCCGTGCGTGGCATCGGCACGTCGATCGGTTCGGCCGCCAACTGGATCGGCAACTTCATCGTCTCGCAGTTCTTCCTGATGCTGCTCGCCGCGTTCCATAACAATGTGGGCGGTCCGTTCGCGATCTTCGCCGCGTTCGCCGTGCTGTCCATTCCGTTCGTGGCCAAGTTCATCCCCGAGACCAAGGGCAAGTCGCTCGAGGAGATCGAGGCCGAGCTTGTGGCACGATCCAAGTAGTTGCCATGCGACATTGCGCATACGGCGTCGCCCGTATGCGCAATGTCGCACGTCGATACCTACACTGAACGTCATGCGTATCGTAGTGCAAAAAGTGAGCCGGGCATCCGTGGACGTCGTTCCCGAACCCGGCGATTCCGTTCAGGAACCGTTCGTCCCCCAGTCCATCGACCGGGGATTCATGCTGCTGGTGGGCGTCGCCGATACGGACGGCCCCGATCAGGTGGCGTGGCTGGCCCGCAAGATCGCGCATCTTCGCGTATTCGAGGACGAGAACGGCAAGATGAACAAGTCGATCCTCGACGTGGGCGGCGCGGTGCTGTCGATCTCGCAGTTCACGTTGTTCGCCGACGTTCGCCGCGGCAACCGTCCGGGGTTCACCGGCGCGGGCGAGCCCCATCACGCCGAGCAGGTCTGGCATGATTTCAATCGTGAACTCGCCTCGTACGGACTGACGGTGAAGGAGGGCCAGTTCGGCGCGCACATGCAGGTGAGTCTCGTCAACGACGGTCCGGTGACGATCAATTACGACACCGACGAGCTGATGCGCTGACCGGCCGGTCTTCTCCCCCGTTATTTCTTGATTATTTGATGGTGGCCTTGTCGGGGGCGGCGACATCGATGGTCTTCGCCCCTTCAAGCTGATCGGGGTTCGACAGCAGCGTGTCCACCACGGCCTTCTTGAGCTTCATCTGCGACGAATTGCCCCAGATGATCGTGTATCCGTCCTCGAGCGTGGTGGTGATGGAGTCCTGGGTCTTCGCCTCCACCTTGGTGATCTTCTGCCGCATGGACTCATCCAGTGAACCAAGCACTTGCAACGCCTGTTTGACGGCTTTGTTGTCTAGGCTCTTCTTGGCGTCCTTCACCTCGATCACGGGAATACCCTTCACTGAGGCGTTCACCGCATTGAGCACACGTCCCTCGCGGTCCACGGCCGTATAGTCGGTGTCGGAGGCTCGAAGCACGGCGGCCGGAATTTCGGCCTTCACCGTGACGCTCAGTCCATGCGGATAGCGTTTCACGGCCTTCGCCGACGTCACGCCCGGCAGCTCGCTGATCTTCTCCTCCATACCAGTGGTGTCGATCAGCAGCAGCGACTTGCCCTGCTGCGCGTACGCGATATCGGCGACCTCGCTTTCCGACACCCACGTGTTCGTTCCACCGACCGAGATCTGATCGGTGTGCAGCCGCAGCAGAGGAGAAAACAGAAGACCCCATATCAGTGCCACGACCGCGGCGATGACTGCCACCACGATGGCGGTGCGAATGGCCACCTCCCGGCGATGCGCACGGCGACGCTCCTTGAGCCGTTCGGGGAAGTTCACCACCTTGGGGCGGGCGAACAGGCCGGGGCCGCCGAAATCCGGACTGTCAAGACGTTCGGAGACCGACTTGCGCGGCGGCATGGTACGGGCATCGACGAAGGCCCCTTCCCGGCTGCGCGTATCGGCGACTCCACGGGAGCTACGAGAGCTGCGGGCTCGCCCCGTTGAGGAGACGTCTCCCCCACCACGCGACGAGGAGCCGGACGACACCGAGCGCGACGAGCGGGCTGGGCGGGAGGCACGATCGCCGCGCGCAACACCGCTCGCCTCACGAGGCGTACGCTTCGAAACGGATCGGGATTCACCGCGCGACGGCTTGTCCTGCGGCGAATCCGATGAAGAGACGACACGTCCGGCCATGATCACCCGACCCGGATCAGCGGGCGTCCGCGGAGGAACGGGCCTCGAGGACGCGCAGCAGCACCTCGGCCATGTTGGTGATGTCGCCGGCGCCGACGGTGAAGATCACGTCCCCGACCTTGGAACGCATGACCAGCATCTTGGCGGCCTGGCACATGTCGGGCACGGCCTGGATCCACGTGGCGGGCTCGTGGGCGATGCCTTCGGCGGCATCGACCACGGTCTGCGGTCCGATCTGCGGATAGTCGGCCTGCTTCTCGCGGGCGGGGAAGATGCCGGTGACGATCACGTCATCGGCCTTGGCCAGCGCGTGGGCGAACTCGGAGGCGAAGAACATGGTGCGCGAGAACAGGTGCGGCTGGAACAGCACGTGCACGGTGGACTCGGGGAAACGACGACGGGCGGCGTCGAGCATGGCGGCGATCTCGGTGGGGTGATGCGCGTAGTCGTCGACGACGGTCACGCCGGCGCGCTCGCCGCGGATCTCGAATCGGCGCGCGGCACCGCGGAACGAACCGGCGGCGCGTGCGGCGTCACGCGGGTCCATGCCCAGCAGCGTGGCCGCGGTGATGGCGGCCGCGGCGTTGCGGGCGTTGTGGATGCCGGGGATGCGCAGTCCGACGGGGATGTCGACGGCCTCGGAGTCCGTGCCGCCGAGTCCGGCCGGCAGGTGAAGCACGAAGGATTCCACGGCGTCGACCGTGTCGGATGCGGCGGCCTCGGCCTCATGATCGATGTGCACCAGGGACGCGCCGTTGATGTCGCCGATCTCGTCGGCGGTATGGGTGGAGTAGGCGACGGCCTTGGACGCGGCCTCGGGGCTCATCGCACGCAGCACGGCGAGGGCGCCCTCGTCGTCGGCGCACAGCACCACATGCCCGGTGGCGTGGTGGGAGTGGTCGACGAACGCCTGACGGTAGTGTTCGGCGGTGCCGTAATGATCGAGATGCTCGGCCTCCACGTTGGTGATCACCGCGATCTCGGGATGGTATTTCGCGAAGCTGCCGTCGGATTCGTCGGCCTCGGCGACGAGCACACTGCCCTTGCCGGCGTGACCACCGTCGAGGGTGCCGTTCGGCCCCTGGATGGAGCCGCCGATCGCGTAGCTGGGGTCGGCGAGGTCACCGGTGCCGGCGTTCACCAGAATATGGGCGATCATGGCGCTGGTGGTGGTCTTGCCGTGCGCGCCGGCCACGGTCACGGCACGCGAGGTGCTCATGAGCAGAGCCAGCACGTCGCTGCGGTGCATGAGACGTGCGCCCTCGGCCACGGCGGCCACGATCTCGGGGTTGTCGGGCTTGATGGCGCTGGACCAGACGACCGTGTCCACGCCCTGAACGTTCTCTGCCTTCTGTCCGATCATCACGGTGATGCCGAGCGCCTGCAGACGTTCGGCCTTGGGTCCTAGCTCGCGGTCGGAGCCCTGGACGTCCACGCCCTGCTCGTGCAGGATCTCCGCAAGCACGCTCATGCCGGCGCCACCGATGCCGATGAAGTGGGTGCGGCCAAGATCCTGCACGCGCAGCGAGTCGGCATGCGGCGGCCTGCTGGTGGGTTCAAGCACGATGGTGTTGTCGGAAGCGTGATCAGACACGACGAATTTCTCCTTATGAAGCGGAAAACAACTCATTCCATTATGGACGAGGACGGGATATTGGATCCGGGCGTTGGCCCGGATCCGGAATCGACAGGATCAAAGCGCCCTGGTCGGGATACAGCAGTCGGAATGCGACAGCCGGGATGCGATTCAGCGCTTGGCGTCGGCGAATGCCAGCACGCGTTCCGCCATGGTGTGGGCGGCGTCGCGGATGCCGTAGGTCCATGCGGCCTGTGCGAGTCCGCGCAGCTTGTCCTTGTCGGACAGCAATGCGGGGACATGACCGGCGACCCATTCGCTGGTGAAGTCGGAGTCGCGGACCAGGAATCCGCCGCCGGCCTCCACCACCGGTTCAGCGTTGTACCGCTGTTCACCGTTGCCGATGGGCAGCGGCACGTATACGGCGGGCAGTCCCAAAGCGGCGATTTCGGCTACGGTGCCGGCTCCGGAACGGCAGACGACCAGATCGGCGCAGGCGAACGCCTGATCGATGCGCTCCAGGTATTCGGCGGCATGGTAGTCGCCCTGTCCGGCGCTGTCCGGTCCGATGCCGCACAGCACGTCCGCGCCGGCCGACGCCTCGACGAGTTTGCGTACCTGGCTGATCTTGCCCTTGCCGGTCAGATGGATGACCTGGGTGACGTCGAGCAGCTCCCGTGCGGTGTTCGACACGGCGATGTTGAGACTCTGCGCGCCGAGGGATCCTCCGGTGACCAGCACGATGGGGCGGTTCGGGTCGAGTCCGAGCGCGGTGGCGCCGGCGATGCGGGCGGCTGCACGATCCTGTTCCATGGATTCGGCGACCTGTGCGATGGCGGGGCGCAACGGAAGTCCCACGCGTTCGATGACCGCGCCGGGACGTGCGGTCAGTCCGGTGTTGTCGTAGACGGTGCCGATGAAGTCGGCCCAGCGGCTGCCGAGCTTGTTCGCCATGCCGGCGCGCGCGTTCTGTTCGTGAATCACCACGGGGATGCCCATCTTGTGGGCCGTGTAGTAGGCAGGGGCCGATGCGTAGCCACCCACGCCCACGAGCACGTCGGCGTGACGTTCGGTGAGGATGCGCTTTACCCTGCCGGTCTCGTGGATCCACCTCATCGGGAATTTGAAGGCGTCGGCGTTGATCGAACGCGGGAACGGCACCTTTTCGATGGTGTCCATTTCAAAGCCGGCCGCGGGCACGAGCCGCTTCTCCAGACCGACTTCGGTACCGATGACGCTGATGGCGGCATCCGGACGGATTCTGCGGATTTCGGACGCGATGCTCAGCAGCGGATTGACATGACCTGCGGTGCCGCCACCGGCGAGCACGATGCTTACTCGATCAGACATGGTTACGAGCATAGCGCCCGAGGCGGTCAACCTCGGGCGCCATGCGTCGCGTCACGCCGCGTCATGATTTCGATACGGCCGCCTTGATCTCGGTCTGGGAACGAGCCATGCTCACCACGGTTCCCGCGGCCGCCAGACACATGATCAGTGCCGTGCCACCCGACGATATGAACGGCATCGGCAGACCCATGACCGGCAGAATGCCGACGACGACGGCAATGTTGACCAACGCCTGACCAACCAGCCAGATGGTAAACGCCATGATCACCATACGGGCATAGGCGTCCTGATGACGCACGGCGATGGCGATCATGCACCAGCCCATGACCACGAATCCCAGAATCACCGCGCAGGCGCCGAGGAATCCGAGCTCCTCGCCGATCACGGCGAAAATGAAGTCGTTGTGCGCGGCCGGCAAATAATTCCATTTCTCACGTGAGTTGCCGAGCCCCACACCCGTCAGTCCACCCGACGCCAACGCATAGGTGCCGTGGATCGACTGGTAGCACACGCCGGTCAGATCCTCGCTCGAGCATTCACCATACGTCGCCATGATGCGGTTCATACGGTTCGAACTGCCTGTGACGAACATGAGCAGAATGCCCGCGGCACCTACTCCGCCGAGCAGCACGAACATGCGCAGCGGGAATCCTCCGACAAGCAGCACCACGGCACCGATGAGCACCACGATCATGGCGGTTCCCAGATCATGGCCGAGGATGACCGCGGTGAAGGCAAGCACGAAGCCGCAGATCGGCACCCAGTAGGGTCGGGGCACGAAGATCTCCACGATCCGCCCGACCTTTTCCAGCCACGGCGGTGCGTTAAACGCCACCAGGGGCTTGCGTCTGACGGTGCGCTTCGACCGTGCGGCGAGCAGCGCGGCCGGCATCCATATGCTCAGTACCCATTTGAGGATTTCGGCAGGCTGGAAGCGGACCGGACCGAAGCTGACCCAGCCGACGTTGCCGCCGGCCTCCGAACCGATGCCTGGGATCTTGGTGGCCAACTGAAGGAGCACGCCGGCGATCATCGCGATCATCGCAAGCTTGCGGAACGTCTTCACCGGGATGGATGACAGAACGAATGCGACCACAATGCCCGCCACGGCGAACGCGGTCTGCGACAGCAGCTCGTACCATGCCGGACGGCTCTTGGCGATCATGTCGACCGCGGAGCTGGAGAACACCATGAGCAGACCGAACAGCGTGAGACCGGCCACTGCGATGATGAATCCGTAGTAGCACCATACCGGGTTGAGCAGGCAGCGGATGCCGCTGTAGTCGACCGGTTTGGCCGAGGTCCCGCCGGACTTGGCCTTGGAGACCGGTGAGCCGTTGGTGACCAGCGCCACGGCCTTGTCCAGTCCCTTGAGGTCCTCGTCATCGGTGTCGTCGGGACCGATCCGGACGGGGTTGCGCCCACGCGACGATCCGACGACGACCGCATTCCTCTTGGAGGAGGCGCCGCCGGATCTGGCGTTGCGAGCGGGCTTGCCGTTCGGCTTACTCGGCATGCGCCGCCGCCCACTGCTGCGCGGCCGCGGCGAAACGATCGCCACGGTCCGCATACGACTTGAACTGGTCCATGGATGCGCAGGCAGGCGCCATGAGCACCACGCTGCCGGCCTTGGCATAGGTTCCGGCCGCCTCGACGGCGCGCTCCATGACCGTATCCTTCGGCTCAGGGTCGATCACGGTCAGGGGAATATTCGGAGCCTTGGCAACGAACGCGTCGAGCATGGGCTTCTGGTCCACGCCGATGATCACGGCGGCGCTGATCGTGTGCGCTTGATCGGCCACCAGGTCCTCGAAGCGGGATCCCTTGGCTAGGCCGCCGGCGATCCACACCACTGAGCCGGGGGCGAAGCTGGACAGCGAGGCGTGGGCCGCGTGCGCGTTCGTGGCCTTGGAATCGTCCACGAAGCGAATGACGCCGCCGGGGACCTTGGCCTCGGCGACCTTGGCGATGCGGTGACCGCCGGGGGCGAACTGCTTGAGCGCGCCGATGGCGGTGGCCGAGGATACGCCCATGCCCAGAGACAGAGCCAGCGCGCACAGGGCGTCGGCCAACAGATGCGGATAGACGGTGCCGTCCGGTTCGCACAGATGAGTGAAGTCCAGCACCTTGGCCATGCGTTCGGCCGCATCCTCGTCGCGCAGACCGCTGCGATCGACGATCCATCCGTCCTCGACGCCGATCTGTCCGTCGGCGGGAGCGCCGAGCGTGAAGCCGACCCTGCGGCAGCCTTCAGCGGGCTTGGCGGCCTGGGCCAACGCGGTCACGCGGGCGTCATCGGCGTTGTAGACCAGAGCGCGCTTGACGCCGCGGTAGACCTTCGCCTTGTCGGCAGCATAGTTGTCGAAACCGCCATGCCAGTCAAGATGATCGTCGGCGAGATTGGTGATCGCGGCGCAGTCGAGTTCGAGCGAGTCGGTGTAGTGCATCTGGAAGGAGCTGAGCTCCACCACCAGCGCATCATTGGCGACGTCCACCGACGCGGAGGAGACCGGAGTGCCGATGTTGCCCACGGCGGGGGCCTTGAGATGAGCGGCGCGCAGTACCTCGGAGGTCATCTCCGTGGTCGACGTCTTGCCGTTGGTGCCGGTGATGCCCACCCATGCGGCGGGCTTGCCCGTGGACGAGGACGGCACGCGCAGGCGCCAGGCAAGCTCGACCTCGCTCATCGTGTCGATGCCGCGGCGTGCGGCCTCGGCAAGAAACGGCGTGGACGGCGCGAACACCGGCGAGGTGACGATGGCGTCAAGCGCATCGAAGTCGATGTCCTCGAACTTGTGCAGATCGGCGTCCGGCTTGCGCTCGTCGAATGCGAGCACGGTGGCGCCGGCCTCCCTGAGTCGATCGCACGCGCTCACGCCGGACACTCCCAGTCCGGCCACCATCACGGTCTTGCCCTGAAAATCCTCTACCTTGGTCAACGGACCCCTCCTTTTAGGATTCTTCATACCAACGTCAGGCTAGTCTCCCGCCGATACAGCGCGGCGGGAGACCAGCGTCAACGATCGTCGTCGCGAAGGCCGGCCAGCAGACCGGCGCGATTGAAGCGACGATCAGAACAGTCCGGAACCGACCAGCCAGTTGGAGTAGAACAGCACCAGGCCGACCAGAACGAACAGCATCTCGATCATCCAGAACCGCACCACCACGGTGTTCTCCTGCCATCCGCACAATTCGAAATGATGGTGGATCGGCGCCATCTTGAACACGCGCTTGTGGGTCATCTTGAAGTAGCCCACCTGAATCACATCGGAGCAGGTCTCCATCACGAACAGACCGCCGAGCACCACGGCGAGCACCTCGGTGTGCGTGGTGATCGACAGCGCCGCGAACAGGCCGCCGAGCGCAAGCGAACCGGTGTCGCCCATGAAGATCTTGGCCGGGTTCGTGTTGTACCACAGGAATCCGAAGCATGCCGCCACCGCGCACGCCGCCAGAATGGCCAGATCCTGCGGGTCGGACACGGAGTAGGCAAAACCGGAATGGCCGGCGCCCTTGAGATGGTAGCTCTCCCAGTAGGCGATCATCGCGTAGCCGATAAACGCAACCATGGAGCTGCCGGCTGCCAGACCATCGAGACCGTCGGTGAGGTTGAAGGCGTTCGTCCACGCCGTCATCAGGAAGTTCACCCAGATCACGAACAGCACGATGGCCACGGCACGGCCGGCGAATTCGAACGAGATGATGCGGTGCTCGATGAACGAGATGCCCGCCTGCGCACTCGGGAAGCCGTTCTTGGTCGGCATGAGCAGCGCCAGCACGGCAAACATGGTGGCGAACACGAACTGTCCGAAGAACTTGCCGCCCACCGACAGGCCCTCATTCTGCTTCTTGCGCACCTTGGCGAAATCGTCGATGAAGCCCAGCAGGCCCATCGACAGCATGGCGAACAGCACCAGCAGCGCCGTCCAGGACGGCACATCGCGGTAGGCGATATAACGGTACAGAGCCGACGCTCCCCAGCCGAGCACGATGGCGAGGTTGATGACCACGCCGCCCAGCGTTGGCGTGCCACGCTTGACGAGATGGGACTGGGGACCATCCTGGCGAATGTACTGTCCGTAGTGCAGCTTGTGCACCAGATTGATGAGCAGCGGCGTACCCACCAGGGTGACGATGAGCGACACCCCAAGACCGATAAGGAGCGAAATCACAGTGCTTCTCCATTCTTCGTGGTTTCGTTGCCGCCGGCGTTGCGTTCGGCGGGCAGGTCGTCGTTGCGTTCCCAGCGCGTGGCGAGGGCGCTCAGACCGGAGGCGTGTGACCCCTTGAGCAGCACCACGGCATGCGGATGCGCCAGAGCGAGATCGATCACGGCACGATCGGCGTCGTCCACGTTGTGCACGAGTTCGGCGTGCGGATCGCCGGCGGACTTCACGCCGTCGACGATGTCAGCGGCGAGGGAATCGAGATTCTCGTCACGCTCGCTGCCTACTGCGATCACGGCGTCCACGCCCAGCTTGGCGGCGTATTCACCGATGCCGCGATGCAGTCCGGCCTCGTCGCCGCCCAGCTCGAGCATGGAGCCGAGCACGGCCACACGGTAGGGCTTGCCGTCGGTGTTCTCTCCGGACCAGCCGATCAGACCGTCGAGGCCGGCCTTCATGGAGTCGGGGTTCGCGTTGAACGAGTCATCGATCACGGTGAACTCCGCTCCCCCACGCTTGAGCGTGGAGACCGCCATGCGGTGGGGGCTGATGCTGGACTGCTGCTCGAGCACGGAGACGATGTCCTCGGCGGGCACACCGAGGTGCCATGCGACGGTGGCGGCGGCCAGCGCGTTCATCACGTTGTGGCGTCCGGGGATCGCCAGAGCCACGTCGACAGGCTCCTGGCCGGGCAGGGACAGCGTGAAGGTGGCGCGGTCGAGGCCGTTCATGCGTACGTCGCCGGCCTTCGATTCGGCGCCGTCGCCCATGCCGAACCACAGCACCTTGCCGTCCACGAGCTGGGCCATCGGCACCACGTGCTCGTCGTCGGCGTTGAGCACGGCCACGCCATCGGCGTCCAGCGCGCGCACGATCTCGCTCTTCGCCTTTTGGATATTCTCCACGGAGCCGAACTCGCCCAGATGGGCCACGCCCACCTTGAGCACCACGGCCACGTCGGGACGCACCAAGGAGGTCAGGTAGGCGATCTCGCCCAAGTGGTTCGCTCCCATCTCGGACACGAGGTAGCGGGTGTGCTCGTCCACCTTCAGCGCGGTGATCGGCATGCCGATGTCGTTGTTGAACGAGCCCACGGGCGCCACAGTGGGGGCCTGGGACGACAGCAGGGCCTTGAGCAGATCCTTGGTGGTGGTCTTGCCGACCGATCCGGTGATGCCGATCACGGTGAACGGCGTTCCGGCGTTCCGGCGGCGTTCGATGTTGGCCTTGGCCAGCAGTCCCAGAGCCTTGACGGTGTCGTCCACGACGATCTGCGGAACGTCGGCGTCGGCGATCTCGTGGTCCACCAACGCGGCGGCGGCACCGGCCTGACCCACCTTGGCCACGAAGTCGTGGCCGTCAACGTGCTCGCCGGCGATGGCCACGAACAAGGCCCCCTCGCCCGCCTGTCGGGAGTCGGTCACCACCGTGCCGATCGAACGGCCGGCCTGCTCGTCGTCCCGCACATGCAGCCTGCCGCCTACGGCCAGCGCCGCTTCCTTTACTGTCATGACCATCATGAGATGTCTACCTCTTCTGTGGATCCTGTCTCTTTGCGTTCCCATGAACGCCTTTACGCATCACGCAGACGCCGTCGGGCGCCGTCGGGATGCGTCAGCTCATTTCCTTCGACACGCGCAGGGCGCTCTTGATGTTGCCCTTGCGCACGCCGGCCTTCATCACCATGGCGATGGCCAGCGACAGCCTCCGGCTGGACGCCGGGTCGAGCTGACCGTCGTAGTGGTGGGCCATATCGTCGCTTTCCGCGGTCCGATGTGCCAGATGGGTGCGTTCACGCAGTTTCGCACCGTACCGTTCCATCGTCTCCTTGAGCGACGGCTGGGCGTCATCGTCATCGTCGGACTCGCCGAGTGCGCACACGTCGGTGATCACGGATTCCAGTGCGCCCGGAGCGAGCGTGCGGTCGTCAGCGCCGATCACCACGGCGGATGCGCCGTCCTCAACGAACACGGCGAGGATGCGTTGCACGTCGAGCGCGTTCAGCGGGTACTCCTCCACCAGATGGCGCTCCAGAGACACGGAATGACGGTAGCCGATCTGTCCCACGGGATTGCCCAGCACATGCAGCAGTTCCGCCAGATCGGCACCCTGCTCCACGGAATCGTCGCCGGCCACCAGAAACACGGCCACGGAGTTGGAGGGATGGACCGCCATGTCGGAGGCGAGACGACCCATCTCCTCGGCGCTCAGATCGCCGTACAGCATGGGGACGCTGCCCTCAAGCCCGGCGTCCTGAGCGGATGTGGGCAGCAGCATCGCGTAGGCGCCCTTCGCCTCGGCCTGGGCGATGGCGTCCGCGGTGATGTCCTCCGGCTTGGGAATATACAGCGCGCCAGGCATCACCGACTTCAGATCGTCGGCGATGGACGTGACGGTAACCTTGCCCGCAAACTTCGCATTGGTGGTCAGACCATACCGTTCACGGAGATCGGCGATGGTGAGATGTTCCGTGCTTGCTTCACTCAGTGCGCTCATCTATACCCCTTGGCGTCGGTTGCCGCCGGCCGGTATGCCGTCGGCTTGTGATCAGGATTGTTGGACACGGCCGAATCACCACTCTGTAGGAATAGCATCGGTGCGTTCGGGCGAGGCCGGGACCTCGTACTTCTGCATAAGGAATTCACCAATCGTACCCACCACCGGGCCGGCCGTGGTACCACCATAGATGCCCTCCGGGTCCTTGAGCGCGACGGTGATCACAAACTGCGGATCGTTGGCGGGAATCGCGGCGATGAAGTCGCCGATGATGCTGTTGAGCGCGCCGGAGGAGTCGGCCACCTGCGCGGTGCCGGACTTGCCCGCCAGACGATAGCCCTCGACGTTCATCACCGACTTGTACTGTTCGGCCATCGACTCCATCATGTTCATGAGCTCGGATGCCACGTCCTCGCTCACCACACGCTGTGATTTCTTGACCGACGGCGTGGTGTCGTTACCCTGCGCGTCGGTGGACGATTCGATGATCGACTGTCCGTTGCGCACACCCTTGTTGGCGATCGTGGCAACCACGTTGGTCATCTGCAGCGCGGACGCGGAGTAGCCCTGTCCGAACAGCACGGTGTTGCGGGTGCGCTTGTCCCAGTCCTTGTACGATGAGACGATCTGGCCGTTGGACTCGCCGGGGAAGTTCAGACCCGTGCTCTGGCCGATGCCGAACTTCGTGATGTAATCGTAACGTTTCTCAAGGCTGTAGTCGGAGGATGCCATCACGGTGCCCACGTTCGAGGACTCCTTGAGAATGCCGGCGAGGGTGAGGTTCTGCACGCCATGCTCGTGCGAATCATGATAGGTCTGGCCGTCAAGCTGGATCTGATAGGGCACCTGGAACTGGTCGGTGGGCTTGTGGATGCCCTCCTGCAGCAGACCTGCGGCGGTGATGAGCTTGCCCGTAGAACCCGGTTCGAACACGGCGGTCACGGCCTTCGACGCGTTCATCTTCGCCTCGTCGGTGCCTGCCACATAGTTGTCGGTGTCGGCGATGGCCAGAATCTTGCCGGTCTTGACCTCCTGCACCACGGCGATGCCCCATTCGGCGTGCGTCTTGTCCTGCGCATCCTTGAGCGCCTTCTTGACATACCATTGCACGTCCCAGTCGATCGTGAGCTTGACGGTGCCGCCATTGACGGGATCGACGGACTCGGTCACGGTACCCGGGATCTGCTGCCCCTGAGCGCCGCGCTGATAACTGGTGGAACCATCCTTGCCGATCAGCGACTTGTTGGCCATCTTCTCGATACCCGCCACACCATTGCCGGCGGCGTCCACGCCACCGAGAATCGTGCCGAGCAGCCCATCGTCCGAATACTGCCGGTCGGAGGTCAGCTCATAGCCGATCACGCCGCTCAGATGCAGCTTCTGAATGGCGCGCATGACCTCGGGGACCACGTTCTTCTTCAGTACCACGTACCGGTTCGTGCCCACGAGCTTGCCGCCGAGCTCCATGGTGTTCATGCCGAGCACCGGCGCCAGCAGCTTGGCCACGGCGGCCGGACCCGTGGCACCCACGTTCTTGCCATCGATCGCATGGCATGTGCTCTCGTTCTTGCCATTGCAGTCGACGGGCGTGAAATCGGCCGCGGCAACCTGATCGGCATAGATGGTGTAGCGTTCCACGCTCTGCGCCAGCACCACATTGTTCGTATCGACGATCGTGCCGCGCTGCGCCTTCACCGTCTTGGTCACGGTACGGCTGGCGGTCGCAGCCTGCGCCACCGAGCCGGCGGCGAACAGCTGCATGTACGACAGCTTGCCCACACAGATCGAGGCCACCAGGGCGAGAATGATGCCGACGGCCAGCGACCTGCGGCGGAAGATGTCACCGTGGGTGCGGCGAACCTTGCGTCTCACTTGCTTCCCTTCGCGTCATTGGATGCGGCATAGCCGCTCAGATCTATGGTCAGCGCATCGGAACCCGGAACCATGCCGAGCTTCTGCGCCTTGCTGGGCAGGGACGCCTCAAGAGCATCGAGTTCGGTCTGCTTCTCCTGAATGTCCTGCGTGAGACGGCCGATGGACTGCTGCGTATCGGTGATGGCGAACGAGTCCTCGATCATCTGAGTACGCAACACCAGCGAACCGATCAGGCTGGCACCAAGAAACACCAACGCGCACACGAAGTGGAACAGGCGCATGCGCCGGGGATGGACGCCACCCACCAGCCCCCGCATACGACTGGCGAACGTACTGGTGCCGGTTTTCGACGATGTTGTCACTTGAAGCCTGTCCCGAGTGGATGTGGTTGGACGAGTGCTGCGCTCCTGAGCCTTGGAACGGGAACGCGCCACTCTAGGGGATGCGCTCATCTACGGCCCCTCCTTGCCTTGCCGGAAGTCTTGCCGAAGCGGCCCTGGGAACGACCCGGCGACTTCGCGGGCTCCCTGTAGCTGTACCGGTGCTCGCCCGACGCGAAGCTGGACGCCCACCGCTCAGGCAGGGCACGGGTGAGCTCCACGGCGCGCAGACGCACGGACGCGGACCTTGGATTGGCGGCGATCTCCTGCTCGTCGGCCTTGATCGCGCCACGGGTCAGATCCCTGAAGAACGGCTGGGCGTCGTCCGGGATCACCGGCATGCCCGCAGGCACGTCCACCTTCAGGCCATTGGCCATGAAACGCTTGACGGTCTTGTCCTCCAACGAGTGATACGACTCGACGACCAGACGGCCGCCGACAGCGAGATGCAATGCCGCCTGAGGCAGCGTAGACGCCAGCTTGTCCAGCTCGCCGTTGACCTCGATGCGCAATGCCTGGAACACACGCTTGGCCGGATTGCCCGCAGGACGGTGCGCCTTCGGCACCACCCGGTCAACCAGAGCGTTGAGCTGCGCCGAGGTGCGCAGCGGCTCGCGCTCGCGGTCGGCCACGATGGCCTTGGCAATGGGGCCGGAGAACCGCTCCTCACCGTATTCGCGGAAGATCCAGCGCAGATGGTCCATGGAGTATTCGGCCAGCACCCGTTCGGCGGTTAGACCCTGCGTGGGGTCCATGCGCATATCCAGCGGGGCGTCATGGGAATAGGAGAATCCGCGTTCGGTCTCGTCGATCTGCAGACTGGACAATCCCAGATCCATGAAGACGGCGTTCACCTGATCGACGCCCTGATCGGCCAATACATCGGCGAAGGCGTCGAATGCGGCATGCACCGGCGTGAATCGGTCGGCCAGACCCTCGTCCTGCATGCGGCGCGTGGCGAGCGCAAGCGCCTCCTCGTCACGGTCGATGCCGATGAGCCGGGCGTTCGGCGCGGCCTTGAGGAATGCCGTGGAGTGACCGGCGAGTCCGAGTGTGCAGTCGACGATGACGGATCCGGGCGCATCCGCGGCGCCGGTCACCAAACGTACGCAGTCGTCCAGCAGCACCGGTTGATGAATCGCTGTGATATCCATGTGTATTTTAGAACTCCATTGCCGGTAGTACGTCGTCGGCTATGTCTGCATAGCCCTGTTCCTGCTCGGTCAGGTAGGCTTCCCAAGCGTCCTTGTTCCATATTTCCGCACGTGTGCCGACGCCGATGACGACGACATCGGTTCCCAACCCTGCGTAGTCGCGCAGCATGGGCGGTATCACCACCCTGCCCTGTTTGTCGGGTTCCTGGTCAACGGCCCCCGACAGGAATACGCGCAGATAGTCGCGCGCGGCCTTGTTTCCCAGCGATGTGCGCTGAATCTGCGCGGCCACCCTTCTGAATTCGCTATAGGGCAGCAGGTAGATGCAGCGTTCCTGTCCCCTGGCCATCACCAGTCCGCGTCCAAGCTGGCTGCGGAGTTTTGCGGGAAGGGCAAGCCTTCCTTTGGCATCGATCTTCGGGGTGTAGGTGCCCAGCAGCAATGGCGGAAGCTCTGTCGGAGCCTCTGCGGGTGCGACTGCTGGTTCGCTGTCGACCATCGCGCGCACCTCCTTGCCCCGTTTTGCCATGACTCGCGACCAACAGTTCACCACTTTACCCCACTTATCCCCAACTCTCCCCACCGATTGGGCTTTTCCACCCCAATAACGCCACAAATGCACGCCCCTGTGGTGTCGAGCGACCGAAAGCCGGGTTTTAGAGGCCTGCGAGTATAGTGGATTGCCGAACTTTTCCGGCCCCGCCAAGGAGCAGTCTTTCATGTCCAACTATTCCTCGCAGCTGCGCGATGAGCAGCAGACGGTCGATCGTGTCTACGGACGCCTTGATGAGATGCGTAAGCAGACCAAGGACAGCCTTGACAAGGTCAGGGCCACGGGAGCGCACGGCTCGCCCACGCAACGCGCCGAACGTGACTCGTTCGCCACCATGTACGAGAACCGGCTCACCCAACTGCGCGCCGTGGAGGATCGTCTGGTGTTCGGTCGACTTGACGAGGAGGGCGGCGTCCAGCATTACATCGGTCGTCTGGGACTGTCGGACGCCGACTACAATCCGATCCTCATCGATTGGCGTGCCGAGGCGGCCCGACCGTTCTACGAGGCGACTCCCGCGCATCGCGGAAACATCGTGATGCGCCGCCATATCACGCTGCGGTTCCGTGAGGTCGTGGGCATTGAGGACGAGGTGCTTGACGTGCATTCCGAGCAGGTGAGCGAGGCCTCCTCCGCCGGCACGCTGACCGGCGAGGGCGCGCTGCTCGCGTCGCTCAGCTCCCGTCGCACCGGCAAGATGACCGATATCGTGGCCACCATTCAGGCCGAGCAGGATCGCATCATCCGCGGACCGCTGAACCGCGCGGTGGTGGTGCAGGGCGGCCCCGGCACCGGCAAGACCGCCGTGGCACTGCATCGCGCGGCATACCTGCTGTACACGCATCGCGACAAGCTGCAGCGTTCCGGTGTGCTGGTGGTGGGCCCCAGTCCGTCGTTCCTGCACTACATCGACCAGGTGCTGCCGTCGCTGGGCGAGACTGGCGTGGTCTCCCGCACCATCGCCAATCTGATCCCGGGCGTGCAGGCCACGGGAAGCGAGTCACCGCGAGCTGCCGCGCTCAAGGGAGATCGTCGCATGGCCACCGTTATCGCCAATGCCGTGGCGGCACGCGTGCGAGTTCCCGAGAATCTGCCGACCATTCGCGTCAACGGCATCAAGGTGCCGATGCGCGCCGAGGACATCATCGCCGCGCAGAACGACGCCAAGCGCACACGTCAGCCGCACAACAAGGCGCGCGAAACCTTCGTCGAGTCGATGCTGCGATCCATGGTGACCCGGTATGCGGAGCTGCTGGATTACGATCCCGACCGTTCCGAGCTATCGACTGCCCATTCCATGCTGCGCATGGACGATCAGGTGCGCAGGACGCTGAATCTTGCATGGCTGCCCATGACCGCGCAGTGGATGCTCGACGACATGTGGGCCAAGCCGAACAAGCTGCGCCGTTACGCGCCATGGCTGCGCGAGGATGACCTCAAGGAGCTGTATCGTCCCAAAGGCTCGCCGCTCACTCCTTCGGACATCCCCCTGCTCGACGAGGCGCTCGAGCTGCTTGGCGAGGATCCGCGCGAGTACGATGCCCGCGCCCGGAAGAACGCGCAGCGTCTGCAGGACGAGCAATTCGCCAAGGATACGCTCGCCCAGGCCGGCATCGGATCGGGCATCGTCACGTCGGACATGCTGCTTGACCAGATCAATGGCCTCGACGACAGCACCGCCGCGCAGAAGGCGGCAGGCCAGCGCGAATGGACCTACGGTCATGTGGTGGTGGATGAGGCTCAGGAGCTCACCCCGATGGACTGGCGCATGCTGATGCGCCGATGCCCGTCGCGTTCGTTCACCATCGTGGGCGATGTGGCGCAGACCTCGGCCTTGGCCGGTTCCCGTTCCTGGAAGCGTACGCTCGACAAGCTGTTCGGCGAGGACGGCTGGGATCTCAACGAATTGACCATCGACTACCGCAATCCGCAGGAGGTGTCGGATCTCGCGTCCCGGTTCGCCGAGCAAGAGGGGCTGTACATCTCCACGGTCAAGGCCGTGCGCAAGATTCCGGATTCCGTGGAGCGAGTCGTGGTGCAGCGGGATGACGAGATGCTGGACACAGCAGCCGACTACGCCGCGGATCTGGCTACCCGGTTCGTGTCGGAGGACGGCACCGGCCGTGTGGCCGTGATCGCCGATCCCGAGATCATCGACGCCGTGGGCGAACGGGTCTGGAAGTCCGTCGCACAGCGTCTGGGCGAGGCTCGCGCTACCTCGCTTCGCGAGCAGAAGGTCTGGGACTCCCAAGTTAGCCTGTGCACGCCACAGGACGTCAAGGGATTGGAATTCGACGCCGTCGTGGTGGTCCAGCCCGGTCTGATCGAGGACAATGCACCGGCACGTCAGGTAGCCGCCTCAGACCTGTATGTGGCGATGACCCGTCCCACGCAGAAACTGGTCATCGTACGGACGAAGGATGACGCGGACCACCTGCCGATGTAGGGTAGGCGGTATGCCTAAAGCCTTACTACTTGAGAACATCCATCCGTTCGCGTCCGAGAACCTGCGCCAGCATGGTTTCGAAGTGGTGACGACGAAGGGCGCCATGGATGAGGACGAACTCATTGCCGCGCTCGACGGTGTGGATCTTCTCGGCGTGCGTTCCAAGACGAACGTCACCGAGAAGGTCCTTGCCGCCCGACCGAACCTGACCGCCGTGGGCTGCTTCTCCATCGGCACGAATCAGGTGGACCTGAAGTATGCGGGCAAGCGCGGCATCGCCGTGTTCAACGCGCCGTACTCCAACACCCGTTCCGTGGTGGAGCTGGTTATTTCGGATATTATCGCGCTGATGCGCCGCCTGCCCGCGCATTCCCATCATGTGCGTGGCGGCGTGTGGGACAAGTCCGCCGCCGGATCCCATGAGGTTCGCGGCAAGACCCTGGGCATCATCGGCTATGGCAACATCGGCTCCCAGGTGTCCGTGCTTGCCGAGGCGCTGGGCATGCATGTGGTGTTCTACGACATCGAAGAGAAGCTGGCGCTGGGCAATGCCGAACGCGCCGAGAGCCTTGACGACCTGCTGGAGAAGTCCGATGCCGTCACCCTGCACGTCGACGGCCGTAAGTCGAACACAAACTTCTTCGGCGAAGACCAGTTCGAACATATGAAGCAGGGCTCGGTGTTCATCAACCTGTCCCGCGGTTTCGTGGCGGATCTGGACGCCTTGAAGAGCCATATGGATTCCGGTCATATCGCCGGCGCCGCGGTGGACGTGTTCCCGGTGGAGCCGAAGAAGTCCGGTGATGCGTTCGCCACACCGCTGAGCGAGGAGGACAACGTGATCCTCACGCCGCACATCGGCGGTTCCACGCTTGAGGCACAGGAGGCCATCGGGCATTTCGTGTCGCACAAGCTGCTCGACTACTGGAGCAACGGCGTCACCTCGCTGTCGGTGAATCTGCCGACGCTGAACATGAATCCGTGCCAGGGCGCGGTGCGCATCGCGCATCTGCATGATAATCTGCCGGGTGTGCTGGCCAACGTGAATCATGTGCTTGGTGCGGAGAACATCAATATCACCGCCCAGGCGCTGGCCACCGAGGATGAGCTCGGTTACGTAGTCACCGACGTGTCCAGTCGACCCAGCGCCGAGGCACTGGAGCAGCTCAAGAACCTGCAGGGCACCATTCGCGTGCGCGTGCTGTGACTCGTAGCGCTGTACTGGCGAATTAATCGTCAATAAGGCGATGGGCGACTTCCCCTTCCTTGCGGGGAGTCGCCCATCGCCTTATGTTGTGTGATGCCTTGCGTCTGTCGCTTCTATGGTTATCGGTCATTGCATGCCGATGGCGGCGAGCACACACGACACACACGATCAGTTCTTGGATTCGTTCCCGGTCGGGGACTCCTGCTCCCGCAGCTCCCTGATCGCACGTTCGAAATCCTCGAGATTGTTGAACTCCTGATATACGCTGGCGAATCGCATGTAGGCCACCTCGTCCAGATCACGGAGCGGACCGAGGATTGCCCGTCCCACTTCGTCGGACGGCACCTGGGCGAGTCCGCGCGCGCGAAGATCCTCCTCCACGCGCTGACCGAGCTGCTTGAGATCTTCCTCCTTGATGGGCCGTCCCTGACATGCCTTGCGCACGCCGGTGATCACCTTGTCACGATTGAACGGCTCAACGTTCCCCGATCGTTTGATCACCATCAACGTGGCCGTCTCGACCGTGGTGAACCGTCGCGAGCATTTCGGGCATTCACGCCGACGGCGAATGGAATAGCCGTCCTCCCCCACACGGGTATCGACGACCTTGGTATCCGGGTTCTTACAGAAAGGGCAATGCATACCATCAAGAGTAAACGTTGGTGCGCACCACCCGCGTGTCTTGCACGAGCCATCGACGAAATCGGCCCTCGTGTCCCCATTGCGGACGGACGATGTCATCGTATCGGCACCACGATGCGCTGCCCCACCTGCAACGACGATGTCTGTAGATGATTCAGCTGTTTGAGCTCCTCCACGGTCTCGCTCACATCTTCGCCCTCCGGGGTGACACGTTCCGCATAGGACCACAACGTATCTCCCGGAGCCACCGTATAACTGACGACCTCCATCGGCTCGGCCCCACCCGATGCGGCGCCCGAGGAGTTCTTCAGTACAGCGATCGGAAGACAGAGCAGCACGATCAACAGCAGAATCGTCATGGCACGGCGCCATACCGCATCACGGAGTCGAACATCATCAACCGTTGATCGAACATCTGTTGCCGTGGTGTTCAGCACGCGCCTTGCAGCGAACGTCGACGGCAATGCTTTGGAATTCAAGGGCTTTGCCTCTAATGTGAAATGCATATCCGTCATGATGCACCTTTCTCGAACACACGTTCTATCGAACAGTAGTTGCAATTGTGCCACATATGTACGAATCGTGCAACCTTCTATAGAACATCTGTTTTGAGTTTCGAACATTTCGATGTACAGTTGAACCAACTGAAAGGAGTTCGACGTGCGCACCATTCCCTTTTCGCCGAAAGGCGGCGGTCCCGTATTCGGCGGGGAGGATCTCACCGACCGACAGCGACGTATTCTGGAGGCAATTCGCGAGCATATTCTGCAGAAGGGGTTCGCCCCTTCGTTCCGCGAGATCGGTGAAAGCGTCGGGCTGAAGAGCCCGTCGTCGGTGAAGCATCAGCTTCATGCCCTTGAGGACAAGGGGTATATTCGCATCAATGCGAACAAGGGGCGCGCCATCGAACTGTTGGCCGACTGGGATGGCGATACGATCGAACGTTCTCCCGACGGCTCGGCCATTGTTCGTTTTCCGAGTCAGGAGGCGATCGAGGAGCGCGAGGCGTCACTGGCGCAGTCGCGCGACGTACCCCTGGTCGGACGCATCGCCGCCGGCATGCCGATCACTGCGGAGCAGCATGTCGAGGATGTGATGCGACTGCCGAAGAGGCTGACCGGTGACGGCAATCTGTTCATGCTGGAGGTCCATGGCGATTCCATGGTGGATGCGGCCATCTGCGATGGTGATTTCGTGGTGGTTCGTGCGCAGAACACTGCCGAGAACGGCGATATCGTGGCCGCTCTGCTGGATGGCGAGGCCACGGTGAAGACGTTCCGCAACGAGAAGGGCCATGTGTGGCTTATCCCCCACAATCCGGCGTACACGCCCATCGACGGCACCAATGCCTCGGTCATGGGCAAGGTGGTCACCGTATTGCGTAAGGTCTGAGGATCACAAAAAGGGTCGAAACCAGTAACGGTTTCGACCCTTTTGCTTTCGATGGAGCACCTCTCCCCCCACCGGATTCGCCGGAAGTCCTCTCATCAAAGGCATCCGGCATCGCAGTCATAAAAAAATCGACGCTCCGTAGCGTGAAGTCCACATAAAAATCCGTTCCACGCGTGTGTCATCAAGGCGTGCAGACGAAGGCGTACAAAGGTACGTCGAAGTCTGCAACAACGAAGATGACACTCCGTGGAACGGATTTTTATCAGAAGCCGAACTGGGCGGCGGTCTGCTTCAGCGTCTCGGCGGAGCGCTTGAGGGCCGCGAGCTCACGGTCGGAGAGCGGGGTGTTGATGCGGGTGTTGACACCCTGACGGTTGAGGACGGACGGCACGGACATGCAGACGTCGGAGATGCCATGGAAGTCGTGGAGGAGGGAGGAGACGGGGAGGATGCGGTTGGAATCCTTGAGGATGGATTCGATGATGTCGACGCCGGACATGGCGATGGCGTAGTTGGTGGCGCCCTTGCCTTCGATGATGCGGTAGGCGGCGTTCTTGACTTCCTGGTGGATCTCCTCGCGCTTGGCGGCGTCGAGCGGCTCGTGGCCCGGGAGCGGGGTCCAGTCGCACATGGGGACGCCACCGATGGTGGCGGAGGCCCACAGCGGGACTTCGGAGTCGCCGTGCTCGCCGGCGATGTAGGCGTGGACGTTCTTGACGTTGACGCCGGTCTGCTGGGCGATGAGGAAGCGGAGGCGGGCGGAGTCCAGGTTGGTGCCGGAGCCGAAGATCTGGTTGGCGGGCAGGCCGGAGAGCTTCATGGACACGTGGGTGACGATGTCGACCGGGTTGGTGACGAGCATGTAGATGGCGTTGGGGGCCACGTTGACAACACCGGGGATGATGGACTTCATGATGTTGATGGTGGCGCCGGCGAGGTCGAGGCGGGACTGGCCGGGCTTCTGGCGGGCGCCGGCGGTGATGACGACGACGTCTGCGTCACGGCAGATCTCGACGTCGTCGGATCCGCTGATGGAGACGGTGGGGTAGAAGCTGGAGCCGTGCTGCATGTCGAGCACCTCGGCTTCAACGCGCTTGGCGGCGATATCTTCCAGCACGATCTCACGGGCGATACCGCGCTGGGCGGCGGCGAAGGCCATGGTGGAGCCGACAGCACCGGCACCAATAATCGCAAGCTTAGTGGGACGAATCGTTGATTCTGCCATGGGAAGGCACCTCTCTTTGATTAACTCCAAATATCGGCAAATCAAGCCAACTTCGGAATTACTATAACGTCACCATCTGACTATTTGTTGCCAAGATTCGCCTTGGAGTTGTTTGCGCGTCGATCGTTTGCCGAAATCATGACGTTAGCGTGCACATGTTAACGATCGCAACGCTTTCGGAGATCAGCATTCAGCGAACGGCCGGAGGGATACGCCGCCGGATGATCATTCCTCGTCGATGGCACGGTCGACAATACGCGCGGCAAGACGGGGATCGACGTTTGCTTCGACGTAGACGCCGTCGGGACGGTATTCGACGTGATCGACCATGCCGTATTCGCGGACCTCGGAGACGAGGGAGCCGGCGTCGTAGGGCAGGAGCGCGCTGACGTGGACGTCGGGAACAGGAAGCAGCGCCTCCACGGCGTCACGCAGGGCGTCGACGCCTTCGCCGGTGGCGGCGGAGACGAGGAACGCGTCCGGGTCGAGCTGGCGGAGTCGGTTACGGGCCACGTCGTCGACCATGTCGATCTTGTTGAAGGCAAGGATGCGCGGAATGCCCTCCACGCCGGGGATGTCGGCGAGCACGTCGTTGACGGCGTCGATCTGGGAGAAGGGGTCGGGGTGGGATCCGTCGACGACGTGGAGGATCACGTCGGACTCCCCCACCTCCTCCAGCGTGGACTTGAACGCCTCGATAAGCTGTGTGGGCAGTCGGCGAACGAAGCCGACGGTGTCGACGAACGTGTAATGACGTCCGTTGACGGAACGGGCGCGACGCACCGCGGTGTCGAGGGTGGCGAACAGCGCGTTCTCGACGAGTTCGGCGGATCCGGTGAGCCGGTTGGTCAGCGAGGACTTGCCGGCGTTGGTGTAGCCGACCACGGCCACGGACGGCAGCTCATGCCGACGGCGCGAACCACGCTTGACTTCGCGGGCCGGAGCCATCTGGGCGATCTGACGGCGCAGACGGGCCATGCGGGTGCGGATCACGCGACGGTCCATTTCGATCTGGGTCTCACCCGGACCTCGGGAGCCGATGCCGCCGGCCTGACCCGCAGCCTGGCCGCCGGCCTGTCGAGACAACGAACCGCCCCAACCGCGCAGTCGGGGAAGCATGTATTCAAGCTGGGCGAGCTCCACCTGGGCCTTGCCCTCACGGCTGGTGGCATGCTGGGCGAAGATGTCGAGGATCACGGCGGTGCGGTCCACCACCTTCACCTTGGCCACATCCTCGAGGCCGCGCCTCTGCGACGGCGGCAGGTCGGCGTCCACCACGATGGTGTCGGCGTCGAGCTGCGCCACGATGCCGGCGATCTCCTTGGCCTTGCCGGAACCCACGTAGGTGGCGGAGTCGGGGCGGAGACGATGCTGCAGCAGACCGTCCATCACCTGTGCGCCGGCGGTTTCGGCGAGCGCGGCGAGCTCCCTCAGGGATTCCTCGGCCTTAGCCTGGGTGGTTTCCTGACTGGACCAGACGCCGACGAGCACGACGCGTTCGAGTCGCACCTGACGGTATTCGACTTCGGTGACGTCCTGGAGTTCGCCGAGACCGGTGACATGCTTGAGCTGGTTGCGTGACTCTCGTTCCGCCCATTCTTCGCTGCCCGGGCCGAACGCGCCGCCTGACGTCGTGTCCTGCAGTACTTCGGAGTGTTCGGCGAGCACGTCCGTCGTGCCCTGATCCGTCTGCTGTTCTCTGCCGTTCGTTTCGCTGTTGGCCACTGGCACCTCTCGTTGTACGCTCTATTCCGGCTTCTTATTATCATCGTGTGAGAAGACATGGGACGTTGGCGCGGTCGGGCAATCGATGTGGGTGACGGCCGAGGCGGTCGAGAGCAGTCGGAACTATCAAGGAGTGAATGGTTATGGCACGCAAGGCGGACAGGGTGAACGGACACAAGGCCGGCAATGGGCAGAATGAGCAGTATTTTTCGGCGACGCCGTCGTCGGAGGATGTTCGTCGTACGCTGCAGGTGACGCTGCGCGGGCGTGATGTCACGGTGGAGACGAGTCATGGCGTGTTTTCCGGCTCTCGTCTGGATCTGGGTACGTCGGTGCTGCTCAGGCATGCGCCGGAGACGCCGGAGCATGGAACGTTCCTTGATCTGGGCTGCGGCTGGGGTCCGATCTCGCTGTCGCTGGCGTTGGAGTCGCCCGAGGCCGAGGTGTGGGCGGTTGATGTGAACGAGCGTGCGCTGGAGCTGACCGCGGGCAATGCCAGGCGCAATGGCTGCGAAAACGTGCGCACTGTGACGGCTGACGCGTTTGCCGACGAGTTCCCCGCCGACGCCGGTTTTGACGTGATCTGGTCGAATCCGCCGATCCGCATCGGCAAGGATGCGCTGCACGAGCTGCTGATGACGTATCTGCCGCGGCTGAATCATGGCGGCGAGGCGTATCTGGTGGTGCAGCGTAATCTGGGTTCGGATTCGCTGATCCCGTGGCTGGCTGATCAGCTGGGTGCGGAGTTCACCGTGGGCAAGTACGCGTCGTCGAAGGGGTATCGCGTCATCGAGGTGCTGCGCGCATAGGCGCATGACCGTATTGGCCGCAATCGCATAGCCACATAGCGGCATAGCGGCACAGCAGTAGGGACGGTGGGTCGATGACGGTGCGTCATCGTCCGCATGCCGTCCGCTGGAGTTTTAGGAATAGGGACAGAGGGGCAAGTGAAATTCGAATATCCATCCGAACTGCCGGTCAGTGCGGCCAAGGACGAGATCGCCGAGGCGGTTCGTTCCCATCAGGTGGTCATCGTCTCCGGTCAGACCGGTTCGGGCAAGACCACACAGCTGCCGAAGATCCTGTTGGAGATGGGCAGAGGCAGTCATGGTCATCAGATCGTGCACACGCAGCCGAGGCGTATCGCGGCGCGTACCGTGGCCGAACGCATCGCTTCGGAGATGCAGGTGCGGCTTGGCGACGAGGTGGGTTTCCAGGTGCGTTTCACCGACGAGTCGTCGCCGAAGACGCGTCTGCGCGTGGTGACCGATGGTATTCTGCTGGCGCAGATCCAGCGCGATCCGAAGCTGTCGGCGTACGACACGATCATCATCGACGAGGCGCATGAGCGCAGTCTCAACATCGACTTTCTGCTCGGCTATCTGACGGCCTTGCTGCCGAAGCGGCGCGATCTGAAGCTGATCATCACGTCGGCGACCATCGATTCGGTGAAGTTCCAGGAGCATTTCGCCAAGGTGCTGCATACGGACGTGCCGGTGATCGAGGTGTCGGGCCGTACGTATCCGGTGCAGATCGTGTATGAGCCGCTGGGGTCTGCGCCCGCGCTGATGCGTCACGTGCCGGGGTTCGAGGACATTCGTCCCGGCGAGGAGGACGACGATCCGGACATGGACATGCCGACTGCCGTGGCCCGCGCCTGCGCCGAGCTGGTGATCCATTCCTCGCATGAGCGTGGTCCGCGCGACATTCTGGTGTTCGCGGCCGGCGAGCGCGACATTCATGAGTTCGAGACGGCGTTGCGCCGGCATTTCGGCCAGCGTGCGGTGGACATGCGCAGGCCGGATGCGATCGAGATCCTGCCGTTGTTCGCGAGGCTGTCGTCGAAGGAGCAGCATCGCGTGTTCGAGCCGCATTCGCATCAGCGGATCGTGCTGGCCACGAATGTGGCGGAGACGTCGCTGACGGTGCCGGGCATTCGGTATGTGGTGGATCCGGGCATGGCTCGTATCTCCCGTTATTCGAAGGCGGCGAAGGTGCAGCGTCTGCCGATCGAGCCGATCAGTCAGGCGAGTGCGGATCAGCGTGCGGGCCGTTGCGGTCGTATTGCGGATGGTATTGCGATTCGCCTGTACGAGCGTACGGATTACGAGACGCGTCCGCGGTTCACCGAACCGGAGATTCTGCGCACGGCGCTGGCGTCGGTAGTGCTGCACATGCTGTCGGTGGGTGTGGCGAGGACGGCGTCGGATGTGACGAACTTCGGGTTCATCGATCCGCCGGATACGAAGTCGGTGGCGAACGGCTTCAATGATCTGGTGGAGCTGCGGGCGATCTCCCGCAAGCAGGGCGATGCCCGTCTGACCCGTATCGGCCGTCAGCTGGCGCGTCTGCCGATCGATGTGCGTCTGGCCCGCATGGTGGTTCAGGCGTCGAATGATACGCCGAACACATTGGCTGCGATTCTGGTGGTGGTGGCGTTCCTGAGTCTGCAGGATCCCCGCGAGCGCCCGGAGGACAAGCGCGAGGAGGCGGACCGTATCCATAACCGGTATGCGGACGAGTCGAGTGATTTCCTGACGGCGTTGAACATCTGGGACCGGTTCTTCCAGGCGGAGGGCGATCCGTCGAATTCGGCGCTGCGCCGTATGTGCAAGACGGAGTTCATGAGTTTTCCGCGTATGCGCCAGTGGAAGGATCTGTACCGTCAGCTGGAGCAGATGTGCCGCGAGTTCAAGTTCAACGTGGGTGAGCCGCAGCCGTCGTCGCGCCCGCCGTTGGAGGTGCGTCAGCTGCCGATCAACCAGCAGGCTGCGCATTCGCTGAAGTGCGCGTGGGATGCGGACGGCATTCATAAGGCCATGCTGTCCGGTCTGTTGTCGAGTATCGGTATGCAGCAGATTCGCGAGCCGAAGGCGTCGGATTTCGCCGGGCTTCGCGGTGCGGCGCGTGCGAAGGCGATGAAGCGAGCGCAGAAGCAGTCGCGTAACGAGTACATGGGTTCGCGCGGCACGCGGTTCGCGTTGTTCCCTGCGTCGGCGGTGGCCAAGTCCACGCCGCAGTGGGTGATGGCGGCGGAGCTGGTGGAGACGTCGCGTTTGTGGGCGCGCTCGTCGGCGGCGATCGATCCGGCGTGGGCGGAGCCGCTGGCCGGCAATCTGACGCGTACCACGTATGCGGAGCCGCACTGGTCGGCGTCGAAGGGCGCGGCCGTGGCGAGTGCGAAGGTGCTGTTGTATGGTCTGCCGATCGTGCAGGATCGTCCGGTGTTGTGGGGTTCGATCAACCCGGTGGAGGCGCGTGAGTTCCTGATCCGTGAGGGTCTGGTGGGCGGCGAGATCCAGCAGCGGTTCCCGTACGACGATTTCATCGACAATAATCGTGACGTGCTGGAGGCGGCCGACGAGGAGGCGAGCCGTACCCGTCATATGGCGGATCGTGTGACGGACGAGGATCTGGTCGACTTCTATGATGCGAAGCTGCCGGCGGATATCACGTCGATGGCGAAGCTGGGGTCGTGGTGGCGGCATCATCATGATGAGGATCCGACGCTGCTGGACTTCGACCCGTCGAAGGTGGAGCGTCTGCAGACCGCGGACGAGGTGAGTCTGGACGACTATCCCGACCGTTGGCATACGCTCGGTTCGGATGGCACGCCGATCGATCTGAAGCTCACGTACGTGTATGACCCGAACGCCGATGATGATGGCGTGACCGTGCACGTGCCGTTGAAGTTCCTGTCGCGCATCAGCCCGGAGCAGTTCACGTGGACCGTGCCGGGTCTGTTGGATGAGCTGATCGTCACGACGATCAAGTCGCTGCCCAAGGCGCTGCGCGTGCAGTTCGTGCCGGCGCCGGACACGGCCCGTGCAATCCGCGCGTGGATCGACGACCAGTATGAGTCATTGCCGGGCTCCGGCGAGCAGGGGCACCCCTCCCCCGCCCCGGTGGACGCGACGACCGGTGTGGCCGCGTGGCCTGATTTCGCGCATGTGTTCACGCAGGCGGCGATTCATGTGGTGGGCGCGCAGCTGCATCCCGAGGTGTTCGGCGGCGAGCAGTGGGAGCGTCTGCCGAAGCATCTGAAGATGACGTTTGCGGTGGAGAAGCCGGTGGCTGATCGTCGTGGCCGTGGCGGGCATGGCCGTCGTGGCCGTTCGCAGCGCATGCAGGTGATCGCTACGGGCAAGTCGCTGCTGGAGCTGCAGCAGCGGTTCGCCGCGGAGGCTGCGGAGTCGGCTCGTGCCACGGTGAAGAAGCAGGCCACGGCCGCGGCGGATCAGGGCAAGGTGGTGCAGTCGGCGAATCTGCTGCACAAGGCGGGTGCGACCACGGTGTCGCGCGCGTCGATGCTGTGGAGTGCCGCGCTGGATGCCCTGCGACTGCCGGCCGAACGTATTTCGTCACGCTGGCTGGGCGGCGAGGCGCTGATGCTGGCGTCGGCGCCGTACAAGTCCACTGCCGATCTGGTGGAGGATCTGCAGCTGGCGGCGGTCAAGCGTCTGCTGCCGAACGTGGGGTCGATCCGTGACGACGCTCAGCTGGCGGACGCGGTGAGCGATGTGATGCAGGTGTATGAGGATACGGTGTATCAGGTGGCGCACGATGTGATCACGATCCTGCGCCGGTACGCGGAGGTGGAGAAGGCGGTGTCGGGCCCGGCATCGCTGCCGCTGCTGGCCGTATTGCAGTCGATCCGCGAGCATATCGCCACGCTGGTGAGGCCGGGCTTCGTGGGCAGCGTGCCGCCGGATGCGCTGCGTTCCATGGACCGGTATCTGCACGCGGATCTGCTGCGTCTGGACAAGGCGAAGGTGGACAAGTCGCGTGACGTGAATTGGGCGTGGCAGGCCGACGAGGCGAAGCAGCTGGTGGACAAGGCGCTTGACGCTGCCCGCAAGCAGCCGGCCGGGCCTCGTCACGACGAGATGATGGACAAGGCCGAAACGGCCCGTTGGATGCTCGAGGAGTTCTATGTGTCCCTGTGGGCGCAGGAGCTGGGCACGCCCAAGCCGGTGAGTCTCAAGCGCATCACCAAGGCGCTGAAGTAACGATCGGGCCCTATGGGGAGAAGGATTCCTCATAGGGCCCGATTCGGTTTTGTCAATGGGACTGTCCAATGACTGTTCTAGCGGCGGCCGATGTTGTGGCGGTCGCCGTTGTGGCCGTGACCGTGGCCGTGATGGTGCTGGTCGTTCATGACGGCGAAGTTGATGCCGATGAGCAGACCGCCGCCCACGAAGTTGCCGAGGATGACGACGATGATCGCCGCCACTTCCGTAAGCGGATCGCCTACGCCGAACAGTCCCATGATGAGGAACAGCACGGAGTCCGCCACGGAGTGTTCGAAACCGAGGTAGGCGAACACGAACACGGCGACCATCATGATGATGCACTTGGTGAAGTCGTTGACGAGCTTGCCGTTGTAGCACATGAGCATGGCGATGTTGATGCAGAAGTTGCAGAAGATGCCGCGCACGAACAGGTCGATGATGCCCGGCAGCCCCTGGGCGAGGTATCCGGTCTTGGTGGCCACGGCGGTGGACATGATCGTGAAGACGTCGCCACTGATGATGGTGGCTCCGCGCATGAGGATCGCGACGATGAAGCCGCCGATCAGGTTGCCGATCAGGCACAGGCCGAGGATGTACAGGCTGCGCATGGCGCCGATGCGGTGGTGGTAGACGCCGATCGACACGATCATCATGTTCGAGGTGAGCAGTTCGGAGTTGGTGTAGTAGATGAGCACGAGCGCCCAGCCGAACGTACAGGCTCCGAGCACCTTGCCGGCGAGCGCCATGCCGGGGCCGGCGGCGGCGAACGTGGCGGAGATGACGAAGAACGCGGTGAAGAAGATGCCGACGAACAGGCCGGCCATGATGGCGCGCTGCATGTATTTGCTGACCAGGTTACCGGTCATGGTCTTCTTGCTGTTGAGCGCGTCGAGCACGGTGCTGACGAAGATGTTGCCGGGGAACAGCGGGTCGAGCTTGGGGGCGGCGGTCAGCGGGGATGCTGCGGCCTGGGGTGCCGCGGTTGCCGCACTGGCGGTGGCGGCCGTGGTGGCGGCGCTGTTGGCTGCGTCGGCTGCCGTGGCTGCGGCTGTTGCGGCGGCTGCCGCAGCCGTGGCCGCTGCCGCAGCGGCTGCGGTGGCGGCCTCCGGCGTGGTGGTGGGAATGGGCTGGTTTGCGGTTTCCTGTGTCTGGTCAGAAGACATGTTGGGACTCTCTATCCTCAATGGGTGAATTGGGTTTCTTCCTTGCGTGAACACATCCACCCTAGGCCTCGAGGTTGCCCCATCGCCACCTTCGTTGCCGTGAGATTCCCCACAGTTGCCTTGGTATGCCCCGCTCTGTGAGCAAAGTCACCTCATCCGACCGGCTTCGCCGGCCACCTTCCCCTCAAGGGGAAGGAAAAGCGAAAGACGACCTTCATCTCTCCCCCGGAGCCGAAGGCACTCCCAAATTAGTGAAAAACGAACGCCACGCGTGTGGTATCGGTCGGACAGAGAGTGAAGGCGTACAACGGTACGTCGAACTCTCTGTCCGGCCGATAACACTCCGTGGCGTTCGTTTTTGCCCTACAGGCGAGGGAGGTAGTGCTTCAGCTCGTAGGGGGTAACCTGCATGCGGTAGTCGTCCCATTCCTTGCGCTTGTTGCGCAGGAAGTAGCGGAAGACGTGCTCTCCGAGGACGTCGGCGACGAAGTCGGATTTGGACATGATCTTGAGGGCGGTGTCGAGGGAGTCGGGGAGGGGCTGAATGCCCATGGCCTGACGTTCCTCGTCGGTGAGCTCCCAGACGTCGTCGCTCGTGGGCTCGCCGAGGGTCATTTGCTTTTCGATGCCGTCGAGGCCGGCGGCGAGGAGGAGCGAGTAGGCGAGGTACGGATTGGTGACGGGGTCGAGGGCGCGGAACTCCATGCGGGAGGAGTTGCCTTTGCCGGGCTTGTACTGGGGCACGCGGAGGAGGGCGGAGCGGTTGTTGTGGCCCCAGCAGATGTAGCTGGGGGCTTCGTTGCCGCCCCAGAGGCGCTTGTAGGAGTTGACGAACTGGTCGCAGACGGCGGTGATTTCGGCGGCATGGTGGAGGATGCCGGCGGCGAATTGGCGCGCGGTGAGCGACATGTTGAACTCCTGGCCGGCCTCGTAGAAGGCGTTGGCGTCGCCTTCGAAGAGGCTGAGGTGGGTGTGCATGCCGGAACCGGGGTGGTCGGCGAGCGGTTTGGGCATGAAGCTCGCGTGGATACCGCGTTCGAGGGAGATTTCCTTGACGACGGTGCGGAAGGTCATGATGTTGTCGGCCATGGTGAGGGCGTCTGCGTAGCGCAGGTCGATCTCGTTCTGGCCAGGGCCGGCCTCGTGGTGGGAGTACTCGACGGAGATGCCCATCTGTTCGAGCATGTTCACGGTGGCGCGGCGGAAGTCCATGCCTGGGCTGCGCGGCACGTGGTCGAAGTAGCCGCCTTCGTCGACGGGCTTGGGGGCCTGCGACCAGTCGTCCTGCTGTTCGAAGAGGTAGAACTCGATTTCGGGGTGGATGTAGAAGGTGAAGCCCTTTTCCTTGGCTTTGGCGAGGGTGCGCTTGAGTACGTAGCGCGGGTCGCCCATGCTGGGTTCGCCTTCGGGGGTGAGCACGTCGCAGAACATGCGGGCGGTGCCCTGCGGGCCGCCACGCCAGGGCAGGATCTGGAAGGTGGAGGGGTCGGGCTTGACGATCATGTCGTCTTCGGAGACGCGGGTCAGGCCTTCGATGGCCGATCCGTCGAATCCGAGGCCCTCTTCGAACGCGGCTTCGAGCTCGGCGGGAGCGATGGCCACGGATTTGAGGGTGCCGAGAACGTCGGTGAACCACAAACGAATAAAGCGCACGTCGCGTTCCTCGACCGTGCGCAAAGCAAACTCTTGCTGTCTGTCCATAGGGGACATGGTCCCATGTGTTTGTTTCGCGGTGCGTTAACAGAACGTCGCGCGTGTCACATGGTGAGACGATCGCGCGACGTTGTGAACGGTTCGGTGAACTACGCCCGACGTTACATGATTCCGGAGGCGAGATCGTTGGTGATCAGCCAGTCGCGGATGTCGTTGAATTCGTCGAGGTTCACGGCGTGGTCGAGGTTGCGGTAGCTCTTGGTGTTGAGCCAGGTGTGTTCCTCGAGCCATGCGGCGCATGCGTAGAGCTCGTATTTGGGGACGACGGATTCCTTCTTGCCGTAGCAGTAGTACACGGGTCGGTCGAGTTCGGTGAGCCTGTCGTCGGCGGGCGCCGTGCCGGGCACGCGTCCGGGGGCGAGATATCCGGAGAACGATACGGCCGCACGGTAGCGTTCGGGGTGGATGCGCAGCAGGTGCACGGCTATGGTGCCTCCCTGTGAGAATCCGAGCGGTACGACGTCACGATCGTCCGGCACGTGCGTGGTCACCCAGTCGTCGACGGCCTTGGCGGCGGCGTAGACGTCGTAGTCGAGGTCGTCGCCGCTGAGAATGTTGTCGTGAAACCACGCGTAGGCGCCGGGAATGTAGGCGCCTTTCGGCTTCTCGAGCGTGTACGGTCCTCGTAGGGCGACGTAGTCGCTCAGCGGCGCGACCATCTGGATCAGGTCCTCGGCGTCCTCCTCGTTGGCACCCCAGCCGTGGAGGGAAAGGAACAGGGGACGTGACCGTACGGCGGTGCCGTCGCCGCGCGATACCAGTACGTGTTCGTCGTCGATGGCGAATGGCTCTCCGAATCGTCCGGGAACCACCGTCGACTCCCGTCCGATCGTGTTATTGACTTCGTTGTGCTCTTCGCTCATACCATCTCACTATATCGATCGCATGATGAGAATATGGCCGTTGTTCGCCAGATCGACTATGAACTTCGTCACATCGTCATGTGAACTGCGGCTGAATTCCGTGCAAGTACGGGGAAAAATACTCAACGATCGGCAAACCGGCATCCCGACGCGGTTCGGACGCGTATTGTAGTGGGGGAATTGTTTCGCTGTTTCGACGTTGAAGATAGGGGATATTACCGCCATGGCCGATTCGACTGGCACGCAGGCACAACCGCCGATAGTTCTCGACTGGCATCAGGCCGACAATCCGGAGGATCGACGGGCCGCGGGTGTGGCGGCGCGCAAGAACGCTCCCCGTTCGTCGCATGCCGCGTGGACGGTGAAGCCCGGTCGTGAGGAGAAGATCGAGCTGCTGGAGGAGCAGTCGGCGGCGCGCGTGCAGGAGCTGATTCCGTTGCGCTATGCGCGGATGAGCGTCTCGCCGTTCACGTTCTACCGTGGTACGGCGCTGATCATGGCCTCGGATCTGGCGACGACGCCGATCAGCGGTATTCCCGTGCAGTGCGTGGGCGACGCGCATATCGCGAACTTCGGCATCTTCATGTCCCCCACGCAGCATCTGGTGTTCGACGTGAACGATTTCGATGAGACGCTGCCCGGTCCGTGGGAGTGGGATGTGAAGCGTCTGGTGACGAGTGTGGAGATCTGCGCGCGCGATCGTGGATTCGATACGGAGACGAGGCGTCGTGCGGTGTCGGAGTGCGTGCGCGCCTACCATGAGGCGATGCACGAGTTCGCGCAGATGGACAATCTGGACATCTGGTACGCGCACCTGGACGTGGCCAAGACTATTCAGGACTTCGAACGCAACGGCATGCCCAGCAAGACCCTGCGCCGCACGGTGGTCAAGGCCGTGTCGAAGGATTCCAATCATGCGGCGCAGAAGTTCGCGTACATGAAGAACGGCGAGCCGAAGTTCCGTTGGATGCCTCCGGAGCTCGTGCCGATCGACAAGCTCACCGGATACGATCACGAGGGCCCGTTGGACGAGACGATCAAAACGCTGTTCGAGGGGTATCGCGAGAACCTGTATCACGATCGTCTGCGCGTGCTGGACTCGTATCACCGCTATCATGACGCCGCCCGCAAGGTGGTAGGCGTGGGTTCCGTGGGCACGCGCGTGTGGGTGCTGCTGCTCAGCGGCCGTGATGTGGACGATGCGCTGGTGCTGCAGATCAAGGAGGCGGAGGCCTCGGTACTGGAGCGGTTCGTGGGCACGAGCCGCTATGCCACGCATGGCGAGCGTGTGGTGCAGGGGCAGAAGCTGATTCAGACCACGGCGGATGTGCTGCTCGGCTGGACGAGCATGACCACGCGCGACGGTCTGCGCAAGGACTACTACGTGCGTCAGCTGTGGAACGGCAAGGGGTCGATCGACCTGGACAACGCCGGCAAGGAGGGCATCATCAACACGGCCCGCATGAGCGCCTGGGCGCTGGCCCACGCGCATGCGCGCACCGGTGACGCCATCGCCATCGACGGCTACATGGGCGAGGAGACGAACTTCGACGACGCGATCATCACGTTCGCCAAGCAGTACGCCGATCAGAACGAAGAGGACTACAAGGTCTTCATGGCCGCGATCAAGTCCGGCCACCTACCCTGCGCGAAGTAGCGGAGGGCATGAAGGTATCGCCGCGGCAGTAAAAGTCTGAATGGCAACGGGGTGGTGCGGCTCATGAGAGCCTGCACCACCCCGTTGTATGCGATTGGTGCGCGCCGATGGACGATGCAGGAATCGCCTGCGGCGATGCCGTACCGCGTGTCGACTGCCGTCGACAAGTCACCTCATCCGACCGGCTGCGCCGGCCACCTTCCCCTCAAGGGGAAGGCAGCATATGGCCTTTCAGCTGTATGGTAACCAGCCGGCTTCCCCTTGAGGGGAAGCTGTCGGCGTCAGCCGACTGATGAGGTGACTCGTTCCGAGTATCGGAACAGCGCATGGCATCGCCGCAGGCGATTCCACTCCCCCGTTTCAGTTCCCCGTCGCCCGTCACGCGTTGGCGACTTCGAGGGCCTCCTCCAGGGTGAAGGCGCGGGCGTAGAGGGACTTGCCAAGGATGGCAGAGTCGACGCCCAGAGCGTCAAGCGTCTTGATGGCGCGCAGGTCGTCGAGGCTGGAGATGCCGCCGGATGCGGTCACCTTGGCGTCGGTGCGTTCGGCCACTTCGCGCAGCAGCTCGATGTTCGGGCCGCTCATCATGCCGTCGCGGGCCACGTCGGTGACCACGTAGCGGGAGCAGCCGACCGAGTCGAGGAACTTCATGGTCTCGAACAGGTCGCCACCTTCCTTGACCCAGCCGCGGGCGGCCAGCGTGTGGCCGCGCACGTCAAGTCCTACGGCCACGCGGTCGCCGTACTTCCTGATGACCTCGGCGGTCCACTCCGGGTTCTCCAGCGCGGCGGTGCCGATGTTCACGCGGGCGGCGCCGGCCTCAAGGGCGGCGTCCAGCGAGGCGTCGTCACGCACGCCACCGCTCATTTCGATGTTCACCTTGTCACCGAGCTCGCCGACGATGCCGCGCAGCTGTTCGCGGTTGTTGCCGGTGCCGAACGCGGCGTCGAGGTCCACGAGGTGGATCCACTTCGCGCCGGACTCGACCCAGGTGCGGGCGGCCTCGAGCGGACTGCCGTAGTCGGTTTCGGAGCCGGATTCGCCCTGACGCAGGCGCACGGCCTTGCCGTCACGCACGTCGACGGCGGGAAGAAGGGTAAGCATGATGGTTTCCTTTCATCGAGGATGATGAAGACGATGGCGGGTGGAAGTGACCGACTGATGAGGCGGATATGCAATGCGTCGTGTCGGTCACCTCATCCGACCGGCTGACGCCGGCCACCTTCCCCTCAAGGGGAAGGCCAGAGTGGGGGTTAGAAGGTGGCGATCCAGTTGCGCAGCAGCTGGGCGCCCGCGTCGGCGGACTTCTCCGGGTGGAACTGGGTGGCGCTGAGCGCCCCCTTCTCCACGGCGGCAACGAAGCGGCTGCGGCCGTACTCGCACCACGTGAACTTCGTATCCGGGTCCCCGGCGATCGCCGAGGCGTTCACCCCGTTGGGCGTGGGGTGGGACACGGCGTAGGAGTGGACGAAGTAGAAGCGTTCGTTCTCCAGTCCGTGCAGCAACGTCGAGCCTTCGGCGGCGTCCACGGTGTTCCAGCCCATGTGCGGCACCACGTCGGCATCGAGCGGTTCCACCACTCCCCCGATGTAGCCGAGGCCGTCGGCGGGGGTGCCGCCTTCGACGCCGCTTTCGAACATGACCTGCAGGCCCACGCACACGCCGAGCACGGGACGGCCGGCCTCAAGGCGTCCACGCACCACGCGGTCGCCGCCCACGGTCTTGAGCCCTTCCACGCAGGCGGCGAACGCGCCCACGCCGGGCACCACGAGGCCGTCGGCCTCCATGGCCTGCTTGTAGTCGCTGGTCAGGGTCACGTCGATGTCGAGGTTCGCCAGAGCGCGCACCATGGAGCGCACGTTGCCGAATCCGTAGTCGAAGACAACAACCGATGTCATTTCAAGCCTTTCTGCATTGCAGCATTGTCGGGATCCGGCGGGAGCCCGCCGAATCCCGTACGGTCGTGGCGTGCCTATTTCACGCTGGAGTTGCGGGTGGATCCGCCACGACCGAACTTCGTGTGCTTGGCGATCACCTGCAGTGCGGTCGCACGGTCATAGTCGCCCGCGTCGACGATCTGGTAGCCGGCGGCACGCACGTCGTCGATACGACTCGTGCCGATGAGCAGGTCCTCCACGAACGGCGGAGTGGACATGAACAGCACGGGCGGTGCGAACTTGTTGCCGGGCTTGCCGTTCACCCACAGCGTGGCCTCGAGCTTGTCGGCGCGGTTGACGGCCAGCACCACCGACAGTCCGGAGACCACGGTGGTCAGATCGCGGGCCGCGACCTCGGGGCCGTCGCCGTCCACGCTGCGCAGCACGGCGACGGCTCCCTGATCCGATCCCACGCAGTGCGCGGAGATGTCGGAAAGCTGGCAGAACGCGGCGAGCAGGTCGGGCGCGCTCAGCTGGGTGATGAGCACCGCGGCCTTGGCCTTGTTGCCGAGCAGGCCCTGGAGCTCGTCGTCGAAGTCGCCGATGCCGCTACCCAGACCGTTCAGCTCGTCCTCGAATCCGGCCAGAGCCGCGTTGATCTCCTCGTCGCTCAACGAGTCGGGGTCGCGGTTCGGGTTCTGGTCGTCGCCGGCGTTGCCGTTCGGCGTGTTCGGGGTGGTCTCGTCGCTCATAGCGACCCCTTGGTGCTGGGGATGAGTCCCTGGATGCGCGGATCGGGTTCGATGGCGAAGCGCAGGGCGCGTGCCACAGCCTTGAACTCGGCTTCGGCGATGTGGTGCGGGTCACGGCCGGCGATCAGCTGCAGGTGCAGGCACAGTCCGGCGTGGAACGCAATGGATTCCATGACATGACGGACCATGGAGCCGGTGAAGTGACCACCGATCATCGCGTACTCAAAGCCTTCCGGCTCGCCGGTGCAAACGGCGTACGGACGGCCCGAGATGTCGATCACGGCCTTGGCCAGCGCCTCGTCGAGCGGCACGGTGGCGTCGGCGAATCGACGGATGCCGCGCTTGTCGCCGAGCGCCTGCTTGAGCGCCTCACCGAACACGATGGCCGTGTCCTCGACGGTGTGGTGCACGTCGATGTCGGTGTCGCCATGGGCCTTGATGTCGAGGTCGATGAGCGAATGCTTGCCGAGCGCGGTCATCATGTGGTTGTAGAAGGGCACGGAGGTGTCGATGTTGGTCTTTCCGGTGCCGTCGAGATTCAGCGACAGTTCGATGCTCGATTCGCTGGTCTCACGCTTGATCGTGGCGGTTCTTGCCATGATTGATGACTCCTTTCAGGCCTTCTGGGCCTCGTCGAGCACTTCGAGGAACGCCTTGCGGAACGCGGCCATCTCCTCGTCGGTGCCCATGCACACGCGTAGCCAGCCTTCGGGGCCGACGTCGCGGATGAGCACGCCGCGCTTGAGCAGCTCGTTGAAGATGAAGTCGCGGTCGTCGAACGTGCCGAAGTACACGAAGTTCGACTCCGAGTGCGCCACAGTGAGGTTGCGACCCTTGTAGGTGAGCGAGGCGAGCCATTCGGCGGTGGCCTCGCGGGTCTCGCGCAGGTGGGCGACCGTGCTGAGCTGTTCGTCGGTGTGTTCCAGTGCGGCCAGCGCGGCGGCCTGGGTGACGGCGCTCAGGTGGTACGGCATGCGCACGATGCGCATGGAGTCGATGATGCCCTGATCGGCGGCGATGTAGCCGACGCGCGCGCCGGCGTAGGCGAACGCCTTGCTCATGGTGCGGCTGACGGCCAGGTTCGGGTGTTCGTTGACCAGGCTGACGGCGGAGGGCACGCCGGGAGTGCGGAACTCCACGTAGGCCTCGTCCACCACGAGGATCGGGTGCACGCCCTCGTCCGCGCCATCGACGTCGGCCTGCTCGCAGGCGGCGAGCAGTGCCTTGGTCTGGTCCATCGGCAGCGGCGTGCCGGTGGGGTTGTTCGGGCTGGTGACGAGCACCATGGCGGGCTTGACGGTCCTGATCGCCTCGATGGCGGCGTCCATGTCGATGGTGAAGTCGTCGTTGCGCGGCACGGTCACCCATTCGGTGAACGTGTCGCGCGCGTACTCCGGGTACATGGAGTAGGTGGGCGTGAAGCTCAGCGCCTTGCGGCCCGGGCCGCCGAACGCCTGGAACAGCTGCAGCATGATCTCGTTGGAGCCGTTGGCGGCCCACAGCTGTTCGACGGCGAGACGGGTGCCGGACTCCTTGGCGAGATAGTCGCTGAACGCCTTACGCAGGGCGATGTGCTCGCGGTCCGGATAGCGGTTGAGCGTGGGGGCGATCTCACGTACGCGCTGGGCGATGGTGTCGACCACGTCGGGCGCCGGCGGGTACGGGTTCTCGTTCACGTTGAGGCAGACGGGAACGTCGAGCTGGGGGGCGCCGTACGGCTCCTCCCCCTTCAGATCGTTGCGCAGCGGCAGGTTTGCCGGAATGCTCATTTGAGTCCTGCTTCCTTCTCCTGGGCGTCCAGGGTCGCCTTGTCGTACGGATCCTTGACGAAGCGGCTGAGCACGCATTCGCCGTGGGCGGGCAGATCCTCGGAGACGGCGAAGGCGTTGATGCGCGCGGCGAGCTCCTTGAGGCCCTCCTCGTCGTATTCGATGACCTCGACCGGCTTCATGAAGGTGTGCACGCCGAGGCCGGCGGCGAAGCGGGCGGTGCCGCCAGTGGGCAGCACGTGGTTGGAACCGGACATGTAGTCGCCCAGCGGGACCGGCGAGTACGGTCCACGGAAGATGGCGCCCGCGTTCTTGATGCGCTTGACGACGTCGTCCGCGTTGGCGGTCTGGATCTCGAGGTGTTCGGCGGCGTACGCGTTGGCGGCGTCGATGGACTGGTCGAGTCCGTCGGTGAGCACAATGGCGGACTGGGTGCCGGACAGGGACGTGTGCACGCGTTCGGCGTGCTCGGTGCGCGGCACGCGGTAGTTGAGGTTCTCCTGCACCTTGGCGGCGAGCTCCTCGGAGTCGGTGAACAGCACGGAACCGGCGAGCTCGTCGTGCTCGGCCTGACCGATGAGGTCGGCGGCCAGCAGGCTCGGGTTGGCGTCCTTGTCGGCGATGATGCCGATCTCGGTGGGGCCTGCGACCGCGTCGATGCCCACGAAGGCGGAGACGAGGGACTTGGCGGTGGCCACGAAGATGTTGCCGGGGCCGGTGATCTTGTCGACCGGATCGCACAGCACGTCGCCGTCCTGCGGCTCGGAGCCCTTGGCGCCGTAAGCGAACATGGCGATGGCCTGGGCGCCGCCGACGGCGTACACCTCGTCCACGCCGAGGATGGCGCAGGTGGCGAGGATGGTCTTGTTCGGCAGACCCTCCTCGTTGTCGCGGGCCGGCGGGGTGGCGATGGCGAGCGATTCGACGCCCGCGGCCTGCGCCGGAACGGCGTTCATGATCACCGAGCTCGGGTACACGGCCTTGCCGCCGGGCACGTACAGGCCCACGCGCTGGATCGGGATCCAGCGTTCGGCCACGCGGGCGCCGGGGGCGAGATCGGTGTGGAAGTCCTTGGGCACCTGGTTGGCGGCCACGGCGCGGGCGCGGCGCACGGACTCCTCGATGGCGGAACGCACTTCGGGGTCGAGCGTCGTCAGGGCGGCCTGGATGGCCTCCTTGGGCACGCGCAGGTTGGCGGGACGCACGTGGTCGAACTTCTTCTCGAAGTCGCGCAGGGCGGCGGCGCCGCGCTCCTTGACGTCGTCGAGGATCGGGCGCACCAGATCGGTGGCCTCAGAGGTGCCCATGGCGGCGCGCGGCATCGCGGCCAGCAGCTCGGCACGGGACAGTTTCTGACCACGAAGGTCGATGATTCGCATAATATTCTCTGCCATGTTCCCGATGGTAGAAACCGGTTGTGACGAAAACCGCACTTTTCCGCCGATCGTCTCACAGTTCGGAGAAACCGCATTTCCCAGGGCGTTTCGGACTCGACTCCTCGCAGGCGTAGAGTAAAAGGCGAGGTGTACCGATACACAAACGCGGTGCACGCCGTATTCACCACTATTCGAAGGAGTGATCATGGCATTGATGGAGCCGCCGGCAATTCCCGTGCGCAGGGCGCATGACGGGCTGGAGCTGCCGGCCATCGGATTCGGCACGTACAAGGTCAACGGATTCGCCGGCGTGGAGGCGATCAAGTCGGCGCTCGAGGTGGGCTATCGTCTGATCGACTCGGCATTCAACTATGAGAACGAGGGCGTGGTCGGCAAGGCGATCCGCGAATCCGAGGTGCCACGCGAGGACATCGTCGTCGCATCGAAACTTCCCGGACGTCATCATCAGTACGATCAGGCGCGCACCACCATCGAGGAGTCGGTGGCGCGCATGGGTCTCGATTACATCGACCTGTATCTGATCCACTGGCCGAACCCGTCGCAGGGACAGTTCGTAGAGGCATGGCAGGCTCTGGTCGACGCGCAGAAGCAGGGCATCGTCAAGCACATCGGCGTAAGCAACTTCCTGCCCGGCCACATCGATCTGCTGATCCGCGCCACGGGCGTCACACCGGCTGTCAACCAAGTGGAGCTGCATCCGTTCTTCCAGCAGCGCGAGCAGCGCGCCTACGACGACGCGCACGGCATCATCACCGAGGCATGGAGCCCGCTGGGCCGTGCCAATCAGATGCTGAAGGATCCGGACATCGTGCGCATCGCCGAGAAGCACGGCGTCTCCCCCGTGGCCGTGATTCTGCGCTGGCATCTGCAGCTGGGCGACGTGGCGATTCCGAAGTCGATGAACCGCGAGCGCCAGCGCGCAAACCTCGACCTGACCGGTTTCGAGCTTGATGAGCAGGACATGCAGGACATCGCCGCGATGGACAACCCCGAGGGCTACACCTTCGGCCAGAACCCCCACTGGCACGAGGAGGATTAGTTCCGAAACAACCTCCGAATCCGGGGACAGGTCGCCTTTCCGACGGTTTTAGCGACCTATCCCCGGATTCGGAGGTCATGCATCAAATTTCATGCCTTCCACCACTGGCGCAGGGGGTACCACTTGCCGTCGGGGTGGCCCACGCGGTCGGGGCGGACGGCGAGGAACTGGTGGATCTGGATGCCGTCGATCTCGAAGTTGAGCGAGCAGGCGGCCATGTACAGGCCCCACACCTTGGCGCGTTCGAAACCCACCTGCTTGACGGCGTCGTCCCAGTGCTCGGAGAGGTTGTGGTTCCAGTGGTGCAGGGTGAGCGCGTAATGCTGGCGCAGGTTCTCCTGATGCACCACGTTGAATCCGGCGTCGTGGATGCACGATTCGATGAATCCGGGGGCGCCGAGGTCGCCGTCGGGGAAGATGTAGCGGTCGAGGAACTCGTCGGTGCCGGGCTTGCCGTCCGGACGGTCGTGGCTAATGGTGATCTGGTGGTTGAGCAGGCGGCCCATGGGCTTGAGCAGGCGGAACATCTCCTCGAAGTAGCTCTGGTAGTTCTTCACGCCCACGTGCTCCATCATGCCGATCGAGCAGATGCCATCGAAGTCATGCTCGGGCACGTCGCGGTAGTCCTGCACGCGCACCTCGGCCAGATCCTCGAGCCCTTCGCGGCGGATCCATTCCTGCGCGTAGGCGGCCTGCTCCTTGGACAGGGTGACGCCGAGCGCCTTGATGCCGCGGCGGGCGGCGGTGATGACCATGGAGCCCCAGCCGCAGCCGATGTCGAGCAGGCGCTCGCCGGGCTTGAGTCCTAGCTTGTCGAGAATGAGGCGCAATTTGTTGGCCTGCGCGTCCTCGAGGCTCATGTTCTCGTTGTCGAACACGGCGCACGTGTAGGTCATGGAGGGGCCAAGAAAGTCGGCGTAGAACTCGTTGGACTGGTCGTAGTGGTAGCTCACGGTCTCGGAGTCGGCCTTCTCGGTATGCGGCAGGAGGCCGGACTTGATGCGCGCGAACTTGGACGGGCCTTCGGTCTGGGGCACCGGCGGGCGGCGCAGACCGTGCGACAGGATGGCGGCTGCCACCTTCGCCACGGCGGCGGGCGTGGGCTTCTTCACGTAGGGAGCGAGTGAGAGTAGCTTGCGTAGCTCGGGGTACGGGTCGGCGTAGTCGATGCCCTTGATGTCGAAGTCACCGAGCACGTAGGCGCGCACGGCGCCGATCTCGTTGGGATGCATCAGCAGCTGGTAGATGGCGTTCGGCGAGGTGACCTTGACCACCAGATCAGCGTCCTCCGGACCGAATGCGGACCCGTCGAACGCCTCCACCCTCAGATGCGGATTCGGCTCGATGAACTCCCCCACCATTTCGCTGACCAACATCGACTTGCCACTGCTCATGCTTCGCCTCTTTTTTCGAGTGACCGCTAACAATAACGTCGCATGGAAGTTTATGCCCGTCGGATTTCCCGCAACGGGTCGATTTATCGGCAGGCGAACAACTTTCCCACTGACCCGACAGACAGTAGGCGGGTTGGCGAATCACCGCAATAGGACAAAATACTTTTTAGTACATTCGTTCGACAAAAAGTAAAGTATCTGATATACTATAGAACATATATTCTATATATGCGTCGCCGTCAGATACCGCTTGCGTTACCACCGCGTAAGGTCAAACGGAAGCCGGCAACGTCTAGGAGAATCATGCAAAGGAGCAATCATGACCGCCGAGGAACTGAAGCAACAGATCGAACTCTACGAAAGCACGGATCACACCGTGCATCTTGACGTGAAAGTCGATCAAGACACCGTATGGCTGACGCAACAGCAGATGGCGCTGCTGTTCGGACGCGACGTGACGACCATCCGACGGCATATCAAGAATGCACAAACCGAAGAATTGCAAGGCCTTCCAGTTAGTGCAAATTTTGCACTAACTGCTACGGATGGCAAAACCTATCAGGTCTCTCACTACAACCTCGACATGGTCCTCTCCGTCGGGTATCGCGTGAAGTCCAAGGAGGGCGTGTATTTCCGTCGCTGGGCGAATTCCGTACTCAAGCGGCATCTGATCGAGGGCTACACCATCAACCGGCAGCGTCTCGACGCGCTTCGAACCGTGGTCAAGGTACTGCAACGCTCCAGCGAACCGGAAATCGCCGGTACCGCGGAAATCCTCAATCAGTATCTGCCCAGTCTTGAACTGCTCAACGAGTATGACACCGGGGAGATCCTCTCCCCCAAGGGCGATGAATCCCATTGGCGTCTCACCTATGAGGATGCCATGTCATTCGTTAGATCAATGCCGTTCTATACGCAGTCCGATCTGTTCGGCCGTGAGCGCAACGGCTCATTCCAGGGTATTGTCACCGGACTGTATCAAACATTCTCCGGAGAAGAACTGTACCGGTCAACGCAATGCAAAGCGGCGAACCTACTGTATCAGATCGTCAAGGATCATCCATTCTCGGACGGCAACAAACGTTGTGCCGCCGCATTGTTCGTCTACTTCCTCGACCGGAACGGCATCCTACGGGATGGCGACAAGCTTCTGGTGGAGGGCAATGCGCTCACCGCCATGACATTGATGATCGCCCTATCCGCTCCAACGGAGAAAGACACCATGATCGCGTTGGTCGAGAATTTCCTGACTTGACGTCAAACCGTCGTTTGCCCGGTCCCCTATACGAAGACGAGCTGGACGAGGACCATGTAGAGGATGGTGCCGCCGGCGATCGAGAGCAGCATATTGCGCTTCCATGCGTGCAGGGCCACGATCACGGCCATGGCGATGAGCTCGGGAATCCCGTGGCTGCCGCTCATGGGCGTCACGTCCTTGAGTGAGTACACGACGAGCAGACCGGTCATGGCGAAAGGCAGCACGCGACCCAGATAGTCGATGAAACGCGGCGGCTGCTTGGACTCCGGGAAGACGATGAACGGCAGGAATCGGGTGATCATGGTGCCGATCACCACCACGGCGATGGTGATCACGCTCTGCCATACGGTCATGGTCATGCCGTCACCTCCACATTGTCACGGTCGCGATTGTCATGGCTCTCACGGTCCTCGTCATTGGTCTTCGCGCCGCTTCCGCCATCATCCGCTCCGCCGTCGCCGGTCTTGAGCTCGTCCAGCCAAGGACGCAGCACCACGAACAGCACGAGCATGGAAATCAGGGACGGAATCATGAAGTTGTCCGGGCCAAGCAGCGCCAGGCACACGGCCGACGCCAGCACGCCGATCAACGCGGGCATGTGGGGACGCAGACCGCCCTTCGTGCCCATCCACTGGTCGAGGAAGATCACTAGGAACAACGCGGTGAGCACGAACTCGATGCCGTGCGTGCTGATCGGCAGCAGTCCGCCGACCAGCCAGCCGAGCGCCGTGCCGGCGATCCAGTACCATCGGTTGAGCAGGTTCACGAACAGCATGAACCAGCCACGGTCCACATCCTCCGGGATCTTCGCGCTCGAATTGATGGCGAAGCTCTCGTCGCACATCGCAAAGATCAGATACGGCTTCTTCCACCCCATGTTCTTGTACTTGCCGAGCATCGACAGACCATAGAACAGGTGACGCGCGTTGACCATGAGCGCCAGCATGAACGCGGCGATCGGATTGAACGCGCTGAGCAGCAGGTTCACGGTGACGAACTCCATCGAGCCGGCGAAGATGAAGTACGCCATGCACACCGGGTAGAGGAACGCAAATCCCTTGGCGTGCATGAGCAGTCCGTACGAGCAGCCGAGGAACAGGAATCCCGCGGCGATCGGCACGGTCAGCGGGAACGCGGCGCGGAACGCCCGCCCGACGGTCCCGCCGCCGTTCGTCTTCGTTTCAACACTGTCAGCGCTCATCCGCGCCGCTCCTTTCTCGTGGTCCATACCGTCCGTCCGCGCAGTCAACCGGACCATCGTAGACCCGAGGAAGGAGAAACGAAAGGAACCGTCTCAGCCGGAGAAGTCGATGTCGCCGAGCTTCTCGATGAGGCGCATGTTCTCGCGGTAGTCCACCGGGCAGGCGATGATGTCCACGCCGCTGCCGGAGCGCAGCGCATGGCGCAGCACCGGGTAGAGCTCGTCGGCGCTTTCGATCTCATGGCCCTTGGCTCCGAAGCTCGCGCCGAGCGCCACCACGTCGGGGTTGTTGAAGTCCACGTACTCGTGGCTGCCGTCGTGGATGTCCATCTTCCACTTGATCAGGCCGTACGCCTCGTCCACCCATACCAGGATCACCATACGGCAGCCGCAGCGAACGGCCGTCTCGATCTCCTGCACGTTCATCATGAAGCTGCCGTCGCCCATCACGGCGAGCACGGGCCGGCCCGGGTTAGCCATGGACGCGGCCACAGCGCCCGGCAACGTCCACGCCATGGTGGACAGCGAATTGTCGATCACGCAGGTATTGGACTTGTACGTGGGGTACAGTCGCGCCATCCACATCTTGAGCGCACCCGTGTCGACGAGCACCACGTCGTCGTCATCCACCGCACGGCGAGTGTCGTACACGATGCGCTGCGGCTTCAGCGGGAACGAATCATCGTCGGCGCAGGACGTGTATTCGCGGTTGAGCAGTTCGCGGATCGCCGGATGCGAGTCGCCGAACGTGATACCCTCCCAGCGCAGACGGCCGATCAGCACGGCAAGCGTCTGGTCGATGTCGGCCATGATGTTGAGCGCCGTCGAATAGTGCGCGTCCGTATCCTCCACGAACGTGTTGATGTGAATGATGGTCTTGTCGTCGTTCGGGTTGATCTTCTTCGGATCGAACTGCTGAATCGAGAATCCGACGGCGATGATCAGGTCGGCCGTGTCGAACGCGAAGTTCTCGTAATCCTTGTGCATGAAGCCGACCACGCCGAGCGCGTTGGGCAGCTTGTCGGAGAACACACCCTTGCCTTCGAACGTGGTGGCAACCGGCACGTTGAGCAGTTCCGCCAGTTCGCGCAGACGGTCCTGCGCGTGGGCGCGGGTGACGCCGTTGCCGGCCAGAATGACCGGCCGCTTCGCCTCGCGGATCAGCGCCACGGCCTCGTCGATCGTGTCGTCGGCCGGCATGAGATGGGTGGGCCTGGGCAGCGGCAGTGGTTTGGCTCCTGCCGGAGCCGGCATCTCGGCGATGTCCTCCGGCAGGACCAGACAGGTGGCGCCCGGACGGTTGTGCTGCGAGATGGAGAACGCCTTGCGGATCATCTCGGGCGTGGATTCCGGCGTCATGATCATCGACGACCACTGGGTCAGCGGCTTGAACACCGACACCAGGTCAACGATCTGATGCGACTCCTTGTACAGACGTCCGATGCTACCCTGCGCGCAGATCGCCACGAGCGGCGTGGTGCTGGCGTTCGCCTGCGCCACCGGCAGGGTGAGGTTCAGCGCGCCGGGGCCGAGCGTGGCCAGACACACGCCGGGCTTGCCGGTCAGATGCCCGTAGGTGGCGGCCATGAATCCGGCGCCCTGCTCGTGGCGAGTGAGCACGAACCGGATTCGCCCGTCACGCTCGATCGCCTCCATGAGCGGGATGTTCTCCTCGCCGGGGATGCCGTAGATCACCTCGACGCCCTCGTTGACCAGGCATTCGACGAACAGATCGGCGACGGTCTTCACATGACCGTCCGCAGGAGCGTCGCCTGCAGGGACACCGCCGTCCGTGGCCGTCACGGCGTCGTTTCGTACAGTGTTTTCCATGGTTTCCTCTTCACGCATGAGCGCCATTGTAACCATGTGACTGACATGTCCGTACCGATTCCCATGCCGAGCACGGCCTGCGAAGACGACGTCAGGCGGCGGCCAGACAGGCCGGACCGAACACGGTCTTGATCTCGCCGAACAGCGACGTGTCGCGCTTGACGCGGAACCCGTCGCCGAGCGTCAGCATCGTCACCCCGCCCTTGGCGTCCATGACGGCGAGCTTCACCTCGCAGTATCCGGGATGCTGGTGCAGGATCCCTGCCAGGCGCTCCACATGGGCGTGGTCGATGGCCGCCTCGGGCAGCATGATCACCAGCGAGCGCTCGTCCTCCGCTTCGAGCGTGGGCACCTCCATTTCGGTGGCGCGCAATGACACGGTCTCGTCTCGCACCTCCACCTGACCGCGGATGCGCACCACGGTGTCGAGGGCCATTTCGGCGGCGGCCGACTCGTACGCCTTGCCGAAGAACATGCATTGGATGGAGCTTTCCAGATCTTCGATCGTGACGATCGCCCACGGATTGCCCTTCTTCGACACACGCCGATCGACGCCGGTGATTAGGCCGGCGAGCGCCACCTGCTCACGGTCGGGCATGGTCTTGGCGCGGTCGATCAGGTGGGCAATGGACATGTCGCGCAGGCCGGCGAGCACGGCGCTCATGCCGCTGAGCGGATGGTCGGAAACGTAGAGGCCAAGCATCTCGCGTTCGAAGTTGAGCTTGGTCTTCTTGTCCCATTCCTCCACGTCGGGGATCTGCACGTCGGCGTCGCCCATCGCGTCGTCGGTGCCGTCGTCTCCCCCGTCGAGGTCGGCGAACAGGTCGAACTGGCCTTCGGCCTCCTTGCGTTTGAGCGGCACGATCTGGTTGATGGCCGTCTCGTGGATCTGGAAGAGCGCACGTCGGTTCGGGTCGATGGAGTCGAACGCACCGGCTTTGATCAGCGATTCGACGAGTCTGCGGTTGAGTGCGGCGAGCGGCACGCGCTTGATGTAGTCCATGAAGTTCACGTACTTGCCGCGCGGGCTGTTGCGTTCCTCGATGATCTCCTTGACGGCGTTCTCACCAACGTTACGGATGGCGCCCAGACCGAATCGCACGACGTCGCCGACTGCCGAGTATTCGTAGACCGATTCGTTGACGTCGGGAGAGAGCACCTGGATGCCCATGCGTCTGGCTTCGCCGAGGTAGAGGGCGGTCTTGTCCTTGTTGGTGGACGCGCCCTGCAGCAGGGCGGCCATGAATTCGACCGGATAGTGGGTCTTGAGGTAGGCGGTCCAGTAGGAGATCAGTCCGTAGGCGGCGGAGTGCGCTTTGTTGAATGCGTAGCCGGAGAACGGGACCAGGATCTCCCAGATGGCTTCAGCGGCCTCCTCGGAGTAGCCGTGCTCCTTCATGCCGGCGAAGAACGGCACCTTCTCCTTGGCCAGCACCTCGGGCTTCTTCTTGCCCATGGCTCGTCGCAGCACGTCGGCCTTGCCGAGCGAATAGCCGGCGAGGATTCGCGCGGCGGACTGCACCTGCTCCTGGTAGATGATCAGACCGTAGGTCTCGTCGAGCACCTCCTTGAGCGGCTGGTCGAGTTCGGGGTGGATCGGCTCGATCTTCTGCAGTCCGTTCTTGCGCTTGGCGTAGTTGGTGTGCGATTCCATGCTCATAGGGCCCGGTCGGTACAGGGCGATGAGTGCGGAGATATCGTTGAAGTTGGTGGGCTTCAACGTGCGCAGCAGTGATCGCATACCGTCGCCATCGAGCTGGAACACGCCGAGCGTGTCGCCGCGGGAGAGCAGCTTGTAGGTCTCCTCGTCGTCCAGCGGGATCTTGGTGTAGTCGATCGGATCCTTGCCGTTGTTCTCGATGTTGCGCAGCGTGTCGCGGATCACCGTAAGGTTGGACAGGCCGAGGAAGTCCATCTTGACCAGGCCGAGCGTTTCGCACGTGTGGTATTCGAACGTGGTGGTCACGGTGCCGTCGGTGCGTTCCAGGAGCGGCGACGTGTTGGTGATGGGCTCGGATCCCATGATCGTGGCGCAGGCGTGCACACCGGTTTGGCGGATCAGGCCCTCGATGCCCATGGCCTCCTCGGTGATGCGCTTGACGTCGGGGTCGGATTCGTACAGTTCACGGTATTCGCGGGCCTCGGCGTAGCGTTTGGCGTTCGGGTCGAAGATGTCGTGCAGCTTGATGTCCTTGCCGCCGGTCTCGGCCGGGGGCAGCGCCTTGGTCACGCGCTCGCCCACGGAGAACTCGTAGCCCATGATGCGCGCGGAGTCCTTGAGCGCCTGTTTGGTCTTGATGGTGCCGTAGATCACGCACTGGGCCACCTTGTCGTGGCCGTACTTGTCGGCCACGTAGTCGAGCACGCGCATGCGGCCGTCGGGGTCGAAGTCCACGTCGATATCGGGCAGGGACACGCGTTCCGGGTTGAGGAACCTCTCGAAGATCAGGCCGTGCTCGAGCGGGTCGAGTTCGGTGATGCCCATGGCGTAGGCCACCATGGCGCCTGCTGCGGAGCCTCGGCCTGGCCCCACCATGATGCCGTGCTCCTTGGCCCAGTTGATGTAGTCGGACACCACGAGGAAGTAGCCGGGGAACTGCATCTGGCAGATAACGCCGCACTCGTAGTCGGCCTGCTTGGACACGTGTTCGGGCACGTTGCCCTCGTAGCGCTTCTCGAGGCCCTCCTCCACCTTCTTGAGGAACAGGGAGGTCTCGTCCCAGCCTTCGGGGCAGTCGAACTGCGGCATGAACGCGCCGTCCTCGTTGTCGTCGAACATCACGTTGCAGCGTTCGGCGATCTCGAGCGTGTTGTCGCACGCCTCGGGCAGCTCCTTGAACAGTTCGCGCATCTCCTCGGCGGATTTGATGTAGTAGCCGGAGCCGTCGAACTTGAAACGGTCGGGGTCGTCGAGCCGGCTGCCGGAGTTGATGCACAGCATGGCGTCCTGGGCTCCGCGGTCCTCTTCGAGCACGTAATGGGAGTCGTTGGTGGCGAGCAGCGGCGCGTTCAGCTTCTTCGCGATGGTCAACAGGTCCTTGGTCACCTGCGTCTCGATCTTCAGACCGTGGTCCATGAGCTCGATGTAGAAGTTGTCGCGGCCGAAGATGTCCTGCATCTCGCCGGCGGCGCGCAGAGCCTCTTCGAACTGGCCGAGTCGCAGCCTGGTCTGGATGATGCCGGACGGGCAGCCGGAGGATGCGATCACGCCTTTCGAATAGGTGGAGAGCACCTCCTTGTCCATACGCGGGTAGCGCATCACGCGGCCTTCGAGGTTGGCCACGGAACTGGCCTTGGTGAGGTTCACCAGACCTTCGTCGGTTTCCGCCCACATGGTCAGGTGGGTGATCAGACCGCCGCCGGAGACGTCGTCGCGTCGCTGCGCCTCGGTGCCCCAGTGCACGCGGGACTTGTCCTGTCGGGCGGTCTCAGGCGTCACGTATGCCTCGATGCCGATGATCGGCTTGACGCCGGCCTTCACCGCTGTGCTCCACATCTCGTATGCGCCGTGCATGTTGCCGTGGTCGGTGATGCCCACGGCCGGCATGCCGAGTTCCTTGACCCGGTTCACCAGATTCGGGATCTTCGACGCACCGTCGAGCAGCGAATAATGCGTATGGTTGTGCAGTTGTACGAAGTTCTTTCCCGATTCAGCCATAGATTCCACCATACCTCACGGGCTCGGCGAGCCCATTTTCGTTGTGATTTCAGGCGTTTCCTACGTTCGACCACATTGGTCGGCGGATCTTGCGGCCCGGTCCGCGCATGGGCGACGATGGCGTGGACGGTTCCGACGACGGAGCCTCGGATCGACCGATCCATTCCCAAGAGACGACTACGCAATCATCGAAAGGACCAGCCATGGTCTTCCCAACCCCGTTCCCCGACAACGACCATGAACACGCGTACATTCACGACGACGGCATGCCGAACAGCGTGCCGAGCACTGACATGCCCAGTACTGCGCCCAACGAGGAGCAGCCCTTCCGGCATTCGTCCTCCACGCAATACATAGCGCCTCAGCCGGTGCTTCAACCGGCGCCTCAGCAACCTGGCATGGCCGCCTATGCCGCCGCTCCGACTCCCAATCCCCGCCCCTGGTCAGTGTGCTCGATCATATCGTTCGCCGCCGCGGTACCGTGCATGATGACGGTCTGGTTCGTCGCGGGCTTGTTCCTGGAATTCCGCCGGCATGACTCGTATACGGAATATGGCACCCTCGAAGCGATCGTGGTGGCCCTGCTGAGTTTTTTCCTGGTGCCCGGCTGCCTGCTGTCGCTGATCACAGGCATCATCGGCGTGGTGTCGAGCCGCACACCCAACCAACTGACGGGGCTGCGGCCCAGAGGAGGCTGGATGGCGATCGTCGGCATCGTGCTCAGTCTGCTCGTACTCGGCTACGTCGTCCTGCGAGTATCGGGACCATTCATATAGTCCATATAGCCCTATTGGCGTCGATCGTCACACTAGACCGATGCGTTTCGCTCATATCCGGGTTATATCCGGGCAATGTCGTCCGTCGCACCGTCCTCGCGACTGGCGTGACGTGCGCGCAGTACGTCGAGCGCGTGTTGCAGATCGGCCGGATAGTGTGAGGCCACATGCGTCCAGATGCGGGTGCGGGGATGCCGGAAGTCGAGTTCCATGGCGTGCAGCCATTGGCGTTCGAGTCCCAGTTCCTCGGCGAGCTTCGGATTGGCGCCATACATGTGGTCGCCGACCAGCGGGTGGCCGATCGACGAGAAGTGCACGCGGATCTGATGCGTGCGTCCGGTCTCCAGATTGATCTTGGCCAGCGTGGCCTCGCCGAACCGTTCGAGTACATCCCAGTGCGTGACGGCGGGCTTGCCGCTCGGCGTGACCGTGAACCGGAAGTCGGACACCTTGGCGCGGCCGATCGGCGCCTCGATGGTGGCCTTGTCCTGAGCGAGATCCCCCTGTGCCACGGCGTGATACGTCTTGACGACCTCGTGTTCAGAGAACTGCCGACGCATTTCCTTGTAGGCGAGCTCGGACTTGCATACGAGCATGAGTCCGCTGGTGCCTACGTCAAGTCGACTGACGATGCCCTGTCGTCCGGCGGCGCCGTAGTCGGTGATGTGCACGCCGCGGTGCAACAGACTGCCCAGCACGGTGGGACCGGTCCAGCCCACGGATGCGTGCGCGGCCACTCCCACCGGCTTGTCGACGATCACCACGTCGTCGTCCTCGTAGACGATGGCCATGTCGTCGGCGATGGGTTCGGGCTGACGCTCCTGCTTGACGATGTCGAATTCGACCATGTCGCCGGCGAGCAGCGTGGTCGATCGGTCGCAGGGGCGGCCGAGCAATTTGACCTGACCGGTCGTGATCAAATCGCTGGCCTTGGACCGGGATTCTCCGGTCATCTTGGCCACGGCCACGTCGAAACGCTTGCCGATCAGGGCGTCGGGTGCTGGAACGATGGGCATCAGCGCGCCTCCGTCTTGTCGTGTACGTGCGGTGCGGTGTCGGCGGCTCCTTCCCGGATCGGCCTGAACGGCACGGAAAGGACGATGAGCAGTACCAGACCGATTCCGGCGACCATCAGCCAGATGTCGGCCACATTGCCTACGGACCAGCTGTAGTTAAGGAAATCAACCACCCTGCCGTCAAGGAATCCGGTGGCGTACATGACGCGATCGATGAGATTGCCCATAGCACCGCCGAATGCGAGACCGAGGCAGACGGCCCACCGCCGGTCCGTGGTCATCACGCCGGCGGCCAGCAGGACGATCGACGCGACGATGGCGAGCAGGGAAATCAGCCACGTGGTGGAGGATCCCATGCCCAGTGACGCCCCGGGGTTGTGCAGCAGTCGCAGCGACAGCAGTCCGGGAATCACGCTGACGTCGTGGTCGGTGCTCAGCGAGGAAAGGGCCATGTTCTTGGTGATTCGGTCGAGGACCAATGCCACCAGGGCCACGCATGCGAAGACGGCCACGCGGGTACGCGGCCGTCTTGCGGGAGTGTTCTCAGTCATACAGTCGGGAACGATCAGCGGTTGCCGCCGTTGAAGTCCTGCATGGACTGGTAGTTGTTCGTGTCGGAGATCTGCGTGGTCAGCTGGCCGAGGAACTCGGTCAGGCGGCTACGGTACTCGGCTTCGAACTGCTTGAGGCCTTCGATGTTGCCCTCGATGACCTTGGAGTCGGTGTACAGCTTGTCCTTGACCTGCTGGGCGTAGTCGTCGGCGGCGCTGCGGGTACGGTGATCGTACTCGTCGGCCACGTCGCGGATCTTCTTGGCCTCGGCCTCAGTGTCCTTGCGCACCTGAGCATCGTACTGCTCGGCGGCGGCACGGGTCTGCTTGCTGTAGGCATCGGCCTCGGAATGCGTCTTCTTGGAGTACTCGTCGGCCTGCTTGCGGGTCTTGGCGGAGTAGTCGTCGGCCTCGTTGCGGGTCTTGGCCTGGTAGACGTCGGCGTCGTTGCGAGTCTTCTTGCCGTAGGCGTCGGCCTCGGTGTGCACGCGCTGCGAGTAGGCGTCGGCATCCTGGTGGATGCGCTTGGAGTAGGCGTCGGCCTTCTGGATGACGTCCTCGTGCTTGGCCTGACCGTCGGCGATGAGCTGATCACGCTGGGCCTTGCCCTTGTCGACGTACTGGTCGTGCAGCTGCATAGCCAGGGCGAGCATGGCGGTGGCGCGCTCGGGCTCGGTAGTGGCACCGGCACCGGCACCGGCGATCTTGCGCAGGCTGCCGGTCTCGGTGGAGGGCTCGACCTTGGAGAGCTGCTGACGCAGCTGCTCCTCGCGGGCCTTGGAGGCCTCGAGTTCGCGGTTGAGCGCGGCGATCTGATCGTTGTTCTGGCCGTTGGCGGTGTTCTGGGCCTGCTGGAGCGAAGCGATCTGCTGCTTGGCGGCCTGAAGCTGACCGTTCAGGGTCTGGATCTGGCCGTTGGCGGCCTGAAGCTGGTTGGCGACCTCGGAGGCGCGGCGACGTTCGGCCTCAAGCTGGCTGGCGGCGCCATCGCTCTTGGCGGACTGGGCAGTCAGCTGGTCGATCTGGGCGTTGAGCTGGTCCACCTGGCTCTTCAGCTGGGCGTTCTGGCTGGCGAGGGCCTGCACCTGTTCGGAATCATTCGCCTTGGCCTCGGGAGCGGTCTGCTGAGCCTGGGCCAGCTGATCCTTCAGCTGGCTGTTCTCGTTGGTCAGCTGGGAGATCTTCTCGTTCAGCGCGGCCACATCCGGTCCCAGAGACTGGGTGGAACCCGACTGGGCAGCCTGACTTCCCAGCGCCTCCACCGTTTCGGTAACCTCATCGAGGAAGTCATCGACCTCGTCGATGTCGTAGCCTTCCTTGAAACGTACCGTCTGGAAAATATGGTTACGAATATCATTCGGTGTCAACAGGGCCATTGCAGATCCCAACCTCACTCTCAGCTCATAGGGAGCTTATGAAATTACGTATCGGAACCATGCTAGCACGTAGCCCGTGACTGTCTAGGCGTTGCGCCATTTGCGCGTGGCTTTCGGGGGTGTCACTCCCCACCCCTCATCGGAACCGTCGGACAGGCCGGTGCGAACCGGCCGGACGGAATCAGATCAGCACCTGCAGCACCACCAGCGCGAAGTACAGCACGATGAAGCTCACATCAAGATAGATCGCGCCGAGCGGCAGCGGCTTGATGTAGCGTCGCAGCCAGCGCAGCGGCGGTTCGGTGAGTCGGTAGATCACGTCGATCAGCGAGTACACCACTCCTCTGGGATACCACCGAGGGGCCAGCACACGTACCCAATCGAGGATCATACGTGCGAACAGCACGAATATATAGGCGTCGATCAGAAAACTCAGCAGCAGGCGCAGAAGAAAAACGAAACTCATGCCTTCACCGTATCAGGGACGGTCCCATACTCCCTGACCGTTCGCCGAATGGGAAACGGACGGGAGCTGGGAGTTCCGTGGAATCCGCGCGGATATGACGGTGCGGCTCAGGCGCCGAAGATATCGGAATTCGAGGACGACGGAGTCTCCTCGACCTTGATGTTCACCTGAGCCGGGCTAAGCAGGAACACACGGGGGGTCACACGCTCAATGGAGCCACGCACGCCGAAAACCACTCCGGCGGAGAAGTCCACGATGCGATACGCGGTGCTCTCCTCCACACCGGTGAGGTTCAGAACCACGGGCACACCGTCGCGGATGGCGCGACCGACCAGCTGCGCCTCCTCATAGGACTTGGGATGAATCGTGGTGATCCGGTTGAGCTGTCCCTTGAACGGAGCGGTGCGAGTGCGGCTGGGTGCCGCCGCCGGAGTAGGCGTGGGGGCGGCGGCCGGCGTCACACTGCGATCCGAATCGAACGAGGGAGACTCGTCCACGACGGTCTCCTCGGGCACGACATCGTCATCGTCGTCAACAACGTCCGCCATGCCGAGATACGTCATCGCGTTCTTCATGAAACCGGCCATGATAACCCTCCAGTACTATCGATCAGCGCAGGAAGTCGGGGATGTCCAGATCGCCCAGCTCGGAATCGGGGATCCTCGGAGTGCGCGAGACGGCGGCGTGCTCGTTCGTGGCATCGTCATACGACGGAACGGCCGGCATGGTCGTGGACGACGGCATTGCCGTGGAGGCGGGAGCCTGCTGCGGCGCCGGCTGGTGTACCGGGTTCACCGGGGCCACGGGAGTCTGCACCGGCTGAGGCGCGGCCTGCTGAGGATGAGCGGGGGCCTGAGCCGCCGGCTTGTGGGCCGGCTGCGGGTTCTCCTCGGCGGGCTTCTGCGCGTACTGCACGGCACCGTTGGTCAGGTGCAGCTCGGGCAGCTGGGGCACCTTCACATCGGAACGATCGGCCGGACGGTAGCTCTCCACGCCCTTCTTGGCGTCGAAGCCTGCGGCGATGACGGTGACGCGCACCTCGTCGCCATAGGAGTCGTCGAGCGCAAGACCCCAGATGATCTGCGCTTCGGGGTGGATGGCCTCGCGCACCAGTTCGGCGGCCTCGTTGGCCTCCTGCAGGGTGAGGTCGGTCGGACCGGCGATGTTGAGCAGCGCACCGTGGGCACCTTCGATGCTGGCCTCGAGCAGCGGGGAGCTGATGGCGATCTCCGCGGCCTGGCTGGCGCGGTCCTCTCCCCGCGCGGAACCGATGCCGAACAGGGCGGTGCCGGCGTCCTTGAGGATCGCCGTGACATCGGAGAAGTCCACGTGGATGTAGGAGTTCATGGTGATCAGGTCGGTGATGCCCTGCACGCCGGCGAGCAGTGCCGAGTCGGCGGTCTTGAAGGCGTCGATCACGCTGACGGAGCGATCGGACAGATCAAGCAGACGGTCGTTCGGGATGATGATCAGGGCGTCGACTTCCTTGCGCAGGTTCTCGATGCCGGAGTCCGCGGACGCGGAACGACGCGGTCCTTCGAAGCTGAACGGACGGGTGACCACGGCGATGGTGAGCGCACCCTGCTGGCGTGCGGCGCGGGCCACGAGCGGGCTGGCGCCGGTACCGGTACCGCCGCCCTCGCCGCAGGTGACGAAGACCATGTCGGCGCCCTTGAGCGCCTCTTCGATATCGGACTGGTGGTCCTGGGCGGCCTTGGCGCCCTTCTCCGGGTCGGCACCGGCGCCGAGACCACGGCTGGAGGCGTCGGAAAGGGAGATCTTGACATCGGCATCGGAACGCAGCAGATCCTTGGCGTCCGTATTGATGGCAACGAACTCCACGTTCTGCAGGCCCTCCGCGATCATGCGGTTCACCGCGTTGCCGCCGGCTCCGCCCACACCGACGACCTTGATGAGGGTCTTATCGCTGAAGTTCTCAGCCTGGGCAATGTCGCTCACTGTATGCTCCTGTCACTCACGGTTATGTCTAACTCTATCGCAGTATTACCGTCTAAACGTGTTTATTTTATAGCGTGTACGCGCTTTTGATCAGTACGAGGCGTCCAACGGGTCCGCACTGATCACGTCCCGTCTCTGTTCCTCGGTCAGCTCCTGGGAATCCAGCCATCCGTAGGGAAGATGGACCTTCTTCGCGTAGCGTACGCGGCCGCGCGGCTTGCCTTCCGCGGCTTCGGGGAACGGAATGCTCGGGTCAAGCTCGTCGATGCGCCGACGAACATCCTCCAAGTTTTCACATTCCATGAACGCGCGGCGCGTGCCGCCCCCCACGGGGAACCCTTTGAGATACCACGCCACGTGCTTGCGCAGGTCATGCACGGCCATGGTCTCGTCGCCGTCGTAGAACTCGGTGAGCAGCGTGGCATGGCGCATCATCACCTGTCCCACCTCGCCGAGCGTGGGGTTCACACGCTCGGGGGAACCGGCGAACGCGTTCTTGAGATCGGCGAACAGCCATGGACGGCCCTGACACCCCCTACCGATGGCCACGCCGGCGCAACCGGTCTGACGCACCATGGCGAGGGCGTCCTCGGCGCTCCAGATGTCGCCATTGCCGAACACGGGGATATCGAGCTCATCCACCAGCTCGCCGATGCGACTCCAGTCAGAATGGCCGCCATAGTATTCGGCCGTGGTGCGCGCATGCAGCGTCACCGCGGCGCAACCCTCCTCCTGGGCGATGCGACCGGCCTCAAGGAACGTCTCATGCTCGTGGTCGATGCCCACACGGATCTTCGCAGTCACCGGAATGTTCTCCGGAGCGCACACCTTCACCACACGACGAATGATCTCGCGGAACAGCTCGGTCTTCCACGGCAGCGCCGATCCACCGCCGCGACGAGTCACCTTGGGCACCGGGCATCCGAAGTTCAGATCCACGTGGTCGGCCATATGCTCATCGACCACGATGCGCGCGGCCATCTCCACGATCGCCGGGCTCACGCCATACAGCTGCAGGGAGCGGATCTTCTCGCTCGGCGCAAAGCGGCACAGGCGCAGGGCCTTGGGATTACGGGCCACCAAGGCCCTCGCCGTGATCATCTCGGCCACGTACAGGCCGTCGGGGCCGTACTCCTCGCACAGCACGCGGAACGGCCAGTTCGTCACGCCCGCCATGGGCGAGAGCACCACCGGCGTCGTGACGTGAACAGGTCCAAGATCCACCGGAGGCATGGTCACGGCCGGTTCGGTCGACTCGATGGCGGGAGTGCTGCTGACGGTTGCTTCTGCTTCCATGGTTCCTTTTCTCGGATGTCTTCCGGCTATCTACGGAAAACGCCTACGAAACGAACTGGCGGGAAGCGTCTCGGGACGCACCCCACCAGTCGTATGTCATGAAATGTCATGGTCGCCGAGAACGCGCTGACACGCCACGACGATCACTATGCGCTCAATGCCGACCAGCGCGGAACATAACCGTTCGCACCGGCCGGCATGGCGACGGCCGCTTTAGTACAGGCCGCCGGCCTCCTGGATGTGCACGCTGTCCGGCCAGGCGTCGCCGCCCATGGACACCGGCTTGAGCGGCACATGCGTACGGTGCTCGCCGATGCGGGCGGCCACGTAGTCGGCCACCTTGTCGAGCGCCACACGCTCCTGGTTCATGGTGTCGCGGTCGCGGATCGTCACGGCCTGATCGTCGAGCGTATCGAAATCGACGGTCACGCACAGCGGGGTGCCGATCTCGTCCTCACGACGGTAGCGACGACCGATGGCACCGGACTCGTCGTAGTCGATCATCCACTCGTTCTGACGCAGATCGTTCGCCAGGTTCTGGGCCACGTTCTGCAGTTCGGGCTTCTTGCTCAGCGGCAGCACGGCGGCCTTGACCGGAGCCAGACGCGGGTCGAGGCGCAGCACGGTGCGCTTGTCCACGCCGCCCTTGGTGTTCGGGGCCTCGTCCACGTCGTAGGCGTCCACGAGGAAGCACATCAGGGAGCGGGTCAGACCGGCCGCGGGCTCGATCACGTACGGCACGTAGCGCTCGCCGGTGGCCTGGTTGAAGTAGCTCAGGTCCTCGCCGGAGTGCTTGGCGTGGGCGGACAGGTCGAAGTCGGTGCGGTTGGCCACGCCCTCCAGCTCGCCCCAGTCGGAGCCCTGGAAGCCGAACTTGTACTCGATGTCCACGGTGCGCTTGGAGTAGTGGGCGAGCTTCTCCTTCGGATGCTCGTAGTGGCGCAGGTTCTCCGGCTTGACGCCGAGGTCGAGGTACCACTGGGTGCGGGCGTCGATCCAGTACTGGTGCCAGTCCTCATCGGTGCCGGGCTCCACGAAGAACTCCATCTCCATCTGCTCGAACTCGCGGGTGCGGAAGATGAAGTTGCCGGGCGTGATCTCGTTGCGGAAGGACTTGCCCATGTTGGCGATGCCGAACGGCGGCTTGGAACGGGAGGAGGTCATCACGTTCTTGAAGTCCACGAAGATGCCCTGCGCGGTCTCCGGACGCAGGTAGTGCAGGCTGTTCTCGTCCTCCACCGGGCCGAGGTGGGTGCGCAGCATCATGTTGAAGTCGCGCGGCTCGGTCCACTTGCCACGGGTGCCGCAGTCGGGGCACACGATGTCGGCCATGCCGTTCTCCGGCAGCTGGTCGTGATGCTTCTCGGCGTAGGACTCCTCGAGCTTGTCGGCGCGGTTGCGCTTGTGGCAGTTCAGGCATTCGACCAGCGGATCGTTGAACACGGCCACGTGACCGGACGCGACCCACACCGGGGTAGGCAGGATGATGGACGTGTCGACGCCCACGACGTCGGGGCGGGTGACGACCATCGAACGCCACCACTCACGCTTGATATTGTCCTTGAGCGCCACGCCGAGCGGGCCGTAATCCCACGCGGAACGGGTGCCGCCGTAGATCTCGCCGGCGGGGAACACGAAACCGCGACGCTTCGCGAGGGATACGACTTCATCAAGTTTGGACTGAGCCACAATGCACCTTCTGGTTTGAACGGTTTGGGGTCTTGTTTTGCGCCCTTGAGTCTATCTGTATGCGCTGACAGAACATCCGCCGAAGACGGACGGATCCGCTCGCGGGTTGTCCGAACGACGGCATAGCGTCGATGGCACAATGCAGGGGAACCCGCAAGGGTTGAGAAAGGCGCCGCGCCTGACCCTTGGAACCTGTTGGTCAACACCATCGTAGGGAGGCATTTTTTCATGAGTTTCGATCCCGGTTCCGGCAACATCGCCGTGAACGATCCGCTGCGAGACGAGATCGCCGCGGCCGTGGACGCCGTGCGCGACACCACGCCGCTCGCCCAGTCGCTGACGAACTTCGTGACCATCAACTTCGTGGCGAACGCCCAGCTCGCCGTGGGCGGCACGGCCGCCATGCACTACAGCGGCGAGGAGGCCGGGGCGTTGGACTCGGCCGGGGCGTCGAAGGCCACCTATATCAATATGGGCACCCTGCTCGCCGAGTTCCGTGACGAATACCCGGCCGCGGCCCGCGACGCCGTGGAACGCAGACTGCCGTGGGTACTCGACCCGGTGGGGGCCGGTGCCGGCAAGCTGCGCGGCGACATCCTGCGCGCGTTCCGCGAGACGCCCCCAACGATCATCCGCTGCAATGCGTCCGAGGCGATCGCGCTGGCTGGTATCTGGGGGCTTGACGGCGCTGATTCCAAGTCGCGCGCCGGCGTGGAGGCCCATGACGAGATCGAGGCGGCGATTCCCGCGGCCCATGCGCTCGCCCGGTTCATCGGCGGCGTGGTATCGGTGTCGGGGGCCGTGGATCTGGTCACCGACGGCGAGCGCGACTTCCGTCTGCCCGGCGGCAGCGTGTGGATGACGAAGATCACGGGCGCCGGCTGCTCTCTGGGCGGCGTGACGGCCACGTATGCGTGCGTGGCGCGTCCGCTGGTCGCCGCGTTGGCCGCGGCGCTGCACTACAACCGTGCCGCGGATGCCGCCGAACGTGTGGCGGAGGGGCCGGGATCGTTCCAGACGGCGTTCCTGGATGCCCTGTGGAACACCACGGCCGATGAGATCGCGCAGTCGCCGATCTATGCCTGAGACGTTGACGATACCGACGACATTCATATATTCAAGGAGCATGCAATGACCACTCGTTTCCCGTACGCATCGATGCGTGACGTGCTTGACATTTCCGCCTATCTGGTGCTCGGCCCCGACGATACACATGGCCGTCCGGTCACCGATGTGGTGGCGCAGGCGCTGCGTGGCGGCGTGACCATCGTGCAGCTGCGCGCCAAGCATTCCGACGCAGGCGAGATCATCGCCATGGCGCGTGACATCGCGCAGGTAATCGCGGACGCTGGCAAGAGCGAGACAGTGCCGCTGCTTATTGACGACCGTCTGGATGCCGTGCTTGCCGCACGGAACATGGGCATCAAGGTCGATGGCGTGCATGTGGGGCAGACCGATGTGCCGGCCACCGAGTGCCGTAGGCTGCTTGGTCCGGATGCGATTGTGGGCCTGTCCGCGAACACCACCGAACTGTTCGACATCATCGAGGATCTGCCGGCCGGCGTGGTGGATTACATCGGCGCGGGTGCGGTGCATCCCACCGACACCAAGCCGGAGGCCACGCTGATCGAGAAGGCGGCGGATGATTCGGATTCGATCGCGGCGATCGGTCGTCTGTGTGCGATCAGCGATTACCCGGTGGTTGCCGGTGGCGGCGTGAAGCTTTCCGATGTGGCGCCGCTGGCCCGTGCGGGTGCCGCCGGCTGGTTCGTGGTGTCGGCCATCGCGGGCGCCGACGATCCCGAGGCGGCCACGCGCGAGCTGGTCGAGGCGTGGAAGGGCGTGAAGGGCGATGCCGTGCACGCGCCGGCGCCGCGGCCACAGGGCGGTGTGTTGCTGGGACCGGACTCCCCCGACTATGTCAATACGATGGCTCAGCTGACGATCTGGCCGACTGGTGTGGGCGAGGAGCTGAGCGAGTATGTGGCGCAGGTGATTCGTGTGATACGCGAGTCCGGTCTGGACAACAGCACCCACGCGATGAGCACCGATATCGAGGGCGACTACGACGACGTGCTGGCCATGGTCAAGCGCGCCGCGTTCGTACTGTATGATCACGGCTATCGCACGCAGGTGAGTCTGCAGATGGATATGCGTCCGGGCGTGAGCGGCCAGATTCGTCGCAAGGTGGAATTGGTGGACCACATTCTGGACGAAGAGCGGAATTAGTCCATACCTCGCTACCGAACCCCCGCGCAATGCGGTATAACGTTGTAACTATGACTACGATGAAGGAGATTGCCGAACGTACGGGGGTTTCGGTATCGACGGTCTCTTTGGTGCTGAACGATCGCGATGCCGGAAGAGTCAAGCCTGAGATCGCGCAGCGGGTTCGCGCGGAGGCGAAGGCGTCGGGCTACAAGCCCAATCCTTTGGCGAGGAGCCTGAGGACCAGCCGGACACGGATCATCGGGTTCGTCAGCGACGAGATCGCCACCACGCCCTATGCCGGGCGACTGATTCTCGGCGCACAGGATGCCGCTCGCGCGATGGGCTACATGCTGCTCACCGTGAATACGAACGGCGACAGGAATCTTGAGGAACGGGAGATCGCCACGCTCCGTCAGTACGGCGTGGACGGTTTCATGTATGCGCGCATGTACGATCAGCATACGGTCGTGCCCGACAGTCTGATGAAGCTGCCCACCGTGCTGCTGGACGGTATCGACGATTCCGGACGGGTGCCGTACATCGTGCCCGACGAGGAGTCGATCGGATACGACGCGACCCGGCACCTGATCGAGGCGGGATGCCGTCGGATCGCCTATATCGGCGCGTGCGATCGCGTATATGTGGCCGATCTGGGCCGTCGTGCGGGGTATCGTCGTGCGCTCGAGGAATCGGGGCTCGGCTACGACGAATCGTTGGACATCGGCGTGACGTTCAACCGTCCGGCACTCGACGCGGTGGATGATCTGTTCGATCGCGCTGAACCGGACGGCGTGTTCTGCTTCAACGACGCACGGGCGTGGTATGTCTATCAGTGCGCCGCCAAACGCGGTCTGGAAATCGGTCGAGACATCAGCGTGGTGGGCGTCGACAATCATCGTGTGTTCGCCGAGACGCTGGCCCCGCTGCTGACCACCGTGGATCTGCCGCATTACGAAATGGGATATTGGGGCGCACTCAAGCTCGTGTCAATGATCGAGGGACGTGAGCCGAAACCGGATATGCTGACGCGTGACGTCGGCCTGTCGCCGCTGCCGCCGCTGGACGAGTCCCCCGCGAGGATCCACTGCACGCTGATCAGCAAGGAGTCGGTGGCGAGGCGCGACTGACGGGCGCGGCCGCATCCGGTGCAGGGCGAAACTGCGGCCGGCACTGTCAAGTTTTCACCGGACGAATGCGGTTTTACGACATTTTCAATGTTCGATTCGTCGTAAAACCGCACATGTTCGGACAATTTTGCATAAACAGATGCTGCCCTCGTGTCGTCCACTATAATCGTAAATCGTTTGACGATTGCAGGGAGAAAGGCATTCAACGATGAATGACATCAATCGGGAATTCGTCGACCATGACGAGGCCCTTGCCCAGGCCGAGGCCGGTGTGGCCAAGCTCGCCGCAGAACGCAACGACCGCTGGTACCCCAAGTTCCACATCGCCTCCAACGGCGGATGGATCAACGACCCCAACGGCCTGTGCTACTACAAGGGACGCTGGCACGTCTTCTACCAGCTCCACCCCTACGGCACCCAATGGGGACCCATGCACTGGGGCCACGTCTCCAGCACCGACATGATCCACTGGAAACGAGAACCCATCGCCCTCGCACCCAGCCTCGAGGCCGAACGCGCCGGCGTGTTCTCCGGCTCGGCCACCACGGGCGACGACGGGCGACTCTGGATCTTCTACACCGGCCACCGCTGGGCCAACGGCGTGGACGATGCCGACGAGAACCTTGAGGTGCAGTGCGCGGCAGTGAGTGACGACGGCGTCCACTTCGAGAAGCTGGGCGTGATCATCGACAACCCGGAGGGATTCAAGCACTTCCGCGACCCGAAGGTGTGGAAGACCGGCGGCGTGTGGTACATGACGTTCGGCGTGAGCTCCGCCGAGCAGCGCGGTCAGATGTGGCTGTACACCTCCGAGGACATGGTCGAGTGGACGTTCAAGACCGTGCTGTTCGAGCACCCGGATCCGGACGTGTTCATGCTCGAATGCCCCGACTTCTTCCCCGTGACCGACAAGGACGGCAACGAGAAGTGGGTCATCGGCTTCTCCGCCATGGGCGCCAAGAAGAACGGCTTCATGAACCGCAACGTGAACAACGCCGGCTACATGATCGGCACGTGGGAGCCCGGCGGACAGTTCAAGCCGGAGACCGAGTTCCGCCCGTGGGACTGCGGCCACAACTTCTACGCCCCGCAGTCGTTCAACACCGTGCCCGGCGACACGAACGACGCCGAGGGCGGACGCCAGATCATGTACGGCTGGCTCAGCCCGTTCGTGCAGCCCGTTCCGCTGGACGACGAGGGATGGTGCGGTCAGCTGACCCTGCCGCGCGAGGTCTACCTTGGTGAGGACGGCGACATCCACACTGTGCCGGCCGCCGAAATGACCGGACTGCGCACCGACAGCACCGATCTGGGCGCCGTGAATGTGAAGTCCGGCAGCGAGCATGTGGTGGCCGAGGATGCGGAGGCCATGGAGATCGAGCTGACGATCGATCTGAAGCACACCACCGCCGAGCGCGCCGGCATCAAGGTGCACGCCACCGCCGACGGCTCCTACACGTACGTGGCCTATGACGATCAGATCGGCGGCGTGGTGCTCGACCGTCAGGCCAACGCCTACGGCGATCGCGGCTACCGTGTGGCCCCGCTCACGGAGGCCGAGCTGGCCGCCGATGAGCTCAAGCTGCGCGTGTACGTGGATCGTGGCTCCGTGGAGGTGTATGTGAACGATGGCCGTCAGGCGATGAGCTCCTACAGCTACGCCGCGGACGGTCCGCGTGCCGTGAAGCTGGCCGCTGAGTCCGGCGACCTCGCCGTCAGCGCCCTGACCACCCACAACCTCGCCTCCATCGGCCTCGAGTAACCGGCCCCGAAAGTCCAAGGCTCCGACGGAAATACCGTTGGAGCCTTTTTGTCTTCCTCGCGTAAATAGGCGCTAGCAGGCGCTACAAACCGAGCGCGGTGCAGGAGCGGCGGATGGCGGTGACGGTGCGGTTCACATCCGCATCGGACAGCGGTCGGCGGAAGGTCAGGCGCAACGCGGACTTGGCCACCGACGGCTCCAGTCCCATGGCCAGCAGGGTGGGTGGGATCTCGTGACGACCCACCGCGCACGCCGAACCGGACGAGCATTCGATGCCGCGCGCGTCCAGGTCCACCAGCAGTGCCTCGCCCGTCACGCCGGGGAAGATGAATGAGGCATGGCCGGGCAGTCGATGCTCCGGATCACCCGTAAGCCGGGCCTGCGGAACGGCGTCCAGCACGCCACGAATCAGACGGTCACGCGAGGCGATGAGTTCGGCGTGATGCTCGCGCATGAACGCGATCGACCCATCCAACGCGATCGCCAACCCCACCGCGCCGGCCACGTTCTGTGTGCCGGAACGCAGGCCACGTTCCTGGCCGCCGCCGCTGAGCAATGGTTCAATCGGCGTGCGGGAGCGCACCAGCAGCGCTCCCAGGCCCTTGGGGGTGCCGAACTTATGGCCGGAGACACTCAGTGCGTCCACGTCCCAGTCACGCATGCGGATGGGAATCTGACCCGCGGCCTGCACCGCATCCACATGCACCGGCACCCCGGCGGCGTGGGCGATGCGCACCACGTCCGCAACCGGCTGGATGGTGCCCACCTCGTTGTTGGCGAGCATGACCGACACCAGCGCCGTGCGTTCAGGAGCAGCGGCAACCTCCCGGTCCAGAGCCTCAAGATCGATGCGCGCCGTCGAGTCCACGGGAACACGCACCACCTCGAATCCGAAGAACCGTTCCAGCCATGCCGCGGATTCGGCCACGGCCGGATGTTCCACGGCGGAGATGATGATGCGCGGACAAAGCGACGAGGCATCGGTGGCGGCCCGCCGCATCCGCTCCATGCGGGCGAGCGCGATGCCCTTGACCGCCAGATTGTCCGATTCGGTGCCGCCGGACGTGAAGATCACGTCGTCGGGCCGCGCCCCCAGATTCGCGGCGAATGATCGTCGTGCCGCGTCCAGCGCCTGGGCCGCGGTCTTGCCGGTCCTGTGCACGCTGGCCGGATTCGCGTAGGCGTCGGTCATGAACGGCAGCATGGCGTCGATCACGTCGCGGCCCACGGGTTCCGTGGATGCGGCGTCAAGATAGAGTTCGCCGTCGTCACTACTCATAGTCGAGTCCCAGATCGATGCTGCGCACGCTGTGGGTGAGCGCGCCGACGGAGATGATGTCCACGCCGGTGGCGGCCACGGCGGCCACACGGTCGAGCGTCATGTTGCCGCTGGCCTCCACGATCGCCCGTCCGTCGATCGTCTCCACGCCGGTGCGCGTGTCGTCGAGTGAGAAGTTGTCGAGCATGATCGTGTCGGCGCCGCCGTCGAGCGCCATCGGGATCTGGTCGAGTCGATCGACTTCCACCTCGATGTGTGTGGTGTGGCCCACGCGCTCGCGGATGTGACGGATCGCACCGGTCAGGTCGATGCCCTGTTCGGCGAGCGCGGCCAGATGATTGTCCTTGACCATTACGGCGTCGGACAGGCCGTAGCGGTGGTTGTATCCGCCGCCGCAGGTGACCGCGTACTTTTCGAACGGGCGTAGCAGCGGCGTGGTCTTGCGCGTGTCGACGATGCGGGTGTGCCCGTATCGACGCGGCGTCACGGCGTTGGGCAGGGCGTTGCCGCGTGTGACCTCGGCCACGAATGCCGCGGTCATGGCGGCGATGCCACTCATGCGTTGCGTGAGGTTAAGCGCCACGCGTTCGGCGGTGAGGATGTCGCGCACCGGTCCGCTGACTTCGGCGAGGCTCTGCCCGACTTCGAAACGTTCGCCGTCCCGGATGGTGGAACTGACGCGGATCGCTGGGTTCTGTGTGATGAACGTGGCGGAGAACACGCTGATGCCGCTCATCACGCCGGGTTCGCGTGCCGTCAGCCGGGCCGTTCCCACGGCGTCGGCGGGGATGGTCGCCTCGCAGGTGATGTCGCCGGCGGGGGCGTCCTCGGCCAGTGCCGCCTCGATGGTGGTGCGGATGATGTGCTCGGTAAGCATGGGTTTCCTTTTGGTTGGTAAGTGCACTCGACGGATGTGGATTACCGCAGTACGTAGGCCGTGGACATGGCCCACTCGTCGCGTGCGTCCGGGTAGTCGGTGCGGGCATGCGCGCCGCGGGATTCGGTGCGGGCAAGCGCGGCGTTTGCGGCCACGTAGCCGACGGTGAGCATGTTGCGGTTCTCGAGATCGGTGACCGCACCGGATCCGGTGGCGTCGGCTTCGGCCGTGTTCGCGGCGGCAAGCGCGGATCCGAGCCGTTCGATGGCATCACACAGGCCGTGGTCGTCGCGCAGCACGCCGACGTCATGCCACATGGTCTGTTCGATACGGTCCCGGTTCCAGACCTCCGATGCCGGAGATTCGGAGGAGGTCTTCGGCGTATCCAGCATGATCGGATTGTTGTTGGTGGGCTCTCCCGTCGCGGAGTTCGCGAACGGTACCGGATCCCATGCGGTGCCGGTGGGGTCCGAGACGGCGGCAAGCCCTGCGCGGCGGCCGAATACGAGCCCTTCGAGCAGGGAGTTCGACGCGAGCCGGTTCGAGCCCATCACGCCGGTGCGGGCGCATTCTCCGGCCGCGTACAGGCCGGGGATGCTGGCTCGTCCGTTGAGATCGGTACGGATGCCGCCCATGTAGTAGTGCGCGGCGGGAGCCACGGGGATCGGTTCGCGACTCCAGTCGAAGCCGAGCGAGCGCGTGTAGGCGTCGATGGTGGGGAATCGATGCTTCAGGAATGCGGCGAGGTCGGGGTTTTCCTTGCGCATCGGCGAGACGTCGAGCATGACCGGGCGACCGTTCTGGCGTTGCATCACGCGGAAGTTCTCGCGGGCCACCACGTCACGCGGGGCAAGCTCGGCGCGTGGGTCCACGGCGGTCATGTAGCGTTCGCCATGTTCGTCGAGCAGGATCGCGCCTTCGCCGCGCACCGCTTCGGAAACGAGGAAGTGCTCCCCCACCGCCAGTGCCGTGGGATGGAACTGGTAGAACTCGAGGTCGGCGGTCTGGACTCCGGCGCGCAGGGCGGCAGCGAGTCCGTCGGCGGTGGCCACCTGCGGGTTGGTGGTGTACGGATACATGCGACCGGCGCCTCCGGTGGCGAGGATCACGCGGTCCGCGGCAAGATCGGTGACCGTGCGGGAATCGTCGGATCCGGCGGCGACCATCAACCGTACGCCGGCGATCGCGCCGTCCCGTACGATCAGATCCTTGAGAAACGCGTGCTCCATGATGTGGATATGCGGGTTCGCGCGCACCATGGCGGACACGTCGAGTTCGAGGATCCGTCCGGTGGCGTCGCCTCCGGCGTGCACCACGCGGGCGCGAGAATGCGCGGCTTCGAGTCCGCGCAGCATGTGGCCTTCGGAGTCGCGGTCGAATCGCACGCCGGCGGCGGCGAACTCACGTACGCGGTCGGCGCCTTCGCGTGTGAGGATGTCCACGGCCTTCGGCTCGCACAGGCCGTGGCCGGCGGCCATGGTGTCCTTGGCGTGCAGTTTCGGATCGTCGTCGGCGAAGATGGCCGCGGCGATGCCGCCCTGCGCGTGGTAGGTGTTGGATTCCACGAGCTCGGTTTTGGTCACCAGGACCACATCATGGCCGGTGCCGGCCACGGCGAGCGCGGCGGACAGTCCGGCCACGCCTGCGCCGATGACGACGATGTTGTGTTCAGGATTCACGGTTGTTCTCCCCTCAGTCCGCTTGCATCACGGGTGGACGCGCAGCATGCGTTCGAGCGCCACCTTGGCCTCGCGCGCGGTGTCGTCGTCCACGGTGATGCGGTTGACGATGTTGCCCTGTTCGATGTTCTCCAACGCCCAGGCGAGGTATGCGGGGTGAATGCGGTACATGGTGGAGCACGGGCAGACCACCGGGTCGAGGCAGAACACGGTCTTGTCCGGGTACTGTGCGGCCAGGCGGTTGACGAGGTTGATCTCGGTGCCCACGGCGATGGTGGCGCCGGCGGGGGCGTTGGCGATCTCCTTGACGATGTAGGCGGTGGAGCCGGTGCCGTCGGCGGCGTCGACGACCTGCATGGAGCATTCGGGGTGCACGATCACCTTCACGCCGGGGTATGCCTTGCGGGCGCGTTCGATCTGGTCCACGGTGAAGCGCTGGTGCACGGAGCAGAAGCCCTTCCACAGGATCATCTTCGCCTTGGCGTAATCGTCGGGGTTGCTGGCGCCGCCCTGCGGCTTGTACGGATCCCACAGCGGCATCTGACTCAGCGGGATGCCCATGGCGCGGGCGGTGTTGCGGCCGAGGTGCTGGTCGGGGAAGAACAGTACGCGCTTGCCGCGGGCGAACGCCCATTCCAGTACGGCGTGCGCGTTGGACGACGTGCATACGATGCCGCCGTTGCGTCCGCAGAACGCCTTGAGCGAGGCGGCGGAGTTCATGTAGGTGACGGGGATGATCTGCTGACGGCCGTCGGCGTCCGGCTTGGTGCCGCAGATCTCGCCAAGCTGTTGCCAGCAGTCCTCCACCTGGTCGATGTCGGCCATGTCGGCCATGGAGCAGCCGGCCGACAGGTTCGGCAGGGTCACGCTCTGTTCGGGCTTGGAGAGGATGTCGGCGGTTTCGGCCATGAAGTGCACGCCGCAGAAGACGATGTGCTCGGCGTCCGGGCACTGGGTGGCGTTCTTGGCGAGCTGGAAGGAGTCGCCCACGTAGTCGGCGTGCACGATGATCTCGTCGCGCTGGTAGAAGTGGCCGAGGATCAGCAGTTTGGAGCCGAGACGCGCCTTGGCGTCGCGGATGCGCTGCTGGAGTTCGTCGTCGGAGGCGTTGCGGTATTCGTCCGGCAGCGGCTGCTGGCGGGGTGCGTTCTTCGGAATCATGTCGAGCGCGGACGCGCCGGGGCCGTAGGTGGGCCGGGTGGTGTCGAATGTCCACGGATCCTTGGTCAGTCCGGCGTCGCAGGTGCTGGTCGCGCCCAGTCGTTCGATGATCTCATTGACGGAAGCCACGCTCATGGTCGTTTCCCTTCCTCATATTGCTCATATGGTGTGCGGTATGTCACGTCTGTAGTCGCCACGGGTCGTCAAATGCGTTCCACGTGCATGCGTGAATCAGCGTCCCGTGCGAAATCAGATATGAGCATACCACATATAGTCATGATGACTATATGTGTGTGGCGCGTTGATTGACACCGCTTCTTCACTATTCAGACAAACGAAATCAACGTATGACGATTACGCTGAGCAACGCCTGTATCGTCATCTCGAATAAGGAGTGCCATGAGACTGCTGGACAGGTTATTCGGTAAGGGGCCATCGGCGGAGCAACAGGGGCTGGCCCACGGAATTCACAACCCCATCGATACCGCCGTCACCGGCATCCAGCGCGACGAGGCCTACGCCGACACCGCGCGCATACCCCAGCTGAGCGATTACGTAGCGCAGGTGATCGCCTCCATGATCAGGCACTCGACCGACGCCCCCGTGATCCAGCTCACGCCGACGGCCGCCGCACCGTCCGTGTTCGACACCAAGATCGGAGGCGCGTTCTACGTTCCCGAGGGCATGCGACCGCCGCGCAACAAGGAGACCGGCGAGTCGCTGTATCTGCTCGCCCAGCTCAACTTCGGCCAGCTGCCGCATCTTCCCGATTTCCCCGACCATGGCCTGCTGCAGTTCTTCATCGCCGGCGACGACCCGCTCTACGGCATGAATCTCGACGACCCTCAATCGCAGAAGACGTGGAGGATCCGGTACCTCCCCACCGTGCCGGACGTCAGAACGCCGCTGCGTACGTTCCACCCGGCATGGAAGTCCGACACCGATCTGCCATTCCCGAACGAACGCTTTACGCTGCAGCTGGCGCCCACGCTCGCCACGCAGGCGATCACCACGTCCGATCATCGTTTCGACGGCGAACTGCAACGGTGCATTGGTTCGATGAATGACCGGGATCGCGACTTCTACCGCATGCACGAGGCGGAGATCTCCGATACGCTGGCCGATCTTCTGGCATGGGGCGGGCACCAGATCGGAGGCTATCCGCTGTTCACGCAGGAGGATCCGCGCACCAATGACCCCATATGGCGTGGCGCCGACACGATGCTGCTGCAGATCGATTCAACGGATGACGTGATGTTCGGCGACAGCGGCGTGGCGAACTTCTTCATTCGCCCAGACCAGCTGCGGCACCTTGACTTCTCCCAGGTCCTCTACACCTGGGACTGCTACTGACGACACATGCGGGCGTCCTGCCGACAGGTTCCGGCGGGACGCCCGCATGGAGTCACACGAAGGAGTCAGAAGTATCCGACTCAGCGCTTGACGCCGCCGAAGCGACGATCACGATGAATGTAGTGGTCGATGGAGCGCCACAGCACCTCGCGACCGCAGTCGGGGAACAGCTCGGGCACGAAGTCGAGCTCGGCGTAGGCGGCCTCCCACGGCAGGAAGTTGCTGGTGCGCTGCTCGCCGGACGTGCGGATCACCAGATCGCAGTCGGGAATGTCGGGGTTGTACAGGTGCTGGGCGATCATCTTCTCCGTCACACGATCGCCGGAGATGCGGCCGTCACGCACCTCGCGGGCGATGGCGGCGCATGCGTCGGCGATCTCGGCGCGACCGCCGTAGTTGATGCAGAACACCACGTCGATGGTCTTGTTGTTCTTGGTGCGTTCCATGGCCACCTCGAGCTCGTCGATCACCGACTTCCACAGCTTCGGACGGCGACCGGACCAGCGCACGCGCACGCCCCACTCGTCCATCTGCGCCACGCGGCGGTGGATGATCTCGCGCGAGAAGCCCATGAGGAAGCGCACCTCCTGCGGCGAGCGCTTCCAGTTTTCGGTGGAGAACGTATACAGGCTCAGGTAGCGTACGCCGGCTTCGATGGCGCCGGCGATGGTGTCGAAGACCACGGGCTCGGCGGCCTGGTGGCCGTTGGTGCGGATCAGTCCGCGCTGCTGTGCCCAGCGTCCGTTGCCGTCCATGATGACGCCGACGTGACGGGGGACCTTGTTCTTGGGGAAATCGGGGATGATCGAGGGATCGGAGAACGGTGCCGCGGGAATGGAGAGCGACGTGTAATCGACGTTTTCAAAAGCCATGGTTACGAATCTAGCAAGCGCGCGGAACGAATCGGCCGCTCTAGGTAATATTCGGCCCATTTTTCCACCAGATCGCCGTGATCGACGGGGGTGGGAACTGATGCGGCGGCCGAAACGGTGGTCTCCGCGCCCGCGCTCCCCCCGTCGGCACCCCGTGCGGATGCGGCATCGAGTGTGGCCCAGTCGCCGGCGAGCAGTGCACGCAAGCGCGCCACTCCCCGCTCCCCTATGCGCCGCGCCTCGGGGGTGCGGTCCGTGGCGCACATCACGCCGCCGGCGGGGATGGAGAACGCCACGGGCTTGCGCGTCTCGCCGCACACCACGCACGCGTCGAGCCTGGGTCGCCAGCCGGCGAGCGCAAGCGCCCTGAGCACGTAGGATTCGCTGATGTCGCGCGGATCGTGCAGATGCCGACTCAATGCCGATATGGCGCCGACGGCGAGCCGGTACTGTGCCGGCGAGGGCTCCTCGAGGGCTGCGAACAGTCGGTCGGCGGTTTCGACGATCACGCTGGCGTTGAGGTAGGCGTCGTAGTCGTTCACGATGCCGTCGGCGTAGGCGCCCAGCGTGGAGGCCTGTGATACGACGTCGAGGGATCGTCCGGTGGCGATGAGCAGCGAGGCGCGCATGAACGGTTCGAGTCGGGCTCCGAATCGTGATTTCGGACGTCGTGCGCCTTTGGCTACGGCGCGGATCTTGCCGTGGTCTCGGGTGAGGATGGTGATGATACGGTCGGCCTCGCCGAGTTTCACGGTGCGCAGCACGAGGCCTTCGTCCTTGTACAGTGGCATTGGTGGCTTCTTCCTTCCGGGATTCCCCGTTTGGCTAGTAGACGAACAGGCCCCAGAAGGCGAAGACGAGCAGCACGCAGAACATGGCGAGCGTGGTGGCGACGAACAGTGCGACGCCAAGTCTGGTGGATGCGATGATCGGGCCGGTGTGGGTGCCGCGGATGCGCAGCACGGGTTTGCCGGTGAGTCGTTTGATCTCGAAGTCGGCTCGCCATTCGTCGGGTGTGCGCAATAGTCCCTTCTGCGCGGCGGTGTTGAGCAGCTGGCAGAACACGCGAGACCATGCCCAGACGACCAGCACGCACACCACTTGGATCGCATACCAGCTCCAGTAGATCATGCCGGGCGATTCCGGCGCCGCACCCCAGATGAGCGTGACAACGCGCCAGATGATCTGGCCGACGCCTGCAAAGAACAAGAGCAGCGTGGCGATCGTGGTGGCGGATATGGTGATGAGCACGCGCTGGTATCCGCGCACGAAGCCGAGCGACGGACCGCGCCGGCCGATCATGTAGCGGATCTTGCGTTCCAGTGCGATAAGGCTCAGGATGAACGCCACGAGCAATGTGATCACCGCGGCCACGTGCACGACCACGCCGTAGATGGTGAGTTTCGTATGCCCGTACAGGTTGGTGGGTACGGCGATGGACTGGTAGATGGTGGCGCCGGCGATGGACGCGGACGTCTCCTTGAGTCCGCGTGACGTGCCCACGGCCCAGTCGACCATGTCGCGTTCGTAGCGGTCGACCAGTGGCGTGCCCTCCTCGGCCTCGTCGCCGAGTCGCATCACATGGTTGGCCACGGGATAGTTGCGCACGGTCACGTTCCAGTTGTCGCTTTGGCGGGCCATGAGTTCGATCGACCGCACGCCGTCCACCTGTGCGGTCATCACGTCCTTGGACCCGTAGGCCACGAACGTTGGGATGGAGTAGCCTTCGGCGATCATGGGATTGAAGTCGAGATTGGTCAGGCCGAATTGCGCGGTGTCGGCGCTGAACACGCGTCGGACGATGGACTGGTAGCCGGGGTTGGCGCCAACGATGGCGAAGTCCTGTGCCACGAAGAATCCGAGTGCATGGCGCGGCGTGTGCACCATGGGCGACAGGAGGATCTGGAAGGCGATGTTGCCGTCGTCGCGCACCAGATACGGCGAGATCCACGTGCTTTCCGACGTGGCGTAGAGTCCCACACGGTCGGCGTCGACCATGCTCATGGAGCGCAGGTAGTCGACCACCTGACCGTAGGCGTGCGCGGACCCCGGATAGTCGCGGGTGATGTCGTTGGTGGACCAGACGGGCTTGTCGACGGTGGCGGTGACGAATCCGGCGGAGCTCAGGTCCTCGGCCACGTCGCCGAACGAGTTGTCGGCGGTGCCGTAGCCGGCGCCGTGCATGAACACCACGCCGGGCAGTTTGGTCGGACTGCTGGAATCGGTGCCGTCGGTCGTGCCGGTGGTGGCGTTGGTGTTCTTCGGGTATCTGATGAGCACGTGCGCGTGCTGCACCTCGCCGGTGGATGGTCGTTTGAGGTCCAGCCACACGCTTTTCGTCGCCACCTTGTAAGTGTCGAGCGCGGGCAGCGTCTGACCGTCGGGGTTGTCGAACGTGACGGCCGTGTCGGAGGCCAGCGTGTCGACGCTCTGGTCGATGGGGTTGTTGTTCCACTCCACGGTGGTGGCGTGCGACACGGAGATCAGGATGCCCATCAGGATGATGAAGATGGGCACGCTGACCTTCATGCGTTTGAGCCAACCCCATTCGCCGGGCTGTGGCGTTCTCGTTTTCCGACGTTTCAGCACGACACGCATTCTATACGGCTGTCAGGCGGTATGGTGCTTGTCGTCGGAGGTGATCGGGACGACGACGGGCTCGGTGCCGTCGAGCGTGCGGCCCTCGGCCTCGGCCTGGTCCTTCATGTGCTCGGCGATCTCGTGGGCCTTGTCGAGCAGCGTGTCGACGATCTGGTCCTCGGGCACGGTCTGGATGACCTTGCCCTTGATGAAGATCTGGCCCTTGCCGTTGCCGGACGCCACGCCGAGGTCGGCCTCGCGGGCCTCGCCCGGACCGTTGACGATGCAGCCCATCACGGCCACGCGGATCGGCGCGGTGATGCCCTTGAGCCCGTCGGTGACGGCGTTGGCCAGCTGGATCACGTCCACCTGGGCGCGGCCGCAGCTCGGGCAGGAGATGATGTCGAAGTGGCGTGCGCGCAGGCCCATGTATTCGAGCAGTTTGCAGCCGACCTTGACCTCCTCGACGGGCGGCGCGGACAGGGACACGCGGATGGTGTCGCCGATGCCCTCGGCCAGCAGCGCGCCGAACGCGAGGCACGACTTGATGGTGCCCTGCCAGGCGGGACCGGCCTCGGTGACGCCGAGGTGCAGTGGCCAGTCGCCCTTGGAGGCGAGCAGTCGGTAGGTCTGCACCATGGTGATCACGTCGTGGTGCTTCACGGAGATCTTGAAGTCATGGAAGCCGACGTCCTCGAACAGTCGGGCCTCCTTGAGGGCGGAGGCCACAAGCGCCTCGGGGGTGGGGCCACCGTACTTGGCGTACAGCGCCTTGTCGAGCGAGCCGGCGTTCACACCGATGCGCAGGCTGATGCCGGCGTCGGTGGCCGCCTTGCAGATGTCGGGGCCCACCTGGTCGAACTTGCGGATGTTGCCGGGGTTCACGCGCACGGCCGCGCAGCCGGCGTCGATGGCCTGGAACACGTACTTCGACTGGAAGTGGATGTCGGCGATCACGGGGATCGGCGACTTGGCCACGATGGCGGGCAGCGCGTCGGCGTCGTCCTGGCTGGGCACGGCCACGCGCACGATGTCACAGCCGGCCTGCGCGAGCTCGCCGATCTGACGGAGCGTGGCGTTCACGTCGGCGGTCACGGTGTTCGTCATCGACTGCACGCTGATGGGTGCGCCGCCGCCGACGGGCACGGGGCCCACCATGATACGGCGGGACTTGCGCCTCGGGTGCAGGGGGGATTCGGCGATGGACGGCTCCCCCGTCTTGCGGAACGGCTTGGCGGCGTCCACGGTTTCGGTCGTATTCGTTTCAGTCACGTTCGTCTCAGTCACGTCAGTCACGATTTGTTGTCTATCAGATGATCGGCCAGTCGGCGGGCGGTTTCCTCGAGTCGGCTCATTTCCTCCACGGACTCGAACAAGGGGGCACTCCTCAGTTCAGTGTCCATCTCGTCGAGCACTTCGCGCACGGTGTCGACGATGCCGAGGTAGGGCAGACGATGTTCAAGGAACGCGTGCACAGCCTGCTCGTTGGCGGCGTTGAGCACGGCCGTATGCTTCTCGGATGCGGCGAGGCAGTGACGGGCGAGGCTCACCGCGGGGAAGGTCTCGTCGTCTAGCGGTTCGAACGTCCACTGCGCGGCCTGGGTCCAGTCGCACGGCTTGGCGACGTTTCCCAGACGGTACGGCGCGGACAGGCCGAGCGCGATGGGCAGACGCATGTCGGGCGGCGAGGCCTGGCTGATGGTGGCGCCGTCGCGGAACTCCACCATGGAGTGCACGATGGACTGCGGGTGCACGGTCACGCTGATATGGTCCGGCGGCACGTCGAACAGGCGGCTCGCCTCGATGACCTCCAGACCCTTGTTCATCAGGGTGGACGAGTTGATGGTGACGACCGGACCCATGTTCCACGTGGGGTGATTGAGCGCCTGCTCGGGGGTGACGTCGGTCAGTTCGCTGCGGTGACGGCCGCGGAACGGGCCGCCGGACGCGGTGACGACGAGGCGTTCCACCTCGCCGTGCGTGCCTGAACGCAGCGACTGCCAGATGGCGGAATGCTCGGAGTCGACGGGATTGATCTGCTTGGCGCGAATCTGCGCATCGAACAGCAGGTGACCGCCGGCGACGACGGACTCCTTGTTGGCCAGGGCGAGCTGGGAGCCGGCCTGCAGCGCGGCGATCGACGGCTCAAGTCCGATCGAGCCGGTGATGCCGTTGAGCACCACGTCGACGCCGATGCCGGCGATGTCGATGACGGCCTGATGGCCTGCGGTCACCTCGACGTCCGTGGCGCCTTCGCGGGCGAGCGCCTCGCGCAGCGCGGGCAGTGCGGACTCGTCGTGCACGGCCACGTAACGGGCATGGAAGCGTGCGGCCTGGCTGGCGAGCAGGTCCACGTGGGCACCGCCGGCGGCCAGAGCCACGACGTCGAATCGTTCGGGGTGACGTGCGATGACGTCGAGTCCCTGCGTACCGATGGATCCTGTGGAGCCGAGGATGGCGACGGTGCGATGCCAGTCGTCGTTCTCGTTCGGCAGGGTGGGATCGGGAAAATCAGATGAAGGGGTCATGGTCTGTGTGTTGTGTGCGTTGTGATCAAGCACGTGTTATCGCGTTTCCTTGTCGTCGTCCGGGGAGGGGAAGGTGAGGTTGGGGATGTGGAAGTCCACGGCCGGAATCGAATTGGTATCGAGCAGGGCGGAGAAGTAGTCGTCGGGGCTGGACGCATGCGATGCGGACGACGTCTGGGCCTTCCGGTCCGGCCGGGCCGGGGTCTCTGCCGGCGCGGACGTTGCCGCCGGCGTCGTGACGGACTCCTCGGGAATGTCCCCCACAACACCCGACTGGATGGACGGGTAGCTGATGTGACGCCCATGGTGGATTTCCACGGGGGTCTCGCTGGCGGGAGAGCCGTAGGAACCGTACGACTGTGCGGGCGCGGCATACGACGGAGCGGACTGGGACGGAGCCTCCGTGGCATACTGCTGCGCCGCAGGCTCGGGTGCCGGCGAGGCCGTAGTGGATGTCTGAACCGGCGTCTGCACGGGGAACGACGGCGGCGTGGCAGCCGAGGCGTCGAAGGTGAACTGCGGGGCGGGCTCGTCGGCCGGACGCGGGATCGCGGTGGTCGGCATTTCGTTGGCGGTCTGGGCCGGTGAGACATCGGACGAGACGTCGGACGGCTGGGTTTCCGGGAACAACGGAGCCACCGCGGGGGTTTGCGTCCGGGACCTTTCGGCAGCGGAGTTCATCAGGCCGTTGAGGGAGCCCGTCACAGCTGCGGCAGGGGTGTCCGCCGCCGGGGCCGTATCGGACACGCCGCTGAAGATCTCGGTCTCGGCTTCGCGGAGATTGTAGAAGGAGTCGTCGCGTTCACGTTCACGTTCCGTACGAGTGTCCTCGAATTCGGCCATGACGGGAGCCACCTGTTCCGGAGTCGTTGCCGTGACCGGAGTCGCGGCAACGGATGCGGCCGCCACGATCGGCGCCACCGGTGTCTCGACAGGTGCGGGCTGTGCAACGGAGACGGCGGCCGGCTGCACGGGCTGGGCGGCCGATGCGTCGTTCGCCGCGGAGGCCGGGAACAACGTGCCCTCGAGCCGGGCGAAGGATTCGAGACGGGCCAGCACCTGAATGGCACGGTTGAGGTAGGCGTCGACCTGTCGTTCGCTGTAGCCGCGTTTGCCGGTGCGCTGAGTGAAGATGATGTTGGACACGCGGGTGGAGGTCAGTTCGGCGTCGATCTTGCGTACGGCGTCGCTTTCACGTTCCTTGGATTCACCGAGTTCTCGCTTGATCTTGCCAACCACCTGATTGACCAGACGATCGACCTGCTTGCGATCGTAGGAGGGATGGCGGGATGCACCAGGATCGAACCGGTTCTTGGCCGGTCGGTCGGCACGCCCGTAGAGGCTATGCGCCAACTGTTCGGTGGCCGCACGCCATGCCACGCGGCCGAACTGGGTGACGTCCCACTGGGTCTGCTTGTCGACCACGGCCTTTTCCAGACGATTGAGCGCGGCATCCACCTGGGAGATCACGTATCCGTCCTTTTCCAGAGCGAACGACACGTTCTGGATGTCCGCCTGGCTCATCTTCGGCTCGTCGTCCTCATAGAGGGTGTGGGCGCGTTCCAGGAATGCATCCACCTGCCCGACGTCATAGCCCCACTTTCGCTTGCCTGCGCGAGCGATCGTCGCGCTATTGCGCTCTGCCGCGGGCTTCCGTGCCATAGTATCGACCTCCTTGGCCGCATGATCATCCGGTTTGACTATAAGCCACATTACGTGATTGCGCGGTCAATTGCGCCGGACGTCGTCCGGGAAAACCGGAACGCAAACCGTCCGAAAACACGAAGAACCGTTGAATTCTCAACGGTTCTCATCGTGGGTGATGAGGGACTCGAACCCCCGACATCCACCGTGTAAAGGTGGCGCTCTAACCAACTGAGCTAATCACCCGGGTCATCGTCCGCGCCTCGTGGCGCGGCGTGCCATAAAAGAATATCATCCCGTCGGACAAAATCGTGGATCATCCACGAATGTCGTGCCGGCGGGATGATGTCGTATCGTATCGAGGCCTACTGGCGGCCCTTGCCGAAGGCGCGCAGTCGGACGGCGTTCCAATCGGAATTCAGCGTCTGCGGCGTCGCGGCGTTCATGCCCGAGGTCTTGGCGGCGTTGTCGATGGTGGTGGCGGCCGCGGCTCCTTCGCGCCCGGGCTTCGGAGTGAGCACCCAGAAGGGGCCACCCTCGTTCAGCACGTCCACCGCATCCATGATCGTGTCGGACAGACCGTCCTCGTCATCGCCGTCACGCCACCACAGGATCACACCGTCGACGGGGGAATCGTAATCCTCGTCGACCAGATCCTCGCCGGTGACGGATTCGATGCTTTCACGCACGGATTCGTCAACGTCGTCATCCCATAGCCATTCCTGAACGATGTCGCCGGAATGGAAACCAAATACGTCAGCCTCTTGCCTAGTAGTTTCAACCACGAGAACAGCATAGCAATACACGACGAACATTGCCGTAACAAACACGATCGACGCGATCGTGTCCGTCCGGCGCACCCGATGACGTGCGAGACGGTCAGCCGACCGTGCAGTGCGGCAGGGAATCCCCCTTGCCCTGACCGATCTTCACCAGCGCGGCGTACGCCTCGGCGAGTGTATCGACCTGCACGTCGCGGATGCCGTCCGGCACATGGCCGACCACTTCGTTGCAGTTGTCCTTGGGAGCGAGGAACCATGTGGCGCCGTCGCGCTTGGCGCCGATCATCTTCAGACGGATGCCGCCGATGGCGCCGACCTTGCCCTTGTCGTCGATGGTTCCCGTGCCGGCGATGGTCTTGCCTCCGGTCTCGTCCGCCTCGGTGAGCTTGTCGATCACGCCCAGCGTGTACATGAGTCCGGCGGAGGGGCCGCCGATCTCGTCGACGTTCATGGAAACCTTCACATTCGAGGTGTCCACTCCTTGAGACGACAGGAACGCGAGCGCCTGCGACGACGCGGAATCCTGCGCGCCGGTCATTTCGTGCTTCGCCTTGTCGGTGTATTCCTCCACGCTCTGGTTCGGCGGGATCACCGCCTCGCGCGGCAGCACGCCGGACTGCGGGTTGAGCCATGCGGCCAGCACCTCCGCGTTGATCGCCGGAGAGTTGACGCCGTAGCTGTTGACCGTGGTCAGCAGCAGCCTGCCGGAGTCCTTGTGGGTTTTGGCGCCCTTGATGACGATCATCTGGGCGGTCTTGCCGTTCTCCAGCGTGACCGTGCCGAGCACGTCGCGGGTGGGGCCGGGCCCCTCGGTCACGAAGGCGCTGGGCAGGCACAGCAGCACCACGCATAGCAGCACGCCGATCAGACCCATGTAGTAGCGCAGGCCCCGCCCCTCAAGCCCGTAATACGCCACGATGCGCTTCACCATCGTGCTCTTGGTGAACTTGCCGTGTCCGAAGTGCATGTTCGGCAGACCTCCAATACTATGGATGCAAAAGACTTCCCGAATGCCTAGGGTACCCGGGCCGTCTTGACGATAATGAACCCCGGCGCACGCCATGCGCCCAGCGAACGATGGTGAAGGTATGGAAGACAACGAATTGCATCAGTGGCTCATCGAATCCTTCGGTCCGATTCAGGGGGAATTGGCATGGAAGCAGTTCTCCTCCCTGCCGGATTCGATTCGCGACCAGATCATGAGCCAGGGCGTGGAGGGACTGCCCAAGCCCTCCGAGGTGCGTTCCCTGGCCGAGGCGCTCACCGCGGGCGGTCTCAATTCCATGGGTGACGTGCATCGAACGATGGAGGAGGGGCCGATCAACGTCAAGCTCGCCCAGTCCATCGCCTTGAACAAGACCCGTGACGCTGGCTCGCAGACCATGGTCAGCGCCGAGGATGGTGCCGCCGCACGCCGTGCGCTCAGCGAGGCGAACCTGTGGCTGGACTCCGTGATCGAATTCGACCCGGTCAAGGGTCAGCCCGACGTGCTCACCCGCAGCGAGTGGGTGGAGAAGACGCTGCCCTCCTGGGCGTCGTTCGCGGCCCCCGTGGCCGAGTCGATGAACGACGCGCTCGCCTCGGTGATCTCCGAACGTCTGGGAGGTGCGTTGGGCGGCGAGATCTCCGGCATGTTCGCCGGCCCGGTCCCGATTCCGATCCCTGACGATCTTAAGGATCCGTCCACGCTGATGAAGCTGCTCGGCAACACGTCGTTCGCCATGCAGCTGGGAGGCGCGGCCGGCAACCTGTCCACCGAGGTGCACGGCAGCTTCGATCAGGGCATCGCGCTGCTGAAGAACCCGGCGGGCGCGCTGATTCCTGAGAACATCACGGCGTATGCCAAGGAGCTGGAGATCGACCGTGGCGAGGTGATGAGCTTCCTGGCCCTGCACGAGGTGGCACACGCCCGTCTGTTCGCCGCGGTGCAGTGGCTTATGCCTCGCTTCGAGGCGCTGATCGGCAAGTACGCCCGCGGCATCTCCATCGATCTCGACGCCATGGAGGAACAGCTGCGCGAGGCGGAGATGATGAACCCCGAGTCGATCGCCGGCGCGGTGAACCTGGCCAAGGTGGGACTGTCCGACACCCCGGAGCAGCAGGAGGCGCTGGCTGGTCTGGAGCGTCTGCTCGCCCTGGTGGACGGCTGGGTGGATTGCGTGGTGTGGCGTGCCGGCATGGCGCACATCCCGCACATCGAACAGCTGCGCGAGATGATGCGCCGCGAACGCGCGGTGGGCGGCCCCGCGGAGCTGACCTTCGAATCGCTGCTGGGGCTTAAGCTGCGTCCCAAGCGTCTGCGTGAGGCGGCCGACGTGTGGGAGTCGATCACGTTCACCGAAGGCTCCGAGGGACGCGACGGCAAGTGGGGCCACCCGGATCTGCTGCCGTCGCTGGGCGACAAGCCCGCGGCCGGTACGACCGACGACGGTTCGGATGCGACTGTGTCCCCCGCCGGTGCGGCCGACACCAAGATCGACTGGGATGCCGAGCTGAGCAAACTGCTTGACGAGGATGGCAGCGACGGGGATGGCTCCGACGCCGGCGACTCCACGCCTTCGGATGGGGAGGATAAGTAGGTAGAACGGTAGGCGTCGATCCCTCCCTCAGACCGACTGCGTCGGCCAGCTCCCTCCCCTGGAGGGAGCACAAGCTCATACATCTTCGTGCTCCCTCCGAGGGAGGGAGCTGTCACGCGCAGCGTGACTGAGGGAGGGATCAGCGCCTCTTACCGCAGGAAGCGGCTGGGAGTGCGGCGCTGTGGGCTGGCGGCCTCCTTGCCGTAGGAGAAAGACACGTCGACGGTGTCCTCGCCTCGCGTCACCGCCACGTAGAACAGTCGTCGCTCCTCCTCAAGGGCCTCCCCCGCCGCCGGGGATCCGAACGGGATCAGTCCCTCCGAGCAGCCGATGATGAACACATGCTTCCATTCCAGACCCTTGGACGCGTGGATCGTCGAGATGCTCACCTGACCGGCCTGCCGCGCGGTCAGTTCGTCGGCGGCGGCCTGCGCGGCCGCGGATGACGAATCGATCAGCGTGGCCTCGGTCTGCGCATACTCCGTGCGGATGCGCGAACGAATGCCCAGCTTGCCCAGAGCGGCGCGAATCATCGGCCCCTGCGCGTTGATGCGCATAAGCACCGCCACGTCGTTGGGACTCACTCCCCTGTCGATCAGCGTGGCGATGCGCCGGGCCACACTGGTCGCCTCCTTCTCGTCGTTGTCGTATGCGGTGACCATCATGCGGCGCCCGGTCTCCCGTCCTGATCGCAATACCAGATAGTCACGGGCCTGGGGCGAGGCCGACAGCACACGATTCGCATAGTTGACGATCTGCGGCGTGGAACGGTAGTCCGTGTCGAGGCGCACGTCGGTGCACGGTCTGTGCCATTCCTCGCCGAAGTGCAGCAGATAGTGGCTGGTGGCGCCGGCGAACGAGTAGATGGTCTGCGCAGGGTCGCCTACCACGCACAACGAGTCGCGGCCACGCATCCACAAGTTCAGCAGTCGATGCTGCAGCGGGGAGACGTCCTGATACTCGTCCACAGTGATCCATCGCACCTGCGATCGGATCGTGGCGGCCGGCCGGTCGAACTGTTCGAGCACATGGCAGGTCATCAGCAGGATGTCATTGAAGTCCATCTGGTTTCGGCCGGTCTTCTCCCGCTCATACGCGTCGATTACGTCGGCCATGGCGTCGGGGCTGAGCCCGGCCGGAGGCTGACGATGCGTGGCGGCACATACACGCGCATAGTCCTGTGGCGCGATAAGCGAGACCTTGGTCCAATTGATTTCGGCGAGCAATGCGCGGATCGTCATGGCGTCGGGTTCGGCCTGTCCGTTCACGCGGGTCAGCGCGATGGCGGCGAGCTGGCGCGGGTCCGTGACTATCGACGGAAAATACGCTTCGCTCAGATCCGCCCATGCGCGGCGAAGCTGGTGCAATGCCGCGGAATGGAAGGTGGCGGCCTTCACCGTGGGCACGCCGAGCGCGGCGAGACGTGAACGCATCTCGGTGGCCGCCTTGACGGAGAACGTGACGGCGAGCGTGCGGACCGGATCCCATTGCCCCGTAGCGCACGCGTAGGCGATGCGTCGGGTGATGGTGCGCGTCTTGCCGGCACCGGCACCGGCGATGATGCGCACCGGCCCGTCGATGCTCGTCGCCGCAGCCAGCTGGGAGTCATCAAGCCCTTCGAGGATTTTCTCGCCATTCATGTTCACACGCTCCATTCTGTCAGGTTTCCTGACGGAAATGAAAGCCATCGTGCATTAGAGTGGAAGACGTGAGTAAACGTTCAGTATTTACCTTGGCAGCTCTGGCATCCGCGGCCGTGCCCGAACTCGCCGTGGCCAGCACGCGCGAATCCGAGCAGTACCTGCTTTCCGGCCCCGACGATATTGACGTCGCCGTGGTGACCGACACCGCGGGACGCGAGTTCGACGTCAGCGTGTCGAGCACCGCTGCGGGCAAGAAGCGACTGCTGACCCGGGCTAAGGCATCGTCCGCGCTGGTTCGCGCCAAGGAACCAGCCGGCCTCGGCTTCGCCTTGGAACGCACCGTCGCGTTCCAGCCCGGCGACAGCGATCGCGGCCCCACCGGACCGGCCTCGGTGCTGATCACCGTGCACAACCCCGGTGCCGCCACGCCGCTCGACCAGCTCACCGAAAGCCAGTGCGTGTCGGTGGGCACGGCCATCGGCGCCATCCATCGTCTGCGTCCGGCCTTCCTGGAAAAGGAGGGGTACCCCGTCTACTCGGCCGCACAAATCCGTCAGCAGCTGGTGGCGTGGATCGCCCGACTCAAGGAAGCCGGCCACGTTCCCGACGAGATCACCTCAAGCTGGGAGCGCATCGTGTCCACCGAGGGACTGTGGTCGTTCCGCACCTGCCCGGTGCACGGCGGGTTCAACGACGGCGACATGCTGTTCTCCAGCACGGGACTCAACGCGATCTACCACTGGAGCGACATGCAGGTCAACGATCCGGCCCGCGATCTGGCGTGGATCTTCGCCAAGCTCGACTCCAAGCGGCGCAACAACGTGTTGTCCGCATACGCGCGGCTCATCGGCTCGCGTCTGGACGATCTGATCATGCTACGCGCCAGCCTGTGGCTGCAGATGGAGCAGGTGGGCGAATTCATCCGTGCACTCGACCGCGCCGACAACGACCGTATCCTCGAGTTCAAGGCGCATGTGGAACGTCTGGCGCACCAGCTTTCCGTCCGTACCTCCAAGGCGAACGCGACAACGAAGGGACGTGCCGGCCGCAACCCGTCCACGATCACGGTCGGCACGCTACTCGACGACGATCGTAACCGCACGGGCAATCGCACGGACCGAGGCGACCAGCAGGTCAGCGACTCCACCATGCCACACAAGACGATTCCCGACGAGGAGACCTCGCGGGGATCCTCCACCGCCCCGTCGCCGAAGCGCTGGAAGTTGAGGGACGATCTGCGTTCAACCGCTGCCGGAGTAAGCTTCCAGCCGCACTCGTCGCGTCAGCAGGTGGATTCCAACACCATTCCCGTGGAGCCGCCCAGCGACCCGGCCGAGGACGAGGAGACCATGGCGCTGCCCAAACTGCGTCCCGAGGATTTCGACGACGACGGCAATCTGCTGGACCGCACCCAGGCCGAAGGCGATGCCACGGACACGAGCTCCACGCCGTCCACGGGATCGCAGCCGGCGAACACGGAACGGCCCGCCGGATACATCTCGCTCATCGACAAGGACAGCGTGAATGCGGCGACCGACACCGGCAGCGGTCAGATCCCCATCACGCGCACGTCGGATGCCGTGCCTCAGGCCGGTCCGACCGGCACAGGCGACGCTCCGGCTGACGCCCAGAGCGAAGAGTCCGGTGGCGCGACCGGAGAACAGCAGACCGCTCGCTAGAATCCCCTAATAGCGAAACGTTCGCCAATCCACAATTCCAAGGAGGAATCACATGGACGTTGAAATCGGCATCCGTAACGTGGCCCGCGCAGTCAACTTCGCCACCGACAAGTCCGCCGACGAGGTCAGCGACGCGATCAGCAAGGCCGTGGCCGACGGCACCGTGGTCGATCTGACCGATACCAAGGGCCGTCGCATCGTCGTTCCCGGCAGCGCGATCGGCTACGCCATCGTCGGTTCCGAGACCACGCATCCCGTTGGCTTCGGAGCCCTGAGCTGAGCCTTTTGACCGCTCTCTCCCCTCAGTCAGACTATGTCTGACAGCTCCCCTCGGAGAGGGGAGCCAGAACCTTGCAGACTTCACAGGGTAGGCTCCCCTCACTGAGGGGAGCTGTCGGCGACAGCCGACTGAGGGGAGCCGCCGCCTTCTGCCCCTAGAACAGGGCCGGGCCCTCTTTCACCACGATGATGGCGACCAGCGCCAGCACCCACACCACATCGACCATAAGATCCGCATTGAGACGGTAATACGAGTCAAGACCGCGACGAAGCGATCCGAACCGTCCGTCCAGCCGCGGCAGATCCTGCACCACCACGCTCGCATGCGTCAACGCCATGAACTGGATCGTCGTGGAGAACATGAGCACCAGACACCACGGGCACAGCGCGTAGATCACGAACACCGACTGCGTGAACAGCCAGTAGGCGTACATCAGCGCTGCAAGCCCGCCCAGCCACGTGCATACGGCGAACCAACGCGGCACCGCCACGCGGATCAGACCGATCACCGCGACGGTGACGAACACCGACTCGGCGGCGATGCCGAAGAACGCGTTCGGATAACTCAATCCGTTGAACTTGATGATCTCCGCCTGCCAGCTCTGCGCCACGGTGGAGCAGGAGACCACGGCGTTGAGATCGCAGTCGAGCTTACTGCCCGGATCCCTCGCCAGCTGCAGCGTCTCCGCAGACAGCACGAACGACACGACAAGCGCCACCACCGATGCCAGCAGCATAATCAGATACGTCCAGCCGGCCGTATGACGACGCCCCCGAGGCGCGCCAAGATATTCGCTTGCAACCATGACGGTGGTTTCCCCCTGCTTCGACATGAAAAATCAAGACACGCATACCGCGCGCCGACGACGTGGCACGCACATATGCCGCACTCAGCTTACGATAGTCATATGACTGCTAACGAATCCATTCCCGGCTGGGACCTGCACTGCCACACCGCGTACTCCGACGGCACGGAAACCCCGGAGGGCCTGATTCTGGAGGCGAAGCGCCGGGGCCTCCATGGCGTGGGCATCGCCGACCACGACACGTGGGCCGGATGGGACGAGGCCGTCGCCGCGAGCCGCGAACACGGCGTTCCGCTCATGCGCGGCACCGAGATCACCGCCGACGTGGACGGCATCTGCGTGCACATGCTCGGATTCCTGTACTCGCCCGAGGACGAGGTGCTGTGCAAGCTGTTCGAGACCACGCGTACGAATCGCGTGCGCCGCATGAAGAAGATGGTGGAGAACCTGTCCGCCGACTTCCCGATCACCTGGGACGACGTCGTCCATCAGGTCAAGGAAGGCGAACGCACCACCATCGGACGCCCGCATATCGCCGACGCCATGGTATCGATGGGCTTCTTCGCCACACGTTCGGAGGCGTTCGCCAAGACGATCAACAAGAACGGCCCGTATTATGTGCCGATTGTTTCGCCGAGCGCGAAGACCGTGGTGGAGGCGGTGAAGCACGCCGGCGGCGTGAGCATCATCGCCCATCCTGCCGCCACGTCGCGCAACAAGAACATCCTGTCCGACCAGAACATCGCCGATCTTGCCGCGGCCGGCCTGGATGGTCTTGAGGTGTTTCACCGCGACAACTCCCCCGAACAGCAGCAGCGTCTGCTTGGCTTGGCCGCCGACCTGCATCTGCTCGCCACAGGCGGCTCGGACTGGCATGGGGCGTCGGGCAAGCCGAACATCATGGGCGAAAACGTCACCAGCGACGACGTGGTGGCGCAGATCGCGGACCGCGGCGCGATCGGACTGATCGACTAGGCGGCGCGAACGCCCGAACGGGCGATCATCATCATCGAGGCCCGGCAGATCATGTGAACCGATCTGCCGGGCCTCGTCATGTTTCTCAACGTTCCGTAGTTTCTACAGCAGCCTTTACAGCAGCTCCACCTTGCCCACGATCGCGGCATCGCCGGTGAGCTCCACGTGCACGTCGTCCACGACCACGCGCAGGGTGCCGCCGCGCACGGTGATGGTCCAGTCGCCGATGCCGGTGAGCTTGCGCAGGGTCACGGCCGTGGCGCACAGGCCGGTGCCGCAGGACAGCGTCTCGCCCACGCCGCGCTCGTTGACGCGCATGAAGGCACGTCCGGTGCCGTGTTCGTCGTCGATCTCGTCCACGCGCACGAATTCGGCGTTCTGATCGGATTCGAGCACGGGGTCGACCACGGGCTTGCGGGTGAGGTCCAGATCGTCCACGCCGGGCAGGGTCGCATCGTCGGCGAGGCCGCGGCCGGTCCTGTCCTCGAGCACGGCCACCACATGCGGATTACCCATGTCCACGAACGTGCCCTTGGCGGAGCCGTCGTGATCGGGGATCGTCACCGTGAAGGCACGGGACTCGCCCGCCTTCCACGCACCCATGTCGATGCGGAACACGTTACGTCCCAGTCCGGGCACCTCACCGAGCGAGGTAAGCACCTTCACACCGGCACGCGTGCCGAGGCGCAGCGGCTCACCGCCGGGGGCGTCCATGTATCCGAGGCGCTGCGCGAACAGCGCGGTGGCGCGCGTGCCGTTGCCGCACATCTCGGCCAGCGAGCCGTCGGCGTTGCGATAGTCCATGAACCATTCGGCGCCCGCCGCCTCGAGGTCGGTCACCTGCTGCGCGCTCAGATCGGCGACGAAGCGCGGGTGGGTCAGTCGCAGCAGACCGTCGCCACCCACGCCGAAGTGACGGTCGTCAAGGAAGCGGATCTCGTCCTCGGTCGGCTCGTACACGCCATCCGGGTCGGCGTACATCACGAAGTCGTTGCCGGTGCCATGGCCCTTGTAAACAATCTGTGGAATGCTCATGACACCCAAGGGTATGGCAGTGAACAGACGAACCGAATGCGGGAGACTACGCTATGGTGTGAGTGTTCGTGCCGCACGGCGGAAAAGGAGTTGGAACATGACGTCGAACGCACCCATCGGAGTGTTTGATTCCGGTCTTGGCGGTCTTTCCGTGGTCAGGCAGATCAGGCGCGATCTGCCGAACGAATCCGTGTTGTATTTCGGCGACAGCGCGCACGCGCCGTACGGCACCCGCGAACCGGAGCAGATCAAGGGATTCTGCTTCGACATCTGCGACCGGTTCGTCGATCAGGGCGTCAAGGCCATCGTCGTGGCGTGCAACACGGCCACGTCGGCGGCGGTCAACGATCTGCGAGCGCGCTACGCGATCCCGATCATCGGCATGGAGCCGGCGCTCAAGGTGGCCTGCGACCGTGGCCACGGCGTCCGTCAGCACGTCATCGTGGCGGCCACGCCGTTGACGCTGCGGGAACGCAAGTTCGAACGTCTGGTTCAGCGCTTCGACGACGATCATGAGATCTTCAAGCAGCCGTGCCCCGATCTGGTGCGCATCGTGGAATCCGGGCATCTGGACGATCATGATCTGGTGATGAACACGCTGCACGGCTATTTCGACCGGTACGATCTGCACGCCATCGACAGCGTGGTGCTCGGCTGCACGCACTTCGTGTTCTATCGCGACTATTTCCGCGAGCTGCTGCCGGAGGGCACCGCCATCATCGACGGCAATGCGGGCACGGTGAACCATCTGGAGGTCATTCTCGAATCGTTGGGCGCGCTGGCCGACGAACGGCATGCGGGCACGGTGGAGTTGTCGAACTCCGATCATGATCCGCGGATCATGGCGCTGTCGCATACGTTGCTCGGCGAATGATCATATGACGGCCTCGGGCGCAAGGACATCCCTCGCGCCTACAATGGGCTCTCAACGTTTCGGGCGCACCGCATCCGACGAGATGTGCGCCCGCATCAGAACACGGCCATGGGGAGGCATTATGACGACGGGAATCATCGACGTTGGTGGCGGGTTCCGCGCGATCTACGGCGCGGGCGTGGTGGATCGTCTGCTGGAGGACAACGTGCGCATCGACTACGCGATCGGCGTGTCCGCGGGCAGCGCGAACCTGGCGTGCCTGCTGTCCAGGCAGAAGAACCGCTGCTACCGCTTCTACACGAACTACGCGTTCCGCCGCGAATACGCCAGCACATACAACTTCATGAAGGACCATAATTTCGTGGATCTCGATTACGTGTACGGCACGCTGTCGAACCATGACGGCGAGGATCCGCTCGACTACGAGACCGCGCACGACAATCCTATGGACTTCCAGGTGGTGGCGTGCGAGGCGGAGACCGGCGAGCCGCACTACTTCCCCAAAAGCCGTTTTCGTCAGGACGACTACGACGTGTGCAAGGCGTCGAGCGCGGTGCCGGTGGCATGCGAACCGTACGTGGTGGACGGAGTACCGTACTTCGACGGCGGCATCGCCGATCCGGTGCCGGTTCAGAAGGCGTTCGACGACGGCTGCGACAAGGTGGTGGTGGTGCTCACCCGGCCCAAGGACGTGCTGCGCGAACAGCGCAAGGACAAGGGGCCGGCGGCCATTCTGCGCCGCACCTACCCGGCATCGGCGGAGAAGCTGCTCAACCGGTATTCGCTATACAACGATGAGGTGGCATTGGCCAAGCAGCACGAGGCCGAGGGCCGTGTGCTGATTCTGGCACCGACCGACCTGTTCGGCCTGTCCACGCTGCACAAGAACTACGAGGGACTCAACCGCATGTACCGTCAGGGGTATGCGGACGCGGCAGCCGTGGCCGACTTCCTCGCCGCATAGCAGGGCACGCTACTAGCGGAGCACGCCGTCGTTGTGCTGCATATCGCCGATGATGCGCAACACAATGACGGCGTTTCACGCATGGCGCATCCCAAGCTCCCCCGTATAGTGGTCTGTGGTACACACACAACAAAACACAGGAGTTTTGCCATGACTACGGTAGCCATCGTGGGATGCACCCATGCCGGAACCTTTGCCGCGCAGTCGATTCTGCAGGCCCATCCCGATTGGAACGTCCACGTCTACGAGCGCAACGACACGCTCTCGTTCCTGTCCTGCGGCATCGCGCTATGGGTGGGCGACCACGTCTCCGACCCCAAGCGCATGTTCTACTCCTCCCCCGAGGCGCTGGGCAAGCTGGGCGCGCACATGCACATGCGCCACGACGTGCTCAACGTGGACGTGAAGGGCCGCACGCTGCTGGCGAAGGATCTGGAGACGGACGAGCAGACCACGCTCTCGTTCGACAAGCTGGTCGTCACCACCGGTTCCAAGCCGGTCACCCCGCCGATTCCCGGCCTGGCCGAGGGCCTGGAGGACGGCCGTGTGAAGCTGTGCAAGAACTGGGGCCACGGTTTGGCCATCAAGGAGATGGCGAAGGATGCGAAGTCCGTGGCCGTGATCGGCGCGGGCTACATCGGTGCGGAGCTGGCCGAGCAGTTCAGTGAGATCGGCGTCAAGTCGGTGCTGATCGACGGCCTCGACCGGGTGTTGGCGAAGAACTTCGATAAGCCGATCAGCGACGTGGTGGAGCAGGCGTTCACCGATCATGGCGTGACGCTGGCGTTGGGCCAGATGGTCACCGAGTTCCGTCTCGGCGAGAACGGCGAGGGCGTGACCGTGGTGACGTCCGCCGGCGAATACACGGTGGACTGCGCGATCATGGGCGCCGGATTCCTGCCGCGCACCGACCTGTTCGACGGTCAGCTGAACATGCTGCCGAACGGTGCGATCACGACCGACGAGTACATGCGCGCCACGATCAGCGGCGAGTCCGAACCGTCGCAGGACGTATTCGCGGCCGGCGACTCCGCCACCGTGTTCTACAACCCGACCGGCACGTACGACTACATTCCGTTGGCTACGAACGCGGTGCGTCAGGCGCTGCTGGTGGGCGCGAACATTGTGGAGCCGACGCAGAAGTACATGGGTACGCAGGCCACGAGCGCGGTGCAGCTGTACGACCTGTCGATGGCGGCCACCGGTCTGACGCAGGGCGGTGCGGAGGCGCGCGGCGTGACCACGCGGTCCACCACGCTCACGCAGGACTTCCGCCCCGATTTCATGCTCACCACCACGCCGGTCACCTGCACGCTCACGTGGGATCCCGAGACGCGCGTGGTCAAGGGTGCGCAGTTCCTGTCCCGTCAGTCTGACGTGGCGCAGGCGGCCAATGCCGTGTCGATCGCCATTCAGGCCGGGTTCACGATCGATCAGCTGGCGAACGTGGATCTGCTGTTCCAGCCGAACTTCAGCCAGCCCGTCAACTACATCGCCGCCGTAGCGATAAAAGCGGTTGCCGAAGCGTAATAACCATTAAGGCTCCCCTCAGTCGTGCTGTGGACTGAGGGGAGCCTACGTTTTGAGAATCGTGCCGCGTCAGCGCACGGTCGACTGCGACACGGACGTCGTCGAATCCACGGAATCGGGCTCGGATGCGGCAACGGACTCGGGGTCGAACGCCTTCTGGAACGAGGCGGCGTCCACGGCGATGCGATTGCGCTCTGCGGGACGTGCGGCGTTGCGCTCAGCCAGATCCAGCGCCTGACGCAGATCCTCGATGAGATCGTACTCGTCCTCGATGCCCACGGCCAGACGGATCAGTTCGTCGCTGATGCCCAGCTTGAGACGCTCCTCGCGCGGCACCTCGAAGTGGGTCATGCGGGCGGGGAACTCGGCGAGGCTTTCCACCGCACCGAGGCTCACGGCCAGACGGAACACGTGCAGGTTGTTGAGCACGTCGGCCGGGTTCACGCCCTTCTTCACCTCGAACGAGAGCACGCCGCCGCAGCCGTGGAGCTCGCGCAGCGCCAGATGGTAGTACGGCGAATCGGACAGGCCGGGATAGTGCACGCTGGCCACGGCCGGATGGTTCTGCAGGAAGCGGGCGATGGCCAGCGTGTTCTCCTGCTGGCGGTCCATGCGCAGCGCGAGGGTCTGGATGCCGCGGCGCACCGAATCGCATTCCGTGGGGGCGAGGACGCCGCCGATGCGGTTGAGCGAGTAGTAGAGGCGTTCGGCGATGTCGCGGGTGCGGGCGACGGCGAGTCCGGCGTTCACGTCGGAGTGGCCGGCCAGGTACTTGGTGGCGGAGTGCAGCACGATGTCCACGCCGAGGTCGAGCGGACGCTGCAGGTACGGGGTGAGGAAAGTGTTGTCCACGATGGAGATGGCGTCGTGGTCGTGGGCCAGCTTGGCGAGCGCCGCGGTGTCGTTGACCTTGAGCAGCGGGTTGGTGAGCGTTTCGAAGTAGATGGCCTCGACGTGGTCGCCGGCGGCTTCGATCTCCTCGAAGGTGTGTTCCACGGCGTCGAGATCGGTGGTGTCGACCGGGTGGAATTTCAGGCCCCAGCGGTTGAAGTGCTCGTTGACGAGGGAGTAGGTGCCGCCGTAGATGTTGTCGCCGACGATGATGTGGTCGCCGGGCTTGAAGATGGCGAGCGCCGCGTGGATGGCGGCCAGTCCGGAGGCGAATGCGAAGCCCTGACAGCCATGTTCGAGCTGGGCGATCTGCCGTTCGAGGAATTCGCGGGTGGGGTTGCCGGATCGGGCGTAGTCCCAGCGCGGGGTGTCTTCCACGGAGGCGAACGTGTAGGTGGACGAGTTGTAGATCGGCGGGTTGACCGCGCCGGTGTCGTTGTCGTCTACGCTGACTCCGTGTACGAGCTGGGTCCTGAATCGTGCCATGTCCGCTCCCTTCGTCGGTCGCCGCCGGGTGTCGGCCGCGATGCTGGTGTGTGTGGTTCGTCTGTCTGTTTCGGTTGTCTGCCGCACGGTCCGATTCGTTCCACGGATGTGCGGGGAAAGTTCGTTAGTATCAGATAACCGCAAGCGGGACTCGCTTTCAACCGTGTCATATTCGGTAAAATTTATATGCCGTTCCACGGGCGGCCGCGTTGTCGGATTTGATAGCGCGTTATAGGAAAAAGTGATGAGGACTGGTGGGGTGACGCGCAATGACGATAGGGATGACGATTCGGCATGCCGTGATGAACGATCTGGATGCGCTGGCCGCCGTGGAGGCGGAGTGTTTCCCTCCCGCGGAGGCCGCCACACGTGAGGATATTCGGGCGCGGCTGGCGGTGTATCCGAATCATTTCTGGTTGTTGTTCGATGGCAACGGCGATGACGACAGCAATGAACGTAGCAACGGCCACGATGGCCGACTGGTGAGTTTCGTGAATGGCATGACGACAGATGTGCCGGATCTTGCCGACGAGATGTACTCGGATGCGTCATTGCATGACGAGCGTGGTGCGTGGCAGATGATCTTCGGGGTGAATACGATTCCCGCGTACCGGCGACGTGGGTGCGCCTCACGCGTGATCCGCCATGCCGCCGACGAGGCGAGGACGCAGGGTCGGCGTGGCGTGGTGCTGACGTGTAAGGAGGCGAAGATCGGCTTCTATGCACGACTGGGTTTCGTGGACGAGGGATTGTCCTCGTCCACGCATGGCGGTGTGCCCTGGCATCAAATGCGTCTGACGTTCTGATGCTCACACCGATGCTCACACGTTGAACGAGGAGGAGACCTCCTGACGGGGGCGCAGGTCCACGTTGGTGATGTGTACGTCGTCGGGCGCGTCGGCGATCCAGACGATTGCGTCGGCCACGGTCTGCGGACGGATGTAGTCCTCGCCGTGGAATTCCACGCCCAGGGTCTCGTCGATGCCGCGCAGCATGCTCGTGTCGATCTGGCCCGGGTAGACGGTGCCCACGCGCACGCCGTTGCCGGCTTCTTCGAGGCGGATCGTGTTGGCGAGGGCTCGCAGCGCGTGCTTGGACGACGCGTAGACCACATGGTTGGGGATGGCGCGCTCCCCCGCCCCGGAGTTGACGAACACGATGGATCCGCGCGTGCGGCGGATGGCGGGCAGCAGTCCGCGCGTGAGCAGGGCGGGAGCCACCACGTTGGTGCGCAGTACGGTGTCCCAGACGTCGGCGGTGGCGGTTTCGACCGGTCCCACGGAGGCGACGGCGGCCACGTTGGCGAGCAGTTCGATGCCGTCCGGCTCGTGCTCGTTCACCCATGCGGTCCAGCGTTCGATGCCTTCGGCGTCGAGCAGATCGACCAGATGAGCCTGCACACCGTCGATCGCGTCGAGTTCGTGCACGTCGGCGTCCTTGCGGACCACGGCGAGCACGCGCCAGCCGTCCTCGGCCAACGTGCGGACCAGACGTCCCCCGACACCGCCGCCCGCGCCGGTGACCACGGCCACGCGTGTGCGTTCGCTATCAGTCATGACATATCCCCCTTAATTGTGCGTTTCCATTCGGAATCCCTCCCCCAGTCGGCCACGCCGACAGCTCCCTCCCAGGGAGGGAGCACAACGGGGAGGGAACGGATCACTTGGCGCCGCCGAGGTAGGCTTCCTGCACCTGCGGGTTGCCCAGCAGGTCGGACGCCTTGCCGTGCAGACGGATGCGGCCGTTCTGCAGCACGTAGCCGTAGTCGGCGATGGTAAGCGCCAGTTCGGCCTGCTGCTCGACCATAAGCACGGACAGGTCCAGTTCGTCGCGCAGCTTGGCGATCTGTTCGAGCACATCCTCCACCAGCTTGGGCGACAGACCCATGGTCGGCTCGTCCATGCAGATGACCTTCGGACGGCTCATCAGAGCGCGGGCGAAGGCGAGCATCTGCTGTTCGCCGCCGGACATGGTGCCGGCCTGCTGGCCGCGACGCTCCTTGAGGCGCGGGAACCGCTCGTACATGGAGTCCAGATCCTCGGCGATGCCGACCTTGTCGGTGCGCGTGTAGGCGCCGGACAGCAGGTTCTCCTGCACGGTCATCTGCGGGAACACGCGGCGGGCCTCCGGCACGGACGCGATGCCCGAGGCGACGCGGTGGCGAGTGGACTCGTGCGTGATGTCCTTGCCCTCGTAGTGGATGGTGCCGCTCTTGGGATGGTTGATGCCGAGAATGGTCTTCATGGTGGTGGACTTGCCGGACGCGTTGCCGCCGAGCAGGGAGACGATCGCACCCTTGGGCACGGTGATCGACACGTCCTGCAGCGCGTGCACCTGACCGTAGAACACGTTGACCTTGTCCAGCGACAGCAGGGTCTCGGTTCCGGCAAACGGGTTGGCGTCGGCAGGCGATTCGGAGGCGGTCTTGCCGGCAGTCGGCTCGGGCTCGTTCACCGTGGCCACGCCGTCGTGTTCGATGGCGTTCTGCATGGCGAGCACGTTCACCTGGCCGTGGCTGCGCGTCTGGTTGGTCTCCCTGCGCTTGCCCAGATACGCCTCGACCACCTGCGGGTTGGTGCGCACCTCGTCGGGCGAGCCTTGGGCGATGATGCGGCCGCCGTCCATGGCCAGCACACGGTCGGACAGCGCGGTCACCAGGTCGATCTTGTGCTCGACGAGCAGGATCGTGTGTCCCTGCGCCTTGAGGTGCTGCAGCTGTTCGAGCACCTCGGCGGTCTCCGACTGGTTCATGCCGGCGGTCGGCTCGTCGAGCAGCAGCAGCTTCGGTTCGGAGATGTGCGCGCGGGCGATCTCCGTACGACGACGGTTCGCATACGAGAGCGTGTAGGTCAGATCGTTGCGGCGATCGCCGAGACGTTCGCGGAAGCGGTCGACCTCGCGGCCGACGCGCACGTCGACCTCCTTGATCTCACGCTGGGTCTTCGGTCCGTGGATGAGCGCCACGCCGGTCTCCGCCAGCAGCGGAATCCAGCGCACGATCGGATACTTCTGCAGGTTCTTGAACGGACGCTGCGCCTGCAGCTTCTTGTGGTAGCCGAGGTTGATGTTCTCGTCCACGGTCAGTCCGCCGAACACACGACCGTTCTGGAAGGTACGGGACAGGCCGCGTTCGGACACCTCGGTGGCGGGCAGGCCCGCGACCGGATCGTCATCGATGTCGATGATGCCGGAGTCGGGCGTGATGAACCCGGAGATCAGGTTGATCGTGGTGGACTTGCCGGATCCGTTCGGGCCGATGATCGAGATCACCTCGCCCTTGTGCAGGTCGAACGACACCTTGTTTACGGCGTGCAGACCGCGGAACGACTTGTCGAGCTCGCGTACGCGCAGCACCACGGGTGCCTCGAGCACCTTGCGGCGGTGCTCCTCGGGGCTCATCACCACCGCAGGGGCGTCGTGGCCGTCCTCGGCGATGGAAACGGAATCAAGGGTGGAATCATGTACCGAAGTCATAGTCGTTCAGGCCTTCCTTGCGAACAGTCCCTGCGGGCGGAACAGAATGATGACGACCAGCAGCACGCCGTAGAGCAGCACGCGGGCGTCGGACGCCACACGAAGCAGCTCGGGGCCGCCGATGAGCACGATCGCGCCGAGCACGGCGCCGAGCGGCGAATTCATGCCGCCGAGCACGATGATCGTGAGGATCAGGATCGACATGTTCGAGTTGAAGATGGTCGGATCGATGTACGTGTACTGGTGGGCGAGCAGCGAACCGGCGAGACCGGCGAAGAACGCTGCCAGCGCGTAGGCGAGCGCCTTGTAGGCTCCGGTGCGGATGCTCAGCGCCTCGGACGCCTCCTGATCGGAGCCGACGGCCTCGAACACGCGGCCCAGATGCGAGGAGCGGATGCGCGTGACGATGACGAGCGTGACGATCAGCACGATCACGTCGAGCAGGTACTGCATCTGCTGCGTGTACAGGGACTGGCCGAACACCTTGGGGAACGGGATGCCCTGGATGCCGAGCGAGCCCTTGGTCAGCGGCTCCCAGATGCGGATGATGGCAACCATGACCGCGCCCACGCCGATGGTGGCGATGGCCACGTAATGGCCGGACAGCTTCCACACGGGGAAGGTGAGGATGCTGGCGGCGATGGCGGCGATCACGCCGGCCACGAGGAACGCGGCGAGGAACGGCCAGTCGAGGCGGGTGGAGAGGATGGCCGACGCGTAGGCGCCCACGGCGAACGGTCCGGCCATGCCGAGGATGGTCTGGCCGGCGGATCCGGAGATCAGCGTCAGGCCCACGGCGGCGATGGAGTAGATGGCGATCTGCGTGCCCACGCCGGACAGGTAGTCGGAGAAGAAGAACGGGGTGGCGAGCGCGAATACGGCGAGACCGAGGTTGCCCCACCACGGAAGGCTGATCGGGCGTCCGCCGCCGAGGAACGTGCCGGTGAGCGGTTCGGACTTTACGTCGTCGCCGCCGAGCAGGCCCTGCGGGCGGATGATGAGGATGATGAGCAGCGCGCCGAAGGTGATGAGATCGTGCGCGCCATCGCCGAGGAACGAGATGCCCACGGATTCGATGAGGCCGAGGGTCAGACCGCCGACCACGGCGCCGGGGATGGAGCCGAGGCCGCCGATGGTGGCCGCCACGAAGGCGGTCATGCCGATCGTGCCGCCGTTCATCGGGTTGATGTTGGTGTTGAACAGGCCCACGAAGATGCCGGAGACGCCGGCGAGCACGGCGCCAATGACGAAGGAGAGGTTGCGGATGGTCTTGACGGGAATGCCCATCTGGCTGGCGGCCTGCGGGTCCTGCGAGGTGGCGCGGATGGCCTGGCCTGCCTTGCCGTATTTGAGGAACGCCCACAGTCCGAGCATGGACAGGATGGCGAAGATCACCATCACCACGTCCGAGGTGCCGAAGCGCACGCCGGCGAACTGCAGGTTGTAGGTGGGCAGGAGTTCGGGGAAGCGGCGGGTCTGCGTGCCGAAGATGATCTGCAGGCCGTTGTCCAGGATCTGGCCGACGCCGATGGTGGCGAGCAGGGCCGCGATGGGCTTGCGGCCTTCGAGCGGGGCGATGACCAGCGCGTTCATGATCAGGCCGAGCAGTCCGGTGACCACGATCACGGCGATGGCGGTGGGCACGATGCCCCAGCCGAGGGACGTGCCGAGCCACCATGCGGTCATCATGCCGACGGCCACGATGGAGCCCTGCGCGAAGTTGGCGACGTTGGTCACGCCGAAGATCAGCGACATGCCGACGGCCACGAGCGCATAGGCGCTGCCGTGGATCAGGCCGGCGAATATGGTATCAAGCATTGGAATTGCAATCCTCGTGGGGGATGGATGGAATAACGGGATTGGGGATGGGATGGAACGTGGCGGCTCCCCTCAGTCGGCCCTGCGGCGGACTGAGGGGAGCCGTGCACCGAGCAGCGGTCACTCGCCGTCGTACTGGACGAACTTGCCGTCCTTGACGATCAGCAGGATCGGTTCGATGTTGTCGGCGCGGCGGGTCTTGGTGTTGAACTTGAAGGTTCCGCCGTTGCCCTGGTAGAGCGGGAAGTCGGTCACGGTCTGCAGGGCCTTCTGGATGCCCTCGCGGGTGGGTTCGGTCTTGTTGGCCGCGTAGGCAAGGTCAATGATGGCCTGGTAGGCGGTCACCTCGAAGTTGCCCGGGTTGTTGCCGTACTTGGCCTTGAAGTCCTTGACGAACTGCTGGGCCTTGGCGTCCTTGGTGCCGGTGGCGGAGAAGCTGCCGGTGATGATGGTGCCTTCGGCGTTCTTGCCGGCGTTGTCGAGGAACTCGGAGGTTTCCTGGCCGCCGAAGAACGGACCAGTGTAGCCGAGCTTGTCGCGCAAGGTGTTGACCACGAGGGCGCCGTCGGGACCGTAGCCGATGTTGACCACGGCGTCGGGCTGGGCATCACGGGCGGGGATCAGGATCGGCGACAGGTCGGTGGAGTCGGGCAGATAGGAGGACTCGTAGACGATCTGGGTGCCGTTCTTCTCGGCCTCCTCCTTGAAGTACTGGTAGGCCTGCTTGCCCCAGTCGTTCTCGATGTAGACCACGGAGATCTTCTTGGCGGTCTTGGAGACGATGTCGGCGTTGGCCTTCTGGTAGACGTCCTGTCCGATCTGCGGGGTCCACACGTGGTCGCCGGTGTCGGTGAACGTGGGGGCGGAGTTGTTGAAGCCGTAGTGCACCAGACCGGCCTGCTGGAAGATCGGGCTGGCGGCGGACGAGGCCGGGGACGCGTAGTCGCCGACCACGGCGATGACGGACTTGTCGGACACGAGCTTGGGTGCCACGGCGGCGTCCTGCTTGGCGTCGGACTGCGTGTCGTAGTACTTGAGGCCGAGCTTCTTGCCCTTGACGCCACCGTCCTTGTTGACCTTCTCGACGGCCAGGTCGAAGCCCTGCTGGAACAGCTTGCCGTATTCGGCGTACTGGCCGGTCTTCGGGTAGATCACGCCGATGTTGACGGTGTCGGAGTCGCTGGATGACGACGAGGCGGAGTCGCCGCCCAGACCGCAGGCGGAAACGCCGAGCAGGGTGCCGGCGACGGTCACGGCCACGGCCGCGTTGCGCAGTGCTTTCTTCCAGATGTTCATGGTTCTTCCTCTCATGAAGGTGGATTGGTGGTGGATGGATTGATGGATGTTCGGATGGATATTGGTCGGCCGGAGGGGAGCCCTCCCTCAGACCGACTGCGTCGGCCAGCTCCCTCCCTAGGAGGGAGCACGACCGGAATTGGGAACCGACGCGTCCTCGGCCAGCATCCCTTGAGGGGAGCTGACCGGAATTGGGGAGCGACGTGTCCTCGGCCGGCATCCCTTGAGGGGAGCACGACCGAGTTGATGATCAGACGGCGCGGTGGGCGGCGAGCTCCTTGAGCGCCTCCTGGCCCGCCGGGGTGAAGACGGTGCAACTGGGAGCGAGCAGGAACGGCTTGCCCTTGCGCAGGGCGATGGTCTCGTCGAGCTCGCGCTCCACGGCCTCGGGATCGCCGTCCACGTTGAAGAGCAGCACGTTGGCGCCGCCGACGGGCACGGCCTTGAGGTCGGCGTTGATGTTCGGATTGCCGGGCAGGTACTGGTCCCAGTGGATCAGATCGACGCCCAGGGCGTCGAACCAGTCCGGGTGGGATTCGGCACGGCAGGTGTGCAGCAGCACGACGGCATCGGGGTTGGCCTTGCGGATCGCGTCGATCACGATGCGGTCGTACGGCTCGGAGAACTCCTCGTACTGTGCCTTGTCGAAGTAGCCTTCGCTCACGGTGCCGGTGGCCGCGTAGAACACGCCGTCCACGCCGGCGCCACCCTGATCGGCGGGCTTGACGAGCTCGGTCGCGTAGTCGGCGAGCGTCAGGGCGATGTTCTCCAGCGCCTTCTTGGCACGCTCGGGCTGGTCGAGGATCAGCGCCTTGACCGTGGTATTCGGCGTGGCGTACTCGTCACCCGGGTAGAGCGGCAGGTCGGCGATCTGCAGCAGCACGGACAGCGGGGAGAACACAGTCTGCAGCACGGCGCGGTCCTGCAGCTGCTCGCGGATCAACGCGGCGCCCTTGATATGCTCGGCGAACGGCGCGCTCTCATGCACGTCCAGTCGGGTCACCTTCTCGATGTCGTCCGGCACGTCGATACCGTTGGTGAGCTTCTTCGGCAGCACGAATCCGTCGTAGCGGTTCTGGTCGTACGTGGAGCCCCACGCCTCGGAGTAGTAGACGGCGCGCGGGTTGATCTTCACCCAGTCCCAATCCCACGTCTTGACGAAGTCCACATAGGCGGCGGCAAACGTCTCGGCGCCGTACTCGTGTCCGACGAGGTGCTGCCAGGCGGCCGTCAGGTACGGCACGGTGGACGTGCCCCTGACGATGTCGTGGAAGACTGCGCGGCGATCGGTCATGATGATTGTCCTTCTCTTGGATGGTACGCCGCGTCGAACTGCCCACGGCGATGATGTGAAAACAAGAAATTCCCCCGGTCCGATCCGAGGTCTGCAGCTCTCGGTCATCCCGACGCTCCTAAGAAAAGCGCACTTGCCGGCCCGATGCAAGCCAAACAAGGCGTTTTGATTACAGGCTTTTCTTATAGCCCTTCATTGAGGCGATATTTCCCATAGGTCTTGCAGCCCCTATCGAAAACGCTTATAGGCTATATCGGCGAAAACGCTGTCGCGGCGGCACATATTCGGGTATGAAAGTAAACGACAGAACATTTCCGAACGATTCCGCACATTGCGTCGACCGGCGCACATCGTGCCGATCAGCAAAGGGGATTCATTTCATGGCAGCCAATCTGTACTTCATCGGCGGAGGCAACATGCCCACCGCCATCATCGAGGCGGTGCGCCGCAAGGCCGACGCCTACCCGGTGGATCACATCTACGTCGAGGAGATCTCCCAGGAGCGCAGCGACTATCTCGCCGCCACCTACAACACCGAGGCCGCCACCCCGAACAGCCGCGTGGACGCCGACATCGTGGTGATCGCCGTCCGCCCGCAGGACGACGTGGCTGGTGTGGCCAAGTCGATCGCCGACCGGTTCGATCCGGCCAAGACCACCGTCATATCCATCGTGGCCGGCTACACCATCGCCAAGCTGGAGGCCGTGCTCGGCGAGCAGTGGCGCGTGGTGCGCATCATCCCGAACACGCTGACCACCGTGGACTACGGCTACAGCGGCGCCTCGCTCAACGCCAAGGCGAGCAAGGACGACGTGGACGCGTTCCTCAACACGTTCGGCAAGGTGCTGTACGTGGAGGAGCGATTGATCGACATCATCACCGGCTTCTACCCGCCGAACATCGTCTACCATTTCATCGACGCGTACGTGGACGCCGGCGTTCTGGCCGGACTGCCTCGCGACATCGCCAAGGCCATCGCGCTCGACACGCTCATCGGCGGCACTGAGTTCCTCAAGCAGAAGGACGTACTGCCGCAGGTGCTGCTCAACATCAACAACTCCCCCGGCGGCGTGGGCATCACGCAGGCGTACACGCTCAACAAGACCGGCTTTGCGGCCGCCATCCAGTCCGCGGTGCTCGCCGCCGTGGAACGCACCACCGCACTCGGATCGAACTCGAAGTAAACGTCAGGAAGGGCAATCATGGCTCAGCAATTCACATGGGACCATACGGTCGATTTCGTCGACGATCTCAAGCAGGCCGAGCAGGCATTCGCCGACCAGGGACTGACCGCCAGCTACGGCGGCAAGCACGTGGGGCACGGCACCGAGAACTCGCTCGCCTACTTCGGCGACAACTATCTCGAGTTCCTCACCCTGTACAGCCGCAAGGAGGCGCTCGCGGAGACCCCGCAGCGAGGTCAGATCTTCCACGACGCCGGCGAGCTGCTGCCCGAGTTCGAGGGCTTCTACCGTCCGGCGCTACACGTGCACGGCATCGAGGCGGCCGCGGAGCGTTTGCGCTCCAAGGGCGTGGAGCTCGGCGAGATCGTGCCGGGCAACCGCACCACGGCCAACGGCGAGGAGATCCGCTGGCAGCTGCTGTGGCTGCTGGGCGACGACCACGGCCTGCGCTACCCGTTCGTGATCGACTGGGATGCGGACGAGGCCACGCAGCTGGAGCGTTACGAGAACAGCGGCCTGCTGCACCGTCACCCGCTTGGAGAGGTGAGCACCCGTCGCGCGATCTTCGAGGTGCCCGACCCGGCCGGCATCTCCGCACACTGGGCAGACCTGTTCGATCTGGAACGCACGCACGGCACCGACGACAACGGTCGTGAATACTACGATCTCGCCGTGGGCGGCGGCCGTGACTGGCGATTCGTCAAGGGCGACTACAACGGCATCACCGAACTGCAGTACACGGTTCCGGCCGGCAAGTCCTTCGACGTCACCATCGGCAAGGCCCGCTACCGCAGCGTAACGGACTGACCCTCTGACCTCGCACGCGTATACAAAAACTCCCCTCGGATGAGGGGAGTTTTTTATTGATCTGAATTGATCCGAAAAGAGCGTCACTCCGCGAAGGCGGCGGCGAGGGCCTGATCGAGGTCGGCGATGAGATCCTCGGGGTCCTCGAGGCCGATGGACAGGCGGATCAGGTTGTCGGTCACGCCGGCGCGCAGACGGTACTCCTCGGGCACCTCGCGATGCGTGATGCGGGCCGGGTCCACGATCAGCGAGCGCGAGTCGCCGATGTTGGGGATGTAGGAGAACACGCGTGTGGAGTCGAGCAGGCGGCGCACACGCTCCTCGTCGCCGTCGATAAGGAACGAGAGGATCGTGCCCACGCCGTTCGGATAGTACTTGGCCACCAGGTCGCGCTGGTCGGTGTCGCCGAGTCCGGAGTAGTTGACCTTGAGCACGTGCGGATTGGTCTTGAGGTGTTCGGCGATGGCGGTGGCGGTGGCGACCTCACGCTTTTCGCGTTCGGGCAGGGTCTCGAGGCCTACGAGCTGCAGGTAGGCGTTGAACGGAGCCTGCACCGCGCCGAAGGTGCGCACGTACTTGATGCGCACGCGGCGGATGTACGCCTTGGGGCCGAACGTGTCGGCGAAGCTGCGCCGCACGCCGTTGCGTTCGTCACTGACAACGAGCTCCTTGCGGGTGAACTGCGGGTGGCGGCCGGCGGCCCAGTCGAAGCGGCCGGCGTCCACGATCACGCCGCCGAGCGCGTTGCCGTGTCCGGTGATGCCCTTGGTGGTGGAGTGCACCACCACGTCGGCGCCGAATTCGATCGGTCGGAACAGGTACGGGGTGGGCACGGTGTTGTCGATGATCAGCGGGATGCCGTGACGGTGGGCGAGGTCTGCGAGCGCCTCCACGTCGGTGATCTCGGTGGACGGGTTGGCCACGGATTCGGCGAAGATGGCTCGCGTGTCGGGGCCGATCTTCGATTCGACCTCGGCGAGGTCGTTGATGTTCTTGACGAAGTCGGTGTGCACGCCGAACTGGGGGAAGAACGTTTCCATGGCGTCCACGGATGCACCGTACAGGTTGGTGGGCGAGATGATGCGTCCGCCGCCTTCGGCCGCGCACAGCAGTGCGAACGAGACGGCCGCCATGCCGCTGGCCACGGCCACCGCGTCGTCGCCGCCTTCGAGCTGGGCGAGGCGCTTTTCCAGCACGTCGATGGTGGGGTTGGCCACGCGGGAGTAGGAGAAGCCCTGTTCCTCGCCTGCGGCGAGCCTGTCGCCGCGTTCGGCCGATTCCATGTCGAATGCGGCGCTCTGGTAGATCGGCGGGGTGGCGGCGTCGTGGTTGTCGAGGTAGTCGTATCCGCCGTGGATGGCGATGGTGTGGAATCCGTTGGTCATGGGTGTGATTCTCTTTTCTTGTCCTCAGTCGTTCTCGTTCGTACAGTCTGCATGGCCGTCCGTCGGGTCGGCCAGTTCCGCGAGCGCGCGTTTGGCGATGGCCGTCAGGAAGCGCACGCCGGCGATGATGCCGTGCGGGTCGGGCGCGAAAGTGGGGCCGTGCGGCGCGTTCGTGTCGCCGGCGCCGATGCGGACGAACAGTCCGGGGGCGTGGTCGAGGTAGTAGGAGAAGTCCTCTCCCCCGAGGTCCGCCCAGCCGGGACGGGTCTCGAGTCCTTCCTCGGCGGCGATCCTGCGGCCGACGGCCGCCCAGTGCGCGCTGTTGTCGACGGACGGCGAGCCGAAGAACCACTGTACGCTTGCGGTTACCCCGTAGGCGGCGGCCGTGTTTTCAATGATGCGTACGGCCCGATCCTTGGCGATCTGCCGGTCGACGCGTTCGGTGGTGCGCACGGTGCCTTCGAGGAACGCTTCGGACGGCAGCACGTTCCATGTGTTGCCCGCTTCGAGATGGGTGATGGACAGTACGGCAGGATGCACGGGGTCAATGCTGCGGCTGACGACGGTCTGCAGCGACTGTACGATGGCCGCCGTCGCCACGATCACATCGTCGCCCTTGGTGGGTTCGGCTGCGTGCGTGCCGTGTCCGTGAATGGTGACGGCGAACTTGTCGACGGCACCGGACGTGCCGCCCTCCTTGATGTAGATGGCGCCGACTTCGCCGGGGGCGTCGTGCGTGCCGAAGAACGCCTGCACGTCGTCCAGCGCGCCGGTGTTGAGCACCTGCACGGCTCCGGTGGGGCGTTCCTTGGTGGCGCGCCCCTCCTCGGCCGGCTGGAAGATCACCTTGATGGTGCCGGCGAGATCGTCGCGTACGGCGTGCAGTTCGATGGCGGCGCCGAGCGCGACGGTGAGGTTGAAATCGTGTCCGCAGCCGTGCATGTATCCCGCGTGTTCGGACGTGTACGGCAGGCCGGTGTTCTCGGTGATCGGCAGGCCGTCGATGTCGCCGCGCAATGCGATCACCGGGCCGGGCCGTCCGCCGCGGATGATGGCGATCAGGCCGGTCTTCAGACCGGTCTTCAGGATCTCGATGCCCTGCTCCTCCAGTATCCGACGGATATGTTCGGTGGTGGCGTGCTCCTCGTATGACGGTTCCGGATGCCGGTGGAACCACCGGTAGTGGTCCAGCAGGCTCTGTTCCAAAGCCGTTGCGCTCATGGGATCGTTCCTTTTTCTGGTCGGGTTTCTGGTCGGTCGGCGCGGGCCGGGCCGTCATGGCACGCCCCGCGAATCATGCAATATATCCATGTAATACCGTTTCATGGCGCTTGACAACGCGACGGCTATACGTAGAAGTTATGGACTGTTCGAAACCGTTCGTCTGCTCGCGGCCATACCCTGAAGTCAGGTGGCGGACATATCACATACCGGGACGGCCGATCGTCGATCCGGCGGACGACGGTCCGTGACCGAACACGACCGTGGGATCACGGCCGAACGATCACAACCAACGAAGGATGACTGATGGACATCACCAAGGCTCTGACCCGCATCCGCGGCAACGCCAGCACCCCGGTGTTCGTGCTGCTGCACGGATGGGGTTCGAATGAGTACGATCTGCCGGATCTGCTGCGCTTCTGCGCGCCGGACGCCGACTACGCGTCGCTGCGCGCGCCCATCGAATACGGCATGGGCTACACGTGGTTCGGCACCTGGGATCATGAGGGCGTGCCGTCGGGCACCTCGTTGGACGAGCAGGCGCTGGCCGCGGCCGAGGCGGTGGACCGCTGGGTGGCCGCCAATGTCGACGAATCCCGCCGCGTGGTGGTGATGGGCTTCTCGCAGGGCGGCCTGCTGGCCGGCCACATGCTGCGCGTGAACCCCGAACGGTACATGGCGGCCGTCTGCTTCTCCGGATGGCTGGCGCCGGGCGAGGCCCCGGGAGACGAACGCCTGAAGACGCTCACTCCCCCGGTGTTCTACGGTCACGGCGGCGCCGACACGATCTTCACGCCCGACGAGGTGAACGCCATGAGCGGGTTCTGGAAGACCCACGGCACGCTCACCGAGAGGATCTACCCCAGCATGGAGCACAGCATCAACATGCCGGAGATGCGTGACGTGTCGACGTTCCTGCAGTCCATCGGCGCGGCGCGGCCGACGTTCTAGCGAATCGCGCGGCGGCGGACTACCGCACGATTCAGCTGCAGTTCGTCGACTACAGTTCGCGCGAACGCTGGGCGGCGGCGGACACGGCCTTCATCACCGTGCCGCGGAAGCCGCCCTCCTCGAGCACCGCGTAGCCGGCGATGGTGGTGCCGGCGGGCGAGGTGACCATGTCCTTCGCCTGTGCCGGGGTCATGTTCTTGTCCAGGATCAGCTTGGCCTCGCCCAGGCAGGTCTGCGCGGCCAGACGGTACGCGGTGTCGCGGGTCAGGCCCTCCTTGAGTCCGCCGTCGGCGAGCGCCTCGATGAACATGGCCACGAACGCGGGGGCGCTGCCGGACAGGCCGGTCACCGCGTCGATCAGATGCTCGGGCACGAATTCCACGATGCCGATGGATTCGAACAGTTCCTTGGCGAACGTCTTCTCGGCGTCCGTGAAGTCGCTGTCGGAGCTCAGGGCGAAGGCGCCTGCGCCCACCAGTGCGGGCGTGTTCGGCATCAGACGCAGCACGCGCGGAGTGCCGTCCACGGTGGTGCGGATGCGTTCGGCGGTCACGCCGGCCATGATCGAAAGCACGGCCTTGCCGTCGAACGAACCGCAGTTCGCGGCGGTGTCGGCGAACGACTGCGGCTTGACGGCCAGCAGGATCATGTCGGACGATTCGACGACCTCGCGTTCGCTGGACGCCGCGGTCAGGCCGAGGTCCTTCGCGTGGGCGATAGCGTTCGCGTTCGGGTCGTAGATGGTCACGGACGCGGGTTCGACCACGTGGTGCGCCACCGCGCCTCCGATGATCGCGCCGCCCATGTTGCCGAAGCCGATCACGCCGATGCGCGGGGCTGCTGCCGTGTTGTCTGCCATGTCAGGTCCTTTCCTTGAAGTGTTCCGGCCGGTTTTCTCGACGTCGGGGCCGTTGCGGGACGGTTCCTCCCCTATCGGAACGTTCTGCCGCGACAGTCATCCCAAACGCCGCGACTGAAACGTAGTCTAGTTTTCGTTTGTGAACGACTGCGATACGGCTGCGATGCGGCGCACGCCCTCGCGGATGTCGTCCTCGCTGGGCGGGACGGTCGACAGCGCGCAGTGGATGGAGAAGCCCTCGATCATCGCGTCAAGCATCTGTGCCGTGCGCGGGTCGAAGAACCGTCGCAGCTGTTCGCGGCTGCGGCCCATCCACCGGGTGGTGATGTCGCGGTAAGCGGGGTCGCGCGCGGCCAGCGTGTAGAACTCGAGGTTGAGGCTCAGATCGTGCTGGTTGCGGAACACGTCGTCGACGATCGTGCGCACCACGGCCTCGCAGGCCTCCTCGCGGGTGGCGATTCCGGCGAAACGCTCACGCATGCGGCTCACGCTGTCGTCGGCGAAGCGTTCGAACGTCTGATGCAGCAGGTCGTCCATGCCGTCGAAGTAGTAGGTCATGGATCCGAGCGGCACGCCGGCCGCGGCGGCCACCACGCGATGCGAGGTGCCGGCCACACCCTTGTCCGCGATCACGTCGAGGCACGCTTCGATGATCCGGTTCCTGCGTTCGGGATCGCCGCGCAGCTCGCCGCGCCGCGCATGATTGCCACGTTCTGATTCCGTCATGTCACCCGTCCATTCCGCGCCGTATGGTCGTCGTCTCCCTGTACATGTGTACACGACAAGGCGGATAACGGACTGACCCGAGCGGAGCCTACAGGTCGGTGCGCAGACGATGGTTCTCGGTGAACGCCACGCGGTAGACGAGCATCACGATCAGCGTGTCGGCGAGCGCGGTGAGCGACGAGATGACGGCGAGCACGACGAACTGGTAGCGTGCGGCCTGCACCGGGTCGCCGCCTGCGATGATCTGGCCGGCCATCATGCCCGGTATGAGCACGATGCCGCTGGACGCCAGTTGGGCGATGGTGGGAATCAGGCCCAGGCGCACGGCCGAGGTGATGGACGGCATGGCCGCCTCCAACGGGGTGGCGCCCCAGGCGAGCATGGTCTCGATCTCGTAGCGCCGGGTGCGCATGTCGTCGAACAGTCGGGTGATGGCCACGGCGATGGCGGACACCACGTTGCCGAGCAGCATGCCAACCATGGTGACCACCACCTGCGGCGCGTACCACGGCTGGGGTCGGATGATGAGTTCCACGACCACGGAGAACATGAGCACGGCGCTGGCCAGCAGGGTGAGAAACACGGGCAGCACGAGCCCCTTGGGCAGGCCGCTGCCTCGGGTGAGGGTGATCTGCACGGCGGCGATGATCATCACGCCGAGCAGGGCGAACACGAGCCACCACTGGTTCACCTGGATCACGTAGCTGATGATCAGGCCCATGGCCAGCAGCTGCACGAGCGAGCGCACGGTGGCCCACAGCAGGCGGCGTTCCACGCCGAGTTTGAGTACCGCGGAGATCACGGCCGCCAGGGCCACCAGCAGCAGGGCGACCAAGAGGCCCCAGTTGTCGATCGGATAGTCGGATGCGGCGCCTTCCGTGCCGGTGACGAGTACGTCGTTGATGCCGCTCATGCCTGTGCCTCCGTATCGGTCGTATCGGTGTCGTTCGCCGTATCGGTGTCGTTCGCCGCACCGGCGGTCCTCGCAGCACCGGCCGCGGTCCTGCCCGTGATGTCCGTCAGCACGCCGTCGGCAAGCTCCAGCGTGCGCGTGGCCATGCCGTCCGGCTCACGGTGCCGTACGCGGCAAACCGCCATGCCCTCGTCCGCCGCACGTTTGAGCAGGTGGGCGGCACGCATGGCGTTGTCCGGGTCCAGTCCGGCGTCCACCTCGTCGGCGAGCAGCACCTTCGGCCCGGTCAGCAGCGTGCGCAGCAGACAGACGCGCGCCTGCTGTCCGACGGACAGGTCCTGCGGCGAACGGTCGAGCTCCACGTCATCAAGGCCGATGTCGTCCAGCGCGCGGCGCAGCGTATCGTCGTCGGGAACACGGACCGACGAATCGCGGCGCACCCGCAGCGTGAACGGGTAGCGGATCGCCTCGGCCACGCTCCCGCCCATCAGCACCGGCCGCTGCGGCACGTACGCCACCTGTGTGCGCCACTGTTCGGGCGTGAACCCGTCGGTGGACCGGCCGTCGAGCGTCATCGTCGCATCGGCGTCGGCGTTGAGCTGCGCCATGCATTCCATCAGCGTGGACTTGCCGGAACCCGACGGGCCGACCAGGTCGACGATCTGCCCCGCGTACAGCGTCAACGACAGTCCGGTGAAGATATCCTTCCGCGCATCCCCATGCCGCACATGGCATCGGGCGTCGGTCACCTCGAGCACCGGCCGGGGCTCGCCAACCCGCACCGCCGGCCGAACATTCCTCTCCATTTCAGTCATGCCTTCAGCTTAGGACCGCTCCCCCATATACGTTCCGGCGATTCTCAGCGCTTTCTGAGAACACGTACCGCAGTCTTGAATCATCAATCATCACGGCAAATCAACAACTCATCGTAAGGATTCGACATGCCCAGTTTTCTCAGTCCGGAATTCATCATCTCCGCGGCCGGCCCGTGGGCGCTGATCATCTCCGCGCTCATCGTATTCGCCGAAACCGGCCTGCTCGTCGGCTTCTTCCTGCCCGGCGACTCGCTCGTGTTCCTGCTCGGCATGGTCTCCGCCGCCACCGCGCTGCCCGACTCGCCGCTCGCCCACACGCCGCTCGCGCTCATCTGCGTGGTCATCGGCATCGCCGCGTTCGTGGGAGACCAGACCGGCTACGAACTCGGCCGCAAGGGACGCGACAGCCGTCTTCTGCAATCGTGGACGCAGGGCAAGAACGCCGAACGACTCGAACGCGCGCACGCGTTCTTCGTCAAATACGGCTACAAGGCCATCATCCTCGCCCGCTTCGTGCCGATCCTGCGCACCTTCACCCCGTTCGCCGTGGGCCTGACCCACTACGACCACAGGAAGTTCATCTCCGCGAACCTGATCGGCACGCTCATCTGGGGACTCGCCCTGCCCACGCTCGGCCACCAGCTCGGCCGCGTCAGCCTGATCGCCAACAACATCGACGCGGTGTGCATCATCATCGTGCTGATCTCCGTGATGCCGCTCGTGATCAAGGGCATCCGTTCGGCGCTCGCCTCGCGTGGCGCCACGCAGGCGTGAAACAATATCAGTGAATACGCCGACTTCCGGATGACGAACGCCGCACGGGCAGTCCGCACCGTGCGGCGTTCATCGTATCCGGGGACAACGGGAAATCGAGGGGAAGACGATCATGGCCGACGACGCATCGACACCGTACGCGCTCACCGATCCGGAGAAGCTGCTGCAGCCGTCCGTGCTGTTCATCGAGGATGATCCGCGCATCGGCGCGATCACGTCGGAGATCCTCGGCGAACACTATCGCGTGGACTGGGTGACGACCGGCGCGGAGGGGCGCAGTCGACTGTTCGGCATGACGTATGACGTGGCGATCGTGGATCGTCGACTGCCCGACGCCGACGGGCTCGAACTGGTGCGCGAGGCGCGCGGCAGCGGCATCACCACGCCCGTGCTCATGCTCACCGCACTGGGCAGCGTGGACAATATCGTGGAGGGGCTGGACTACGGCGCCAACGACTACCTGACCAAGCCGTTTCACTTCGAGGAGCTGGAGGCCCGTCTTCGCGCACTGCTGCGAGGCTACCGGGCCGAACAGAAATCGTACGACATCGGCGACTGGCGTCTGCTGCCGCAGTCGGGCATGATCGAAAGCCCCGACCTGCAGCGGGTGACGCTCACCCGCGCGGAATGCACGCTGCTGACCACGCTCTGCTCGTCGCCGCAGCACGTGTTCTCCCGCGCCGAACTGCTGCGGATCGTGTTCAGCGAAAGCGACACCGAGGGCACGATCGATACGTACGTCTCGTACATTCGGCAGAAGACCACCCGGCACATCATCGACACCGTGCGTGGCCATGGGTACATCATCGGAGAGCCGCGCGACTAGCGTTGCGTCGTTGATTTTTTCGCTTCCCCGGCTTGCCGCGTTTTCCTCGGCTTCCCGAGGCAATGACGGTTCCGTCATTCCGGTCATCGATTCGTTCAATCCAGTGAAACAGGAACAAGCAGGAGCATATGGACACTTCCATGGGCACTTCCTCATCGGCATCCGCCGAATCCACCGCATCGGCGACGGTCGACACGTCATCCGTCAAGCCATTCGAGCCGCATCGCCTCGGCAATAATCGACACGGTCTGAAGAACGGGCTGAAGGCATGGGTCAAACGTCTGGTCACGCGCGTGCTCGGCGATCGGGCCGCCACCAGCATCAGCCTGCGCATGACCCTGGCCATGACCGTCATCACGCTGATCGGCGCCGGATGCATGATCGCCGGCGTACTGCTCGGCTCCAGGCATGAGTTCAGCGAGCGTGGCATCGATCCGAACGACGTGAATGCGGCGGCGTCGGCCGTGGGCACGTGGGTGATCGACCAGAAGAAGGCGCTGGCGTTCATCGTGCTGTTCGCGGTGGGCATCATCGTGGCCACGGCGTTGGTGGGCTGGTATTTTTCGCAGCGCGAGCTTGCGCCGTTGCACGAGGCATTGCGGTTGCAGAAGAATTTCGTGGCCGACGCCAGTCATGAGCTGAAGACGCCGCTGACGGTGATCAGTCTGCAGACCGATCTGATCGAATACCGGCAGTCGCGTGGCATGCCGATCGATGATGCCGTGAAGCAGCTGCGTGGCGATGTGGACCGTATGAACGACATCATCAATGATCTGCTGCTGGCCGCGCAGGGGGCGCAGAAGCCCGAGCCGGTGGAATTGCCCGGCGTGATCGCCGAGGCCGTGGAGACCGTGCGGCTCTTGGCCGACAGCCGGCATGTGACGATCGATTGGGATGATGCGGCTGGTGGCGGTCGTGATGGAGATGCCGAAGCGGCTGAGGGCGTAACCGGCAGTGCCGGCGAAGGCGTGGCCGGAGACGAGGCCGGAGTTGCGGCGGATCCCGCGAAAGCCGGTACGACCGGAACGGCGGGGAAGCCGATCACGGTGCTTGGCGGCCGGTTCGGGCTGATGCGCTGCATCGTGGCCGTACTCGACAACGCGATCGCCCACTCCCCCGACGATTCGCACATCCGTGTGACCGCGTACACGACCGGGGCATCGCTGCGTGGCGGTGGGCGTGAGGCGGTGATTCTGGTCAGCGATCATGGCACCGGCATCGGCGAGGATCCGGAGCGACTGTTCCAGCGGTTTGCGAGGTCCGACGACGGCACCGCGCATCAGGGCTACGGCCTGGGGCTGGCGCTGGCGCGCGATGTGGTGTCGCGCTATCACGGGTGGATCGATGTGGAGTCCTCGTCGCCGTCCGGCACCACCATGCGCATCACCATGCCACTGGCGGAGTAGGCACGGGTGGCGGCGTTCGTTGCCGTCGGGCTACAGGGCGCTGTCGGACTGCATATTTGGGGCGTCGAATGCCCGTTTTCTGCTCTTTGGGGCGTCAAATTCCCGAAAATCGACGCGAAAACGGGATGTCGACGCCCCAAAAAACGGATTCTTCCGCATCGCGAGACAAAACCGGGATCCGGTTCCACGATACGGACCACAGCCGGGCGGAACGGCGGGGAAATTGAAAAAGGTCCGAGACCCATTCGGATCCCGGACCTCGTCCGTGGAGCTAGGGGGATTCGAACCCCCGACCCCCTCCATGCCATGGAGATGCGCTACCAGCTGCGCCATAGCCCCGTCAGTCAGATGGCCATCGGCCACAACCAACCGGTCGTTTCGACTTGAGACATATTACGCAACCACCCGGATCCACGCAACTTCGGCGTGTCTCACCCCGGCTCCCCGGCTTCCGCCCCGTTCCGACTCCCAAAAATCCGGACTCCCAAACTTGGTAGTCGAAACATAACACCGTGAACCCTCACAAGCCGCCGGATACGTCACGTTCCGACTACTAAATTCCCGACCACCAAACTTGGTAGTCAAAACGATTCTCCGCATTCCTCTACGCGCCACCACACCCGTCGTACCTCGATCAGCAGGCCCGATCTCCGGCATTCTCGGCGTCATGCTACGCCATGGGCGGTAACATCCGGCCCCGCTCCAGAGCTCGCACCGCAACACACAACCACACCACGCGACTACAGTGCGCGCAGTTCGAGATGTGCGTGCGCGTCGACGTCGCTCCACTTGACCGGATATCCGGCGCCGTGCGCGCAGAACACCGAGTCGGGCGTGTTCTCCAAGTCGGATTCAGGATCGTAGTTCACGCGTTCGATCACCGCATCGGCATCGTGGCAGGGACGATATCCGCCGAACGTGCAGCTGATCTGCCCCTGACCGTGCGTATAGGCGTTGACGTCCATCGCATAGTCGCGCATTTCGGAGACCGGCGCCGTGCCGGACAATACCGCGTACTCGCCGTCGTTCGTCGGTGGATCGAATTCGCCGCTCATGCGCTGCACGTCGGCCATGGCCCGTCCAAGCATGTCCTGCGGCACTTCGAGACGGAAGTCGTACCACGGTTCGAGCAGTCGGCAATTCCCGTCGCGCTTTGCCTTCATCAGACCCTGACGGACCGCGCGATACGTGGCCTGACGGAAGTCGCCGCCCTCGGTGTGCTTCTCGTGGGCACGGCCGTTGATCAGCGTGATGCGCATGTCGGCGATCGGGAATCCCGCAAGCACGCCGAGATGCTCCTTCTCCGCCAGATGCGTGAGCACGAGCCGCTGCCAGTTGCGGTCGAGCACGTCGAGGCTCAGATCCGAACCGAAGACCACTGCGCTCCCCTCGTCCGCCGGTTCGAGCAGCAGATGCACTTCGGCATAGTGCCGCAGCGGTTCGAAGTGTCCCACGCCTTCGACGGGCGCGGTGATCGTCTCCTTGTACAGGATGCCGCCGGGGCCGAAGTCGATGTCGAGCGAGAACCGGTCGTGCATGATCTGCCGGATGATCTCCAACTGCACGGCACCCATGAGCTGCACGTGGATCTCCTGCAGCCGCTCCTGCCATGCGACGTGCAGCAGAGGATCCTCGTCGTCGAGCTCGCGCAATGCGGCGAGCACCTTGTGCACGTCGTTGTCGCCGGGCAGCACGGTGTAGGTGAGCACCGGCTCGAGCGCGGGCTCGCCGGCATCGGATTCCACGCCCAGTCCCTCACCGGGGAACGTGTGCGTCGGACCGGTCACCGCGACCACGGAACCGGCGGGCGCCTCGTCAACGAGCGTGAACTTCGCACCGGAGTACACGCGCACCTGATCGGCCTTCTCATGCCAGATCTCGGCGCCGCCGTTTCCGACCGCCTCGCCGACGGTACCGTCACCATTCTCGCCGGCGCCGGGCCGTTCGTTCGTCAGCACGCTTTTGACCGGCAGCACTCCCCCGGTCACTTTCAGCCACGTCAGCCGCCCGCCCTGTTTGTCGTGCGAGATCTTGAACACGCGGGCGCCGAACGCGTCGCCGTGATCGGGCTGACGGACGAGCGCGCGCAGACCGTGCAGAAAATCGTCGACGCCCTGCAGCTTCAATGCGGATCCGAAATAGCAGAGGAAGATCCTGCGTTCGGCGATCAGTCGACGAACGGTGTCGCCGGACAGTGCGCCCTGTTCGAGGAATTCGTCCATGGCGGACTCGTCCTGCATGGCCATGGTCTCCTGAACGTCGTCAGGCAGTTGCGGGAATCCGTCGCCGGGCGTATCACCGTTGCCGTTGCCGTCATCGCCGGAGCCGTTGTCGAGTCCGCCGAACGGCACGCACGCGTCGGAGAATCGCGCGCGCATCTGCTCGAGAATGCCGTCGCCGTCCGCACCCACGGCGTCCATCTTGTTGACGAATACGAATGTGGGCACGTGGTATCGGGCCAGCAATCGCCACAGCGTCTCCGTGTATCCACGTACGCCGTCGGACGCACTGACGACGAGAATCGCATAGTCGAGCACACGAAGGGTGCGCTCCATCTCGGCGGAGAAGTCCACATGACCGGGGGTGTCGAGCAGGGTGATGCGCAGATCGTCGAGGTCGATCACCGCCTGCTTGGAGAAGATCGTGATGCCGCGCTGCTTCTCCATGGCGTCGGTGTCGAGGAACGCGTCGCCGTGATCTACGCGGCCGAATGATCGGATCTGACCGGACCGGTAGAGCAGCCCCTCGGACAGCGTGGTCTTGCCTGCATCCACGTGGGCGAGGATGCCCACCACAACCTGTTTCATCGTCACCTCGCACACTGGTCGGGTTCCTAATCGCACAATGGCGGATACCTGCGGCGTAGCGGAGGTCCTCCGCGCTCGCCATCAATCGACAGTACCGTCACCCGTGCACCGGCGTGCAATGGCAGCCGCCCCTTGCCGAAACCGGCAGGATGTTCGGTTTCCCTCTCCAAAATCGCCGACGGAAGGGAGGTCTCGATGAACGGTGGTACACAAAACGTAGATACCTGAAATTGACCGTTGATTTTTCAACGTTCGGTTTCGGGTATCTGCGTTTTGTGCACCGTCGAATGCCGAGACACCGGTTCCGACGAAACATTTTCCAACGGAATCGCTCAGAAAACGGTCAGAAAACGAACAGTGGCCCCGAACGGCCCGGAGGCAATATGCCACGGACCACTCAGGACCACTGTCAGAATGTCAGGTCAGAGCGTCAGACACTCACGCCTTGGCGACGGTCACGCCAATTTCCTTGGCGTCCGCATCGGCGGTGATCTCCACACCGGCCTCGGCCAGGGTCTCCGCGGCGATCAGGTCGCGGAACTGCTCGGCCTTGGGGGCGTCGGCGGCCGGCAGCGTCAGCTTCAGCGAGATGCGGTCGGCGATGTCGAGTCCGGCGTCCTTGCGGGCGTCCTGCACGGCGCGGATCACGTCGCGGGCGTATCCCTCGGCGATCAGGTCGTCGTTCAGCTCGGTGTCGAGGATCACGAAGCCGCCGGTCGGCAGCGCGGAGGACACGGAGTTGGCGGCTTCATGCGCGTTCTCCTCCTCCACGCGGTTGATCAGCTCGTACTCGCCCTCGACGAGCGCGATCTCGCCGTTCGGGGTCTCCGCCACGGGAGCGCCGTCGGCACCCACGTGCCATGCGCCGGTCTTGGAGGCCTTGATGGCGAACTGGACGTCCTTGCGCAGACGCTTGCCGGCCACGCGGGCGTTCACCTTGAGCTCGTGGACGATCTTGAGACCCTGCGAGGCGGCGTCCTCCATGGTGCAGAACTCGATGTCCTTCACGTTGAGCTCGGACTTGAGGATCTCGGTGTACGCCTTGACGGCCTCGGCATCCTCCACCACGACGGTGAGCTTGGCGAGCGGCTGACGCACGCGGATCTTCTGCGCCTTGCGCAGCGACAGCGTACCGGACACGACCTCGCGCACCTTCTCCATGGCGGCGACGAGCTTGTCGTCGGCCACGAGAACCTTGCCCAGCTCGGTCGGCTCGCCGGTCTTCTCGTCGGAGAGGAACGGCCAGTCGGCCAGGTGCACGGACTCGCCGCCGGTCAGACCGCGCCAGATCGTCTCGGTCTCCATCGGAGCGAGCGGGGCCATCACGCGGCACAGCACCTCGAGCGCGGTGTACAGGGTGTTGAACGCGTTGGCGTCCTCCTGCCAGAAGCGATCGCGGGTGTTGCGGATGTACCAGTTGGTAAGCACGTCGATGAAGTCGCCCACCTCGTCGCACGCGTCGGAGATGGCGAACGTGTCGAGCGAATGCTGCACGCCGGAGACCAGCTTGCGCAGACGGGCCAGCAGGTAGCGGTCCATCTCCGGCAGTCCGGCCACCTCGTCGGCGGTGAGCGTACAGGCGTCGAAGCCCTCGCCCTTGTTCGCGGCGTTCGCATACAGGGTGAAGAAGTAGTAGGAGCTCCACAGCGGCAGCATGACCTGGCGCACGGTGTCGCGGATGCCCTCGGCGGTGACGATCAGGTTGCCGCCGCGCAGGATCGGGGACGACATGAGGAACCAGCGCATGGCGTCGGAACCGTACTTGTCGAACACGCCGTTGACGTCCGGGTAGTTGCGCAGATGCTTCGACATCTTCTGGCCGTCGGAGCCGAGCACGATGCCGTGGCAGATCACGTTCTTGAACGCCGGGCGGTCGAACAGGGCGGTGGCCATCACGTGCAGCAGATAGAACCAGCCACGGGTCTGGCCGATGTACTCGACGATGTAGTCGGCCGGGAAGTGCTGCTCGAACTTCTCCTTGTTCTCGAACGGGTAGTGGAACTGCGCGAACGACATGGAGCCGGACTCGAACCAGCAGTCGAGCACGTCGGAGATGCGGTGCATGTGGCTCTTACCGGTCGGATCGTCCGGGTTGACGCGGGTCAGGTTGTCGATCCACGGACGGTGCATGTTGATGTTGCCGTCCTTGTCGCGCGGGTAGTCGCCGAAGTCGGCCTTGAGCTCCTCGAGGGAGCCGTACACGTCCACGCGCGGGTACTTCGGATCGTCGGACACCCACACCGGGATCGGGGAACCCCAGAAGCGGTTGCGGGAGATGGACCAGTCGCGGGCGTTGGCGAGCCACTTGCCGAACTGGCCGTCCTTCACGTTCTCCGGGATCCAGTTGATCTCCTGGTTGAGCTCGAGCAGGCGCGGCTTGATCTTGGTCACGGACACGAACCAGGAGCTCACCGGCTTGTAGATCAGCGGGGTGGCGCAACGCCAGCAGTGCGGGTAGGAGTGCACGTAGCTCTTCTCCTGGAAGAGGATGGCGCGCTTCTCCTCCGGGATCTCGGCGAGCGGACCGTCGCCGGCACGCAGGTTACGCAGGATCGGCAGGTTGGCGTCGAACACGAACATACCCTCATAGTCGGGGCACTGCGAGGTGAACTTGCAGCCGGCATCGAGCACGTCGGTGCTCTTGATGCCCTTGGCGTTGAGCGTGTTCATATCGTCCTCGCCGTAGGGGGCCTGATGGACCAGACCGGTACCCTCGACGGTGTCGACATAGTCGGCGGTGAAGATCGTGTAGCCGTTCGGTCCGGGCACATTGCCCTCGGATTCGGCGGTCTCGCCCGAGAAGTACGGGAACACCGGCCAGTAGCGCCAGCCCTCCATCTCGGAGCCCTTGAGCTCGCGCACGATCTCGTAGTTCTCGCCGAGCTCCTTCTCGTAATGCGGCAGCAGGGCCTTGCCGAAGTAGAACTTCTTGCCGGCGAACTTGCCTTCGGTGGGCTTCACCTCAACGTAGTCGATGTCGGCGCCGACCACGATCGCGAAGTTGGTGGGCACGGTCCACGGCGTGGTGGTCCAGAACACGGCGTAGGCGTCCTCGTCACGCAGCTTAACAGCCACGGAGACGGTGGTGTCCTGACGGTCCTGGTACACGTCGGCGTCCATGCGCAGCTCGTGCGCGGACAGCGGGGTGCGGTCCTTGGGGCAGTACGGCAGCACGCGGTAGCCCTGGTAGGCCAGTCCCTTCTCGTACAGCTGCTTGAACGCCCACATCACCGACTCCATGTACGGGATGTTCAGGGTCTTGTAGCCATGCTCGAAGTCCACCCAGCGGGCCTGACGGTGCACGTAGTCCTGCCACTCATTCGTGTACTTGAGCACGGAGGCGCGGCAGGCGTCGTTGAACTTGTCGATGCCCATCTCCTCGATCTGCTCGACCGAGTCGATGCCAAGCTCCTTCTGCGCCTCGAGCTCGGCGGGCAGGCCGTGGGTGTCCCAGCCAAACACACGATTGACCTTGCGGCCCTTCATGGTCTGGTAGCGCGGGATCACGTCCTTGGCGTAGCCGGTCAGCAGGTGGCCGTAGTGCGGCAGGCCGTTGGCGAACGGCGGGCCGTCGAAGAACACGAACTCGTTCTGGCTGTGGTCGCCGGAGGGGTTGCGTTCGACGGACTTCTGGAAGGTATCGTCCTTGTCCCAATAGTCGAGGGTCTTCACCTCGAGATCGGGGAAGCTGGGATTCGGGGCCACGTGCTCCAGGCTGGAGTCGGCCGCAGCCTTCGGGAACTTATTGCTCACCGCTGGTCTCCTCATTCACAGTGTCACCATTACTACTGCTACGAGGACGACCGGATGCTGCGACGTGCGGAACACGCCTGACCGTACGCACAACATCTGCGCGCACGAACATGTTCGCCGCCGGGCACCGACCGCGGTACCACCTCGCTTGCCGCACCGATGTCCCGAAACCTCGTGGAACGGTGATGCGACCGCTTGTCTAGGGCTGTGTCGGGCCCACCCGCCGGGTCTAATAAGCCACGCCCGCCGATCCGCCGCGCCGAGGCACGGACACGATGACGAATACATAGCCGTTCTTCCGGAAGCTCCCCGCTGATGACGGATCGATGCTTACCACGTCACATGATAACACCGGTTGCGGAAGGCGAGAACGCGCGTGGCGGTTCGACGGACGTGACATGGATCACCGGCACGGCCGACTACAGCCGTCGCAGACATATCAGACGACTCTTTCTCTGAAAATCGGCGTGCCAGTCAAACGAAAAGTCGTCCTCGAATGGCTTTCACACCTTTCGAAGACGACTTGGCACCGCCCTTGGCATGACCGGTCCCGATATGGGACAGACCACCATGGCTACGGGATCGGGATCAGCGACGGGCCTTGCGACGGTTCAGCACGAAGGCCCCGCCGACGACCAGCGCAAGCACCGCGCCCACGCTCACACCGACGATCGCGGTGCCGGTGGCGGAGAGCTTCTTCGTCGTCTTTGCGGATGTCGTCTGCGAATTGTCAACCGTCCTGTTCGCGTTGGATGGAACGTTCTGCGCGGCATTCGACCCGTTATCGGAGCCGGTCTTGCCGTCGGTTTCCGTACCACCGCCCTCGACGCCGCCATTGTCCGGCTGATTCGGGTCGACGGCGTCATTCGTCTTCTCGAACACGGCCTGAACTGCCACGTCCTTGTTGGTCATGACGAAGGCATTGTCCTTCACGCCAACACCGCCGTACAGCACCTTCCACTCCTTGAGGCGGTATCCGTCGTTGGGTTTGGCGGCGATCGTCACCCGCTCCCCCTGCGCGGCGGTCTTTACGCTGGCCGATGCGGTGCCGTTGCCGTCGTCGCTTACCGTGATCGCGTACTTCACCTTCTGAGTGTTGGGGGTGCGCCACAGCTGGGTGCCATAGAACGGATTGGCCGTACCGATCAGCAGATAGTCGCTGGTCTTGGCGAAGATTCGCAGACCGTGGTTGTATCGGTCTCCGAAGCCGTTCTTGGTCACGGTCTCGACGCTCACCTTGCCATCCTTGTCGCTGATCGCATACAGGTCGAATCCGCTCTTGGACGTCTTGAGATACTTGACCGACTTGGCGTATGCCTGCAGGTTCTCCTTGGTGGTGAGCTTGAGCAGCATGTCGTACAGGGGCTTCAGATTGTCGGGCACCGCGATCTTGCCGTACTCGTCGAGCAGCTGCGCGTAGGCGTCGCGGAACTGCGCGCCGTCGGAGGCCTTGGCACCGATCAGGGAGTCAAGCGCGTTGAGCTGGTTGTTGAGATCGTTGATCTGATCGGCGAGCGCGGTGTCGTCGAGGGATCCGGGAACGATGCCGCCGTTCGTGAGTCCATCGACGAGCTTTGCGGTCTGGTCGTCGGTGAGGCTGACCTTGCCGGAATCCTTGCTCTTGGCGGAATCGGAGTCGAGCGACAGCGTCTGCGGCATGGTCTGCTGCTTGCGGTCGGACGCCTGGGTCACAGCCTGGGCGACAAGGTCAGCGGCGCCGGCGGAGTCCGTGCTGGCGGAATCGGCGCTGCGGGCGGAGAACGTGGACGCCTCCGGCGCCTTGTCTCCGTTCGCTGCGGCGTTGCCGGAACCGTTGGCGGAAGCATCACCGGAATTCGTGGAATCCTTGATCAGCAGTTCGAGGAACACGCGCAGATAATTGATCTGCTTCTTCCATTCGTCCGGGGTCATGTGAATCAGGTCGCCGTTGGTGAACTGCGCGATCGGTTCGAGCAGGGTGGTCGTGTCCATCGTGCCAATGTACAGCTTGCCTTCATAGACGGTGGCCTGCCACGTGTACTGGTTCATGTGCGAACCGTATCCGGTACCGGTTCCGGAGATGCCGCCCTTGGGGAACATGTCAGTGGGGTCGCCCACCACAAGTTCGACGTTCTCGTTAGCGTCCATGCGGTACAGGTTGATCGACTGCTCGAGGTTGGTGGCCTGCGTGGTGAAGTTCTTCTGCAGCACGAATCCCTGCAGCGCGCTGGAGACGTCGTTGTAGTCGCCGATGTAGAGCTGCCCGTTGTACTTGACAAGCGTGGCGGCGCCGGCGCTGATGCGCGACGGGTCGATGCCGTACGTGTACCGTGCGCCCTTCGAGGTGTCACCCACCACACGGCTCCACGTCCAGCTGGAACGTTCGGTCGGGTCGCCGTTAACGGTTCCCCGCCAGATGGAGAACGCCTGCTTGGTGCCCTGCGCGTTCTGGTTGGCTGGCGTACCCGTGCAGACCACCACATACAGCTGCCCGTTGTATTCGATCGCCTGATAGATGCCGCCGCCACCGTTGACGTCGGTGCGGTGCCATGCCGGCTCTCCGCCGAAGTCCTCCATCGTGGCGATGGTCTTGAACGAGTCCTCGCCCGCCGACGGATCCTTGGATGCGGTCAGGAAGACACCGTCGTTGTCGAGAGCACCAGCGATGAGCGTGCCGTTGAAGTCGGCGATCGCACGGGTAGACGTGAACACGTTGTCGGCAATGAGCTTGTCGTAACGGGTCTTGCCGGCCTCGCTCGTCGCCTTGTCGTCGGAAAGGATGCCGAGAGCGTCGTACACGCAGGTGATCCTGTCGTTGTCCTCCGGATCGATCTGGTAGATCACGGGGAAGCCGTTCTGCATGGCCAGTGCGGTTGCGAGCTCCCTCTGGTTCAGATGAGTGGTGTCGACGATCATGCCCACGAAGTAGATTTTGCCGTTCAGTACGAGCGCGTCACGGAACGTGGGCATGACACCGTTCTCACGGGACATGAGGATCTTCGTCTCGCCGGTCTTCACGTTCACCTTGACCAGAATGCCGCCCGCCTGCACGCCGTCGGGCTCGCCCATGTACAGGTTGCCGTTGTACATGGTGTCCATGGCGGCCTTCATGGCCTCGGCCGACATACCCGGAACGCTGTAGTTGAGGATGTTGGCGATACCGAGACCGCCGTACATGGTGTTGATGTACACCCAGTCGCCGTAGACAGCGGACGCGTAGCTGTACGACTGGCCGCGGGAGCCATTGCCCTCCTGGCTCACGCCCTGTTCGTACGGCTTGACCAGACCCTTGCCGGCGTAGTCAACGATGCCGTCGTTGGTCTCCACGCCGGAGCCGGCATGGGAGATCTTGCTGAACGTCATGCCGTCGCCGGTGTAGGTGACGACGGGGTTGAGCGTGGAGGCGTCGGTCTTAGTGGCGGCGGGGGCAGCGGATGCTGCAGGGGCGATCATCATGGCGAGCGCGGCCGTGATCGCAGCGAACGTTCCCGCAACGCGACGGATGAGGTGTGCACGCGCCCCAGACGCCTCTCGATCCGCACGGCCCTTCTCCGAGCGGATGACGCCGTTCCGTCTCCTGACGGGATCGGATGAATCTTCGACATGGCTGGTTCTGACCATGAATCTTCCTTCTTCAGTTACGTGGCCGACTCGAATGACGGGGGTACTGCTTGCTGTAGATTCGCCATCGAGCCATGCTGACAGACTTCGTCAGCGTCGTATTGCGATTATTGAATTATCGTGGTCCTCTTCCTCGGGACGACCAAGCAACAGCGTACGCCTACGGGGTTACATGACAAATGTTGGAGGGCATGGCCAGAAATGGCCAGATAACGCATGCGGACCACGCCGTCCGCACTCGCCCTACAGATTCCGGTTCACGCAATGCAAGCGCACGCAAATCGTGAACCGGATTTCAACACGACAACGGCGGAATATCAACGTTGTGAAGACTCCGGCCAGTTCACGCAACGAAACTCCCGACAAAGCGTGAACTGGCCCTACCGCAGCAGGAGTCGTCGCTCACGCCGCGTGGCGCTTGCGGTCGATCTCGTCCTGAAGCTTGAGCAGATCGCGGATGGTGGAAAGCACGCGGAAGATGATCTCGCAACGATGGGAGGCGGCGCGCTCGCCGGTCAGATGCGTGTGGACGATCTCACGCTCGTCGGCCGGCTCGGTGCCGCGCAACGCCACGTCCATACGGACGCAGAAGCCGACGGCGAGGGACTTCTCGTCCTCCGACGCCAGTTCCTCATGCAGCTCGAAGGGCTTGTCCGTCGGATCCTCATGCGTCAGCAGCGTGGCCAGCGCGGCGGGCACGGGCTCCACCTCCTGTGCGACGTTGCGCAGCACGCGGATGATGCTCTGGTTGAGCTCACCCTCCTCGACGGCTTCGATGAGCCGCTCAACATTGGCAACGCGCAGATCGGCATGACACTGCTGCTGGATGTGCTTGCGAATCGCGAAAACCATGACGAGGCCCAGCATCGTGGCCTTCTTCTTGCCCGGCTCGAGATGGGCATGAGCGTGAGGCTGGGCATGGCCGGCCTGAGACGACTGAACTGACTGGGTATCGCTCGAAGTTTGCTGTTCACTTGCCATACCCTCCAGCCTAGTCCGCGGAACGCGGGAAAACGGTCCGGCGTACGGTATGTGGCTACGACATGTGGTCTGGATAACACTGGCCGTATACCGTACAACCCGATATGCCGCTATGCTCCTATGCTGTATGACCTATGCCGTATGCACCGGTGACTTTCATGCCCGATGACGCGTAGTCGAAAGGACCGTCTCATGACCGAACGCCATTTCAATACTGCCGACGATGTGTACATTCCCATCCGAGATCTTGCGACAGCCGACCGGCTCGCGCTCTGGCACTACCTTGTGCACGCCGTCGATCACGCACAGACCAGCAGAGTCTGGTTCTCGCGCCTCAACGAGCTCGACGCCTCCCGTCTTCCTGCCGACACCGTCACGCTACTCGCCGCCGTCATCGAGGACAATGGAAGGACTCCAACCGTGGCGCCCGAGTTGCGTTCGCTCCTCGACGAAGCGAAGCCCGTCTCGCCGCCCATCAGCCTTGCCGAGAATCCGTATGGCGTCCCCGTTTATCGGAAGTGGGGGTTTCTACTGTAATTACCGGAGTCGATCACGTAGACGGTAAAGCGACTGATAGGCGGGATTGCGCGTAAGAGTGATGACGATTTCCGGGATCTCAATGTCCAGTTCGGGATGCGCGAGGATGATGCTGAGCGCGGATGCGACGGCGGGCTCAGGCTCCCCGGCATCCACGTCAAGGGCCATCAGGGAAGCCGCAAGCGGATCCACAGATTCGATCATTGGGATCCATCGCTTGGCAATAGCCTCGAGCTCGTCGAATATCGACTGACCATTTGTTGTCATGGTTGTCATGGCACGGGCTCCTTTCTATTCCTTGCCGATATGAGCAACTCCGCAGGCTCCTAGAACACCCCGTCGAATCGGTGAATGTCCACGTATACGGGGTTATGGGTAAGCTCCACTACCTCTTTCGGTATCCGCGACGCCGCTCCGGGAATTACGGGCTATAGGAACTTTTGTGGTGCTTATAACTAGGGTTTGGCCTTACGGCAGTAGGTGTGTCGGGGTGTTATTTTTCTTCATGGGAAAATAGGGACGTTCCGATGATGGGCTGGACGTATGAGAATGAAGTCCAGCAAGGCGAAGAAATGCCCGATATGCGGTCAGTCGATGAAGAAGAGCGGTCGGACCGCGAAGGGGACCCAACGTTGGAAGTGCACGGCCTGCTCGCTGAGCTCGACCATGCCGCGGGAGACCGCCGAGCGCGGCAGGCAGCTCGACGCGTTCCTCGCCTGGCTGCTCGGCCGCGCATCCCAGTCCTCGTGCGACGCGAACGGCGACGCGCGTGCCCTGCGCAAGCGGACCGCGTGGTGCTGGAACGTGCGGCCCGTCATCCCGCCGCCGGCCGTCGGGCATCACACGGTGATGGCGGACGGCACGTACATGAACCACGGCTGGTGCCTGATCGTCGCGGTCGACGGCGAGAGCGGCGAGGTGCTGGTGGTGCGCGCACGAGTCGAGGGCCGCCTACATGGCGCTGTTCTCGCGCATCCCCGCGCCCGACGTGCTCATCACCGACGGGCTGCGCGGCGCCGAGGCCGCCTGCAATGCCGCGTGGCCGTCCACGCGGATCCAGCGCTGCCTGGTGCACGTGCAGCGCAACACCCGTACCGACCTGACCGCCAGGCCCAGGCTCGATGCTGGCCGGGAGCTCAAGAAGCTCTCCGACCGGCTCACCGGGGTCCATGACGCCGAGCGGGCGGCCCGGTGGGGCGAGGCGCTCAACGCATGGCATCTCAGGTGGGGCGGTTTCATCAACGAACGTACCTTCGCGAAGGACGATCCGACGAACCCGAAGGCCACGCGCCGGGAGTGGTGGTGGACCCACCAGGAGGTCAGACGCTGCTACCGGCGGCTGGAGAGACTGTTCCGCGAGGGCAGGCTGTTCGCGTTCCTGGAGCCCTCGCTGACCGCCGCGGGCCCGGTGGCGCGCACCACGAACCGGCTGGAGGGCGGCGTCAACTCGCCGCTCAAGCACGTGCTCCTCGACCACCACGGGCTGCCCGAGGAGCATATGAGACGTGCCTGCGAATGGGTGTGCTACATGAAAAGCGCGGGCCCGCGACCCGGAACACTGATCCGCCCGGAGCATTGGAAGACGACGAGGCCGGCCCAACAGTCGAGCGGCGACGGCGACGATAACGGCGAGCCTGAATACGACACCGGCATCGACTGGAACGACTTCCACACCCACGTCCCATGGAAGTCAGACGACTAGGGAAACGGAGTCTAAAGCACCACAAAAGTTCCTATAGCCCGGAATTACGGACAATGCATCCAACGCATCCGCTATGGCAAGATCCATTTCCCCGGCATCGATATCAAGACCGACGACAGGATCGCTATCCGGATCCAATTCACGGACCAGGCCCCGACATTGTTCGGCGAGTGCCGTCATGACATCGTAGTCGAGTATTTGCGAATCATGCTCTTCCATTCCCCGTCATCCTCCGCAAGACCAAATCGACATCTTAAGTCGTTAAGTAATCGTACCCACGTACGCAAGCCATTTCATAGCTCCGGTTCGGCAACAAATTCGCATGGTCCGTCGTCGCCATCCCCGTAAAAGCGCGATGACGAGGAAGCACCATGGCCAGCTCGGACGTGTCCGGGCAATCTTCGAGTTCTGAAGTGATTTGAGCCCTTTGCAGACACCTATCTCCAAGTTCTGAAGTTCGCATAGCAATGAAGCTCTAGAGCTAAGGCTCTAGAGATCATCCGTAGTATTCGTTTCGCCCATGATTCCAACCCCCTCAATGAAGCTCTAGAGCTAAGGCTCTAGAGATATGATGGCCGATCGGTTCCGGCGAACTGAGAAAGATTCCCTCAATGAAGCTCTAAAGCTAAGGCTCTAGAGATCGCACATGGTGGCGAAAATGTCCACGCTTGCCGCATTCCCTCAATGAAGCTCTAGAGCTAAGGCTCTAGAGATACCCATGACACACTGCCGGCCAAGGGCATGAGCATGGACCCTCAATGAAGCTCTAGAGCTAAGGCTCTAGAGATCGGGAGGCAAATGGGTACCGGACCGTGGCGTACCCCCCTCAATGAAGCTCTAGAGCTAAGGCTCTAGAGATGCCATGGCTTCTACCTAGCGACAGCACGGACAACTGCCCTCAATGAAGCTCTAGAGCTAAGGCTCTAGAGATGGTGGGATATAGGTAGACTAGCACACTTAGTGTTGGATGGAGGATCGCGAGAGCTCCCGCATATGCAAGAGCTGGAGGAGCAATCTGGAAGAAAGTGACATGCCGGTGTCTGCAATGTCGCCTGCGAGAGGTCCGGCATGATTTCCGTTATGATTCAGCGCTCGCGGCACATTTCGCAGCCAAAATAATCCCTTTGAAATTATCAAACTTCCTTCATGCGAGATGAAAAGTCCATTCAAGGCTTTAAATAATTGTAGGGATCATGGTGTCCCGGTAGCTGCGTTTGCCGAGAAACAGCATGGATCGTTCGGCGTGATCGTTGATTCCGAGATCGCAGATCAAAATCGAATCCGTGTCGGGGTCGATCTCGTCCTCCACGGATGCTTTGACCTTCAGCAGCTTCGATGGCCGTATGCGCAGCAGGAACACACTGTATTGCAGTCGTTCGCCGTGGCTTTGCAGGATCTTTGCAACATGTGATCTCCTTATGTCATCGTTGATGTCGTATGCCATCAGGTAGCTTCGTTGCTCGTCGGTCATGGATCACCGCACCCGAATTCCTCGATATGGCGACTGTGTTCCATCTAGGTAGCCGAGGATCATCCTTGCCTGAATCTCGATGATGCGCCGCCATGAGGCCTTGTATCCGAAGATCGGATGGGTCAGCTCGGTACTCAGCCGTCGTTCGTAAGCGCCGATCAGCGATTTTCTGGTCCCGTCCTTCATCCGAACCGATCCAAGGGACCGGACGAACCCATCCGGATGCACTTCCCCGTTATTCACCACCGTCTGCACGACGGAGTCCGCGATAGGAGCGCGAAATTCCTCCATGAGATCCAATGCCAGAGCGGGTTTGTTCCGGTTGCTGCTGTGCAGGAAGCCCGCATGAGGGTCCAGTCCGCAGGAGATCAAAGCGCGTATGCAGTCCGCAAGAAGAAGCGCGTATGTATAGTCCAGCAGGGAATTCAGCTCGTCAAGCGCCGGCCTGCGAGTACGTCCGTTCCATTGCCAGTCATCGCGGCGGCCCGGTTTGATCAGGCAAGGGAACTGGGAAAAGTACAGGGACGCAGCCTCTCCTTCCAATCCCAGAACGTCCTGCCATCGATTCGCGTTGACAACGGTCTTCTCGATGTTCCGTAGCCGCTCCACAATGGGATTGTCCTTGTCGGATCGGCGCAGCAAAACCGACTGATTATGCACTTTTGCGATGATGAATTCCCTGGCCAACCCCAATCGCCCCTCCTGTGAAGCCACATGCTGTTTCGCACGCTGCAACCCGTTGGGGCCATAGGTTGACATGGCCCAGCCGTACAGGCGACCGGTGCCGCTACACCAGAGGATCGGAATGTCCCTCCACATCAGTTCGCGGATCAGTCCGCTGGATAGGTCCGTGTTCCCATGCACCTGCAGCCCTTGAATGGTGTCAAGCGGTATGGAAGTCAGTTCCTGACCGTCCTTGAATACGATCATCCGCCCTGCCCGGCTGAACGCCTTGGCCCCGGGCGTGGCCAGATGGGTCACCTGATTGTCCGGAGACGAAACCATGACGCGTCTACTGACGGGCTTCAACTGTCGTTCTTCGGGAAGACAGATTCCCGCATGGGAGCATTTCATGCATCGCGGGCTGTCTTCCAACGGTTCCGGCGCGGTCCCAGAATTGATGAGAGAGCGAGTCTTTTCCACGGCCATGCACGCCTTGGAATAATCCTCGGGCGTCAGTATCACTTCCACGTTGCGATGATGGGTGGTGAAGAAGATCTCGGTACGTGCGACGCGATATCCCATGTCTTCCAGACAAGCCGCCTGCAGAGCGAGTTGTATGCGCATCGCATCCGTGACGATCATCTCGCGTTTGACCGGCGTGGCCTTGTACTCACGGATGATCACTCCGTCATCCGTCAATCTCGCCGCATCGAGTTTCCCGGAAACCCTCCATTCTTCATGACGTATGCTGATGGATTGATAGTCCCCGTCACCGGTGCTCGCAGGGTGGTTTCGTTCACGATCCACTTTGCGATGATCATAGAATCCCTGCGACATCTGGGCGGACTCCACCCGCTCTCCAACGGATTCCATCCATGCGCGTCTGGGACAGAACATGTAGTTGGCAACAAGGCTGATTGGAATGGGGTCATCGTTCACGATGCGCCCCCGTTTCCTCCAAAAAGACTGGATGTCCTTTCATCAGCCAGCGTTCCGGGGCCGATTTGTTGTCTGACACGTATTGCGGAAACATCATGCAGTATTCCACACCCTTGTCCTTCAGCCACTGCCGTTCCTTCCTCACCGTCACTGCAGTGATGCCCGAACGAATACGGAATTCTTCTATATCGTCCAGCATGGAATTGCGGAAGGCCTCGTCCAGTCCGATCGTTAGCAATGCACGGCTGCGTACGACCGTGCGGTATCTGTCCAGTGTCCATGGGCTCAACCATATGGGTAGTACCGCAAACGGATTCTGTCCACTGATCTGGGAAAATGCCGCCGTGCTGCCTCTTTTGTTCGTCGTCGACTTCATCACGGGGAATGCGGAGACGCCGAACAGGGCGCACCACGCCTGTGCGTTGTCCGTGATTGAAGGATTCCGCAGACCTGTGGGAGTACGGCTATCACTTTTGTTCTTGCCGGTCTCATCGACAGTCTTCTGTCCTCGTAGTCCGACCTCAATCTGTGGCAAATCACGTGAGGCTACCGCCTCAGCCAGCGGGCGCAGACGTCCGGTGATGAACTCCTGTCCACGGTTTCGGGCGACCATTTCCCAGCGGGTTGCGCCACGGTCAGGGGTGTATCCGTTCGCGGTCATATCTCCGGACCAGTACGATGGCTCACCCAACGCCCCGATGTACCGATGATCCAGAACCGTCTGCAACGCATCGATGGCCTGTGCACGATTACATTCCAGCAGTCGCCATTTATCCGGCGAACTCGGAGTGCCGAGCCGGGGGCTCAACGTCGCGCGTTCCGCGGCGACGGCGTTCTTCGCCTGCTTCGCCGCTTTCTTCGTTTCCGAGTACACGTCACTGGCGTTCAGCCACGACGATTCCCACCAGCGTCTGGCATGCGCCTGCACGATCTCGGCGCAATCCTCCCAGGACAGGTCGTCACCGGGGCGGATTATGGCCTTTCCACGTTCCTTCCACCAGACCATGCAAGTACGTTGCTCGTCGGAGTCTTCGAGAATCGATGCGAGACCGATCAGAAACAGATGCGAGAACGCGTCATCGTATCGCCCGTAGATTTCCAGATCCATCGTTCACCGCCCTTCCGCGGAGATCGTGATATCGGCGGCCCGTAGGATCGCCTCAAGGTAGGCCACACCCCAGTACCCGTACCGTTCGTCCGTATGGGAGATGATTCGCTCCCACACGCCGTTGTCGAACAGTTCCCTGGCCGCACGACGAATGTCATTGATGCTCGGTGCCGGGCCAGTATCATCATGTTCCATCACGTACCGGGGGATCAATGTCTCGGCATTATCGCGGAAGCATGAACGCCCATGACCGTGCGAGGTACCGGCCAGACGGGTCACCAGCTCAATGTCGTTCGCACCAATAACATCATGGTTCGCCCAGCACTCGGCGGCGGAACGCTGCTCATGCCGCCAGCCACGCAGGTTCATCTCTCGACGGATCCGAGCCTCGTATACGGGCGAGTAATATTGGCTCTTGGCAAGATATGTCTCGTCATCATAGCTCTGTGGTTCCCTGATTCTAAAGTGCAGCAGCTTTTGGAATCGTGGATCCTTTTTGCCATCGTCATGATGGAGTGCCGCCGTCATGACATCATGACAAGTCCCGTCAGATAGACCGAGAATCTGAAGAAAGCGTTCGGCCCTGCGCGCCACGGAATGCTGATGCCCATCATCCGTATTCAAATGCACAGGATCGTTCCTTCGGCCAGAGATCGCTTTTCGCATCTCCTGCAGGGAAACGTCATCCAGAGAGTTCTCGGAACGTTGGAGAACCAGCCATGAAAGCCGATCCTCCTCCGTAGCAAGTGCAGGAAATACGAACCGTTCCGTTGGCATATTCTCGTAGTTCTCAACGAACTCCTGCATGGAATTTTGTCCGACGGAATCATATCCATTGCCAGTACGCCCAACTGTATGCGATTGAATTGCCCTACGAAGATATTCCAAATCCGCCTCATCGATGAGCACGTTCCTCAACAGACATGAATCCATATCAGACGAGGATGAACCCGAAGAATCCTCGTTCGGAGTATCAGAGTCATCGGGAACATCGGCCGACCGGATCACGGCAAATATCCGCTTAAGTGCATCATCGTCGTCTGCTATCGAGAGCACGACGCCAGAATTCTGGCATAGGTTGTACACGTCAGTCTCGCATTCGCCTCCCGCCGTTTTGAGCGTATGAAGGTTCCGATCGAACAACGGAGCCGACGAATCCACGACCAGCGTGTCGCCGGATTGCAGACAATCGGGCAGGGAACCGACGGATTCGCTCCACAAGGTCACCGCATTCTCACCGGTCTCTCGAGCCCGCACGATAAAGATGCGGAACGAGGTGCCATCGTGGGAACGTTTCGCGATCTCCGCGATCTGACTGCGGTTCCGGATGGGAAACGCCTCATCGGCCACCGGTCTCGCCGCATCAAGAAGACCTAATGCGTCGGCATCGTTCTCCGGCAACGATCGGACGACCACGCCGATGTTGGGATCATCCTGGAACAGCAGATCGTCCCGGAGCCAGAGGTTGATGTCAGAGGGATTCTGGAACGGCAGCATCATGTCGGCAGCCAGTTCCTCGTCCGTATGAGACAGGTTCTCCGCATCCCAGGATTCCAAGCGCTGCAAAGCGGCACGGGACAACTCGGCAGACCGTGGCGGATTCTGTGTACATGTCCACGCGGAAATACCGGAATCAGCTCCCTCGAATGTCTCCAGCCAATGCGACGCGTATTCCAGTTCCTCGGCCGAATACACGCCCTTTGGGGTTTTGGACAAATCTGGTTCCCGGAACACGATGATGCGTCCAGAGTCCCGCGTTCCCCGACGATTCACTCGGCCAGCACGTTGCACCAGAGCACTGGCCGCGGGCAGTTCGGTGATCAACGTACAGAAATCGGCATCAATGCCAACCTCCAGTGTCTGTGTAGCGACGACGTAGTGCAGGTTCGTAGCTTTAACAGCCTGTTCGCTACCTTTCATGGCCTGGAACAGATCGCTGTTCACAAGTTGTTTTTTGTCATATTGGCGCATCGGACCGACGAAGGCACGGACTTCACCTCTGAATTCTTCTCCAGCCTTTTTTCGTTCCTTTCGTATTATTCGTCCTTTTCCGGTTAGGGGGTAAGGAAACTCCGTAGTTTCCAAGTAGAGTCAAAAGTACATCTTCGGTATCTTTTCACTCAAATAGATTACCCTTTTAACCTTATCTTTAAATTGATCATAACACTACCGCTAGATTAAACCCCGCAATTGCGAGGATTTCTCCAGCAGAAAAGGTTGGTCAACCCTATTAACCGGAACACGTCCGCCCTTGCGGACACACCTATCTTAGCAATCAAGACGCAAAAGGCCCGCACTCCCCCTCCAGCCGGGAATGCGGGCCTTATCTAGTCATGGGAGCGCACGGCTCCCCTTCAGTCGGCGGCGTCGACAGCTCTCCTCGGAGAGGAGAGCCATGCCAAGCAGCCCAAGCCAACCAACCGCGAGCCGCCCTACTCCAACTCCACGGCGCCCGTGTACAGCTGGTAGTATTCGCCCTTCTGGGCGATGAGCTCGTCGTGCGAACCGCGCTCGATGATGTTGCCATGGTCGAGCACCATGATCACGTCGGAGTTGCGCACGGTGGACAGGCGGTGTGCGATCACGAACACGGTGCGGCCCTTCATCAGGTTGTCCATGCCGGCCTGCACCACTTCCTCAGTGCGCGTATCGATCGACGACGTGGCCTCGTCGAGGATCAGCGCGGGCGGATCGGCCACCGCGGCGCGCGCGATGGAGATCAGCTGTCGCTGTCCCTGCGAAAGACCCGATCCGTCACCCTCGAGCACCGTCTGGTAGCCCTGCGGCAGCATGCGGATGAAGCTGTCCGCGTTCACGAGCCGCGCGGCCTCGATGCACTCCTCGTCGGTGGCGTTCAGGCGTCCGTAGCGGATGTTGTCCATCACGGTGCCGGTGAACAAGTTCACGTCCTGCAACACCACGCCGAGCGAGCGGCGCAGGTCCGGCTTGCAGATGCCCTTAATGGAGATGCCGTCGTAGAGGATCTGGCCTTCCTGGATGTCGTAGAACCGGTTGATCAGGTTGGTCACGGTGGTCTTGCCGGCACCGGTGGCGCCGACGAGCGCGATCTTCTGGCCGGGCTTGGCGAACCAGGTGATGTCGTGCAGCACGGGCTTGTCGGGGTTGTAGCCGAACGTCACGTCGGTGAAGCGCACGTCGCCGCGCAGCAGCGTGAGTCGTCCGTCAGGCGAGGTGATGGCCGATTCGCGGGCCTTGGTCGCCACTTCGGCGGCGCGCGGGCTCAGCGCGTGGGCGGCGGCCATGGAACGCGTGCCGTCGTCGCCCTCCTCGCGCTTCCACGCCCAGTGGCCGGTCTCGTGGTCCACCTCGGTCATGGTGCGGCCGTCCTCGCCGAGTTCCACGTTCACCAGGGTGACGGTGCCGCCGTCGGCTTCCACCGGCTCGTCCATCAGCTGGAAGATGCGCGATGCGCCGGCGAGCGCCATCATCACCATGTTGAGCTGCATGGAGACCTGGCCGAGCGGGTTGATGAACGATCGGGAGAGGGTGAGCAGCGAGATGAGCGTGCCGAGGGTGAGCGGGCCGGCTCCGGACAGGCCGAAGTTGCCGACGCCGGCGAGCGCCATGGCTCCGCCGAGGATGGCGAGCAGGATGTAGAGCATGTAGCCCATGTTGCCCACGACCGGCATAGTGACGTTGCCCCAGGTGTTGGCTTCGGCGGATGCTTCGAAGAGTTCCTGGTTCTTTTCGTCGAAGGTCTTCTGGGTGGTGTCCTCGTGGTTGAAGACCTTGATGACCTTCTGGCCGTTGACGGATTCCTCGACGAAGGCGTTGACGTCGCCGAGCCACTGCTGCTGCTTGACGAAGTATCGACCGGCGCGTCCGACGATCTTGCGGACGATGACGAATAGAAGCACGGTGAACAGGAGCACGAACACGGTGATCGGCACGGATAGCCAGAGCATGGAGATGATGGCCGCGAGCGCGGAGATGATCGAGGAGAACATCTGCGGGAACGACTGGCTGATGGCCTGGCGCAGGGTGTCGGTGTCGTTGGTGTAACGGCTCATGATGTCGCCGTGTTCGTTGGTGTCGAAGTAGCGGATCGGCAGTCGCTGCTGGTGGGCGAACATGTCGTCGCGGATCTTCTTGAGCACGCCCTGTTCGACGGTGACGATGAGCCACTGCCAGAGCCATCCGGTGAGGATGCCGGCGAGGTACAGGCAGCCGATGAGTGTGATGGCGCGGATTAGCGGATTCCAGTCGGGGTTGGTCTCCCCCACCATCGGCAGGATGTACTTGTCGATCAGGGTCTGCAGGAAGAGCGCGGATCCGGCCTGGGCGGCGGCGCCGACGAGGATGCAGGCGACGATGGCCACGACGCGCACCTTGTACTGCATGATGTAGCCGAAGATGCGTTTGGTGGTGCCGGGTGCGGGTTTGAGCATGCCCGGCCGGCGGTTGGTGATGGTGTTCGTGTTGTTCTGTTTGGTCTGTTCGGCCATTATCGGGCACCTCCTTCGGCGGTGTGGTCGGCGGTGGGGGCGTTCTGGACCTCGTGGGCCAGGGTCTGCTCCTGTTCGGGCAGTTCGGTGGGGGCAGACGCAGGCGCCGGCTCGGATGCCGTGGCCTCCTCTTCGGACTGGCCCTGGTTCTTGGTCTGGGATTCGTAGATGGACCGGTATTCCTCGCAGGTGAGGAGCAGTTCGTCGTGCGTGCCTCGGGCCATGATGCGGCCGCCGTCCATCACGAGGATCATGTCGGATTCCTGCACGGAGGAGACTCGCTGGGCGATGATGATCTTGGTGGTGTCGGGGATCTCGTTGTGGAACGCCTCGCGGATCAGCTTGTCGGTCTTGGTGTCGACGGCGCTGGTGGAGTCGTCGAGGATGAGGATCTTCGGCTTCTTCAGGAGCGCTCGGGCGATGCACAGTCGCTGGCGCTGGCCGCCGGACACGTTGGTGCCGCCCTGTTCGATGTACGTGTCGTACTTGTCGGGGAATTCCTGGATGAATCCGTCGGCCTGGGCGAGCTGGCAGGCGTGGCGCAGCTCCTCGTCGGTGGCGTTCGGGTTGCCCCAGCGCAGGTTTTCGGCGATGGTGCCGCTGAACAGCACGTTCTTCTGCAGCACCATGGCCACCTGGTCGCGCAGGACCTCGAGGTCGTAGTTGCGCACGTCGCGGCCGCCGACTCGGAGGGAGCCGGAGGAGACGTCGTACAGGCGCGGGATCAGCTGGACGAGCGACGACTTGGCGGATCCGGTGCCGCCGACGATGCCGATGGTGGCGCCGGACGGGATGTTCAGGTCGATGTCGTCGAGCACGGGCTTTTCGGAGCTGTCGGAGTAGCGGAAGGTCACGTGGTCGAAGTCGATGGAGCCGTCGGTCACCTCCATGACGGGCTGGTCAGGATCGGTCACGGTGCTCTGCTCCTGCAGCACCTGGCAGATGCGTTCGGCGGACGCCTGGGAGATGATGACCATGACGAAGATCATCGACAGCATCATCATGGCCATGAGGATCTGCATGGCGTAGGTCACGAGCGCGGTCAGGTCGCCGGTGGTCAGACCCAGCGCGGCGTTGTTGCCGGAGGCAACGATCTGCGTGGCGCCCATCCACGAGATGAGGATCATGGATCCGTAGATGCAGAACATCATGAGCGGCATGTTGAAGCTCATGATGCGTTCGGCCTTGGTGAAGTCCTTGAAGATGCGCTTGGAAATGCGGTCGAACTTGTTGATCTCATAGGATTCGCGGTTGTACGACTTGACCACGCGAATGCCCTGCAGGTTCTCGTCGACCACATTGTTCAGCGCATCGTACGTGTGGAACACGCGCTCGAACACGGGGTGCACGAGCACGGCCAGACCGCATAGACCAAGGCCGAGGATCGGGATGCAGGCGAGGAACACCATGGAAATGCTCGGGCTGATGCGGAACGAGAAAATCCATGCGACGACCACCATGATCGGCGCGCGCACGCCCATGCGGATCATCATGGCGTACGCGTTCTGCAGGTTGGTCACGTCGGTGGTCAGTCGGGTGATGATCGAACCGGTGGAGAACCGGTCGATGTTGGTGAAGCTGAAGCCCTGCACCTTCTCGAACTGGTCGTGGCGCAGGTTCTTCGCAAATCCGGCGGCCGCGATGGCGGCGAACTTTCCGGCGAGGAATCCGCAGGCGAGCGACACCAGCGAGCATCCCAGCAGGATCAGGCCGAACTTGATGATGGCGGGCATGCTGCCGCCGGTGATGCCCTGATCGATCAGGGACGCCATGACCGTGGGGATCACGATCTCCAGCACGCTTTCGACGATCACGAATGCCGGGGCCAGCAGGCTGTGCTTCCGGTATTCGCGCAGCGACTTGCCGAGTGTGCGAATGATGTGTTTGGGCCTGGCCGGTTCGACGGCCTTGCGCGACTTCTCGATGGCCGCTTCGGTGGCGGTGGCGTCGGTCACTTGTCTTCCTCCTTCTTCTTTGTGTCGTTTTTCACTGTGTCGTTTTTTGTCGGGTTGTTCTTTGCCACGGCGTCCGCGACGGCATCATCGGCAATGGCACCGCTGTTTTCGAACTCCTGCTGTGCCCGCGCGATGTTGTCGCGCATGCGCTGCACGTATTCGCGGAGCGCGGCCTCCTCCTCGTCGGAGAAACCGCTGAGCAGCAGTCGTTCGGCTCGTTCGCCGTTGGCTTTGAGGTCGGCGACGATGGCGTCGGCCTTGGCCGTGGGCACGATCTTCTTCAGCCGGGCGTCGTGCGCGACCGGTTCACGGGTGATCAGTCCCTTCTTCTCCATCAGCGCGAGCACGCGCGACACCGTGGATCGGGTGACGCCGAAGTGCTGCTCGATGGTGTGCTGGTAGATCTCCCTGTCCCGGTTGCGCACCAGGAACAGGATGATGTGCGCGTTGCCTCCAGTGGCGCTGGCCGCGGACTCGGGCATGGTTTCGCCGAGATAGCGGTCGACGGACTTGCAGAGCGCGCGCATCTCCAGACTGAGAATGCGTCTGTCCATCGTCCTCCTCGAATCTGCATCACATGCAACTGTTGCATATGCAACCTTCATAACGAAAAGTTATCATATACAACAGTTGCAAATGCAACAATTCGGCGTGTCGGTGGGACTGGTCGCCGAACGCAGGAGTCCGCACCCAATCTTGCATCCTGCAGACAGGGCAATCTTCGAGTTCTGTGCGGATTTTCCGTTCCTGCAGACACCAATCCTCGAGTTCTGTGCGTCATTAAGAAGAACATCAAAGTATGAGGCCTGAAATATCAAGGATCATACTTCCCATATGCCGAATCTCACGCACAGAACTCGAGGATTGATGTCCGCACTCCCCCGAAATCCGCACAGAACTAGGAGTTAGGTCAAAGGGGCTCGGCAAAAACCGGCCAGCGGGCATCGATGACGAAGAAGTTGAGCCGCGCCCCGCCACCGGCACTGTAAAGCGGAAGCGAATGAGCCCGGGGGTATAGGGTACCGACGTACCCATTCCCGGGCTCAATGCTCACAACGACCAATGACCGATATGCCCCGGCAGCGGATCACGCCGCCTCGGAGAGACGCGGCTTGGCCGGGGCGTCGCCGCCGTCCTGGCCGGGTGCGCGATCCTGTTCGCCATTCGCCGCGTTACCGGCCCCAGAGGAGTCGGCATCGCCGGCAGCGGCACTATCCGTCTCCTGCTCCCCTGCAGCTTCCCCGGCCGCCTGAGCCCGGCGACGCTCCTCGGCCTGCTTGGCGGCGGAGATCATGAGCTTGATGCGGTTGAGCTGGTTGGCCTGCGAGGCGCCCGGATCGTAATCGATCGATACGATGTTCGCCTCGGGGTGCTGGCGGCGGATCTCGCCGAACATGCCGCGGCCGGTCACGTGGTTCGGCAGGCAGGCGAACGGCTGCGCGCACACCACATTCGGCGCACCCGATTCGATGAGCTCCAGAATCTCGGCGGTCAGCAGCCAGCCCTCGCCGGCCTGCACGCCCACCGACGTGACCTCGCCGGCCTTCTTGACGAGTTCGCTCATCGGCAGATCCTGCTGGAACTTGCCGTGCGCCAGGTCGATGGCCCTGCGCACCGGGTTGAGATAGCGGTCCAGACCCCAGCGCATCACGGCGTACAGCTTCTTGTTGCCTCCCATGCCGAGGTTGTGCTCGTTCCAGTCGGTGATGTACGGGCGCGTGGTCATGAACTCCATGATGCCGGGCACCACGGCCTCGCAGCCCTGGGATTCGATCACGTCGACCACGTGGTTGTTCGCGTCGGGATGGTACTTGACGAGGATCTCGCCCACCACGCCCACGCGCGGTTTGCGCGGAATGTCGCGCAGCGGCAGCGCGTCGAACGACTTGACGATCTCCTTGAGCAGCACCGGATACGGCAGGTATCCCTTGCCGATCTTCGCCTTGGCGGTCTTGGAGAAGCCATGGTGCTCGATCGTCTCGCGGGTGATCGTGTCCCACATGCGGTACAGTTCGTCGGCGCTGCCTTTGACCTGCTCGTACGGGCGCACGCGATAAAGGCACTTAAGGAACAGGTCGCCCACGATCAGCGCCTTGACCGCGCGGTGCAGCAGCGCCGGCGTGGGAGTGAATCCGGGGTTGGACTCCAGTCCCTGCGTGCTCAGCGCGATCACCGGCACCTGCGGGTAGCCGGCGTCGACGAGTGCCTTGCGGATCAGGCCGAAGTAGTTGGTCGCACGGCACATGCCGCCGGTCTGCGTGATGGCGAGCGCCACCTTGTCGGGGTCGTACTTGCCTTCGACGATGGCGTTGACGAGCTGTCCGATGACCATGATGGCCGGGTAGCAGGCGTCGTTGTTCACGTATTTGAGGCCGAGTTCCACGTCGTCGCGGCTGGCGTGTTCGAGGATGTCGAACTTGTAGCCGCCGGAGCGGATCACGGATTCGATGAGCGACATGTGCATGGGGCTCATCTGCGGTGCCACGATGGTGTAGTCCTTCTTCATGGACTTGCCGAAGGGGATGCGGTTGGCGTACTTCGACATGGTGGCGGTGTTGTGTGCGTTCTTCTTGGTCTGTGCGCTGGCCTTGGGGTTGCCGTCCATGACCGCGTCGAGCAGGATCTGGCGTCCGGGCGTGGGGGCCTTGGATCCGGTGCGGCGGAATTCGCCCTGCTTCGGCTGGGGCTTGGCGGAAGCGCCCGCACCGGCTCCGGCGGCACCGGCAGCACCCCTACCGTCCAGCGTGATCGCGTACGGCTTCTTGACGAATCCGGCGTCCAGGTTGGCGGCGGGCATGGTGGCCTCCACCTCGGCCTGTGCGGCTTCGAGCTGCTTCTTGGCCTCTTCGAACCTGGCCTGCGCTTCGGCGAGGCGGTTTTCGGATTCGGTTTCGCGACGCACCTGTTCGGCGGTGGTCTGCAGGGCGTGCTCCTCGCGCTTCTTGTTGGCCTCGCGTTCCTCCACGGCGGCCTTGAGCGAGCGCAGTCGGATCTTGGCGGCGCCCAGGTTGGACACCTCGTCGATCTTGAGCAGTGTGTACACGTCGGCCTTGTCGGCGAGGATCTCGGAGACCTGGTCGGTGGTGATGGCGTCGAGACCGCAGCCGAAGGAGTTGAGCTGCACGAGTTCGAGTCCCGGGTAGGAGGCCACGAAGTGCGCGGCCGCGTACAGGCGGGAGTGGTAGGCCCACTGGTTGGTCACGCGCAGCGGCATGCGGGTGACCTTGCGGTCGCCTACGTGGCGGAAGCCTGCGGAGTCCTTCTTGCGTGGATCCTTCTCCCCTTCGGCGAGGTAGTCGCTCAGGTGGAGGTCCTCGCCGGGCTGCAGTTCGCAGATGGAGTCCTCGGAAAGCACGACCATGCCGAGCGCGCAGATCGTTTCGGGGATGCCGTGGTTGATCTCCGGGTCGATGTGGTAGGGACGGCCGGCGAGCACGATGCCGCGGCAGTTGTGCTCCTTCATGTAGGCGAGCGCGCGCAGGCCCTCCTGCTGCACGTCGTGCTTGAAGAGCTTGTCCTCGGCGTATGCGGCCTTGACGGCGGCTTCGGCCTCTTCGCGGCTCACGTTCGCCCATGCGAATTCCTCGACGATGCGGTCGACCATGAGGTCGTGGTCGGCGAGATTGAAGTAGGGGCGCATGTAGCGGATGGACGGGTCGCGCAGTTCGGGCATGTTGGCGCCGATCACGACCGGATAGTTGGCCACGACCGGGCAGTTGTAGTGGTTGTCGGTGTTCTCGACCAGATTCTCCTCGTAGCTGACGCACGGGTAGAAGATGGTCTTGATGCCCTTGTGCAGCAGCCACTTGATGTGGCCGTGCACGAGCTTGGCCGGGTAGCAGATGTTCTCGGAGGCGATGGAGTCGATGCCCGTCTCGAACAGTTCGTGGTTGGATCGGCCGGAGATCATCACCTTGAAGCCGAGGCTGGTGAGCAGCGTGAACCAGAACGGGTAGTTCTCGTACATGTTGAGTACGCGCGGGATGCCGATCTCGCCGCGGGTGGCCTTCTTGTCGGTGAGCCTGCGGTAGGCGAAGCAGCGCTTGTACTTGTATTCGTACAGGTTGGGCCGGTCGCTGCGCTTGCGCTTGCTGTCACCGCCGCGCTCGCAGCGGTTGCCGGTCACGTAGCGCGAACCGTCGGCGAAGGTGGTGATGGTGAGCTTGCAGTGGTTCTGGCACAGCTTGCACACGTCGCGTTCGGAGGTCATCGACAGGTTGTCAAGTTCGCTGCCGGACAGGATCGACGAACGCTTGTTCGGATCATCGTCGTCGTTGTAGTGCATGCGCGCGGTGAGGGCAGCGCCGAACGCGCCCATGAGGCCGGCGATGTTGGGTCGGGTGACCTCGCGTTCGGTGAGCAGTTCGAAGGCGCGCAGCACGGCGTCGTTGAGGAACGTGCCGCCCTGCACGACCACGGTGTCGCCGAGGTCGCCGGCGTCGCGCAGCTTGATCACCTTGTACAGGGCGTTGCGCACGACGGAGTAGCACAGGCCGGCGGCGATGTTTTCGATCGACGCGCCTTCCTTCTGCGCCTGCTTGACGGACGAGTTCATGAACACGGTGCAGCGCGATCCGAGGTCGACCGGATGGTCGGAGGCCAGCGCCTTCTGCGTGAATTCCTGGATGGTCAGGCCCATGGACTGGGCGAACGTCTGCAGGAACGATCCGCAGCCGGACGAACAGGCCTCGTTGACGGCGATCGAGTCGATCACGCCGTCGTTGATGGCCAGATACTTCATGTCCTGACCGCCGATGTCGATGACGGCGGTGACGCCAGGGCTGACCATTTCCGCGCCACGATAGTGGGCCATGGTCTCCACCACGCCTTCGTCGAGGTGCAGACCGGTGGTGATGAGTCCTTCGCCGTAGCCGGTGGCGCAGCTGCGGGCGATGTACGCGCCTTCGGGCAGCTCGTTCTGGATCTTCTTGACGATGTTGACGGCCGCAGTCAGCGGGCTGCCCTCGTTGTTCGCGTAGCTGGACCAGACGATCTCGCGATCGTCGTTGACGAGCGTGGCCTTGATGGTGGTGGATCCCGCGTCGATGCCGAGGAAGTGCGGGCCGTGCGCGCCTTCGAGCGTGCCGATGTGGATGTGCTCGCGGTGGTGACGCTCGTTGAAGCGTTCGCGGTCCTCCTCGGTGTCGAACAGCGGCGGCATGGTGGGCGTGTTGCTCGGCAGATTCTTCAGGTTCTCCAGTGCGGCGAGGATGTCGTCGAGCGTGCGAGCCTCGTAGTGGACGATGCCGTCCTCGTTCTGTTCGGCGTCCTCCTGACCGACGAGCAGCGCGGAACCGTACGCGACGTACAGGTGCGCGTCCTCGGGGGTGATGAATTCCTTGACGCGGTCCTTGAGTGCACGGCGGAACGCCTCGCGCAGTTCGGACAGGAAGAACAACGGTCCGCCGAGGAAGATCACGGTGCCGCGGATCGGCCGGCCGGACGACAGGCCGGCGATGGTCTGGGTGGCCACGGCGGTGAAGATCGACGCGGCGAGGTCGGGCTTGGCAGCGCCGTCGTTGATCAACGGCTGCAGGTCGGTCTTGGCGAACACGCCGCAGCGGGACGCAATCGGGTACAGCGTCTCGTAGTGCTTGGCCATTTCGTTGAGGCCGGTGGCGTCGGTGTCGAGCAGGGTGGCCATCTGGTCGATGAACGCGCCGGTGCCGCCGGCGCAGGAGCCGTTCATGCGCTGTTCGGGCGTGGGCTTGAGATAGGTGACCTTGGCGTCCTCGCCGCCGAGTTCGATGATCACGTCGGCCTGCGGGTATTTGGCGTCGATCGCCACGGTTTCGGCGATGACCTCCTGGGCGAACGGCACGTGCAGGTTGTCGGCGAGGCCGAGGCCGCCGGAACCGGTGATGGCCAGACGCACGGGTTCGTCGCCGCGATGCAGATCCTCGAGATGATGATGGATATCGGTGAGCAGTTCGGCCACCGTGGCACGCACGTTGGCGTGATGACGCCGATAATCGGCGTAGAGAATATGCTGGCCGGGCGCGGCCAGCGGCGATTCGTCCTCTCCCCCGTCGGCGGAGACTCCGTCCTTGTCCAGGACCACCGCCTTCACCGTCGTCGACCCGATGTCCAGGCCGATCCTGATGCAGTCGTTCGTCTTCAACTCCGGCATACCTTTTCCTTCAATCCGTCCGTGTGCCCTTCCACGCCTACCGGCCGCGCTCACTTCTTCTTTTCCGCGGCAACCCTTATATGCGCTCGCACATTTCCTTGCAGTATCGTAGTCGCCAGTACGGAACGCCGACGATCACCAAACCCCCACACGCCCGTATTTTGAGCCAACAGCGAATGATTCTCGACATACCTCACAAAGTTGTCCGATCACATGCCGTTCCCGTTCAACCACTCCCCCGACACTGTCGCCGTCCGACAATGTCGCCGCAGGCGACGCGTCATGACGAGTGCGACGCCAAGACGCACCGAGGGAAGGCGTACGAAGGTACGTCGACCGAGGAGCAACGCCGACGACTCACCACAACGCCGCAGGCGACGCGTCATGACGCGTGCGGCACCAAGGCGCACCGAGGGAAGGCGTACGAAGGTACGTCGACCGAGGAGCAACGCAGGCGACGCTCCGTCATGACGCGTCGCCCTCGCCCGCGGCACGGTCTTTGCCGTATATCTCGGGTATGAACCGTTCCTGGTCGTGCAGTTTGGCCCAGATGACGGGTTTGCCGACCTCGAGGGATTTGGGGACGTCGAGGATGCGCTGGTTTTTGGAACCGCGGAACTGGAGGAGGGAGTCGTGCTGGTCCTTGAGGTAGCGGCCGTCGACGAGGATGTCGATGAGGTCGAGGAGGTCGCGCTTGTCGGGGGTTTCGCCGGGGCGCATGAGCTCTTCCCAGGTGTAGCCGGTCCAGCACCAGATGTCTTTGGTGTGACCGAAGCGTTCGCGGATCTTGCGGCACAGGGGGATGAGGATGGTGGTGTTGAGGAGGGGTTCGCCGCCGAGGAGGGTGAGGCCTTGGACGAACGACTGGGAGAGGTCGTCCATGATCATGTCCTCGAGCTTCTGGTTGTATTCGTAGCCGGCTTGGAAGTCCCAGATGGAGGAGTTGTAGCAGCCGTCGCAGCGGAAGGGGCAGCCGCTGACGTAGATGGAGCAGCGGATGCCTTCGCCGTCGGTCATGAGGAAGCGCTTGTAGTCGGCGACCATGCGCTGTCCCATGCGTCGGCCGTCCCATTGGCCGGCACGGGGGTTGTTGGTGAGTTCACTGGGGACTCCGGGGCCGCGGTCGGTCTCGCCGGCGGCGAAGTCGTGGTGCTTGACCTGCTTCCATGATTCGGGCATGCGTTTCCTCCTTGGTTGCGAATAGGGCGCCGACGGCCGTGGCGACGGCAAAGGCTCCCCTGCGCCGGGGAGCTGCCGTGTTCGCACATGACTGAGGGGAGCCCAATGCACATGCCATACGTGCGGTTGGGCTCCCCTCGGTCGACGTTGCCGACAGCTCCCCCTCGGCGAGGGGAGCCGGAAGTGATGGGGCTATGCGCGGTTCCCGCTCAGGGCGGGAGTCTCACGCGGCTGCGGTCACTTGGTGTCTTCGAACCATTCGCGCTCGGTGCCGTCCTTGAGCGTCACGTGTCCGGTTTCGCCGGCCATGTGCTTGACGCGGTGGGCGATCTCCTCGTGGCGGCCGTGCACCATGGGGCGCTGGACCGGGTTGCCCAGGTAGCCGCAGGTGCGCTTGGTCACGTTGCACTTGTCGGGGTCGGAGTTGCCGCACTCGGGGCACTTGAAGCCCTCGTCGGTGGGTTCGAAGTCGCCTTCGAAGCCGCAGACGAAGCAGTGGTCGATGGGCGTGTTCGTGCCGAGGTAGCCGATGCCGATGTTGTAGGCGTAGTCCCACACGGCTTCGAGGGCCTTGGGGTTCGGCTGCAGGCAGGGGAACTCGCAGTAGTTGATGAAGCCGCCGGAGGCGAGGTACGGGAAGTCCTTCTCGTAGGCGAGCTTCTCCATCGGGGTGGGCTGCAGCCACACGGGGTAGTGGAAGCTGTTGGTGTAGAAGTCGTGGTCGGTCACGCCCTCGACTTCGCCGAACTTCTCGCGGTCCATGCGGTTGAAACGGTCGGTGAGGCTTTCGGCCGGGGTGGAGTACACGGAGTAGTGGTAGCCCTCGGCGGCGCTCCACTGCTTGCACAGCTCGTTCATGCGGCGCACGATCGACAGGGCGAACTCCTTGCCGTCCTCGTCCCAGTGGTGGTCGGTCATCCAGTCCTTGCCGAAGAACACAGCGGTGGTCTCGTACAGGCCGATGTAGCCGAGGGACACGGTGGCGCGGCCGTCCTTGAACAGCTGGTCCACCTTGTCGTTGGCGTTCAGGCGACCGAAGGCGCCGTAGCGGTAGAGGGTGGGGGCGTTGACCGGGGTGGCCTGCTTGCAGCGCATGATGCGGAACTGCAGGGCCTCGTGGGCGATCTCCATGCGCTGGTTGAACAGCTTCCAGAAGCGGTCCACGTCGCCGTGCGATTCGAGGGCGATGCGCGGCACGTTCACGGACACCACGCCGAGGTTCATACGGCCGTCGGTCACGTCCTTGCCGGTCTTCGGGTCCTTCCAGCCCTGCAGGAAGGAGCGGCAGCCCATCGGGGCCTTGAAGGAGCCGGTGATCTTCACGATGTTCTCGTAGAACACCACGTCCGGGTACATGCGCTTGGTGGCGGATTCGAGCGCCAGCTGCTTGAGATCGTAGTTCGGGTCGCCCGGGTCGGCGTTCACGCCGTGCTTGATGGTGAACACGAGCTTGGGGAAGATGGCGGTGTGACGGTCCTTGCCGAGGCCGCGGATGCGGTTGAGCAGGATGGCGCGCTGGATCTCGCGGGCGAACCAGGAGGTGCCCAGACCGAAGCCGACGGTGACGAACGGGGTCTGGCCGTTGGACACGCGGTTGGAGTTGATCTGGTATTCCATGGTCTGCATGGCGTCGTAGATGGCCTTGCGGGTCATGATCTTGGCGTAGATCTCGCGCAGCTGCTCGATCTCGGAGAGGTTCTCGTCGAACGGGGTGTCCTCACCCAGCGGCTCACGGTTCTCGAAGTGCAGCCACTTGGGCTCCTGGGCCTTGAGACCCTTGACGACGTCCTCGGCCACGTTGAGCGGCATCTCGTCGGGCAGGATCGCCTCGGCCATCTTGAGGTTCTTCTCGTAGTCGCGCTTGGCGTAGCGCTCGAGCATCTCGTCGCAGCGGTTGACGGTCTGGCCGCCGTACTGGCAGCCGGCGATGTCCTTAATGATCTGGGTGATCTGGGTGGCGGCGGTGCCGATGGACTTCGGGGAGTCCATCATGGCGTTGCCGAGGGCGAAGCCGTGCTCGAGCATGTCGCCGAAGTCCGGCAGGGAGCAGTTGCTCATGGCGGTGAACGGCGAGTAGTCGGCATCGTGGAAGTGGATGTCGCCCTTCATGTGGGCGTTGGAGACCTGCTCGGGCAGCATGGAGAAGGCGGAGGCCTTGCTCACGGCGCCGGCGAGCAGATCACGCTGGGTGGCGTAGACGTTGGAGTCCTTGTTCGCGTTCTCGCGCACGAGGGCCTCGTCCTTGTTGACCAGACGGCTCACGGCCTCGTTGATGTCGGTGGCCTTGGCGCGCTCGATGTCCTTGTTCAGGCGGTAGTTGGTGTAGGTGCGGGCCACCTCGTACAGGTGCTCGCCGATGAGGGCGTGCTCGACCAGGTTCTGGATGTCCTCGATCTTGGCGGGACCGGTGTAGCGGGTCTTCACCTCTGCTTCGACGCGATCCGCGATGTCGCGGATGATGCGCTCCTCTTCGGGGCCCACCTTCTTGTCGAGGTCGCCGAATGCGGCGGCCACGGCATTGATGATGTTGATCGGATCGAAGTCGACGACCCTGCCGTCGCGCTTTTCGACGAGCACGGTCTCCTTCTGCGGACGAATCACCTCGGTCGTCTCCTGTTCCAGCACCTGTGCGCTCATCAGTCTCCTTCCGCCATGGTTCTTTAGTGTGTCGGGCAACGTATTCCGTGGTCGTTATCGCCGGGACCACGCCAACCGGCCTATTGCACATTACAGCACTTCCACCCCAATATCTAGTTGGGATCTACCATGCCAAGCGCATATCTAGTGTTTTCGGCATCATGTCGCGGAAAAATAACGGCGATGAAAATCGCCTCCGGCGTGTCATGGCCGACCATCGATTGTGCCCGTATCACCGGACAGCGCACGACCCGCCACGCCACACGGTGAGCAACCTCACACCGCTCGTGTGACCATCGTCACATGTCCCGCACGCGGCGGAAAGTGAGGTCATGACCAATACGCTTTTCCCGGACTCCCCCGGCGCCCAGAACGTGCAGCCGCAGCCGCTTGCGCGTCTGGCGAGGGACACCACTCCGGACAATCCCTGGCCGATCAGCCTGCTCAGCCGCAAGTATCACGACGCCGTGGCCAAATGGCCCGGCACGTGGATCGAGGGCCAGATCTCGGAGATCAACACGCGCCGCGCCGGCTCCGCCTATCTCACCGTGCGCGACAACACGGAGGACATCTCGCTAAGCGTGACCGGCTTCGGCCGTTTTGCGCAGATGGCCCGCGAATTCCGTCAGGGCGACCGCGTGGTGCTGCACGGCCGTCCCGACGTGTGGATGAAGCAGACCCGTCTGAGCTTCATGGGCGATGACATCCGCCGCGTGGGCAAGGGCGACCTGATGGCGCAGATCGAGGAGCTGCGCAAGCGGCTCAAGGGCGAGGGATTGTTCGACGCGGAGAACAAGATCCCGATCCCCGCGTTCCCCAAGCGCATCGGCCTGGTGTGTGCTCCGCAGGCGCGCGCCGAGGGCGATGTGATCACCAACGCACGGCTGCGCTGGCCCACGATCGAGTTCACCGTCGTGCACGCGCACGTGCAGGGACCCAGTTGCCCGCCGGATGTGATCGCCGCGATCCAACGGCTCGACGCAGATCCGAGCGTGGATGTGATCATCGTGGCCCGAGGCGGCGGCAGCTTCGAGGACCTTATGGGGTTCTCCGACGAGGGCGTGGTGCGTGCCACGGCCGCGTGCGTCACGCCGATCGTGTCGGCCATCGGTCACGAGGACGACTGGACACTGATCGATCTGGCCGCGGATATGCGCGCGTCCACCCCGACGGATGCGGCCAAGCGCATCGTGCCGGACGTGAACGAGCAGCTGCAGATCGTGGATGAGGCACGCCGTCGCATGCGCGACCGTATTCGCGCCCGCGTGGACAACGAGATGCGTCTGATCGAGGGCTATGCGAACCGTCCGAGCCTGACACAGCCGCTGACGATGCTCGACCGTCCGCAGCGGTTCGTCGACGACGCCCGCCAGCGTCTGGATATCGGCATGCGCCGCATCGTCGACGACGCCTCGCTGACCGTGGAGAAGCTGCACGCCTCGCTGACCGCGTTGAGTCCGCAGTCCACGCTCGACCGCGGCTACGCGGTGATCCAGACCACGAGCGGCCATGTGGTGACCGACGCCGACGATGTGAAGAGCGGCGACGAGCTTGCCGTCACGCTGCGTCATGGATCGATTCGCGCGACCGTGCAGTAGGCGCCGTCCGGCACATCGACCAGTCCGTGAAACAACATGACGCATGAAACAACGTCATGAAACACTGTCGTGGTCGTGAAACAACACGATTGCGACACCTATATATATGTCAGTATCCGATATACGACCAGATGCGCCGCTCGTTCACAATGCGGCGCACCGCCAAGGAGATCATCATGACCGATCAGAACGCAAACGCCCAGTCCACCTCCAACCTGCCCTCGCTGAGCGCCGAGGAGCTTGAGAAGATCAACGCGCTGAGCTACGAGCAGGCCCGCGATCAGCTCATCCAGGCCGTGCAGGCGCTGGAGGCCGGCGGACTCGACCTTGACGCCTCAATGCGCCAGTGGCAGCTGGGCGAGGCCCTTGCCCGCCGTGCCCAGTCCCTGCTCGACGACGTGCGCGCCCAGCTCGACGCCGCCCAGGCCGATCAGGCCAGCGCCGGCGCCACCGCCGGCACCCAGAGCAATCTGGAGCAGTAGCAGGTAGACGACACTCTGAGTTATAGGTCCAAATGCGTGACCGTTTCGGCCTATACCCTGTGCGACCCCTCCCTCAGTCATGCTGCGCATGACAGCTCCCTCCCTTGGAGGGAGCACGAGGGTAAGGAGCGCATGCGCCCTCTAGGATAAGGAGCACGTGCTCCCTCCAAGGGAGGGAGCTGGCCGCCACAGGCGGACTGAGGGAGGGACCGCATATCTTGTAAGGCCCCGTCATCCTATCCGGTCCCAAGGGCGGCACGCCCGATATCACCGGCCCGGTGAACGCACAACCGCACATACGAAAAATCCCCGAAGCCTTTCGGCTCCGGGGATCACCTCGGGGTGGCTAACGTGGCTCGAACACGCGACCTTCTGAACCACAATCAGATGCTCTACCAACTGAGCTATAGCCACCATGTCGTCTTCACTCAGCGAACTGAATGAGCGCAACAGGTGATTACTATACACGAATCTCAGAGGCTGTCCAACTCGGCGTGTCGCGCCATTCGCAGACCGCGGCAGTGCCGGAACAATCGTTGGAATATCAACGTTTATGACACTGTCGTCAGTATTCTGATGATGTCATGCACCCGATGTACCGCACACAACACATCATGCACCCGTCCGTCACCGGCCATCATCATCCGAGCGCCGGGCCCGACGATCATCGGCGATGGCCTCGCGTTCCATCGCCACGAATCGTTCCACAGACGAGCGCACGGAGTAATGCTCCCGCGTATGTTGCGCATACCGTCTCCCCCACTCCTCGCATTCGTCTGGGTGCTCGTACCACCAGTCGATGCGATCGGCGAGCGCCTGCACGTCGCGCACGGGGAACAGGGATTCGTCGGTGAGCGCGAACTGCTGTGCGGCGCTCAGGTCTGATCGTGCGATCACGGGCGGCAGGCCGCAGGCCATGGCCTCGATCACGCTCACTGATTCGAGGTCGGCGATGGACGGGTGCACGAACAGGTCGGCGGATCGTAGCAGGTCGGGCATGGTCGCGTTGTCGTGGAAGCCGATGTCGGCCGGTCTGGCGAGCATGTGGCGGGCGCGCAGCCGTAGGTAGCGGCGCAGCGGACCGGTGCCGGCGATCACGAGTCGTACGTCGTCGCGGTGACGGCATGCGGCGAGCGCGCGGATCAGCGTCATCTGGTCCTTTTCGTGGGAGAGTCTGCCGGAGGCGATCACGACGAACGGCGGTCGGACCGTCGCCGGATAGTCGTTCTTGCCGGTGAAGCGCGGCGCGTATCCGTTGGAGATGACGTGCAGTCGCGCCCGGTACTCGTGCTCCTGCAGAAGCCGTGCGGTCATGTCGGTGGGCACGTGGATGTGGTCGACCTTGCCGTAGAGCCAGTGGCGGAATAGTCGGTAGATGAACGCCGGCATGCCGGGGATGAGTTTGAGCGGTCCGGCGGAGTACAGGATGTTCTCGGGCTGGATGTGGTAGCCGGCGGTGACGGGGATGCCCATCTGCCGGGCGACGGCGAGCGCGCGCCGGCCGAATCGGAAGGGCATGTAGATGTGCACGACGTCCACGCCGTCGAACGCGCGGTGGAAGAGCGCGTCGTCGGGCTTGGCGAAGAGCATCTGCTGTTTGGCGGCGATCCATGAGACCAGTGGCACGCGGTTGATGCGCGCCCGATATTCCGGCGCGCCCACGCCGACGAGCCGTACCGCGTGGCCCTGCCGTTCGAGTTCCTCGGCGAACTGGAGCGCCGAGTTGGAGGTGCCGTTGCCGCGGTTGCCGAAGGTGTCGAGCACGAGCGCGATGGTCAGCGGGCGCCGGGATGCCGTCTCCTCGGAACGTTCCGGGGCCTTGCCCACGGGATCGTTCTTCGTGTCGGACGATGCCGACTCATGGTCCGGCTCATGGTCCGCCGCGGGTCTGTCGTCTTGCCTGTAAGCCATGGTCCCAATGTAGGCCGCGTTCGTACGCCATGACGGGATATGGGCCGTATGGCCAAGTAACGTTCGACACAATGCGCGGGTCTGTCGTGTCACGGCGGCGGGAATGCGTGCCCGTGTGAAAGAATGGGATTGTGCACGGCCCGCATCGTCACATGGGTGCGACTGATGTCGGTCATGGCCGTGCGGGACTCGGGAAGGGGTCGATAATCATGGCTATCGGTGGAATCATCGGGTTTGCCGTACTGATCGTGGTGCTGGCGCTGATCATCGTGCTGCTGTTCGCCAGCCTGTATATCGTGCCGCAGCAGAATGCGTATGTGATCGAACGTCTGGGCAAGTTTCACACCGTGTCCACGGCGGGTCTGCACATCAAGATTCCGTTCATCGACCGCATTGCGCAGAAGATGAACCTGCGGGTGAGTCAGCTGGACGTGAAGTTGGAGACCAAGACGCTGGACAACGTGTTCGTGACGGTGGTGGCGTCCACTCAGTTCCGCGTGGACGCGAAGAACGTGGCCGTGGCGTACTACGAGCTGCAGAATCCGGCTGCGCAGCTGCGCAGCTACATGGAGGACGCGCTGCGTTCCGCCATCCCGGCGCTGACGTTGGACGACGCGTTCGCCCGCAAGGACAACGTGGCGCTCGACGTGCAGCAGACGGTGGGCAACGAGATGCAGCGGTTCGGTTTCACCGTGGTCAAGACGCTGATCACCGCGATCGACCCGTCCGGCCAGGTCAAGCAGGCGATGGATTCGATCAATGCGGCCCAGCGCGAGAAGGAGGCCACACGCCAGCGTGCGGAGGCGCAGCGCATCGCCATCGAGACGCAGGCGCAGGCCGACGCGGAGAAGGTGCGTCTGCAGGGCGAGGGCCAGGCGAACTACCGTCGTGAGATCGCCAACGGTATCGTCGACCAGATCAAGAGCCTGCAGGATGTGGGCATGGACATCGGCGAGGTGAACCAGATCGTCATGTTCAACCAGTATCTCGACGTGATGCGCTCGCTTTCGGAGTCGCCGAACGGCAAGACGGTGGTGCTGCCGGCCAGCACGCCCGCCGGGTTCAAGAACCTCTACGACGAGGTGACGAACGCGCTGCTGACCTCCCAGTACGCCGGCCCGGACGCGCCGCGCGCGGGCAAGGGTAAGTAGCGCGAGTCGGTCGAAAGGCCTGTAGAACCGCGAATTCCCGTATCATCACGCCTCGGCACGGGACGTGATGATACGGGAATTCTTGTATTGGGTAAGACCGGTACGGATAGCGGCGACAAGGGCGAATGACCGTTGCAGCATCGACCTACGGCCGGCACCATGCCGTTGCGTTCCCGCAATGGCGGGAACGGTCACCTCATCCGTCGGCTGCGCCGACACCTTCCCCTCAAGGGGAAGGCAACACACAACCATTCAGCCATATACCAACAATGCCGGCTTCCCCTTAGGCTGAGGACGTAAAGCAAACGCTGGAAGCGTTTGTAGGCCCCAGACGAGCCGACAGGCGAGTAGAAAGATGCCGGACGAAGTCCGTCAAGTCTTGCCGAAGAAGCTGTCACGCGTATGCGTGACTGATGAGGTGACTGCCGTGCATACGGGAACACGGTTCGTGGGCGTGCCAGGTGGTGCGCCCCTTTCGGCGACTCCCGAGCACGCGGGAACACGGCGCACCGGCTATCTCCAAGTTCTGACGTGATTACGAGGGCTTGCAGACACCTATCTCCAAATTCTGAAGTTTCCGGAGCCCGAAGACGAAGTAGCGGCGTTGCAATCGCAACGCCGCTACTCGGTATTTCCCGGTCACAAACTTCAGAACTCGCGGATTGATGTCTGCAAGGGACGGAAATCACTTCAGAACTCGCGGATTGCTCCGATATCCACTCACTTCTTCTTGCGAGGCACGTAGATGACCTTGTCGATGAGATCGCGGTAGTGGTCCACGATCACGGCGCGCTTGGCCTTCATCGACGGCGTGGTCATGCCGTTCTCCTCGGTGAACTCGTCGGACAGGATCTCGAACTTGCGGATCGATTCGGCGCGAGAGACCAGACCGTTGGCCGTGTCCACGGCACGCTCAACCTCGGCGTGAATGATCGGATTGCGCGCGGCCTCGTCAAGATCGGCCACCGGTTCGGCGCCCTGCGACCTGAGCCAGGCGTTCGCATCGGCCAGGTCGATGGTGATCAGCGCGGCGATGAACGGCTTGCGGTCTCCGATCACCACGCACTGCGCCACCACGGGCGAGCTCATCACCGACGCCTCGAGGATGCCGGGGCTCACGTTCTTGCCGCCGGCCGTGATGATCAGATCCTTCTTGCGGCCGGTGAGCTTGATGAACCCGTCGGCGTCGATGTCGCCCAGATCGCCGGTGTGCAGCCAGCCGTCGACGATCTGCTGCGTGGTGATCTCGGGATGGTTGTGGTATCCGGCGCACACGCTGTCGCCCTTGATGCACAGCTCGCCGTCATCGTCGATGCCGAAGCTCATGCCGGCCATCGGCAGACCGATCGTGCCGATCTTGTAGCCGACCGTGGGGTTCACGCAGGCCGGTGCGCACGTTTCGGTCATGCCGTAGCCCTCCAGCAACGGCAGGCCAAGACCGTTGAAGTAGTGCGCGATCGACGCGTCGAGCGGGGCGCCGCCAGAGATGGCGAACTCCACGTTGCCGCCGAACACGGCGCGGATCTTGCGGTAGACGATATGCGAGTACACGAAATGCTTCACGCTCAGCCACAGCGGGATACGTCCGCCGGCTTCCTGCGCCTTCTGCTGCTCGCGCGACCATTCGCGCGCCACGTCGGCCGAACGGGCGAACATGCGACCCATCGCGCCCTGACCGGCCTTCTGGCTGGCCGCGTTGTACACCTTCTCGAAGATGCGCGGCACGGCGAGGATGAACGTGGGCTTAAACGCGTTGAAGTCGGCGAGGATCGTCTTGAGGTTGCTCGACAGGCCGAGCGTCACGTTGCCGTAAAAGCACACGAACTGCATGTAGCGGGCGAACACGTGCGCCAGCGGCAGGAACAGCAGCAGACGACGGCCCGGCTTCATCACCACGTCCTCCATGGTCTCGCTGCCGTTGGCGACGATCGAATAGAAGTTGGTGTGCGTCAGCTCGATGCCCTTGGGCGTGCCCGTGGAGCCCGACGTGTACACGATGGTCGCCAGATCGGATCCGGTCACGTCGCCGGCGCGCTCGCGGAACTCGTCGTCGCTCACGCCACGGCCGAACGTCTTGATCGTGTCGATCGCACCGAGATCGATCACGTACACGTCCTTGAGATACGCGCACTGGTCGCGCACGGATTCGATCTTGTCACGCTGCCCGTCGTCCTCGGCGAAGGCGAGCGTGACGCGCGAATCGTTGAAGATCGAACGGACCTGCGCGGCGGAGTTGGTCTCGTACACGGGGATGGTCAGCGCGCCGATCGCCATGATCGCCATGTCAAGCGCCGTCCACTCCCAACGCGTGTGCGACAGGATCGACACGGCGTCGCCCTTCTTCACGCCCTTGGCGATCAGTCCCTTGGCCAGGGCAACCACCTCGTCGCGGAACTCGGCGGCGGAGAACGACTGCCATCCGTCGGCGTTCTTGTATTCCACCAGGGAATCGTCCGGGGCGCGGTTCGCGCGGTCGTCGAGAATCGAGAAGATGGTCTCCGAACCGGTCACGTCCACGAGAGCCGGCCTATGGGTTTCCTTACGCATGTTCCTCCCTTGTCTGGTCAGATGCGCCACTGATTAGAACAGTATCAGCACAACCGACAAAATGGCGGAAAACGTCGGCTCGCCGAGCGTTCGTGACCACGCCGGGCATTGTCTTCCCGAGTGCGGCGATCGGCGCCTCGCACGGGCGTTTCGCGTTTTCGCGGACATGCGGTATGATGGAACGCCGTTGCCCGGGTAGCTCAGGGGATAGAGCACCGCTCTCCTAAAGCGGGTGTCGTGCGTTCGAATCGCATCTCGGGCACAGAGAATGGAAGCCGAAGATCATGGTCATGGTCTTCGGCTTTTTTGCAAAGACTTTCGATACGACGACGGCCATGATCATCAGGCACGGCTATAACGGTCGAATATCACCGATGCATACGGAGACATTCATTCACATTCAAAGGACGGCGGTGCAATGAACAAGGGCACGATTGGCAGGATCGCCTGCACGGCGCTGGCCGTGATCCTCGCGGCGGCCACGGTGGTCGGCACCGCGGCCCGACTGCTGCCGCTCGGCATGTCGACCATGCCGTACGTACCGAACATCGTCGCCGCCACGCCGTGGTTCGCGCTCACCGCCGCACTGGCACTGCTGTTCTCCGTGCTCGGCCGCAGGCGTCTGCTCATCGTGCTCATGGTGGCATGCCTTGGTGCGCAGGCGTACTGGCAGGGGCCGTTCTTCTCCAGTGTGGTCGGCGCGGACTCGTCGTCGTCATCGTCGGGCGCGGCGGGCACGTCAGGCTCGTCGGCGAGCGCGACGATGCTGCGCGTGATGACGTGCAACGTGTACAAGGGCCGGGCCGATGCGAGCGAGATCGTGCGGCTCGTGCGCGACGAGCAGGTGAAGGTACTCGCCCTGCAGGAGACCACCAAGGCGTTCGTGGAGGAGCTGGGCAAGGCCGGCATCGCCGACTATCTGCCGTATTCGAAGACCGCGTCCGCGGACGGCAAGTACGGCAACGGCGTATGGTCGGCCATGCCGTTGGCGAATCCGGTCAAGGACGAGGTCAATTCCAGCGCGTCGTTCATGCCCGCCGGCACCGTGAGCCTGTCCGATGGCAAAACACTGCGCTTCGTGTCCGTGCACACCACCTCGCCGGTGAACGGCTACTGGAATCTGTGGAGGCGCAGCATCGACGAGATCGGCGCGTTGGATTCGCGCACCGGCAGTACGTACGTGTTCATGGGAGATTTCAACGCCACGTACGATCATGCGCCGTTCCGCGCCATGCTCGGCGACCGGTTCACCGACGCGGCCCGTCAGTCGGGGCACGGGTTCACGTTCTCGTGGCCGAGCGACCGGCCGTATCTGCCGATGATGTTCTCCATCGACCACATCGTGCTCGACCGGGGGCTTGCCGCGTCGGATCTGAAGAACGTGCAGGTGGACGGTACCGATCACGCGGCACTGCTCGGCACGATCCGCGTGGGCTGAGTGTGACGCGAATCACAGCCGTTATTTGCGGACAAACGCGTGTATCGACTTTACAAGCGACGCGGAGAGGATTAGTACAGAAACTGCCGATTCCGGTGGGCGTTCCCGGCAGTATTGCCGGCCACGACTGCGGGGACCGACATGATGAACAGTATGTGAAAAGGAGTTCTCATGGACGAGAAGACACTGGTTGAGAAGCTCAAGAACGTCGTTGTCGTGGACGACGTGCTCGCCGTGGCCAAGGAGGCCGGTCTGGACTGGACGTACGAGCAGGCCGACGAGGCTCTGGGCAAGATCAACGCCACCAAGAACGATATCGCCGAACTGGGCGGCGACACCCTGGAGAAGGTGGCCAAGGAAGTCTTCGGCATCTGATCTTTCGATTTTTGCCGTCTGATTGTTCGATCGTCATCGATCGTGGTGCGCATGACGCGCACGTATGCTTCGCCGACGGGTGGTTCGCATGACCCCGTCGGCGTTGCTGTTTTCGGCGGCCTGCCGTGCCGACGGATGAGAGGCGACCACCGGCATATCGCGTATTCGAGCGGTCATTGCACAATGGAGTCATGACCGATACGAATCCCGTTGCTGAATCCGTCTGTTCCACCAATCATTCCGATCGCGTCGTCGATCGTCCCCTCGGCTCCCCGCTCGGCGACTCCGCCCCCTGCACGCGCGCGCTGCTGCTCGGCTCGGGCGAGCTGGGCAAGGAGATCGCCATCGAACTCATGCGGCTCGGCGCACGCGTGATCGCCGCCGACTCGTACGCCGGAGCCCCCGCACAGCAGGTGGCCCATGAGGCGCGCGTGCTCGACATGGCCAACGCTGACGAGCTCAACGCGCTGATCGCTGACGTCAAACCCGACATCATCATCCCCGAGGTCGAGGCCATCGCCACCGCCGAACTCTCCCGCGCCGCCGACAACGGTGTGCAGGTGGTGCCCAGCTGCCAGATCGCACAGATCTGCATGGACCGCGAGCGCCTGCGCCGTCTGGCCGCCGAAACGCTGGAACTGCCCACCACCCCGTACCGATTCGCCGGCACCGAGGAGGAGCTTGCCGAGGGCGCCTCGGCGGTTGGATTCCCGTGCGTGGTCAAGCCGGTGATGAGTTCGTCCGGCCACGGCCAGTCCGTGATGCGCGGTCCCGACGACGTGGCCCGCGCCTGGCAGGTGGCGCAGACCGAGGGACGCACCGCCAAGGAACATGCCGTCAGCCGCGTGGTGGTGGAGGCGTTCGCCCCGCTCGACTACGAGCTGACCGTGCTCACCGTGGCCTCCTCGAGCGGCATCGTGGCGTGCGCGCCGATCGGCCAGCGTCAGGAGGACGGCGACTATCGCGAATCCTGGCAGGGCTCCCCCATCCCCGACGACGTGCGCATCAAGGCCGACGACTATGCCGTGCGCATGGTCCAGGGTCTGGTGGATCTCGCCCGTGAGCACGGCGAGACCGGCTGGGGCGTGTACGGCGTGGAGCTGTTCGTGCTCGTCGACGGCAGCGTGCTGTTCAACGAGGTCTCCCCCCGCCCGCACGACACCGGCATGGTCACCATGATCTCCCAGAACCTCAGCGAGTTCGCGCTGCACGCCCGCGCCGTGCTCGGCGTGCCCGTCTCCGCGCGTTCGGTGGCGCTGCGCGACCCGTCCAAGGTCGCCGCCAGCCACGCGATCGTCATCGCCGGCAAGGGTGAGGTGTCGTTCGGTTCGGTCGCCAAGGCGCTCGCCGAGCCCGACACGGATCTGCGTATCTTCGCCAAGCCGGGCGTGGACGGGCATCGTCGCATGGCCGTGGCGCTCGCCGTGGCGGACACCGAGACGGATGCGCGCGCCAAGGCGGGGCGCGTGGCGGACGCGCTTGACGTGACCGTGTTCTGACGCGCTGCGATCACATGGTGGGACCGGTGCCGCATGGTGGCGGCGCGGCGCCGGCAACCCCGTGTCACCCCTGTGTCACCCCTGTGTTGACCCTGTGTTTTGTAGCCGCCGCTTGATACTGTGAGAACGATCATTCACCCCAAGTTTCCACTCCGATAACGCTGTGAGATACCGTTGTGAGAAAGGCAATGATGGAGAAACTGGAAAAGCTCTACGAGGGCAAGGCCAAGCAGCTGTACGCAACCGATGATCCCGAGGTGCTCTGGGTCGAGTACAAGAACACGGCCACGGCTGGCGATGGTGAGAAGAAGGAGGACTTCACCGGCAAGGGTCGTCTGAACAACCTCATCACCACCATCATCTTCGATCTGCTCAAGAACCGCGGCATCGACAGCCATCTCGTCAAGCGCGTGGACGACACCGCCCAGCTGGTGCGCAAGATGGACATGTTCCCGCTGGAGATCGTGCTGCGCAACACCGCGGCCGGCCACTTCTGCTCGCGCCTCGGCGTCGAGGAGGGTCTGCCGCTCAAGGAGCCGGTGCTCGAGTACTTCCTCAAGAACGACGACCTGCATGATCCGTTCGTCAACGACGACGACCTAGTCGCCCTTGGCGTGTGCACCCGCGAGGATCTCGCCGAGATCGCCCCGCTCGCCCGCCGCATCAACGAGGCCCTGATCGACATCTTCGCCAAGATCGACGTCAAGCTCGTGGACTTCAAGATCGAGATGGGTCGCACCTCCGACGGCACGCTGCTGCTGGCCGACGAGATCACCCCCGACTCCTGCCGTCTGTGGGATCAGCGCGATCACTCCGGCAAGGTGGAGCACCTGGACAAGGATCTGTTCCGCCGCGGCTTGGGCTCGATCATCCCCGCCTACGAGGAGATCGAATCCCGTCTGGCCGAGCTCGCCAAGTCCGAAGGCATCGAGGTCAAGTAACCTCCGTCATATCCGATTCATTGGCTTCCCCTTGAGGGGAAGCTGGCAGCCGCAGGCTGACTGATGAGGTGGGTTGATGCATATCCATCCGGTACGTGCCCATGTCACCCATCAGTCTCGCTGTGCTCGACAGCTTCCCCTCAAGGGGAAGCCAAATTGGTAAGAAAGGAAAACCGCAGTGGTCTTTCGCATTTACGTGGAAAAGAAGCCCGGTTTCGACGTTGAGGCCCAGCAGCTGGGCAACGAACTGCGCACGATCCTCGGCATCGACGCGCTGACCGGCCTTCGCATCATCAACCGTTACGACGTGGAGGGCATCAGCGAGGAGCTGTTCGCCGAGGCCACGCCCGTCGTGTTCAGCGAGCCGCAGGTGGACAACGTGTTCGCCGAGCTGCCCGACTTCGGCGACGCCAAGGTGTTCGCCACCGAGTTCCTTCCCGGCCAGTTCGACCAGCGCGCCGACTCCGCCAGCGAGTGCATCCAGCTGATCAGCCAGGGCGAGCGTCCGGACGTGCGCAGCGCCAAGGTGTACGTGCTCGAGGGCGCGCTCACCGACGCCGATGTCGCCACGATCAAGCACTACGTGATCAACCCGGTCGAGGCCCGTGAGGCCTCGCTCGCCACGCGCGACACCCTGAAGATGGACGTGGCCGTGCCCGGCAAGGTGGAGGTCATCGACGGCTTCCTCGATCTGGACGAGGCCGGTCTCGAGCAGTTCATCGCCGACCGTGGTCTGGCCATGGATCTGGCCGACATCAAGGTGTGTCAGGAGTACTTCGCCGGCGAGCAGCGCAACCCCACCATCACCGAGATCAAGGTGATCGACACGTACTGGTCGGATCACTGCCGTCACACGACGTTCGGCACGCAGCTGACGAACATTGAGATCGACGACGCCGTGGTCAAGGCCGCGTTCGACAAGTACATGGCCATCCGCCACGAACTGGGCCGTGACGCCAAGCCCGTGTGCCTGATGGACATGGGCACGATCGGTGCCAAGTACCTCAAGGCCAAGGGCGTGCTGAAGAACCTCGACGAGTCCGAGGAGATCAACGCCTGCACCGTGAAGGTGAAGGTGGACGTGAACGGCGAGGACCAGAACTGGCTGTTCCTGTTCAAGAACGAGACGCACAACCACCCCACGGAGATCGAGCCGTTCGGTGGCGCGGCCACCTGCATCGGCGGCTGCATCCGCGACCCCCTGTCGGGCCGCTCCTACGTGTACCAGGCCATGCGCGTGACCGGCGCCGCCGATCCGACCGTGCCGGTCTCCGAGACGCTTGAGGGCAAGCTGCCGCAGCGCAAGCTCGTGACCACCGCGGCCGCCGGCTACAGCTCCTACGGCAACCAGATCGGTCTGGCCACCGGTCAGGTCAACGAGCTCTACCACCCCGGCTACGTGGCCAAGCGCATGGAGATCGGCGCCGTGGTGGGTGCCACTCCGGCCGACCACGTGCGTCGCGAGACCCCGGCCCCCGGCGACAAGATCATCCTGCTCGGCGGCCGCACCGGCCGTGACGGCATCGGCGGCGCCACCGGCTCCTCCAAGCAGCTCGACATCGACTCCCTCGAGGAATGCGGCGCCGAGGTACAGAAGGGCAACGCCCCGATCGAGCGCAAACTGCAGCGTCTGTTCCGCCGCGGCGACGCCTGCCGTCTGATCAAGCGCTGCAACGACTTCGGTGCGGGCGGTGTGTCCGTAGCCACCGGTGAGATCGCCGACGGTCTGACCATCGATCTCGACAAGGTCACCAAGAAGTACGAGGGTCTTGACGGCACCGAGCTGGCCATCTCCGAATCGCAGGAGCGCATGGCCGTGGACGTGGCCGCCGACGACGTGGACGAGTTCCTGGGCTACGCCCGCGAGGAGAACCTCGAGGCCACGGTCATCGCCACCGTCACCGAGGATCCGCGCATGGTCATGACGTGGAACGGCGACACCATCGTGAACCTGAGCCGCGCGTTCCTCAACTCCAACGGCGCCCCCAAGTACATGGACGCTCACGTAGAGCAGGGCGGCACCTACGCCACCCCGTGGAAGGGCGACACGCTCGCCGAGCGCATGCACGACCTGGTCACCGACATCAACGTGGCCTCCAACAAGGGTCTGTCCGAGCGCTTCGACTCCACGATCGGCGCGGCCACCGTGCTCATGCCGTTCGGCGGCAAGCGTCAGCTCACCCCATCGCAGGCCATGGTCGCCAAGTTCCCGGTGTTCGGCGAGACCACCACCGCCTCCGCAATGGCCTGGGGCTTCAACCCGTACATCATGGAGAAGAACCAGTTCACCGGCGCGTACCTGTCGGTGGTGGAGTCCATCTCCAAGCTGGTGGCCGCCGGCTTCCGCCGCGAGGACGCCTACCTGACGTTCCAGGAGTACTTCGAGAAGCTGCGCGAGGATCCCAAGCGCTGGGGCAAGCCCATGGCCGCCGTGCTCGGCGCGCTCATGGCGCAGATCGATCTCGGTGTGGGCGCGATCGGCGGCAAGGACTCCATGTCCGGCAGCTTCGAGGATCTCGACGTGCCTCCGACCCTGGTGAGCTTCGCCGTGGCCGTCGGGCCGATGGACCGTGCCACCTCCCCCGAGTTCAAGAAGGCCGGCCACACGCTGGTGCGCATCGCGCCGCGCTACCAGGCCGACGGTCTGACCCCGGATCCGGAGAGCCTGATCGAGGTGCTGGCCGCGGTCGAGGGCCTGATCGAGGACGGTCAGGTCGTGTCCGTGTCCACTCCGGGCTACGGCTGCACCGCCGAGACCCTGTTCAAGGACACGCTGGGCAACCGCATCGGCGTGGCGCTCGATGATTCGATCGCCGTGGACGACCTGTTCACTCCGGCGTACGGCAGCTTCATCGTGGAGCTGGCCGACAACGGCAAGCTGCCCGCGGTGTCGAACCTCGTGTGCATGGGCAAGATCGGCGAGACCACCGAGGCGTACGTGCTGCACGCCGCCGGCGAGGACCTCGATCTGGCCGTGCTGCAGGAGTCCTGGGAGCATGGCATGGAGGAGGTGTTCCCGTACCGTGGTCATGGCGACGCCGTCGAGGCCGTGAGCTTCAATGCGCCGAAGAAGACCGTGTACGTGGGCTCCCCCGTTGCCAAGCCGCACGTGGTCATCCCCGTGTTCCCCGGCAACAACTGCGAGTACGACACGGCCGCCGCCTTCGAGCGTGCGGGCGCCGAGGCCACCACGCTGATCGTGAACAACCTCACGCCGGCCGCCGTGGCCGAGTCCACCGCCGCGCTGGTCGAGGAGATCAAGCGCAGCCAGATCGTGATGATCCCCGGCGGCTTCTCCGGCGGCGACGAGCCCGACGGCTCCGCCAAGTTCATCACCGCGTTCTTCCGCGCTCCGGCCGTCACCGAGGCGGTGCGCGACCTGCTGAAGAACCGCGACGGTCTGATGCTGGGCATCTGCAACGGCTTCCAAGCGCTCATCAAGCTGGGTCTGGTGCCGTACGGCGACATCGTGCCGATGACCGCCGAATGCCCGACGCTGACGTTCAACACGATCGGCCGCCACCAGAGCCGTCTGGTGCGCACCCGCGTGGCCTCCGACCTGTCCCCGTGGCTGGCCCGCACCAACGTGGGCGACGTGCACACCGTGGCCATCTCCCACGGCGAGGGCCGCTTCGTGGCCTCCGACGAGGTGCTGGCGCAGCTCAAGGCCAACGGCCAGATCGCCACGCAGTACGTGGACGAGAACGGCGTGCCGAGCATGGATCTGGACGTGAACCCGAACGGCTCGCTGCTCGCAGTGGAGGGCATCACCAGCCCCGACGGCCGCGTGTTCGGCAAGATGGGTCACTCGGAGCGCTCCGGCAACGGTCTCTACGTGAACGTGCCCGGCGACAAGTACCAGCCGCTCTTCGAGGCCGGCGTGGAGTACTTCGCCGCGTAAGACTCGTACGCGATCGCGATTCGATTTGTGCGTGGTCCGCGGCCATTCGGTCGTCGGACCGCGCACGATCGATATACGACATATGCGGTGAGATCGACGTGATCCTGCCGCACGCACGCTTCTCCTAATCCAGAGGGGACGGAACCTATCTCGGTTCCGTCCCCTCTGTCGTCTTGCCGTTCATTGCGAATCCGACTGGTACGACGGGTATTCGGCAGCCCGGCGTCCGGCGTAGTCCAACTGCATCCGGCCGCATCCAACCGCATCCGATCGAAACCGACTGCATCCAACCGAAACCAACCGAACTTGGTAGTCCAAACGGGACAGCGTGAACCCTCACACAGCGTCTGAAACGTCACGCTTCGACTACCAACTCAACCGCCACGTCGCGTTTCGACTACCAAATCAACCACCAGGTCGCGTTTCGACTACCAAGTTTGGCTGGATGCGTCATCTGATGGGAGCGTTCGATCGGGTATTGAATACGAATGCTTCGGGTATTGTGGAAATGCACGCGCCGTTGCGGTTGCATATGCCGTAGCGTTGGCGTTCTGTTCGAGGAGGAATAGAGGATGATGGACGACGAAGAGGAATTTGTGATCGGCGATGATACGCGGATGGATGACGAAGCCGACGAAGACTGGGACGACGAGGAATGGGACGAGCATGAGAACGAGGACGTGGCGCCTCCGCCGTTGGCCCCCGATTGCGTGACGGATGCAATCCGCGGATTCGCCCATGCCTCCGCTCCCATATTCCTGGCCGGTGACGGCAACATCAACTATTCGCCGACCTCCCTATGGATGGCACTGGCTCTGACCACCACAGGCGCGTCCGGTGAAACCCGACGAGAGCTGCAGACCGCACTGCGTTCCCAGGATGCGACCGCAGATGATCTGAGAGACTTCCGCAGTGCACTCAACGCCACCGGCGTCCATCGGATCGCTGACTCGCTGTGGATTCGCGGCGGAATCACTCCGCACCGGGAATGGCTTGCCGGCATTCGACGATGCGAGGCCGAAGTATTCGACCACGAGCCGTTCGGCCAGACCACCGGTCGTCGCATGTCGGATTGGGTAAGCGAGCACACCAACGGCATGATCAAGCCGAACATTGACGTGGAGCCGTTATCCGTGCTGGTGCTGCTGAACGCACTGATCTCCAATGGCCGCTGGAACAGTACGTTCGACAAGGAGCTGACCCGGCCCGAAACATTTCATGGCATGCACGGCGATGCACTTACGCCTATGATGCACCAGACATCGACCGCCATCGGATACACGCGCGGCGACGGATGGACCAAGGTCACCCTTCCGTTCAGAGGCCGGCAAGGAGGCGTAAGCGTTATCCTGCCCGACGAATCCGTCCGTCTTGACCGGCTTTTGGACAATGCACCATTACTTGATGAGGCTTTTGCCACCCCGGCAACACGCAGTTGGCGACGGCAGGTGGACTTGACCATGCCACGATTCGTCACCGGTGCCACGTTCGATACCGACGCATTGCAAACACGTCTGAACGCCCTAGGCATCGCACGCGCATTCGACCCCGGCCGCGCGGAATTCTCCGCCATGGCCGACGATCCCCTGTACATCGGCCAAGCCATTCAGGAGACTCGCATGGAGGTCACCGAGGAAGGCGCCAAGGCCGCCGCATACACCATGTTCGGCATTTCATATCTAGGTGGCCCGCCGCCAAAGCCGGACACGACGGTGACCGTGCGCGTGGATCGGCCCTTTATTTATGAGCTTTACGCCAATCTGCCCGGAGACAACGGCACGGCTCCTCTGTTTCTTGGAGTTCTCCGCGATCCACCGGATACGGCCGGGCTCTAGGCATGTGCGTCGTATCGTGAGCAAGCCGTCTGCCGGTCTTGTTCACGATGCGGCGCACGCGTTGGATAACGGGGAGGAGCCTCGTATCGCCCTCCTTCCCGTGTTTGTGCCTCAGCTCGTACTCCCACTGGCGCATCACCCCAGTTGGCGGGCGGCCTTGGACTAAAGGCTCTTCGTCGACTGGGGTTCCTCGCTGACCGGGCTGTGATAATGACCATGCTGTGTTCGGCTTACAACCTCTTCAAGCTCGAAATTCGAGCAATCTCCGTGTTCTGTGCGAATTTGGAGGTGTTGCAACCATCAATCCTCGAGTTCTGTGCGGCGTCGGAAGAATATGCGAAGTATGAGACCTGAAATATCAAGGGTCATACTTCGGATATGGTGAATTCCGCGCACAGAACTCGAGGATTGGTGTCTGAGCCCACGGAAAATCCGCACAGAACTCGAAGTTAGACCGCAGCAACGCACCGTGCGGGTTCCAAATCGGTCGCTTCCCTCGCCCATTGCCGTCGATAAGTCCCGAATACTTCGCGAAGAACAGCAATCCTCAAGTTCTGAAGTGATTTGGGCCCCTTACAGACATCTATCTCCAAGTTCTGAAGTTCTCCGAGCTCGAAAACGGAGTATGGTCATTGCAACTGCAACGCTCATACTCCGAGATTCCTGATCGGGAACTTCAGAACTTGCAGATTGGTGTCCGCAAACCCCTTCAATCACGTCAGAACTTGGAGATAGCCAGCAGCATTTGCCGACGTCTGGAACTCAAAGCTCATATTTCCCCAAAGGCCCCACCCCAAACTCAGTTGCATCGGCTGCCTTAGCCCCGCCCGCCGGAGTGAGCACCGCTCCTAGCCCAGACCCGGTTGCATCGGGCATCCGGCTCATCCGTGGATTTGCGTTCAAGTACGGTTGAAGGCCTACTCTAGGTATGCAACTGATTACAAAGGGATTCCGCTCAACCAAGGAGCATTTGTGAAGTATCGCAGCGTAGGAAAGTCCGGACTCAAGATCAGCGAGATCGCACTGGGCAGCTGGGTGACGCAGCTCAACGATTCCGCCGAGATCGACACGGCGCGCGACATCGTGCGCCTCGCCTACGATTCCGGCATCAACTTCTTCGACTGCGCCGACGCCTACTCGGGCGGCGACGCCGAGCGATTCCTCGGAGAAACGCTCAAGCAGTACCCGCGCAAGGAGCTTGTCATCTCCAGCAAGGTGTACTTCCCCACCGGGGACGGCGTGAACGACCGTGGCCTGTCCCGCAAGCACATCTTCGAAAGCATCGATCAGACGCTGAAGAACATGCAGACCGACTACATCGACCTGTACTACTGCCACCGTTTCGATGAGACCACCGATCTGACCGAGACGCTGCGCGCGATGAGCGATCTCGTGGCGCAGGGCAAGGTGCTCTACTACGGCGTCTCCGAGGAGTGGGGCGGCGCGCGTCTCGAGGAGGCGCAGCGCATCATCGACCGCTACAACCTGTATCCGATCACCGTGGTGCAGCCGCAGTACAACATGATCGACCGCTACATCGAGCACGAGATCATGGGCACGTGCCGCCGCCACGGCATCGGCATCACCACGTTCTCGCCGCTCGCGCAGGGTCTGCTCACCGGCAAGTACCGCAAGGGTCAGCCGCTGCCGGCCGGGTCGCGCGCCACGTGGCAGGCCGATCATCAGATCAACGATCTGCTCACCGACGAGAATCTGGACAAGGTGGAGCAGCTGCGCAAGGTGGCCAATGAGCTCGGCGTGAGTCTGGCGGTGCTGTCGCTGGCGTGGATCCTGCAGCATCCGGAGATCAGTTGCGTGATCGCCGGCGCGAGCAAGCCGAGCCAGCTGGAGAGCAACCTCAAGGCATCCGGCCTGGTCATCCCCAACGACGCAATGGCCGAGATCGAGGGCATTCTCGGATTCCACCGCTTCGAGCGCCACGTGGGCTGACGGCTCGCGTTCGGTTGCCGCCCGGTGTATGAGAAAATGCGCCCTGCGCGATTCGTCACGACTCCGAACGGGGTGGAATACATTCGGGCTGCGGTCTGTGGTGGTGCCGCGTTTGCGGTTACGTTCCATCATCGCTTCCAAGTGGAACGTAACCGTAATTGCCATCTCGGTTACGTTCCGTTCCCGATTCATGATGGAACGTAGCCGAAGCGACCTCCCCGGTTACGTTCCATCATCAATGCAAGACGGAACGTAATCGAAACGTCCGGCATGAGTACGGTTTGTTTTACCTCGGGAACAGAACGTAATCGCCAAAACGAGTCAAAACTGGTCGAAGCGAATCCGGACAAGTCGAAGCAGGAGCGTCTACAGTGTGGCGGCAATGCGCCGCACGGCCTCGCGCAGCTCCGGCTCGGACTTGAGCAGGCTCAGACGAATGTAGTCGCGTCCGACCTTGCCGAAGCAGGTTCCGGGCAGCACGGCGACGGCGGCCTGGTCGAGCAGATGATCGGCCAGGCTCTCCCCCGTCCAGCTGCCCGGCACGCGCGCCCACACGTAGATGCCGCCGGCGGAATCGAACACGTTGAGTCCGGCCGCGCGCAGTCCTTCGGCCACGATGCGGCGACGGGCGGCATACCGTTGCGCAAGCTCCGCCACGCACGACTGATCGGATTCCAGCGCGACCACGCCGGCATCCTGAATGTTGCCGGTGATCATGGATCCCATCTGATAGTGGTACAGCTTGAGCCGCGCGACCACGGCCTCGTTGCCCGCCACGAATCCGGCGCGCCAGCCGGCCATCGCGTACATCTTCGACAGCGAGCACACCTCCACGGCCACATCATTCGCACCCGGCACCTCGAGAATACTGTGCTGCTGGGCGTCCGGCGCGTTCACATCACCGTTCACCCCCACGCCTAGACCGGAGTACGCATAGTCGTGCACGATCACGAACCGGTGCTCGTGCGCCAGTTCGACCGCTCGCCGCAGGAACGACAGCGGAGCCTGTGCGCCGGTGGGGTTGTTCGGATAGTTGAGCACGAGCATCTTGACCCGATCCCAGGTCTCCGCCGGCACCGCGTCCAGATCAGGCAGGAAATCGCGGTCGGCGAGCGCGGGCAGCAGCACTTCCTCGGCGCCGTGCATCACGGCCATGCAGTGGTACGACGGATAGTATGGGTCGACGAACGAGACCGCGTCGCCCCGGTCGATGAGGATCGCGTAGAGTCCGGCGAGACCGTCGACCGCGCCTTCCACGGCGAACAGTTGGGTGGTCCAGTCGAGTTCGACGCCGTGCACGCGTCGGTACCAGTCGGCGGCCGCCTTGAGGAATGTAGGTTTTCCATCGAATGGCGTGTAGCGCGCGTTGGCCGGATCGTCGATGGCCTGTTTGGCGGCGTCGCGGATGAATGCGACCGGGTAGGCGTCGGGATTGCCTTTGGCGAGGTCGATCACGTCCACGCCGGCGGCCACGGCCCGCGCAACCTTCTGGTCGGTGACGGCGAACACGTTGGGCGGGATCGATTCGGCGATGGGTGCGAACGGCACCGGGCATTGACCTGACTGGCGTGACTGGCGCGCGGATTGCGATTCAGCTTCCGAAGCGGACATTGCAGATTCCTTCCCTTGCCGCCGGCGACGAATTCCATGGTTCCGGCCAAACCGCGCTTGAATATACCGATTTTGCGGCGATTTCGCATCGGCGTTGCTATAGAGCGAGATTATTGGCGGTGCAAAACCGCCGGGATGCCTCTTTCCGACGCACTCTTCGGAATGGCTTTCGTAGAGTGCACGATGCAGAGGCGGCGTTTTCCTTGAAATTGCAACGCTGCAGTTGTCCCGATTTGCCGCACTCAACGGTTCCCTTCCGGTTGTGTGCGACGGAATCAGTCATCCTGGGTTCGCAAGCGCTCGGCTACGGCGGCGAGCGCGTCTTCGTAGCCGGTGAGCGCGGCGAAGGGCATGAACTGGGCGGCGCGATTGTGCATGGGCATGTGCGGATGGCGGGTTGATTGGTGGTGCGGCAGGTCGATGATGTCGTCGTAGCGGTGGGTTTCGTTCAATGCCATAACTTTCCTCCTTCTATCTCCTTGTATGCGTTACGCCGCGTGGCCGCCGATCTGGCTGTTGCGCAGCCGGCCGGTGGCGCCTTCCTCGAGGTTCATGCCCTTGAGTATGGCGTTCTTGCCGAATTTGCGTTTGATGTCGATCAGGGATTGCTGGATATCGTGTTCGCGTTGTTCGCTGGCACGGTCGGCCGCATGCGATGCCGCACTTGTCCCAGCGACCGCGCCTCCCGCAACGACTTCGGTCGTCTGGCCCGATTCACTTGTGTTTCCGCCATCCGAGAACAGGTCGGGCTGCTCGTATCGATGCCCTTTGGGCATTGGCGTGCCGATCTCGTGCAGTCGTTCTACGACGACGGTGATGCGTCGCACGCTCAGCGCTGGGTCCACGATCCGGTCGTATATGCCGGTCATGGCGTCGAGGATTCGCCGCGTGGACGATGTGTAGTCGCCGAGGTCGGCCGACCCGTGCACCGGTTTGGGGACCGTGCGTCCGTACCAGTCGGTTTTGGTCGGACCGGGGCTTTTTGCCGGACCGTGACCGTCGGCTGCGTCGCGCACATTACTCGCGTCGTATCCGATCGCCAGAGTCACGCGGTCGGTCTCCATTCGCTTGGACACCATTTCGAGTACGAGCAGGTCGGTCATCTCCTTGACCACGAGTCGTGCGTGCGCGTGATCATACGGCTGCTGCAGCACCTGCCCGGAGCTGATGCTCGTGTCGGCGGGTTTGTATGCCTGGATGTCGGCGATGGTGCACGGCTCCCATCCCCACGCGTGGTCGATGAGCAGTTCCGCGTTCACGCCGAACAGTCGGTAGAGCAGGTCCTCGTTGTAGTAGTCGGAGGCGCGGCCAAGCGAGCAGCGTGCGATGTCGCCCATGGTGTTGAGCCCGTGCGCCTGGAGTTTCTTTGCGTATCCGCGGCCGACTCGCCAGAAGTCGGTGAGCGGTGTGTGGTTCCACAGCAGCCGGCGATATGAGTGTTCGTCGAGTTCTGCCACGCGTACGCCGTCGCGGTCGGCGGGCATGTGTTTGGCGACGATGTCCATGGCGACCTTGGCGAGATACAGGTTGGTGCCGATACCGGCGGTGGCAGTGATGCCGGTCTGATTAAGGATGTCGCGCACGATGATGCGGGCCAGCGCGTGCGCGTTCATGCCGGCGGCGCGCAGATAGCGGGTGGCGTCGATGAAGACTTCGTCAATCGAATAAACATGGATGTCTTCGGCTGCGGCGTATTTGAGATAGATGCCGTAGATGTTCGCGCTACATTCGAGATAGTGCGCCATACGCGGCTTGGCGGCGATGTAGCCGGCAGCGAGATTCGGATTCGTGGCGAGTTCGTTCGCGTTTGTTGATTCGCCGATCAAATGTCGGCCGGGCGCATGCAGACGACGATCGGCGTTGACCTCGCGCATCTTCTGCACGACCTCGAACAGTCGAGCACGACCGGGCAACCCGTATGCCTTGAGCGACGGCGACACCGCCAGACAGATCGTCTTCTCGGTACGCGACACGTCCGCCACCACCAGATTCGTGGTCAGCGGATCCAGTCCCCGTGACACGCACTCCACCGACGCATAGAACGACTTGAGATCGATCGCGATGTAGGTGCGCCCAGCATTCCGTTGCTCAAACATATGTTCGATTATATCGGGAGAAATATGCGGGGATGGCGGGGTCGAGGTGGCGCTCCCCTCAGTCGGCGTTGCCGACAGCTCCCCTCGGGGAGGGGAGCCAGAGAGTTGAAGCCAGAAAGTCCGACACGGATGTTGTAGGTCCGACATGCGGACCTTTTGCGTGCGGGGGCGGGGATATGGTGTATGGGCGGCGACGCGGAAGTGAACTGTTGTAGCCCTTGGTTGGTAGAGTTTGGGAAGCGACGAATCCCTTGACTTTTCTACGGAAGGAGCGGTTGCTTGTCCGCCGAACTGGAAGAAATTCATGAAGAATGCGGCGTCTTTGGCGTCTGGGGACACCCCGATGCATCTCGCCTCACCTACTTCGGGCTCCACGCCCTGCAACATCGAGGCCAGGAGGGTGCCGGCATCGTTTCCAACGACAACGGTCACCTGATCGGCCACCGCGGACTCGGCCTGCTCACCCAGGTGTTCGGCGACGAACGCGAGATCGCCCGCCTCAAGGGTAACCGGGCCATCGGCCACGTGCGTTACGCCACCGCCGGCTCCGGGTCCACCGACAACATCCAGCCGTTCATCTTCCGCTTCCACGACGGAGACATGGCCCTGTGCCACAACGGCAACCTCACCAACTGCCGCACCCTGCGCCGCAATCTCGAGGACGAGGGCGCGATCTTCCACTCCAACTCCGACACCGAAGTGCTCATGCACCTGATCCGTCGCTCCAACCAGCGCACGTTCATGGACAAGCTCAAGGAGTCCCTCAACACGGTGCACGGTGGTTTCGCCTACCTGATCATGACCGAGGACGCCATGATCGGCGCGCTCGACCCGAACGGCTTCCGTCCGCTCAGCCTCGGCCGCATGAAGAACGGCGCCTACGTGCTCGCCTCCGAGACCTGCGCGCTCGACGTGGTGGGCGCCGAGCTCGTGCGCAACATCCGCCCCGGCGAGATCGTGGTGGTCAACGACCACGGCTACAAGATCGTGCAGTACACCAACAAGACCCAGCTGGCGATCTGCTCCATGGAGTTCATCTACTTCGCCCGCCCCGACTCCGACATCTACGGCGTGAACGTGCACTCCGCCCGCAAGCGCATGGGTGCCCGCCTCGCCCAGGAATCCCCCGTCGAGGCCGACATGGTCATCGGCGTGCCGAACTCCTCCCTGTCCGCCGCATCCGGCTACGCGGAGGCCAGTGGTCTGCCCAACGAGATGGGTCTGATCAAGAACCAGTACGTGGCCCGCACGTTCATCCAGCCCACGCAGGAGCTGCGCGAGCAGGGCGTGCGCATGAAGCTGTCCGCCGTGCGCGGCGTGGTCAAGGGCAAGCGCGTCGTCGTGATCGACGATTCCATCGTGCGCGGCACCACGTCCAAGCGCATCGTCCAGCTGCTGCGCGAGGCCGGCGCCGCCGAAGTGCACATGCGCATCAGCTCGCCGCCGCTCAAGTACCCGTGCTTCTACGGCATCGACATCTCCACCACCAAGGAGCTGATCGCCGGCAAGAAGAGCGTCGAGGAGATCCGCGAATACATCGGCGCCGACTCGCTCGCCTTCCTCTCCCTCGACGGACTCGTCGAAAGCATCGGCCTGAACACCGAGGCCCCGTACGGCGGCCTGTGCGTCGCCTACTTCAACGGCGACTACCCCACCGCGCTCGACGACTACGAGCAGGACTTCCTCAAGTCGCTCACCGCCGAGGATCGCGTGCGACTGCCCGAGTTCGCGCTATACAAGAGCAAGTACATCGGCAACGAGTACTCCTGCCAGGTCGCGGAGACGGACGGCGACACGACCACCGACAATGACAACGAATAGTCGATGACGATCGGTCGTGTCCGCGGATGCGACGACGTTCCGAACGCACGTCACGCCCGACGCACGTCACGCCCATGGGCACGACCGATCGTCATCGACCGCACCGACCGCATCAGTTCGTCGGTGCATCAGTCACAATCAACGGATTTTCACGAACCATCAGATCACATCGATACCCCATCGATATCACCCAGAAAGGTGCATCATGCCCCAAGCGTATGAGAATGCTGGAGTCAGCGTCGAGGCCGGCTACGAGGTCGTCAAGCGCATCAAGTCGCACGTCGCCCGTACCAACCGCCCCGGAGTCGTCGGCGGCATCGGCGGATTCGGCGGCCTGTTCGACCTCGCCTCCCTCGGCTACAAGGAGCCGGTCCTGATCTCCGGCACCGACGGCGTCGGCACCAAGCTCGTCGTCGCCAAGATGGCCAACAAGCACAACACCATCGGCGTGGACTGCGTGGCCATGTGCGTCAACGACATCGCCGCCCAGGGCGGACAGCCCCTCTTCTTCCTCGACTACATCGCCTGCGGCAAGAACGACCCGGCTCTGCTCGAGCAGGTCGTAGCCGGCGTGGCCGACGGCTGCGTGCAGGCCGAAGCCGGCCTGATCGGCGGCGAAACCGCCGAAATGCCCGGCATGTACGACGAAGACGAATACGATCTCGCCGGCTTCACCGTCGGCGTCGTCGAAAAGTCCGACATCATCGACGGCTCCACCATCGCCGACGGCGACGTGCTCATCGGCCTGCCCAGCTCTGGCGTGCACTCCAACGGCTTCTCCCTCGTGCGCAAAGCCCTGTTCGAACAGGCCGGCTACACCGTGGACACCCAGCTGCCCGAACTCGGCGACGCCAAGCTCGGCGACGTGCTGCTCACCCCCACCAAGATCTACGTGAAGACCCTCAAGCCGCTCTTCGCGGCCGGCGTCATCAAGGGCGTCGCCCACATCACCGGCGGCGGCTTCATCGAAAACATCCCGCGCATGATCCCCGACGGCCTCGCCGCCAGCATCCAGCTCGGCACCTGGCCCGTCCTCCCCATCTTCGACGTGCTCGAAAAGGCCGGCGAAATCGACCACATGGAGATGTACAACATCTTCAACATGGGCATCGGCATGGTGCTCGCCGTGGCCAAGGACCGCGCCGACGAAGCGCTCGCCATCCTCAAGGAGCACGACGAGCCCGCCTACGTCATCGGCTCCATCAAGCCCGCCGACGGCACGCAGATCGAACTGCACTAAGTTCACCCTCTTCGACCATCAGCCCCCGCCCAACCGCGGGGGCTTTCCACCGATCGCACCGATCGATCCCACACTGAATCTGAAAGGAACACAAGGACCATGGGTCAGAAAGTCCTCGTCATCGGCTCCGGCGCCCGCGAACACACCATCTCCCACACCCTCCTCAAGGGCGACACCGTCAGCGAAGTGCACTGCGCCCCCGGCAACCCCGGCATGGAATCCGACGGCATCAAGCTCGTCCAGATCGACGAATCCAACCATGCCGAACTCATCGAATACGCCAAGCAGAACGGCATCGACTGGGCGTTCGTCGGCCCCGAGGTCCCGCTGATCGAAGGCCTCGTCGACGACTTCGAAGCCGCCGGTATCAAGGCATTCGGCCCCAACAAGGTCGCCGCCCAGATCGAAGGCTCCAAGACCTTCGCCAAGGAGCTCATGGAACGCCACAACGTTCCCACCGCCGCCTACGCCACCTTCGACAACCTCGCCGACGCTCGCGCCTACGTCGAAGCCAAGGGCGCCCCCATCGTCGTCAAGGCCGACGGACTCGCCGCCGGCAAGGGCGTCACCGTCGCCATGACCGAGGACGACGCCTACAAGGCCCTCGAAGACATCTTCGTCGACCACCGCTTCGGCGCCGCCGGCGCATCCGTCGTCATCGAGGAATTCCTCGAAGGCCAGGAATTCTCCCTCATGAGCTTCGTGCGCGGCAAGGAATTCTGGGCCATGCCCATCTCCCAGGACCACAAGCGCGCCTACGACAACGACGAAGGCCCCAACACCGGCGGCATGGGCGCCTACAGCCCCGTCCCCCAGATCGCCCAGAGCGTCATCGACCAGGCCATCGAAACCATCGTCAAGCCCGTCACCGCCGCCATGGTCGACGAAGGCACCCCCTTCAACGGCATCCTCTACGCCGGCCTCATCGCCACCGCCGACGGCCCCAAGGTCATCGAATTCAACGCCCGCTTCGGCGACCCCGAAACCGAAGTCGTCCTCCCCAAGCTCACCTCCGACCTCGGCGCCGGCATCTGGGCCCTCCTCAACGGCGACTCCCCCGTCTTCACTTGGGACGACCAGCGCGCCACCCTCGGCGTCGTCCTCGCCTCCGACGGCTACCCCGTCAATGTCATCAAGGGCGCCCACGTCCCCTCCATCCCCGTCGACCCCGACTCCCACGTCTACTACGCCGGCGTCCAGCGTGACGGCGATCACCTCGTCGCCAACTCCGGCCGCGTCCTCCTCGTCGAAACCACCGCCGACACCCTTCAGGCAGCACAGGACAAGGTGTACGCGATCATCGACTCGCTCGAAACGCCGGGGCTGTTTTATCGCCACGACATCGGTGCCAAAGCCCTGAAGTGACGTAATGGAGCGACGTCGGCGTTACGGCAGACTCGACGTACCGCTGTACGCCTTCGCCTGCCGCGCCTTGACGACGCATGCATTACGTCACTTCAGGAAGGAAAGATAACGGAGAGTCTTCTGCGTTGCAGCGGATTCGACGTACCATCGTACGCCTTCATCCGCTGCGCCTTGAAGCCGCACGCGTTATCTCACTTCAGGCACTTTCGTTGGCTCCCCTCTTTGAGGCCAAGGCCGATCTGAAAATGCCGGCGGTATTTTCAGGCCTTGGGCGAGCCGACAGGCGAGCCAGCAAACTGCGGGCGTAGCCCGTCCATACTTGCAGGACGAGCTGTCTGCCAACGGCAGACTGAGGGGAGTCTTGGCCAAAAAGCATCTGCTCGCGCCTCCCCTCAGTCGGCTATCGCCGACAGCTCCCCTCGGAGAGGGGAACCAGAAGGGATCTGTATCGGTGGATTCTCGCGCCAAAACGTAATGGAAAGAGGCAATATGGAACTGCGGGTGCTGCGGTATTTTCTGGCGGTGGCCGAGGAAGGCAACATCACCTGGGCTGCCCAGCTGCTGCGCATCTCCCAGCCCACCCTTTCCCGTCAGCTCAAGCAGCTCGAGGAGGAGCTCGGCGTCACGCTCTTCCATCGTGGCCCCCACACCATCACCCTCACCGACGAGGGACGACTGCTGCGCGAACGGGCGCAGACCATCGTCTCACTGGCCGACAAAACCGAAATCGAACTCAAGCAGACCGAAAACGAGATCAGCGGCGAAATCGTGATCGGCTGCGGCGAGGTCCGAGCCATGACATTCCTCTCGCAGCGCATGACCGCCTTCCGCAAACTCCATCCGAACGTCCGCTTCCAGGTGACCAGCACCACATCCGACGTCATCCAGGACCAGATCGAGCAGGGACTCATGGACTTCGGTCTGCTCACCGAACCCATCGACGTCAGCCAATACGAATACCGTCGTCTGGACGTCCCCGACCATTGGGGCGTGCTCGTCCCCGAACACCATCCGCTGGCCTCCCACGACGCGGTCACACCCGACGATCTCACCGGCACGCCGCTGATCCTGCCCGCACGGGAATCCGTACGCAAGGTGCTCGTCAACTGGTTCGGCACCGAACGCGCCGAACGGCTTACCATCGCCGGATACTGCAACCTGCCCAGCAACGGCGCGAACATGACGGCCAACGGCATGGGCCTGTTCATGTGCTACGACCTCGGCAACACCTACCCCGACGTGCGCATGATCCCACTGAGTCCGACGCTGACATGCGGCACCGTGTTCGTATGGAAAAAACAGGGGGCGCGCTCCCCCGCGGCGACGGAGTTCGAACGGTTCGTGAATTCGTAGGGAGCACACCGGTAAAGGCATCATGCTTTATGGGCATGAGTCGGCATGAATAATACCTATTGGATATTGCTTTTCGTGAGCGGTTCAATGAAGTCAGCTCAGCAAACCCCAGTGCCACAATTGCACGGAGAACCGCCTTCGAAAAGGAACGATCATGACGAACAGTCCCGGCAGACCCGAAAATCCAGACACCCCAGACAGCCCCGATATCCCAAGCATCCTCGAACGGGATCGCAGCGGCATACCCGTGTCGCCGTTCGACCCCGAATACGCCGCGATCAGCAGCATCATCCGCGAATCCATGCGGCTGTGCGCCGAACTCAACGCCGGTTATCACACGCCGGAGGAGACGCACGACATGTTCGAGCGGATCGTCGGCCATCCGGTCGACCCGACGTTCCGCATAAACCCGCCGTTCCACACGGACTTCGGCCACAACATCACCGTCGGGCGCAACGTATTCGTCAACTGGGGATGCGTGATGATGGACCGCGGCGGCATCACCATCGGCGACGGCACGTTCATCGGACCGAACGTGCAGCTCATCACCACCAACCACGACCGCAACCCGTACAACCGCCCCACCACCATCTCCCGGCCCATCACGATCGGCGAGCGCGTGTGGATCGGCGCGGGCGCGATCGTATTGCAGGGCGTGACGGTGGGCGACAACGCGATCATCGGCGCCGGCGCGATCGTCACGCATGACGTGCCGGAGAACGCGATCGTGGCCGGCAATCCGGCTCGGGTCATCGGCAATGTGGCGGATTCGATTCCGACGCATTCAGCGTAATGGCGACGAACGGCGGTATGGTGGAGACGGTATAACGACCGATTACCGGCAAAGGAGCAGATATGGCCGAAAACACAGCAAGCGAGGCAGCCACGTCGAACGAAAGTCCGTCCCTCACCGCGCCCGTGAAGACGCTGGTGCTGGTGTTTCATCCGGATCTCGAGGGCGCGTCGCGCGTCAACAAGGCGCTGGCCGCGGCCGCGCGCGCGGTGGGCAATGTGACCGTGGTGGACGAGTATGCGGCGTACCCGGCGGCCGGTTCGCATCCGGGCGCCGCGGCGATCGACGTGGCCACCGAGCAGGCCGCGCTACTCAAGGCGGACCGCATCGTCTGGCAGTTCCCCATGTACTGGTACTCCTCCCCCGCGCTGCTCAAGCAGTGGGAGGACGATGTGCTCGCCTTCGGCTGGGCGTATGGCCCCGGCGGCGACAAGCTCGTGGGCAAGGAGTTCCGCTGCGCGGTGAGCTGCGGCAGCACGGCCGACGAGTACACGCCCGAGGGCAAGTTCCGCGCCACCATTGACGAGGTGCTCAACCCCATGCGCATCACCGCCGAATACGTGGAGGGCAGTTGGGGCGAGCCGTTCGCCGTGTACGGCTGCACGCCCGAGCAGACCGACGCGCAGATCGACGAGGCCGCCGCGAACTACGCGCAGTGGCTCGCCAAGTAGAAGAACGTCGAAGCGCTACGCGAGCAGGGCGTCGCGGCGGGCGATGAGCGCGTCGATGGCCTCACCGCCCTCGATCACCGTGAAGGTGACGGTCTTGCGCTCGCTGGTCTGCGGCGCGATCATGTGCAGGTCGCCGCGCTTCTCGTGCCAGCCGCGGCCGTGCACGCTGGAGTTCGACGGTTCGAGGCCGACCACGTAGTCGCCGGAGCCCATCGACTTCCATTCCATGAAGTACGGGAAGTCCTTGGCGGCGAAGTCGATGACGACGCCGAGACCGAGACCACGGTTCACCACGGCGGCGAAGCTGCGGCCGTTGGCGTCGGCGGCCAGATCGTGCAGGTACACGCTTTCCGGCTTGTTGGCCTCGGGCGCGCCGATCTCGCTCCACGGGGTGGTGTCGGCGGCGGTGGTCTCGTCGCGCGGCGTGGCCCTGCGGCTCGGGATGATCACCCGGGCGCCGTCGTCGAGCAGCGGCCAGCCGAAGTTGCAGTGGTACATCCACATCAGCGGCTCGTTGCGGAAGGACTCGTTGGTCACCTCGTCCTCGACCGTGATGGACGGCGTGCCATAGACGCTGGTGATGCGGCGGCGAAGCACCATGTTCTCGCCGAACAGTTCGGCCTCACGCATCTCGCCGCTCAGCTCCAGCACGTAGTCGCCGTCCTCGTTCCAATAGGCGTCGGAGCAGACGTGCTCGGCGGGCGTTGTGCGGATGCGGCCGTGCATCGGATAGCTGCCGGCCGGGTAGTCGCCGCCCTCGGGCGTGACGTACGGCGCGCAGATGTTCTCGAACCCGCAGGTGAAGAACAGACCACCCATGATCGAACGCTGCGCCTCCAAACCGTTGGTATCGAACTGGTTGCGGCCGTTGAGACCGGGCTTGGACAGGAACGTGAGGTTCTCGCCGCGGTATTCGATCTGCGCCACGTCCAGCGCGCGGTCTGCCATGGACATGAAGCGCAGCGGTCCGTTCTTCACCTCGATAGCGCGCAGGCCGTGGGCCCGGCCCTCCTGGTATTCGATCGGGCGCACGTAGGCGGCCTGCTGGACGCTGCCCATGTGGGCGAGCATGTCGGTGCGGGTGGGCTTGCCGCCGATGCTGCCGTTCGCATTGCTGTTGGTTGACATATTCATACCTTCCTTCCGGTGGCACTTACGTCCTTACGGGAGTGATCACGAATCCGCGTGGCTTCCATGCCTGCAGTCTGACCCCCGAGTTATGAAATCGGTTTCATTATCCATCGTCGATTGGACAGCGGCATCACCGCAACCTATCTCTCGTTCGCTAGGTACTTACGCTCGACGACAACGGTCTATCTCCCGCTCCTTAGGTACTTCCCAAAGTAGATGCCGGCACAATTAGATAGTTCCAGCCCGAAAAGTACCGCAAACAACTACGAAACGACGGCATTCCCCTCGACCGCGTTGGGCATCTACTTACGCAAGGACCTAGGGAAGAGGAGATAGATGTCTGCCGCAACGGGAAATCACCTAAGGAAGGGGCGTTATCCGTCCCCGAGCGCTTGTCCGCGGCGCCGATAGACTGATACGCGGATTTTATACGGGGAATCCTCGCGGGGGCTACGTCATCCATCCGTGTCTGACCATCAGCGTCAGGATTCATTCGCCGTGCCACCCGCATTCGCCCGGCATCGCACCGGCCCGCGGGAACGACGAATCGCGGAGGCACCACACGACGACCGAAATCGGCTGGATTCCGATCATGAGATATCTGCGAGGTGCCCTATGCCAGCCATGCCCGAAACCAAACGATCGAAAACTCCCGAACAAGCCGGGAAGCATCCGATCCTGCCGATCATCATCATGATGGTCGGCTCGTTCACCGCCATCCTCAATCAGACGCTGATGACGTCGGCCCTGCCGCACCTGATGCGCGAGTTCGACATCACCAGCAACACCGCCCAGTGGCTGAGCACCGGATTCATGCTCACCAACGGCATCATGATCCCGATCACCGCATTCCTGATCCAGAAGTTCACCACGCGGCAGCTGTTCTTCTACGCAGTGGGCATGTTCCTGTTCGGCACGATCGTGTGCACGGCGGCGCCCGGCTTCTGGGTGCTGCTCGCCGGCCGCGTACTGCAGGCGTGCGGCGCGGGCATCCTCATGCCGCTGCTGCAAACCGTGCTGTTCCTCACGTTCCCGCCGGAGAAGCGCGGCACGGCGATGGGCTGGTTCGGCCTGGTGATCGCGTTCGCCCCGGCGCTCGGCCCCACGCTGTCCGGTCTGATCATCGACTTCCTGCCGTGGCGGTTCCTGTTCGTGCCGCTGATCGTGATCGCCGTGGCCGTGCTCGCCGCCGCCATCCCCACGGTACGGAATGTGACCCGGCAGACCGACCCGAGCATCGACATCCCCTCGGTCGTACTGTCCACGCTGGGCTTCGGCGGCCTGCTGCTCGGCTTCAGTCTGGCCGGACAGGAGGGCTGGACCGCGCGCGAGACACTGGGGTCGCTCATCGTGGGCGCCGTGGCGTTGTGCGTGTTCATCGGTCGGCAGCTGCGACTCAAGCAGCCGATGCTCAACTTCCGCGTGTTCTCCCGCCCGATGTTCAGCCTGTCGATGATCGTGGTGGTGCTGGTGTTCGTCACGTTCATCACGACGATGAACATCCTGCCCATGTACATCCAGAACTCGCTCGGCATGACCGCGCTGCAGTCCGGTCTGCTGCTCATGGGCGGCGGCGTGGCCGAGGGCGTGTTCAATCCGATCGCCGGCAAGCTGTTCGACCGCTTCGGCATCCACAGGCTCGCACCGCCCGCGATCGCGTTGGTCGCCGCCTCGGCATTCGCACTGTCACGCATGGGCGCGGACACGCCGGCATGGTATCCGGCGGTGTTCTTCACGCTGATGATGACGGGCGTGGCGTTCTGTCTGATGCCGCTGACCACCACCGCGCTCAACCAGCTGACCGGCCCGCTCATCCCCCACGGCACGGCCATGAACAACACGCTGCGCCAGACGATGGCCGCCATCGGCATCGCCCTGTACTTCACGATCATGACCATGAACACGCTACCGGCCTCACAGGCGGAATCCGCGCAGGCCGGGCTCGCGCACGGCGTGGATATGGTGTTCGTCGTATCCACGGGCGTGGCGCTGGTCGCGTTCGTGCTGTCGTTCCTTGTTCGGGAACGGCCGAAGACGAACGCCTGACCGCCGTCATCGGCATCAACAGCATCAGAGGCAAGCAAAGTTCCACGGCTGGAGAGGAGAAAACGAAATCATGACGACCGCGGCAAACGCCACGCAACAGGGGCCCGAGATCACCGACCGTCAGCGCACGATGATCTTCTCGGTGCTGCTCGCCGCGTGCATCGCCGGCGCGTTCGCACAGACGTCGCTCACCACAGCGCTGCCCGCGATCATGACCGGGCTCGACATCTCCGCCGTGCTGGGCAACTGGCTGACCAGCGGATTCTCGCTCGCCATGGGCGTGATCATCCCCGCCACCGCGTTCATGATGAAGCGCTTCCCCACCAAGCCGCTGTTCCTCGTCGGCCTCGCCATGTTCGCCGCGGGACTGCTGACCGCGGCCGTCTCCACCAACTTCGCCATGCTCATGATCGCCCGCGTGATCCAGGCGCTCGGCTCGGGCATCTCGCTGTCCATGACGCAGGTCATCATCCTCGCCCTGTACGCGCGCACCGGCGTGGGCGCGGCCATGGGCACCTACGGGCTGGCCGTGAGCGCCGCACCCGTGATCGCGCCCACCATCTCCGGCATCATGGTCGACCATTGGGGCTGGCAGTCGATCTTCTGGGTGTCCGGCGGCATCTCCGTGATCGTGCTGTTGTTCGCCCTGCCGGTCATGCGCAACGTGCTGGAGACCACCGCCGACGCGCATCTCGACATCCTGTCGTTCATCCTGTGCGCGTTCGGATTCGTGGGGCTTCAGCTCGGCTCCAGCAACCTCGGTGTCAAACCGTTCCTCGGCCTCGACGTGGCGGGCGCGCTCGCCCTGGGCGTGGTGTGCCTTGCCGTGTTCGCCGTACGCCAATTCCACATCGACCGACCGTTCCTCGAACTGCGCATCTTCGCCACGCGCGACTTCACCGTGGCGGTATTGCTCAGCATGTTCCTCTACGCGGTGCTGATCGCCGGCTCCACGATCCTGCCGATCTACATGCAGCGCATGGCCGGGGCATCGGTCACCGTCTCCGCGCTCGCCATGCTGCCCGGCTCGCTGGTCATGGCGCTGACGAGTCCGATCACCGGGCGAGTCTTCGACCGGTTCGGCATCCATCCGCTGGCCATCGGCGGCATGACGCTGCTGGCCGTGACCATGCTGCCGTTCGGGTTCCTCACCGAGTCCACGCCGGTATGGTGGATCGCCGTGGTGTCCGCGGTGCGCTCGCTCGGCGTCTCCATGGTGATGATGCCGGCCGCCACATGGGGTCTGGCCTCGGTGGAACGCCAGTATGCCAGTGACGCCAGCGCCCTGCTCACCTCGCTGCGCACCATCGCCGGCGCGCTTGGCTCGGCCGTCTTCGTGGCGGTCATGGTGGCGTGCGGCGATAACCCGCGCGGCGCGAGCATCGCGTTCCTCGCCATGGTTGGTCTCACCGTGGTCGGTCTGGTCATGGCCATCGTCTTCTGCCGCAAGCACACGACCGGCAGCGGAAAATAGTCGTCGAATTACACGCTACTTGCGCGCATGCCTTCCGCGGCGGGTGCGTAGCTTGCGGGCCACATACCAGACGACGAACACGACGGCGGCCACGATCACCACGTATTCGAGACGGTCGAGGATCGTGAGGATGCCACACCACTGACCGCCGAGCAGATAGCCGGCCATCACCAGGAACGTGTTCCACACGGACGAGCCGATCGCGGTCAACAGCGTGAATCGCAGCGGACTGGTCTTGGCAATGCCCGCGGGGATGGAGATCAGACTGCGGACCACGGGGATCACGCGGCCGACCAGGATCGAGATGGAACCGTAGCGGGCGAACCATTCGTTCGCCTTGTCGATGTCGGAGGCGTCGGTCAGCGGCATGCGGTCGAACAGGCGGCGGATGCGATCCGCGCCCACGGCCCGAGCGATGCCGTACAACGCAAGCGCGCCGGCGACCGAACCGCAGGTGGCGCCGATGATCGCCTCGGCCAGACCCATATGTCCCTGGGCCGCGGTGAGTCCGGCCAACGGCAGGATCACCTCGCTGGGAATCGGAGGGAACAGGTTCTCAAGGAACACGGCGAATCCGGCGCCGAAGCCGCCCAACGTGCTCATCAGACCGACCAGCCACTGGGAGATGGCGCCGATGAAACCACCCGAATCGACCGGGCAGGAAGTAACAGGTAACGTCATCCTTTCACCATACGAAATACCCCCTGACCGGGAAACTCATTCGGCCCCCGTATACTGATGCGCATGGCACTGACTTTGACGATCAAGCGATTCGAGGACCTGACCGCGGCCGAGTTGTATGAGATCTACCGGGTGCGCGTGGCCGTGTTCGTGGTCGAGCAGGAGTGTGCGTACCAGGAGGTCGACGACGCCGATCGCCGCTGCTGGCATGTGTTCCTGCATGACGATGCCGGCATTGCAGCGTACTGCCGTGTGATCGACGCCGGCGTGACGTTCGACGAGGTGTCGATCGGCCGCGTGCTGTCCCTGCGCCGCGGACGGGGTCTGGGCACGCGCATCGTCGAGGAGGGGCTTGCCGTGGCGCGAGACCGCATGAACGCGTCGGTCGTGCACATCGAGGCACAGACCCATGCGCACGGTATGTACGAGCGGCTCGGCTTCGTGCAGGTGTCCGACGAGTTCCTGGAGGACGGCATCCCCCACATCGGCATGATCTGGCGCGCCGATGCAGCGCGATAACACGGCCGCGGACACCCACAAGCGACGGCCACCGGACGATTCGGTGATACCAAGCATCGTCATGACATACGATTCATATGCTTGGCGACCTGCGACGACGTACATGTCTCGCCGATCGCAGCCATTGCGGCAAGGTACTCGCGTCCCAAGGGAGTGGCCCGCTGCCAACGGGATACGTACAGCCCCTGATCCAGTTCGGCACGGACAACCGGCTCGCCTCGTTTCACGGCGTCAACGGCAATCGGATTGGAGTCCGAGGCGTTCCATGTCGCCTTGCCGTATGCCTGAATGAAATACGGATATCCGTTCGACAATTCGATCAGACGAGACAACGCCTCCTGGTCGAACGCATAGCCAAGTTCATGCGCCGGCTTCTGGAAGCCATCGGCCACGGCCTCGTCATCCAGACGACCGATCACACGATATTCGAATTATTCCGGTCATAAGGAGCAAGCCGGTCACTCGGGGCTCTTGAGGGCGCCGACCATGTCGATGCGGTCGAGGGAGCGGTTGGTGGCGCGGCTCACCAGCACGGTGAACAGGAACGCCAGCGCCGCGGCGGCCGCATAGCAGAACCATTGCACGTTGGGCACAATGTTCATGCCCGGCAGGTCGAGTTTGCTCACCAGGAATCCGAGCAGCGCGCGCCCGCACGGCAGACCGATCACGATGCCGATCAGGCTGAGCAGCATCATCTCCTTGTTCACGTAGCCATGCACCTCGCGTCTGCGGAAGCCAAGCACCTTGATGGTGGCGAGTTCGCGCTCGCGCTCGGAGATGTTCGTGGAGGCGAGCGTGTAGAGCACCACCACCGCGAGGATGGCGGCCATGACCACGATGAATCCGATCATCACGAAGAAGATGGCGAAGCTCTTGGAGAAGTCGCGCTGCTGCTTGGCCGCGCTGACCACCGACAGATACTGGTCCTGCCCGGACAGATCGTCGGCGAGCGCGATCTTCGCGTCACTGTCGCCTTTGGCCTGGATCAGGTCGGCGTTCACCGCGATGTCAGTGTCGAACGCCTTCTCGTATGCGGTCTGCGTCATGATCACGACGTTGCCGGTGTAGTACTGTGCCACGTCGATCACCGTCATGTCGGCGGTGTTGGCCATGGCGTCGGTCAGGGCGATCCTGCCGCCGGACGACAGGCCGAACGTCTTGGCCGCGTTGGCGGTCACCACCACGCCGGTTTTGTTCAGCGTGATCGGCGTGCCGTCGACGGTGTGCAGGTCGATGTAGTCGCCGATCGATTCGCCGTCCGGTATGACCATGAGTTGTGCGGTCAGTTTGGAATCCGAACCGGACTGTGCGGAATCGGACTGCGACGAATCGGAGCCGGCGTCGTCCTGCGCCGCGGACAGCGTGACCGACCCCACCTGCAGCGGCAGTGTGGACGTCACGCTGTCATTGTCGTCGAGCGACTTCTGCGCGTCGTCGTGGTCGGCGGGCTTGGTCACGGTCATGATGTCGTACGTGGAGATCTCGCCGTACTGGCGGGGCATCAGCGTGAGCGCGGAGTTGCCCATGCCGAATCCGGCGGTCATGAGCGCGGTGCAGCCCACCACGCCGACGATCACCATGAGCGCGCGGCTCTTGTACCGGAACAGGTTGCGGGCGGTCACCTTGCCGAGGAACGACAGGTGGTTCCACACGAATCCGATGCGCTGCAGGAAGATCGTGCGGCCGGCCTTGGGGGCCTTGGGACGCATGAGCTCGGCCGGGTCGAGGCGCAGCGAGCCGCCACACGCGACCATGGCGCTGCCGGTGATCACGATCACGAACAGCAGCACACCACCCACGGCAAGCGCCCAGTTGACGAGCAGCGGATATTCGGGCAGCACGTAGAGGCGCGACAGCATGCGCCGGGTGAACACGAACGGCAGTCCGGCCAGTCCCAGCAGGTCGCCGATCACGCCGCCGGCGAGGCAGGCGACGAGCGAATAGACCAGGTATTTGAGCATGGTTTCGCCGCGCGTGTAGCCGAGCGCCTTGTAGGTGCCGATGAGTTGGCGGTCCTCCTCCACCATGCGCGTGATAGCAGTGAGGCTCACGAGCAGCGCGATGATGAGGAACAGGGCGGGGAACATCGTGCCGAGGCGGGTGATCATGGCGCTCTGGGTCTTGACGTCCTCGTAGCTGGTGATGGCGCTGCGGTCGCGCAGGATCCATGTGGCGTTCGGGATGGAGTCGTTGATCTTGCTGCGGATCTGCTGTTCGGCGTCGTTGAGCTTCTGTTCGGCGGCGGTCTTCATAGGGTTGCCGTCGGGCATGGCGGCGATGGTCTGCCGCTGATCATCGAGCTGGGTGAGCGCGGTGTCGATGGCGGCGGCCTTCACCGTGTCGGTGCGATGACGTTCCTGAGTGGATTGGATGTGTTCGATATTCCCCCGCACGTCATCGACCTTGGTCAGGTAGTCGCTGTCGTAGGTGTTGAGCGCGGCCGCGTCGGACACGGTGATGACGGCGGACGTGTAGGGGCTTTCGGCGCCGGATGCGCTGAGCGACGCGGCGTCGACGAACATCGGGTAGACGGTCTTCATTCCGGAGACGAGGGCGAGCGGGCCGGACGGGTTGACGATGTCGTTGGGATCGACCGTCACGCCGACGATCGTGTATTTGCCGTCGGCGAAGGTGCCGGAATCGTTCGCATCGCCGTTGCCGTCCGACGATGTCGAGGCCGTCGATGTGGTCGCGGCGGTGCCGGCACCGTCAGGCTTGAACGTGAGCGTATCGCCGATCGACTTGCCGCTGTCATCGAGGTACTGACGGGTGACGGCGATCTCGTGATCGGCGCCCGGCAGCCGGCCTTCAGACAGGTATGGCTGGTCGAGTCGCTGATCGTTGAGCGCGGTCACGGTGGCGGACGCCTGTTTGCCGTCCACTTTGGTGGTCACGCTCTGGGAACGCACGCCGGCGGCCTTGTCAACGCCGTCCACGTTGCGCAGTGCGGTGATGTCGTCATCGTCGAGGCCGAGCGTGGAGACGATGCTGATGTCGTGCATGTGGGTGGCATCGAAGAAGTCGTCGAGGCCGCCGCGGATGTCGCGACCCACGGCGTTGAGCCCGCAGAGCATCATCACGCCGACCGCGCAGATCACCACGATGGCGGCGAATCGTTTGCCGTTGTTGGCGATGGCGCGCCAGGCGTCCTTCCACAGGGCCGTGCGGCGTTGTGTAGAGCGGCGGGACCGGCGACCCGGCGATGTTGACGATGTTGGGGACGCTGTCGCTACTGTCGTTGATGTCGTTGTCATGATCGCCCCTTCCCTACCATTCGATGTCGGCGATGGGCGTGGGGTTCGGGTTCGCCGTGATCTCGGTGACCTTGCCGGAGCGGAAGCGGATCAGGCGGTCACCCATGGGCGCGAGCGCGGAGTTGTGGGTAACGAGCGCCACGGTGATGCCGCGCTGGCGGCAGGAGTCCTGCAGGAGCTGGAGCACCTCCTTGCCGGTGTTGTAGTCGAGTGCGCCAGTCGGCTCATCGCACAATAGGAGCTTGGGGTCCTTGGCGAGCGCGCGGGCGATGGAGACGCGCTGCTGCTCGCCGCCGGACAATTGTGCGGGGAAGTTGGCGAGGCGTTCGCCCAGTCCCACCTTGTCGAGGGTTTCGCGGGCGTCGAGCGCGTTGGGGCAGATCTGGGAGGCAAGCTCCACGTTTTCCAGGGCGGTGAGGTTGGGCACGAGGTTGTAGAACTGGAACACGAAGCCGACGTCGAAGCGCCGGTAGTCGGTGAGCTGTGCCTCGGACGCCTTGGTGATGTCCACGCCGTCGAGGATCACGCTGCCGGAGGTGGCGCGATCCATACCGCCGAGGATGTTGAGCGCCGTGGATTTGCCGGCGCCGGAGGCTCCGAGGATGATGGCGAGTTCGCCCTGTTCGATGTCGAATGTCGCGTGGTCGAGGGCCTTGACGGCGGATTCGCCGCTGCCGTATTGCCGTACCACGTCGTGGAATTGCAGGAATGCCATGATGAATTCCCTTCGTTAGTGCTGCGGGTCGTAATAGTAGGTGCGCCCGTTTTTTGTCTGCTCTTGTCTGCCGTTTCGCGCACCATGCGCCGGCTCGTTCGGTACCGACAGTCATTTTATTCGACACAGTGTTTAATAAAATCCACAATATGGCTGAACCTGTGGAGTTTTTCCTGAATCGAAACCACGCCAGCCAGCCACCCATCGTCTTCAAACGGACTATCTACCGGAATGGAGGTCCTTTCGCCTCCCCGCACAGGCCTAACCCCCGAAAAAGAGGTCCTCTCAAAAGTAGACCCGCAGACAACACAAACAACAACAGGCATGTTTTTCAATAAAGCTATCCGGCGTTAGCCCCATATTGCGACGCTCTTCAAATCAAAGGACCTCCGTATCGCCGGTTAGGTATCCGCAACCCCCGCCAAGGACCTCCATTCCGGCGGATAGCCCACGATGCACACAAAAGGCCATTCCGAAAAGCTCGGAATGGCCCAATTGAACAAGAATGTGCTCGGACTCTTATCCCGTCCGCATCAAGTCATCATTCGTCGGAGACCTCCGCCCTGTGACGCCCAAGCGGCAGCAGACCAGCGCACACGAAGATCACCAGACCGACGCACAGGATGATCAGCAACGGCTCGGAGCCAACGTTCCACCAGCCGTCGCCACGGTAGAGCACGTCACGCACGCCATCGCCGATGAAATGCTGCGGCACCCAGCCGTACACCCAGTTCTGCCAGAACTCGGGCAGCAGTTCGTACGGCAGCAAGCCACTGGCCATCCCCAGTCCCAAGCCAAGTACGCCGCAGCCGAGCCCGAAGAACTTGTTGACATTCATCAGACCAAGGAACAGGGTCATCAGCGCGAAGCTTGCGAACCACAGGAATCCAAGCATGCCACCAGGCAGCCACCCGGATCCAAGCATGGCGAAGATGCAATCGGCACCAAGCGCCACACAGAATGCCCAGACGGCCGCCACCGCAAGCTCCTCACCGAACGTCGCCCAACGCTGAGTCCGATCGTCATAGTTCTTGCGCGCGAACGCACCTACGACCAGGAACGACACGAGCATCGACATCATGTAGACAGGCATGATGAGTACGTTCTGCCCCATCATCGTGGCGGTGGGCAGGCTGCTGTCGGCCGTTACATCACCTTTATTGAACACCGTAACCTTCACCGTGGCGCCGGTCTTTTCGAGCATGGCGGGCACGCTCTGCTTAAGCAGATTGGTGATCAGCGGACTCTTGGCATTGTCAATGACAAGCTTCACGGTCGCGCCGGTTTCGACAGCGGCAGATGACGACCCCGAAGCACCTGCGGACTGAGCCTGCTCCGCCGCGGCCTTCTGAAGAGAGGCCTGAACGAACTGCTGCGCAGCCTCACCGGTCAGTCCTTGCTGGGCAGCCTGCGCCTGCGCTTGCGTCATGACCTGCGCCAGCGCGGTGGCCGATTCGATGTTCTGCTTAACCGCGGCCTGCTTGACCGCCACCTGCTTGGCGGTGAAGTCCTTCGGCACCACGATGGCCGCATAGTAGTCACGGTTATCAAACCCCTCGTCAAGCTCCTTCTGCGTGGAGACCTTGACCCACTTGATCGACGCCGGCTCGTCGGAGTCGGACGATTTCGCGGATTCGGTGAGCTTGTCGACCATCATGTCGCCGACGTTCATATCGCCCCGCACGGTCTGCGCACCCTCGTCGAGGGACAAAATGGCCACCGGCAGTTCCTTCATATTGGCGTTCATCATCGGATAGAACATCAATGCCATAAAGCATGACACAAGGGCGATGGCCGCCAGCGGAGTGACGTATTTCGCATATCGCTGCATGTGCGTACGCATGATTTCCTCTTTTCCCGTACCTGTTGTGAAGCATGTCGCGATCCTCGCATCGCACGGATCCGGCCTATGCGTACAATGAGTTTATTCATCAGGGTGTCGAATAAAAATCCCCAACATTTGACACACTGTCGAGTTATCAACAAGGCCAAGCGCACGGCCGGAAGGAGACGAATCATGGCACGACCGAAAGCTGTCGAGCAACCGGCAACCGTAAAGATGCAGAACGCGTTCTGGAAACTGTTGGAGGAAAAGCCATACGACAGGATCACCGTCAGCGACGTCACCCGAACCAGCGGACTCAACCGCACGGCGTTCTACTACCACTACACGAACATCGTCGAACTGGCCGACGACGCCATCGCTTCGATTTATCAGGACGAGGGACTGATCGCATTCATCACCCGGCTGATCCGCAAGCCGGACGACATCGATCTGCATCACGAGTACAGCCACTTCATCAACGTTCCGCAATACCAGCACAGCGTGCACAAGATCTCGCTCATCACCGGATCACACGGCTCGACCGGTCTGACCAAGCAGCTGCAGAACTTCATCGTCGACATCTGGATGGACCTGATCGGGCTGGATAGCCAACGGCTCAACCCAGGCCAGCAGCTCATCGTCGACTTCGCATCCAATGGCATTCTCGGCGTGCTGGCCAACGCCAACGCATTATTCAATGCCGAAGGAGCCCAATGGATCGCCCGCACCCATCTGCCGGAAACGGTCTCGCACCTCATCAACTCCCTGCCCGGCATCACCGACGCCCAGTCGGAATCGAATGCGGGACGGACCGAGGCCCCGAATCAGCCGAACCATCTGGAGGAATCGGATCCGGCGGAGTAGATTTAACCCATATACCGCATATACCCACGCGAATGAAGGCAACGGAACCGCAATGACGCACACACAGATCACAATCCTGCTGCTCGCCACCCTCGGGCTTCCCGGACTGGCTCTGCTCATCGTCGGCATCGCCGTCATCGCCGTCCAACGCGGCAAGGCGCGTCGCTGCACGGCCGTGACCACCGGCTGGGTGATCGACTACCGCTTCCCCGGCGGGGACCAGTTCTACCCCGTGATCGGCTATCAGGTGGACGGGCGGGGCTACAAGGTCAACCGTCGGTTCCGCGGGTATGTCACCACCTCCAAGATCACGCCGCTGAACCCCTACGTGGATTCCGGGGCCTATGTGTCGGACAGGGACGTGCTGCACATGCGCTCCGGCATGGTCACAAACTACCGGACCATGGCACAGCAGCTGTGGCCGCAGGGCAGCACAATGCCCGTGTACTACGATCCGGCAAATCCGGCGCACGCGTTCGCGCAACGGGTGCCGAACTACACGCCGCCCGTGGGCATCATCTTCACGGCGTTCGGCGCAGCGATTCTGCTGGCCACCATCCCCATGGCGTTCGTACTGCTCGCCTAGCGACCGGCGGCCACCGTCGGGGCATCGTTTCGACGCTTACGGCGTCACATCCAAGGACGAGCGGCCGGCCAAGCGTCAGTCGCTTTCGTTTTCGCCGTCCTCCGCCGTGGGCTTGGCATCGAGTAGCAGCTGGCCCCATTTTTCGAATTCCTTGAGGGCGGGGATGATCGCGTAGCCGTTGTCGGTGAGCGAGTATTCGACGCGCGGCGGCACCTCGTTGTATTGGACGCGGTCGACGAGCCCGAATTCCTCGAGATCGCGCAGCGTGTTGGTGAGCATCATGTTGGTGATGCCGAGTTCGCGTTTGATCTCGTTGTATCGCGCCGTGCCGTGTTCGCTCAGAACGTACATGACGGGCAGTTTCCATTTGCCTTCGATCGCCTTGAACGCATAGCCGATGGCGCAGGTCGGCGCGGTGATTCCAACGTTTTCGCTCATGTCTTCCCATCCTAACATCGTCGTATCTCAAAAATCAGTTTTCTATACCTAGGTTGAAAAGTATATGTACTTATGTATTCTAGACATGGTTCAAGAAAACGACTATTACGAATCGCAACGATTCGGCCCCGCACTGGGAACGATCAAAGGAGCAATCATGAGCAAGCACATCCTCGTCATTCAGGGCAGCCCGACCAAGGGAGGCAACGCCGACATGCTCGCCGACGCGTTCATCGAGGGCGTCGAGGCGGCCGGCAACACCGCGGCGAAACTTTCGATCGCCGACATGAGCATCGCGCCGTACACCAGCCCGGATCAGCCGGAGGACGACATGACTCAGGTGATGGACGCCATGAAGGCGGCCGACGGCATCGTGATCGCCACGCCGACCTACTGGATGCAGTTCTCCGCACAGATCAAGGCGATGATGGACCGTATGCCGTTCGACGCGCACGACGATCTGGCCGGCAAGGAGTCCGCACTGCTGGTCGCCGGCGCCAGCCCCGAGGAGGTGCTTGCCAAGAACGTGCTCTCCTACTACGAGATGTGCTTCGGTGAGAGCCTCGAATGGAAGATCCGCGGCTCGGTGCTGGCCGCCGGCGTCTTCGCCCCCGGTCAGGTGGCCGCCACGCCGTATCTGGACAAGGCGCGCGAGCTCGGCCGCTCGTTCTGAGCAACCCGGGCAATACCGAAGTAGATTCGTCACACGGAAAGGACGCACATCATGCAGATTGCACTGATCACCGGCTCGGGCCGCAAGGGCGGCCTGGGCTACGAGACCGCCCGCCAGCTGGGCGAGGCCGGATACCATGTGATCCTCGCCGCACGCCGGCCGGAGACCGCGCAACTCGCACAGGAGCTCGTTGACGCCGGCATCACCGCCGACCATGTGGTGATGGACACGACCGACGAAGCCAGCGTCGCCGCCGCGGCAGCGGAGATCGACCGTCGATTCGGCCGGCTCGACGTGCTCGTCAACAACGCGGCGTCGATGCGCGCGGGCGCGTCCGTCGAGGAACAGGACCTTACCGAGATGCGCGCGGTGCTCGACACGAACGTGATCGGCACGTGGAACGTCACGCAGAAGTTCATCCCGCTGCTGCGCAAATCCAAGCACGGCCGCATCGTCAACGTGTCCAGCGGCGCCGGCTCCTACGGCGACCCTCAGTACGGGTTCCTGCACGGCGCGATGGGCATTCCGGCCTCCGGCTACGGCATCTCCAAGCTGGCGTTGAACGGTCTGACCATCAAGACCGCGAAGGAGCTGGCCAAGGACCACATCCTCGTCAACGCGGTGTGCCCGGATATCACCGACACGTTCGGCTCGGGCATGTTCGGCCGCCCGGTCGAGGTGAGCGCGAAAAGCGTGACCTGGGCCGCGATGCTGCCCGACGACGGTCCGACCGGCGGATTCTTCCGCGACGGCCAGCCGCTGCCGTGGTGAGCCCCGATCACCGCGCACGACCGCTACACACGATCACCGCACGTACCGCACCCAATCGAGCCTCACATCCAACACCAAGGAGCAACCGATCATGAACACCCTCAACGATGTCATCGAAGCCCTGCGCGGCGCCGGCGTCTTCTACCTTTCCACGGTGGACGGCGACAGTCCCAAGACCCGGCCGCAGGGATTCGTCATGGACTATGACGGCAAGCCGGCCTTCACCACGCATCATTCCAAGCCGACCTATGCGCAGCTGCAGGCGAATCCCCATGTCGAGGTGTGCGCGATGAACGGCCAGTTCGACTGGATCCGTCTGCACGGCACGGCACGGTTCATCACCTCCGAGGAGTCCCGTGCAAGGTGCGCCGCCGACAATCCCATGCTGCTGCGCACCTTCGCTCCCCTCGGCGGCGACTTCGAGGTGTTCGTGCTGGACGACGCCGAGGCCGACGTCTACTCGTTCGGCCCGGATGGCAACATCCTCAAACAGACCATCCGTCAGGCGGCCTAGCATAAGAGACGCAAGCCACATCAAGGAGACAATCATGAAGACTTTGGTTCTCGTATTCCATCCCGACCTCAAGGGTCAGTCCCGCGTCAACGCCGCGCTGGCAGCCGCGGCCGAGGAGATGCCGGACGTGACCGTGCGCGACGAGTACGCGCTGTACCCGGACGGCAAGATCGACGTCAAGGCCGAGCAGGCCGCCGTCGAGGCCGCCGACCGCGTGGTGTTCCAGTTCCCGCTGTACTGGCTCTCCTCCCCCGCGCTGCTGAAGACCTGGGAGGATGAGGTGCTCCAGCACGGCTGGGCGTACGGCAGCGACGGCCACGCGTTCGAGGGCACGGAGTTCGGCGTCGCCGTCTCCGCCGGATCCCCGGAGGAGGCCTACCAGACGGACGGCGCCAACAAGTTCACCATCGACCAGATCCTCGTGCCGTTCGAGGCCACGTCCAACTACGTGGGTGCCACGTGGATCAAGCCGTTCGTCACCTACAGCGCCTTCGGCATCACCGACGAGGCGCTGGCCGAGTCCGCGAAGAACTACCAGGCGTTCCTCGCCAAGTAGTCGGCGCGAGACGCATCCGCATTCATACAGGATTCATGGGAGGGCGGCCCCTTTTACGATGAGGGGCTGTCCTCCCCATAGACATCAGGCACCGTTTCGGACCACGCTCGGAATCGCATCGATGTTGATAAGCGACTTGGTCGCTCGGCGCTCATCCGACTCCCCCACCTCTCACTTGCAACCTCGGAAACAGCCCGCTATAGATTCGCATCAACGGCAATCCGCGAGTTCTGTGCGGATTCCGCCAGTTCGCAGACACCAATCCTCGAGTTCTGTGCGGAGAAATCGGCATGAACGAAGTATGACCGTTGAAATTCCAAGCGCCATACTTCGGGTTTTGCTTGTACGGCGCACAGAACTCGAGGATTGGTGTTGACGGGACCTCAAAATCCGCACAGAACACGGAGTTAGACACGTCAAAACGACCGATTTGGTCCAATCCGCCGAAGAACATCGGCCCAACCGCCGCGTCACGGTCCGGAATTCAGTCCGCAACCCCATTTTCTCCCCCACTCCGGCCGGTCAGCATGGACGCTCCGCCCAGATACGGCGCGCAGGCACGCGCGCAATAGTCCCAGATACGATGTTCGCCTTCTTCCGACAGCCATTTGGCGTTGATGCGCTTGCGACGCTCATGCCCCCAGAACTCGCCGCTCACTCCTTCCACGGATGAGTCGGCCGCCATAAGCACGCTGGTGCGCGCGCCATGGGCGGCGCTGCGGACGAACGGCAGCCATAGGATGAGCAACGGCAGCATCCACGGCGACTTGCGGATCGATTCCCGCTGCAGCGAGGTCACCGCGGATCCCGGTTCCACTGTGTTCACCGTGACGTTGCGCACACCGGCCGCTTTGAGCCGCGCATCGAACTGCCGCATGAGCCACCAGACATACAGCTTCGAAAGACCGTAGGCGCGCGGCATCGAATAGTTGCGCTCCAATTCGATATCATCGAAGATCGGACGCCCGCCCTGACGGTAGGATTCGCTGGCGACGGTGACGATGCGCGCGGACGGGCTGCGCTCCAGCAGCGGCAGCAGCAGGTTCGTCAGGAGGAACGGCGCGAGCGTGTTGATGGCGAACGTCTTCTCATGACCTTCCGCCGTGGTCTCGCGAACGGAGCCGAACTGTCCGCCGGCATTGTTGACGAGTACGTCAAGATGGTCGAAGGTCGCGGCGATGTCATCGGCGAACCGCGCGACTTCACTCATCAGCGACAGATCGGCGATACGGGCGTGCACGTTGTGGTTGCCGGTCCGGTCGACGACCCAGTCGCGGGCCTCCCGCGTCTTGTGCGGGTTTCGACCATGCATGATGATGACGTGCCCCTGCGCCGCAAGCGCGAGCGCGGTTCGTTTGCCGATGCCGCTGGATGCGCCGGTGATGAGGATGATCTTGCTGCGACGGGCGTCGTTCATGGCTGTTGTTCGCTTTCCCGATTATGGTGGTACAGATGTGACATCACTGACGATAATCATCGGCGAACAGCCGCCGCAAGCCGTTACGGCTCGGCGATGACAGAACGCGAGGAACTGTGACATGGCAACGAGCAACCATTCCCACCCATCCGGCGGGCATGCCGAAGTCCGATCCGGCATGCGCCCCGACGACCGTCGACTGGCCACACTGCATCGCAACAACGAGGAAGCCAACGCCTTTGTGCGCGAATGCATTGAAGGGGCGCTTATTCAACTGATGGAGACGAAACCGTTCGTCTCCATCACTGTTACCGACATCGCGCGACGGGCAGGCGTCTCCCGCAACGCCTACTACCGCAACTATGCCTCGAAGGAGGCGATTCTCGACGGGTTTCTGGCCACCATCTTCGCGGAGATCAACCGCAGTCTGCTTCAATACGATCCGATGACGCAGACCCGCGAGGCATGGCTGACCATGCTGGCCGGCGTGCGTCGCATCGCCCCGCAGTACCGGCTGATTCTGCGGGCCGGGCAGGCCGACCGACTACGCGAACGGATGTGCGCGAGCATGAACGGCAGCGCCTCCCGTCATGAGGTCGGACCGCGGTACGCCGCCGCCTATTGGGCTGGCGCGATCTGCGAAGTGATCAACCAGTGGGTGCTGCACGACATGGACGCATCGGACGACGAGCTCGCCGACATCATGACCGATCTCATGCTTCACGGCGTCGCCACCGCCGGCCGCTACCACACCGGCTGCCAGGCGACCTGACCGACCCGCAACGCGTCAAGCGCGCTCGGCTGAGCCGCGCCTCGTCCCCGCCGCCGGGCAATACCCCGCTACCCGCGTACGGCGGTGAAGAAGAATCGCGGGAAGGGGAAGATGATGCTGCCGTCGGACTGCGTCGGATAGGCGTCGCGCACGCGGCGGAAGACCTCGTTTTCGAAGGCGGCGCGTTCGCCGTCGTCCGCGAGCGCCTGCAGGTACGGTCGCAGTCCGGTGCCGCGATACCAGTCCATGATGGCCGCGTGCGAGGGCAGGTTGTGCATGTACGTGATCTTCCAGATGCGGAAGGTCTCCGTCAGCTCGCTGCCGTGCAGCAGCTCCCAGTATTCGGGTGGGGTGAGGTTGAAGAACTCACGCTGCTGCGGAAGCCGGTCGGCGTATTTCGGCGAATGCACAACGTCGGCGATGATGCGGTGGATCGGCTCCTCGTAGTTCATCGGCGTCTGCACGGCGAGCATGCCGCCATGGCGCAGGAGACCGAGCAGCGCGGGAATGAGCCGCGGATGGTCCGGCACCCATTGAATGCACGCGTTGGAGAACACGATATCGAAGTCATGCGGCAATGCGGCGAGATCTCCGGGTTTCGACACGTCGCACAGCGTGAAGTCGATGTCGGGGTGGGCCTTGCGCGCGGCGTCGATCATCTCCGGGGAGCTGTCGACGCCGAGGATCCTCGCCTGCGGATAGCGTTCGCGCAGTACGGCGGTGCTGTTGCCAGGCCCGCAGCCGATGTCGAGCACGCGGCGGACCGTGCCATCGTCCGTCGGCAGCTGCATCGCCAGATCACGCGACGGCTGCGTGCGCTCGTTCCTGAATCGCAGATACTGTTCCGAATCCCATTGCACGGTTTGCGTCATGCGATTCACCCTATGACCACGTTGGTCACAATTCGGTCATAGGGTCGCATATTGGTCAGCAATCCCGCCAGCGAAGCAGCTCGAACACCAGCACGTAGGCGAGCAGGATCGCGGAGGCGATGAACACGCTGCGCAGGGCGAGTGTGAGGCTGGGCAGGAACGTGGCGATCACGCCGAATACGGCCACGCCGATCGCGCCGCCGACCTGACGGAACGTGTTGAACATGGCCGAGGCGATGCCGGCCTGCGCGGAGTCCACGCTTTTGAGCACCACGCCGGCGGCGGACGGCGTGGTGATGGCTGCGCCGAATCCGACGATGCTGAGCCCGGTGGCGATCACCCAGACGGGGATCGGCGCGGGTGTGAGGAATTCGATCAGGAAGCCGACGATCATGATCGCAAGGCCCAATGTGATCGAGAATTTGGAGCCGCGCGCGTTGATGATCTGCCCGCCGGCAAGGTTGCCGATGATCGTGACGAACGCGGACGGCACGAACACGAGTCCGGCGGCGAACGGGCTCATGTGCAGTTCGTTCTGCAGGAACATCGTGCAGATGAACACCATGCCGTACCAGTTGAAGATCATGATGAATCCGATCTGCAACGCCACCTGCATGCCGCGCACGCGGAATAGGTTCAGTGGCATCATCGGCGCGGCGACCTTCTTCTGCGAGAGCAGGAACGCGACGAGCGCAATCAGGCCGGCCGCCAGCAGCGCGAGCGTGACGGGTGCCGCAAATCCGATCGAGCCGACTTCGATGATGCCGGCGACAAGCGCGGTCAGGCCGATCAATGACAACGCCTGGCCGAGCCAGTCGAAGCGGATGGCACGATTCGGCGATGGCTTGATCCAGTGCGCGACGGCCAGGATCATGAGGCAGAACGGCACGTTGATGGCGAACACGAGACTCCAGTGGATCGGTGTGAGTAGTCCGCCGAGCAGCGGGCCGACCGCCGATGCGGATGCGCCGCCCGCACCCCACAGGGCCAGCGCCCACGAGCGTCGTCGCGGGTTCGGATTGGCCTCGTTGATGAGCGCCATCGACGCGGGCAGGATCAGCGCGGATGCCACGCCGAGCAGGCATCGGCCGGCCACGAGCGCGGCCATGGACCAGGCGAACGAGCAGAACAGCGAGGCCGCGCCGAACAGTGTGGCGCCGGCGAGGAACAGTCGTTTGGCGCCGAACCGGTCGGTCAGGCTGCCGGCGAGGAGCAGCAGCGCGGCGAACAGCAGCGTGTAGCCGTCGACGACCCACTGCTGCACGGCCATGTCGCCGCCGAGTTCCGCGGCGATGGTGGGCAGCGCCACGTTGACGATGAGCACGTCCATGCCGGCGAGGAACGATGCGACCGCCGCCGCGAACGTGGTGAGGTTGGAGGAGAGACGATCGCCGTGGGATGCGGTGTCGTCGTGCGATCGCGTGGCGTTCGTTGCATTCGGCGCATGCGGCACGTTCATGGCCGTCGTTCTGATGGAATCCGTCATATATCTCCTGTGTTCTCTGACTTGGATTACAGCGATTTGTATATTCATCCGGTTATTGCAGTAGCCATGATATTCTCAAGAACAGTTGAAAAATAACGGTTCATAAATGCTTATGGTTCATAATCCATAAACCATAGGTTTACAATACAAGCCTTGGCTCCCCTCGCTGAGGGGAGCTGTCAGCGCAGCTGACTGAGGGGAGCCCACCCGCAATCCATCCATCAACACGGGAGTTCATATGTACGACAGACGCCTCGATGCGATCCTCGCCGCGGCCGAGCTCGGCAGCTTCGGTCGGGCGGCGGCGCATCTGCACATCTCCACGCCGGCGCTCATCAAGCAGGTCAACGGATTCGAGCAGGAGCATCATCTCACGCTGTTCAAGCGCGGCCGCGCCGGCGTGACGCTCACTCCGGTCGGAGTGTCGCTGGTCGCCGACGCCTACGACATCATCGAGGAGTCGAAGCATGCGCTGCGTCGGGCGCAAAGGATGACGGGCGCCAATGCCAGCATCCGCCTCGGCGTCTCCCTGCTGCGCCCTGCCACGGCGTTGCTGGACCTGTGGTCGCGGCTCGCCCCGGCCATGGCCGCGCACAATCCCCCGATCCGCCTTGAGCTTGTGCCGTTGTCGGACGCGCCGGACGGATTCCTGTACGAGCTCGATCATCTGGGCGGCACCGTGGACGTGGTGGTCACGGGATTCTCCCGCACCAATTGGAACCACCCGTGCAGAGCGGTGCAGCTGGCCGAATACCAGCTGTGCATGGGCGTGCCGTTGACGAACCGGCTGGCGAATCGGGCGCGGCTGACCGTGGATGACCTGTCCGGCCAGCGCGTGCACTTGCCGCCGATCGGCGGGGGCGACGCGCTGGACGATGCTCGGGCACGGCTTGCGGCCAATCCCGGTGTCGAACTCGTGGATCTGCAGCGGTACGAGTTCGACGTGTTCAACGAATGCGCGCAGTCCGGCGACCTGCTGCTGGCGAAGAGCATCTGGCACAACTTCCATCCGTCCATCCGACTGATTCCGATGGACTGGGACATCACCGTACCGTACGGACTGCTGTACGCACAGCATCCGACGCCGATCGTCCGTGATTTCGTTGCGGCCGTGGCCGAACTGGCGGGCGAGAACGGCCAGTAGCCGTGGATGCTCGAACGACGACAAGCGATCGCTCGGCAACGGGATTCAGGCGACGCCCACACGCTCCTTGTACCGCTCTCCCCAATCCCACAGGGCGTCGATCACCGTCTGCAGACTACGGCCAGTGTCGGTCAGCGAGTATTCCACGCGCGGGGGCACCTCGGCGTACACCTTGCGGCTCACCAGACCGTCGGTCTCCATCTGCCGCAAGTTCGCGGTGAGCACCTTCTGCGAGATGTGCCCGATGGACCGCCGCAGTTCGCTGAAGCGCTTGGTGCCGTCGAGCAGGTCGCGCACGATGAGGATCTTCCACTTATCGGAGATCAACGTCAGCGTCGTCTCCACGGGACACGCCGGGAGCGCAGTGATATCGACCATGTTCATACCTCGTCAGATCGTTGGAATTGCACAATGGTTCCTTTTTGGTAACTATGGAACTTTCAGGTGCCTTCTTCCGTTTTTGAATGTACTCCAATATCGTACTATCACATCGGCGGCTGCACAAGAGTCGCCAAGGAACACCACACATGCAAGGAGCACACCATGACGAAGATCGCAGTCATCGCAGCCAACGGCAAGTCCGGCCGTCTCATCGTCAAGGAGGCCGTCGATCGCGGCCTCGATGTGACCGCCGTCGTGCGCGGCGAGAACCGGACCGTCGCACCGCACGCCATCGTCAAGGATCTGTTCGATCTGACCGCGGCCGATCTCGCCGGATTCGACGTGGTCGTCGACGCGTTCGGCGCATGGACGCCGGACACGCTGGACCAGCATTCCAAGTCGATCGCCCATCTGGCGGACGCGCTTGCCGGGACCGACACCCGACTGATCGCGGTCGGCGGCGCGGGAAGCCTGTACGTGAATCCGGAGCACACGCTGCAGCTGTTCGACACCCCGGAATTCCCGGCCGAGTATGTGCCGCTGTCGAAGGCCCAGGGCGCGGCGCTCGATGTGATCCGCAAGCGTGACGACGTGCGCTGGACGTTCGTGTCCCCCGCCGCCGAGTTTCTGCCCGATGGCGAGCGCACCGGCCGCTACGTGCTGGCCGGCGAGGAGCTGACCACGGACGATGAGGGCAATAGCGTCATCAGCTACGCCGACTACGCCACCGCCATCGTCGACGAGGCGACCGCGGCCGACGCCGACGCACACATCGGCGAGCGCATCTCCGTGCGCTGGTAGGCCCATGACAAAATCCGCGATTCACAGCGTCATTCGGAAGTTCTCCGACCCCTATGGCGGGGCAAAGACGCTGTGAATCGCGGATTTTTTATTTGCCGTCCGACTCCAGACCAAGTTCGCCGCGCAGCCATGCGATCTCGGCGGCGATCTCGGCGTCGTGCACCCTGATGATGCCCCGACGGTACGGGTCGTCGATCTGATCGAGCGACAGCGGGTTGCCGGCGTCGCAGTAGAAGAAGTGGATATCCTGCCCAGCGAGCAGATCGTAGCGGCGGCGCAGCACCGCGTCACGGTCGTCCTTGTCCGGCACGACGCTCAGGAACGTGAGCACGACGGTCCACTTGGCGAAGTCGGTGATATAGAAGCCGCTCGCCCCTTTCAGCTCCTCGATCAGCTTCTCGCGGCCGGCGTCCAGCAGTGTGAACACGCGGCGCTGGCGTCCGTCTCGGGGCTCGGAGCGCTCCGAGATCAGTCCGGCGTTCACCAGACGGGTCGTGGCGGGATAGATCGCGCCGTCACTGAATTTGCGCGCGTATCCCTGCAGCTGCTCCATCTTCTTGCGCAGCTCGTATCCGCACATGGATTTCTCCGAGAGAAACCCCAGAATCATCATTTCTATCAGGCTCATACCTCTAGCATACCTCGTTTCGACACGCCACGTTTAGACATATCTCTATTCGAGGTATATAGTCATAACCAACGCCGCGAGATACCTCGAAAAGAGATATGTCGAAGCGAGATAACTTGATCAATCACAACCCGAACCCAAAAACCGCCGGCGGTGCTCACCGACGGCAACCACTTGAAAGGAACGCAACCATGACCAACATCACCATCTTCGGCGCAGGCAACATCGGATCCGCCGTGGCGGGCATCGCCGTCAAGGCCGGCGCGAACGTGCAGGTCATCGACCGCAACCCCGACAAGGCCGCCGCGGCCGCCGAAGGCGTGACCGGCGCGAAGTTCGGCGCGGCCGAGATCACCGGCAGCATCGTCGTGCTCGCCCTGCCATTCCCCGCCTACGCCGAGGTCATCGCCGCCTACGCCGACCAGCTCGCCGGCAAGACCGTGGTAGACGTGGCCAACCCGATCGACTTCACCACCTTCGACCTGGCCCTGCCGGAAGGCGCCAAGTCCGCCGCCGAGTACCTGGCCGGCAAGCTGCCGCAGTCAACGATCGTCAAGGGCTTCAACACCACATTCGCCGCCACCTTGGCCCTCGGCGTCAACGACGGCGCCCCCACCGTGGTGCAGCTGGCCTCCGACGACGATGCCGCCAAGAAGTCCGTGGCCGCGTTCATCGAGGCCGCCGGTCTCAAGACCGTGGACGCCGGCCCGCTCAAGCGCGCGCAGTACCTCGAGGGCTACGGCGCCCTGCAGATCATCCTCGGCGTGACCGAGCAGACCCCGTGGACCGGCGGCTTCAAGATCGTGAAGTAACCCGGCCCGGCACCGAGCCCGCTCGACTCGCGCAATAGGAGCGCGCCGATAGCGCCAGAAACCCCGAAATCCGCTCTTTGCAGCGCCAGACACCCGAAATCGACACGAAACGGGTGATCGGCGCTCCAGAGAACGGATTTCGGGGTTTCTGTGTTTCAGGGGACGGTAAGGAACAAGGACGGTGACGCGGTCACAGTCCCAGTTCGTCGACCCACTTGGCCAGTTCGCGCTCGCTCACGTTCGCGGCGAGGCGACGGCCCTTCTCCCATTCGGCGTCGGGCGCGGAATCGTGCAGCTGCACGCCGTCGGCGCCGCGCACGCTCGAGCCGGATGTGGCGAACGTCACGATGGTCTTGCCCTTCCAATCCTGACTTTCCAGGAACGTGCGCACCACGCGCGGCGCGGTCTCCCACCACAGCGGGTATCCCACGAACACCACGTCGTACGGCGTCACGTCGATCGGGTGGTCGAGCGCCGGACGGATCGACCGGTCGCGCTTCTCCATGCTCGAACGGCTGGACGGATCACGCCAGTCGATGTCTGCGGCAGTGTACGGCTGTGCCGGTACGATCTCCTTGATATCGGCGTCGGCCGCCGTGGCCAGTCGCGCGGCCACCGCCCGTGTGGTGCCTGTCGCCGAAAAATACGTGACCAGAATTCGCTTGCCTGACTTGCCCATATGAGGCTCCTTTCCTATACGATTCCAGTCCTATAGACCTCGAGCGCTTGAAGTCAACGACTACGCCGTCAGCGTTTTCGCACGATCCGCCCGAAAACGCCCGACAATGGGGTCCGCCTGAACCGGGTATCGAGTTTTGTGGTTTTTCCTTGCCCAGATCGACCCAAAATCACTCCACGCGACCGTCATCACCGGCCCTCAAACCGGTATTCGGCCTTTCAAAACCACAAAACTCGGCATCCCGATGCCAGCGACCGCGGAAAACCGATATTCCGCCCCTGCAATGGGCACAATCAGCGGCCGACGCCGCCCGCCACCTTGCCCTCCACCTGCAGATGCTTGACCTTGTCCACGATGTCGGAGTTCTCCTCCAGCAGACGCCGGGCGTCTCCCTCTCGTCCTTCAGCGACGGCGCGCCAGTAGAGCGTCTTGAACGACACGTACGCCTGCTGCATGCGGATGACCTCGGCCTTGGCGGCAAGTCGCAACGCCTGCGCGTCAAGCAGTTCCATCTGCCGACGGGCGCCCTCGGCCCCTTCGGCGGCGTTGGCAAGATACTCACGCATGGCATCGAGCGGCATGCCGGTGGACGACAGGCACGAGATCGTGGTCAGCCGTTCGAGATCGGCGTCGGAATATGCGCGGTGCCCGGAGCTCGGATCGCGCGCGATCGTCGGAATGATGCCCACCTGCTCGTAGTAGCGCAGCGTGGATTCCGGCAGTCCCGAGATCAGCGACGCCTCTCGGATGGTGTGCCATGTGGTCGTAGCGCTCATATCATCGATCCTTTCCGAGTCGGTCTTCCATTCGTGTTCATCGAGATCACTCAATCACGGGTCGGAGGAAATGGCCAATACGTTTACGCCATGCGAAGGTATGCGGATCGGGTATGGCGGGTGGGCTATCCTCTCCTACCACATTTGCACGTTCGCGCGACAGCTCCCTCCCGCGGAGGAAGCACGTAATTCATCAGTACAGGGATCTGAGGATGCGACGCTGGATGGGAATGGTGACCAGAAAGGTGAGGACGTCGGACACGGACTGTGCCATCTCCACGCCCAGCACGCCAAGGAAGTGCGGCAGGATCAGCACGGCCGGCGCCAGAAACAGTCCGGTTCGGCATACGGCGAGGAACGAGGCGATGCCGGTCTTGCCGAGCGTCTGGCTCATCATGTTGCCCATCATGTTCACGCCGTTGGTCACCACCGTGATGCATTGGAAGTGCAGCGCGGCCACACCCACCGCCACCACGGCCGGGTCCGAGCGGAAGATCTCGACCAGCTGAGGGGCGAACGACCAGATCAGCAGGGCAAGCACCACAAGTACACCGGTGGCGAGCTTCACGCAAAACCAGTAGGCCTGCCGCACACGGTCGTACTTGCCGGCACCGTAGTTGTATCCGCAGACGGGCTGGAACCCCTGTCCCAGGCCGATGATGATCGAATTGGCGCCGAGCATGATGCGCATCACGATGGCCATGCCCGCGATGGCCGCGTCGCCGAACGGGTTGGCGGCGATGTTCACGCAGGTGGTGGCGATCGATCCGGCGCTCTGACGGATCAGCGACGGCAGGCCGCCTCCCGCGATCTCGCGCAGCAGCAGCACGTCCGGCCGGCAGTTGCGCAGCGACAGGCGGATCACGCCGAACCGGCGGCTCATCGTCGTCAGAATGATGAAGCTCACCGTCTGGCAGATGCCGGTCGCCAATCCAGCACCGAAGATACCCATATGCAGCACGAAGATGAACAGCGGTGCGAGCAGGAAGTTGAGCAGCGCGCCGGTCACCAGTCCGATCATGCCGAACGCCGACTGCCCCTGATAGCGCAGCAGACCGTTGAGCGAGAACGATCCGCACACGCAGGGCGCCGCCATGAGGATCGGCGTCAGATACTGCACGGCGTACGGTGCGATCGTGGCGGTCGAGCCGAGCATCATGACCAGCGGATGCAGCGTGACGAGTCCGACGACCGCCACGGTCAGGCCACACAGCACGGATCCGGTGAAGCCAACGGCCAGCAGTCGGGCCGCACGATCGTCGTTGCGCTTGCCCAGTTCGCGACTCATGGAATTGCCCGCACCGTTGCCGAAGAAGAATCCGATCGCCTGCAATACGGTCATGATCGAAAACGCGATGCCGATGGCGCCGGACTGGGATGTGCCGAGCTGGCCGATGAAGAACGTGTCGGTCAGATTGTATGCGGTGGTGACCAGGTTGGAGATCACCGCGGGCAGGCACAGTCTAAGGATTAGCGGCCTGATCGGGCTGGAGGTCATCTGTCGGTATTTGGCGTCGGCACTCGCTCGTTTGATCGTATGCATGCGAACCACGGGACGGTACTGTACTCGCCCGTCGGAATCGGGAGGTTTCCCGTTCGGAACATGGAAAATACGCAAACTACCCGCACGATATGCGGAATACATGCAGAGTTCACCATGCGTTTAACTTCATACCCTCCTATGGCAATGTTCCCGATCGACAATGATCATAAGGATATGTGCCTTTCCGCCAAACAGACGTTGGGAAGGCCTCGACAGGGGAGACAGGATGCTCGGACCACGAACCGCATCGATAACACAGGCATTGAGAAAACGTACGGTCGCGGTGGTGGCGACGGTGCTGGCGACGGCCATGATGCTGGCCGGGTGCGCGGGCGGAAACGACAACGCGAACGGCGGTTCTGGCAACGTGTCGGACGGCTCGTATTCCACCACACCGACGTCGGGCGACGTCAAGACCCAGGAGTTCAAGCCGAAGTCCGGCTCCCCCACCGCCACGCTGAAGATCGCGTCGGGCTCCGAGAACCGTGAGGTGGCGGGCGCCATCCAGAAGGCCGTGGACGACTCCAAGGTGGCCGTCACGCTTGACTACATGGGTTCGCTCGACATCATGAACACGCTCGAGAACGGCGGCGGCGACTACGATGCCGTCTGGCCGGCGTCGAGCATGTGGATCTCGATGGGCGACACCAAGCACATCGTCAAGAACGCGCAGAGCACGTCCACCACGCCGATCGTGTTCGGCATCGCGAAGAAGAAGGCCCAGCAGCTCGGCTGGGCGAACGACGACGGCACCACCAAGTCGGTGGCCACCACCGACATCATCGACGCCGTGCAGTCCGGACAGCTGAAGTTCTCGATGACCAGCGCCACGCAGTCCAACTCGGGCGCGTCCGCCTATCTGGCATTCCTGACGGCCATCGCCAAGACCGGTCAGGCGCTCACGCAGGACGATCTCAACAAGTCCGACGTGCAGAACTCGGTCAAGACGCTGCTGTCGGGCGTGGACCGTTCGTCCGGCTCGTCCGACTGGCTCAAGGACATGGTCGTGGCCAACCCCGACCGGTTCGACGCGATGGTCAACTACGAGTCCCTGGTCATCCAGGCCAACAAACAGCTGACGAAGGACGGCAAGGATCCGCTGGTGGCGATCTACCCCGCCGACGGCATCGCCGTGTCCGACTCGCCGCTCGGCTACGTGGACCGCGGGCAGAAGACCGACAAGGCATTCGGCGAATTCAGCAAGGCGCTGCAGTCCAAGAGCGCCAAGCTGCTGTTCGAGGAATCCGGTCGCCGCACCGGACTCGGCGGCGTGCTCACCTACGCCGACAACGCCAAGGTGAAGGACTCGTTCCGCTCCGAATGGGGCATCAACGCCACGTCGTCCGCGCTCAAGACCATCCCCATGCCCTCGGCCGACGTGATCACCTCGTCGCTGAGCGTCTACCAGACCATCCTCAGAAAGCCCAGCTGGACCGTATGGGTGGTGGACTACTCCGGCTCCATGGAAGGTCAGGGCAAGGACGGCGTGGTGCGCGGGCTCAACGCCGCACTCGACCCGGATCAGGCCAAGCAGGCCCACATCGAGCCCGGCAACGACGACGTGAACGTGCTCATCCCGTTCTCCTCCAAGGCATTTGACCCCACCAAGACCACCGGCACCGACACGAGCGCCATCCTGAACACGGGATCCGACACCCGGCCGAACGGCGGCACCGACATCTACGCGGGACTCGAGGCCGCATTGAAGAACAACATGCCCGACGACTTCTCCAAGTACACCACGGCGATCGTGCTCATGACCGACGGCCAGTCGCAGACCGGCAACAAGGACGCATTCACCGCCGACTACAAGGCCAACGGCCATGAGGTGCCGATCTTCCCGATCATGTTCGGCGAGGCCGATCCCAGCCAGCTCAACGAACTGGCGAGCCTGTCGAACGCCAAGGTGTTCGACGGCCGCACCGAGGATCTGGCCACCGTGTTCCGTCAGGTGAAGGGATACAACTGATGCTCAGCGTCATCGCCAGCTTCGTCGCGGGCCTGGCGCTCGCGCTACTGGGATTCTGGATCTGCGGCGGCGGCATCCCCGGAACCGTGGTCGCCCTGATTCTGGCCGTGGCCGGCTATGTGGGCGTGGGCTTCCTCACCCAGCCCGAACGCAAGCTCGGCCAGGTGCTCGCCTCCGCCATCCCCAACGGGCAGAAGGCAGTGGAGGCCATCGACGCCGCCAATGCGAATCTGAGCGCCATCGGCAAGCTGCGCTCCCAGGTGCGTGATCAGCTCGTGGGCAAGGAGGTCGACGACTTCGCCGTGGCCACGCGCGCGCTCGTGCAGTTCGTGGAATCCAACCCGCAGTCGTACGACACGCTGCGCCACTACGTGAACGTGTACGGCGTGCAGACCGAGAAGCTGCTGCGCGGCTACGTGGAGGTGGAGCAGTCGGGCGCCACGGATCAGATCGGCAAGGCGCGCACGGAGACCATCGAGGCGCTGCAGGTGCTTGAGCAGACGGCGGCCGGAGAGCTGTCGCGCGCGGTGGAGGCCAAAACGCTCGCCCTGTCCGCCGATTCCGACGCGATCGTTCGTCTGGCGAGCATGGACGGATACACGGCGTCGCCGAGTGCTCCGGGAACGTCGGGCGCTCCGGGAACGTCGAGTGCTTCAGGAACGCCGGGCGCGCAAGAAACGCAGACGCCGCAGAACATGGGGCCGCAAAGCACGGGAGGGAATCGGTGAAAATCGGCAAATCGAAGATCATAGGCCTTGCCGCGCTGCTGGTCGTGGTACTGGTCATCTGCGGCGCGATAGCGTTCCGCGGATGGCAGCAGAAAAACACGCCCACGCCGGTCAAGACCGAAACGATCAGCGGGTATCTCGGCGGCGAGAAGATCAGCCTGTTCGAGGATCAGAAGTTCCTTGACCTGGCGAAGAAGAACGGCCTTGACGTCGACTATCGCAAGGCCGGATCGCTGGATATGATGACCGCCGACCGCAACGGCATGAGCTATCTGTTCCCCTCCTCCAAGGTGGCGGTGGAATACGGTAAGGCGCAGAAGATCGACACGTCCGGCGCCGACATCGTATTCAACAGCCCGATCGTGATCTACACGCACAAGCAGGTGGCCGACTCGCTCGTGGCAAGCGGCCTGATGAGTCAGGAGAACGGCGTCTACCACATCGACATGGCCAAGGCCGTGGACGCGATGACGAACGACAAAAGCTGGGCCGATGTGGGGTGGAAAGACGGATACGGACAGTTCCGCATCGACTCCACCGATCCGGTGAAGTCGAACTCCGGCAACGAGTACGCGGCGCTCGTCGCAGACGTGCTCAACGGAGGGCAGCCGGCGACCCCCGATTCGGTGCAGCGCGACAGCGCCACCATCCAGGCGATCTTCGGCAAGTCCGGCTGGATGGACTCCAGCTCGGAGGACAGCTTCAACCAGTTCCTCACCCTTGGCGTGGGCTCCAAGCCCATGATGATCGGCTACGAGAACCAGGTGCTTGATCTGGCCGTCAACCAGCCCGACGCGTGGAAGCAGGTGAAAGACGACATCGTGATCGTCTACCCCACTCCCACCGTGTGGAGCACGCACATGCTGATCCCGCTCGATGACAAGGGCCATAAGCTGCTCAATCTGCTGAAGAGCGACGATGTGCAGAAGCTGGCATGGCAGCAGCACGGATTCCGGTCCGCGAACTTCAGCGGCACTGACGGCATCAAGCGCTTCGGCGTGCCGGGCACGGTGGATCAGGTGACGTCGGTGACCGAACTGCCGAGCAACGACGCCATGCAGGCCATCATCGCCATCCTGCAGAAGCAGCAGGGATAGCAAGACCGGATTCCGGCGCCCCTCTTCAGAGGACTGGGGACCCGGTCTTGTGGTTCCGTCCCGATCCTCCGGCTCCCCTCCCCCGAGGGGCTGCGACTGAGGGGAGCCACGCACCCAATCCCCTAAAACGTTAACCAGAATAGAAAGGCTCAACCAATCATGAAGGAAATCTCACTCAGCGACCTCGCCGGTTCGAACGCGACCTCCAGCTCTGATCTGACGACACCCGTCACAGCCGACAAGGACGTGGCCGTCACCCCCGACCAGCAGATCGCCAAACTAAGCCCGGCCGATCAGGCCCGGGTGGTTCAGCTGGCCGAATCGCTTGACCTGACGCGTTCGGGCATCGAATCCTCATACGGCAAGGACGTGCAGCGCGCCACCTCGAGCTTCGCCGACGACATCCTGTCCCACACCCGTTCCAAGGACGCCGGACAGGCCGGCGAACTGCTGCAGGGACTGCTCGTCACCGTGGATGAGGCCGAGCTCAGCGGCGTGAAGAAGATCCCGATTCTCGGCACCGTGGCCGTGAGCATCGCCAAGCTGCGCCGCCGTTACGAGAAGGTATCGTCTCAGATCGACGACATCGTCAGTCAGCTCGAGCGGGCGCAAAGCCAGCTGACGAGCGATATCAGCATGTTCAACACCATGTACGACCGCAACGCCGAGCAGTACCGCGATCTCAAGATCACCGTGCTCGCCGGAAAGAAGGCGCTCGACGACTTCAACACGAACCAGCTGCCCAAGCTTGAGGAGCAGGCTAAGGCGTCGCAGGACCCGATGCAGGCGCAGATTCTCTCCGATTTCAAGGCGAAGCTGGAACGGTTCGCCAAGCGACTCGACGATCTGGATCGCGTGAGCGTGATCTGCCTGCAGACCGCGCCGCAGATCAAGATCATCCAGAACGCCGATCAGATGGTGTGCGACAAGATCGATACGACGATCTCCACCACGATTCCGGTGTGGAAGAGCCAGATGGTGATCGCACTCGGTCTGGAGAACCAGCGTCAGGCCCTCGAACTGCAGAAGAAGACCGACGACGTGACCAACCGGCTCATTCAGGCCAACGCCCGTGCACTGCACCAGAGCGCCGTGGAGGCGGAGAGGGCGAACCAGCGTTCCGTGGTGGACATCGAAACGCTGGAGAAGGTCAATTCCGAGCTGATCTCCACGCTGCGCGAGACCGTGCAGATCCAGCGCGAGGGCAAGGCCAACCGCGAGGCCGCCGAAGTGAAGATGCGCCAGCTCGAAGGCGACCTGAAGAACGCGCTCATCGAGAACGCCCAGTCCCTGGGCCGGTAGTCGACACGGCTCTGAACGCGGCAGACGGATGGGGGGTCTCATCGGCGAGATCACCTCATCCGTCCGTCTGCGACGGCCACCTTCCCCTCAAGGGGAAGGAAAGGGGTGAGACCAGTCAGGCTTCCCCTTGAGGGAGAGGAGAGCTGCCGGCCGAAGGCTGACCGATGGGGTGCGTCTTATGTCAGTCAGGCTTCCCCTCGAGGGGAAGCTGTCAACCGAAGGTTGGTGCGTCTTGTACTATTCAGGCTTCCCCTTGAGGGGAAGCTGTCAACCGAAGGTTGACTGATGAGGTGACGCGACGCAGTCGCCGGCAAAACGACATCGTCCTTGACGATGACTCTTGACTCACGCGTCCGTCACCCGTAGCTCACCTCATCCGTCCGTCTGCGACGGCCACCTTCCCCTCGAGGGGAAGGAAAGGGTGCGGCGCGTCCGTCACTACTTGACGGCGGCGGCGAAGTCGTCGACCAGCGCCCCCATCCAGTCGGTGAGGTCGTCGTATTCCTTGGGCATCTGCTCGGTGAGCTCGACCGTGGGCACGGAGCCCTTCTTGGCGGCGGCGATCAGCTGCTTGGTGGTGGAGTCCTCCTCCTGGGTGTTGAGCACGAACGTCTTGATCGAACCGGATTCGAGTGCATCCACGAACGCCTTGATGTCGGCGGGCGACGGCTCGCTCTCGTTGGCGCTGGCGTTCTTGTAGCCGTCGGTGGTGGCGTCGGTCATGCCCAGATCGTCGGCGAGGTACCAGGCCACGGATTCGCTGGCCGCATACGGCACGCCCTCGGTCGTAGCCTTGGCAGCGTCGATCTTGTCCTCGACCGCCTGCTCCTTCTCCTCCCAGGCCTCGTGCTGCTGCTCGAAGTACTCCTTCTGGTCGGGCAGGGCCTTCACATAGGCCGCGGTGATGGCATCGGCGGTCTTCTCACGCACGTCGTGCGAGAACCAGACGTGCGGGTTGTCGCCGTCCTTCTTTCCCGCGGTTTCGGCGGCATCCACCACGGTGGCCTTGGTGGAGTCGGCGGCCTTGGACGCCCAGGAGTCGTAGTCGGCGCCGTTGATCACGGCCACCTGTGCCTTGGAGAACGCGGCGATGTCGGAGGACGTGGGCTCGTAGTCGTGCGCCTCCACGTTGGTGGCGGTCATGATGGACTTGACGTCCACCTTGTCGCCGCCGAGATCGCGCGCCACCGATCCCCACTGGTTGATGCTGGCGACCACTTCGATCGTGCCGTCGGCGTTCGCGGACGCGTCGCCGGAATCCGAACCGGCATTGCCACAGGCGGCGAGCCCGCCGATCATCACCAGCGCGGCGACGCCGGCCACCACTCGCTTCAGTCCATTGGACTTTGCACGCATCTTCTCCATCATCATTGCATTCCTCATCATCTACCGTTGTTGGAATCAATCGGATCAATCCATATTGATATCCGTTATCAATAACTGTGATGCCCAGTATACACGCCTTAATGAGATTCATTATCATCAGCGTGTCGAAAGCACCGCACTGCGCCATCCAACGCGCGTCGTCCAAAGCGCAACGCTCATCACGCACCGCTCCGCGCACGCCGCCCATCACGCGCCGCTCATCGCACGCCACTCATCACGCGACGCTCATCGCACGCCATTCATCGCGCGTCACCCATCGCATGTCACTCATCGCGTGTCACTCATCGCATGTCACTCACCGCACACCACCCACCACCCATCACACACCGCTTATCGCACACCACTCATCGTGCGACACTCATCGCACGCCACTCATCACGCACCGCTCATCACGCACCGCTCATCGCACGTCACTCATCACGCGCCATTTCACCACGCACCGCTCATCGCGCGTCACTCATCGCATATCCCAGCATCAGCCGCACGTCGGCGCACGCCTCACACCGACACACAGCCCCCCCGCACAAACAAAACCACGCCGCCGCACGCTGTTTTCACAGCGCGAAATACCCGAAATCCGCAATTCACAGCACGAAACACCCGTCGCAGCCCTACCGAGGCTTCCTTTTGACGCTGCGAATCGCCGATTCTCTCGCTTTTCGGACGCAGCCGACCACGATGCGAGCGCGACGGACACGAATACCCCGATCCCGAGGCATTTTGGGGCGTCAAATACCCGAATTCGGCTCTTTGGGGCGTCAAATTCCCGAAAATCAGGCAAAAAACGGGACTTTGGCGCCCCAAAGAGCGGATATTCTCGCATTGTGACCATCTGCCCACGATGCGTACGCATTCTTGCCCAATTTGGGAGTCATAACGAATTTGGGAGTCGAAACGAAACGCCTGCGACGATTGTGCACGCTCACAATGTCTCGTTTCGACTCCCAAGTTTTCGCGCCGTCGCATTCCGACTCCCAAGTTTCCCGAACGATGATTTGATGCGCGGACCAACTCGAGCACCGCACCCGAATGTTCCAAGCACCTGAACCACGCGCCCCGCCAACGCGTTCAATCCCCGACCGAACAAACATCAAGCAAGAACAGTCCACAGACCACGAGCAAATGAACACGTCGGAGCAGGCGCCAACCGTGGGTCAGTCCGCACGCAAAGAGCGAAGGCAGACAGGCCGATGAACAGTTTGTCGGTGATTTCGGTCAGTTCGCGCACAAAGAACGAAAGCCCCTTGCGAACAACTGCTCACAATGCAGGCGAATACGAACCCAGACGAAATCGTTCCGCCGGATTCGGACGATCAATGCAGCCAGCGAACCATTCAACTCGAACCATTCAACTCGACCGGCCGTCCAGACGTTTGACCCAGACCGCCGACCCAGACGACCAACCCAAGCAACCAACCCAGACCGCCGACCCAGACAACCGGTCCGGACGGCCGATCAGACCGTCGCCGGATCCACGCCCGTACACTCACTCCCCGGCTCGGATTCGGCGGCGCACTCGGCGCAGATACCGAAGATCTCAAGAATGTGGTGGCTCACGGTGAAGCCGTTGTCGCGCGCCACCTTGCGGAACCATGCCTCGCTCGGCGGCTCGATGTCGATGGTCTTGCCGCAGCGCTCGCACACCAGATGATGGTGATGCCGCGTGGCGTCCTCGCCACAGTCGCGGAACAGCTGCTCGCCGCCCATGCGAATGGTGTCGGCCTCCCCCGCCGCGGCCATGGCGTTGAGCTGACGGTACACGGTGGCCAGACCGATCTTGGAGCCGGAGTCCTGCAGTCGACGATGCAGATTCTGCGCGGAGACAAAGTCGTCGGTCTGTCGCAGTGCCTTGCGAACCGTCTCCTTCTGAACCGTTCGCCTCGTCTGATGCTCGACCATGCATACTCCCGTTGATCATTGCCCCGAAATATTCCGCGTTCCATCATAGGCCACGTCCGGCCGGGAGCGCCGGCGTGACAAGGAAAGGCCTTCGTCCCGAGGATGATTCGGAACGAAGGCCTGATAACCGATCACAGAATACGTTGGATACATGGATAGGCGACGGGCACGTTGCGGATGTCGTACGACATGGCACTGTGGCGTATGGCATCCGTGAGCACGATCACCTCATCCGTCCGTCTTCGACGGCCACCTTCCCCTCAAGGGGCAGGAAAGGCGGGATGCTAAGGATCAGAGCGGCCAGTAGGGGGACACTTCCTTGTCGAAGGCGTCGGACACCTTCTTCGCCACGACGGCGGGGTCGGTGTCCCAGATCTTCTGGTTGAACAGCTCGCATTCGATGTCGCCACGCCAACCGGTGTTCCACACGGCCTCGGTGAGCGGCTTGAAGTCGATCACGCCCTCGCCCATGTAGTGACGGCTGAGCAGCGGGTCGGCTTCGAGCGGGGTCTTCCAGTCGCACACCTGATAGGTGGCGATGCGGCCCTCACGACCTGCGCGGGCGATGGACTCCTGCACCTGCGGGTCCCAGAAGATGTGGAAGGTGTCGACGGTCACGCCCACGGCCTTCGGGTTGAACGGCGCGGCGATGTCGAGCGCCTGGCCGAGCGTGGACACGCATGCGCGGTCGGTGCAGTACATCGGGTGCAGCGGTTCGATGGCCAGCGTCACGCCGGCGTCAAGTGCGTCCTTCTCGAGTTCGGAGAGCGCCTCGCCGATGCGCAGACGGGCGCCGGTCAGGTCCTTGGAGCCTTCCGGCAGACCGCCGACCACGAGCACGAGCACGTGGCAGTCGAGCGCCGCGGTCTCTTCGATGAGCTTGCGGTTGTCGTCGATGGAGGCACGACGGGCCGGGCCCTCCTCCATGGTGAAGAAGCCGCCACGGCACATGGTGGATACGCGCAGGCCGGAGTCCTTCACCATCTTGACGGCGGTGTCGAGGCCGACCTCCTCGACGGGTTCGCGCCACAGGCCGATGCTCTGGTAGTCGGCCTCGGAGCACACGCGCAGCGCGGTGGCGAGATCGGCGTACTTGATGGTGGCCTGATTCATCGAAAGAATCGGATTCGTCATGATAATGCTTCTTTCAGCTAGATCAGCCGACTTGAATCAGCCCGGATCGATCAGATCAGGTTCTCGGGAACTTCGATCTTGCGGCCTTCCTTGGCGCTTTCGTAGCCGAGCGAGGCCAGGCGCACGCCGCGGGCGCCGGATTCGAAGTCGTACGGGTAGGGCTTGTGCTCGACGAGGGCGCGGATGTACTCCTCCCACTGGGCCTTGAAGCCGTTCTCGAACTGCTCGTCGGTGGCGATCTCCTGCCAGTTGTCCCAGTAGTTGTGCGGATCCGGAACGTCCGGGTTCCAGAAGGCCAGCGGCGTGGCCGGACGGGCCTGGATCTTGGCGGTGAACAGGCCGATCACGGCGGAGCCGAGCGTGCCGTCCACCTGGAACTCGACGAGCTCGTCGCGGAACACGCGGGTGTTCCAGGAGGAGTTCATCTGCACGGTGATGCCGTTGACGGTGTTGAACACGGCGTAGGCGGCGTCCTCGGCGGTGGCGTCATAGTGGTTGCCCTGCTCGTCCCAGCGGTCGGGGATCTCGGTCTTCGCGTCGGCGTACACGTCGGTGATGCGGCCGAACAGGTTCTCGATGATGTAGTTCCAGTGCGGGAACATGTCGGAGATCATGCCGCCGCCCTGCTCCTTCTTGTAGTTCCAGCTGGGGCGCTGGGACTTGTGCCAGTCGCCTTCGAACACCCAGTAGCCGAACTCGCCGTGCACGGAGAGGATGCGGCCGAAGAAGCCGGAGTCGATCAGACGACGCAGCTTGAGGAAGCCGGGCAGGAACAGCTTGTCGTGCACCACGCCGGAGACCACGTTGTTCTCCTTGCCAAGCTTGACGAGTTCGACGGCGTCGTCGAGGGTCTCGGCGATCGGCTTCTCGGTGTACACGGCCTTCTTGCCGGCCTTGATGGCCTTCTCGATGGCGGCAACGCGAGCGGAGGTGACGAGAAAGTCGGCGTACAGCGGGTACTTGTCGTCGGCGAGGACAGAGTCGAGATCGGTGGTGTACTTCAGACCGCCGTGCTTCTCGGAGACCTCCTTGAGCTTCTCCTCGTGGCGGCCGACCAGGATCGGGTCGAGCTGCACGCGGGAGCCGTCGGACAGTTCGACGCCGCCCTGCTCGATGATGGGGAGGATAGAACGGACCAGATGCTGGCGGTAACCCATGCGGCCGGTCGCGCCATTGAGAATCACGCCCAGAGTCTTGTCTGCCATGATGGTGTTCCTTTCGGGATTGTGTGTGTTTGTTTGATTGATTTGTTTGTCAGTTGAGTTTTGATGCCTGTAGGGCTTTCCTTCCCCTTGAGGGGAAGGTGTCACGCATCGCGTGACGGATGAGGTGGCCGACAAATCAGTCGATGTTGCCGGTCTCGCGGTAGGAGCGCCAGACGTTCTCGAAGAAGTCGTCATCCTCGGGGATCTGGTGCACCGGGCGCCAGCTGCAGTTCACGCTGCCGGCGGCCTTGCCTTCGCCGTCCTGGCGGAACGCGGTCTCCTGCACTTCGCTGTTGAACGCTCCGTCGTCGAGCTTGAAGCGGAAGATGTCCTCCATGTCGAGCGGCGTGTTCGCGTCGTCGCCGTAGCCCTTGACCGGCAGGTCGCCGTCGGGGTTGGTGTACAGCACGGATCCGCGCGACGTGTTGCCCGCGTGCTCGGCATACTCGGCCATGGCGCCCAGGTACACGTAGGCGGTGGTGAGGATGTCGCGCACCAGGAAGATGCGGTCGACGCTGCGGCGGGAGCCGAGCTTGGCGCTCACGGTGGTCTCGTATTCGTCGAGCCACTGGCCCACCTGACAGAATGCGGCCTCGACCTTGTCCTTCTGGCGGACGGGGCCGGCCTTGGCGCTCATGAGGTTCTGCACGTTCTTCAGGTAGTCGTGCACGTTCTCGGCGCCGGATTGTTCGGCGCGGGCGGTGGCGGAGTCGAGCAGATCGAACGTCTCCTTGACGCGGGCCTCGGCCGCTGCGGCGAACTCGTAGTCGTCGAGCACCGGAGTTTCGGCGCGACGGGCCGAGATGTAGGTGGCGGCGCGGGTGGCGGCCACCTGTCCGGCGTTCAGCGCGGAGCCGCCCGGACGGTATACGCCGTGCACGCCGTCGACCTCGCCGGCCGGGAACAGGCCTTCCACGTTGGAACGCCACCACGGGTCGATGACCAGACCGCCGTTGTTGTGCTGGGCGCACAGGTCGATGCGCAGCATCTCCTTCTCCAGGTCCACGCCGGGGTTCTTCTCCAGGTAGAACTGGTAGGCGGGCTCGTTCATGTGGCACAGACGCTCGATCGGCGTGCCGGTGAGGGCGCCGGCCTGCTCAAGGTAGTCGTACGCCTCCTTGTCGAGCTTGGATGCGTCGAGCTCGGGCTGCATGGGGTTGGAGCGGAAGTCCAGGTACACCTTGCGGCCGCGCAGCACGGTCTCGCGGTAGACGAGCAGGTCGATGAGCGAGCTGCCGTCGCGCGCCTTGCGGATGTCGAACGGCCACTGGTAGCCCTTGAGGAAGATCAGGGAGAGCTGACGGCCGTAGTCCGGGATCGCTTCGGTGAGGAACTCGCGCTCGCCGGAGCCGTCCTGGGCGGTGGAAACGAAGCGCGGCAGTACCTGCATGTAGGTGCCGGACACGTTCCACTTCGGGTTGGTGGAGGCCAGACCGAACTGCCATTCGGTGAGGTTCTTGCCATCCACACCCGCACGGTAGGCGGCGCCGGAGGCACCCCACTGGCCGTTCGGGTACACGCGGTTGCCATAGATGCCGGCAGGGCCGCCGGTCGCGTACACGATGTTCGGAGTGCGGAACACGAGGAAGCGGGACTCGTCGGAGCCCTCCTCCACGTCGGTGCGCAGGACGAGCAGGCCGATCACGCGGCGCTCGCCGTCCTTCTCGGCGGTGAGGATGTCGACCACACGGCAGCGGTCGTACGTCGGAATGCCCTTGGATTCGACCGAGGCCTGCAGGTGCTCGACCATGGCCTTGGACGTGTACGGACCCACGGAGGTGGCACGGCGGCGGGGGTCGTGATCGGTCTTGTAGCCGATGTACTCGCCATACTTGTTGCGCGGGAACGGCACGCCGAGCTCGCACAGGTGCAGGAAGCCCTGGGCGGAGACGGCGGCCTCCACGAGCGCGGTGTCGCCGTCGACGGCGCCGCCTTCGAACAGGGTCTGCGCCATCTCGCGCACGGAATCGGGGTCGCCTCCCGACAGGGTCAGCTTGTAGTAGGTCTGCTTGTCGGAGCCCGCGTTGCGCGAGGTGCCGCCGTTGATGTGGTCGGCCACGAGCGCCACGTCCTTGACGCCGAGGTCGTACAGGCGTTCGGCGGCGCAGTATCCGGCCGAGCCGGTGCCGACCACGATGGCCTGACGGGTGACGACGGGGACTTTGTGTCCTCCGATCACCAGTGTGGTTTCGTTCATGATGTCGCCTTTATTTACGATTGTCGTTTGCGAGATGGGTATTGATAGATATGCGCGGGGTTGCCGATCAGAGCACCGGAATGTGCATACCGCCGTCAACGTTGATGATGTCGCCGGTGGAGTACGGGGTGTTGCCGGAGGCGAGGATCGCCACGGCGCCGGCCACGTCGGCGGGCTTGCCCCAGCGGCCGATCGGGGCGCCGCCGTTGGCGAAGAACGTGTTGTACTTGTCGTGCACGGTGGAGGTCATGCTCGTGGCGATGATGCCCGGGCGGACCTCGTAGACCACGATGCCTTCGGGGGCGAGACGCACGGCCCACAGCGAGGTGGCCATGTGCACGCCGGCTTTGGAGATGCAGTACTCGCCGCGGTTGAGCGAGACGGTCTCGGCGGAGGTGGAGGCCATGTTGATGATGGTGGCCACCGGCTGCTCCGGGGGCTCGGGCAGCTTGTCGAGCGGTCCGCGCAGTTCGATGACGCGGTTGGCGAAGGCCTGGGTGAGGAAGTAGGGTCCGCGCAGGTTGATGTTCAGCACGCGGTCGAAGCTTTCGGGGGTAGCCTCGAGCAGGTCCTTGCGCTCGCGGGGGGCCACGCCGGCGTTGTTGACGAGCACGTCCAGACGGCCCCACGCGTTCACGGCGTCGTCGAGGTAGCGCTTGTGGTCGTCGAGGTTGTCGACGGAACCCTTCACGTAACGGACTAGGGAGTCGTCGCCGGCCTCGGCGCGCAGTTCGGCGAGCGCGTCGACGGGCTCGTCCGAGACATCGAGGATGGACACGGCGAAGCCGTCGGCAATCAGGCGCTTGGCAATTCCGAAACCGATTCCCTGCTTACCACCAGTAACAAGAGCAACTTTGTGCGTCATCGCAATCTCCTTAACGGTTTTCTTGCTGTCGTTTTGAACCATACACCATTTTGAAACCGGTTTCAAATCGACCTCAAAAATCACTCGCGACACGCCGGCGAAAACCGTCGTTCGGACACTACTCGGCAGTCCCCCAAACGACCGCGCGTACCACCCGCCTTCCCAGTTGTTGCAACGGTTTGCCTTCGGTTCGCCCCGGAACGCGACACGCCGAACTGCCGATCCGTGCCGATCGAGTGCCGAACCATGTTCATTTCATTGCGTGTTATCGTATTTTCCAGCGATGTAACTAGTTACCTGACTCAGGTGTCAGGCAACCATGTCATCTCCATTGGTACGTTTCTTCTCATACTCAATCCCCTGCAAAGGAGCACGATGAACATCAATGTCAACAACGCGGCAGTCACCGACGCGCAACAGCCCAACTTCCCCTGGCGCCCGTCGATCGCCCAGTTCTTCGCGACCATCGGCTTCTACGCCCCGTTCTTCGGCATCAGCGCCGTGCTGCTGCCCGCCAAGATCGAGATGATCGCCCCCGACCAAAAGGTCTCCATGGTGGCGAGCGCCACCAGCATCACGCTGCTCATCTCCGTGTTCGCCGGATTCATCTGCGGCGCGCTGTGCGATATGACCCGTTCCCGCTTCGGTCGCCGTACCCCGTGGATCGTCGGCGGCGGCATTCTCGCCACGATCTGCCTGATCATCTTCGCCACTTCGTCCAACGCCACCGTCGCGCTCGGCGCATGGTACGTGTATGTGGTGTGGTACAACGCCGTCATGGCCGCCGGCATGGCGTGGATGCCCGACCTGATCGCCCCGAAGCACCGCGGCACCGCCAGCTCCATGTTCGGCGTGGCCACCCAGATCGGCCTCAACGGCGCGCAGTCGCTTGCCTCCCTGTACATCACCAACGTGTCGACCGGTGTGTTCATCCTGCTCATCGTGGCCGATATCGCCCTGATCCTCGCCGTCGTGATCTGCCAGGAGAAGTCCAACAAGGACATGCCGCGCGAGAAGTTCTCGCTGGCCGCCGCCAAGGAAAGCTTCCTTCCGCCGGCACACGCCGGTCGCGACTACTGGTTCGCCGCGCTCGCCCGACTCATGTACATGATGCCCGGCGGCATCGGCACCTACCGTCTGTACACGCTCACCGACTACATGCACACCCCGGCCGAGGCGGCCGCCAAGTGGATGAGCCTCATGGCCGCGCTGAGCCTGGTCATGGCCATCGTCGCCGCCGTGATCTCCGGCCCGCTGGCCGACAAGATGAAGACCATCAAGGTGCCGGTTGCCATCGCCGTGTTCCTGGTGGGCGTGCCCTGCTGGCTGCCGTTCTTCGTGCCCACGCCGCTCATGTACACGATCTACGTGGCGCTCTCCGGCCTCGGCGGCGGCATCTTCGTGGCCCTCGACCAGGCGCTGATGACCTCCGTGCTGCCCAACCCGAAGACCGCGGCCAAGGATCTGGCCTTCCTCAACGTGGCCGGCACCATCGGCCAGATGCTCGCCCCGCTTCTGGCGGCGGCCGTGATCGGCATCTTCGGCTACATGGGCCTGTTCCCGATGGGCTTCATCGTGCTGTCCATCGCCGCGGTGTCCGTCTTCGGCATCAAGGGCGTCAAGTAAATCCGTCCGGCATTCACCGGACTGGGAGGACTAACTCCCCTCCCCTAACCGGTCGGATCGGTCACCTCTCTTTCTCCGATCCGACCGCTATATCCTCGCACCTCGTGCGAACTCTTCCGGGAAGCGGTTCACAAATGCGCGATACCCGGGAAGCACCGTTGAAAACCCGTACGTCGAATCGGGTATCTCGTATTTGTGAACCGCCATTCCGGAGGAATACAACTTAACCGCACATATCTCATATCGACATGCACAAATCCACACAAAAAACGGACGATCCCGACACTTTCCGAAGAAGGTGTCGGGATCGTCCGTTTGAGAACTAGCGAATCAGTGCCGTTCGACGTAGTCGAGGTACTGGAAGTCGGCGTGGGAGCCGTGGGCGTCCATGTCCTGGGCGCAGATGCCGAGCATGGCGCCGGTGAACGCGCAACCCTTGATCGTGCGCTCCACGTAGTCGTCGCTGATGTGGTCGGCGGGCTGGTCGCCGCCGAGCGGCTGAAGTTCGCCGTCTCCCAGCGCGTAGGAGAACCGTGCGACGGCGCCGCGCACCTCTACGTGCAGCTTCACCGGGTCGGTGCCGGGAATCTCCACCTGCTCGCAGCCGTATTCCAGGTTCTCGTGGTCGCAGCGCAGGATCTGCAGCACGCGGGTGTCGGTGCCCTCGGTGTCGAAGGTGACGCACGCGTAGATCCAGTTCTGGGTGTCGTAGTAGAGAATCAGTCCGGCGAGCTGCTGGAAGTTCTTCGGATCGAAGTCGATCACGGTTTCGGCGTCGAAGTCGAAGTGCTCCCAGCGGCGGGCGAACAGGCTCTGACGGTGCTGCGAGCGCAGGGACTGCCCGCCGTAAAGGCGCAGCCAGCCGGGACGGGCGGTGAGACTGTAGTCCTCGCCGGCGACGAGCGCGGTGCGCAGGGTCTTGAGGCTCGGCGGGATGGCCGGGTCGGTGACGGAGGTGAGGGGAGCCGGAGCCTTGCCGGAGTCCTTGCCCCCCTCATCCGTCGGCTGCGCCGACACCTTCCCCCCGAGGGGAAGGCCAGTGGAAGGAACGTCGGCAATCCCCTCACCCGCGGGCACGACCGGAGCGGAGAAGTCGATGCGTTCGGAGTGGTCCATCTTCTGCACCACGCCCTGCGAGATCTTCGGGGCGGGCACGTCGAGGTCGGGGCTGATGGTGTTGTTCTCCAAGCGCGGCCAGCCGTCCTCGGTCCAGTAGATCTTCTGGATGCCGGTCTCGCGGCCGAGCGTGCAGTTGCCGCGTTCGGTGAGCGGACGGCCGCAGATCTGGGTCACGTACCATTCGTCGCCGATCTCAAGGAAGCAGCAGTGGCCCGACTTCTGCAGCGGGTTGGTCGGCTCGTCGCGCGCGGTGAGCAGCGACGTGTACGGCGAGTCCTCGAACGGGCCTTCGAGCGTGCGGGCGCGGGCCACGGTGGCGGCATGCATGTAGCCGGTGCCGCCGGCCGCGCACAGCAGGTAGTACCAGCCGTTGCGCTTAAGAATCTGCGGCCCCTCGCACACGCCGAGCTTGGTGCCCTTGTAAAAGTGCTTGCGCTCCCCCACCAGCTTCATGGTGCTGGGGTCGAACTCCTGGATCACGGTGCCGGCGAACAGCTCGTGGCCGGGACGGTAGTCGTAGAGCATGTTGAGGAACCACTTGCGGCCGTCGTCGTCGTGGAAGATGGCCGGGTCGAAGCCAGACGCGGTCAGGAAGTGCGGTTCGCTCCACGGTCCGGTGATGCTCGGCGCGGTGATCACGTAGTTGAGCGTGTCCTTGAACGGCGCGTAGGTCTTCACGTCCGTGTAGACGAGCCAGAACTTGCCGTCGGCGTAGCTCAGGTGCGGCGCCCACAGGGAGCCGGAGTCGTAGTTGCCGAGCAGGTTCACCTGGGATTCGCGGTTCACCGGCGAGGCGACCCACTCCCAGTTGACGAGGTCCTTGGAATGGTAGATGTCGATGCCCGGCCACCATTCGAAGGTGGATGTGGCGATGTAGTAGTCGTCGTCCACGCGCAGGGCGCTGGAGTCCGGGTGGAAGCCCGGCAGGATCGGATTGTGGATCATCGTGGTCATATGCACTCCTTTGTCATGAAATCACAGTAATACGGCCACACCGTCGAAGTCGGTCAGGCCGGAGACGGTCAGCGTGCCGTCGGCGAGCGTCACGTCGATGCCGTTGCGGTGGAACGCGCGGGCGATGACGTCGGCGAAACCGGACTTCGCGTCACCGTCGTTTGCCTCGTCCAGCGAGATCGTCACGTTCTCCGGTGCGTCATGGAACGTGTGCAGCACCACGAGCGTACGGCCCTGCGCGTCGGTGCCGTGCTCGCCGCGGCGCACGATCGCCTGCCATCCGCGCGGATGACGGTAGCTGCCGAGTTCGGACCCGTGCCATTCGCTTACGCCGTGGTCGATGATCGGCGCGGCCGCACGGTAGAAGTCGACGCCGTTGTGGATCACGTCGTTCTTTTCGCCGGAGAACGCGTTTGCGTCGCCGGAGAAGCAGAGGCGGCCGAGCAGTCCGGAGCAGATCTGATAGTACAGTTTGCTCGTCGGTTCCTCGTCGCGCACCACGGCCCAGATCTGCGACTGGCGCGGCAGGATCATGCGGTGCATGTTCGCGGCGATCACGGGGATCTCGTCGCACTCGTGCGCGTCGGAGAAGCTGGCCATGGCGCCGATCTCCATGAACGACTGCACGAGTCGGTGGCCGCCGGACGCGCAGATCTCGATCATGAGGTCCGGCAGTTCGCGGCGGATGCGACGGAAGAAGTCCTGCGACGCCTGGATCTGCGAGTACAGGCCGTCGCCCAGCGATGCGGTCGGATCGCCTGGCGTCTCGCAGCCCACGCCGATCGTGTCGTTGTAGTCGACCTTCATGTAGTCGAACCCGTTGTCGCGCAGCATGTCGATGACCCTATGCGCAAGGTAGTCCCGCACGTCGGGGTTGCGCATGTCCCACCAGCGGCGGTTGCCGGACGTGATGGGCAGTCCGTCGCGCGTGAGCAGCCATTCGGTTTTGTTGAAGCAGTCGGGCTCCTGGCGTCCGGCGATCTCGAACTCAAACCAGATGCCGGCCTTCATGCCGGCCGCATGAATCGCATCGACGACGGGCTTCAATCCATGCGGGAACGCGGTCTTGCTGACCTCCCACTTGCCGAATCGGCTGGCCGCCTCGAACGCGGTGTCGTCGAACCATCCGGCATCGATGACGAAGTATTCCACGCCGAGCGCCTTGACCGCGTCGAGCTGTTCGAGCACGCTCTTCTCGGTGGGCACGCCCCACGTGGAGCAGAACTCGTTGAAGATGATCGGCAGATGCCGCTCGGATTCGGGCGTGTGCACGTACTGTCGCACGTTACCGGCCACGGCCTGCGCGGCCAGGTTCACGTCGCCGCGCACCACGGCGAGCACGGCCTTGGGCGCGTCGAAGCGCTCGCCCGGCTTCACGGTGTGCGTCCACTGGCCGAACTCGCGGTCGGCGATGCCGCCGGACAGGCTCAGTCCCTCGTCGCGGCGGTAGACTTCGATCTGCCAGCTGGACGCGTGCGTGGTGGCCGCGGCCCAGGTCACGCCGGCGCGCCGGTCGGTGATTCCCACGAACGGCACCCATTCACGTACGGGGAAGCTGCCGACCGAGCCGAAACGCACAGAGTTGGCGGAGAATCGCTGCCAGCTGGGCTCGAGCTCCAGATCCTCGACCGGCTGGGAGAGCAGCCGGCCCTCGGCGCTCCACGTACTACGCATGCGGTGCAGCGTCAGGTTCTCCGGGTCCAGTCCCGTGGCGAACGGGGAGAGCGAGCCGAGCGTGAAGCTGGAGAGCATCTCGAACGTGATCAGCTCGGCGGAGTCGTTGACCACGGACGTGTGAATCTCCACGGCCCGGCTGAGCGGGGTCATGGTGAGCACGTGCTCGTAGTGCCAGCCGCGCGGGTCGTCGATGCGCGTGGTCACGGTGGTCACGCCGTTGTCGTCGGCGAGCGCGCGCGGCTTGCCGAACTCCATGCGCGCCACGGTCTGCGAGTTGCGCATGGTGCGGCCCTGCGAGAAGCCGAACGGGTAGTCGTCGCCGATGATCTTGGCCTGTACGAGCGGTTCGGCGGCGCAGTCGTCGCGCAGGGCGGCGTCGATGCTCCCGTCATCGCCGAACACGTCGGCCGGTACGAGCAGCAGTTCGACGATGCCGGTTTCGGTGTCGCGGCGATACACGGCCGCGGTCCCGCCCACGGTGGCCTGCAGAAGAATCGTTCGCATGTGTGTTCCTCACGCTCCTTGTGTTCGTGTTCCTTGTGTTCGTATTCCTTGTTTCATCCGAATCATTGCCGACTGAGGGGAGCAGCACCCCTCACGCCCACGCCTTTCCGTTGACGCGGATGTTGTCGGCGACCATGTCGTCGCAGCCGTCGGTGAGGATCGCGGGACGCTCGTCGTCGCGCAGCGTCTTCAGTCGGATGTTGCGCAGCTGCAGGTCGGCCACGTTGCGCAGATCCATGAACGACGTGCGCGACCAGTCGGGATAATAGTTTTCACTGGATTTGCCGTGCGGCGCGACCAGTCGGTCGAGCACCTTCGGATACTCGTCGTCGGACGGAATGTCGGCCTTGGTCACGCCGCCGATGAACGTGTAGCGGATGTCGCTGAGCGTCACGCCGCTGATCGAATGGCCGTCGGCCGCGTCGAAACGGATGCCGTTGAAGCGCGGCGAGCCCATCACGTCGTCGGTGAAACGCATGTGCGTGTTGGCCATCTCCTCGTCGTCGACCGCCGTCAGATGTGAAATATCAACGTTTTCCAGATGTCCGATCGCCGGCACATGATTAAGTTCGATCGACGTACCAAATTCGTCCGGTTCGAAACGGTTGTTGAGGATCACGAAGATCGGACGGGTGACGTTGCGCATCACGATGTTGCTGACGCTGATGTCGCTGATCGTGCCGCCCTCGGTGCTTTCGATCTTAATGCCCTCACGCCACACGCGGTCGAACGTGCAGTTGCTGATCGTGACGCTGCGGATGTCGCCGATCGACTTCAGGCCGATGCGGATGCCGGCGCAGATGCCGGAGAACTCGCAGTTGGTCACGTGGACGTCGTGCACGGGCAGCGCCTTGCTGCTGGCCTGCAGGCAGAAGTTGTCGTCGGTGCCGCGCACGTAGCAGTCGGAGACGAACACGTGCGCGCAGCCGTCGAAGTCGAGGCCGTCGCCGTTGTAGTGCTTGTCGTTCTTGATGTCCACGCCGCGCACCCAGATGTATTCGCTGTCGAGGAACGCGGTGGTCCATGCGGCCGCGTTGTACAGGCGCAGGTTCTCGATATGTACGTTGGAGCAGCGCAGCACGCGGATCATCATCGGACGGTAGATCGACCCCTCGTTGGGGAACGCCTCGGCCTGGCCCTCGATCATGCCATGGCCGATCAGACCGAAGTCGTGCGCGTCCTCGGCGTAGATGAAGCAACGATCGATGTTCGTCTCGTTGCGATAACGGTTGTGGTGCACGTTCGGCGAGTAGTCGGCGATGTTCGGGCTGGCGACGAGTCTTGCCGACGCGGCGACGTTGAGGTACACGTTTGACTTCAGGAACAGCGTGCCGGAGAGGAACGCGCCGTCGGTCAGCCGGACCGTGCCGCCGCCGTTCACCTCGCACGCGTCGATGGCCTGCTGGATGGCCGCGGCGTCGTTGGTCGTGCCGTCCGCCTTGGCGCCGTAGGTACGGGGATCAATCGTCATTGAAAGGTTCCTTAGTGTTGTGTGATGTGGTGCGAGGAGGCTGCCGGCTCCCTCAGTCAGCCTTACGGCCGACGGCTCGTCCAGCAAGAATGGACGCCTTCGGCCGCGATTGTCTGGCTCGCCTGTCGGCTCGCCTGAGTCCTATATGCGCCTTGGCGTTGATTTGACGGACTCGGCCTCAGCGAGGGGAGCCAGCAAATCAGCCGGCTCCCCTCATGATTTGAGGGGAGTTGACGGTTCCCTCACCGTGCTCCCTCCATGGGAGGGAGCTGTCACGCCAACGCGTGACTGAGGGAGGGATCCGATTCCGTCTTGCCGACGACTCCTATCGCTCTACTTGCCCTACGCCAGCTGGGCGTCGAGCGGCAGGTTGTCGATGGCGTTCTGCGCGGCCACGAGCGCGTCCTTGAGCGGCGCGACCTCGGGGTACCAGCGACGCTCCCACTCCAGCGACAGCGGACCGGTGTAGCCGCCATTCTTCAGCAGACGGCAGCACTTGGCCAGCGGCACGCGGCCGGTGCCCTGCAGCACCGGGGTCTGGTCGCCGGGGAACGCGCAATCCTTGATCTGCACCAGACCGCGGCCGTTCGCGATGTACTGGCCGATGTACTCGAACGTGGTCACCGGGTCCTCGCCCACGCGCCACGGGTGGGCCAGATCCCAGATGCTGCCGACGCGGTTGCCCGGGGCCAGGCGATCGATCTCGGCGTGGATCATGGCGTTGCGCTCGCCGTTGGTGTGCGAGTCGTGGGTCTCGAGCAGCGGCTGCACGCCGAGCTTGTCGGCCAGCGGCAGAGCCTTGACAATGATGGCGGCACCGCGCTTGGAGATGCCGGCGAGGTTCTGGCCGTCGGGCAGGGCGAGACCGGGCAGACGGTCAGGAGTCCAGCACGGGTCGAGCGGGGCGGTCGGGAACACGCGCACGTACTGGGCGCCGAGCACGTCGGCCATGTGCAGGCAGTGTTCCAGGCTTTCCAGCAGTTCGTCCTCGGTGCGGTCGGGGTTGCACACCTGCACGCGAGAGTCCACGGAGAAGATGGAGACGTTGGCCTTTTCGGCGAGTTCGTCGCGCATGGCCTTGAGTTCGTCGTCGGTGGAGGTCATGGTGAATTTCATTTCATCGCCGACCGCGACCTCAATCTTCGTTACACCGGTTTCAGTGAAGGTCTTGGCGAGCTCATCCATCGTGTCGTACGGTGCACCGAGCGTGCTTGCTGCCAGTTCCCAAGCCATAGCAAATCCTTTCCTAAGCCTCGTTGCTGAGGTTTCGTTCATTCGGTTATCAATATCGGCATCTCTGTCAACCCAATATTGAAACCGGTTTCAAAAACATCTCCAGTGTACACCACGATCACACCACGGCAAACCGGGTTTTGCAAAAAGGCGGAATCCGCCGCATCGGGCGCCACCTCACCGGAGGCGTCGATCGCGAATCCCGCCGGCGATCATGAAACCCCCGTCACAGGTACGTGACGAGCTCCGAGATCAGCTTGCGATGATCATGCTTGGCCGACGGCCTGGCATCGGCGGCCGGATACCCCAGGTCCAGCATGGCCACGACCTGCTCCTTCTCAGGCAGATTGAACGCCGCCTTCACCTTGTCCGGGTCGAACACGTTGACCCAGCAGCTGCCCACACCGCGTTCCGTGGCCTCGAGCATCATGTGGGTCACGGCGATGGACGCGTCCTCCACGCCGGAGTCGTACTTGCCGCCGGGGTATTCGTACACGTCAGTCTTGTCGTACGTGATCATCAGCACCAGCGGCGCACCGTACCGACATTCGCTCAGCGCGTCGATCTTCTCCAGACCGGATTCGAACCGGATGACGTACACATGCTGCTCCTGCTGGTCGGTGGAGGTCGGTGCCAGACGGCCCGCCTCCAGAATCGCATCGAGATCGGACTGGTCGACCGGCCGGTCCTCATACTTGCGGCATGCGTATCGTTCACGTACGACGTCCATGAATTCCATGGCGTTCCCCTTTTGTCGTTATGCCACCGCAGGATTCGCCCATAGTCCCCATGGATCCCCCACGATGGTTCCCATCACTGACGTCAACGGCCCGGCATGCTCGACACAAACTCCCCTCTGGCATCCCGCTTCGCATTGGCGTCTTCGGGCCACCACTATAGGAGTCTCATGCGTCGAAACGCGGAAACGAATCACGAGAACCCACCTAACTGCGAGTTCTGTGCGGATTCCATCCCCCTGCAGACACCTATCCCCGAGTTCTGTGCGCCGAAATGCCGGGAGTCGGAGTATGGGCGTTGAAATTCCAACGCCCATACTCCGGATTGCGCGGTTTGAGCGCACAGAACTCGGGGATAGATGTTCGCACTCCCCCGTTTTCCGCACAGAACTCAACGATTGCCCGAAAGATCAATCCCCGCTCCGAGATCGGTACGAAAAAGCGCGGGACCGCGAACCGCCCCGTCCCGCGCCCATCAGAGCAAAGAGCCCCCTATCGTTTGCGCTGTCCCCTGGCCACCGGCGTCAAGAATCCGCGCTTGCGGGCCGTGGCGATCCACCGCTGGGCATTGGGCAGTTTGGTGCCGTTATGCTCGGCAAGCAGCCGCGCGATACTTTCACCAGGATGAGACTCCTCCAACGCATCGTACTGACGTCCGACCAATGCAAGGAAACGGTCGGATCCCGATGGCTTGGGTAGTTTTTCCATCGGGTCACGCTTGATGTCATCGCCAAGGGCAAACGTACGGTTGACGTTGATGGTCCCCTGCAGCTCTCGACGCGTATACGCTGCCGCAATGGCGCCCACCGGCACGTCGCGCAGATCCGCTCCATTCATCTCCCGACCTTGCTGGAACGGCACCACGATGGCAGAGATGTAGATCTCCTTCGACTCGGGCATTCGAGACTGCAACCGCAGCATGACTTCCACATCGTTTTCCATGTTTTTGATGCGCACCCACCGATGCCCCATCACATAGTAGGAACGTGCGGACTTCGGCAATGTCATCATCGAATCCCGCATCACATCGGCATCAGTCATATCCGCATAGGTGAGTCGACACCCGGCGGTCTGCTCCAGAAGGCTGTCCTCGGTGATATCACCCCGATAGGACTCATCCTTCCTCGCCCCGATCCTCCCAAGCACCTCCGTCGCATCCGCAGAGGCCGCAGGAGAAACCTCTTTCCATGGGAATGGCAGTTCAAAGTCGTTCATGCAGCCAGAATAACACACAACACAACTATGTATAAGCTATACTCAATTACATATGCAGAAATGTTTCAGAATCTATATGCTAACAACCTCATCATTTTGTGATATAGTGATGCCGGCACAGCCAACAAGGCAGCGGAAAGGAGTATGAACGATGTCAGACAGTAAGGCACTATATTCTTCCAACGCCAAACGCTACATCGAAGATACAGTGCCGTCGAATCTAGTGGACCAAGGACGCTATGAGAGAAGCAAGGCTCGCGAAGCCAGATGGAATGACAACTGGAAGCGACAGCCCGTCAATCTCAACGAGGTTGTCAAGCAATTCGCCCCCGGAGACATTGGTCATGGCCATGGCGTCAAATACGTATTCACAAGTGACCGGTATGAAATTCGAGTGGACCAAGTGGCAGGATATCCACGAATTTTCGACAAACGCCTGAAAAGATACGTCAAGCTCGACGGCAAAGCCGGCACGAATCAGGAGACTCACTTCAAAATTCTTACCAGAAAGGAAATGGACGCGCAATGATTGGATTCACCCTATTTTTAACACTACAAGGATGCAACTACTATGGCCACATTCCGGAACCTCCGCTGGAAGCCAGCGAAAAAGTAAGAGTTTATCCGCTGGAAACCGAAGACCTTCCGTTGCTCGAACAGGATTTCATAGAACCTGTTGACAAACTCTGTAACGCTCTTCTTGACATCGGAGATGTTGATTATCTCAATGCGGAACAGTGCCGGATTCTTCTTACATGGATCTCCGACCGGCTGGGCCAGCCAATCGGAGATCGTCTCGTCACCATCTACCGAACGCTGGCTGATTTCGCACATCAAGCCATTTCCTTAAACACAGGAATCGTCATCGAATTGTAGAAAAGAGATTGTTTTGAAAAGCACATATCACCTGATAGGCACATTCTTGGACCAACGAGAAGAATGTACAGAAGAGCCACCATTTGCCACATATGACGACCGGTATCTAGAATTCGGATTCCCCTACTGTCTGTTCGACATGGATGGGCTACACCGTTATATACCACTCAGTACTTTACTATCACTGAAAACACAAGACGAATACAATGAAATCGTTCAGCAGATAACTGAATGCTCAGCAATCGCAATTATTGATGACTGTTCATCAGAGTCCGACGGACTCGCACAAAAGCGCTTCATACAGCAAAGACGCAGTCAAGCGATCAGACTATTGCGTGACGATTTACCCACTATTCCCATATATTCCATGAGGAATCCCAGAGATGAGAAAATTTCATGATTTCGACGCTACCTCAAATATGTCACCTCACAAGAACATATACAACATACCTACGCAACCAAGGAATTCCAACTGACAAAAATGGCTTTCCGATATTACCTCGCAAACTGTTTCTGACATCTAGACCAGAATACATTGTCCCATATTCACACAGGAATATGACCGCAAATCCACAAACGACACTTCTTTGTTTTTATTGTCCCGACAATCTCATATATCCAAGGATGGAACACGTTTTTAATGAAATTAAATACTATCGACAGTTTATGGGCGTTATCGGCGCTGACATAACAGTCACACAAGATATGGATTTGACCTGGCAAGTGGAGATCATGCTGCTTAATCAATTGTTCACAGCAATTTTAGGCATCAATGGAATTCCGATTGTACAGAATTTACGCTGCGGATCCTCGAAAACGATCCGGTACATTGCGAACAGCGTTCCGCGCGAAATCATGAGCGCATCCAGCACGCTCGGATGCAAACCGACCCCGTCCATGCTCGATCTCAGCTATCCTCAAAAGGTTTTGGCACTGCGGCCATCGGAAATACTACTGTATGGGAAAGAAGACTCGATTATGGAAAAACAGCTCGACACCATTGGCATCAAATATCAGCGATACGATGACGTACATACCGCAACCAAAAAGGGATCGTTTCATTAACGATAACGGTTGTAACTATGGTCGACGTGAATAAAGTGCATGCAATTGTGGCACGACACTGATATACATCCTAGAAAACTCGTACCTATTCAATGCATACTGGAAGGACTGTCAGCCAGCCCTCTGCACCAACGAGAAAGCGCGGAGCCTCGAACCGCCACGACCTCACACCTGTCAGCACAGGAGAGAGCTAATGTTTGCGCCAGCCACCGGCGTCAGGAATCCGCGCTTGCGGGCCGTGGCGATCCACCGCTGGGCATTGGGCAGCTTGGTGCCGTTATGCTCGGCAAGCAGCCACGTGCGACGCGCGATCGGTACGGGCTCGTCACGCCAGCTCGTTGGCGGAATCGCGCACGATCATGGCTCCCTGTACGGTCTCCAGACGCGACTGCGGCGGCTCCTCGCCGGCGCGCTTGGCCTGAATCTGCTCGTAGAGCATGGCGAACGCACGCTCGCCCATATCGTTGAAGTTCTGCCGATAGCTCGTCAACGCCGGCCTCCACAGCGGCGCGAACTGACGATCATCGAAACCGACCACGCTCACATCCTCGGGCACACGACGACCCACCTCGCGCAGGCCGTTGATCACGGCGATCGCGGTCTCGTCGTTGCCGGCGAAAATCGCGGTCACGTCGCTGCGGCGGCCGAGCGCACGCCCCGCCTCCACGGCCTCCTCGAGGTCGGTGGCGGACACGCGGACGATCTCGGGAATCGGAGCGCCGGCCGCGGTGAGCGCGTCACGCCAGCCGTTGGTGCGCGTGTTGCCGCTCGGCCCCTCCGCACGGGCCACGTGGAACACCGTCCTGTGGCCGAGCTTCAGCAGGTATTCGGTCATGGCTCGACCGCCGTCACGCTCGGAGTTGATGACCTGGTACGGCCCCTCCCCCGCGTTGCCACCCACGATGACCAGTGGCATGTCGTCGGGGATATAGCGCAGCGCCTCGGCGCCGGCACGGTCGTACTCGTACACGATCACGCCGGCCGGATTCGCGCCAAGCGCCATCTGCACCATCTGCTGCACGTCGTCGAGACGGTTCTCGCTCAGCGACGTGACGGCGAACAGGTAGTTCTTCGACTGGGCGCCGCGCTCCACGCCGATATTGGTCATGTTGGTGGAGAACGTGCCGGAGTTGGCGGCGAACACCATCACGGAGTCCATCTCCTTGTTGGCCAGCGCGCGGGCGACGATGCTCGGCTTGTACCCCAGCAGTTTGATGGCCTGCGCGATGCGTTCGCGCTTCTCCTCGTTCACGTTGGCGGTGCCGTTGAGATAGCGCGACACGGTGGGCGCGGACACTCCGGCCAGCTTGGCGACGTCCTTGATCACCGGCGTGCTGCGCTGCGCGTTCCTGGGCATATGGACTCCTTGAGTGGTACTACTGCGCGCATATGCGTATGCGCGTACATGCACGTACAAACCGACCCGCACATACGAACCTACGCATACCACGCGTACAAGTATCGGCATGAAATCGTTTCAGACTTCATGCCGATACGCGACTAATTGCCGATTATTCCAGGCCGCGATGACATCCACCCCGGCCTGTAAGCGATTGTCTCACGCTTCCTTGGCGACTTCGGCAGCTTCGGTCTTGGCGGCCTTGAGCGCCGGTGCCACGGACACGGCCGGGTCGAGCAGCGGGATCAGCGTGCACTGCGTGGCGTGGTACAGGTCGGACTTGCCCGGCCACACCGTGTCGAGCACGTTGTTGTCCTTGTCGAGCTGGTGGAACCACGAACCCTTGTCATGGTCGACCAGATGCTCGTCGATGTACTGCCAGAACTTGGCATACCAGTCCTTGTATACCTGCTTGCCGGTCACCTTGGCGAGCGTGGCGGACGTGTTCACCGACTCGGCGAGCGTCCAGTGCATGCGGTCGGTGACCACGGGGTTGCCGTCCCAGTCGGTGGTGTAGGCAAGCCCGACGGTGCCGTTGCGGTTCCAGCCGTCCTCGAGCGCCCGGGCGAACAGGTGCTCGGCGGCGTCGATCAGGCGATCCTTCTCGACCTGCGGACGATCGGAGCTGAGCGCGTACTGGGTGATGAGGCGCGCCCATTCGATGCCGTGGCCGGGGGTGGCGCCGAACGGCTTGAACTGATCGTCGGGCTTGTCACGGTTGCATTCGAGGTCCGGGGTCCAGTCCTCGTTGAAGTGCTCGGGGATGCGCCACTCGTTGTTGGCGGCCCAGTCCACCACATGGTCGATGATGCGTCCCGCGCGACGGCGGTACTCCTCGTCGCCGGTCACGTCGGCCACGGCGAGGAAGGCCTCGGTGGTGTGCATGTTGGCGTTGAGGCCACGGTACGGGTCGAGCTTGGTGAACTCGGTGTTCCACGTGTCCACGGCCAGACCGATCTCGTCGTCCCAGAAGTGCTTGTTGCAGGCATCCAGCGCCTTCTCCAGCAGTTCAGGGCCCTTCGGACGGCCGATCAGCGTGGCGGACGTGCCGGCGAGGATCACGAAGGCGTGGGCGTAGCAGATCTTGTCGGGGGCGGGCTTGCCGTCCCACGTGATCCCGGGATACCAGCCGCCGTTGGCGTCATCGTGCAGATGGCCGAGCAGGCCTTCCACAGCAGCGTCGACCAGTTCCTCGGAACCGGGGTGGCCGAGCAGGTTGCCCAGCGAATACACGTGCGCCATGCGGCAGGTGATCCACGTCTGGATGCCGTGCGACGGGTCGGGGTTGCCTTCGTTGTCAAGCCAGGCGGAACCACCGCCGGGCGCCGGGAACTTGTGGCCGAAGCCGAGCAGGTTCTCGGTTTCGCGCTTGAGGAGGACACGGTTCTCCTCGGTGCCGTATTCGTACTTCTTGTCCATGAAACGCTCCTATTGTCCTGTTGTCCTGCGTCCCGTCAGGTGCTTTGTCAGGCCAGTGGGTTGGCCTCGAAGTGCACCGGCGGCTCGCCGGCGGCGATGTGCTCGAACTCGGTGAGCACGGAGGCGCCCATGCGGTTGAGGTCGCAGCCCATGGAACCGGCGATGTGCGGGGTGAGCACCACGTTCGGCAGATCCCACAGCGGGCTGTCGGCAGGCAGCGGCTCCTCCGGGTCGGTCACGTCGAGCACGGCGCGGATGCGGCCGGAGACGAGCTCCTTCTCAAGCGCCTTGTGGTCGATCACGATGCCGCGGGCGGAGTTGAGCAGCAGGGCGCCGTCCTTCATCAGGCCGAGCTCGTGTGCGCCGATCATGCCGGCGGTCTGCGGAATGCCGGGCGTGTGGATGGACACGATGTCGGACTCGCGGAACACGGTATCGAGGTCCACCTTCTTGGCGCCGTACTCGGCGGCCTCCTCGTCGGTGAGGTGACGGCTCCAGGCGAGCACGTTGAAGTCGAACGGCTTGAGCATCTGCATGAAGTCGCGGGCGATCTGCGCGGTGGCGGTCACGATGCCGATGGTCTTGCCGTAGGTGCCGGCGTCGGCGTAGTTGACCTCACGGTTGATGTAGGCGCGCTTCTCGCCGTACTGATGCTGCGACAGCGTGTAGTCCTTGCTTTCGAGCAGTGCCACACCGAGGCAGTACTCAGCCACGGGGATGGAGTTGGCGGCCTGCACGTTGGTGGCGAAGATGCCGCGATCCTTGGCGATCTGGCGGGCCTCCTCGGTCAGTCCCTTGTAGGCGACGCCCTGGGCGGCGATGATGCCCTTGAGCTTCGGCATGGCGTTCAGCGCCTCGGCGGTGACCTGCGGGGCCTCCCAGCCGTACCACAGGTAGTCGGCGTCCTTCATGCGCTCGAGTGCGGCCGGATCGGAGAAGTCGGTGATCTCGGTGTGCTGTTCGATGTTGGCGATCTCATGCAGACGCTTCCACATGGACTCGTCGAGCAGCTTCTCGGGCAGACCGGGCTTGATGGCCATAACGACGTTGAATTTCTCGGACATGACGCTCCTTTGCAATGGTCAGACGTTTCGCGCACGACAGTCGCCCGAATCACCACGAAGGTTCGTCGTGAAATTGGTTTCCTAATTCCACAATCACAAAATCCTTGAAATCAGTACGATTGCCGTTTTCAAGATTGATTATATGAAATCGGTTTCAAATCCGCAACCCCGACACGTCGAACACAGGCTCCGGATTACGATCGAGCAGCCGCCCCGAACACGACGGCGCGAGATTCGACCGACAGCCGCAGCATTTTCAAACCGCCCCCGCACACAACAGACCGAGTCGAACGCGAATGCACGACCGAATCCAGCAATCCGCCCAACCTCAGCGACCCGACCCGGCTCGATAGCTCAGCACGGCTACGCCAGCACCCGGTACCCCGGCCACACCCCGACAGCCCGGCCACACCCGCCGGCGCGATCAGATCCGGCAGCCCGATCAAACCCAGCATCCAGCCTCGCGAAGATCCGGAATTCACAGCGCCAAACACCCGTACCAGACGATTCACAGCGTCAAACACCCGCGGAAGCGTGGCTTCAGGCTCCGATTGACGCTGTGAATCGCAGATATTCTCGCATACTGACCGTCAGCGTCCGCGATGCGAGAAAATCTGTGATTTGGGGCGTCAATATCCCGAAAATCGAGGCAAAAACGGGATGTTCGCGCCCCAAAGAGCGAATATTCTCGCATATTGACCCAATGCCCACGATGCGTACGCGCTTGCGGACAGTTGGGAGTCGAAACGCGACAAAGTAGGAGTCGAAACGAGATGGCGTGAACGTTCACAGCCGTCCGAACATGTCTCACCTCGACTACCAGATACGTCGGGATGCCCCCGGGTACCAGAGACCGCCCCCTCCGAAGAATTCGGCAGTCGCACCAGCCTCGACAAGACGGCACAGACGCGCTCCGACACGTATGAGCATACGAAGATTGGTGATCGTCTCGACGCTGGCGGGCCAGACCATTCGCTCGCGCATCTGCTGAGTACGGCGGGACCGGTGAGGAGCACGTGCTACTACCATCTGTCGCATACCGCGCCGATCCGGACTTATTCCACCTGAATCCCGGTGGCGTGCGGGCCGACGTCCACACCCAGCTCCTCCGCGGTCATGCAACGCCGACCGCCACGGCTCACATCGACGAACCGCACGTCGCGCACCGTGCGCGTCTCGTCGTATCCGGCGATGAGCGACGGCTCCTCCCCCGAGCCGTCGGCGATCCGCACATGCTCGACCGTCACGTGTTCGATGCCGCGGCCGGGAATGGGATTGTAGTCGGGATTCCTCTTCACCTCGAAATCGAAGACGCGCCCATGGCGGAACGGTTCGACGCGGACATCTCGATACGTGACGTCACGCGCGAGGTTGCCGTCACCCACGTTGATCGCCATCACGCCGAGGTATCCGGGCTGGTATTCGTTGTGTTCGAGCACGTCGATGTTCTCGAACGTCACGTTCTCGATCACGTCGCCGCCGCGTTCATCACCGCGACCGTCAGACCGACCACCACCGCGCAGGTAGTCGCCGTGCGTGCCGATCATCGTCGGATGCGCCACGTCGGACCACAGCACGCAGTCGCGCACGGCCACGTTCGTCGTGTCGCCGCGGAACTCCCACCGACTGCCGTAGATGGCGATGCAGTCGTCGGACGTGCGCAGGAAGCAGCCGCTGATCGTCACGTCGGAGCATGACATCATATCGATGCCGTCGCTCCACCCCTCGCAGCTGAACGACTTGAGATCGCGGATGGCGACGCCGCGGGACGAACCAAGCATCACCGTGTAGTGCGGCGGGTTGATGCAGCAGATGCCGTCGATCGTCACGTTGCGCGAGTTCGCGACGGTGATCGCGCAGGTGCCGGAGAAGCGCTTGAAGTCGGCGAGGTGGAGGATGCCACGGCCCATGATGTGCACGTCCTCGGCGTTCGCGATACGCAGCGCGCCCTCCAGGATCGTCCCGCCTTCGAGGATCAGCGTGGTATGTGACGGCAGGTTCAGCACGCAATCCTCGATGCAGTAGTGACCGGGTTTGACGCGAATGACGAGGTTACGGGTGGGGGCGATGACGGCATCACGGTCTGCATTGGCAACAGTATCGACTCCGACAGAGGCCCCATCACCGCCATCCGCAACGCCTGCATCGATCGCGCCGCGGAAACGCGTGCCGTCGAGATACCCGGCGTCCGCAGGACGGCCATGTCGGATGTTCTCCAACTGCAGCAGTACGTCGCGCCCCAGCGTGTTCGGACCGTCGGTGCGACCCTCCACTACCACGTCGGCGGCGATGTTCCTGCCGTCCAGTTCGTCCGCATGGGTGAGGGATCCGGCGAACAGGTGCAGATTGTGCGACCGGTTGCGGTTGATCTCGACGGACAGGTTCGCCGGCTCGTCGAGTATGAACGTGACGCGCTGCGGTTCGATGGTTGGTGTGATGCCACGGCTCAGCGGACGGACGTCGGCGGTGTAGCAGTACCACCAGCCCGGTTGCGTGATCTCGATCTCCACCGTGCCGTCGAAGTCGAAGTACGCCATCGACGCAGCGGAGACGTCGTGCATGTCGACGTTGACGCGATAGGTGGGGACGGTCTGCCATTCGCCGGATTGCGCAGGAGTGTGTGCGGCGTTGCGAGAGATAACGTGCGAATCGGCCGAGATAGTGGACCGGGAACCACGTTCGATCGGACGGACCCTCACGATCAGATCGTGTTGCAGTACGGCGCCGGCCGGTACGGGATAGATGCGCAGCTTCGAAAGCGTGGGTTCAGTCATGATTGACCTCAGATCTTGGGATTTGTCTCAGCAGCGGGAAGTACGCGCTGAGGCTTTGGGAATTCACAGCACCAAACACCCATATCCGGTGATTCACAGCGCCAGACACCCGCGTCAGACTGGCTTCGGCTTCCGTTTGGCGCTGTGAATCACGGATTTGCTCGCATGCTGGTCATTGACGCTCAGTATGCGAGAGAATCCGCTCTTTGGGGCGTCAACATCCCGTTTTTGCCTCGATTTTCGGGAAGTTGGCGCCCCAAAGAGCGGATTTCGGGATTTTCGCGCCCTAAATTGGTTACTTCGCCCTGCGGCGGAGAGTCAGAGTCACGCCGGCAGCGAACGCGATGACGGCGAGGACCGTCACGGCCGCGACCGAAGCACCGGTACGGGACAGATTGGCATTGCCGTTCGCGGTCTTGGCAGCGTTGGCGGAGGGCTTGCCGGACTGCTGGCCGGTGACGCCGGATCCATTGGAGCCGCTGCCGCTGCCCGAACCGCTGCCCGAACCGTTCACGGTGCCGTTGTTGGAGCCGGCATCGCCATTGCCGGAACCGTTGCCGTTGTCCGAACCACCGTTGCCGGTTCCGCCGTTGTCCGAACCACCATTGTCGGTCCCGCCATTGTCGGAACCATCGTTGTTGTCCGAACCATTGCCACCGTTATCGGAACCACCATTGTTGTCCGAGCCGTTGTCACCGTTCCCGTCATCACCATCCCCCGGCACGCTGACCGCATCGTGGTAGGTGAACTGCAGCCAGTTGGTGGTCTTGGTATCCGCCGCGGCGGCGGGAGTGGCCACGGTGCCGAGTCGCAGCGCCGGCGCGCACTTGGTCACGTCGGGCTTGTCGGTCGTGCACGAGGCGTCGGATCCGACGACCGTCTGCTCCACCATGCGGCCGTCGTGGCTCAGGTAGCTGATGCCGATCCAGCTGGTCATGGTGAACTTCTCGTTGTCGCCGATCGTCTCAGCGGTCGCGGTGATCGGATTGGTGCCGTCGGCGGCCTTGTCGCCCACGCTCAGGTACTTGCCGGTCGTCGCGTCCTGCACGGAGTAGGTCTCGTCGCTGTTGGTCACCAGTCGGTACACGGTGGCGTCCTTCTGCTTGGCGGCGACCTTCACCGTGCCGTCGGACTGCGTGGTGAAGTAGGAGTCCGTGGTCTCGGTGGTGTAGTTCTTGGGCAGCACGCCACCGGTGATGGAGTTGGAGCCTTCGGGGATCTCGCCGTACTGGGCGATCGCGTTCCACGCGGTCTGGTACCAGGGTGCGATGCGCGTGCGGATCTGGAAGTACGGCGTGGTGCCGGTCTTCGACGTGTCGGCCTCGCCGTTGTACGAGGTGAGTGTGTCGAAGTTGAGGTTGTCGTAGTGCACGAATCCCTCGGGGCGGCTCGCCGCGGCGGCCTTGGCCATCCAAGTCACGTCCACGCCAGGCACCTTGGAGTAGTGCGCGAGCGCGGTCTCGTAGATCGGGCGGAGCTGGCCGCGGTACACGCCCTGCTCCTCCATGGTGCTCCACTTGGCCCAGTTGTCGGTGCGGCCGAAGATGTTGTCGATCGGGCTGGCCTTGAGTTCGCCTTCGCCGCTGAACATGTTGTACTGGGCGGCCCAGTTGTAGGCCTTGGCGAGCTTGTTGTTCTCCAGGCTCCACAGGTCGTCGCCCTGCTGTTCGGCGATGGCGCAGATGTCGCCCATGGCACCCACGCCGAGCTGGCCGTGCGCCTGGTCGCGCGCGGATTCGGCGGTCTGTCCCCAGTCGCTCACATAGTTGACGATGGATCCGTTGATGTACGGGCTCTTGTACATGTTCACGGCGTTGTCGTAGATCTCGGCGTTGTCGGTGACCACGCCGATGGCGATCATCGTGTTGATTGGGATCACGTCCCAGTTGCCGTTGGCGTTCATGGGCGCGCCGCCGTCCTGAATCACCGGGTAGACGACGTTGAGCATGAGCGTCTGGAACTTGGCGAAGTCGGCGGTGGAGTAGCCGCTGTATCCGCCGTCGTAGTATCGCACGATCTCGGCCGCGTTGATGAGCTTGTCGGTGGAGAGGGAGGCGCCGAGGATCTGGTCACGGCCGTCGAGGATGCTGAGCTTATCGGACCATCCGTTGAGGATCTGTACGGTCTTGTCGGCGTACTTGCTCTCGCCGGTGATCACCCACTCGAGCGCGTTGAAGTACGCGGCGGCGCCGGCCTTCTCGTAGTAGGCGATGTTGCCGTGTCCGGGCTGGTCGCCGCGACCGACGCCCTCCTGCGGGGTATCGACAAAGTCGGCGGATGCGGTGTTGTCGGGCGCGGTGTTCTTCAGACGCAGGTAGTCGGAGTACCAGGGGTCCTCCTTCTTGGCCACGTGCTCCTTCATGGCATCGAGCTGCTTCTCGCTCAGCGTCACGCCGGGGTGGTTGAACACGCGTACGGTCACGTCGTCGCTGGCCTTGGCAGTGCCGTTGGCGTAGTCGACGGTGATCTTGCGGCTGCCGGTCTTCAGCCCGTCGATGGTGGCGGACAGCACGCCGTCGGCGCTGGTCACGGTGGCGCCCTGCACGCTGTAGTGGCTGGCGTCGGCGTCGCCGTTGACGGGCGCCCACTGCACGACGGCGCTGGTGCCGTTCACGGTGGCGTGGGCTTCGAGCAGGCTGGCCGAGGCGTCCTCGAACGTGTACTTGTACACGTGGTGGTCTCCGGCGACTGCGGTCATGCCCTTGTCGGTGGTCTGCACCGGGGACTGCGCGCCCTCGGCGCCGTCACGCAGCGAGTTGAGGTGCGTGGCGATGGCGATCTTGCCGGCCTTGGCGTATTCGCTCAGGTAGAAGCGTTCGTTCCACAGCACGGAGTCGGCGGTGGCCTTGACTTCGTAGGCGTCGCCGGGCATGTTGTAGTACGGCTGGTTCTTTTCGGTGCCGTAGTTCTGGATGGTCAGGTACTTGCCGTTGACGAGCGACTTGATGGCGTAGGTGGTCTGCTGTGCGCCGCCCTTGCCGTCGTAGTCGGACGCGGTGTAGTCGTAGCCGTAGATGGCGAACAGTCCGGCGTTGTCCTTGGAGTCGACGGTGGTGATCGCGCCGGTGTTCTTGTTCACCGTGAGGTACTTGCCGTCGTCGGTTCTGATGTTCACGATCTTCTGCGCGGTCTCGCCGTTGGCGATGTACGACGCGAACGGCGTCTTCACGGCGAGGTCGGCGGGCTTTTCGTCGTCGGCGTATGCGGCGTCCACGTAGGGCTGGAGGCTGCCGTCGGCGCGGGTGGAGTACAGGTCGGAGCCGGTGGTGCCTTCGGTGGACAGACGCAGGGTCATGGTCGTGTCGCCGGCAGCCTTGGCGTCGTTGACGAGTTTGGTGATGTCCACGCCGAAGGAGACGTTGCCGTAGGCCATGTCCACACTCACCGCATCGGTATCGCTTGCAATCGGTTTCGTGGACCAGGTGATGCTGCTTTCACTCCACGCGACGTCGGTGTCCTTGCCGTCCTTGCTCAGGTTTTCGCTGGCGCGCTGCACCTTGAGCGTGTTGGCGGCGTTCTTCTTCTACAGGTTCAGGGTGACGGATTTGGCGTCGGCCTTGATACCGGAGATGTCGAGACGCATGTACGAGTCGATATCGTTCTTGACGATGAGGGCGCCGTCGGCGTGGGCGTTGCCGGCGTCGGATCCCCAGACCCATGCGTTGTCTTTGATGACGTTGTCCACCGTGTCGGCGTATGCCGTGGTGGACGTGGCCGCGGCGGCCGTGAGTCCCACAGCGAGCATCATGGCTCCCGCGACCATCACGCCGCCCATTCGTTTGACTGCAGATAAGATCGTCATGCGAACGATCTCCCTTCCTTGCGACGGCGACATCACCGTCACACATATGGCGCTTTTCGCGCATCCGACTTTGGATTGCACCTGCCGTTCCGCGGCCACGAAAAAGCCAACCAATGTAACCGGTTTCACAAACAAGCGACTTCCAATATACCCCAGTCCGACCATCCCCGGCAACCCATCAGGGAACCACCAGCCCCATCAGGCACGCACCCACACCCCGCCACAGACGATTCGCAGCACCAAACACCCATATCCGGCAATTCACAGCGTCAAACACCCGCGGAAGTGTGGTTTCAGGCTCCGATTGACGCTGTGAATCGCAGATATTCTCGCATACTGACCGCCAGCATCCGCAATGCGAGAAAATCTGTGATTTGGGACGTCAACATCCCGTTTTCGACCCGATTTTCGGGAAATTGACGCCCCAAAGAGCGGGAAACGGGTATTTCGCGCCCCAAATTCCAACCGCCCGAAAGCAGCGCAACGCCCCAGACCCGGTCCGCGCCCCTACCTCCGAGGCAGGGAGTCGCGCAGGATCACGTCGGGACGCCCTTGCAGGAAGATCAGGCGCCGGCCCGGATCGTCCGCCACGTATCCGTCGTCGTCGGACAGCACGTTCTCCACGGCGGCGCGCCCCATGTCGGTCAGCGGCAGATGCACGGTGGTCAGCGCCGGATACACGTCCACGGCGTACGGGATGTCACCGAATCCGGTTACGCCGATGTCGCGCCCCGGCACGATTCCGGCATTGCGCAGCGCGGTCATGGCGCCGATTGCCATCACGTCGTTCAGCGCGACGATCGAATCCGCGCCCGCTCCCCCATATACAGCCCCCTCGCCGGGCGTGAGCATGCCCGCACCGGCCATCTGCATGATGGCGGAGAAGCCCTTCGTCCGGTTGAACTGACCGTTGACCACGGCACGCGGGTCCACCATGATCCCCGCCTCGGCGAGCGCGCCGACCACGCCGCGATATCGCTGGGCGGACGACCGGTATCCGTCGTTGCCCTTGAGAATCACCGGCCTGCGATACCCGGATTCGACCAGCAGCCGCCCGATGGCACGTCCGCCGGCCTCGTTCGCCACGTCCACGGCGGGGAACGGCAGACCACGGTCGAGGATGAACACCACGCGCCCGCCGGACGAACGGTACCGTTCCAGCTCCTCCTGCAGCTCCTGGCGCGACGAGTCGTTGACGTTCTCACTTTCGGAGATGATGATGCCGCGAGGCCGGGTCGCCACCATCCCGCGCACACGGTCGAGCTCGTCCTCGCCGTTCGACGCCACGGCGATGCTCACCGTCACCCCACGCTGCGACGCGGCCTTGACCACGCCCTGCGAGACGCCGGCGAAGTACGGGTCGGAGATGTCGGAGACGAGCAGTGCGATGTTCGATGACCCACCCTTGGCCACGGCCTGCGCGTAGGCGTTCGCATGATAGTTGAGTCGTTCGGCGGCCTGCATGACCCTGCCGCGCAGATCGTCGCGCACCTTGCGGGTGCCGCCGTTGAGCACGCGCGACGCGGTGGCGATGGATACGCCCGCCTCGCGCGCCACGTCCGACAGCGTGGCCGGCGCACCGTTCCCACGACCGGCGGCGCGTCCGTCCGATCTGTCGGCAGCGTCTCCCCCGCGGCCGCTGCCCCGATCGTTGTCGCGGCCGTTCCCGCCGGCATCGGGATCGATCGCACGTGTGGTCATCCATTCAGTCACCATCCGCCCCTTCCGATCGTCGTCGAATCATCATGAAGTCTACTACGGCAATCATTTGGCAAACGTTTTCCAATACTTCCATGACACCGCTCTCGCCACGTTTTTCCATATAACGCATGGTTGCAAATAGGTAAAAGTATTGCCTATCTCACAGAATCGTTGTCTACAACGTTGCTATTATGGAAAGCGCTTACCGAGATTGCGCAGATCATCAACCACAGCGAACGTGCAGGGACACGAACGCATGACACCGCGGTCGCGCAGCAACGCCGGCACGCGAACACACAAACGCATGAATCCGCGGCGCCGGACCACGCCGACCGCACGACGACACAGGAAAGGGGACGCACAGATATGACACAGGCAGCACGGACCATACCCGCCATCACCGGCAACCACGACATCCGTAATCACGAGCGCTACACCCACAACCGTCACGACCACAACGACGTCACGGCAACACCAACCGTCACGACCACCCCAACCGTCACGACAACGCCAACCGTCACGACCACGACAACCGTCACAACTACGCCGCGACGACAGCATCCGCCCGTCCCGCCGATCACGTCACGGCCCGGTCCGCCCGCACGAAGCGAACCGCCCTTCTTTTCCCCTGAAAAAACGTCTCACCGCACCGGGGCGACCGATCCGCGCACCACCAGCTGCGTGGGCATGGTCACATCACGGCCGAAGTCGTCCAGACCGATCTTGACGGCCATATGGCCCATGTTGCCGAAGGGGGCGTGCACGGTGGTGAGCGGCACCACCAGATCCTCCGCATACGGCATATCGTCGAATCCACCGACCGACACGTCGCCGGGCACGGACTTGCCGAGCTTGCGCAGCGCGGCGATCACATACAGCGCCATCTCATCGGTCACGGCCACCACGGCAGTGCAACCATGCACGGCAGGGAACATGGCCATGGTGTTGGCGATGGTGGCGGCGCGGTCACCGTCGAGCGGGATGGTGCAGCGCAAGTCGAATTCGATGCCGGCCTCGCGCAATGCGCGCAGGAAACCGTGGTATCGGGCCATGAACACGCTGGAGTTGCGGCGCAGTCCGGCGAACATGAACCGGCGGTGGCCGAGCGAGATCATGTATTTCGTCAGTTCGTACATGCCGGATTCGTTGGCGTAGTCCACCACGGCGATCTCGGACGACAGCCGCATGCGCGGACGGGCGAGCACAACCAGACTGGTGCCGACGGATTTGAATTTGTCCACATAGTCGTTGAGCACATCGTCGATCGGATCGTCGATCACATCACTGGCGGTGAGCACGGCCAGGCGTGGACGCTGCGAGAGCAGATCGTCGAGTATCGGCTTGGGTTCGTCCCATTTGCCGCCGGTGGATGCGATGCGGAACATCATCTTGCGGTCGGACGTCTCGCGTTCCACGCCGGCGGTCATTTCGCTGTACGTACCGCCAGAGATGTGGTCGACCACCAGGGTGACGGAGTTGGGGGGCGTGGTGAGGGCGAGCGCATGGGCGTTGGGCACGTAGCCGAGTCGTTCGATGGCCTCCTGCACCTTTTCTCGCGTGGCGTCGGAGACCTTGGAGTTGCCGCGCATCACGCGCGATACGGTGGCGGTGGACACGCCTGCCGCGGCGGCGATGTCGCGGATGTTGACGCTGCTGGTGCGGGCCGGACCGGAGTGGCCGCGATGGCGGACGGCGTTGGAGGCGTTGGCGGAGTTGGAGGCGTTGGATGTGCCGGCGGATTTGCCGCCGGTCGTTCCGGACTGTGAGCCTGACGGTGCATCAAATGACTGCTGCTGATTCACGTTCGGCTCCTTACCGGATAAAAGTTGAATGACAATGGCGGATGCGGATTGCTATCGATGTGTGCGAAGCCCGTATCCTCGGACCATACCCACTGTCGTCTGATGTGCGGACAGGGGGTGTGGGAAGGCTGCTGAAATTTCTTCGGCTCCCCTCAGTCGTCTTACGACGACAGCTCCCCTCGGAGAGGGGAACCAAGCGACATGTCCACAGCTTCCGGCTCCCCTCCCTGAAGGGAGCCTCAACGATACACCCTTCCGGCTCCCCTCCCTGAGGGGAGCTGTCAGCGTAGCTGACTGAGGGGAGCCACTGCCTGAAAGGTTCAGAACCTAGGCGTGTGCCGCTGCAGGTTCGACCGGGGTGGCGAGCAGGTCACCGGCGTCGGCGAGTCCGTGCTGCACGGCCCATTCCACAACCTCGCGGGAGAAGCGTTCCGGGTCCTCCATGTGCATGAAGTGACGGTGGCCGGCCTCCTTCCACAGGGAGATGCTCACGTCGAGTCCTTCCGGATTGCACTCGCGTTCGGCATTGCCACGGGCGTCGGTCATGTAGAAGCCGAGCACCGGACGGGTGCGCTTCTTCGCCACGCTCGGGGTGTCGCACCTCAGGCCGAAGGCGCCGGGATCGAGGTATTCGGAGGCGAAGTAGTCGATCAGCGCCTGGCCGTTGGTGCGCTCGATGTCGTCGAGGATCACGCGGCGGGCGTCGTTGTTGAGGTACGGTCCGAACGCGCCCTTGACGAACTCGCGCATCATGGCGTGCGGGTCGCGATGCAGCTCGGCGAGGTTCCGATGGGTCTCGGCCAGTTCCGCGGGCGAGTCGCCGCCGTTGTATGCGGGGTCGATCACCACTTCGCCGGACACGAGTTCGGGGTGTTCGGCGTTGAGCAGCATGGACAGCTGCCCGCCCATCGAGTGGGCGATGATGATCGGCTTCACGCCAGCCGGCACGACCGACCGCACGTAGTCGGCCAGGTCCTCGGCGGTTTCGCGGATGGTCCACGGGCCTTCCTGGGCGCGGTCGCCGTGGCCGGGAAGCGTGTAGGCGAACGTGGTCCATGTGTCCGGGAAGCGGACCGTATCCCAGGCCTTCGGGGAGCCGCCCCATCCGTGGACGAGGACGGCGTATGTGGTGGAGAAGGACATCGGATAATCACCCCTTGACGGAGCCGAGCGCCACGCCGGACTTCCAGTAGCGCTGCATGGCGATCATCACCACAGCCAGCGGCACGATGGAGAGCACGGCGCCGGCGAGCGCGATGGTGGTCGGGTCGAACAGGGCGTTCTGCTTGGTCTGCATGAAGCTGTAGAGGCCCAGGGACAGGGTCCACTTGTCGGAGCCGCGCAGCATCACGATCGGCAGGTAGAAGTTGTTCCAGTTGAGCACGAAGGTGAGGATGAAGATGGTGGCGGCCGGGGTGGAGAGCAGCGGCAGCACGATCTTGCTGAAGATGTAGAACTCGCCGGCACCGTCGACTCGGGCGGCCTCGAGCAGTTCGTCGGGCACGGATCCGTCGATGTACACCTTGGCAAGGTACACGTCGAACGCGTTGATGAAGAACGGCACGAGCACGGCCCAGATGGTGTCGGTCATGTGCACGGCGGAGAACATGAGGTACATCGGCATGGTGAGCAGTGCGGCGGGGATCAGGAAGGAGCACATGACCAGACCCATGCCGAGGCTGCGGCCGGGATACTTGTACTTGCTCAGCGAGTAGCCGGCGGCCAGGGAGATGACCATGCAGACCAGGGAGCCGAGGCCCGCGTACAGGATGGAGTTCCACATCCACTTGAAGAACAGGCCGTTCTCGTACTGGAACAGCTGCTGGAAGTTCTGGATCAGGTTGTTGCTGTGTCCGAACCACAGGCCGTTGGTGTTGTAGAGGTCCACGCGGGTCTTGGTGACGGAGACCACGAGCCACCAGAGCGGGGCGCATGCGTAGAACGCCATGAGGACGAGGACCACGAGCACGCTGGTGCGGGTGCGCTTGTTGCTCAGTCCCTTGATGCCCTTGTTGGCACCGTGTCGAGATGCTGTTGCGGAGGTCATGATGATCACTTCTTCCTGTTCGAGAAGCCGTAGATGAGTGCGGAAAGGATGCCGATGACGATGGCGAGGACCACGGAGAGCGCGGCCGCGTAGTTGTAGTCGCCGCCGGCGGTGAACGTGTAGTTGTAGATGGTCATGATCGGCGTGAAGTTGGCGGTCACGGTCTGCGGCGATGCGGACCGGAAGAGCAGCGGCTGGTCGAACAGCTGGAGCATGCCGATGAAGGAGAGCAGGCCGGTCAGCAGCATGGAGCCCCTGATCTGCGGGATCTTGATGGACCATGCGATGCGAAGCTCGCTGGCGCCGTCCACGCGGGCGGCCTCGAGCAGGGCCGGGTCGAGCGCGGTGAGGGAGCCGTAGAGGATCAGCATGTTGAAGCCGACCTGGGTCCACAGCAGCAGGTTGGCCATGGAGACCCACAGCATGCCGGCGCTGAAGAAGTTGACGTCGAGTCCGAAGAGCAGGAAGAACTTACGCAGCGGGCCGATGTCGGGAGAGTAGAGGTACACCCACATCAGCGTGGAAACGATGGTCGGGACCATGTACGGGATGAGCAGGATGAAGCGGAAGGACTTCTTGGCGCGGGCCTTGGCGCTGTCGATGAGCAGTGCCTCGGCGAGCGCGAAGCCCATGATGATCGGCACCACGACGACCGAGTAGATGGCCACGCGACCCATGCCCACCCAGAAGTCGTGATCCTGCATCACTCGCGCGTACTGGGCGAGGCCGGAGAAGTGCAGCGTCGGCTCGCCGATGCCCAGACCGCTGGACTGGCGCTTGAAGAGGCTTTCGTAGATGGCGTAGAACAGCGGGATGATGAAGACGAAGAGGAAGCCCACGAAGAACGGGACTCCGAACAGGGCGCCCTTGTAACCGAGGCGCTTCTGCCACGACGGGGTCTTGTTCTCACGAGCCACGGCCGGAGTCTTCGCTACAGGCTTCGCCGTTGAAGACGCTGGCACCGATGTGCTGACGGCACTCATGATCGAACTCCTAACGATCGGGAATGGGAAACAATATGTGGGATTGAAAATCTTGAATGTGGGACTTGTGCGGGATCGGAATGCACCGCGGCCCGTAGCGCCCGTTCTTTTCGGGCAAAGCAAAGCCGTCGAGCCGGAAGGAAGAAGAGAAAAGCCCGACGGCGTTGCATTGGGGAAGAGGAAATACAAGGAAGAAGAGAAGTATATGCAATACGAGATTGCGTGCTGTGAGTGATATTGCTGTGTGGAGGTTGCGCGCTGGTGTTGGGCTGCGCTCCTTTCGTTTGGCGGATGGCGGTTGAGGAATTGGCGGGTGCGGGGTTGGATCCCTCCCTCTGTCGTGACTTCGTCACGACATCTCCCTCCAAGGGAGGGAGAACACAGGGTTCCGAGCTCGTGCTCCCTCCTTGGGAGGGAGCTGGCGGGCGTCAGCCCGTCTGAGGGAGGGATCCGGTTATCGGCGATTGCGCTGCGATCAGCGCGATCAGTTCGCGGACTCGACGCTGACGCCCTTGTCCTTGAGGTCCTTGACGGTCCAGGCCTGGACGTTGTCAAGCATCTGGTCGGCGGTGATCTTGTGCTCGGTGAACTGGGCCCACTGGTCCTGCAGCTGCTTGAACATGGAGCTCCAGTTCACGCCGGTGGTGTACGGGGCGAGGGTCTGGTCGGCTTCCTCGACCACCTTGGCGGCGTCGTCCTTGTTGTCGAGCAGCTTGTCGGGCAGGGAGTCGGCAACATACTTGGAGGCGTCGGCGACTGCCGGGAAGGCGCCGGAACCGGTCTCGGCGTTGGCGGCGATCTTGATGGCCTCGTCGTTGGTGGCGAGCCAGGTGGCGAACTCGACGGCGGCCTGCGGGTTCTTGGCGCCCTTCGGCACGCCGTTGCCCTGGGCGTTCAGCGGGGTGACGACCTTGGAGTCAGCGGACTCCTTGGGCCATGCCACCGCGTGCCAGTCGCCGAGGGACTGCGAGAAGTTGGACTGGTAGGCGGACAGCTGCCAGGTGGAGGTGCCGACCGTGGCGAGGTTGCCGGACTGGAAGAACTGCATCAGGGCGTCCCACTCAACGTAGGTCTTCTGGGAGTACATGTCGTTGTCGACGATCTGCTGCAGGTATTCGGCGGCCTTCTTGGTCTCCGGACCGTTGATGTCGATGATCCACTTGTCGCCCTTGGTGGAGTACCACTTGGCGCCGAACTGCTGGGCCATGAGCACCAGCTGCGACGGATCCTCACCGGGCAGGTTGATCAGCTTGATGTCGGGGTTCTTGGCCTTGAGGTCCTTGCCGGCCTGGATCATCTCGTCCCAGGTGGTGGGCACCTGCACGCCGTTGTCGTTGAAGGTCTTCTGGTTGACGATCATGAACTGCGGGCTGACCTTGTAGGGGATCACGGCGAGGTTGTTGCCCACGGTGAAGGATTCGATGGCCTGCTTGGAGATCTTGGAGGTGTCGGGCTTGTACTGGTTGAGATCCTGCAGCGTGCCGTCGGCGAGCAGCGAGATCGTGGAGTCCATGTTGACCTGGGTCAGATCCGGAGCGTTGCCGGCCTTGACGGCGTTGACGAGGGCCTGCTCGGCCTTCTCCTGCGAGGCCTGCTGCTTGTAGACGACCTTGATCTTGTTCTGCGACTTGTTGAACGCTTCGGCCTGGGCCTTCTGACCCTGATCCCAGCCCCACCATTCGATCGTGGTGGTGCCGTTGCTGGAGCTGGAGCTACCGCTCGAGGAGCCGCCGCAGGCGGCCAGCGGGGCGAGCATGCCCACGGCCGCGACCGCGCTGATCGCGATCTTCATCCAACGCTTGTTCATCCGAACCCTCCTTGGTTTGGCTGTTGCCCGATCGTCGCCGACCGGGTTGGTCTAGATATATCGGCATGCCGATCGCGAACCGCTGGGCTCGTTCAATCGATCATGTCGATGCTGAGTTTTGTGTTGCTGTAGTTTGTGTAACTAGTTTCAACTGCGAAACAACTACAGAATAGAGCAAACCGTGGCAAACTGTCAATTTCGTTGAAATTTCCGGCGTTTCGTTACATTGACAATTTCAAGAAGCGCCTTGTATAGTGCAGATCAAGCCTGTAACCGCTTACACATCATGCTGTATTTGTGAGGTTTTCCAGTATGAGATCGACTCCCGTTCAACGTACGGAACGGGGGTCGGCAGGCGGCTTACGGACCGGGCAATCCAGCCCGCCAACGTCAACCCATATCCGGCCGTGCGGCATCCGCCAATCAATGCCGCACGGCCGGGCAAATCATCAACAGTCACACCAATACAACGCAGTATCATTCGCCGCCCGCAACGGCGAACCGATCATCGGACGAGCAATCGCCACGGCGAGCGCCCGCACGCATTCCGCGCTTCATCGATATCCGCAGTGCGATGGAACGCGTGCGCGTCCCATTGCACGATCATCGTCCGAAACCCCCCGAGGAAGGGACCATAGGAATGACATTGTCGACATCGTCGTCAACCACGCGGCCGTCATGGCTGCGCCGACTGGGAAGAACGGGACTGGCCGCCGCCATCGCCGGTGCCATGACGTTCTCCATGCTCGGCGTGGGCGCCAGCGCGGCCAACGCCGAAGAGGCCATCGAACCGCTCGCCGCACCCGTAAGCACCGTCACGCCCGACCCGGACGGCGTGGTCTGGCAGACCGCCAGAATCAAGGGCAGCGACGGCAAATATCTGGCCGTGCGCACCAACGACGGCGCGGTCTACCCCACCGACAACGCGGACGAGGCGTCCGTGTTCAACGTGATCAAATACGAATACAAGTATCAGGACTACGTCAAGGGCACCGACACGATCCCCGCCGAAACGTTCGGCTCCATGGTCACCACATACGCCATCCAGGACACTCGCTCCGGCAAGTACCTGACCATCCAGAACTACACGCAGAAGAACACGGTGGCCGAGAAGTACTACAACGACGTGCCCACCTGGGGCTCCACCGTGTACAGCATCGACGCCACCGCCGACTACGTGAGCTACAACGAACGCTTCTACCTCGACCAGAACGAGATCGACGGCAGCTACGCGGTGAGCACCCACATGAACTCCGAGCGCGACATCAAGCCCGGCGACGAAAGTGACGGCAAGTCGTTCGCCAAGTACCAGACCAAGATCGCCGGAAACCGCTTCGTCACGTTCAACACCGAGGTCTCCACCCCCGACAAGGCCCCCTACCGCGTGAGCTTCGAGAAGGCCGACCCGCAGTCGACGATCGTCAAGGACAGCGAGACGCGCGACTTCACCCACCCCGGCATCGCGCTGGCCGCCGCCGACCTCGACACCATGAAGGAGCACGTGGCCAAGGGCGAGCAGCCGTGGAAGGCCGACTTCGACAAGCTCGTCTCCGACCCGCTGACCACCAGCGGACCACTCGGCCAGAACTACACCGAAATCGGCCGCGGCTCCTACACCAGCTGGGACGCGCCGCGACGCGACCAGTTCGACAAGGACGCGCAGACCGCCTACAACAACGCGCTCGCCTGGGCCGTGACCGGCGACGCCAAGTACGGCGACAAGGCCGCCGAAACCATCACCAACTGGACGCATCTCAAGGCGTTCAACGGCCGCGACCGCATCCTCGGCGCCAGCATCGGCACCTACCGACTGCTCGCCGCCGCCGAGATCGTGACCTACTACAACGGCGGATACGCCGGCTTCGCCAAAGACGCGCAGACCGCGCTCAAGAACGAGATGCTCGACGTGTTCTACCCCGTCATCCGCGACGGCAGCGCCCCCATGATCGCCAACGGCAGCTGGGACGACAGCTCGATCATGACGATGATGGCCATCGGCATCTACACCGAGAACGCGCACATCTACAACCGCGCCCTCACCATGTACCAGGACATCCACGTCAACGGATCCATCGCCGCATACATCAACGACGACGGCGTGACGCAGGAGGCCGGCCGCGACATGGACCACGCGCAGCTGCCCATCGCATGGATGGCGCAGATCTGCCTGACCGCCGAGAAACAGGGCGACACCGACCTGTGGGGCCTGTACGACAACCGTCTCGCCAAGGCCATGAACTGGTACGCCAAGTACAACCTCGGCCACGACGACGTGCCCTACGAGATCGTCGACAACATCTACCACGCCCGCGGGCCGTTCGCCTACTGGGACAAGATCAACACGTGGATCAACGTGAGCTACCGCGGATTCCTCGCCCCCACGTTCGAAACCGCGCTCGCCCACTACAGCACCGTGGACGGCGTGGACACCACATGGATGGAGAAGGCCGCGCGCGCCATGCGCCCCGAAGGCTACAACACGCTCGACTTCCTCAACTACTCCACGCTCACCAACTACAACGGCAAGGCCGGCGAGCAGCGCACGTTCATCCAGCTGCGCACCTCCGAGAAGCCCTGGTATCAGAACACATGGGATGAGGTGAACAAGTACCGTCCCGACACCAACGAGCTGCCTAGCGGCGTGGACCAGACGCTCAACTCGTTCTTCTCCGTGGCCGACGACGGCACCGTGTCCATCACCTCCCGCTGGGAGGGCGCCCCGGTGTTCGAGGTCGTGAACAACGCCGACGGCACCGTCTCGCTGCTCGCCACGCAGAACGGCAAGTACTTGTCCGTGACCGACGAGAAGGCCGACGACGCCGGCACGCTGGTCGTAAAGGCGAGCGCCTCCAAGATCGGCGACAACGAGAAGTTCAAGGTCTCCGCGATCGGCGCCCCGGGCGCCACGATCACCTCGCCCTCGCACGGCAGCCGTCAGCTGACCATCGATCCGAAGACCAGCGGCGGCCCGGCCAACACCTCCCCCAGGCTCGTGCTCGGCGCGGACGGCGTGAAGGGTTCGTTCGGTCTGATGCGTCAGGTGGGCGACATGACCGTGACGTTCAACGCCAACGGCGGCTCCGACGTGGCCGCGCAGACCGTGGAGTGGAACGATAAGGCCGCGAAGCCTGCCGATCCGACCCGTGACGGCTACACGTTCACCGGCTGGTACTCCGACGAGGCGCTGACCCACGCGTGGGACTTCGACGCCGATGCCGTGACCGGCAACGTGACGCTGTACGCCGGATGGACCAAGCAGGTCGCCGGCGTGGACAAGGCCGGTCTGATCGCCGCGATCACCGACGCAGAGGGTGTTGACGGCAACGGTCAGGGCGATTACACCGATGCCAGCTGGAAGGCGTTCCAGACCGCGCTCGGCGGCGCTCGTCAGGTGCGTGACGACGAGAACGCCACGCAGGAGCAGGTGGATGCCGCAACCGCCGCGCTGAAGACCGCCAAGGACGGGCTGAAGCACAAGGACAACGGCGGCAACGGCAACGGCAGCAACGGCTCGGAGAACGGCGGTTCCGACGGGAACGGTTCCGGCAATGACGGCAACGGCAACAATGACGGCAACGCGGGCAACGCCGGAGCCAACGGTAGCAACGGTTCCAATGGCGCCAACGGTAGCGGTTCCACGAACGGCGGCAGCAACGCCAATGGCACCGTCAACGGCAGCAACGCGAACCGGAACGTCTCCGGCGCAAAGGCAAGCGTCTCCAGGCTGAGCCGCACCGGTAGCGCCGTGGCTGGCATCGCCATCGCGGCGATCGCACTGGTCGGCGCGGGAGCCGCCCTGGTCCTGCGCAAGCGCCGCGCCTAAGCCCCGTCTCCTCCAGACTCCCCTCTGACGGGGGAAGGCGCCATGTCCGGCGTGGCAAAGGAAGAGACCAGTGTAGGCCCTTCATTTCTTAGTGCGATCACACTAAGAAATGAGGGGGTGGGGCGAGAACGGCGCGATCCCTGCAACCGCCCCACCTCTCAAGTCGTGCCATGGCAGTGACGGGAAAAGGCCTCTTCACCTCGCTGATTGCTGGTTTTCGTTATGCCAAGGCGTGACGAACGAGACCCCAGCACGGCAGAGCAAGGCCCGTGCATCAGCAGGACCAGCCCAGTCGGATCGCGGGCATGGCGGACAGGATACCCGCAAGACCCGTGCATCAGCAGGACCAGCCGGTGCCGGAGCCCGATAGATAAACGCAAGAGCCCCGGCACCGAACAATAGTCCGGTTGGGAGATACAACGCCAGACGCGGCATCTCCCAACCGGACTATTTCCGTATACCCCACTTCATAACTCACTTCCGCCATAGACGAATCACCACCCGAAGGCGAGCCTCGACAAAGCCACCCCCGTCAAGACGGTATCTTCCTCCGCCGAGGGCAGTCTTCCCACGCGTGCCGTCCTTCCCCAGCCAGACCTCGCCCCTCTCCGCCAAAGGCGGGCTTCCCGCGCGTGCCATTCTTCCCCAGACAGACCTCGTCCCTTCTCCGCCAAAGGCGGGCTTCCCCTCGAGGGGAAGCTGTCGGCGCAGCCGACTGATGAGGTGACACCACCCCAAACACCCACCACGCCCCGTTGCGCCTACTCGCAGCACTCCGCACGCCTCCACCCGCACGCCCCCTCCACCGACGAGGGCTTCAAATGCCCCGTGCCTCATAGCCACGCCCATACGTCGCCTTCAAAGAGCCGCCGTCCTCCCCACCATTCCGTGCCACATAACCAACCGCCACACAGCACTCCCCTCTCTCGCGCCATTCTCAATCCTCAAACCGAACTCCCGAAATGTCACGATCGCCGGAATGTGACTAGTCATACATCTTTCATAACGACAGGTGGACACCACTCGCAACCCTTGGTTTTCCGGCGAAATTCACCCGTCATACTGTGTTTCACGGCAATTATTAACCACTTGAATTCATTAATGTAACTAATTACATTGAGTGCGGAAGAACATTTCATCAGAGAGGATCATCATGTTCATCCGCGCAATCGAAGCCGTGGAACGGTTCGGCATTCCACGCAAACTCATCGTCGGGTTCCTCACCATCGCCATCTTCATGACGGACGACGGCTTCGAACTCACCTTCCTCACCAAATACATGGTGGATCAGGGATTCTCGGCCTCGCAGGGCTCACTGCTCATCACCGTCTACGGACTGTTCGCCGCGCTCGCCGGCTGGACCGCGGGCATGCTCGCCGAGATGTTCGGCGCACGCCGCATCATGCTCGTCGGCGCCGGCTGGTGGATCGGCATCCATCTGATCTTCCTTGGTGTGGCGTTGCCCAGCGGCATCTATCCGCTCATTCTGGCGGTCTACGCCCTGAGGGGATTCGGGTACCCGCTGTTCATCTACTCGTTCGTCGTGCTGCTGTCGCAGACCGTGCGGCCCGACCGACTCTCCAGCGCCATGGGCCTGTTCTGGACCTGCTTCTCCATGGGTCTTGGCGTGTTCGGCGCCTATATCCCCAGCTTCCTCATCCCGATCGTGGGTGAATACCGTACGTTCTGGTTCGCCATCCCGTTCTCCGTGGCCGGGCTGATCATGTGCTTCGCGCTTGTGCCCAGGACCCGCAGCGCGCAGTCCGCGAACCTGACGCATATGCAGCGGCTGGAACGGGTGGCGTCGGGGGCCACGATCATCTTCCGCAACCGCGACATCGCCGTCTGCTCCGCGATCCGCATCATCAACAGTCTGCTGCTGTACGGATTCCCCGTGATCATGCCGCTATACCTGTGCGGCAGGCAGTATGGCGGCGAGAACTGGTTCCGCATCGAGGACTGGATGCGCATCTGGGGATGCGTGTTCATCGTGATGCTCGGCTTCAACGTGTTCTGGGGATGGTTCCTCGATCATTTCGGCTGGGTATGGCCCATGCGGTGGTTCGGCTGCGCGCTGCTTGGCATGTGCTCGCTGTCGTTCTACTACATTCCGCGCTGGTTCGGCGCGAATGCGGCGCTCATGGTGGTCGCGGCCATTCTAATCGGCGTGGGCACGAGCGCGTTCGCCTCCATCCCCTCGATCATGAATGCGCTGGCGCCGAACGAGCGCGGCGCGGCGCTGTCCGTCTATAACCTGTCGGCAGGTCTGGCCACGTTCGTGGGCCCCGGCATCGCTACGATCCTGCTTACCATGCTTGGCATCGACGGCATCTGCTGGGCGTACGCGATCCTGTATGCGACGGGAATCCTGCTGACCTACACGCTGCACCCGAAGCAGCCGGGCATTGTGGAGAGGCGGAGGAAGACGGTAGTCGGCGCAGAGGCGGCCGCGGCCTCGGCGACGGAAACGGTCGAGGCGGTTCGCGCCAGCTCCGATCTCGAGTGACCTCTGAAAGCGATCCCGTCACGAGGTGATTGGCACTTGGTTCGTGGCCATCACCTCCAAACTAGGCAACAATCACCCCATCCTCTGCGCCCCACACCGCACCGCCTTTGTTTCTTTAGTGTGATCACACTAAAGAAACGGGCCCCTCTAGGATGCTTCATATCGGCCTCATGCTTCATATCGACCTCGGAACCCGGAGTTCTGGCGCCACGCGGAATCCGACGTCGGAATTCCGCGCGGATATATGCTCCAACGGAGGCTATCTTCGAGTTCTGCGCGGATTTCGAAGCCTTGCGAATATCAATCTTCGAGTTCTGAGCGCCCCGAAGCCCATTCCCAAAGTAGAAGCCTTGGAATTTCAACCGCGCTACTCCGGATACGGGGAATATTCCGCTCAGAACTCGGAGATAGGTGTCTGCGACCCATGGAAATCCACTCAGAACTCGGAGATTGCCTGCCGGCAAGGCATTGACACCCCAAATTCCGCTTGACTCGCCTTCATCGGGGAGCATTCTCCAAGTTCTGAAGTGATTTCGGGGTCTTGCAGACACCAATCTCTAAGTTCTGAAGTGAAAATTCCCCATACCCGGAGTAGGACGACTGCAATTCCAAGGCTCCTACTTCGCATATGAGCTTTTGAAACGTCAGAACTTGGAGATTGATGTCTGCAGATCGCAAAATCCATTCAGAACTTGGAGATTGCCTCCCACCTTGTACGACCCGGCATCGCTGTTAGCTCCGTAGCCCGCCGATAACCAAGCCTCCGCACTCGATCGAAGAAGCACTCCAGCCGCAAGGCCCATCTGCTCCATGACGTCACTTTTGCGCACCCGCAAGGGAAGCCGCATATGGCCAAGGCATATCAGCTCCGACCGGACAGACACGACGAGACCGCCAGCGCCGAAAGCATCCGGCCGCCAAAGGCCCCAGTACCGGATACCCGATTTCGCCCTGAACGTCGTGCTGTTGTCATATAATTGTGAGCGCTAACAAAGTTGGGATGATTCCACAGCCAGACAACACGCCGGCAGCCCCAACAGCACCGATCAGAATCAGGGAGAACATCATGAACATCACCAAGAGCATGCTGCACGGACTCGCCATGTACGGATCCTCCATCGCCACCGCACACGCGGGTATGGCCAACCGCCACCTCATGGACACCGTCATCGATCTGGCTCACGAAGACCAGCGCTGAGTCGGGATCGGCTTCAGTCCACAGCAGCCACGAATCGCGGCTAGCATCGATCGATCCGACCGATCAGGCCAATCGACCGACACTCTTCCGACGCCACATGACCCCTTCGACCGTTTGATGTTTTTCGCTCCTTGTCATCCGGCACGGTCATAGGACTCGGAATCGAGCAAACCCCGGGAATATCTCGAATCAGGAAACGGACAACGGCGTCCGCCTTTCCACATCCCATATTCACCCGTCTTTCATTCGCATACATCGCAACGGCCGGCGAGACCGACAGCCCACCCACCTCCACACACATCACAGGTAGATCTCACAAAGCAATCGAACATTCCAAGACCGCGTCACCTCACACCGCATGCCAACGGCAGCAAGTCAACAGCCCCCATACGGCACTCCACCAAGACGAACCATGGAAAACCAAGGCACGGCTACATCCGGCAGCAGGAGCAACCACCGGCAGTCACCCATATCACCCACCCGCAAGCCCCAGCCCGGCAACAACACCACGCCCTTTACAACCTAAAATCCCCCGACCACCCCATTCCCTTGCGCACTTCAGATCAGCGTCCATACGAACGCGACCCACACGCCCGCCACCTCATCCCCACACATACTCCGGGCCATCGCAGTAGAAGCAGCCACCGGCAGCACCACCGGCTTATTCCACGCGCATTCCGGATCATTCAAGCGCAGCAAAAGCGGCAACGCTGTCTCAAGCATCACCCTCGATCGCACCAAGAAAATCGAACACCATGCATGTTTGATCCCATGTGAGCCTTCACATCCCGTCCACAACCATCTTCACAATCCGCTCAAATCCCTTGAAACACAAAGGAAACATCATCGCCAATCCGCGACACGCCGACAAAACGGCGGAATACCAACCACTTGGTAAGTTCCGTTGCGCCAGCGCTTGCGCAAATTGCGCAGGTGGTCTATGGTTAATCATGTCAGCCAAGCAAGGCGGACAACAAAAGCAAAAAGGAGACAGCAATGAACATGAAGAACAGCATGATGCGTGGCCTGGCTCTCTACGGCGCTTCCGTGATGGCCGGTTCCTACAGCAAGGCCAACCAGACGGTCATCGATCTGGCTCGCGCGGCCGAGACCCGCTGAGCACCCTCGCTCCTGCAGAGTCACGGATAGGAACGAACGAAAGCACACCGCAGACCGCAGGACATCAAAGACTTACAACCGAATAACAGAACACATCGAATACTTCCAACAAGGAGAACATCATGAACATCAAGAAGAGCATTCTGCGCGGCATGGCCCTCTACGGCGCCTCCACTCTGGCCTCCAACCCGGTTGCCGGCAAGGCCATCGCCGACACCCTGGTCGACCTGCAGAACGACGCCCGCTGAACCATCAACAGCACCAATAACACATCAAACTTCACAAGGTAAGGAACAACAATGAGCTTCAAGAACAGCATGATCCGCGGCCTCGCCCTGTACGGCGCCTCCACCATGACCGCCACCCCGTCCGCCAGCAAGGAAATCTTCGCCACCCTGCGCAGCCTCGAGAACGACGCCCGCTGAATCCAGCGGTAACGCCTCTCCCCCGCGCAAACGCGAACAACGCATAACAAAACACAACCAAACGTCAATCAAATCAATCAAGGAGTAACAATGAGCTTCAAGGACAGCATGAAGAAGACCATGGCCCTCATGGGCGCCGCCTCGCTGACCGCCTACAACGGTCGCACCTACCAGCAGATCGCCGAATCTGCCATGAGCAACGACGAGCGCTGATCCGGGCTAGATGAGGAACTTCGGAACCTTACAAAAAAATCCGAAAACAGAGAAGAAGAACAGAGACAGTATGCGGCCAACGGCGTCCGCGTACGACTCTCATTTATTACCAAGCAGGCGACCGATGAGGTCGCTTTTTTGTTATGTTCGGCAACTGATACGGGGTTCCGGAGAATGAAATCCGGACAGGTTTTCTACCCTGTATTGATTATTTTGTATTGATTATTTTGCAACGGCCGCCCGGAGCACAATTCCCTTCTTCCACCGCATTACAATCGGCATCACATCGATATGACGGAAGCAATGTTGCGGGGCGGGACAGCATGGCAGCGAATTTCACGAATACGGTGCGGCAAACACGCACCCGGCACAGCAAACATCTCACAGGCGGCGGCATGGCGGTCCTGGGCGCGTTCGCGGCGCTGGTTCTGGGCCTGATCGCTTATGCTGCGACGATGCTGAGCGCGGTGAACGTCTCCAATCTCGAGGCGTGCGGGGAGTCGAGCTTCACGACCGCTACTCAGGGAGGCTCCGGCGCACTGACGGTGACGCGGTGGGGCGAGGCCCGGGTGCGCGTGACGAGGATCGGCGACATGATCGGCGGCGGGAAATTGTTCTCATTGCCATCGCCGCGAATTGATGTAGATTGTGCAGTTCATTCCGGCGACGGGTCCGTCGTGACGTTCGCGTCGAATGCGGGATGGTGGATACCGGCGGCGTCCATGGTTGCGTCCGGCGTGGTAGTTATTGCTGCGGTCGTGCTGTTCGTGACGTTGTGTCGGATGACGTGGGTTCGTCGATCGACGGTTCGGGATGTTCATGGCTCGGGCCCACAGGGCACTCAGATTTCTTCCGGCTCGGCTGCACATGCACTGCGTGAAACAATGACGTTCATCGGGCGCATGTGCCATTGTCTGTTCTTCGCTGCTGTGACGCTGATCATGCTGATGGGCGTGAACGCCTACGCAATGCTGCCCTCACAGACCGGTGACATGTGCTTGACCGCATGGCGGGGTGAGACCGTTCTCGACAAGGATTCGTCACCCGTTGTTTCACACACGGCGGAGAAGGCTGCGGTGCTGGAGGCGTTGGGAAATGCCGTGACGGGTGACGGGAATGACGCTTCGATGTCCGGCGATACGACATCGGATCAGGTACAGGCGTTTGGAGCACGGTACATTCATCCGAGGGTCAATGCCGTGGGCGAGGTGCAATGCGAATATGGACCGGGACCTGGCGCGAGCACTGCCGCCGTCACGTGGCCGATGTACGACCAGAGCGGGCTGCAGGAGTCGGGCAGCGGACGCATTCTCGCTCTCATCGGAGCTGGAATGATGCTGGCGATCATGGCCGCCGACCTGACGATCACGGCGGTAATGGCAAGATCTCGGGTCTAATCTTCGGCTCCCCTCAGTCAGACGTTCGTCTGACAGCTCCCCTCGGAGAGAGGAGCCACGCGATGCACGTCACACCGACCGAGGGAGCGTCACGATACTGACCGGCACATGCTCCCCTCAGTCAGACGTTCGTTTGACAGCTCCCCTCAGGGAGGGGAGCCAAGCGGTACAGGCGATCAGGAACAGCACCTTCGGCCCCCTCGCTGAGGAGAGCTGTCTGCGTAGCGGACTGAGGAGAGCGGACTGAGGGGAGCAGACATCGCTAGTGCCGCAAGCTGCGGATGAGGGCGATCTCGTCGCGGTGAGTCTGCGGGGTGAGCTCCTTGGTTTCGAGGATCATCGGGAGCGTTGAAAGCCTCAGGTCGTTGACCATGCGCTCGAAGAACGGCAGGCCGAGCGCGCCGTCGCCGATGTTCGCGTGGCGGTCCTTGTGCGAACCAAGTCCGTTAATTGAGTCGTTCGCATGGATGGCCTTGAGCCGGTCGAGCCCGATGACGCGATCGAAGTCGGCGAGCACACCGTCGAAATCGTTCACCAGATCGTAGCCGGCGTCGAGCACGTGGCAAGTGTCGAGCGTGACGCCGACGAGCGGCTCGCCAAACTCCCGCGACACGGCGGAAACACCCGCTTCGGCAAGACGCCCCTCAATACCGGCGATGATGGTGGCGATCTCCTCGAAGGTGCGGCCGCATTCGGTGCCCTTGCCGGCCATGGTCTCCAGCAGGATCGGCACCACGGCATCATCCTCGCCGAGCTCGATCAGCACACGGCTCAGGCTCTCGGCGATCAGCCGACAGCCGGTCTCGCTCCCCTGCCCCACGTGCGCACCGGGATGCACGTTGAGATAGATCGGCTGGCCGGCCTTGCGAATCGCCGACAGCAGCCGCAGATCCTCGATCATCGCGTTGACCGCGAACTCGCGTTTGGCCTCGTCCTTGGCGGCGAAGTTGTACACGTATGGCGCGTGAGCCACCAACGGACCGTACTGTTCGGCCACGAGACTTCCGGCAAGGCCGGCCGCACCTTCCGGCGTCAGCGACTTCGACCTTTTGCCGTACGGCGAGCGCGGAAAGAACGCGAACGCGGTGCCGTCCTCCTTGTGCGAACGGTCGAGCAGCTTGCCCCAGCCGCCGGCCGTGGACAGATGCGATCCGATGTACAGCGTGCGTTCCGTTTCCGACATGACATTCCCCTTTCGCGCATCAGGACTGTCGTCAGTATGACCGGAAGCGTGGTCATCCCAGGTCGCGGGTATCCCGGCGCAGTCGTGCCAGCTCGGTCATTCCAGTGCAGTCACGCCAGCGCTGTCATCCCTCATCCCATAGACCGGTCAGCTTGGCAGGCCTGCCTGCTCAGGCCAGCCTGGGCAGTTCAGCTCGGGCAGGCCAGCCTGGGCAGTTCAGCTCGGGCAGGCCAGCCTGGGCAGTTCATACAGCCCAATGTTCTGCCCGAAGACACCACCCCGGCAGCCTCCGGTGCGACACCCGAACTCGATAGTGCGGCATGAGAGGGCAGGCAAACTCCAACACACCACTTGCTGAAATCGGTTTCATGCGTTATGGTGAAGGTGCTGTGATGAACACAACAGGGATTCAAAAGGCTGAAAGTCCACCAAAACCACGGCACTCGAAACCCAACGTTCTCCCCCGGTTCACACCAGCACGAAAAAGATTTCACACTCCAAGAAAGGAATGATCATGATCAAGATGAACTCCATGATGCGCGGAATGGCTCTTTACGGCGCAGCCAAGATGGCCAGCACGATGGGTGCCGGCAGCAAGGAAATGAACGACACCATCATCGATATCGCCAAGAGCCGCTGAGAACCGTTCTCCAGCAGCAGGCACATATCCGATCGGATTCCCGATCCGTTCGAGCACATTTTTGAGGAATATTCGGACAGCGTGGTTCGAATGTTCTTTTTTATATCGTTCGAAACCGATTCCAACGAGATACAATCAGCAGATATGACAAGACGGCACAGTCCAGGCCCCCGATGCACGGATGGCGTGACGCTGCGGGATGTGGCGCGGGAGGCCGGGGTGTCGGCCGCCACGGCGTCGCGGGTGTTCAACGGCAAGGGGTCCGTCAGCGAGCGAACCCGGGAGCGTGTGCTGCAGGCGGCCGAGGACCTGCACTACACCGTCAACACGCTGGCGAAGTCGATGATGGGCATCGGACCGCGGCTGTTGGTCTACATCACGTTCGCAAGGTCCGGCACGCAAAGCGACGTGATCGACGGCATGGAGCAGACGGCCGCCAGACACGGGGCGATGTTCACGGCCAACACCGCGGGGCCGGATATTCGCCAGGAACGCGCGCTCATCCGCATGTACATGCAGCAGCGCGCCACGGGCATGATCTTCGGCAAATCAGGGGACGGCTCCCCCGAATACGTCGAGCGGATCCGCCGGTATGATGAGGCGCTGCGGTCGATCGGCTCGTATCTGGTGCTATGCAGGCCGGAGATTCCGCAACTGCCGCAGGTCGCCACGGTCTCGTACGAGCAGACCATGGCGGTGAGCCGCGCCGTGCATAATCTGGCGATGCTTGGCCACCGCCGGATCGCCTTCATCGGCGACTGGGACCAGGATTCGGCACGCCGGCGCGTGGATGGATATCGGCGGGGTCTTGAGAGCGAGGGGATTCCCGTGGACCCCTCGCTGATCGCCCGGTGTCCAAGCATCACCGCGGACGGGAGCCGAGCCGCGGAACAGCTGCTGGGACGGTTCATCGAGCGGCCGAATGAACGGCCGACCGCCGTGATGACGTTCTCCGATGACATCGCGATCGGCGTGTATCGGGCTGCGAAGCGGCTCGGCCTGCGCATTCCGGACGATCTGTCCGTCGTGGGATTCGACGACATCCCGTTCGCCGCCGATGTCACGCCATCGCTGACGACGATCCGACCATCGTTCCGGGCCGTGGGGCAATGCGCCGCCGAACTGGTCTTCGAAAAACCCGGCCCCGGCAGTCCCAATCTGCATACGACGTTCGAGTCGCGGTTCATCCTCCGCGACTCCATCGCCCCGCCGGCGGAGAAGCGGTAGGAAAAAGCTAGGTTCGAAGCGAGGCTGCTTGCTCCGCGAGAAATCGGTAAGAGGTGTTGGGCCCCTCCCTCAGTCAGACTTCGTCTGACAGCTCCCTCCCCAGGAGGGAGCACGTCTAACTCCGGGGTTCTCCCTCCATGGGAGGGAGATGTCATGACGCACGTCATGACAGAGGGAGGGATCCCATCCCACAACAGACCGTCCTTCACCCGCCCCCCCCCAAAAAAAACGACGATGGCCATGGGGACGCCTGTCTCCAGGCGACCCCACGGCCATCAGTCACGGAATCAATCGCAAGCCATCGGCTCGATCAGCCGGATCAGTGCACCTTCTTGATGAAGAACACGCAGATGGCGGCGAGCGTCAGCACGATGAAGCCCATCGGGAACAGACCCGCGTAGCCGAAGGTGTGAATCACCCAGCCGGCGAGCAGCGGGGCGCACAGATTGCCGACCACACCGCAGGAGTTAAGGAACGCGAGGTCCTTGGCGGCGTTCTTCGGGTTGGGCAGCACGGTGGTCATGATCGCCTGGTCAAGGGAGCTGAACACGCCGGATCCCAGCGAGGAGACGGCCACGTAGATGGTGTACATCACCGGGGTCGGGATGAAGAACGGCAGCCAGCACGGCAGACCCACGGTGAGGATCGCCACACCCAGCGGAATCTTGATGCTGCGGAACTTATCGGCGATCGGGCCGGCGATAATGCCGCAGCTCACGGCGGCGATCACGGCCAGCAGGGCCATGAAGCTCATCCACTTGCCGGCGTCGGCCTCGGACTGGCCCATGTAGTCGGTCAGCGTGTACAGACGGTAGGTGCCGATACCGCCGGGGACCATCCACAGGAAGCGGGCGAGTGCGGCCAGCCAGTAGTCGCGGCCGCCATCCTTCGGAGGCAGGAAGTTGGTGAGCGCGGCACTGATCGTGAACTTTTCGCGGGGCACGTCCGTGTTGGAGGGTTCGCGGCACACGGCCACGGACAGCAGCGACAGCACGTCGCCGATGACCAGCGAGATGATCACGCCGGTGGGGATGTTGGTCACGAACAGGGCGGCCACCACCTGGGCGCCCTGCAGCGCGGCCTGATGCCCCACGCCATACAGCGACGACGCGGTGCCGCGCCAGCGGGGAGCCACCTGATCGGGCTGCCATGCACAGCCGGCCGCCAGCATGGCGTTGTACACGGCCGCGTACACCCACCACGACACCAGTACCACGGCCACATGGCTGGTGAACGCGAAGCACAGCAGTGCAACGGTGCCCACGATCACGCCGCCGACGATCCACGGGGTTCGGGAGCCGAAGCGGGTGCGAGTCATGTCGGAAAGCGCGCCGCCGATGATGCCGGCGAAGATGGAGATCACCATGGTCACCGTGGAGACAATGGCCACCATGGCCACCTTGCCCTGCGGGTCGATCTGCCCGATCTTGGCGGGCAGCAGCACGGCGTTGACGGCCTGGCCCGCCCAATACCATCCCGCTCCTCCGAAGAGCAGACCAAGTCCCGGCTTCCACGGGAACTTCGGCTGATCCTCATCCGCTATTCCGCGGTGCGGACCGTTGCTTACATATTGTGCGGCCATGACAACACTCCTTCATGCTCATTTCCCACCTGTCTTCCCCGACAGGCGTCCGACGACATCGTCGTTCGGTGACAATTCAGAACGATATCAGCAAGAAACCGATTTCAAAAAGTGGGTGAAATCTTCGTTAATCGTTGGAATCACAACGGAATATAGGTTTTGAAGCAAGCCGATGGCTCCTTGTTTTTCTGTAACAAGTTACATGGCGTGTGATCGCCGCATTCGGGCATCCGCCCATCGCGTTCGTCAAACCCGGGAAATCTCACTTGTCCCCGAAGCCGAATCGAGCGCAATCCCCGAGTTTTGTGCGGAATCCGCACCCCCGCCGACATCTATCCTCGAGTTCTGTGCGGCATATCACCACTATCGCAGGTATGCGCGTTGCAATCGCAACGACCATATCTGGCGACTCGCCGATTGGGCGCACAGAACTCGAGGATAGATGCCGGCAGCATCTTCAAATGTGCACAGAACTCGAGGATAGGCATTCGCCAATACGAATGCAGCCGGAAAAGAACGGAGAGACCGGAGAAAAAAGAAGTATACGCCCCATTTGGATTTTACCCCGGATCAATGGCGCGTGAACGGTGGTTTGCCATTGGTAAAACAGTGGCGATCCGCGCTTAACAGCCAGCGGGCACGCTCCTACCATGAGAGCCATGAGCATTCCAACAGAGTATCCAATGAAGCAGTATCTCGGCGGCATCGTGGAAGCACTGAAGGCCGCTCCCACCAATGGCGCCAATCCGAACGACGTGGAGACCATCCGGTTCTACGGTGAGCTGGGCAACGATGCGCCCGACTCTCAGCTGCCGAACGTGCTGGTCGCCATCGCCCGCGTGACCCGTTCCGTCTCCGAGGATGAGGCCGCCAAGACCGCGTTCTCCAAGGCCGGCGGCTTCGGCTACGTGAAGGACGCCCAGCACGCCATCATGGCCACGCTGGACAAGGATTCCGAGGATCTGGTCAAGAAGCGCGGCTGAGCGCCGAACGGAACCTCATCCATTCTCGTTTCCTACCGGAAAGGCCCCGGATCGCAATGTGCTATCCATTGCGGTCCGGGGCCTTTCTGTCGAGCGCGGCATCCAATGCGTTCCACTCCTCCGACCGATCTTACGGTTACGGTCCATTTCGCTTCCATGACAGAACGTAACCGTGGGAACAGGTTCGATTACGATTCATCACACATAGGCACCGCAACGTAACCGTGACCGGAGATTCGATTACGTCATGTCCGCCAACAATAACGGAACGTACGCATTCGCCCGGCTCCGGGCACGTTGTGTTTCGGCAAGGAAACCAAACGTACCCGGAGCCGGGCGAACGGTAATGAACCTGAATGCTTCGGCTACTTCAGGTCGTCCCACACGCCGGTGGCTTCGAGATCGGCCACGGTGCGGGCGGTGTCGTCGGTGAGCACGGTGATGTGGCCCATCTTGCGGTTGTGACGCACCTGCGCCTTGCCGTAGTCGTGCACGTTCCACTCGGGGTGGTCGGCGATCAGCGCGCGGCTGGGCGCCACATGCTGGCCGAGCACGTTCACCATGACGGCGGGGCTGAGCAGCTTCGGTTCGGGCAGCGGCCAGCCGGCAATGCCGCGGATGTGCGCGTCGAACTGATCGATGGAGCACGCCTCGATGGTGTAGTGGCCGGAGTTGTGCGGACGCGGCGCCAGCTCGTTGACGACCACTCGACCGTCCTTGGTGATGAACAGCTCGATGGCGAGTGTGCCCGCCAGTTCGAAGCCCTTCGCCAGACGCAGCGCAAGGTCGCGGGCCTGCTCGTGCAGCTCATCGCTCACCTCGGCCGGGGCAACGGTGATGTGCAGGATGTTGTTGCGATGATCGTTGCGCACCATCGGGAACGTCACATAGTCCTTGCCGTTGCCGGAGACCAGGATCGACGCCTCGAACGCGAAGTCGACGAAGCCCTCGAGGATGCTCGGCGGGAAGCCGCCGCCGCGATCGCCACGGGCGCGGATCTTCTCCAGATCAGAGTCGTTGCGCAGCACATGCTGGCCGTGGCCGTCGTAGCCGCCGGAACGGGTCTTCAGCACGCACGGGTAGTGCAGGTCGTCGATGGCGGCCTCGAGCTCGTCGAAGTCGTTGACCTCACGCCACGGGGCGGTCTCGATGCCGTGCTCGTTGATGAACGTCTTCTCGTTGATGCGGTCCTGAGTGACGCGCAGCAGGTCAGTGCCCTGCGGGGCGGCGACCAGATGACGCACCTCATCGATGGAGTCGGCGTCCACGTTCTCGAACTCGTAGGTGAGCACGTCGGACTTCTCGGCCAGATCGTGAATGGCGGTCTTGTCGTCGTATTCGCCGACGACCTGGAAGTCGGCCACCTGTGCGGTCGGGCAGTCGGGGGTCGGGTCGAGCACACCGATGCGGAAGCCGCGGTACTTGGCCACGATGGCCATCATGCGGCCGAGCTGTCCGCCGCCGACGATGCCGATGGTGGCGCCGGGCTGCAGCATCTTGACCGCGCCGTTGGTTTCCTCAGACAAGCTGGGCATTCGATTCCTCCACCTTCTTCTTCAGACCATCGCGGTACTCCTGCAGCTCCTTGGCCAGACGCTCGTCGGTGGTCGACAGGATGCTCACGGCCAGCAGGCCGGCGTTCGTGGCGCCGGAGTTGCCCACGGCCGTGGTGGCCACGGGGATGCCGCCGGGCATCTGCACGATCGACAGCAGCGAATCCCAGCCGGACAGGGCGTGGGAGCGTACCGGAACGCCGATGACGGGCAGCGTGGTCTGCGCGGCGATCATGCCGGGCAGGTGCGCGGCGCCGCCGGCACCGGCGATGATCACATGGAAGCCCTTCTCACGCGCGGAGTGGGCAAAGTCGGCCATGAGCTCCGGCGTGCGGTGGGCGGAGATCACCTGCTTGTGGTACGGAACGCCGAACTGATCGAGCATTTCGCAAGCGTGCTTCATCGTCTCCCAATCGCTGGAAGAACCCATAACAACCGCTACCAGCGGCGTGTTTTCGGCCATGTCGAACCTCCCGTTCAAGGACCCATAAGAACAGACACCACTGTACGCACGGCGGGGGAAAACGGGAACCAAGCATCAGGAAGGAAGGGTGCATCCGGTTCGGCCAGTAGCCCTCCCTCAGTCATGCATGGCATGACAGCTCCCTCCCGTGGAGGGAGCACGACGCCAGTCATCCTTGCGAACGTACAGCCCTGACAGCCCCCGTGGAGGGAGTACGATGCCTCAGAGCGTGCGGCGCCACGGGAACGCCGACCGCCGTCAGTTCTCGGCGAGGACCTCCACGCGCACCTTCTTGGAACGCAGGAAGGTGATCGCGTCGCGAATGTTGCGTTCGGGGCCCTCGAACACCGCCACGATGCCGCCGATCGGATGCTTGCCCACGATCTGCACGTCGGCGAGCATGATGTTCACGTCGATGCCGAACTTGCGCGTGACCAGCGAGACCAGCGGTTCGGAGACATCCTCGTGCACGTAGCGCAGGGAGATGAGCTTCTGCCCAGGGCGCAGGTCCACCACCGGGTCATGGCCGTCGAGCAGGGTCTGCACCTTGCCGAGGCTGGACGCGGACTGGGTGAAGATGCGCGTCTGTGCGGCCTGCGGGTCGGCGAGCACGGCGTGCGTGGCACCCTCCTCCACCACCAGGCCGCGGTCGAGCACCACGATGTGGTCGCAGATCTCCTTGACGGCGGAGATCTCGTGCGTGGCGAGCAGCACGGTGGCGTCGGATTCGTGGGCGAACTGCTGCACGAGTCGCAGAATGTCGAGGCTTTCAATGTGGTCCTGCGCGGCGGTCACCTCGTCGAGCAGCACGATGCGCGGGCTGGATGCGAACGCGCGGGCCACGGCCGCACGCTGCAGTTCGCCGCCGGACAGCTGCGAGGGGTAGGTGTCCTTCTGCGAGCGCAGGCTCACCTCGCGCAGCAGCCGGAACGCCTTGGCGCGCGCCTTCTCGTCGGGCTCGCGCGCCTCGGGGTCCTCGCCTGCGGCGATGGCCACGGATTCGAGGATGGTGCGCTCGGGGTCGAAGTCGGGGAACACGCCCACCTTGCTGATCTGCGCCTTGACGGCGGCCAGGCCGCGTTCGTCGAGTGCGCCGAGGTCCTGTCCGAACACGCTGATCGTGCCGGAGGTGGGGGTGAGCGTGTGGTCGACGAGCTTGAGCAGCGTGGACTTGCCGGCGCCGCCGAGCCCGATGATGCCGTAGATGCCACCGGTCTCGAAGTTGAGATTCACGTCCTTGATCAGCGACTTGGGACCGTCCGCGGTCAGCACCGTCTTGGTTACCGAGGAGAAGACTATCGCATCGACCATCGGGAGTTCCCCTTCCATTCCGTCGTTTCGACGTTCATCGCTGGCGTTCGCTCCGGCATGTTCCGGCATCGCCTGCCGTGCAGGTCGTCGCCCGCAGCGCAAGCATCGCAGGTTTCGTCAGCTTGTTTCACACACGTTTACTGATTGCGATCGTAGTGAACTTCGGTCATGGTTTCCAGCCGCACGCGCGGGATGTCGCGGGAAGATGCCGGAAAGTTCGCTGGACGTTGCATGAATGACCGTTGCGATTGCAAGGATTTCCCGGCTTCCTCCCGGATCGGTATAAACGGCGTTTGTGAAAACCGATCAAATATTCGTAATCGACGGTTCGACGACGAGCAGCGGCACCGACAGCGGCGACGCGGCGACACGTTCTCGTCGCACGGCGGGGCACCTCATCAGTCTCGCTTCGCTCGACAGCTTCCCCTCAAGGGGAAGCCGGGTTTACGCAGTGAAGCTTATCCCGAAATGTGCCGCCTTCCCCTTGAGGGGAAGGTGTCGGCGCAGCCGACGGATGAGGTGACCCGTTTTTACGCAGTGAAAACAACCACCGTATCGCCGCGGCGATGCCGCCGCTCACACGCTGGCACGTTCACACGTGGAGGACGACCTTGCCGAAGACGTCGCCGTCGAGGACCTTGCGGAAGGCGGCGGGGGCGTCGGCGAGCGCGTACGTGGAGTCGATCACAGGGTGGATGTCGGCGTGCTCGACGAAGCGCAGAAGACGGGCGAAGTCGTCGCGCGATCCCATGGTCACGCCCTGCACGCGGATGTCCTGGAAGAACACGCGCGTCAGTTCGGCGCCGGGTTGGTCGCCGGTGGTGGCGCCGCACACGGCGATCGTGCCGCCGGGGCGTACGGACTTGACGGAGTGCAACCATGTGGCGGCGCCCACGGATTCGATCACGGCGTCCACCTTGCGCGGCAGCCTGGCGCCCGGTTCGAATGCGGCGTCGGCGCCCAGGGCGACGGCACGGTCGCGCTTGGACTCGCTGCGGGAGGTGACGAACACCTCGAGTCCGGCCGCGTGGGCGAGCTGGATGGCCGCGGTGGACACGCCGCCGCCTGCGCCCTGCACGAGGATCGTGTCGCCGGGCTTCACGCCGGCGGCGCTGAACACGAGCGAGTAGGCGGTCAACCAACTGGTGCCGAGCGCCGCGGCCTCGTCGAAGCTCAGGTTCGCGGGCTTGGCGAACACGTTGGCGCTGGGCACCTGGGTCTTCTCGGCGAGCGTGCCGGCATACTTTTCGGACAGGATGGTACGTCTCTCGCCCGGCGCCACGCCGTTGCCGTCGGTGCCGACGAACGTGTACAGCACGACCTCGCTGCCGGCCTTGAGCCCCTTGCGCACGGGGATGTCGTCGTCGAGGATGCCGGCGGCGTCGGTGCCGAGGATCATCGGCGTCTGCGCGGCGGACAGGCCCACGCCCTGCAGCGACCACAGGTCGTGGTGGTTCACGGTGGCGGATTTCACGCTGATCGTGGACCAGTATTCGCGGGGCGTAGGCTCGGGCCTCTCCCCCACCTCCAGCACGGACAGCGGATCGTCGTAGTTCACATCGTTCGCGTATACGGCCTTCATTGGCGTTCCCTTTCGCTCGGCATGTCGTCGTATTCATTGTGCCGCCGGCACACGGCAAACTGTGCCAGACACGCCCACGCGGGCCCAACGCAAACACCCGTGATACGGAGATGTTGGGGGTATCGTACGAAGTAGATGCATCGGTCGCATGGTTTCGGCTATGCTTTCGCCTTTGGAAGACGAGCGACGCGCGAGCAGCGAAGGAGCAGGGATGAGCGATTTTCTGGCGGGGATCAACGGTCCGAGCGATCTGAAGCATCTTGCCGTGGATCAACTGCCTGATCTGGCGGACGAGATCCGCCGCGCGCTCCTCACGTATTCGCACGCCCACGGTGGGCATATCGGCTCGAATCTCGGCCTGGTGGAGGCCACGATCGCTCTGCACTACGTGTTTGATTCGCCGCGCGACCACATTATTTTCGACGTCTCCCACCAAAGCTACGTGCACAAGATGCTCACCGGTCGTCGCGAGGCGTTCACCGATCCGTCGAAGTTCGGCGACGTGACGGGTTTCACGAATCCGTTGGAAAGCGCGCACGATCCGTTCGTGCTGGGGCATACGGGCACGTCGATCTCGCTGGCGTGCGGCATGGCGAAGGCCCGCGATCTCATGGGCGGCAGCGGCAATGTGATCGCGCTGATCGGCGACGGAGCGCTCAGCAGCGCAGTGGCGTTCGAAGGTCTCAACGAGGCGGGCGAACTGCACGGCAATCTGATCATCGTGCTCAACGACAACGAGATGTCGATCGCCGAGGATCATGGCGGCATGTACGACGATCTTGCGGAACTGCGTGTATCGAAAGGCCGTGCGCAGCGCAATTTGTTCCGTTCCATGGGACTCGACTACCGGTATGTGGAGGACGGCAACGACGTGGCCGCGCTGGTCCGCGCGTTCGACGAGGTGAAGAACATCGACCATCCGATCGTGGTGCACATCCACACGCTCAAGGGCAAGGGGCTCGGCGATGAGGAGGGGTCGGTGGAGAGCAACCACTGGCATAACCCCGATTCCGCGGCCGGATCCCCCCTTAACGCGCGCAAGACGTACGGCATGATGGCGATGGACGCGCTGGCCGCACGATTCGACCGCGAGCCGGGCCTGCTGGTCATCTCCCCCGCCACGCCCGGTTCGAACGGCATCACCCGCGAATGGCGTGCCGCGGCCGGAGCGCATTATCTCGACACGGGCATCACCGAGGAGCATGCCGTCGCATTCGCCGCGGGAGTAGCGCGTGCGGGCGGCACGCCGGTGCTGGCCACGAGCGCCACGTTCTTCCAGCGCGCGTACGACCAGATCCATCAGGAGTTCGCGCTCAACCAGGCGCCCGGCACGCTGCTGATCTTCGGCGGCGGCATCTCCGGCACCGACAACACGCATTCCGGCGCGGGCGACATCATGATGTTCGGCAACGTTCCCGGCCTGACCTGCCTGGCGCCGACGAGCGGCCGCGAACTGCTCGACATGCTCGCCTGGTCGACCGGACCGGCCGCACGCCCCGTGGCGATCCGCATGCCCGGCAACGACGTGCTCGCTGCGGAACGGTTGGGCGGATATCCGACGTTCGGCGGCACGACGACGATCGGCGAGAACACCGCCGGCGTCGGCGCGCACGACGAGCGCGACATCACCGTCACACCGACCGTCGGCAACCCGTGGGCGCGGTACACCGTCACGCGTGCCGGATCGCAGATCGCGCTGATCGGCCTCGGCGACGCCTACCCCACCGCGGAGGCCGCCGCTCGCGAACTCGACGCGCGCGGCGTCACGGCCACGGTGATCAACCCGCATCAGTTCTCCACGATCGACGTCGCCACGCTCGACGCGCTGCGCGCCGATCACACGGTGGTCGTGACCGTTGAGGACGGTCAGCTCGAGGGCGGCTGGGGCGAGAAGATCGCCTCATACTACGGTCGGACGGACCAGACGCAGCCGATCCGTACGACTCCGATGCGCGTGATCAACTTCGGTGCCCGTAAGGAAGTCACCGACCGCGTGCCACTGGCCACGCTGCGCGAACGTTACGGACTCACGCCGGAACACATCGCCGAACGCGCGCTCGCGGCGCTGTGAGTGGCTTCCGGGTTCTCGGCATAGCGGAGACGTGAGCGGAAGCGGTGGTGAATGAGGTATCGGTCTACGACCGATACTGTGTTGTTGCCGACTGCGTCGGGGTCACCTCATCCGTCGGCTGGCGCCGACACCTTCCCCTCAAGGGGAAGGAAGGGCCGGTATGCATTTCGTCCTTGCCGCAATATGAACAGGCTCATGCTTCCCTTTGTACGTCAAACGGGTTATACCCGCCTTCCCCTTGAGGGGAAGGTGTCCGGCGATAGCCGGACGGATGAGATGACGCGGCGAAGCCGCAGCGATGCCACATCGGCCACCGGCCGATTCCACACGTCTGCCGCTCGTTCACAGGACGGCATCGGCAGCGCACGATCGTGATTGCCGATTCCTCGAGACTACTGTTCGTTCTTGATGGCGTCGAGGGCGGGGATTCTTACGGCCTTGTTGGATGGGCCGAAGCCGGAGATCAGGCCGATCGCCATGGAGAACAGGATCGCGAACACGAACAGCCACGGCGGGATCACCGACAGTCTGGTCACGTCGTCGCCGCCCATGATCGCCTGCCGCACATGCTCCCAACTGAATCCGCCGAGCACGATCAGATTGAGGCCCAACGAAATCACGCCGCTCAGCACACAACCGATCATGCCGCCGAGGAATCCGATTGCACCCGCCTCGCCGAGGAACATCATGCGGATGTCGCGCACATAGCAGCCAAGCGCCTTCATGATGCCGATCTCGCGCGTGCGTTCGGTCACGGACATGACCATCGTGTTCGTGATACCGATCGCCGCCACAAGCAGCGACACCGCGCCGATACCGCCGAGCATGAGCTGGATGAACCGCGACTGCTGCTCCAGATCCTTGCGCATCTGCTCGTACGACATGGTGCCGAATCCCATGTCGCGGATCTGCTGTTCCACGTCCGGCACCTGCGAGATGTCGCTCACCTTGACCATCGCCTGGGTGTACGACGTGCTTTTCAGTGCCGTCGACTTGTCGAGCTTGGCGAGCATGGCCCTGACCTGCGTGATGTCCAGCAGCATGCCGGTGGACGTGGCCTGCCCCTTGTTGTAGTCCTCCTTGAGGATGCCGGTCGGCTTGAACTTGAACGTGTTCGCCGAGGACGCCCCCGAACCGGACGCGCCGTCGCCGGAACCCGTTGACCCGGTCGAGCCACCGGACGCGCCGGATCCCGTTGAGCCGGCGAGGCCCGAAGACGAGCCGTCCGTGGATCCGAGCGTGACCGTGATCGTGGACTTGAGCGGATCGAAGAACGGCTTCTGCGCCTCGTCCGCGGGCACGGTCTCGCAGTTGCCGGTGTTGTCGCACTGCGTCACCTGACCGTCGCCGGCGTCATACGGCTGGTTGCGCATGTTGTAGCCGTCGGGCCGATACTTGTCCATGAACTGGTAGGCGAAGTACTGTCCGACAAGCACCTCGTCGGCGCGTTTGGGAGACTCGCCTTGGGTAAGCTCCAGTCCCATGGTCGCGGATTCGGCCATGTCGATCGCGTCGATCATGACGTAGGTCGTGTAGTAGCGGCCGTTGTCGGTGCTGACCGTCAGCGGATAGTCGATCGTCATCTGCCCGGTGGCGCCCACCACGCCGGGAATGTTCTTTATCGCCGCGATGGCGTCGTCGTCGAGCTTCACCTCGCCGTCCGCTCCGGTGCCCGACGAGCTTGTGGACGTGCTCGACGCGGTGCCGTAATCGGAACCGGGCCGGTACACGGTGATGATGTTGAGATCGCCCATCTGCTTGAGCATGGCGCGGTTCTGTTCGCTCACGCCCGCGCCGAGCGAGATCATCAGCACGATCGAGCAGCAGCCGACGATCACGCCGAGCACGGTGAGGATCGTTCGTGATTTGCGTCGGAACATGTTCTGCGCGCACAGGCGCAGGATATCGTCGAAACGCATGGCCGGCTCCGTCTAGCGGCCGCGACGGCGAGCGCCGTTCGGTGCGTCGTGCGTGCCGGACAGACCGGTGCCGGGCATGTCGGAGACGGATGCGACTGCGGGCATGTCCATCGTGTCGTCGTTGGGCGTGATGACCGTGGTGGCGGCGCCGTCCGCGGCTGCCGCACCTGCACCCGTGCCGGCGGCAGACTCTCCGGCGGCCGAGGTACTGTCGGTGCCCTTCTCCCAGTCATCCCAGGCCTCGTCGACGCTGGCCTTCTTCTTGCGCTTCCTCCTGCGACGCACCACCACGATCACGACGATCAGCAGCACCACGGCGACTGCGGCGATGGCGTACGCCCACCACGGTACGCCCTGCTGCTCCTGCACGGTCGCGTCGGCGGCTGTGTCGGACTCGATCGGGGTCGGCGGCTCCTGCACGTTGAGCGTGACCGGGAACTCCTTGGTCTGCGGATGGCCGTCGGAATCCTCGTAGGTGACGGTGAACTTGGCGTTCACCTCGCCCGTGGTGGTGGGCGTGAACGCGAATCCGATCGAACCGGACGCGCCGGACGCCACGTTGCCGAGATACTGGGTCTTGGTCACCGCCTCGATGCCGTCGCCATCCACCGTGGCCTCCACGTTGGCGATGTCGCCCTTGCCCTTGTTCACGTATTCCATGGTGACGGTGGTCTCCTCGCCAGAGTTGACGGTCTCGGGGATCTGTGGGTCGTTCACCTGGAAACGGTCGGGCTGGCTCACCGGCACGGACAGTTTGATGTCGGTGTTGTTCGAGCCGCGCTGGTCCTGATCCACATACTCGTAGCGGAAGCTCACGGTGATGCCCTGCGCGCCGCTCTTCGCGCCGGTCACCGCCTGCATCTGCACCTCCTGGCTCAGGCTGTTGCCCGCGGCCAGACGGTCGAAGTAGAACGTGTTCGTGCCGCCGGCGATGGTGAAGTTCTCGCCGCCGTCCACCGTGACGACCATGTTCTCCACGCGCACCTTGCCCTTGTTCTGGAACGTGAAGTTGAGCGGGAACGTGGCGCCCGCGGCCACGGTGTTGCCGCCGTACGTGTAGCCGGTGACGATGATGTTCGGCACGGGTCCGGCGATCACGGTCTGCGTGGAGCCGGAGCCGTTGTCCGTGGCGGTCGTGGCGGTGCCGTTCGCCGAGGATGCGCCGGTGTTGTCGTCGGCGAGCGCGGATGGCGCGCTGACGGCCAGTCCGAGCGTCAGACTCGTCATGACCGCGAGCAGCATGCCGATCAGTCGGCGTATCGGCGAGTCTGTGGCCGACGCACGGCGGGTGGATGTGACGTTCATGGGGGTTTCCTTCTTCTAGTTCCGTTGTTGTCAAGTACGATGTCGAGCCCAGCCGATCGCTCTCTTCCCTTCTCTTCCGGGGAAGGCCATGCCGATCGGTCTCTCTTGCCGCCTTCCCCTTGAGGGGAAGGTGTCGGCGAAGCCGACGGATGAGGTGACGCCGCAGCCAGCCGCAACGCCTGTGCATTCGTCATCGGCCGGTTTCGTTTCGCCAGTCGTGGATCGGGTCGTCTTCGACGACTGTGTGTTCTGTGTTCACCTCATCAGTCAGCCTTCGGCTGCCAGCTTCCCCTCAAGGGGAAGCACATGCGGAGCATTTCAGGCGTCTCGCGGCTGCCGGCTTCCCAGCAGCGAATGCGAAGGGTCTCAGGCGTTGCCGCGGCTGCCGGCTGCACGCGTCAGGGAGGGGGAAAAGTCGGTCAGTCGTTCATGGTGTCGTCGATGATGCGGCCGTCGAGCAGGGTGACGATGCGGTCGGCGTAGGAGGCCATGTTGCCGTCGTGCGAGACCAGCACGATCGTCTGGTCGAGTCGCCGCGCGAACGAGCACATCATCTCCATCACGTCGGTCTTGGTCTTGGAGTCGAGGTTGCCGGTCGGCTCGTCGGCGAACACCACCTGCGGTTTGGCCACGAACGCGCGTGCGATGCCCACGCGCTGCTGCTGTCCGCCCGACATCTGGTATGGGAAGTGCTTCATGCGTCGTTCGAGGCCGACGCGTCTGAGCATGGCCCGGGCCGCAGCCTCCCGCTGTTCCTTGGGCACGCCGCGGAACATGAGCGGCATGGCCACGTTCTCCACGGCGGTGAGGTTGGGCAGCAGATTGTATGACTGGAACACGAATCCGAGATGCTTCTGACGGAATTCGGCCAGTTCATGCTCCTCGAGTCTGGAGATGGGCACGCCGCCGATCATCACGCCGCCGCGCGTGGGCTTTTCCATGCCGGCGAGTTGGTTGAGCAGCGTGCTTTTGCCGGATCCGGATTCGCCGAAGATGCAGCAGATCTGTCCTTTGGGTATGCGCAGGTTCACGCGTTCGAGCGCCACGACGACCTCGTCGCCGACCGGATATTCCTTGCGTAGGTTCCGCACTTCGATGATGGGTCGGGATGGTCCGTGTTCGGATTCACCCATGGCTCACCTCCTTTGCCGTCGACCGTACGCACCTTGGCGTTGATGGCGGTCGGCGGATCGTCTCTTCCTCGACGGCGTTCAGCCATCGCTGATCGCCGCTGCACGATCAAGGATCGTATGGGTTTCTCCGATGGTCAACCCTTGCCGTGCCAGACACGGCAGGACAGGTGTATCGGACGGTTTTCGCGCAGCATGACGACGCTGTTTCCAGCGTATCGCGAATCGGAACGACACCCCCATAGTCCCCCGGGATGATTTCCCGACGACGGTGTCGGGCGGATTGCAAAACGGCTCCCCTAAGAGGGGAGCCGAATGTCTAATACCTAGCGGAAGGGACCGTCAGCGGCCGCGGGAGACGCGGAAGGGGGCGGCCTTCTTGCGGGACTTGCGGAAGCCCTGCGCGGCGCGGGACGTGGTGTGTCCGCCGTGCGAATGCGAGCCGTGAGAGCCGGAACCGTAGGAACCACCGCTCATGGCACCGTTCTTGCCATGACGCTTGGCCTTGCGTTCGGCGGCATGCTGGTCGGCGTACCGGGCGTCGGCTCCGCGACGACCGCGGCCGCGCTCTTCGGAGTTCCGCGCCACAGCGCCGCGCTTACCGCCACCACGGTTTTCGGCGCCACGCCTGGACTCGCCACGCTCGGCGGCACCACGGCGACCGCCATGATGCGAGTGCTTGGCGCCCGTCTTCGGCTTGGCCGGAGCCTTGAGCTTCCAGTCGAACACCAGCGGCGCGTACTCGCCCACGAGCTCCTTGACGGCCGGATCCTCGGGCTTGACCCACGTGGACTTCACCTGGATGCCGGCGCGGCGCATCGTGGCGCGCACGCCACGCTCCTGGCTCGGCAGCACCAACGTCACCACGTCGCCGGACTCGCCGGCGCGCGCGGTACGACCGGAACGGTGCAGGAACGACTTCGGGTCCATCGGCGGATCCACCTGCACCACCAGCGTCACGTCGCTCACGTCGATGCCGCGAGCCGCCACGTCGGTGGCCACGAGCACGTTCACGTCGCCGCTCGTGAAGGCGGCAAGATGGCGGTCTCGCTGGTTCTGGTTGAGGTTGCCCTGCAGGTCCACGGCCGGAATGCCGGACTTGACGAGCTTGGCGGCCAGCTTCTGCGCCTGGAACTTGGTGCGCGTGAACAGGATGCGCTTACCCTTGCCGCCGGCGAGCTTGTTCACCAGCGTGGCCTTGTTGCCCTGCGAGACGACGAACAGGTGATGGGTCATGGTGTCGACCTGGGCGTCGGCATCATCCACCTCGTGCACCTTGGCGTTGTGCATGAATCGCTTGACCAGACCGTCCACACCATGGTCGAGCGTGGCGGAGAACAGCATGCGCTGGCCACGGGGGTCGACCTTCTCGAGCAGTCGGGTCACGGACGGCAGGAAGCCCATGTCGGCCATCTCGTCGGCCTCGTCGAGCACAGTGATCTCCACGGATTCCAGCGACAGCAGACCCTGACCGAGCAGATCCTCCAGTCGTCCCGGGCATGCGACCACGATCTCGGCGCCACGGTTGAGGCCCTCGACCTGACGGCCCTGCTTCACACCGCCGTAGATCGTCACGGTGCTCATGCCCATCATGGCGGCGAGCGGCTGGATCACCTCGTCGATCTGGTTCACCAGCTCGCGCGTGGGGGCCAGCACCAGGCCCAGCGGATGCGGCACGTTGCCGTTGGCGCGCTTCTCATGGCGACGGTTGGATCCCTTGCCCCTGGCATGCTTGGCCAGTCGGGCCACCAGCGGAATGGAGAAGGCGAGCGTCTTGCCCGAACCGGTTCTGCCGCGGCCGAGCAGATCGCGGCCGGCCAGCGAATCGGGCAGCGTATCGGCCTGGATGGGGAACGCCTCGGTCTTGCCTTCGGCGGCCAGCACGCGAACGAGCGGCTTCGGCACGCCGAGTTCGGCGAAGGAGACGGGCTCGGCGACCACTTCGGCAGCGTCGTCGCCGGCGGTATCGGCGTCGTCGATCACAGCATCGGCGTCGGACTCATTCATATCGGTCATGGAATCGGATTCAACGGCATCGGACACGACGGTATCGTCAAAATCAGTGGTGTGCTTCGGCACGGCAGCCTTTCAAAACAAAATCAGCAGACAGTCAATCGGTATGAATCCGCAACGATATTCCGATTATTCATAGGCATTCATATTCGGATGGGTCACGCCGCGGATCATCACAATCCAGACCGGTTCCTCCGGCCTGTGCAAACTTATTGATGCTACCCCGAGGCCGATACTTTCGTTGCAGGTTCGTAACGGCGTCACGACGAACCCACAACGAACGCACCGCCACCTCGTGCGCGACGACCGTCCGCGACGGGCGCAATCGATCGGCGCGCACGGCTATAGTCAAAACCAACCAACGAAGGGAGCCGGGATGGGTATCAACGCAAGCGAACAGCCACTAGGCAAGGTGTTCTCCACCGACTACCGGTTCGTCATCCCCGCATTCCAGCGCGCCTACTCATGGCAGGTGGACAACATGCTGCAACTGGTGGAGGATCTCGAGGACGCGGCACACGACCCCGCCCACCCGTACTTCCTCGGCTCGCTGATCCTCGTGGGCGGCACGGATTCCACCGGACGCGCGTATCAGGTGATCGACGGGCAGCAACGGCTCACCTCGCTCACCATCATCATCGCGATCCTGCGCGACCTCGAAAAGGATCCGGAGCTGATCGCCAACCTCAACGCGCTGATCCTCGAGGAGGGCAACCGTCTGTTCGGGCGCAACGCCGAACCGCGGCTGGCGCTGCGCGAGCGCGACGCCGCGTTCTTCCGCGACTACGTGCAGGAGGGCAATCTCGAATCGCTGTTCGACCTGCGCGACAGTGACATGGACTCGAACGCGCAGCGCAACATCGTGCAGAACACCAAGGCCGCGTACGACGCGCTGGAGGCACTGACCGACGACGAACGCCGGGCGCTGGCCACGTATCTGGTGAGCAACGTGTTCCTGATCATCGTGGTCACCGACGATCTGGCGGGAGCGCACCGCATCTTCGACGTGATGAACATGCGCGGACTGCCGCTCACCGCGTCCGACGTGTTCAAGGCCAAGGCGATATCGTCGATTCCGCTGGTCGACCGCGACATCTACGGCAGACGCTGGGACGATGCGATCGACCCGCTGGGCGATGACGTGGAGGCGTTCTTCAACGATCTGCTGCTGGTCACATCGCCCAAGTCCGGTGCGCGCGGACCGGTCGACGGATTCCGCATCAAGGTGTTCGACGACTATCTGAAGAAGAGCACGGCCACCGACTTCATCAACACCGTACTCGTGCCGTATTCCAGGGCGTGGCTGATGGTGAACCGGCCGCACGCGTTCGATCTGCCGGCCGAGGTGTCGGACTGGCTGGTGGCATTGAACGACTTCCCCACCGGCGAATGGAGACCCGTGGCCATGTGGGCGCTGACGAACGTGGGCGGGCTCGCGGAAGCCGTGACCGCGGCCGACGACGACGCGACGGGAGCCAACGGTCTGATCGGACTGTCGGAGAAACGGCAGCGCAAGCTGGTGAAGCTGCTGACCGCTCTGGAACGCGTGACCGGCGTGGATAATCTGGCCCGGCAGTCGTCGTCCATGCGGCGCACGCGCGTGGTACAGATCCTCAAGGATCTCAGGAAGAGCAAGGATCTCGACAAGTCCACCGGATTCGCGATCGGCGACGACGAACGCAAGACCGCGCTCGCCCGACTGCGCGGCGAACTGCAGGCCACAGGCACGCTCAAGAAGCTACTGTTGCTGCGTGCCAACGATCAGCGGGCCGGCATGCGCATCGTACGGCCGCGCAGCATCAACGTGGTGCGGATTCTGCCGGAGCGGATCGGCCCGAACTCGTCGTTCGCGGCATGGCCGGAGGCGACACGCGATCATTGGGTGGATCGGATCGGCAATCTGGTGCTCACGTCCACGAACGAGCAGATGATCGCCAAGCTCGACAGTTACGCGCCGCGTGCCGAACGGATTCTGGCGCAGCACAAGTCGCTGAAGTATCCGCTGACCGCTGAGCTCGAATCGGTGCGTGAGCTCACGCCGGACGTGCTGGAACGCCGGCAGGAGGAGATCGTGCATCTGATCGCCGAATACTGGCGGATCCGGTTCGACGCGGACAAGGTGGATCTGACCACGCTCAGCGAGGATCATCTGACGCGCGGCGGCAGACGGGCGACGAACGGGTCGAAGCGCATCACGATCGGTCAGGTGATCGATGCGGGACTGCTGGTGCCCGGCGAGACGCTGGTGTGGAAGCGGCCGCGGCTCGGCCAGGAGTGGATCGCCACGGTGACGCGCGACGGCAGGCTGCAGTTGGAGGACGGGTCGAAGCATGCCACGCCCACGGCGGCGGCGCGCGCGGCGAGCGGCAAGGCGTCCGGCGCGGGGCTGGACGTGTGGCGGCGGCAGTCGAACGGGCAGAAGCTCAGCGAAATCTGGCAGACGTACCGTCTGAAGATGCTCGGCGGTCGGGGCGGCGACGGATCCGGAGTCTGACTTCGAGGAGCCCGGCTCCGATACGTTTTGTTCTGCGATCGTTGCGGAACGTACTCGCATGGTCCTCTTCGGGTACGTTTCATCACGAATCCCCAATGAATCGTATCCGAAAATCGTGCTTCGGATACGATTGGTTTTTGTCGTGCTGCGGACCGTATCCGAACGACGTCGCCCGGATACGGTCCGTCATGGATCGACAACCGAACGTACTTGAACATCACGCAACACGTCGACACGGCAATCCGGCAATCCCGCACCGAAAATCGGTGAACGGAGCGAATCCCGCCGGTGAACAATGGACGAATCCCCCGCGAAGGCACTCCCCCGCCCTGCGGTCCCGCGAAATACTGGAATCGGAAGCGTGTCAGGCACGTGTCAGATGCATGTCTGACACGTCGCATGCCGGGTGTGCCGTCGTGGACGAGTCCGGCACGTCGAGCGTCAATGTCGCCGAGAGGAGTCGTAGGGGATGCACCGACTGATCATACGAATGGCGCTGGCCGGATTCGGAATCCTGATCTCGCTGCAGAATCTGTGGGGAGCGGTCTACGATCTGCTGAAGCCGGTGGCCTATCAGTGGATGAAGAGCACCGGCAGTGACGTCATCGGAATCATCGTGCTTCTGCCATTGCTGTGCTTCTGCCTCTACAAGATCGCCACGTACATCCTGCTGCTGAGGGAAGGCCCGCGCACTACGCACGGCATGATCTGGGAGTACAAGAAGACGGAGACCACGGACTCCGACGGCGATACGGTCACGAGCGTCACGCATACCATGCGTCTGGACGACGGTGAGATTCTGCATGGCATCGACCAGATCCCGCAGTCAGCGTTCCGCGACGGCATGATGTGGGACAAGTTCATCACGCCGGGCACATACGTGATCATGACATGGTATGAGAAGCCGTTCGTCTGCGTGGCGCTGCGGCCCGACCCCGAGCATCCCGTGCCGGCCACCGCCGACGAACGGCATCGGATCGCCAACCCGGATTGGAATCCGGAGCTGGATCGGAAGCTGGACGAGACGATGGATCGGGCGTTCGCATCGGCGGGGACCGACGCCAACCCCGACGGCACGAGTCGCATGAGCTACGCGGGAAGCACCGAAGACACGAGCAACGCGGGCGGTGCCGGTGGCACGAGCAGTGGAAACGGCAACGGCAGCTCCGCGTCCTCCAAGCCGCCGATCAAGGAGCAGAACCCCGCACCGTTCAAGCGATTCAGCCGCACACTCATGGCCATCATGCTCATCATCATCGTCACGATGCTGACATGGGCGGGCAGTCTCTCATCGTTCGGCATTCAAGGCGTGTACAAGAACATGTCGATGGGATTGATATGCAGTTGCTGTGTCGTGTGGATACTGGTGCACATGATCGGCAAGCGCATACTGTTGCGTCGCGTCGGAAGGCAGGTGACGTTCTGGGACCGCACCGTTGGGGAGCGCGTCCATCTGCCGCAGAAGGAGATCGACGGCGAGCTGCATTCCAACCTGGTATCGCATACGATCGGTGCGATCATCGTGGCCGCGCTCACCGCGCTTACGCTGATCGGCCCCATACAGACGGCGATGGCCGGGCCGCAGACCGTGTCCGTCACCTATCAGGGAGTGGAACGTCGCGAGGAAACCGACGACGATTCCACCACCATCTACGCCGACTTCCACTTCCAGACCGACAATGGGAAGACCCTCACCATCACCACCGACTGGGACCAGCGACCCACGATCGAACGGCAGTCGGGGCAGGAGGGGCGTCATCTGCTGCTCACCTACTGGGGCAACGACCAGAATCCCTTCGACCGCAACCTCGTCTTCGACAATGCCAAGGCTGATCCGAAGTACGAGTGAGCCGGAGCGTTGCCCCGGAATTCTGCCGCGCTCCGCATTCAACGAATACCCGCCATTGCTACTTCAGAACTTGAAGATTGGTGTCTGCAATGCGCCCTGATAACTTCAGAACTCGAAGATTGCTCTTCCTCTGGAATACCGTTGGGATATTCAATCCACCAGCACACAGAAAAACACAAAGAATAGAAGAAAAATGAACAGAATACGGACGCCATTGGCCGCATCTTTTCACTGATTGGAAATGAGTTGCAATATTAAAATATTTGGAATCGCTATGATTCCGAAGCGATTATCACGATCCGCAGTCAGCGAATCGACGAATCACTTCTCCTCTTCGAGCTGGCGAGCAACGTAGGCCATGGTCTTCAGGGTCTCACCGTTCACGTAGTCGCTGGCGGCGAAATCGGACATTGCCAGACCAAGAGACATCATCTTACCGAACTTCATTTTTTCTGCTCCTTATACGTTGTATATGGTTGTTGTCGTTGGCGTTGATTTCCAACTGACATCTGCGACTATAAGAACCTGATTGTTACGCGGCAACAATTTTCCATGTGTTGCACACGAATTCCATAACAAACGTTACGCAGGTCACGTTTGGATCCTTCAAATCCCGGTTATTGTTATCCAGATCACGTTTATAACCAGATGCGAATACACGCGAATAACCGCGAATATGTCAACTTCATCCGAGCAGTCGAAGCAGGTCGTCCTTGGTGAGGGCGCCGATGGCATTGCCGCCGGTGGATGCCGCGTCGACGAACCGTGCGGCGAGATCGGTCTTGGTGCGCTGCAGGTTCAGGATGCGTTCCTCGATCGTGTCCTTGGCCACGATCTGGTACACGTTCACGTCCTGTGTCTGACCGATCCTATGCGCGCGGTCGGTGGCCTGATTCTGCGCGGCGGCGTTCCACCAGGGGTCGGCGTGCACCACCACGCAGGCGCCGGTGAGGTTGAGTCCAGTGTTGCCGGCTTTGAGGGAGATGAGGAACACGGGGGTGCTGTCGCTGTTGAACGCGTCGACGAGCTCGAGGCGCGTGCGTTTGGGCGTGGCGCCGGTGATCACGTCGTAGTCGACGCCGTTGGCGCGCAGCCGTTCGGCGATGAGGTCGAGGTAGCTGGTGAACTGCGAGAAGATCAGCATCTTGCGGCCGGCGTCGCGGCAGTTCGACACCAGCTCCTCGATGGCATCGAGCTTCGCGGAGCCGAGTTTTGTGGTCTTTCTTGGCTTCACAGCCCCGGCTGTGGACCGGGAGCCCTTCTCCGGCTTGGATGCCGCAGGCTCTGTGGTCGCCGTGTCGTTAGCATCGACCACAAAACTCGAGGTTCGACCACCAACCGTAGACTCCGAAACGGATTCCACAGCCTCGTTCCGCTCGCCAAACGCGAGCCTGGGGTCGCAGCACACCTGCCGCAGCCGGGTCAACTGCGCGAGCACCTGGATCTTGGACTCGTTGAAATCCTTGTCCTTCTGCCGGGTAAGCGTGTCACGCAGCCGCTGTTCGAGCGCCGCATACAGCCGTCGCTGCTCGCCGGCAAGCTGCACGGTGATCACGTTCTCTATCTTGTCGGGCAGGTCCGCGAGCACGTCGGCCTTGAGCCTGCGCAGAATGAACGGTCCGACGAACGCCTGCAGCTTGGCCTGCGCGTTCTCGTCGCCCGCAAGGATGGGCATTTCGAACCGTTCGCGGAAGTGCGCGTACGAGCCGAGCATGCCGGGCATGAGGAAGTCGAAGATGCTCCACAGTTCGCTCAGCCGGTTCTCGATCGGCGTGCCGGTGAGCGCGAACCGATGCCGCGCGTGGATCGACCGTACCGCGCGAGACGCCTTGGTGGCGTGGTTTTTCACGTACTGCGCCTCGTCGAGCGCCATGACGTCGAAGTCGAGCCCGTCGTAGTCGGCGACGTCACGGCGCAGCAGATCGTACGACGTGATGATCACGTCGTAGTCGCCGCGTTTGGCCGCCTCGATCATCGACCGGCGCGCGGCCTTGGTACCTGCGACCGCCGCCGCACGCAGTCCGGGCGCGAATTTGCCGCATTCGGCAAGCCAGTTGTAGACCAGTGACGCCGGGCAGACGATCAGACTGGGATGGGTATTGGCGTTGCCGGCGGCGGCATTGCCGAAGCCGGCATCACCCGCGTCGCCAGTCCCCGCACCGGCATCATCGGCCTCGCCGGCACTCCCCCGCTCCCGTCGCGCCACGAGCAGCGACAGCATCTGCACGGTCTTGCCCAGACCCATCTCGTCGGCGAGAATCCCGCCGAATCCCTTGTCGCACACCGCGTTCAGCCATCGGAACCCTTCCACCTGATACGGCCGCAGCACGTCGGCGAGCGACGCGGGAACCGTATACATGGCCGGGTCGATCACGCGCAGACCGTCCAGATACGCCGTGAAGCTCGCGCTCTTGTCGGCGTCGTCGACCTGATGATCGAGGTAATACGCCTCGTAGGCGGGCACCTCCAATGTTCCGGCGTCCAGGCTCGCGGCGGACACCCCCAGATCGGCGGCGACTTCGTCGATCGCGCTGGCGTCCACATCGCGCATGTCTACGAACGCACCGTTGGACAGACGGTGGAAACGCTGTTTGCACCGATAGCTGTTCAGCAGCGCCGGCACGTCCTTGGGATCGATCTCGTCGGCAATGGGCGATATGCGCACCAGATCGGATGCAACGGACAGGCCGACGCGGATCGTCGGCCGCGGCGCGTCGGTAAGGCCGTCGAACGCGGGCGTGGAGAACACCTCGCCGAGCCCGCGCAGCACCGGCAGCCCCTCGGTAAGCAGCCGGTAGATGGCGTCATCGTCGGATTCGGGGATGCGCGCCACCACGTCGTCGGGCTGCGGGAAGTAGTGCCGTATGGCCTCCACGGCCAGCCGTTCAACGTCGGGGTCACGCGTCACGTCGCCGGGCGCGATGCCGGCGAACACGTGGAACCGCTGGTCGCCGTACCGAGCCTGCACGTCGCAGCTGATGCCGTCGCGGTCACGGTCCAGATAGGTTTCGATCACGCAGGGCAGACGTTTGCGTCGCAGCAGATCGCTCGGCAGCTCGGCGGGAATGCCGTGCGTGGAGGTCGTGCCGTCCTCGTTCACGGTCACGTTCGTGCCCAGATACGGCAGGATGGTTCGGCTGAACATGTCCAGATCGTCGCGGTTGAGGAACAGTCCGCGATCGGCGTCATTGCACAGGATCGACAGCATGTCGAAATCCTTGACGAACTGCGCGCTGCACTTGCGGAACACCGGGCGACGGGTTTCGGCGGTCTGCCGCACAACGACGTAGGCAGTGTTTCGCCCTTCGACCAGCAGATCGAAATACGTGGTGTGGTCGATCACGTAGCCGTCGCCGGAGTCATCCTCACGCACGGTGATGCCCGGGTCGGGATCGCCGTCGATCACTGCGACTGGAACCGCCTCGCGGAACGACGAAGAGACGACGGACGCGGAAGTGGACGTCGCGGAGGGCGACCCGACGGGAACGTAGTCGATGCACTCCCCCGAATCGAGATAGACGTCCAACAGTTCGACGACCTCGTCGGCGATCAGTTCCATCTCGTTCAGCACGGGCTTGCGCCGATAATAGCCGTCATACGATTCGTGGACGCCCAACGCGGCACGAATGGCAAGCGCCTGCGTGAGCACGTCGATCAGTCGCCGGGAGCGTTCGTCGAACGAGTCGCGCGTGTGCACGAATCCGAGTCTCTTACCGTAGTAGAAGTAGTCGCCGTTCTGGATGGCGTTCAATGTGGCACGGATGTTCTTCACCGTGTATTCGATGCCGTTGCGGGGCACGCGGATCCGCAGTTTCAGCCGCCATCCGTCGTTGGACGGGTGCAGACACGGGGTCAGGCTCACGCTGCCGATGGGCATGCGACGGCTGACGCCGGACATGTCGGTAGTGCCCGCCGAATCGTCCGTTCCCGCCATGTCCCCGTTGGATTCGGCGAGCGCGCTGACCTGTTTGAGCAGGTTCAGTCGCTGTTCATGCGCGTGCATCGCCGTTTCGTGTTCTCGTTGGCGCATGTAGAGCTGCAGCAGGCGCGAGGTGTGATGCGTTTTCGCCTGCGTGGGGTCGCCGATCTGCGCGAACGCCTGGGGATGGTCGTTGTATTGCATGATCAGCGCGATCACGTGCTTGCATGTTGTGCTGTAGACGCCGTAGGCGGGGCACGTGCAGAAGGAGTCGACCAGTTCGTGAGTGGTTTCGTCGATGGTGGCGTGCGTGGCGTAGTCGTCGCGACCGCTGGCGTTGCTGTGGACGAGGGCGGAGATCACGGTGTCGCCGTCGGCGTCAACTTCGCAGCGGAGGCTGTGCATGCGCCCGCTGGTGATGACGTCGTAGGCGCGGTAGAAGGCGGTGCCGCCGAGGCTGCGCAGCTCGTATTCGGGAATGGCGTCGGCCTGATGGCCGTAGGCGGGGGAATCCGCGTCGGCGGCGGCATTCATACCGTCGATGTTCGCGGCGTAATCGTCGTATCCGTCGTCGTAGTATCCGTCATCGTCACTCAGACTGCCGCCGAAACTGCCGAAACTGCCGGAGCCGCCGGCACCACGTCCGTATACGTCCGATCGCCAGTTCATATGCGCGTCCTCCGGTCAGTTCGTCCCATCCCTCCCGACCATATCAACCCGACCATATCGGTGCCGCTGACGCCGACGTGTCGCGAACGATGGGCGACGGTGGCATACGACGGTGGCATACGCCACGAGTGACGGGATACGCGACGGTCAGATACGCGGCAGCGACTGGAGGAAACGGTAGACGTCGGTGAGTTCGGCATCGCACACGTCGTGACGCATGCCGAGGTAGGCACGCTCCTCCACGTTGGCGAACGTGGCGAGCGACGCGCGGATCGAGGACTTCTGCTCCTCGGGGATCTGCTGGTCGAGGCTGCCGTAGCCGAGGAACACCTTGGGGCGACGGGTCGGTTCAACGAATCGCACCTGCGCGTCGTGGAACGACGGGGCGAACAGCACGGCCGCGGCGAACATATCGGGATGGTCGGCGAGAATTCGGTATGCGAGGTATCCGCCCTGAGAGAAACCGACGAGTACCTTGCGACGGCCCTTGAGCGCCGACGAGTCGAGCATGCCAACGACCTGATCGCCGATGGCGGAGCACTGCGACTGGATCTGCGCATCATCCCAGTCGGTGCTGTTGTACCAGGCGTGACCGCCGAGATACTGGCGATGGATGGGGCCCTGCACGGAGATGTAGTCGCAGCCGGGGTCCACTGCGGTGATGATGCGGACCATCTCATGCTCGTCGTTGCCGTAACCGTGGAACATCACGTAGACGATGTCGCTGGTCACGCCGTTCTGCGGCACGATCTGTCCGGTGACAGGCTCGACGGGAGTTCCCGCCGGCTCCGTGGTCAAGCTGGCCAGCATGTTCAGCTGCATATCATCACCCTTCCCTCTACGTCGTCGTGGCCGACCCGGCTCGCGACGCCAACCTACAATACTATCCACTTCCCGCGCATCGCTCACACCCCCTGTGCCGATTGGCCTGCGTTAATTGGCCTACGCTAACAGGCGTCCTCCGAGCGATGAGGGGGTTGGATACGCATCCATCATCGTAGGACGGAACGAGCCTGAAGGAATCCTGTTGCCCGGGTTTTGCAAAATCCCGCGATCTGTGTGACTCACGTCATGGCGAAAATGGCATGAGGTTGCTACAATGGCTTCTCGTTGCTTTTCGGCCCCGTAGCTCAGTTGGATAGAGCAACTGACTTCTAATCTGTAGGTCGCCGGTTCGAACCCGGCCGGGGTCACCACACAGCCCTTGGAAACATTAGGATCCAAGGGCCTTACCGTACCGGGTATTCGACCATATGGACGCCATCGGACGCACTCAACGCCAATGCCCTCGCCTTCGCCAACGCGTCCGCCACATCATCCATGCGATCCGGGAACAGGGCCGCATACGTGTTCAGCGTCACAGCCGCGTCCTTGTGGCCCATGGCCTTCTGCAGCGTCTTCACGTCGCAGCCGGCCGCTATCGCCAGACTCGCGTACGTGTGACGCAGCGAGTAGATGGTCAGTCCCTCGACTTCCACGCCGGATCCGAGAACGATCTTCTTCCACTCCCGGTTGCGCCAGTTCGCCAGATTCACCGCCCTGCCTCTGGGCGACGTGAACACGTAGGCTTCCAGTGGCCGGCCGTCGCACTGGGCGCGTAGATCGTCGATCAGGAATTCGGGCATGGCGACCGTGCGAGTCTCCCACGTCTTCGGCGACCCCTCGACTATGTGCCCCTTCCTGTCTTCGGTGAAGTTACGCACCACTCGGATACGCCGGCGTTCGAAGTCCAAGGCGTCGATATGCAGGGAAAACAGCTCGTTGGGCCTCAGCCCCGTGTACGCCAGCATTCGGATTATCAGGGCGTTCCGGGAGTCGCATACGCCGGCCAAGTCCTCGACTTCCTCGTAGCGCAGGTACACGGGGTCGTCCGGCTCGTTGTCCTTGGGCAGGCTCACCCCGTCCATGGGATTGAAGGGGATGATTCGTCGTTTGGCCGCGTAGCCGAGCGTGGCGCCGAACGCGACCGTGACTATGCCCTTGATAGAGCTTGCGGACAGTGGTTTCGGCTTCCTCGGCTTCTTGGAATGCTTGGTCTTGAAGTCGTGCACGGCGGTACCGTCGCGCAGCTGCCCCACCCATGCGTTTATCGCCACGGCGTCGATGGATCCTATCCGGACGTTCGCCCATCGTGGTTTCACGTACCTGTCGTAGTCGTCTTCGTACCGGTTGCCCGTCCGATCCTTCACATGGTGTTGGGCGTTGAACCATTCCCGCCAGACGTCGCCATAGGGCCGGTTGCGGTTCTCGACCGTGACGTACTGCCCGGTGAGTTGGTCGGCGGAGATCCGCGTTACGAGCTGTTCGGCCTCTGCTCTGGTTTCGACGCTTCTGCCTGCCTTCCTGCGTTTGCCGTTCGCGTCGGTTTCGAACCATTGGACAGACCATCGACTGCCCTGCCCGTATCGGGCGCTCTTGTATTGGTCGGGAATCTTGGCCTTGAGGGGATCACGACTGGCGTTGAGCCGGCGTTTCACGCTTGCCGGCGCGTCCTTCCTCAGCCATCGGTCAACTATCCACGCCTTAGCCATCACACATCACCATTCACCAGTGCTCGAGCAGCCACTCATTTTTCTTCTTCTGAAAAGGCATCATCGCCAGTCGCCAAAATTGTTGATAACTTACGGGATAACGCATTTACTTCGGTCTCCGCAACGACTTTTTTCAACAACGCGATAGCTTCATCAGATGGCGCAGGCTCTTCTACGACATTCCCGTCTGGATCAACGTACGAATAGGTAGAGGGGGCCAAAAGATATTCCGCCGCCATCCGGCAGGTATAAACATCCCGGCATGATGACGCTGCATCGCTCACGGCAACTTTTAAATCTCTGATAGCTTCATGAACTTTTGAGTCAACTCCATCCACAAACAGTTCGTCCATGTCCTGCTGCTTGTTGTATCCGAGGATATCGAGCATTGCCCTTGCTTCTGACAACCGGAGTTGCCGTCTACCGCGTTCGATGTTGTAGACAGTCATTTTCGTGAAGTCGAATCCCTTCTCCCGCATCCTTTTCGCTAGTTCCTCTTGGGAGACTCCACCACGCAAGCGTTTGACGTTTTGACCTATCGTCAGATCTTCATTCATATGGAAAGCGTATGTCGAAATCTCGACTGAACTATAAACAACTCGACACTCTTATGTTGACACATATGTCAACATAAGAATATATTCAGTATTGCAATGTTGACTAAGTAGTCAACATAAGGACAGCCAAAGGAGTTGTTATGTCTATGCCGACCGTCACCCCGTCGTCTGACTTGGACGCCATCGCCGCGCAGCTGGATCCGTTGAACAGTCCGCAGCAGGTGTTCAACACGACGGGGATCCCGACCAGCACGCTCGCGTTCTGGCGCAGCGAGGGCCGTGGTATCCCGTTCGTGAAGATGGGCCGCGTGGTCCGCTACAAGAAGTCCGACGTCTTGGACTTCATCTCTAGGAACACCTACACCAGCACCGCCGAAGCCAAGGAGGGCAACCAGTGATGAACAGGAAGAAGAACGGCGCCCGGAGTGTTGCAGCACCCCAGACGCCCAATAAGAATGATTCGGTACATACTCAAGCCCTGAATCAGGATCCAGTCTACACGGACACGCTCGACCTCGTGAACCACGCCCGCCCATGGCGTCCCCTGCACGTCACCATGCTCGATGACGGGGGAATGCTCATCACTCAGGGCGAGGGACTGACCGCAGGCGAGATCCGCTTGGACCCCGAACAGGCGACCGCCATGTGGTGCGCGTGGCTAGTCCACAACGCCGACCACAGGCAGATGAAGGCCGACGAAGGCTAGACCCATGACGGACATCACGCAGGCGCTCAGGGCGCTCTACGAAACGCCCGGCGCCATCCACTTCCACGAATATTTGAACGCGCGCCGCCAGTACGAAGCCGAGCTGCTGCACGGCGCACCCCCACTACGCGGTTGGTACCGGGGAGACGGCATCCCCCGCACCGCAGCGGGACACCCCTATGAGCCACTGAACGTAAGGACCACGCTATGACAGTGACATTCGACCACAGGATGATGACGGATCAGAAGCAACGCGATGAACCATCGGAAAATATCTTCACCACGTCTGACGTGGCGGAGAACGCAATGACCCAGAAGGATATCAGGGACTTCCTCAAGCAGGAGTCATGCAAGGCTTCGGAACTGATGATGATGAAATTTCCCCCGGTAAAGGAATTGGTGACAGGTGTGATCCAGACAGGCCTTGTGCTGCTCGTGGCAGCACCCAAGATCGGCAAGTCATGGCTGTCGCTGCACTTGGCGTACACGGCAGCGATCGGAGGATATGCGTTCGGCGCCATCAAGGTGGACGAACGGCCGGTACTGTACTTGGCACTCGAGGACGGTTTCCGACGCTTGCAGAATCGTCTTCACTCACTGGGAGTGACAGACAAGGGAGTTCCGGACAACCTCGAGTTCACTGTGAGGATCCCGGAAAACATGAGCCTGACCGAAGTGGTGGGCCAGTTCCTCCGCAGCAACCGCGACAAGCAGCCACTGATAATTCTGGACACGCTCGGCAAATACAAGGTGCTCTCCCCCAAGCGCGGAGGGGAGACCGACTACGAGCGCGACTACCGGCTTCTGGGCGATCTTCAGGAGATGGTGGCCGACTGTGACGGCGCGACCATGATAGTGGTGCATCATACCCGCAAGGCGGAGTCGGGCGACTTCCTCGACAGCGTGTCGGGAACGAACGGCGTGGCCGGCGCCGCCGACGCGATCCTGAAGCTTGACCGCAAGCGTGGCGAGTCCAAGGGAACGCTTCAGGTGACCTCGAGGGACGGCGCGGAGGGTGACTACCTGCTGGAATTCGGGGAGAACGGCTTATGGACCCTGTGCGGCGACAGTCTCGAGAAGGCCGCGGAGGCTGCTAGGGAGTACCGGCAGACCTCGCCAGTGGGCGACATGATGGCCGAAGTGATCCGCGTCGTGAACGATCACTCCGAGGGCGTTTCGCCCAAGGATGTCGCCGCCACGCTCGGCATCGATGACGGCAAGGCGCGTCTTTACCTGCGCAGGGCCTTGGATGCGGGACGGATCCGCCAGCGGAAACGGGGTGTCTATGAGCCGATACCGGCAGAGTGACAGCCCCCCTTCTGGAACCGTGTAACTTGTGTAACTCTGTAACTTTCCGGAGTGGTCGAAAGTATCACTCCCGCTTTCCGGAACCGTGTAACTTGTGTAACTCTGTAACTTTGCCTCAGTCGGGGATAGTTACACAGTTACACAAGTTACACCCCTTCCTCGGGAAGACCGACAGGCGGCACGTTCTACTCACTCTCCCCCGAAAGGGAACGCGGAAAATAGGTGCCTACAGTGCCTACACCTACTGCCGCAACGCTTTCGACTGCCTACACGGGACTGCCCACAACTGCCTACGACTGCCTACACGACGCCACGATGTAGGCAGTTGCAGGCACCAGTAGGCACCGCAATGTAGGTACCCGGAACCCAATGATTCCAACGTGTAGGCAGTGTAGGCACCAGATAGACGCAATACATCGGAGAAAACGAAGCGAGACGACACCATGACATGCATCATCCACCGCACCTACACCATGTCCGATCATGTGACCGTCCGTACCCTGTGCGGACTGACCATGTACTCGGACCACACCGCCACACGGCAGGCCAAGCAGTCGGGACCGTGGGAGAGCTGCCCCCTGTGCGAGACGGCGCTTCTCTTGGACTCACTGCAACTGCCCGACACTCCCCCGCCACGCCGGCCACGCCATTGGATCCAACCGCCACTCGAGGGAATGGAGACGACGTGAGCGCACCGAAGACCTACCCGCCGACTCTGGACATCCGCGCCCAACCGGACCTCGACGCGCCACGCCTGCAAGCCCGACTCTTGGCAGCGCGGATCCTCGCGGAGTGCGCGCAGGCGATCATGACCGGGAATCCAAACACCATCACCCTGCAACTGCCCGCCATGCCCGACGACGCGGCAGTGACCGGCGCCAGCCTCACCAGACTCGCCCACATCATCGCAACCAGCAACAACCCCAAGGAGTACACGAAATGACCCTCACACACCAAGCGTCCAAACCGGCCAAACAGTCCGAACCGTCCGACGCCGCAGAAGGCGTGCAGGCCACGCCCACCGCAGCCACGCCGACGCTCACCGTCGAACACAACATGCCACCACGCAGCAGCAACGCCGGGGACGACGCCATTCTGGACGTCGTGGCCCGACTCGCCAACGAGCGCGACTGGACACGCGATGATCTGGCCGACCATTCGGGGATCCACCCCGAACTGCTTGACCGGATCCTCGACGCGAACTGTTCCGTCAACATCGAGGACATGGACCGGTTCGCCAAGGCGTTCAACATGCCGTTCGCCGAGTTCGTCGCAGAATGCGAACGGGAACCCATACCGGAATACAGGCCCGGCAGGCTCGAGGAATGGACGGACGGCAGGCCGGACGACATGGACAACTCGTACACCCTGCTGTACACGGGGAAGGCCCCTCTCTTCGGACTCGGCTTCGTCGCAAGCATCGCCACTGACGGGAGGGACGACCAGCTGATCGACTTCACTCTGGAGACGGACGACATTCAGGTGACATCCCCCGATGATCTGGAACGCTTGGCCGGGAACGTCATGGGACTGCATTCATGGCTTCTGGACATGGCGTCCGTCGTCCGCACCATACGCCGCCGCTACCCCGGCGCGCGGATCCAGCAGCCCACCATGTCCACGACGGGGGCCGAATGAGCGTGGTACGGATCCCCCCGGCCGAGCAGGCACTCAGCCAACGACAGGCAGCCCACCACGGCAAGCCATGGAAGCACCCCACGCCATTCATACGCGCCTACCAGAAGGCCAAGCAACAACAGCAAGGAGACAGCCAGTGCCGAGACGACGAACACGCACCAAACACAAGTCCCTCGAGGACCGATACCTATCGGAACTCGGACAGGGCGGACAGCGAGACGACATGCTGCACGCATTGTGCCGGATAGCCGACCAGCTCACCCGCATAGGCGACAGACTCACGGAGGACACCCCGAATGGACACGGACAGGGCCAATGAGCCGGAACCCTACCGGCACATGAGCCGCGCGCAGCTCATACGACAAATCCAGTCCCTCACCTTGGAATCCGCCAGACGCCGACGTGAGAAACGCTACTGGAAAACCCTCGCACAGCAACAGCAATCAGGGGAGGAAACACGACAGGGTGTAGAATAACCCCTGTAAGCCATTCAAATGATCGGTCTCGTTTGAAGGTTATACGGAACGCAGCCGGACGGCGCAACACGACTATTGCGCCCGACGACTGCGTTCCTCTTTTTTCGCAGCCCGTGAGGGCGCGGAAAGAAGAAAAAACATGGCGGAAGTCACCACAGGAAACGCGCCAAGCGTATACAGCGCGAACTACTTTCAGGCCGAATCGATCATCCCGGACGCGCTCATCCTCACCCACGCCACCGCAGGCGGACAGGTCGAGGGCGACACTCCGGTACTCAACGTCCCCTACGTCGAAACCCTCCCCGCAGCGCAGATCGTCAAGGAAGGCGAGGAAATCCCCGAAGGCAACGCCGCTGTCAGCGTTCTGACCATTCATACGCAGAAGGTCGCCGTAATCAACCCGATCACCAATGAGGCCAACTACGCTGCAGGCGTGAAAACCATGCTCGGGAAAGGCATGGCACGTAGCATCATCGCCAAGGCCGACGCCGTGTTCCTCCAGAATCCCGCGCCCGCCGAAGGCGCGTCCGGCGTGACGGGACTGTTCAACTATCCCGGCATCCCCGTTGCCGGCAACATCGCCGACAGCAACGACGGACTTAACCCGATCATCGACGGCATCACCCAGATCAGCGAGAACGGCGGCACCCCGACCCACATCATCATGGGGTACGGCACATGGGCCAAGCTGCTGAAACTCCGCTTGGCGGACGGCACCCCGCAGATCAGCCCGGACGTCGCCAACGCGCCCGTCCCCGTCCTGTTCGGCATCCCCGTAACCCTCAACGCGCAGGCCCCCGCCGACAAGATCATCATCACCGACAAGGGGGAGATCATCGCAGCCGCAGGCGGCGTGTCCGGCGACGCCAGCAGGGACAGGTACTTCGAGCGTGACATCACGCTCATGCGCAGCACGTTCCGCTTCGGCTTCGGCGTCGTCCACCCCAACCGACTCTCCATCATCACCACCACCGACACCACCGACAACGAGTGAAAGGACCAATCATGAACATTGCGGAAAACGACTTCGCCCTCCCCCAGTCCATGCAGGGCGACAACATGACCGCCAAGCTCAACAGGGCCAAGGCGTTCAACACCTTGGCCACGGAAGGCGAACTCATTCGCCTTGAAGCGCTCTGCCGTATCTCGGACTGCCTGTGCGCGGTAGCTCTCAACCACCTTCTCGACGACAAGGACGACTCCGATGGCCAGCACGACCGACCGACTGCCTGACTCCACCGTGGACACGGAGATCGCCGAAAGACTGGCGGACGATTCGGCATTCGGCCTGTACACCGGCAGCTTCTTCGGCGCAGGAGAACATTCCCCGACACCGGCGCAGCTGCTGTACGACACCGTGAAGGGCAACCGCGTCGTGGACGTGGCATAGGGGTAGGGGGATACACCCTCCCCTAGCCTTCAAGGCCACCACCGGCATAGGGCCGATATCTCCCCGAGGATTCGTATCCGTGACATGTCACGGCTAAGACCGTTGTCGCGCTTGGCTTCCAGCCTTATAAGCGTTACGGTTACCGTCACCGTTGCGTCACCCCGACGATCGGGGTACGGAGAGTATCCCAGTTGAGCGCCTTTGCTCTTTTCGGGGATCACCATTCCCGTGAAAGCAATGAAGCGCCCTAGAATGTCACCCACATGCGTCACCGCATGTGTTGAAAGGAGGTGTCAATCTAGGGCGCTTCATTGCTTTCATCATACAGTTCCGCAGCGCTGTCGGACCGGAGGTTGGCTGATGTCGGTAGCGCAGGCACCTGCTGTGGATCCACTGCCATTGGACACTTCGGCCATGTCGGCCACTTTGGACACTTTATGTGAGAGGGTGCCGGCCAATCTTGATAGCGCCGGCATCGGGCACGGATCCGCTGCCCTGCTGGACGCAATTGGGACGCACTGAACTACTCATTTTGCCGTAATCAGCTAGTCCAGGTTGCAACCAATCGATACCCTTCAATAGGCAAATACCCCTTCTGCTGCAACCTTTTACAGTCAGTCGGCATCTGCCAACACGGTTTGAATCTAATCTGTAGGTCGCCGGTTCGAACCCGGCCGGGGTCACCACACAGCCCTTGGAAACATTAGGATCCAAGGGCTTCGTCATATCCGCTACGACTGCTTCGGGACACGATGGGACACGATGGCGGCGGCGCGGTTGCGTTCCAAGGCGTCCGCCACATCATCCAGCCTGCTCGGGAACAGGGCCGCGTACGTGTTCAGCGTCACGGCCACGCCCCCATATGCCCAATCGCTTCCGAGGCGTCGCCCGTCGAATCGGCCATCGCCCGGCACCCGGAATCATGCCATCATCCTTTACGCGCGGCGACTACAGTGGCGATCATGACCGATGAACGTCCCGAGGATCTTGCGGCTCTGCACAAGCCAGCCAAACGCCATGATGAGAAGACCATCGCCGGCGCGCATCGGCGTATGCGTCGCGCCGACCGTGAAGTGACCGATATCCAGCAGATGCTTGATATCGTGCGGCACTGTGATGTGGTGCACGTGTCGTATGTGGACGCCGAGGGGCTGACGATCGTGCCGATGAACTTCGGATTCGCATACGACGCCGGAGACACCGACAATACCGATGGCGCCGCAGATACCGGCGACCTCGCCGGCACGCTGACCCTGTATATGCATTCCGCGCCGGAGGGCCGCAAGTATGATGCGATCACGGCGGCAGGCAATGCGCTGCCGGTGGCGTTCGAGATGAACACGGATCGGGAAATCATCGAGGGACGCGCTTGGTGCAATTGGGGCGAGGCGTTCAAATCGGTGATCGGCAACGGTACGGCGAGCATCGTGACCGACGTGGATGAGAAGATCCGCGGTCTGCAGCTGCTCATGGAGCAGCAGATGGGCACCGCGAACATTCCGTTCACCCCGCAGCAGGCGGCGAGCGTTGCGGTATGGAAGATCGAGTCGACGCGATTCACCGCGAAGATTCATGCCAAGCCTCATAAACGCCATTAGCGGTTCACAAATCGAAGATATACAACCAATCCCGTTGAAATATCACCACGTTTTACGGGTTTCTTCGATTTGTGAACCGCAATTCCACCATTCTTCAGATTCAAGAACCACAACACGCACAGAATCGAACATATCCTCGGAATTTTTGAAAGAATCCGAATAAAAAGCACCAATAGGGAACGTTTGCGGACGACGCCTCAGAAGAAGCGGTTCACAAATCGAAGATATGGAAATCGTGCCGCGGATTTTCAACACCCATCCCGAGGTTTCTTCGATTTGTGAACCGCAATTACGCTAGACACCATGGCCATGCACCCAAGTTCTCCCCTTCTCCACGTGACCCACGGGTTCGGCCCGGTGTGGGATGCGGATTCGCGCGTGCTGATCCTCGGTTCGATGCCGAGTCCGAAGTCGCGCGAGGCGTCGTTCTACTACATGCATCCGCAGAACCGGTTCTGGCCGGTGATGGCCGCGCTGTTCGACGAGCCGACGCCCGCCGCCGAACCGGAGGCACGACGTGAGTTCGCATTGGATCATCGGTTCGCGTTGTGGGACGTGATCGCCGAATGCGACATCGTGGGCGCCAGTGATTCGTCGATTCGCAACGCCGTGCCGAACGATCTTGCACCGATCATCCGAGCGTCGCGCATCGCACATGTATTCACGACCGGAGGCAAGGCGGCACAGCTGTATCGAAGACTTTGCGCGCCGCATCTTGCGAGCGCGGGCATCGACGTTCCCATGACTCCCCTGCCGTCCACGAGCCCTGCGAACGCAAGAATGCGGCTGCCAGATCTGACAGCCGCATATCAGGTGGTCGTCGAAGCGATCACACGAACAGGGAGAGCGTGAGCACGGAGATCAGGCCCATCACCGACATCACGGTGGTGGCGGCCGTCCACGACATGAACGTCTCCTTGAGCGAGAGGCCGAAGTACTCCTTGATCATCCAGAAGCCGGCGTCGTTCACATGGTCGGCGATCACGGAGCCCGCACCGACGGCCAGCACCATGAGCGCCGGATTCACGCCGGACATGGCGACCATCGGAGCCACCAGGCCGGCGGCGGTGAGCGAGGCGACCGTGGCGGAGCCGAGGCACACGCGCAGCACGGCGGCCACGAGCCAGGCGGCGATCAGCGGCGGCATGTTGATGTTGGAGAACATGGTGGAGATGTAGTCGGAGATGCCGCCGTCGACGAGCACCTGCTTGAAGGCACCGCCACCGCCGATGATGAGCAGCATCATGGCGATCTGCTTGACGGATTCGGTCATGCTACCGGCGATGTCGGCCATGGTGCGCTTGCGGGCCAGGCCCATGGTCCACACGGCGAACAGCATGGACAGCAGCATGGCGGCGTCGGGTGCACCCACGAACTGGATCACCTCGTTGACGACGTTGCCTTCGGGCAGCACGAACGAGCAGATGGTGGCCACGGCGATGAGGATGACCGGCATCATGGAGGTGACGACGGAGATGCCGAAGCCGGGGGTGTCCTCCTCCTTGAACTCCTTGAACTCGCCGAGCGCGGTCACTTCGACGTCGGTGTGGTACAGGTCGGGCCTGAACTTGTGCAGCAGCAAGTTGAACAGCGGTCCGGCCACGATGATGGTGGGGATGGAGACGATGATGCCGTAGAGCAGCACGTGGCCCATGTTGGCGCCGAGCGTGGAAGTGATGGCGGTGGGCGCGGGGTGCGGCGGCAGGAACGCGTGCGCCACGTTGAGTGTGATGGCCATGGGGATGCCGAGGAACATGAGCGGCATGTCGAGCTCGCGGGCGATCACGAAGATGATCGGCAGCAGCACCACGAGGCCGACCTCGAAGAACAGGGCGATGCCCACGATGAACGAGGCGAGCACCACGGCGATCTGGATGTGCTTGCGGCCGAAGCGCTTGATCAGCGTCATGGCGATGCGGTGGCCGCCGCCGGAGTCGGAGACGAGCTTACCGAGCATGGAGCCGAAGCCGAAGATCACGGCGAGGTGGCCGAGCTGGCCGCCGATGCCGGTCTCGATGGTGGTGGGGATCTTGTCCACCGGGATCTGCAGTACGAGCGCGGTGAGGAACGAGACGATGACCAGCGAGACGAACGTGTTGAGCTTGAGTTTGACGATAAGGAAGATGAGGACCGCGACGGCGCAGGCCACGATGACCAGAGGCATGAGTCAGCTCCTTTGCTAGCTCTGGGTGATGGATAGATGAACGAATATGGTTCCCGGCTTCCCCTTGAGGGGAAGCTGGCAGCCGAAGGTTGACTGATGAGGTGACCGCCGTAGGCGAAGCATATGTCGGCGTAGCCGACTCAATATGGAATCGGCTACGCCGATCCGTGCTTGTGCCGTCTTCGACGGCGATTCACCTCATCAGTCTGCTGCGCAGACAGCTTCCCCTCAAGGGGAAGCCGAGAGGAGCCCGCGTGCGGGAACAACTAGCGCAGCAGGTAGCCGCCGTCGACGGGGAGCATCACGCCGTTGATGTAGTCGGAGGCGGCGGAGCAAAGGAACACCATGGCGCCCATGAGCTCCTTGGGCTCGCCCCAGTGTCCGGCGGGAATGTGCTCGCGGATCTCCACGCTGCGCACCGGGTCCTCCTGCAGGGCCTTGGTCATGGGGGTGTTGATGTAGCCGGGCGCCAGGCCGTTGACCTGGATGTTGTGCGGCGCGAGCGCGTCGGCGTAGGCGCGGGTGAGGCCCATGACGGCGTGCTTGCTGGCGGCGTACGGGTAGATGAACTTGCCGGCGCGGTAGGACTGCATGGATCCGATGTTCACGATCTTGCCGCTGTTCTGCTTGATCATGATCTTGGCGACCTCGTGCGAGAGGTAGTACAGCGCGTTGAGGTTGAGTTCGATCACGGCCTTCCAGTCGGAGTCGGGGAAGTCGACGAGATCGTGGCGGCGCTGCATGCCGGCGTTGTTGATGAGCACGTCGATGCGGCCGAACTCCTCCATGGCGCGGTCGACGATCTTCTTGGCGGCGCCGGGTTCGGTGATGTCCTGCAGCATGAAGACGGCCTTGCGCCCGTTGGCCTCGACGGCGGCGCGGGTCTCCTCCCAGCCCTGCTGGTCGTAGGAGACGATGAACACGTCGGCGCCGACCTTGCTGACGGCCTGCGTATAGTACTGGCCCAGTCCGCTGGCGCCGCCGGTGATGAGGACGACCTTGTCGGTCAGATCGAAGCTCTTGATGGAAAACTCGGCCATGATGCTCTCCTTTGATGGTCGGTCGGTTTGGTGTCCCGTTGGTTGTCGTATCTGGTCCGGCCGGACGATTCTGCTGCGTCACCGCACTGTCGTCGACCGGTCAAAACTTAGGTTATCGATACCCTAACGTTGATAAACTTCTTTGCATTCGTTGTGGTGTATCGATACCCTAAAGATATACCCGAGTCATAAATCATGTCAATACGGCGTGTTGCCGCAATTTGTCACCGTTTTTCGAAAACACACCCCGGCCGGCCGTCGGAAACGCATTAGACTCGCACTAGAGACCCCCGAACGCCCGCAAAGAAGGAGCATCATGGCCAAGGTAACCATTGCCGACATCGCACGCGAGGCGCAGGTTTCGGTGACCACGGTCTCGCGATTCATTAACGGCAACTACGGCAAGATGAGCCAAGCCACGCGTACGCGCATCCAGGAGACCGTCGACCGGCTCGAATACCGGCCCAGCGCGTCCGCCCGACGCATGCGGCAGCAGTCCACGCACGTGGTGGGCGTGATCGTGGCCGACATCTCCAACGTGTTCTCGTCGCTGCTGTTCAGCGGCATCTACGCCCAACTGCAGCCGGCCGGATACGACGTGATGCTCATGAACGCCAACAATTCCACCACGCAGGAGCACGACGAGATCAACCGTCTGCTCTCTCAGGAGGTCGACGGACTGATCATCCAGCCGAATGCGCGCGAGTTCGCCGCCTACGAGCCAATCGTCTCGTCGCGCACGCCGCTGGTCATGGTCGACCGCGAATGCGCCGACCAGCCGGACGGCGTGGCCAAGGTGGTGGCCGACAACGAGGAGTCGTGCCATCGCATGGGACTGACGCTGGCCGACATGGGGTACGACAACATCGTTGTGCTCAGCCGCACGCGCAGCGAGATCTCCGCACAGGCGGCGCGTGTGGCCGGATTCGCCAGTGCCGCCGAGGAACGGCATGTGCTCATGGTGCCGGTCGAGGCCGATTCGCACGATCAGGACTGGCTGGAGCGGCGGATCCGCACCACGCTCGATCATCTCAGCGGACGGACGGTGCTCGTGTCCCTGATGGGACCGCTGCTGTTCGATATCCTCGCCGCGTTGAAAACATTGGGGATTCGATTCCCGAATGACGTCGGTCTGGTGAGCTTCGACGACTGGCGCTGGTCGCAGTACGTGCAGGACGGCATCTATCTGCTGGAGCAGGATCCGCAGGCGCTGGGCCGTGAGGCGGCGAGGAACCTGCTCGACCAGATCGGGGCGCGCGGCGAGGACCGTACCGGCGACCCGTATGCCAGGAGCCGTCAGATCACCCTCCCCGTAACCGTGGTCGAGGCCGATTCGGTCCTCGCACGGTAGATGCCCGCAGGCTTCCCCTTGAGGGGAAGCTGTCTGCACAGCAGACTGATGAGGTGAATCGCCGTAGGCGAAGTAACGTGTCGGCGTAGCCGACTCAATATGGAATCGGCTACGCCGACACGTGCTTGCCATCTTCGACGGCGGTCACCTCATCAGTCAGCCTTCGGCTGCCAGCTTCCCCTCAAGGGGAAGCCTAGGAATGAAAACTCAGCCGACCGTGTTGCCGTAGATTTCGGCCTGAAGGTTCTTGCGGGCGGCCTCCTGCTTGGTGATCTCGCCGAGCAGACGGAACTTCTCCTCCCCCTCCGGCAACAGGTTCATGCGCCGCTTCCACATGGCGATCCTGCGCATGCACGCCATGTCGAGCAGACGCACCAGCAGTTCCGACGCGTACTGTCGTTCGGCCTCGCTGGCCGGGCGCATCGGGTTCGCGGCGCCGTTGGCCTGCGGGTCGATCGGCCCATCGGGGCCGGGCACCATCCCGTTAGCCCCCGAACCCGAGCCGGAACCGGCGACCCCCTTGTCCAAGTTCGGCAACGGCAGCGGCATCACGGCAAGCTCGTTGATCACCTGCTCAAGCATTGGACCGGCCGCCTTCGACAGGTTATGCAGCCACAGTCCCTGCGGCGTCTCGTCCGGAGGCAATCCACCGGCCGCCTCCAACGCCTGATACAGCGACCGGAACACCGGCGTAGTAAAACTCTCCTCGTCCAAACGCGAGAACAGATCGCGGTTCACCGCGCGCGGCACCTGAATCAGAATCCCCATGAACTGCTGTTCGCAGATGAACACCGCGTCATCCACCCGGTAGTAGCCCTGCATGAGCGCGTCCTGATGCTCGATCTGACGACGCCTGGCCGGACTGACCGTGCCACGCTCGTCGCCATACCCATCACCAAAACGATCGCCGAACCGATCGCCGCCGCCATTATTGCCGTACCGGTTGCCACGCGGAGCATACGCGTCCTCGTCGCGCACACGCAGACGACGCCGAGCCGTCTGCACCTCGCGAATCATCACGTCCAAATCCACGCCGATGCGACGGGCCGCCTTGCGCGCATACATGTCGACCAGCGAACGGTCGCGAATTTGCGCGATGATCGGCGCCACGGCCTTCACCGCCCCCATCTGCCCGGTCGTATACTCGGTGCCGAACTGGTCGATCGCCGCGTTGATCACGAAGTCATACAACGGCGACGCGTTCTCCACCAGACGACGCACGGCCGTATCCCCCTGCTGGATGCGCAGATCGCACGGGTCGAGATTGTTGTCGGCCACGGCCACGAACGTCTGCGACAGGAACGCGCCATCGAGGCCGAACGCATGCAGCGCGGCCTTCTGCCCGGCCGCGTCGCCGTCGAACGTGAACACCACGCGCGACGTATGGTTCTTGCCCGGACCGATCAGCTGCAACGCGCCGAGCTTGTCGTCGGAGATCAGACGGCGCACGATCTTCGCATGCTCGTTGCCGAACGCCGTACCGCACGTGGCGACGGCCGTGTCCACGCCGGCCAGATGGCAGGCCATCACGTCGGTGTACCCCTCGACGATCACCACCTGACGCTTCTTCACGATGTTCGCCTTGGCCAGATCAAGGCCGTACAGCACCTGGTTCTTGTGATAGAGCGTGGTGTCGGGCGTATTGATGTACTTCGCCTGGATCGTGTCGTCGTCGAACAGCTTGCGCGCGCCGAAGCCGAGCGTACGGCCGGTGGCGTCGCGGATCGGCCACGTCACGCGGCCGCGAAAATAGTCGTACACGCCGCGCTGACCCTGACGGGCGAGACCGGCGTCGAGCATCTCCTGCTGTGTGAAGCCCTTCGACGCGAGATGACGGACCAGATTGTCCCAGCCCTGCGGCGCGTACCCGCAGCCGAAGCGTTCGCAGTCGGCCTGTGAGAAGTTGCGGCCGGCGAGCAGCTTGCGCGCGGCGAGCGCCTCCTTGCTCATGATCTGGGAGACGAAGAACTTCTGCGCGACCTCGTTGGCCTCGAGCAGTCGGGAACGTTTGGAGCCTTGACGCTGCTGCGGCTGGTTGGAGTCGTAGCGCAGTTCGATGTGGTATTTGTCGGCGAGGATCTCCACGGCGTCGGCGAATCCGACGTTTTCGGACTGTTCCACGTATTTGAACACGTCGCCGCCGAGACCGCAGCCGAAGCAGTGCCATGCGCCGAGTCCGGGGCGTACGGAGAAGCTTGGCGTCTTCTCGTCATGGAACGGGCACAGGCCCATGTAGGTGCCGGAACCCGACGGCTTCAATGTGACGTCGGCGGAGACGATGTCGTACAGGTCGGCTGCGGCGCGTACTTTCTCAATGTCTTCTTTCAGAATCAATCCCGGCATAACGCTCCAGTCTACCCGCGTTCCATCCCGTGCAGCCGACGGTGCAGGGTCATGGCGGAGGTGTCGGTGAGGCTGGCCACCTGGTCGATGGCCACGCGCAGTCGTTCATTGTCGTCGGACGCGCGGCGCCAGTCGTCGAGGAACACGGGTTCGAGCAGCGGCGACGGGCTGCGACCGCCGTCCGCGGTGGTCGTGCCGTCCATCAGCGCATCGACCAGTTCCTCGATGATCCGCCGTTGCCGCCGATGCATGGCGTCGTTCTCGTGCGGCGCCATCACGAAGTGCACGGCCACGCCCTTGAGCGCCGTGATCTCGTACGCCGTCTCTTCGGGAATGACCAGCGACGCGTGATACCGCGTGAGCGGACCGCTGCCATGCCGTTCGCGCGTGGCGCGCTCCACCGAGTCGGCGAACCGGCCGATCTGCGCGCTGGTGAGGTTCTTGAGCACGGCCAGCGATCGGCGTGAACCGTCGAATCGTTCGGGCAGCATGCCCGCCGCACGAAGACGGTCGAACGCGCGGACCAGCCCGTCGCCGTCCCACGTCTCGCCGTACCACTGCCGCGCGGATTCCACGATCGCGTCGATCACGTGACCGTCGTGCAGCAGTGTGGGATTGATCGAACCGCAGACGATGCCGTCCTCCACGTCGTGCACGCTGTACGCGATGTCGTCGGACAGATCCATGATCTGGCATTCCACCGGCTTCGCCGTCGTCGTCGGTTTCACGCAGTGGGGATTGTCCCGTTTGAGCCATTGGAACATCGGCAGATCGTCCGGGTACACGCAGAACTTCGGGCTGCGCGTGCCGTCCGCGCGCAGGGGTGCGTCGGCCGCCGTCCACGGGTATTTCACTGCGGCATCGAGTGACGTGCGGGTCAGATTCACCCCGGCGGAGCGGCCATCCGGCAAGAAGAACTTCGGTTCAAGCCGGGTGAGCAGACGCAGGGTCTGCGCGTTGCCCTCGAACCCGCCGATGCCGCCGGCCAGCGAGGCCAGCGCGCGCTCGCCGTTGTGGCCGAACGGCGGATGGCCCAGATCGTGCGCCAGGCAGGCGCAGTCGACCACGTCGGGGTTGGAGCCTAGGGATTCGGCGATCTGACGGCCGATCTGCGCCACCTCAAGCGTGTGGGTGAGCCGGGTGCGGGCGAAGTCGTCGCTGCCGGCCACCAGCACTTGGGTTTTCGCGCCGAGACGGCGGAACGCCGAGGAGTGGATGACGCGGGCGCGATCGCGCTGGAACGCGGTGCGCGTGCTGGTCTTCGGCGGCTCGACCGCCCAGCGTTCCCGGTCGAACGCGGTGTAGCCGTCGTCAAAAGTCCGGGCGGCACACGCTTTCGTAAGGTCGTCCACTCCCCCGATGCCCATGCCGAGTCCTACAGCAGCGACGCCGGGTCGAGCTTGGCCAGATCCTCGGGCGGCAGCACCTCGGCCGCGTGCAGGTAGAGGCGCGGAATGCGGTTGCGCAGGCAGGTGAAGATCTCGTAGCTGATCGTACCGGCGGCGCGGGCCCAGTCGTCGGCGGTCGGCTCGGCGTGATCCTCACCGCGTCCGGGGCCGAACAGCACCACGGTGTCGCCCTCGTGCACGTTGAGGTCCTCGCACTTGCCGTGCAGGTCGATCATGAACTGGTCCATGCACACGCGGCCGGACACGTGGTAGACCTTGGGGCCCTCGTTCGTCATCACGCGCACCGGACCGCCGGTCTTCTGCACGTGCTTGGCGCCCTGCATGTCGAATCCGGAGGCGGAGCGGTGGATGCCGTCCGCGTAGCCGATCGGCACGATGGCGGTGGACGTGTCGTCGGGGGTCAGGTAGGTGCGGCCGTAGGAGATGCCGTGGCCGGCCTCAACGTGCTTGACGGTGCCGAGCTGCGCCTGCAGCGTCATGGCGGGCTTGAGATCCCACGTGGAGGGGGTGCCCATGGCCGGGTCGGGCTCGTAGCCGTACAGGCCGATGCCCGGACGGGTGAGCTCGAAGTGGATCTCGGGACGGTCGAGCGTGGCCGCCGTGTTGGCGAGGTGACGGATCTCGGGGGCGATGCCGGCCTTTTCCATGCGTGCGGTGAACGCGTTGAAATGCTCGATCTGACGGTCGGTGGACGCCACGAATTCGGGAACGTCGGGCGAGTCGGCCACGGCGAGGTGGCTCCACTGGCCCACGATGTGGAACACGCCCTCGTGCGAGAGCTCCACGAAGCGCTTGAGCGCCGCGTCGAACGTCTCCTCGGTGAAGCCGTTGCGGCCGAATCCGGAGTCGACCTTCACGTGCACGCGTGCGGTCTTGCCCACCTTGCGCGCGGCCTCGGCGGCGGCTTCGATGCCGGCCTTGGAACCGATGGAGATGTCGATGTCGTTTTCGATGAGCTTGTCGAACGGCACGTTGCGGCCGTTGTACACCCACGTGAGAATATGGCAGCGGTCCGGTCCAATGCCGGCCTGGCGCAGCAGCAGCGCCTCGTGCGACTGCGCGGTGCCGAGCCATGTGGCGCCGCCGGCGAGCGCGGCGAGCGCGGCGGGGATCAGTCCGTGTCCGTAGGCGTCGGCCTTGACCACGCCCATCACCGCGGTCTTGGATTCCGGTCCGCCGACCACGTCGACCAGATGGCGCATGTTGTCACGCAATGCCTTGAGATCGACGATGCACTGCGCCGGATACTGTTCGCATGCCCGCGCATAGTTGTTTCGTCCGGTTTCCGATGAGAAAGCCCATTCGGGCGCTGCACTCAATGTCATGTGCCCTATTGTGGCCCGGCTATGCGACGGACGGGCGGCGCGTGTCATTTTCCTTCGATTTTCTTGACATTCGTTCCGTTCGAATGCGGAGATCGAATGCGGATTGCCTACTTTCCTGCTTTCATCGCCTCGTAGCGCTTGCGGATCAGTTCGTTGTAATGATCGACGGCCTCGGCGGGAGCGCCGTCGAAGGCCACGCGGTGTTCGTCGAGCAGCAGCACGCGGTCGATCGCGTAGATGGGGTCGGTCACCAGGCTCAGGTCGTGCGTGGCGAACACGACCTGCTTGTCGTAGCCGAATAGGGCTCGCGCCACGTTGCGGGTGGCGTGTTCGTCGAGTCCCTTGGTCGGCTCGTCGGCCACGATGGCGGCCGGATTGATGGCGAGCGCGCTGACGATGGCGAGCAGGTGGCGCTTCTCGCTGTCGAGCGCGTCGGCCTTCTGCCGGGCGTAGGCGGTCAGGCCGAAGTGGGCGAACAGCATGCCGATAGTCTCGTTGCAGTAGGCTTCGGGCAGTTTGCGCTTCTTGAGCGGGGCGGCCACGGCGTCCGAGATGTTGTCCGCCATGTAGTAGCTGTTGGGGATCTCCTCGCGACGCACGATGCCGATCAGATCCTTGAGCGCCTTGGCGTCGGATTTGCGTGAGGGATTGTAGGCGGTGTCCTGACCGGGTTCGGGATTGCCGTCGTCGTCGAGCACGTGGCGGACCACGCTTACGGTGCCGGCCGTGGGCTTCATCGCCCCGTCGATGAGTTTGAGCAGCGTGGATTTGCCGGCACCGTTGAGGCCGATCACGGCGACGCGTTTTTCGGAGATGGTCAGCGTGGTGGGTTCGAGACCGATGCGGCCGTCCTCGTATGTGGCTCCTGTATCGTTCAGCACGAACGACAGCGATCGTGCGCGCGTGTCGATCTGCCTGCCGCGTGAGAACATGTCCAGCAATCCCATGATTCCTCCTCGTCCGGGTCCGGCCCGTCGATTCTGAATCGACTCCGGAAGCCGTTTCCATACTATCTTCTACTCTCGGCTCCCCTCTTTGAGGGGAGCTGGCCGCGAAGCGGACTGAGGGGAGCCATGGAACGCGACCGCACAGGGAATTTTGAACACGCTATAAATGGGCTTCGGCGTGTCGTTATGGTGAAGATCAGTGTTTTTCGTCCTATAATTTGGGATTTTTCTCTGTTTTCAGGCATCCGAAACATAAACGCTCATGTTCTCCCCGTATGATGTGAGAGTTTCGTAATTGTGAACTGTCGAATACGAGAGGGAATCATGAGCAGCAGCCTTCTGCGCAAAAAGGACGTGGCGAGCATCGTCGCCGAGTCCACCCCGTTGAAACGTACGATGAAAACCTTCGATCTGACGATGCTGGGCATCGGTGCGATCATCGGCACCGGCATCTTCGTGCTCACCGGCAAGGGCGCACTCACCGCCGGCCCCGCTCTGGCGGTGTCGTTCCTGCTGGCCGCCATCTGCTGCGGCTTCGCCGGTCTGTGCTATGCGGAGTTCGCTTCCATGGCCCCTGTTTCCGGTTCCGCATACTCCTACGCCTATCTGGCGTTCGGCGAACTCGTGGCGTTCGTCATCGGATGGAACCTGATCCTCGAATACGCACTGCAGGCGGCCACGGTGTCAGCCGGCTGGGCGGGCTACTTCAACAAGCTGCTCGAGGGCTTCGGCCTGCATCTGCCCGTTGAGCTGACCGCCGCGTACGGCACCACGCCGGGCGTGACCACGTACTTCAACCTGCCGGGCTTCGTGATCGTGCTGATCATCACGTGGGTGCTGTCGATCGGCATCAACCAGACCAAGCGCGCCAACGACATCATGGTGATGATCAAGCTCGCCATCATCGTGCTGTTCGTCATCTGCACCGTCTGGTACGTGAACCCGGCGAACTGGAAGCCGTTCTCCCCGTACGGCATCTACACGTTCCAGCCCGGTTCGACGCAGCCGTACGGCATCATTCCGGCCGCGTCGATCGTGTTCTTCAGCTTCATCGGATTCGACGCCGTGTCCTCCTCCGCCGAGGAGACCGTGAATCCGAACAAGACGCTGCCGCGCGGCATCCTGCTGTCGCTGGCCGTCTCCACGGTGATCTACATCATCATGACGCTGGTGATGACCGGCGTGGTGCCCTACAAGGAGTTCGCGAAGTTCATCGACGCCCCGGTGGCCGGCGTGATCCTGGCGACCGGCCTGAACTGGCTGGCCGTGATCGTGAACATCGGCGCGCTCGTGGGCATGACCACCGTGATGCTGGTGCAGCTGTACGGCCAGTCCCGCATCTGCTACGCCATGGCCCGCGACGGCCTGTTCCCCAAGCTGTTCGGCGAGGTGCACAAGAAGTACCTGACCCCGTTCAAGGGCACCTGGTTCTTCGGCATTCTCACCGCCATCGCCGGCGGCTTCATCAACATCAACATCCTGTTCGAGCTGGTGAACATCGGTACGCTGTCCGCGTTCATGATCGTGTCGGCCGGCGTGCTGTGGATGCGCAAAACCCAGCCGAACGCACACCGTGGATTCAAGGCGCCCGGCGTGCCGTTCACGCCGATCCTGTCCATCATCTTCTGCCTGGTGTTCATCGCCGGTCTGAACTGGGAGACCTGGCTGCGTTTCGCCATCTGGATGGCCATCGGCCTGGCCGTGTACTTCGGCTTCAGCCGTAAGAACTCCAAGCTCGGCCAGGAGGCGCAGAAGAAGGCCCGCAAGGCCATCAATGAGGCCGTCGCCAAGCAGCAGGGCAAGAATGACGTGGCCGTTGCCGCCGCCACCGAGGCCGCCGAGGTCAAGGCCGAAACCGCGGTCAAGGAGGCCGAGGCGAAGGAATAGTTCGGCTTACGCCTCAAATACAATGGCTCCCCTCGCTGAGGGGAGCCTACGTATATCTAGCGATCCAGCGCGGCGGCGAGGATGGCGTCGATGGGACGGTAGTGGTCGTCCACGGCCCTGCGGTAGGCGTCGGCGTCTCCGGCGAGCGCGGCGTCGAGCATCGCGCGATGTGCTTCGGCACTGTCCTTGAGCTGTGCGGACACCTGCAGTCCGAGGCTGGGCAGCACGGCCATGTGCACCATCCACAGGCTGTCGGACAGCTGGGTGAGCACGGTGTTGTTCGCGTAGGCGAGCAGTCGGGAGTGGAATGCGATGTCCTCGTCGAGGAAGCTGTCGCCATGTTCGGCGCGTTCGACCATGCGGTCGGTGATCTCCATGAGTTCGGGCTGTTCGGTGCCCTTCAGCGCGGCGACGATCGATTCGGCCACGCCTTTGTCGAGCGAACGGCGGACCTGCACCACGTTGCGCAGTTCGCTGAAGTCCTGTTTGCTGGTGGCCTTGACCATGGCACGGAAGGCCAGCGTCTCGACGAGCGGTTCCAGCGACAGGTCGCCCACGAACGTGCCCCGGCCGTGAACCACCTTGACGATGTGCAGGGCCTCGAGCTTGCGCACGGCCTCGCGTACGGAGGATCGTGACGCCTTGACGGCCTGGCACAGTTCGGTTTCGGTGGGCAGGCTGTCGCCCGGCACGAGCTTGTGATTGATGATGTACGACTTGATCGCGTCCATGGTGATATCGCAGCGGCTGGGCTGCTGGGGGGTGTCCGTGTCGATCGGCGAACGGTCCAGGTAGGCCAACGACGGTACGGCGGCCACGAAATCACTGGCCGAAGGCGTGGATGACATCTCTGTGTTCCTTTCCAGAACGTGTGCGGTCACAGCAGCGTCGACATGAACATGTGGTTCAAGTTCGACTACGTAATTGGAGTCGTGCCCCTCCAAACTGCACCGGGATATCGTCAACGACAACCACAGGTGTTTATTTTATAACACCGCACTCACATCGAACCGCTTTAACGACCGAAAGCGGAACCATACGACGCTGGATGGTGGGCTTCGACGGGGGCGCTCGGCGATGGGGGCGGTATACGCGACATGGATGAAGGCGCGTACGCCGGAGGCGGACCGGGAAAACCCGATCCGCCTCCGGCATGCGGTCGAGAGGAGTCACGCGGCTATGGCAGGTTCCGTGGGACTCCCCCGACCGGTCAGATGCCCTGCCAGGCGGGCTTGTTCGCGTAGACCCAGCGGTAGTAGTCGGCGAGCTTGAGCTTGCTGGCCGCCGCCTCGTCCACGATGAACGTGGCGTGCGGGTGCAACTGCAGCGCGGATGCCGGACACATGGCCGAGACGCCGCCCTCCACGCTGGCGGCCACGGCGTCGGCCTTGTTCTCGCCGAACGCGAGCAGCACCAGATGACGGGCCTTCATGATCGTGCCGATGCCCTGCGTGATGCAGTGCGTGGGTACCTGGTTCATGTCGCCGTCGAAGAAGCGGGCGTTGTCGACGCGGGTCTGCTGGGTGAGCGTCTTGATGCGCGTGCCGGACGCCAGCGAGCTGCCGGGCTCGTTGAATCCGATGTGGCCGTCGGTGCCCACGCCGAGGATCTGCACGTCGATGCCGCCGGCCTCCTCGATGGCGCGATCGTAGTCGGCGCCGGCGGTGGCGATGGTCTCGAGCGCGCCGTTGGGCACGTGCACGTGCTTCGGGTCGAGGCCGAGCGGCTCCACCACGGTGCGCGTGATCACGCTGCGGTAGGATTCGGGGTGTTCGACCGGCAGGCCGGCGTACTCGTCGAGCGCGAAGCCGCGCACGTGGGAGACGTCGAGGCCGCGGTCGCGCACCTCGAGCGCCAGATGCTCGTAGGCGACCAGCGGCGTGGATCCGGTGGCTAGACCGAGCACGGCGAACGGCTTGCGTTCGATGAGATCGGCCACGGACTTGGCGTACAGCGCGCCGGCCTCATCCTGGTTCTTGACGATGATGACTTCCGCCATGGGTGTTCCTTTCGCGGGTTCCTTTGAAGCTTCAGTGAGTGGAGTTGGTGACTTCCTCGGGGGTGTGCACGGGTTCGAGTCCGCATTCGCGCAGCACGGCGGCCACGGCCTCCACGTTCTCGCCCTGCAGCGCCTGCACCGGGTTGGGCATTTGGTTGGTGTCGAACACGCCGAGCAGCGCCATGGCGGTCTTGAACGCACCCACGCCGGCGCCGAATCCGGAGACTCCGGATGTGACGGTGACGATGCGCATGAGTGCGGCGAGCTTGTCCTGTTCGGCGCGCACGGTGGCCCAGTCGCCGGCCTCGTACGCCTGCCACATGCGCACGTATCCGGTGCATTCCACGTTGCCCAGGCCCGGCACGCTGCCGTCGGCGCCGGCCATGTACGCGCCGTCGACCACGACCTCCTGTCCGGTGAGCAGGGTGAGCGGGTGGCCGGCCTTGTTGTTGTCGTCCACGAGGAAGCGGAAGGCCACGTCGTCGTTCGACGAGTCCTTCACGCCGGCGAGAACGCCGTCGAGGCCGAGGCGCACGAGCAGGTCGCCGGGCAGTTTGACGTGCACGCACACGGGGATGTCGTAGGCGAACAGCGGCAGGTCCACGGCCTCGTGAATCAGACGGAAGTGGTTCTCGATCTCCGGCAGGCCGCCGAGCGCGTAGAACGGCGCGGTGGCGACGATGGCGTCGGCGCCCAGTTCCTTGGCGACCTTGGCGTGTTCGATCACGCGGTTGGTCTCGGTGTCGATGCAGCCGACGAGCACGGGCACGCGTCCGGCCACGAACTCGATGGCGGCCTCGATGATCTCGCGGCGACGTTCGTCGGTGCTGAACGCGACTTCGCCGGAGGAGCCGAGGAAGAACAGTCCGTTGACGCCGGCGTCGATCAGTCGGTCGATCGAACGCTTGAAGCTGGCGCGGTCGAGCTCGCGGTCGGCGGTGAGCGGAGTGACGACGGGCGGGATGACGCCGCGGAATGTGGTGGTCATGATGGTTGGTTTCCTTTTGGTGTGTATTGGTGGAAAGGTGATTGGATGGTGATGCTCGCCGGCGATGCCGGCGCGGCGGACGAGGGACCGTCCGCTCAGATGCACTCGTCGGGGGTGGGGTGCAGCAGCGACGGCGCGGCGCCGAGCAGCATCTGCGTGTACGGATCCTGCGGGTTGTTGAGCACGTCGTGCGCCTCGCCGTGCTCGACGATGGTGCCGTGGTTCATCACCACGATCTCGTCGGACACGTATCGCACAGTCTGAATGTCGTGACTGATGAACACCATCGACAGTCCGAGCGATTTCTTGAGGTCGCTCAGCAGGTTGAGGATCTGCGCGCGCACCGACACGTCGAGCGCGGAGGTGGGCTCGTCGGCGATGATCGCGTCCGGGTTGAGCGACAGGGCGCGGGCGATGGCCACACGCTGTCGCTGGCCGCCGGAGAGCTGTCCGGGCAGGGCGTTGAGCGCGGACTTGGGCAGGCCCACCATGTCGATCAGCTCGTAGGCGCGCTTGCGGCGGGCCGCATCGTCGCCGAGGCTGTGCACGATCAGCGGGTCCATGAGCTGGTCCTGCACGCTCATGCGGGCGTTGAGCGCGGTGGCCGGGTCCTGGAAGACCACGGAGACCACGCGGCCGATGTCCATGCGCTCCTTGGCGGTGCGGCGGGTGACGTCCTGGCCCTTGAAGAACACCTTGCCGCCGGTCACGCTCTGCAGTCCGCACATCACGTTCGCGGTGGTGGACTTGCCGCAGCCGGACTCGCCCACGATGCCGACCGTGCGGCCGGGCATGAGCCGGAGGTTCACCTTGTTGACGGCGGTGATCTTCTTGGGGTGGAAGAGCGAGCCAGCACGGGTGGTGAACACGACCTCGATGTCCTTGAGCTCGATGATGGGCGTGGTCTTGTCATCGGCATGCACGCCGTCGATGCGCTTGCTGTTCGTCTCGCTCATCGCTGTGCTCCTTTCAGCGCCTCGGCCGCCTCACGGGCCGCCACTTCTGGGGTTGGCGCGAACCAGTCGTAGGTGAAGTCGGGCGCCGGCCCCGGCTCGGGATCGTCGGGCTGGCAGGCCACGTAGTGCTGGGTGCCGGGCACGACCTTCATCACGGGCTTCTCGTTGAGACCGTGGTCGGGGCGAGAGGAGCGCGGTGCGAAGCGGTTGCCCTTGGGGAAGTCGGCGGGGCTCGGCACGGTGCCGGGCACCTGATGGAGGCGTCCCTGGCCGGCCTCGATGGAGGTGACGGATCCGAGCAGGCCGCGCGTGTACTCGTGGCGGGGGTCGGTGAGGATCTCCTTGATGGAGGCCTGCTCGACCACCTGGCCGGCGTACATGACGGTCACGGAGTGGGCAACCTTGGCCACGAGCGCCAGGTCGTGCGAGACGAAGATCATGGCGAAGCCGAGCTTCTCGCGCAGCTCGTTGAGCAGGTCGATCACCTGCTTCTGCACGGTCACGTCGAGCGCGGTGGTGGGCTCGTCGGCGATGATGAGCTTCGGGTCGCGGGTCAGGGCCATGGCGATGAGCACGCGCTGGCGCTGGCCGCCGGAAAGCTCGTGCGGGTAGGATTCCAGCGTGCGCTTGGGATCCAGGCCCACGAGTTCGAGCAGTTCCTCGGCGCTGCGGGTGCCGCCGCGGGAGGTGAGCTGCTTCATCTGTGCCTTGATGAGCATGGACGGGTTGAGGCTGGAGAGCGCGTCCTGGTAGACCATGGCGATCTCGTGGCCGCGCAGGGCGTTGTGCTCCTTGGGATCCATGCCCACGAGGTTCTTGCCGTCGAACAGGATCTCGCCGCTGATCTGGGCCTTGGGGTCCAGCAGTCCCATGATGGCCAGCGAGGTGATGGACTTGCCGCAGCCGGACTCGCCGACCAGGCCCATGGTCTCGCCGGGGCGTACGGAGAACGACAGGTGGTCCACCACGTTCACGTCGCCGTGACGCGGGAACTTGATGCACAGGTCCTTGACCTCGATGACGGGCTTCTCCTGCGAGAGCGGGATGAAGCGGTCCTTGCGCTTGAGCTCGGCCTCGCGCAGCTGGGCAAGTCGCAGCTCCAGGCTGTCGTGCTGGGCCTTGTAGGCGGCCACCGGGTCGATGAGCAGCTGGTCTTCCTTGCGCTTGAGCTCGGCCTCGTCGGCGGTCTGCTTGATCGGCGCGGTCGGGGCGGCCACCATGGCGTCGGTGATGCCTTCGGACAGGATGTTGAGGCACAGCACGGTGATCATGATCGCCAGACCGGGGAACATGGCCTGCCACCAGTAGCCGTACAGCACGCCGGCCTTGGCGGACGACAGGATGTTGCCCCACGTGGGCGTGGGCTCGGGGATGCCGGCGTTGATGAAGCTCAGCGAGGCCTCGAACACGATCGCGTCGGCCACCGACAGCGTGGTGAACACCATGACGGGGGCGGCGATGTTGCGCGTCACGTGCTTGAACAGGATCCACGGGGCACGTGCGCCGGAGACGATCACGGCACGCACGTAGTCCTTGCCGTATTCGCTGATGATGTTCGCTCGCACGATTCGTGCGATCTGCGGCACGTAGAGCACGCCGATGGAGATGATGATGCCGATCATGGACTGGCCGAGGATCGACACGAACACGGCCGCCAGGGCGATCGTCGGCACGGACATGACCACGTCGATCAGTCGCATGATGATCTCGGAGATCCACGTGCGCGAGACGGCGGCGATCGCGCCGATGATCGCGCCCACGACGAGGGCGAACGCGATCGACGTCAGGCCGATGACCAGCGAGTAGCGGGCGCCGTAGATCACGCGGGAAAACACGTCACGGCCGAGGTTGTCGGTGCCGAACCAGTGGTCGCCGCTCGGCGAATCGTAGCTCATGGTGATCTCGGTGGGGTCGTGCGGGGTGACGACGGGCGCCAGAATGGCGGCCAGGGCCAGCACGGCGATCACGATCACGGAGATGCGGGTGCCGATGGTCATGCTCGACCAGCGGCGCACCTTCACCTTGGTGCCGGGTTTGCTGAATTCCTTGGTTGCGTTGTTGCTTCCGAACATGTCACACCGTCCTGATTCGCGGGTTGATGAGCACGTACAGCAGGTCGACGATCACGTTGACCACCATGAACGCGAGCGCCACGACGAGCACCACGCCCTGCACCAGCATCGGCTGGTTGTTGTTGATGCCGTCGAACATGGCCGTGCCCATGCCAGGCAGGGAGAAGATGACCTCGATGACGATGGCGCCGCCCATGAGGTAGCCGATCTTCATGCCGAGCACGGTGACCGGGGTGATCAGCGCGTTGCGGAACACGTTGCGGGCCACGACCACACGCTTGGGCACGCCGGCGCCGATGGCGGTGCGCACGTAGTCCTTGTCGAGCTCCTCGACCATGGACGTGCGGATGATGCGGGTCAGCGAGCCGGCGACGGGCAGGCCGAGCGCGAAGCTGGGCATGGCCATGCGGGCGAGGTAGCCGGTCGGGTCCTGCGTGAACGCGGGCAGTTCGCCGGCGCCGGGCAGCCAGGACAGCTGGATCTGCAGCAGGTAGATGAGCAGCACGCCGAGCCAGAACGACGGGGTGGCGATGGCGATGATGGACACGACGCGGATGGCCTGGTCGACCCAGGTGTCGCGGTAGAGGGCGGCGAGCACGCCGAAGATCACGGCGAGGACCACGGCGATGAGCAGGCCGATGAACGTCAGCTGCAGCGTGATCGGGAACGCGTCGGCGATGCGGGCGCCCACGGAGTCCTTGTTGACGCCGTACACGCCGAGATCGCCGTGCAGCAGGCCGCCGAGGTAGGAGAAGAACTGCTCCCACCAGGGGCGGTCGAAGCCCATTTCGTGACGGTAGGCGGCGAGCGCCTCGGGGGTGGCGTTTTCGCCGAGCGCGGCGACCGCGGGATCGTACTGCGAGAACGACATGAGGAAGTAGACGAGCAGCGTCACTCCGAATGCCATGAACGGCAGGGCGATCAGTCGCCTGCCGAGAAGTCGTAAGAGGTTATTCACGTCTGTGTCTCCCAACGAATGGTGAACATGAATGGGGTCGGCCGGGCGTTCCGGCCGGGCGTGGCGGGCCGGCGGCGGTCATGCGCGGGTCGTTTCCGGCGTGTGTTTTCCGGAAAACGGCATGGCTGTCGCCGGGTCCGTGTGCGAAAGGAAAGAAAAAGGATGATCCCTGTCGGAAGGCTCCCGTGCCTTCGTCGGATCGGTTGCGTCGGCCGTCCGTCGCCTTCTTTCGGCGTGCGGTCGATGCGGTTGTGATCGTCGGTCGACGTCATGGGCGATTCGGCGATCGGGTGATCGTGCGGTCATTCGGACTGATCGGACGCTCGAATGATCGGTCTGATCGGATGGGTGAGTTGTCGGATGAGGGCCCGGCCCGCGGAACGGGTCGCCTGTGTGGATGTGGAATCGTTCGCGATCCGTTCCACGGGCCGGACGTCTGCTACTTGCTGAGCTTGGCCTCCACCAGGTTGATGCCGGTGGATCCGATGGGCTGGAACTTCTCGAACACGCCCTTCTTGACCGCGGTGGTTGTCTTGCGGTGGAACAGCGGGTAGAGCGGCACCTGCTCGCTGAGCAGGTCGAAGCACTGGTTCCAGTACTCCTGGCGTTCCTTCTCGCTGGTGGCGGAGATGGCCTTGTTCATCAGCTCATGGAGCTGGTTGTAGCCGTCGGAGTCCTTCCAGAAGGTGCGGGTCTTGGTCCAGGCGTTGTCGCCGTACCACCAGTTCATGAGCAGGTCGGGGTCGTTGCCGAACACGGACGGGTCGCCGGGGGCGAGGACCATCGAGTAGTCGGCGTCGGCCTTGTCGGTCACGTTCGGGTAGAGGGCGGAGGAGGCCATGGACTGGATGTCCACGTTCATGCCGATCTCGGCCAGATCGTTCTTGATCTGCGGGGCCAGCTGGGTGATCCAGGACTGGTCGGTGGTGTACAGGGTGAAGTTGATCTCACCGGTCACGCCGGCTTCCTTGAGCAGCTTCTTGGCCTTGTTCAGGTCCTTCTTGTAGACGGTGCTGGCCTTGTGGTAGTTGGGGAAGTTCTCCGGCAGGAAGCTGGTGGCGGCGGTGGCCTGGCCGTTCATCTGGTTGTCGATGAGCTTCTGCGTGTCGATGGCGTAGAACACGGCCTGACGGACCTCGGCCTTGTCGAACGGGGCCTTCTTGGTGTTGAACATCAGGAACGGCTGGTTGAAGCCCTGCACGGTCTCGAGCTCGGATCCGGAGGATTCGAGGGTCTTGAACGCGTTGGCGGGCACCATTTCCATGATGTCGGTCTTGCCGGCCTGCATGGCGGTGACGCGGGAGGTGTCGTCCACTGCCACGTTCCACACCATGTGCTTGGTCTGGGCCGGGTGGTCGCCGTTGTAGTTGTCGTTCTTGTCGAACTTGACCTGCTGGTCGGTGATCTCGGTGTACTTCCACGGGCCGGAGCCGACGGGCTGGGCCTTGAGGTCGGCGTCGCTCATGGAGGTCGGCACGATCTGGATGAGGGCCAGACGCTGCTTGAACATCGGGAAGGCCTGCTTGAGCGTGAAGGTCACCTGGTTGTCGCCCTTGGCCTCGACGTTCTGGATGAAGTCCAGCATGGAGACGTAGAGGCTGCCTTCGGCGGTGGTGCGCTTCCAGGAGCTGACCACGTCCTCGGGGGTGACGGCGGTGCCGTCGGAGAACTTGGCGCCGTCGCGCAGGGTGACCACGTATTCGGTGTCGGACACCTGCTCCGGCTCACCCTTGGCCAGGGCGTTGTAGACGGAGAAGTCCGAGTAGTTGAGCGCGTAGAGCGGCTCGGTCACGTGCCAGTTGCCGGCCATGGCGAGGGCGCTGGACGTGGTGGACGGGGCGAAGTCGCGGCTGGCGTATGCCACCTGGGCGGTGATGGTGTCGGCCACGGAGGTGCCGGTGGCCGCGGTCTTGGCGGAGTCTCCGCCTCCGCCACATGCGCCGAGACTGAGCGTCATGGCGCCGGCGACGACCAGGGCGGTTGCCTTGATCAGTCGGTTTTTGAAGAACGACATCGTAGTTCTCTCCTTTGATTTCCTACTTCCTTGAAAGTGCGAGACGCTTCGGTGTGCCTCGAACTTGGGTTTAATCATAAGACGTCTGATGTCTTATCGCAATTTGGGAGTGTCGTAAGACGTCTGATGTCTTGACGGTGAGATGGATGGACATATACGGAAAGTGGCTGGAGCGTGGTCCCTCCCTCAGTCAGACTGCGCCCGACAGCTCCCTCCCCAGGAGGGAGCACAAAGAAAAAAGCGCGCGCCCCTGCCGCGGGAAGCACGCGCATATCTTTCGTGCTCCCTCCCGGGGAGGGAGCTGGCCGCCCGCAGGGCGGACTGAGGGAGGGCCCACCCCGCTTACCGGCTGTACTCAGCCGTTCAATCGCGCCTTGAACCAACGGGTAATACTCGTCGGATGCGTGATCGCCGTGCCGACGACCGCCGCCCACGCTCCGCGCTCCATCACCGCGGCCAGCTGGTCGGGCGTGTGGATGCGCCCCTCGCACAGTACCGGCACGTCAGGGAACGCGGCGATCATCTGTTCCAGCAGCTCGAAGTCCGGTCCGTCGGTCTTCTCACGCTCGCCGGTGTAACCGGACAGCGTGGTGGAGATGATGTCGGTGCCGGCGTCCACGGCCTGCTGCGCGTCGGCGAAGCTGCCGCAGTCGGCCATCACGGTCACGCCGTCCCGGTGCAGCGCCTCCACGGTCTGCGCGTAGGTCAGTCCATCCGGACGAGGCCTGCGCGTGGCGTCGATGGCCACGATGTCGGCGCCGGCTGCGGCGCAGCAGCGGGCGTGACGCAGCGTGGGCGTGATGTACACGCCTTCGTCGCCCTCCTTCCAGATGCCGATGACCGGCACCTTCACCTGTCCCTTGATCGCGGCGATGTCGGCCAGCCCCTGGCATCGGATGGCGACCGCGCCGCCGATCTCCGCGGCCATGGCCATCTGCGCCATCGTTTCGGGGTGGCGCAGCGGCTCGCCGGGGTACGCCTGGCAGCTGACGACCAGTCCGCCCTTGATCTGTTCGATGATCGGATTCATATGATGCTCCTTTGCATGGTTGATGTCATTGGGCCGTAACGAAGCCCACGGCGGCGCCGATCAGCGGAGCCGATCCGCCGAGCTGGCCGCGCAGCAGCGGTGTGGCGCGCACGCGCGGCAGCGCGCCGTCGGCAAATCCCTCGCGCAGGGCCTTCCACCACACCTCGCCGGCGTTGACCACCGATCCGGACAGCACGATCACGGCCGGGTCGATGAGATTGCCCATGCCGGCCAGGCATTCGCCGAGGGCGCGAGCGCTCGTCGACAGGATCTCGATCGCATACTCCTCCCCCGCCGCCGCGCGTCGGGAGATTTCGGCGGCATTCGCGGCCGGGGGCACGCTGTCGGGCCGTCGTGCCTCGAACAGGTCGGCGATGCCGGTGCCGGACGCCACGGGTTCGATGTGCCCACTGGTCGTGCCGCACGAGCATCGCATGCCCGCGCCCAGACCGTGCGGCATGTGCCCCACGTGCCCGGCCACGCCGTGCGCGCCGGTGACCAGTCGCCCGTGATCTATGTAGGCGCCGCCGATGCCGGTGCCAACGCCCACCGACAGCATGGTCGGATATTCCCGGCCGGCGCCGTATGTCGCCTCGCCAAGCCCGTGCGCGCCGACGTCGCCGACCATGTGCACGGGCAGTCCGGTGGCCTCGCCCACCGCCGCGGCGATGTGCTGTCCGGCCCATCCGGGCATCAGATCGGTGGCGGAGAGGATCACGCCCGTCTCGGAGTCGACCACGCCAGCCGAGCCGATGCCCACTCCGGCGATGTCGACCCCGGCCGCCACGCATTGTTCCAGACGTCGCGCGGCGAATTCCACCAGTCGTTCGCGCACGTCGTCGCCGCCACGGTCGGCGAGCGTGGGAATCTCCGTCACGTCCTCGACCAGGGGCGTCGCGAGCGAGTCGGCGGGCGGCAGCGACACCACGCCGGACGCGATCTTAGTGCCGCCGATGTCGAAGGCCAGGTATCGTCGGTCGGCGGCCTGCCCGCCAACACCGGTTCGATCGTCATGCATGCGTGTCATGACTCCCCCGTTCATCGCGCCATCACAGCGTGGTGGATGCGCTCGAGGTAGCCCACCCGCTCGCTCAGACTGCTGTCGGCCGGCACGCACACCTTGGCGCCAACGTACTCCAGCGATTCGCAGTCCATCGCCACGCCCATGCATGCGCGCATGCGCTCGGCATCCATCAGCGACGTGGGCTCGTCGGGGTTCATGGGCAGGTGGCCGTCGATCCACTCGTATCCGTACTGCGTGGCCTCGGGGCCGGCGCCGGAGAACATGAGTCCGGTGAGCACGCCGGCCTGGGCCGCGGCGGCGACATGTTCGAGCGACAGTCCGGCGTCGCGGCCCTCCACGCAGCTGCGTCCCCAGTTCACGGTGAGGCCCACGCCGGTCTGACGGCAGATGTCGATTTCGGATTCGATCGGCAGGAAGCCCTTTTCCGGCTTCTGGCCGTCGATGAAGCGGTCGCAGTGTTCGATCACCAGTCGCGTGCCGAACCAGTCCCGTCCCGTCAGTTCGTCGAGGGAGCGACGCATGGCGTCGGCATCGGCATGCCCGGTGGGCGCGGAGTGGAGTTCCACGAAGGCCACGTCGTTGGCGCCGCGACGGTCGGCCATGGCGGATATGGCCTCGCGGATGGAGTCGAAGAAGTCAAGTGCGGCATGGCGGCCGGCGTCGTCGGGACTGGCGAGGCCGAAGTTCGGGTTGCGGCCGAGGGTCTGCATGGTGCCGGGGATGGCGGTGATCACGTTGCGACACCAGAGGGTGGGCAGCGCGTCGGCGAGCCAGTCGCGGTCGGCAGGGTCGGCGATGTTGCCGGGGTATGGGATCTCGGTGGCGTCGACCCACGGTTGGTCGCCGAGCAGATCGTAGTACTTTCGCTGATCGTCCCTGTTCTGTGGAAGCGACGCGTACGCGCCGACCACGAAGGTGGGCTGGATCATCATTCCTCCTTGGTTCACCGTTGCGTGATTCATCGTTGAATCCTCGTAGCATCTGGCAATCGTCGGAGCGTGCGCGCACGGTCCGACTGTGACCAACCCAGTCTATCATGACATCAGACGTCTGATCTATATCGTTGCCAAGTGCATCCCCCGCCCCGCCGAAGCACGATCACTCCGTCTCTACCGAAACACGATCGCCTCGTCCCCCGGGTACGTTCCTTCTCCCATCCCATACGGAACGTAACCGAGCGCACAGCCTCGGTTACGTTCCGACATACGACGATGACGCAACGTAATCGTAGAGTCCGGCACGAGTACGTTCCGCCGCACGACGCAAACGGAACGTAATCGTGGAGCCCGATACGAGTACGTTCCGTTTCGGATGCGCATCACAACGTAAACGGCCCGCACCTTGTGGGTACGGGCCGGAGGAAGGAAGGGAAGGGTAAGTCCGCAAGCGCGGCGACGGTCCCGCCACCGATCCGGTAGCGTCGCACCGGCGACGTGTCAGCGATGCGTCACCAGGTGGCGATCTCGTCGACCTTGGTGACGTGGCCGCCGAACTGGGCGCGCATGGCGGTGACCACGCGCAGGATGTCGTCGGCGCCGCCGCGCGAGGTCTGACGCTGCCACAGGGCGGCAGCGGTAGCCGGGGTGGGCACGCCGAGCTCGAGCGCGGCCTCGATCATCCAACGGGCCTCGCCGGACTCGTTCGCCACGGCCGGCACGTCCTGCAGTTCGGGATCATGCTCGGTGGCGTTGTCGAACAGGTCGAGCAGCCAGGAAGCCACCACGGAGCCCTCGCGCCACGAGTCCATGGTCTTGGCCGGGTCGTCGATGTACTCGCTCTTCATCATGGTGGCGAAGCCCTCGCCGAACGCCTGCATCATGCCGTATTCGATGCCGTTGTGCACCATCTTGGCGAAGTGGCCGCCGCCCACCGGGCCGGCGAGAACCAGACCGTGCTCGCCTTCCGGCTTGAGCGTTTCAAGCAGCGGGCGCACGTATTCGAAGGTCTCGCGCTCGCCGCCGAGCATGAGCGCATAGCCGCGTTCGGCACCCCACACGCCGCCGGAGACGCCGCAGTCGAGGAAGCGGATGCCCTTTTCGGCGAGCGACGCGGCATGCTCGCGGTCCTCGGTGTATTTGGAGTTGCCGCCGTCGATCACCACATCGCCCGGTTCGAGCAGGCCCTTGAGGCTTTCGATGGTGGATTCGGTGGGCTTGCCGGCCGGGACCATGACCCATACGACGCGCGGGGCGTCGAGCGCGGCGACCAGCTCCTCGAGGCTGCTGACGTCGCGGGCGGAGTCCGGGTTCATGTCGAAGCCGACGACGGTGTGACCGCCGCCACGCAGGCGCTTGACCATGTTGCCGCCCATGCGGCCGAGTCCGATCATTCCGATTTGCATGATGTCCTTCTTTCTGTGTTGTTTTGTGTTGCTTGTGTTATTTACGTCGTCTGTATTGGCTGTGCCGTCTGCGGATTTCAGAATTGCCATGAAATGACTGGCATGAGAACGGGTTGAAATACGTCGGGGATGCGCCACGCCGATCCGGTCCGCTATTCAGCGAGCGCACGCTCCTCCTTGGCGGCGTGCGCCTTCACCGCGGCTACGGCCCGTTCGATCATCTCTTCCATATCCCCCTCAACGGAGAGCGCGATGCCAGGTTCGTCCGGCTGCAGCGGTTCGAGCGCGGCGAACTGGCTGGGCAGCAGCGCCGGCGGCATGAAGTGCCCTTTGCGCGCCGCGATGCGTTCGCCGATCAGCGATTCGCTACCGGCCATATGCACGAAGAACACGGGGACCCCTTCGCGCAGCACGTCGCGATAGGACCGCTTGAGCGCCGAGCAGGAGACGACGGTGGATTCGCCCTTCGCGTCATGGTCGCGCATCCACCGGTTGATGAGCCCGAGCCACGGCCAGCGATCCTCGTCGGTCAGAGGAATGCCGGCCGCCATCTTGTCGACGTTGGCCTGCGGGTGAAAATCGTCGCCTTCGGCCATCACGTAGCCAAGTCGGTCACGAATGGCCTCGGCCACGGTGGATTTGCCGCATCCCGCGACTCCCATGACCACCACATGCACGTTCATTGTCTGCTCCTTTGCCTGATCGATGCGCCGTTGTTAATGATTACTATAGTCACATTAAATAATCTTTGTCAATTCAAAAAGAGTACTTTTATGAAAAAATCGCGATCGCCACGATGGAATCGCATTCCATACGCGGAATTGGTAGTCTTTTTCCTATGACAGATACGTCGAAATCACCAGCCGCGCCAACAGCACAACCGACGGCACTGCGATCCCCATCGCATGGATCATCGACCGGCCCCGCAGCCACCGACGCCAAGCTCATGCATCTGCCGATCGCCGACCGGCTGGCCCTCGACATCCTCGACGGGCACTGGCCCGTGAACGGCAACATCACATTGGAGGACATCCAGAACCGGTTCGGCGTATCCCGCACCGTGGCGCGCGACGCCGCACGCTACCTCGAGGCCGCCGACGCGGTGACGATCCGCCGACGCGTGGGACTCGTGGCACAGGATCCCGCCACATGGGCCGCGCTCAACCCGCAGGTGATCCAGTGGAAACTGCACTCCAGCCAGCGCAAACGGGAGCTCATGTCGCTCACCGAGCTGCGACTCGCCATCGAACCGGCGGCCGCGGCAGGAGCCGCCACCCGCGCATCGCTCGACGTGCGCGCCAAGATGCCCGTGCTCGCCATGGAGATGCGCAGACACGGCGAGGCCGGCGACCTCGAGCCGTTCCACGAACTCGACATCGAATTCCACTCCATGCTGCTACGCAACAGCGGCAACGAGCTGTTCGCCTCGCTCGCGCCGATCGTGGCGACCATCCTGCGCGGACGCGTGGAGATCAACATGTATCCGAGCCGCCCGTCGGCGAGCGCCCTCGACGCGCACGACGCCGTGGCCGACGCCGTGTGGAAGGGCGACGCCGAACGCGCCCGCAAGGGCATGCACGACATCGTCGACGAGGTCAGCACCGTCATCGCCACGCGGTAGACGCCACAAGGCGGTCCCACAACGAAAAATCCGCGATTCACAGCGCCTTTCGGAAGTTTCCGATGGTGGAAGACTTCCGTTTGACGCTGCGAATCGCGGATTTCGACTATTTCGGCCGGTGATTCCGGCACTCAGACGGCTCAGACAGGCTCAGACGATCTTGCGCTCGAACGGGTCGGAGCTGATGCCCTTGGCCAGGATGTCCTTGCACCATTCCTTGGCCGTGAACAGGCTGTGGTCGCGGTAGTTGCCGCAGCTTTCGATCGTGGTGGCCGGCACATCGTCCCACGTGGCCTTGTAGGCGATGAACTCGAGCGACTCCTTGAGCGCCTTCGCCACGTCCTCGGTGGAGTGCTCGCCCCACGTGAGCAGATGGAAGCCGGTACGGCAGCCGAACGGCGAGCAGTCGATGTAGCCCGGAATGCGTTCACGCAGCAGCACGGCGATGGTGTGTTCAATGGTGTGCAGGCCGCCAGTCGGGATGGCGTTCTCGTTCGGCTGCACCAGACGCAGGTCGTAGTTGGAGATCACATCGCCGTGGGGGCCGGTCTCCGTGTCGATGTAGCGCACGTACGGCGCCTTGACCTTGGTGTGGTCCAACTGGAAGCTTTCGACGACCGGCTTCTCGGACTTCTCGTCTGCCATGATGACTCCTTTTTCTATTCCCGATGGGCGGAATACCGATGGAATATACGAAACCCATCCCCTACTGTGGTCCGCCAAGGCCGCCAAGTCAACCACCCCGTCATGCATGTCGGTTATCGACGGCTATAGTTCCACGGGGTTCACGGCCGGCCCGGCAGATGCACGACCCGTCAGCGATCGTGACGCTGGTAGGCCAAGCGTTCGGCGTCGCCCTCACGGTTCACAAGTTCGATCACGCCGCAGCGGGTGAATCCGCTGGATTCCATCACGTGCTGCATGGCGCGATTGTTGCGATGCGTGTCCATGCGCACATTGCCGTAGTGCGCGACGGCCCAGTCCAGGCAGTCGCGGCCGGCGTGCGGGCCGAGACCGGAGGCGGCTACGCGATGCACGGCCATGTAGTCGTCGTCATCCAGCCACGCGCCGTCGATCGTCGCATACGACGGGTCCGGGCCGGGGCACAGCACGAACACGGCGAGGATACGCTCGGCTCCGGCGGGCGCATCGGTTCCGGCGTATATATCCTCGCCGTCGATCGCACCGTGTCCAGCGACCGTATCAGCACCGTCAGCCCCCGCATGATCGACCAGCAGACGGGCACGCCCCTCCTCGATGTCGTTGCGCACCGTGGAATCGAGCGGGAACCGATCGGCCCACTGCGTGGGATTGCCGTTCGCCGCCATGAGCTCGCGGGCACGCGCATACATCGCGCGGATCGCGTCGAAATCGTCCATCGTGGCCACGCGCACGCTGCGCTTGTCGTTTCCGGTCATACAGTCTCCTTCATCCTGACCCACGTCGAATAGCGTACTCCCTTCGTTCTCCCTCCCGGGGAGGGAGATGTCGGGGCGAAGCCGCGACAGAGGGAGGGAACACGAGCGGATAGCCCCCGAACCCCTCCCTCAGTCCGGCTACGCCGGCCAGCTCCCTCCCCAGGAGGGAGCACGAAGACATTTTTTGGGGGTTCTCCCTCCTTGGGAGGGAGATGTCGGGGCGAACGCCACGACAGAGGGAGGGAACGAAAGCAGAAAGCCCCCGAACCCCTCCCTCAGACGGCCTACGGCCGCCAGCTCCCTCCCTGGGAGAGAGAACGAAGATATTGGGTGCTCTCACTCCCCTTCTTCGAAATCGCGGATCACGGCGAGGAAGCGCTCGCCGTACTGGTCGAGCTTCTTCTGGCCCACGCCGTTGACCTCGAGGAAATCGTCGTCGGTGTGCGGACGGCGCACGCACATGTCGCGTAGCGTCTTGTCGCCGAACACGATGTACGGCGGCACGCCGGCCGCTCGCGCGATCTCCGTGCGCAGCTCGCGCAGCCGTACGAACAGATCGGCGTCCTCCCCGTCGAGTTCGGCGGGCACCGAGCCGCGCGAACGTCTTGAGCCCGCGGCACCCGAACCGTTTCCGGAGCCGCCATACGTCGCGCCGTCGCCGCCGTCGTTTTCGGCAACCGGACGGCTCACCTGCTTGATCGTCATGGTGAAGTCCGGCGCCACGGTTTCGGCCGCACGCGGCCCGAAGACCACCACCGCGTACTTGCCTTCGGCCACAGCCAGATAGCCGTCGGACGTCATCTGCGAGATCACGTCGCGGACGCGCGCGGCGGGCACGTCGCGCAGCATGCCGTAGGTCGGCACGGAGTCCAGATGCCGCCAGTCGTGCATCTCCTGAGCGTCGGATCCGCGCAGCACCTGCACGATCTTGCCGGCACCGAGACGCTGATTCACGTCGTGCACGCATCGGCTCACGGCGCGCGCGATGTCGGTCACGTCGATCGTCTCGAATTCGCCGTCGCAGTTGGAGCAGCCGGAGCACTTTACCGTACCGGTTTCGCCGAAGTACGACGTGATGTACTGGTGCAGGCAGCTGGTGGTGCGGCAGTAACCGATCATGCCGTCGAGCAGCACGCGACGGCGGTTGCGCACGGCCTGCGCCTCCTCGTCGGTGAGTCGTTCGTTGCCGTTCTCCATTTCGATGAACCGGCGTCGGGTGGCGATGTCGCCGTCGCTCCACAGGAGCGTGCAGCGCGAGGCGAGTCCGTCTCGTCCGGCGCGGCCGGCCTCCTGATAGTAGGCCTCGATGCTGTCGGGCATGTTGTGGTGGATCACGTAGCGCACGTTGGACTTGTCGATGCCCATGCCGAACGCGTTGGTGGCCACCACCACGGGCGCCTCGTCGTTGACGAACGCACGCTGGGCGGCGTGACGCTCCTCGGGCGGCATACCGGCGTGGTAGCAGACGGCCTTCACCCCGTGTGCGCGCAGGTCGGCGGCGAGCGATTCGGTTTCCTTGCGGGTGGCGCAGTAGATGATGCCGGATTCGTCGGGGCGGGCGGTCACGTAGCGTTCGATCCACTGACGTTTGACGGTGGGCACGGCCTTGATCACGTCGAAGTACAGGTTGGTGCGATCAAATCCGGTGACGCTGATCTGCGGGTCGTGAAGGCCCACGAGGTTCACGATGTCGCGGCGCACGCGTTCGGTGGCGGTGGCGGTGAACGCGGCGACGACGGGACGGTCGGGCAGCCGGTTCAGGAAGTCTCCGATGCCGAGATAGGCGGGGCGGAAGTCCTGACCCCATTGAGATACGCAGTGCGCCTCGTCGATGGCGACAAGTGCGATGTCGAGTGAAGACGCGAATTCGACGAATCGTTGGGTGTCGAGTCGTTCGGGGGCCACGTACATGACCTTGCAGCGGCCGGACCGGGCTTCGGCGAGCGCGAGCGACTGTTCCTCGGGGGTCTGTGTAGAGTTGACGCAGACGGCGTGGATGCCGTTGCCCTCAAGGCCGGCGACCTGGTCGGCCATGAGCGAGACGAGTGGGGAGATGACGATGGTGACGCCGTGCATGAGGACGGCGGGGATCTGATAGCAGATGGACTTGCCGGCGCCGGTGGGCATGACGCCGAGCGCGTCACGGCCCTGCAGGATCGCGTCGATCAGCGGCTCCTGGCCGGGGCGGAACCCGTCGTAGCCGAAGTATTGCCTGAGCGCGGCCCGCGCATCGTTCATGTCTGCCATGGTTTCGACCATAGCACCGACACTCCTTCGTTCTCCCCTCTTACGGGGAGAGAGAATCTCACTCCTTCGTGCTCCCTCCTAGGGAGGGAGATGTCGGGGCGAAGCCACGACAGAGGGAGGGAACACGAGCGCAAAGATCACTTACCCCCACAAGCCCCGCAAGGCCCTCCCTCAGACGGCCTACGGCCGCCAGCTCCCTCCCCCGGAGGGAGCACAAAGATACGGGCGTTCTCCCTCCGCGGGAGGGAGATGTCGGGGCGAAGCCACGACAGAGGGAGGGCGCGCCGCTAAGCCTCGCCCTCGCCCACCCTCGTCTGGGCGAGGGGAAGGTTTCGGCGCAGGGATTCGGGACCGGCGGCGTGGGTGGTGGAGGCGATGATCGACGCCATGAACGCGATCGACTCCTTGCGCCCGCCGGCGAACCAGTTACGCGCCACGTTCATGATGCCGCCCATGATGTAGTCGAACTGGTAGTCGCGGATCGCCTCGGCACGGCGGCGCTCGGACTCCCCCATCGTCCCGCCGTCGCCGATCGCCAACGAGACCGGATCGATCACCCGGTTGCACACGTCCCGAATGTCATCTGAGAGCCGATTGAACAGGGCACCGCCCTCGGATGACGCGATTACGGAGAATTCGTCCTCATGCTCGTCGAAGTACGTGAGGATGTCGATGGCGAACGGCAGATAGTCCCCGGCAATGATTCGTTCGGCATGAACGTCGATCAGGTGCCGGCAGGAGCGCATCGCATCGTCCATGACGGTGTCGAGCAGGGCGCGCACGTTGCCGTAGTGCGAGTAGAAGGTCACGCGGTTCACGTCGGCGCGCTCGGTCAGCTCGGTCACGGTGATGCGGTCGATGGGCTTGTCCTTCATGAGCTCGAGCAGCGCCTCGGTCAGCCGGGCACGGGTGCGACGTACTCGACGGTCCTCGGTTCCGCCATTCTCCGACGAACGACGATGTTCCGTCATGCTTGTTCTCGCTTTCCTCTGATCAACGACATCACGTCATCGCAATGAGATCGCGTTATCTCCGCAACGTCATGCCCATCTCGACGACATCGTGTCATCATACACGCTTGTTTGTTAGACTACAGTTGTAGTATAACATATAACTGTAGTAAAACTAACAGATGTTAAGAACATCGTCGACCAGACCCGCGCCGGCCGACACCGCCAACCCATTTTCGAGAACAGCATGAGGACGGCATGAAGCAAGCATTCCAAGTACTGGTCAGAGACATCAGGCGCATCATCGCCATCCCCATGGCCGTGGTCACCGTGGCCGGCCTGTGCGTGATCCCCGCCCTGTATTCGTGGTTCAACGTGGCCGCGTTCTGGAATCCGTACGACAACACCGGCAATCTGCGCGTGGCCGTGGTGAACGAGGACCGCGGCGCGACCAGCGACGCCACCGGCCGCATCGACATCGGTGATCAGGTGGAGACGTCGCTCAAGAGCAACCACCAGCTCGGCTGGACGTTCATGGACCGCGATCAGGCACTCGACGAGGTGCGCAGCGGCACCAGCTACGCGGCCATCATCATCCCCAAGGACTTCTCCACCGACCTGCTCACCATCACCAGCGGTGACTTCACACAGCCGAAGCTCGAGTACTACGTCAACGAGAAGATCAACGCCACCGCACCCCGAGTCACCGACACCGGCGCCACCACGCTCGAACGGCAGATCAACAGCCAGTTCGTTTCCACGGTGAGCCGCGTGGCCGTCTCCACGCTGTCGAACGCCGCCGATCAGGTGGACGCGCACGCCGGCGAAGCCCATGACAAAGCCTCCGAGGGCATCAGCAAGGCCAGCGCCGGCGTGGACGACGCGCAACAGCAGATCACCGAACTCATCGACTCGGTGAACCAAGGCAGCGCCAAGGTGCAGCAGGCCAAAGCAGGACTCAACGCCATCGACGCCAAGGCCGCCAACGCGCGCACCACGCTCGACAATGGCATCGCCTCGCTCTCCGACGCGCAGAACGGTCTGACCACGCTCAACACCGGACTCGCCGCCGCATCCGCCAACGCGTCGCAGTCACTCTCCCAAGGCGCACAGACCGCGAACACCTTCATCGGCCAGGCCAGCGGCACCATGCTCGGCGCCCAACAGCGCCTCGACTCCGCGGTGAGCACCGCGCAGACCGCCGTGGACACGAACCGCGACATCATCGAAACCCTCAAGGCCTCGGAATTCGCGCAGACCGACGCCGGCAAACAGCTCATCGGCGAACTCGAACAGCGCAACAAGGACAGCCAGAGCGCACTCGACGCCATCGGCACCGCCTCCACCAACGCGGGCAACAGCGCCACCGCCATCGCCAACGCGTCGAACAGCGTCAACACCGCCACGCAGAACACGCTCACCTCGCTGCAGAACACGCAGAACGCCATCAACGGCAACGCCTCCACCGGGCTCAACAGCGCGATCGGATCGTTCTCCGCCAGCGCCACCACGCTTTCCGGAGCGCTCGCCGGCGTGAGCCCCGCCATCGACGAGGCCACCGTGGCGCTCGACCAATTGCAGACCACACTCGACAAGACGGCGAAGGCACTGACCACCACCAAGGATGCGCTCGGCAGCACCAAGGATTCGCTGAAGACCATCGGCACCGATCTCGACGCGGTCTCCGCCGCCGACGCGACCGGCCGGATCAAAAGCATGTTCGGCGCCTCGGACGAGGACGTGGCGAAGTTCGTCGCCTCCCCCACCACGCTGACGACGAAGACCATCTACCCGCTCAACTCGTACGGTTCCGCCGTGGCGCCGATGTTCACCAACCTGTCCCTATGGATCGGCGCGTTCTCACTCGCCATGCTCTTCCACCTGGAGGTGGACGACGAGGGCATCCGCGGACTGAAGGCGAACCAGAAGTACATGGGCCGCTGGATGCTGCTGGGGCTGATCGCCTGCCTGCAGGCCGTCGTGACCACGGTCGGCAATCTTGTCATCGGCATCCAGACGGTGGACCCGCTCGCCTACGTCGGCACGTCGATACTCATCGCGTTGGTGTACAGCGCGATCATCTACTCGCTGTGCGTGTCACTCGCCCATGTGGGCCGCGGACTGTGCGTGGTGCTCACCGTGCTGCAGATACCCGGATCGTCCGGCATGTATCCGATCGAAATGATGCCAAGCGAATTCCAGCGCATCTACCCGTGGCTGCCGATCACGTACGGCAACAACGCGATCCGTGAAACCATCGGCGGATTCTACGACCACCAGTACTGGAGCAATCTCGGCGTGCTGGCGCTGTTCGCGGCCGTCGCGTTCCTCATCGGCATGGCCGTGCGCCCGTACCTGAACAATCTCAACACGCTGCTCGCGCACCAGCTCAGGGAGACCGACCTGCTGAACGGCGACAAGCCCATCGCCGTGCGCAACCGCTACTCGCTCAATCAGGTGATGCGCGCGCTGAGCGATTCGGCGGAGTTCCGCGCCGGAATCCTGCGCAGGGCCGCACGATTCGAGCGCGCATACCCCCGCCTCAAGCTCGGCGCGCTGATCGCCGGCGTGATCCTGCCCGTCTGCCTGACCGTCTTCTCGCTGTCCACGAACGAGAAGATCGCCATCCTGATGGCGTGGATCATCTGGATCGTGCTGATCATCGGCTTCCTGATGGCCATCGAATTCATCAACGACAGCATCCAGCGGCAGAAGGCGCTCGGCGACATGGACGACGACGCGCTGCGCAACATCTACCGCGAGCAGCGCCTGCACAAGAAACCGCTCGGCCTTCCCGACCTCGGCGCGTTCAGCGCGCACGCCGGCGCCCATGCCGGTGCCCATACCGCTTCCAAGGAGAACTGACGATGACCCGAAACCGCACGACCGGCGCGACCCGCACGACCGGCACGGACCGCACGACCGGCACGGACCGCACGACCCGCGGCAGGCGAGGCCCCGCCAAACCCGCCTACTCGCCCATACGCTCCCTGAAGAACATCGGCCGCATCATCGTCGGCGATCTGCGCCGACTGTTCGGCAACATCACCGCCGTCACCATGGTGATCGGACTGGTGGCCATCCCCTCGCTGTTCGCATGGTTCAACGTGTCGGCCAACTGGGATCCGTTCGGCAGCACCGGCAATCTCAAGTTCGCCGTGGCGAACGACGACGAAGGCTACCGCAGCGACCTGGTGCCCGTGAAGGTGAACGTGGGCGAAAACGTGATCTCCGCACTGCGCGCCAACGACCAGCTCGACTGGGTGTTCACCAGCCGCGAGGAGGCCATCGAAGGCACCAAGTCGGGCGAATACTATGCGGCCGTGGTGATCCCCAAATCGTTCAGCCGCGACATGATGACCGTGTTCTCCCCCGACGTGAAACACGCCAGCCTCACCTACTATTCGAACGAGAAGAAGAACCCGCTCGCCCCCAAGGTGACCAGTCAGGGCGCCGACGCCGTGCAGGCGCAGGTCAACGAGGTGTTCGACACCACGATCTCCACGGTGGGACTGACCATCGCCTCCGAACTCGTGGACGCACTCGACAGCGACTCAGCCACCACGCTCGTGGGCAACCTCAACACGAACATCGCGCAGACCGCCGGACGACTCAACGCCACCGCCGACAACCTCGACCAGTACGGAGATGTCATCGCCTCGGCACAGTCGCTGATCGACTCGTCGTCCGACCTGGTGGGCAAGGCATCGGACAGCGCCAAGGCCGCGCAGACCGCCACCGATCAGGCGAAGCAGGGCGTGGCCAGCGTTTCGGACGCGCTCAACTCGTCGGCGCAGAGCGTATCCGACGCACTCGGTCAGAGCGCGGACAGCTACACGACCGCCGCCACCGACATCGACAACGCCATGGCCGCCATCGGCACGCAGGGCACGGACACGTCCAAGCAGCTGCGCGCGCTCGCCGGCAAGCTCGACGGGCAGATCAGTTCGTATCAGACGTTACGCGGCAATCTGGCCGCCCTCGAACCGCAGACCGACGCCGGCAAGCAGGCGCTGGAGCGCACGCTCGCCGATCTGGACGATTCGATCGCCAAGCAGCAGTCCGTGCGTGATGCACTCAACGGCACCGCCGACAACGTGGACAAGGGCATGGCGAACGCCGATCAGGCGCGCGCCGACGCCAAGGCCAAGGCGCAGGCCGCGAGCGCCGCCATGGATCAGGCGAGCCGTAACTTCGATTCCGGACTGAAGAAGAAGCTGGACGGCATGGCCGCGTCGGTGTCCTCGGCGTACAGCGACGGCACCGAGGCGGCCACGCGACTGCAGTCCACGGTGGACGACCTGTCTGGTTCGGCTGATTCGATCGCGTCGAACATGACCGCCGCGCATGGCAAGATCACGGCCGCCGCGCAGACGCTGCGCGATTCGGCCGACAAGATGACGACGCTGCACGACAAGATTCAGAAGGCGTTGGACAGCGATGACATGCAGGCCGTGAAGACGGCGCTTGGCGACGATCCGGCGGCGCTGGCCGCGTCGATGGTGTCTCCCACGGGAGTGAACCGTCATGCTGTGTTCACGGTGGAGAACTTCGGTTCGGCCATGGCGCCGATGTATACGGCGCTGTCCATGTGGCTCGGCGCGCTGCTCATGTCGCTGGCCATTCTCACGCAGGTGTCGCGTGAGCGGATGGATACGCTTGACCGGCCGCGCCCGCATGAGCTGTATCTGGGCAGGTTCGGCGTGTTCGCGTTCGTGGCGCTGCTGCAGAGCACCGTCACCTGTCTTGGCGAGCTGGCGTATCTGCGGATCCAGTGCGAGCATCCGATGCTGTTCATGCTGACCGGCTGGACCACGTCGCTGGTGTTCGCGTTCATCGTGTACACGCTGGTCGTGTCGTTCGGCAATCCGGGCAAGGCGTTGTGCGTGCTGATCATGGTGATGCAGATCACCGGTGCGGGCGGCGCGTTCCCGGTGGCCATGCTGCCGGAGTTCTTCCAGAACGTGCATCCGTTCCTGCCGGCCACGCACGCGGTGGATGCGTTCCGTTCCGCCATCGCCGGCATCTACGGCAATGATTAT
>NZ_NEWD01000068.1 GCF_002234915.1 Bifidobacterium vansinderenii | reverse complement strand
CATGCCGGTGGATGCGGAGGATTCGTCCGATTCGGAGTTCGAGCCGGAAGATCCCGCCATCCGCTTCGACTAGGCTTTCAGCTTCGAGCCGGCCGGTTTTCCTGTATAGCCTTGGCTCTGCGGCTGCATGGCTGAGATAATGCTCCAGGGTTAAGTAAAGAAACGTGGGTCTTATTCGCGCGTGTTGTCGGCGTGGCGTGGGTCATTTCGAGCGTCCGGCCCAGCCTTTTCTGACGCCGAATCCGTTCTCGTAGGCATCGACGCCGGTGGCCGGCAGCTGCACCGCGGTAACGGTGCCGGGTATGGAATCACCGTTCTCGATTGGCTCCCCTCCCGTTGTTCTCCAGTGTTCGGGGGTGACGAACGACATGGGATCGGGGCCCGCGGTCAGCATGTACACCGTCCATTCGCAGCAACGCTTCATATGCGCTTCCGACAGTCCCCGGTGGTGGCCGAGCGTGCGTTTGACGACCGCGTTGACTCCGCCCTCCAGCTGGTTCGTGGTCGACGGCAACGGACCGTGGTCCTTGGTGATGGCGGGGTCGCAGAACGCGAACAGCATCCCGGCGCGGTTGAGCCTGACGAGCCGGAAGTAGGCGCGGCGCAGGCGTTCGTGCGTCCACCACCATTTACGGCCCCTCGCATGCATGGGATCCTGTTTGGCGGTGGTTCTCTCCTTGAGGTAATCCCCGTGCTCCCCGTGCCACGCGTTGAGATCGGCGAGCCATGCGGCGGCCTCGTCCGCGGTTTTCACCTTGGTGAGCCCGCGGGCGAGCTTGAGCAGCTTCCTTCCCGCCTCGCTCTTGGGGTTGTTCGTCAGATCGACGCGCGTGTTGCGCAGCACGTGCACGAGGCACCGCTGCACGGCAGCGTCCTTCCAGCGTTGCGCGGCGGCCGCCAGGCAGCCTTGGCCGCCGTCGCACACCAGCAATCCCGGCCCCTTCACCCCGTGGAACAGCTGCAGGTAGGCCGGCTTCGTCTCCGTGGAGCACCACTGCCACCTCACCGGCCGGCCGTCGTCGCCGGTCAGGACCAGCAGGCACCAGCCATAGGGCACGTACGTGCCGTCCGCCATCACATACCGGTGGGAGCGCGAAACGGACGGAAGGGTCGGCTCCACCCTCCAGCACCACGCGATGCGGGTGGCGAACGCCTGCCGGGTGATCCCGAGCCGGGCCGCGGCCTCGCCCATGGACTGCTTGCCGGTCACCCATGAGAGGAACGCACGGAACTCCGCCATGCGCGCCCGGTCCTCCCGTCTCATGGTCGAGCTCAGCCGGCACGCATCGCACCTCCAACGCTGCGCCCCGGCCCTCGTGAATCCCTTCTTGCGCATCGGCTCATTGCACACCGGGCATCTTCTCGCCTTCGAGGACTTGTTCCTGCTCATGGAACAAGCCAACCCGAAAAGTCAAGCACCCGGCCGGATTAACAACCAAACCGTTAATCACACCCCGACACGCAAGACAGGAGAACACCTCGCCCCGGATTTAAGACCCACGTTTCTTTACTTAACCCCGAGTTCGTCGAAGGGCGGCATTTTTTATGCCATCACCGTCTTTTGCGGACCTATCTCGCAGTTGGAACGTTGTCACGGGTGCATGCAGAGAGCTATCCATTGATTTGGAGGTTCTTGGAAAACCAGAGGTCACGCTCTTACACTCGCGGATCTGCAATATTGCATTGCTTCGGCAAGAAAGC
>NZ_NEWD01000067.1 GCF_002234915.1 Bifidobacterium vansinderenii | reverse complement strand
GGTCCATGGACTTCGAAACCAGGGCGAACATGACTTCCCCTACCAATCCTGTGCAAAGATCGAGCAGTCAAAAGCCATTTAATCCTATTAGGAGCTGCTCCCAATTTATGAAGAAAATTCATAAGCATTATTTCCTCCACTACATGTCTTCTCTAAAAACACGATCGTAAACGGAATCCTCACAAGTACCCGATGCATCATAGAACCAACTCATCTTTTGCGGCGTATTTGCAAGCCTAGATAAATAGGCCTGTCGGAATGGCTCTCCGAGTAAGGAGGTCAATTCAAATAGGTATCCAGGATTTTTATGAATACAATTCAGAACATTGTTATCCAATCCCTGCCGCAAACAAATCATAAATACCGCATCAATAAACAGATAAATCGGATATTTTCCATACTTAAGGAAATATTCCTTAAAAATGCTGTCCATAGCGGTTACAAACAAAGAATTTTTACGAGCAGCAATAAAGAAGCCGGTCCATGTGGAACTCGCCCCTTTGTATTTCAGGAAATTCGGAGTCGTGACACAGTTCATCGATTCGAACGACTTATCAGACAGCCTTAATGTTAAATCATAAGGAGCAGAAAAATACAATGTTGCATCAACCCATGTTCCGCCATTATTCTTTAACACGTTGAAGCGCAAAATATCCGAGAAGGTCTGTACAGAGATGTCTCCTCTTGCAAATCCATCACGGATTCGGATATCAATATCCGTATACTTCTCATAATTGGACTTGGAAAGTTCTATGATCTCATCATCAGGATGGGTTCGCCTCACCGATTTTAGACACGTTCGTACAATATCTGGTGCCGAATCAAAGCCATCCCACCAAAAAACAAAAACTTTATGAGAGACAGGGCATTCTTCCAGATTCGTGCTTTTCCCGATAAAAGGAGTCAGCATAGGAATAATACGACGTTCCAGCTCTGGCAATTGTCTTTCAAGATCAACAAAAGCCGTATCACGGTTCCTTCTGAAGAAAATAGCCTTCCTCGCATAATGCACGCCGTGAAGTCTCACATTCTTCAAATCGGATCGTAATCCGGATATAAAGCCTCTCAGTCTCTTCGCCTTAGATTTTCCGGAAGTCATCAACGCATAGTAAATATGAGGAGAAAGAAGAGCCTTTGCGTGCATGACAATAAACTCGCGCCGGGATGAAGCTTTTCTTAGGAGAAGCATCACAGCTTCCATATAGGAACGTTCTTTACGCACCTCCCTATAAACGTGAATAAACTGACCGCGATCCCGGATACTAAGTAAACGGGTCAACAAAGACTCAATTAAGAAGTAATACAGCAAATCAGCTTGTACGCGATCCTCGCCAGTTGATGTAAGCAAGTCACCAAAAGCGGAACGTACCTTTCGCGCATTCGATATATGCCTAATCGTTGCGGTGTTCTTCATCATTGATGTAGAACTGGCTATATTATAATAATAAGAATTTACTAATTTGAGAGTCTTTACACACGTACACTCAAGAAGCATAAGATATGAAAATATCGTATCCTCTCCAAGCGATATGTCCTTGTATTCCTCAAATTTGTCTGCAACATTTTTAGCACAAGATGTGCGATACATCTTATTCCATCGGGACACAAATAGATAGGAAGAAATAGCTGATCCTTCGACCGGATCCAAAAGATGTCGACGAAGGAAAGAAATCTCCTCCCCTTTATAAATTCGGTCTTCTTTTAGAGAAAAGGCCGTAAGCATATGTCGATCGTCGTGATAAAAACCGGCAGCTACAACGTCTGTGTCCAGATCAAGAGCCTGCACAAAATTAGCAATATAATCTGAACCAATATAGTCATCGGGATCCATAAATACAATATACTGTCCCGAAGCCTGACGAATACCGGCGATAGTAGCATCTACCAATCCGCCATTTTCCTTCTGAATAACCAGCACCCGGGAATCTTCCACGGCGAAATCATGTAACTTCTCCGTGGACGTATCCGTAGACCCATCATTAACCAATATGATTTCCAGCTGT
>NZ_NEWD01000066.1 GCF_002234915.1 Bifidobacterium vansinderenii | reverse complement strand
AGCCTACATCAATCTTTTTGTGGAATGAGAGTGGGGCTATACCTTTTGTAATAAAAGAAGCAAGAGCATAACCAGTGGCGCCATATGCCAGCCAGGAAAAAAGGTTTTTGTTTATTTTAAACCTTTGTGGCTGTGTTTCTTTTGCAGCAAATGAGGCAAGCGCAGCGAATTGCACGATGGTCGGTACGAGTTGAACAAGGTAACCCGCAATTGAATTATGGGCCATACCTACAAAAAGTAGGATAGTGATAAAGAAACCAATTGCTGCTCCAATGCCGAGGGCAATAGTGCGTGTACGCGGGCTTACGGAATTTTCTGTATTCTTATCCAATCAAATCCTTTCTTGTTTGGGACAGTTGTATTGTGCAATGAAAAAATCTCCATGGCGAAAAACTGCCATGGAGATTTTGCGGTGTGTTAGTTGTGATGCGAGAAACGTGTTGAAGTCAAACGCTAAGTATAAAACCTTTTTTTACTGTTGACTTGTGGCCGACGCCTCATCGATCAGTTTCTGCTCTGCGTTCCAAGCATCGTTGAACAACTCCTTCAGGGTTTTGTCTTTATCCTTCTTGGGCTTATCGGGCTCGCCGAACTTTTTGATGATAGGGGCTTCGGCCTTAATCATGTCGGTGAACAGTTTCATCACATCCTTTGCTTTTATCTTGCTACTTGTAGCCAGTGCGTGCTTGAAGCATTCTCGGAATTCATTCAATCGAGCAGCCGTATCGTCGTCTTCGTTAGCGTTTTGGAAGAGCAGATCGATAATTCTAGCTATGGCGGTCTCGTCTAAATGTGACACGGTTCCTTCGGAGAATGTTGGATCTTTCTCCAAAGCATCTTCGATCCGTTTGAGAGAAGGATCATCTACCTTGAACACGGTATCCATGAGATCGCGGAACCGCCCCTGATTGTCTTTGTAGAATCGGATGCAGAAGAAATTCTTTAGTTTTTCTTCGCTGGAGTCCGTGCTGATTGGCAATTTGGTTTGTCCGTCATCAACATAGTTGATTGCACAGAATGCCCGACCATATGCTTCGATGAGTTCTTTCGCTTGAAAGTGCCCGTTGCTGCCGGAATGATGTGGCCAAGGAATAATCTGCCATGGTTTGATGTCTTTGAGCACTCGTTCGCTGGCAGGCTTGAATTTTATCTGTTTCTTCCCATCAGGCTTGATTTTTATCTGCTTTCTGGTGAGTCCGAGGTCGTATCGAATAACGCTGTAGGCGCGCGACGTGACGAGCAGCAGAGGTCTGCTGCGATTTTCAATATTGCTCTGGCCTTGGTTTTTGAGACGCTGTTCGTTGGCTTCCTTCAGTATGTCATGCTCAGTCTGGAGCAGCTG
>NZ_NEWD01000065.1 GCF_002234915.1 Bifidobacterium vansinderenii | reverse complement strand
TTCAAATAACGGACTGTTTGCATCATCACTGTTTTGGACGATACTATTGTGATTCGCCTTACTAGTCTACAATCAAACCAATCTGGGAATCTGTATTACATTCCTTATGTGCACGCTTACGGTTGATTGTTACCAAACGGCTATAGAATCAACAGTACAATTAGCCATTGCTAAAATATTCAATAATCTTCTTTACTATGCTGCCGCCTGTTGCATACCTCTTCTAGTTCTCCAACAGGAAAAAAACATTTCCCTCGTCAAGCAGCAGCAGCAAATGGATCAACAGCAACAAAAAATTGAGCATCTGCAACACAACGCAGCTGTCGCAAATGCTCTTCATGATTCAACGACCGAAGCACTGTCATATATTGTCATCGCAAGCGAACAGATATCAAACAAAAGCACGTCAATACAATCAGACTTGTATCATCATATTCAAGAGAATGCACTGAAAGCATTAGCCGGAACTCGCGATGCAATCCGTACACTATCAGCAGATACAGAATCCGATACTCCAGATGTGTATCCAGCACGCACTTTAACCGAAAATAACGTGAGCAGGTTACTACACGAAGAACAAACTTCGCTAATCAATCTTGGATTCCGCGGCGATGTCGCATATCAAGGAACGTTTGGACATGCGCCTTCCAAAAAATCCATGGCAATTACTGCTTTACTTATTAAAGAGTTATTTGCCAATATTCTTCGGCATGCTGACCCAAATCTTCCATATACGATATTTATGATCATCACCGACGAACACATCATTATTCATGAAAGCAATACCAGCGCATCTCAACAAACAAATTTCATTTTTCCTCATTCGGGGTATGGCATCCATCATTTCAGGCAACAAATTGAGAACATAGGCGGAACACTGCACACAAATCAAGAAGATAATAATTGGCTATTTTACACTAAAATCCCTTATTAAGGGATATACCTCAATTTGATTTCTTACACTGGCCGTAGGAACACGTGAACGACACTAGACAATATGGCCATGGAGGGCACGAAGAACGCACTTCCCCAATACCACAAACTCCTTGTCGAAAATCGCAAGTTTTAATGGAATCAGCGACCCCAACCGACGTACTTAGAGAAACGCAGCATAAGCATGCAAGAAAAACTCTCATATTTCACCTTATCAATAAATAACAATAATGATTGTTACACGTTTTTTCTCAAGAATCGCAATATCACGAATATTGCAACATATGTCCACAATATTCCCAATTTGATGAGCCCACGATTCGATCAGGCGTTACTTTAAAGGTAAGCAGCACAAGCTGCCCATACCGACGATTCACAATGAGGTGATCATATGGAAAGGTTACAAACCACTCGAGCAGGCACCACCCTGATTGCAGCGTTTATTGCTGTCGCGATGTCAGTGGTGTTCTTCCTTGTACCGTCAACCGCCAACGCTGGAGTCGAACGCCTCCATCCACACTGCAATGCACGGAATGGACGCCGATCTCTCCCGCAATGCCGATGGCACCGTTTCACTCGACGAAACCGCGGCCCGACAGGCTGGCTACCGCTCTGATTCCATCTCTACAGTCGAAGACAACCTGACCGGCATGAACGACATG
>NZ_NEWD01000064.1 GCF_002234915.1 Bifidobacterium vansinderenii | reverse complement strand
CTTCGTCTCGCCTACCCACGCCCTAGTCCACGGCTCATTTGCCCAGCAAACACAGAAAGGAATATCAACCTCCGGATTCTTAAGCATATTCTCCATCGGTTTTTCCAACAGCATCTTTCCGCCAAACCAATAATGGTAATAGCAGAATCCGTATACACCATACTTCTTAGCGAGGTTCGCCTGCCATACCTGGACCTCTGGATCCAACAAATCATAATAGTTCTTATTAAGGGGAACTCGCGGCTGCTGATGTCCAGAAAACAGAGGCTTGGCCTTCTTAACATTCACCCATTCGGTAAAGCCCTTTCCCCACCATTCATTGTTCTCAGGGATCTCATGAAACTGGGGAAGATAAAAAGCAATAACTTTCATATTGAAATATCTCTTTCTCTTATATACCTTCGGCTAGGATACAATTAATATAATTAACGCGAAACTCTTTTTCTTCTCAGTAAACAAAAACGTCTACTGGATCTGTTATAAAATTTTTCCAAATATTTTGACGGATAAAAGAGGAAATCAAGAAAAGGCGTTTTTGAACAAAGCATTGCAATTAAAACCGGGGCCAATATTCCGACTCCTGTTCCCACCAAAACTTGTATCCAATAATTCCGCCACCCCGCATAATTGAGTCCAATACGTATTCCAGCAGTAAAGATGGTGTGCAATAAATATATTGGAAAGGAATATTTGCAGATCAACAATAAAACTTTTGCAAAAAGACTAAACTTAGTGATCAAAGTAATAAAACAGATACTTGCGGCGATGCCCAGAGCTTCACCTGCTTCTTTAAGAATCGGAAGGCTTTGTACATTCATGTAGGAGAAAAACCCAACAACCAGAACATGTAACACAATCACTAGCATCTTTTTAATGCTAGAATTTTCGGAAAAAAATAATTTTTCGGTAACTGTGCCCAAACCAAAGGAAAAAGCCATACTCATAGCCGAGGATAGGCTACCAAAATGAATATCCAGAAGTACAGCAGCATAATTTAATACTGACAGGAAAATTAAAATATGCCAATTCTTCATAGACCCAGATAAAAACACCCAAAAAATAAAAAGAAGAAACAACGCATATAAAAACCAATATTGGGCTTCCGGCTCCTTCCACAGCCACAGTATACGATCAATATCGCTGCGATGATTCACCTCAGATACGGAACTATTGACTGCGATGTAGATTGAAGCAAAGACAAAGTAAGGGATGAGAATATTTAGCGCTTTATGTGCAATAAAGACCGACCTACTTCCTCTCG
>NZ_NEWD01000063.1 GCF_002234915.1 Bifidobacterium vansinderenii | reverse complement strand
GGTGAGGGCTTCGATGTGGTGACCTGCCGCGCCGTGGCGCCCATGCGCAAGCTCGCCGGCTTCACGATGCCGCTGCTGCGTTCCGGCGGCCGTCTGGTGGCGCTGAAGGGCCGTACCGCGCAGGACGAGATCGACAAGGGCATGAAGATGATCCTGCGTGCCAAGGGCCGTGACCCGCGCGTTGTGGATGCCCCCGTGGCGCCCGGTCTCGAATCCACCCACGTGGTGCTGGTGGACAAGAAGTAGTACTGTATCCCGCGTGAAACAGCAGCCTCCTTTTGCAGAAGGAGGCTTTTTCATGACGTGGGTGTGTCGGAAGGGACGATCGTCGTCAGTGTCACCGATCGTCGGTGTTGCGGTTTTCGATGTCGTTGATGCATGAATAGTGCGTGTTATGCACACCGTGCGGTGGATAGATTGTGGAAAACCTCAGTAAAATTGTGGATAACTTTTTAGACGTCGTCTAATCGTTGCAATCATGCCGATGTTAGGGATTCGGCAAACGATTGCTTGGTCGGCAAGAAAAGGCATCAACGACGAGTTTTCCACATTTTTGTCCACAGATATCCACATTCGTCCACAACGATCGATTTGACTTGCGTTGTCGGTGTGTGATGACCACAATGGGAATCCGATTCGGATACAATCGAAGAATATTTGAACGAAGAAAGGTGAACCATGGCGAATGTTTCACGTGAAACAACACAGGCCGATGGTCAGGAGCAGGGGGAGCACATCGAATCCACGACCGATGTGCTGAGCCGCATCTTCAACGATGGATCCTCCTCCTCAATGGGCTCCCAGCTGGTGGATCTCGCCCGTAGGCGCCAGCAGCTCAGCGAAGCGCAGTATCCCAAGCCCTCCGAAACCCGTGTAATCGCCGTCGCCAACCAGAAGGGTGGCGTGGGCAAGACCACGACCGTGGTGAATCTGGCCGCGGCGCTCGCCGACTCCGGTTCCCGCGTGCTGGTCGTCGATATGGATCCGCAGGGCAATGCCTCCACCGCGTTCGGTGCGGAACATTCCTCCGGCAGCCCGTCGGTGTATGACGTGCTCGAAGGCCGTCTGGACATCAACGACGTGAAACAACCGTGCGAGGACTTCCCGACACTGGAGATCGTGCCGTCCACCATCGATTTGTCCGGCGC
>NZ_NEWD01000062.1 GCF_002234915.1 Bifidobacterium vansinderenii | reverse complement strand
ACGGTACAGCGCGTTGACCAATACGAATCCAGACTTGTACTTGACCGTCAAGTCGTGGTTCATGGGATTCTACGCAGGGCAAGCTTAAGTAGGGATTATCGGTTGAGGCTGTTCAACGGAGAGCAGCCTCAACCGGGCTAGTCAGTCTTCTGGATCGAGCGTATTCTCGAAAACTTTTGAAAATACACCTTGATTGAGGATTTAGAATGACTGATAGTTCAAAGGTAGAGATTAAAGAAGTTTATCTAAATGGCCAAGGGAATACGTTCCTTAAACGATTCCCGATGTGTTTTTTTGTAGGTACTGTGGCATTGGCTGCTGTATCGTGTATTGCCTTTACTGCCGGTTTCTCGAGTGAGACAATATTTGCCGGATTTAAGTTATTTATTGGCGACCTTTCCCAATATATAGGTATATATGGGCCTGTTCTAGGGGTCCTCCTTTTTTCGGTGTTTTTTATTATTCATTACTTTGGTTGGATTTCTTTTGGGGATTTCGATATCAGAGCAAAACGTTACATTGTTGTATTTGTTGTTCTGCTGACGTTTTCCCTCGTTTTGCGTCCTCACAATTCTTCTCATGAGCAGTCTATTTTTAATACATTTCTAAATCCTCCTGCCATTGCAAATGAGTATAAGACAGTTTGGTATTGGGTTTATGTCGCGGTCAGATACTTCGGTATTGCAGCTACTCTCTGCGCATTGATTTCAATTATCCTGTACGTTTTGCGTTATAAAAATTCTGATACAGAAGCTAATGGAAAGCGTTGCGCATCGCTTTGCAGGGCGTCCAAGGATATCTTCTCTGGATGTTGTTTGAGGCTGTCGTTTATTAAGAATGCGTTGAGTAGGTTTTCAGTTCTGAGCATTGTAAAACTTTTTTCTCTCATCGTCATTTGTTGGGTTCCATGGATGATTTTTCTGTGGCCGGCCAATATTGCTGCTGATACGGTTGCGCAGCTAATGTGGGTCAAAAGTGGTAAGGTCTGGGATCCTTCGTCTCATGAGATGCTTCCTGGCTATGCGATGAGTGATCATCATCCTTGGCTGGATACAGTCATCTATGGTTTCTTTGATAGTTTTGGAACAAATCTATTGGGCAGCGAGGCGTGGGGCTTGTGGATTTTGGCTGTTCTGCAGACAGTTGGGGTAGCTGCAGCATTTGCCATAATTATCAATTATTTTACAGGCGTTTTGAAGTTGGACTGGAAGTTTGGTGTCCTCTTTTTGCTGTTTATTTGCTTTACTCCGATTTTTGCAAGAACGGCGATGGTTGTAGTTAAGGATGCGACAGCTTTGCCGTTCTTTTTGCTGTTCATGCTGCTGATTGTTGAGTACGTCAGAAGATTGAGACAGGACCTTCCTGTGAAGATATGGCTTGTTATTGCTTTGATTGTGCTTTTCGTTATTTGTGCAGAGATGCGAAAGATTTCTCTGGAAATCTTTGCGGCAACGTTCTTGGTTCTTGCTCTTTTCTTGAAGCGCCGTGTTCGCTCGATTGCAGTCGCTGTCATTCCTGTCATTTTGTTGTCAGTGATTTCATCTGTTGCTTTTCCTGCGTTGCATATTGCCTCTGGTGGACGTCAGGAAACCGTAGGTGTTTTCTTCCAACAGACAATGTACACCGCTGTAAATCATGAAGAATCGCTGTCTTCCAATGATCGTGCCATTATCAATGCGGTTAATACGTGTAGCACATCTGATCTTGTTGACATATTTGCTTTACAGGATGACAAGAGAGAGATCAATAGTGATGATGCCTTGAAAGACCGTTGCTTTAACAGGGATGCATCTT
>NZ_NEWD01000061.1 GCF_002234915.1 Bifidobacterium vansinderenii | reverse complement strand
CCCTACAGTTCGATGACCATACCGGTGCCGTATTCGACCGCGCTGCGAGCGAAGTCATCAAGTTTACGATAGATTTCCGCCAAGCGTGGTGTGATCGGCTGTGTAAGACGAGCTTCTAGCCAGCCGGCCAGTAACCAGCACTGTTTGGCATCGAAGAAGTCCACATCGCCGTAGCCGAGCGTCGTATCACATACTCGGTTGACGTCATCCGTGAAATCCTCGTCCAGAAGGTCTCGGTCCGATTCGCGCATCTTGTACACTTCGACATGCCCATCGGGCTGCATTGGTCGGTTGGGAATGTTGCCATAATAAGATGTGACGTTATCGAAATCGTGGAACAGAGTCGCTTCCATGAAAATCACATATCCTTTCGCTTGCGAATCTTGAAATGTGTTTCTTTGTCGTTTTTGCTGACTTTCCCATCCAATGTGACAAAGCCGCCGGCATGTTTGTCAATGATGCGTAAATAGCCTGCGATCATGTCGGCAAGGACGATGTAGTCCTTGCCGACGTACTTGATCTTGTAGCCTTTCTTGCGCCCGATGGCTCCTGGGGTGAATTTATCGGTAATGTCATTGATGTTGACCGAGCGTTCGAGCCAATCATCGTTGTGCCGAGCTTCGCGCTCTTTAGCTCTTTGATACCGTTCCTGCTCTTTTGGCGAGCTAGGCACGACGTCTTCGACATAATGTCTGGAGGCATCGGAATAAGCTGATTTTGTGTCTGACACGGCAAAGTCTCCTTCCTGAAGGTTGCCCAAAATGACTTCCGTATGGCGGAAGCCGGTAGAAATCCTCCGGAAGATGCCGCATAATCGAATTGCGGTAAGAAGATGCTCGCATCTTCGCGAGAGGGCGTTATTGGTTTGTTTCGGCGTTCTGATGCGCCCTCTTGTTTATTTTGTCATTGTGGTTTCTCCCCGCTGCAGTAAGGTCATCGCGTTCTTAATGTTTTCGGGATGCCGCGTCGTTTCGCGGTTTTCCATCAATAATCCGCGCTCGTAAAGATCGAGGATCGCGTCGTCAATCGGCTTGTCTGCAGTGCGATGTGGAAGCCACTTCATATAGGCGTCAAAAGCGTGATTGCCGCATTCGTAGGAAAGACCGAAAATCTCGGCAACCTCTGAGCCGGAGCGCAAGCCTAAGTGGTCGATAATGGCAGGAGGGGCGACGGAGTAGCGGGCCCAAAAATTTGCCTGACGTTCCGCTAAAGTGCTGTCTTGCCGATG
>NZ_NEWD01000060.1 GCF_002234915.1 Bifidobacterium vansinderenii | reverse complement strand
GAATCAAAAGCTTCCATCCGTACCGGAACAGACCCTTCAGACGCTCCAAAGAAAACTGCAATGACGGACGCCATCCAATAATTGTACGCAATGTAAAAGTGTTAATAACAGTATTAGTAAGATACTGTGCCACCAAGGCCCAAACACCCATACCAAAGTAGGCCATAGTGATACCCACAATGGCGGAAATCAGAGTTCCACTAATGGTCGCATAAAAAAATTTTTTGAAAATCATTTTTCGCGAAACATATGCCTGTTGTACGGAATTAATGGAAGCTATAGGTAACTGCAATGCCAGAACCCTAAGCACCGGAACCAGTATAGGCATATTGTAGAAATCAGCGACAATCGGAGCTACACCAAAGAAAATAATGAGGTACAGAAAAATAGAAAAAGCAATGCCAAAATAGAAGACAGAGGAGAAATCAAGATCATCCGCATCTTTCTTTTGGATCAAAGCCACGCCAAAACCGTCGTTAACAAAAACGTTAGCAATAGTAATAAAAATTGTCACCAAGGTGACTGTTCCATAATCGGATGGCATCAAAAGACGCGCGAGAATGATCGTAACAATAACAGATACGAGCTGCGAACTCATTCGCTCAGCAAATTTCCAAAATAAACCACTAATAACAGAGAATTTCATCTGTTTTTTTGAATCACTCATTTAACATCTTCCATTAAGATACAAAATAATATTTGCTCGCCCCAAAAGCAAAGCCGGGACGAGCAAATAACGATTTTCTTCTACATAAAAATTACAGAGAGTTGACTACCAAGTCCAGAGACTTCCTGCGCTCTGCATCAATAAATGCATTGATACCGCTGTAGTCCCAATCGTAATCAAGCATTTCACGAGCGTCACGCCCCTTGACAGACAACAACTCATAAAGACCAAGCTTCCTCAGGAAGTTATCAGCCTTGGCCAAAATGAAATCTGAAGCACAAAAAGCAAGTTTCTTATTAAAGATAAGAGAGAAGGTCAATCCATGGAAAGTGCTTGTAGCAATAGCCGAAGAATGGCGGAACAGACCAATCCACTCAAAGGGAGTCAAGTCAGACTGATGAATCAAAACATCGCACCAGTCATACTGATCATTATTGCAATCGAGACAAATCAGCTTAAGCTGATTATCCTTTGCATACGAACAAAGCTGCTCAATAAACGCATTAGAAAAATCCTGGCCATACACGATAATGTAGTTCTCATATTTTGGAGCAACAACATTATCATCATTATTAAAGTCCCAAAGCCATGTAGGATCAAGAACCACAGGAGGACGATTTCCTGTTATTTCCTCAACAATATCAGCCGAGTTCTCATCTCGAACGGTGATAAAGTCAAGAGCTTTCACGCCGTCAATAACATACTGAGGGTAGTCGGATCCAGGCTTGATCGTACCAAAACTTGCCGCGTAGGAGACCTTCTTATGAGCAGGAATGCCCACACCAAACAGACGTTGATCATTATCAAAAATATCGAATGAGTAATCCCAGACAATATCACTTCCTAGTACGAGAGTATTGAACTCGGTTCGATCCAGTTCGTTTGCAGTCAAACGTTCCGTATGAGGAATGGAAAGATAATACTTAGGGAAAGTGGCTTTTCGCTGATTATAGCTCGAATTGGGATTAACCAGATCCCACAAACTCTTATAGAACTCGGGACGAAGGAAATTTCGACCTGCGCTCTTAGCATAGTATGCGTTGTAATGCTTCTCATCAAGATATGCGATCTGCTTCACATCGCGATCCTTGCAATAGCGCGCAAGGGCACATTGCAAAGCATATGCTTGAGCAAACGTACCATAATTGGGAACGTCCCAAAACGTCAGGATTCCCATATCATACTTGGACATTTTATTCTCCTTCTTTCTGGTCTTTCAACGAATCCAGAACTACGTTCATAAGTGGAAAGATGATAAACATAACGGGATAAATAAAAATTTCTGTCGTACACATAATTATATATGCAGACACCGCGTACACAGCAATCTGTGCTTGCTTGTTCGGCCATTGGGCTATCGATTTCTTCACAAGAATCCCAAGAACAGTGAAGAAGAGCAATAGTGCAATCATGCCTCCTTGAAATGCAATTTGCAACAACTGATCATGACAATGCGTAGCTCCAGTCCAGAGCCCATTGGAAGATAGTCCTAAATACTGCACCATCTCGTCATTCGTAAGTACTCCGTATCCAATTACGGGGTTAATTGTTATTGCATGAATAGCATTATCCCAAATGGCCAATCGTCCAGAAAATGTCAAATTTTTACCAAGTCTCAATACAATTGGGGCAAAAATATTAACAATTCTAAATATAACAATTAGCAGCCATATGATACAGGATATCGCAATACTCCGAATAGGAGTAAAGAAATGTCTTACCTCGGGGACCAACATCAAAGCGAAGAATAAAACGACACCAACTATACCGGTTGCCGAGCCATGCATAAACTCAGTCAAAAGAACGATAATTGATAGGGCAAAGCCTCGATTCTGGCTATGGAAATAAGTATTGTAAATCCATGCGATCACCAAAGCCGGAAATAGCCATTGGACAAAATAGTTGTCCACTCCCAAAAGCCATTCCTCAGAAGCTCCATACGCTGAAATAGACCTACTATATAGTCCATTTGGAGCTATCAAAATAGTTAGAAAATTCCCATAAACGCATAATTCGCTATGAATCATTAGGACACGCAGCAATGTTGACAAATGATCTCGATAAACATCAAACACTACACATGCGATGCCAATACGAAGCAATGTCATTAATGCCGTACTGGTGTCCCCTCCGCCAATTGCGGTCGATAGCAAAATCCATGCTTGCATAGCTAATGCAAACGCAGTGATCGCGGATGGGGCACGTTTAT
>NZ_NEWD01000006.1 GCF_002234915.1 Bifidobacterium vansinderenii | reverse complement strand
GATAGTGATCCGGTGCCGGCGCACGGGCGCGGCATCGCTCAACGGATAAAAGGTACCCCGGGGATAACAGGCTGATCATTCCCAAGAGTCCATATCGACGGGATGGTTTGGCACCTCGATGTCGGCTCGTCGCATCCTGGGGCTGGAGCAGGTCCCAAGGGTTCGGCTGTTCGCCGATTAAAGCGGCACGCGAGCTGGGTTCAGAACGTCGTGAGACAGTTTGGTCTCTATCCTCTGCGCTCGTTGGAATGTTGAGGAGCCCTGCCCATAGTACGAGAGGACCTGGGTGGACGAACCTCTGGTATGCCAGTTGTCCCGCCAGGGGCACGGCTGGTTGGCTACGTTCGGATGGGATAACCGCTGAAAGCATCTAAGCGGGAAGCCCTCTCCAAGATAAGCATTCCGTCACGCGTTAAGCGTGTGTAGTCCCCATGGAGAACACGTGGTTGATAGGCCGGACGTGGAAGCCCCGCGAGGGGTGGAGCTGACCGGTACTAACGGACGAGCGACAACACAACCCGACCCTTACGGATTGGGTTCCCGGATGATCCCACGCGACCGTCCCGGACAAACACGGAGCACATCGTTCACACTGCGATCGACACGAAAAACATACCGCGTCCGCTAGCCGGTTCCCAAACCGCCACCACACACCCCCGCGGGGGTGATGTTCCAATATTTTGCGGCGGTCATGGCCCAGGGGAGACGCCCGGCACCCATTCCGAACCCGGAAGCTAAGACCTGGCACGGCGATGGTACTGCACTCGACAGGGTGTGGGAGAGTAGCACACCACCGCAATTTACTTTATGAAGCCCTCGATACCTAGTATCGAGGGCTTTTGTTTTTCTATTGCATGTGCCCCGCAAAAAATAGAGGGAAGTCTGGGGATGATGGGCGCTACAGGGAGCTTTGCGGCTTTTGACATGATCGGTGAGCGCAAGCCCGAGAATGATCCCAATAGTCATTGGAATATGGCGCGACACGCCGGGATTTGGCAATAGGGGAGACGTCCTGTATCTTATTTCTTGCTGCGGCCATGGCCCAAGGGAAACGCCTGGTTCCATTCCGAACCCAGAAGCTAAGGCTTGGCACGGCGATGGTACTGCACTCGATAGGGTGTGGGAGAGTAGCACGCCGCAGCATTTACTCTTGAATAAAACGCTTGTCGAGGTCGACAAGCGTTTTTTGTTTTTCAGGGTAAGTTCCGGCACGGGCGGACTAGAATCGCTACGGTTGACTCGATACGTTGAGAAAGATGAAGTATATGAAGGATCGGCGCGCGACAGTCGCACACCATAATCATTCCCATGACGCCGGGCTGGGGACGAGGCCGATCCCGCGGCTCGCATTCGCACTGTCAGTGCCGACCATCGTGGCACAGGCGGCGAACGCGTCGTATACGATCATCGATCGACTGTTCATCGCGCATATTCCCGAGGTCGGCGATCAGGCCATGACCGGTGTGGGCATCTGCTTCCCTATCCTGCTGGCCGTCAGCGCGTTCGCCATGCTGATCGGAGCCGGTGGCGCTCCGCGCGCGTCCATCGAACTGGGGCGTGGCAACTTCAAACGAGCGGAACGCATTCTCGGCGCGAGCACGGCGTTCCTCGTGGCCATATCCATCGTGTTGATGATCGCCCTACAGCTCGCCAAGAGGCCGATACTCATGGCGTTCGGCGCCAGTGACGCCACCATCGAATACGCGGTCGACTTCATCACCGTGTACCTGCTCGGCACGGTGTTCATTCAGCTCACGCTCGGACTCAACAACTTCATTTCGGCACAAGGCAAGACCACCATCGCCATGGTGTCGGTGCTGATCGGCGCGGGACTGAGCATCCTTCTCGATCCGCTGTTCATCTTCGTATTCGATATGGGCGTGCGCGGCGCCGCACTGGCGAACGTGATCGCCCAGCTGATCTCAGCGATCTGGGTGGTGGCGTTCCTCTGCTCCGGGCGCAGCGCCATCCGTCTGCGTCCGGGCAATATCCGTTTCGGCATGATCGTCGTGCCGATCCTGACGCTGGGACTCGCGCCGTTCATCATGCAGATCACCGAATGTCTGATCAACGTGGTCTTCAATTCCGGTCTGCAACGATACGGTGGGGACGACTACGTGACCGCCATGACCATCATCACCAGTCTCATGCAATTGGTGAACGTGCTGTGCACCGGTTTCCAACAGGGCATCCAGCCGATCATCGGCTTCAATTTCGGTGCACGGCAGTACGGACGTGTAAGGCAGGCCATCATCATGGCCTTCGCTACGCAGATCACGTCGGCGGTGGTCTTCGTGGCGCTGATGGCGGTGTTCCCGGGATTCTTCGTCTCATGGTTCACGTCGAATCCGGACGTGACCGACATCGCCGTACGCATGATTCCCGTATTCATGTGCGGCTGGGGCGTGTTCGGCATCCAGATGGGCACGCAGTGCGCGCTGATCGGCATGGGACAGGCCAAACAGTCGATCTTCCTGGCGATCTTCCGCAAGATCATCCTACTGGTGCCGCTGGCGATCATACTGCCGCATTTCATGGGCGCGTTCGGCATCTTCGTGGCCGAGCCGATCTCCGACGCGACGGCCGGTCTGGTAGCCGGCGCAATCTTCGCCGTCACGTATCGAAAAGTACTTGGGGGAGCGCGGACCACATCGGCTATGCGGAACGGTCGGTAGGATGCCGGTAGGACGGTCGGCGGACGAATGACGGCAAGGCCCTGCAGATTCCGGCATCGGTTCCGGTGTGAACGCCTTCGGGCGTGTCGTCGGTTTTACTTCGAGCGCTTGAAGTGCGTAGCGTGAATATCGACAATGCGCTACCGATCATTGCGCTACCGACGAAGGAGTTCTTATGACTGACATGATGAAGGCGGCCGTATTCGAAGCCCCCGGCAAGATGGCCGTGAAGGAGCTGCCGAAGCCGCAGCTGGAGCAGGACGACGACATCGTGATCCGCGTGGTGCGCGCCTGCGTGTGCGGTTCCGACCTGTGGTTCTTCCGTGGCCTGACTCCGCAGACCGTCGGCGGTCAGACCGGTCACGAGTCCATCGGCGTGGTGGAACAGGTCGGTTCGGCCGTGGAATCCGTGCAGCCCGGCGACTTCGTGGTGGTGCCGTTCCCGTTCAGCTGCGGCAAATGCCCGGTATGCAAGGCCGGATTCGAGTCCGTATGCCCGCACGGCGGCTACTTCTCCGCATGCCAGGCCGAATACCTGCGCGTGCCCGAGGCCGACGGCACCGTCGTCAAGGTGCCGGGCAGCCCGTCCGACTACACCGATGAGCAGCTCGCCTCGCTGCTGACCATCTCCGACGTGATGTCGACCGGCTACCATGCCGCGGTCTCCGCCGAGGTCAAGCCCGGTGACACCGCCGTGGTGATGGGCGATGGTGCGGTCGGCCTGTGCGGCGTGATCGCGGCGAAGATGCTGGGCGCGTCTCGCATCATCGCCATGAGCCGTCATGAGGATCGTGCTGCGCTCGCCCGTGAGTTCGGCGCCACCGACATCGTGCCCGAGCGTGATCAGGCCGCCGTTGACAAGGTGCTGGAGATGACCGGCGGCTACGGTGCCGACGCCGTGCTCGAATGCGTCGGATCCAAGCAGTCGTTCGACACCGCGATCGGACTGGCCCGTCGCGGAGCCGTGATCGGACGCGTGGGACTGCCTCACGACGTGGAGATCAGCGCCACCGGCACGTTCTACGCCAACATCGGCATCAAGGGCGGTCCGGCTCCGGTGCGTCATTACGATCTCAACGGTCTGCTCGACGCCGTGCTCAACGGCGACATCAACCCCGGCCGCGTGTTCACCGGCGAGTACGACATCGACCATATCCAGGACGCGTACGAGGCGATGGACCAGCGCAAGGTCATCAAGGCGCTGATTCGTTTCTGACGTGTCGTCAGGCGTAAGACACGGACAGATATTCACTAATCTACAGAGGGGCGGCGGCTCCGCGTACCATGGGCATCATGGACGGTGGAATCGCCGCCCCTCTCGTTTGCGCCGTGCATGGGGATCGTCGAATGGTGTTCGGCACGGTTGGAAGGAACACGTCATGGGCAATGTCATCGATGATATGCGGTCGTCGTTCGACGATTTCGGAACGCGTGCGTTCAACGAGGTGGACAGTCTGGTGCTGTCGCAGCTCGCGTACGTGCACATGCCTGCCGTGGTGCCGCACTATCCGTCGTTCGACATGGTGTCGGTGCAGTCGCTGCTGCGCGCCGAGTCATACGATGCCATGTTCAACCGCGTCTGGTCGCCGCAGACCAATGTGGAACTGGTGCGGGCGATGTGCGAGAACCCACGCTGGCGTGACGTGCGGGTCGGCGGCTATGTGAGCGAGTCCGATCCCGAAACCGCCAAACAGTTCTCCGCCAGCACGTTCGATCTGGGCAACGGGCTGCTGTATATCGCGTTTCGTGGCACGGACAGTTCGATCGTGGGGTGGAAGGAGGACTTCATGATGGCCTTCCGCAGGCCCGTGCCCGCTCAGGAGGCCGCGGCGCGATACGTGCGGGAGGTCGCCGCGCACTGGCATGGGCTGATCATGCTGGGCGGCCATTCCAAGGGCGGCAATTTGGCGGTGTACGCGGCGGCGGTTGCACCCGAGTCGATTCAGGACCGCATCATCGCTGTGTATTCGCATGACGGTCCGGGATTCGACGAGTCGTTCATGAATACGCCGGGCTTCATTCGTATGAAGGGCCGCATGCATAAGACTGTGCCGTCGTCGTCGATCATCGGCATGCTGTTCGAACCCCGTGCTGGTACGGTCGACGATCGTGCGGGATACGTCGTGGTCGTCAGTGACGGCATCGGCATCATGCAGCATTTCGCACTGAACTGGCAGGTGCGTGACGGGGGTTTCGAGAAAGCGGACGGGCTGTCGCAGGGCGCCGGATACGTGGCGGACGTGATCAACGGGTGGATGAACCGGTACGACGATGAGCGGCGCAGACTGTTCATCGAGAACCTGTTCGCCATTCTCGAATCCGGCGGGTACGACACGTTCGGCGAGCTGAGCACGCACTGGCGACAGACCGTGCCCATGATGATTCAGGCGGCGCGGGGCGTGGATCCGGAGGAGCGGGAGGCCATGATCGCCGTGGTGGGTGGTCTGGTGGCGTCGGCTCTGAAACCGGGAGAACCGCAGGCCGAGGAATAGGAAGGGGCTTCCGGAGCCGTTTCTGATCTATCGGTTATCGTTCTCCGACCCACGGGGCGTCGGAGTGAATGTTCGGAAGCATCATCGCGATGACCGCCAGCAGGCAGACGATCATGACCATCAGAATGACGTCCTCATGGCCGCGTGTCTGCAGCAGCGCGCCGGTCAGTGCGCCGAACGCCAGCGCGACCATCACCACGATGCGCCGGCCGAGTTTGGACTGTTCATGACCGTGCGCTGACGTGTCTGCGACCATGCCCGTCAACGTCATCGTGAGCACGGTGGTGGGCAGGTCCGGCACCGAGAGTTTGCGTGCGGTGGAGTTCTGGATGCCCATCGCCGGTGCCAGCAGCATGATGAGCATGATGATATGCAGATCGATGTGGCTGGCGGTGGGGAAGTTCAGACTGGGGGCCGAGCTGCGTTCGGCCGCCAGTGCGCCGGTGCCGCCCATCGGCAGTTCGGCGGAGAAGCGGTTCAGCAGATAGATGCCGATCAGTGCCGCGACAACGAATACCAGTTGCACGCACGTTGATACCAGCAGATGTTTGGCGTGATTGGATCCGAAATGATGGATGATTCGTCCGCCGATGAGCGCGCCCACGATGAACGAGACGAGGGTCAGCGCCGACGTCCACCAGACGAAGCCCTGCGCGTGTGCGATCGCGAAGCCGAGAAACACGATGTTGCCGGTCACGTTGGCGACGAACACGTGACCGAGCGCCAGATAGCTCAGGGCGTCCACCAGGCCGGCGACGAACGTCAGCAGCACCAGCGCGGGGGACAGAAGTCCGTACTTGTCGTCCTTGCGGGGAATCAACGTGCGTTTTGCTTCGGCGAGATGCGATGTCATGATGGCGATGGCGCTCCCTGACGCCTGATGGATTCCTGACCGGAATACTGACGAAGGCTTCTGCCGAATGGCGGAATCCGGTCGGTTGACAATGGACTCGGCCCATTATCAGGCGTCTATGGGACGGCAATGTTTCGGAATGCCGTCTGCATCTGCCTTGGAGTGGCGATTGCAGAGGCATTCCGAAACATCATGAGTGCGCTATGGATACGTTTTTGGCGGGAGGAGTTTCGCCTTAGATCAGTGCGGAGCTGCCGGAATCAGTGGCGCTGCTGGAACTGGAGCTGCTGGATCCGTTCGAGCTGCCGGAGTCGGAGCCTGAGTCGGAACCACTGCCGGAGTCCGAGTTGGAGCCGCTCTGGTTGCCGGGGCCTCCCTGACCGCCGCTCGGCGGCTGGCCCATATTGCCGCCCTGCTGGGAGTTGCCGCCTTCGTTGCCGGGCATCTGCATCTGCTGGCCGCTTTGCGGTCCGTCGTTTCCGGTGACCGCATTCACGGCGAAGGCTCCGGCGGCGCCGCCGATCAGACCGCAGACGAGCGATACGCCGGCGATGATTCCCCACATCTTCTTGCCTAGGCCATTGCCGCCGTTACCGGTCTTCTGCTTTGCGGCAGTCTGCGGGGGAACGGCCTGCGGGTGGAGCAGGTTGTCGGGCGCGGCCCCCGGAGTTTGGGCGGGCTGTGCGGGGCGGGTGGTTCCAGACGGGGAGGCCCCGTTCTGCGGAATGGAGGTCTGGGGATTGACCGACTGGGCGCCGGAGGCGGGATACTGTCGGGATGTCTGAGCCTGCGGGGCGTATGCCTGCTGCGCATACGGTTGCTGGGCGTTCTGATTGACGGCGTAGTCGGGCGCGACGGGTGCGTACGGCTGCTGGGGCGTCTGCTGCTGGGAGGACTGCGTCGCAGTGCTCGCATCCGTGCCGGACTGGGCGGGCTGCTGGGGATTGGTGGGATTGGTGTTGGTCATGGTGTGCTCCTTGGTGGATGAAGTGAGATGGATTCGGGATGGATGCTGATCGGGTAAGCGGGAAGGAAGGCTCCCCTCAGTCAGCTTTGCTGACAGCTCCCCTCCGCAGGGAGGGGAGCCATGGGTGATGGGTCTGACGGGGGCGACGCCCAGATTGGAAGGCTGACGCCACAGGGGAGCCATGGGTGATGGGGCCGACGACTATCAGTTCATGGTCCAGGAGGTGCTGGTGCCGAACTGGGAGTCGAAGTCGCTGCGGTCGATGGTTTCGGTGGCGAGCTCCGTATCCTCCCCGGCATTCACAGTGGTGGAGTAGTCGCCGGTCACGGTCACGGTGATGTCACTGTCGCCGGAGACCACGGTCTTGCCGTTCGCCTTGATCGTCACGGTCTTGCCGTCCGAATCGACCACCTTGCCGCCGTCGGCCACGTTGAGCGTGGAGATCGTGGTGTCCTCGGTCACCACCCAGGTGGAGGTGCCATCCACGTTCACGCTGATCGGGGCGTCGCTGGTCGTGCTGTCCGTTGCGCTGCTGTTGTCGGTGATCGACGCCGAGCCGGTCCAAGTGGTGCCCTTGAGCAGGTACAGGTTCACCGTGGAGATCGTGTCGGAGGTCACCTTGCCCTCCAACGTCTGGTTGCGGCCTGTGAAGTTCACGGTCGCGCCGTTCGAGCCTGCCGAGCCCCAGTTGTTCGCATCGTTGCCGGATGCGTTGATCAGCGTGGCCTTGGTGGTGTCGAAGTCGAGCGTGGTGTTCTGCAGCACCACGTCGGCGGTGGTGTTGGTGAAGTAGAACATCGAACCGGATTCGATGGCCGACTTCAACGTGGAGTCCTTGGCCTGGAACGTGGCGTGCTCGCCGGTGGACGACTCGGCGTCGCCGGACGTGGACTGGTAGATGATCACGCCGTTGGCGATCGGATCGGAACCGGTCTTGCCGGTGTTCGTGCTTTCCAGCGTGGAATTGCTGATCAGGATGGTGTTGTATCCCTCCATGCCGGCGATCTGACTGCCGGACGAGGTGCCGGTCACATTGTTCGCCTGCACGTCACCGGTGGAATACAGCAGCGGGGATCCGGAGCCTTCCGTGGACAGCGTGGAATCGGTGATCGACACGTTGCCGCCGCCTCGGTCGGTGGCAACCGTGGCGCTATGGTCGCCCTTGGTGGATGCGGTCACCGTGCCGGCCAAGATCGTGCCGGAATATGTGGCGTCGAGTCCACGTGAATTGTCGGATGTGGTGCTGATCGTCGTGTTGTTGACCAGCGCGGTGCCGGAATCCGTGGCGAACACGCCGTTCGAGCCGGAGCTGGACGCCGTGATCTTGCTGCCGTTGATGACGGTCTTGGAATCCTCGCCGACGGTGAGCGAGACGGAGTTCGTGCCATAGAAGTTGTTGTTGTCCGCATTGTCGCTGTCGCCGGACTTGGTGAGCGTGCCGTTCGTGATGGTGAGCGTACCGCCGTTCTGCGCCAATGCCGTATTGACATCGGAATCCGAGGACTCGACGGTCTCTCCGTCGGATGCTTTGGATTCGCCGTCGGCCGTGAGCGTGGCGGAGTAGGAGCCGGTGTAGTCGTATTCCATGGTGTTGGCGCCGCCCATGCCGCCGGGGGCTCCGGTCTGCGACATGGACGACGAGGAGAAGTGCTGGATCGCGAACGCGCCACCGGCTCCTGCGGCGAGACCGCCGGCCAGAGAGAACGCCGCCGCGATGGCGATGAGTTTTCGAGTGGCGAGTACCGGGCGGGCGTTTCCGATGCCTGCGTTGCGGGAACGCGAAGCGGATCTGCGTGGAGTCGCCGACCTGTGCATGTTCATGATCGTCCTTTCGAAGTTGTTGATTTCATTGAACAACGGTTAGCGAAAAGACAACTTTGGAGGAACGTAAGGGGGTCTTGGCGGTCGCGTAAGGGGTACTCGGCATCTCGACAATAATCGCCGGAAGTTTTCTGAATGCTCGCTGGATATGCCAATCGGTGTGCGTTGCCGGTCCAGGAAGTCACGCGCTTCTACAATGGGGCGTTGAACACCGACAATATCCGGCAGGCACGGCTGATGGCCGCGTCGAATGAGATGACGGAGGGGATTGCATGACGGGCAGGGAATCGCATAGGCCGTCGAAGATCGAAGTGCGCGGAGCACGGGTGCACAATCTCAAGAACATCAACGTGGACGTGCCGCTGAACCAGCTGGTCGGCATCGCCGGAGTCTCCGGATCGGGCAAGTCCTCGCTGGCACTGGGCGTGCTGTATGCGGAAGGCTCACGCCGGTATCTGGAGGCGCTGTCCACGTACACGCGCCGCCGACTCACCCAAGCCGGAAGAGCCTCGGTGGACGAGGTGCTGCACGTGCCGGCCGCGCTCGCCCTGCATCAGCGGCCAAGCGTTCCGGGCATCCGTTCCACGTTCGGCACGATGACCGAGCTGCTCAACAGTCTCCGGCTGCTGTTCTCCAGGGTCGCAACGCACGTCTGCCCGCATTGCGGAGCCCGGAACGCGCCGACGCTGAACGTTGCCGCGGAACGCCCGATCGTCTGCTCGGAATGCGGAGAGCAATTCTTCGGCCCTGGCGCCGAAGACCTCGCCTTCAACTCGGGCGGTGCATGCCCGACCTGTTCGGGAACCGGCATCATTCGCGAGGTGAACCGCGCCGCGCTGGTGCCCGACGAGTCGAAAAGCATCGACGACGGGGCCGTGCTCCCGTGGGGCTCCCTGATGTGGGATCTCATGAAACAGGTGTGCGGCGCCATGGGCGTGCGCACGAACGTGCCGTTCCATGATCTGACCGCCAAGGAACGGGACCTCGTATTCAACGGTCCGGCAGTCAAGAAACACATCCTGTACAAGCCGAAGAAAGGCGACGACTTCGCCGAACTCGACTTCACGTACTTCAACGCGGTGTACACCGTGGAGAACGCGCTCACCAAGGCCAAGGACGAAAAGGGACTGAAGCGCGTCGCTAGGTTCCTCAAGGAGGGGCCATGTCCGGACTGCCGGGGCACACGACTGTCTGTCCGGGCGCGTAACCCACGAATCAACGATCTCAATCTGGCCGACGTGACGGCCATGACATTGGACAAGGCGGTGGAATGGGTACGGTCCGTTCCCGATCTGCTTGACGACGACATGCGTCCGATGGCAGTGAACATCGGCGAATCCTTCCTCGACGTGGCGAAGCGTCTTCTGGAACTTGGACTGGGGTATCTGTCGCTTGACCGGGCCGGTTCCACGCTGTCCACCGGCGAACGCCAACGCGTACAGCTGGCCCGCGCCGTGCGCAACCGCACCACGGGCGTGCTCTACGTGCTCGACGAGCCGTCCATTGGACTGCATCCGTCGAACGTCGACGGTCTGCTCGGCGTGATGGACGATCTGGTATCGGACGGCAACTCGGTGGTCGTGGTCGATCATGACGTTCGGGTGCTCAAGGCCGTCGACCATCTCATCGAAATGGGACCGGTGGCCGGAGCCGAAGGCGGTCATGTGATCGCACAGGGGACCGTCGCCGAAATCGCGTCGGCGCCGAACAGTCGCATCGCGCCGTTCCTGCGGGAGGACTCCGCACGACGAATCCGCGAGCGGGTTCCCGAGGATCACATGTTTGACGCCGGACGCATCCACATGGACACCGGCGCATTGCACACGGTCAAACCGCTTTCCGTGGATATTCCCCGCGGACGGCTGACCGTGGTGACCGGCGTCTCTGGATCAGGCAAGACCACGATGGTGCTGGAGACACTGATCCCCGCACTGAAGGCTGCCGCCGCGCACGAATCACTGCCGTCACATGTGCACGGCATTGAGTCCGATGGCATCGCCCGCGCCAACCTAATCGACGCCACGCCGATCGGCGCCAACGTGCGGTCCACGGTGGCCACCTACGCCGGCGTGCACGATGAGCTCCGACGCGCCTTCGCCAGGGGAGAAGAGGCGAAGACGGCCGGATATAAGGCGGGCGACTTCTCCTACAACACCGGCCGCCTGCGCTGCCCGACCTGCGACGGCACCGGACAGATCAGCCTCGACGTGCAGTTCCTGCCCGACGTGGACATCGACTGCCCGGACTGTCGGGGAAGCCGGTACTCGGCCGAGGCCGATCGCATCCATCGCCGTTCCAGGAACGGAACGCTGCTGACACTGCCGCAGCTCATGTCCATGAGCGTAGACGAGGCGTTGGGCGTCACCGAGGATCTGCGCAAGGTCCATGCGCGTCTCACCACACTGCACGATCTGGGACTCGGATATCTGACCCTTGGCGAGCCCACGCCGGCGCTTTCCGGCGGGGAGGCGCAGCGGCTCAAGCTCGCCAGCGAGATGGGCAAGGCCCAGTCGGACGCCGTCTTTGTGTTCGACGAACCGACCATCGGCCTGCATCCGCTCGACGTGCAGGTGCTGCTCGGCGTGTTCGACGGTCTGGTGGCCAACGGTGCCACCGTGGTGGTCATCGAGCATGATCTCGACGTGATCGCCAACGCGGACTACATGATCGACATGGGGCCGGGAGGCGGCGAAGCCGGCGGACGGATCGTCGCCGCCGGCACGCCCGCCCATGTCGTGACGGTCCCGGAAAGCGTCACCGGGAGGTACCTCGCCGCCTACTGCGGAAGCGATTCGTCCCGGTAGCTGCCGGTGGCTGCGTGCACACGCGGCTGCCGGCTACTCCACGGACTTCAAGGCACCGAGCATGTCTACGTTGCGCAACCGTCGGTACACCACCCAACCGAGTGCGGCCAGCACCACGCCGACCACAACGACCGGCACCACGAACGCCAACCATCCCAGAGCCGGATCGAACATGACCTCGTCCGGCGGCACCTCGGTGATGATGTATCGGTGCAGCCACGCGCCGAACCCGTATCCGGCCAGAATGCCCAGACCGGACAGCAGAATCGTCTCCCGATAGATGTACATCGTGGTCTCGGTGCTGTGGAAGCCCAGCACCTTGATCGTCGACAGTTCGCGAATGCGCTCCGAGACGTTCAGATTCGTCAGATTGTACAGAATCACGATCGCCAGCAGCGCGGCCACCAGAATCAGCACCTCCATGATCTGATCGAGCGAATCGACGATCGTGGCCACCTGATTCTTCATCGTCGTGTTCTGTACCACGCCGCGCACGCCGTCCATCGCCATGAAACGGGCGCCTTGCCTCCCCGTGTTCTCGACACTGGAATCCTTCAGTCGCACCAGATAGGCGTTCGACTGATACTCCCCGCCGAACACGCGCTCATAGCCGCCCGACGTCATGAAGATGAAATGGCCGATATACATCTCGGAGATGCCGCCGACCCTCATGCGCCGTTCCACACCGCTGCCGTCCGTGACCGTGAACGTGTCTCCGACCCGAACATCCAGCATGTCGGCCATGCGCTCGCTGATCACCACGCCGTCGTCCGTCAGCACCTGCGGATCGTGCGAGGTGCGGTCGCGCAGCGTGATGTAGTCGCCGAAATTATAGGCGTCGTCGGTGGCGATCAACGTGATGGTCTGCTTGTCGTTCGCCTTGCCCGCCGTCTTGGTGACCTCCTCGTAGCGGATGGCGCTGGACTCGGAGACTGATTCGTCCGTCATCGCGTCAGACAGCGTCTTGCGCTGCTCGTCGTTGTTGTCGGACTTCTCCGCGACGATCATGTCGTAGTGGATGAGATCGCCGAACTGACGTTCGCTGATCTGCCCGATGGACGACTGCACGCCCAGACCGGCGGTCAGCAACGCCACCGCGCCGCACACGCCGAAAATGGTCATGAACATGCGCGTCTTATATCGGAAGATGTTGCGTGCCGTCACCTTGCGCGTGAAGCTCAGACGGTTCCACAACGGAGTGATGCGCTCAAGGAGGATCTTCGCCCCCTTCGCCGGAGGCTTGGGCAGCAACAGGTTCGCCGGCTTCTCTCGCAGCTCCCTGCCCGCCGACAGGCATGCCGGCACCACGGCGCTCACCCACGCCAGCGCGCACGCCACCGCGGTGATCCCCGGATGGAACTCCAAAGCGATGCGCGGCATGGTGAACCCGGAATCATAGGCGTTATACACGATGAGCGGCAGCAGCGTATGGCCCGCGGCCACGCCGATCAGCGTGCCGATCGTGGACGCCGTGAACCCGTAGAACACGAACTTCTTGAGAATGTCGCCGTTGCCATAGCCGAGCGCCTTGAGCGTACCGGAATTGGTGCGCTCCTCGTCGACCATGCGACCCATCGTGGTGAACGTGACCAGCGCCGCCACGAAATACAGAAAGAACGGGAAGATGTTCGCCAGCTTGCGTACGATGTCGGCGATGATCTCATACACGCGGTAGCCGTTCGAGGTCAGTCCCTCGCGACGGCCGTCGATTGAATACGCGGGCACCTCCAGCGAATCCACCTTCTCCCGGGCCAGGGCGATGTCATGCTCGGCATCGGCGATCTTCTGCTCGGCCTCCGGCTTGGCGTCGTTGAACTCCTGCAGCCTGGCATCGTACTCCTCCTCGGCCTTCTCGATCTGCCGTTGCCCCTCGATGAGCTGCGTGGCTCCATCGCTTACACTGTCGGTGGCCTTGGAGACCGCCGAACCGAGCTCATGCTGCTTGCTGGCAAGCTGCCTGGACGCGTCGGCGAGCGCGGCCGCGTTGTCCTGATACTCCTGCGAGCCATGGTCGAGCTGCTGCGCGCCGGCGTTCCACTGTTCGAGCCCGGAATTGTAGGCGCTCAGTCCGTCGTTGTACTGGCTGACGGCGTCGTTGTAGGCGTTCAGCGCCTGATCGTAGCGTGCCTTGACGGTGTCGTACACGCTGCCGGTCAGACCGGTGTTCGCCCAGGAGTTCAATAGGGATCCGGTTTTGTCGAGCACGGGTTTGACGGCTTCGAGCTGGGTGCGCGCCTGGTCGAGCTGGGTCTTGGCATCGGAAAGCTGCTGCCATGATGTGCCGAGCTGGGCCTGTCCGCCGGTGAGCTGCTGGGCTCCGGCCGCCAGCTGGGTCTGCGCGGAGGTGATCGAGCTGCCGGCCGCGGCGATCTGCGCCACGGCGCCGGAGAGTTCCGCGCTCGCGGCCGAGGCCTGGTCGATGGCCTGGGTGGAGCCGCTGGCCATCTGATCCTTGGCCGATTCGATCTGCGTCTTGGCGTCGTCTAGCTGCCGCTGTGTGTCGTTGAGCTGCTGCTTGGCGTCGTCCACCTGCTGTTGGACCTTGTCGATCTGGTCGCGGCGTTCCGTGCGGATCGACTCTTCGCGTGCCTGCGGCTGGCCGGCAAGACGCTTGGTCAACATGTTCTTGTGCTGCTGCACCAGATCACGGTATTCGGTGGTCCAGTAGTTCACGTCGCGGGTGTCGGTAAACGTGACGCGGCCGATCATGCTCACGTCGGAATCGAACGTGCTGTCTGGTACTACCGCGTATCCGTCGAGCTTGCCGCTGCCGGCGGTCGACTGGCCCATATTGAGGTCCGAGACGATCTCGCTGGCTTCGACGAATCCAGTCACGGTGAAGTCCGTGTGCGTGAGCACGGTGTCGCCGGCGATGTCGGGCTGTTCGCTCACGTGGATCGTGCTGCCGACGGCGTATTTGCCGCGCTCGCCGGTGTCCAGGGCGATCTCCGTGGCGGCGCGCGGCATGCGGCCTTCCGCGATGGCGTAGGTGGATACGGTCGTGGGCTGGGAGAACACGCGCAGACTGTGGTCGCTGCCGGTGATGGTCACGTCTTTGAAGTATCCGAATTCGGCGTCGCGCACGCCGGGCGTGCCGCGGATGATCGTTTTGTCGTCGTCGGTCAGTCCGTAGTCGCTGATGATGGTGACGTCGGCCAGATTGTGGTCGTTGTAGAACGTGGTGCCGGTGCTTTGCATGTCGGGTGCGGTGACGGACAGGCCCACCAGGGCGAACGATCCCAATGCCATCAGGCTGACGATGGAGAGGAATCGGCCCTTGGATTTCGCCAGGGTCTGTCGGATGTCCTTCCACAGCATGCGTTTGCGCATCGGGCCGCGTGATGTGGTGCCGGTGCGGGACCTCCTGCCTGCGTATGCCCTTCTGCCGCTGCGTGATCGTGTTCCACGGCGTGCGCGTGTTCTGTTCATGCCGGTCACCATTCCAGATCCTTGATATTCATCGGATGCTCGTTCGTCTCGATCGATTTGACGCGGGCGTCGTGCATGTGGATCACGCGGTCGGCGATCGGTGCGATGGCGGAGTTGTGCGTGACGATCACCACGGTGGCGCCGTCGTTGCGGCTCTTGTCCTGCAGGATCTGCAGCACCTGCTTGCCGGTGTTGTAGTCGAGCGCGCCGGTGGGTTCGTCGCACAGCAGGATCTTCGGATTCTTGGCCACGGCTCGGGCGATGGCCACGCGCTGCTGTTCGCCGCCGGACAGTTGTGCGGGGAAGTTGTCGATGCGGTCGGCGAGCCCCACGTCGGTGAGCGCCTTGACGGGGTCCTGTGCGTTGCGGACGATCTCGGAGGCGAGCTCCACGTTCTCCTTGGCGGTGAGGTTGGCAACGAGATTGTAGAACTGGAAGACGAAGCCGATGTCGTGCCGGCGGTATTCGGTGAGCTGATGCGACGTGTAGCCGGAGATGTCCCTGCCGTCGATGATCACCTGGCCTTCGGAGTTGGTGTCCATGCCGCCCAGAATGTTGAGCACGGTGGATTTGCCGGCGCCGGACGAGCCGAGGATGATGGCCAGCTCGCCTTTTTCGATGCCGAAGGTCACGTCGTTGTTGGCCACGATGGTGGTGCTGCCCATCTGATAGCGCTTGTAGCTGTGAACCATTTCGATGTACGCCATGGGGGCTCCTTTCGGTGGGTGTGGGCGGCGATGCCGATGCGATGATCGTCGATGCGGGATGTCGTTGTCCGGGAGATCGGCCCTCATCGGTTATGAACAACATGTTGATTCGCCTGCATTGTATGGACCGGATGATCGGCCGGGCAATGGTCAGAAACGCGAAAAGCGTTCATAATGAACGGTTTTCGGAAAATTGATCAGTATGGCATCGGCAATGCACAACATGTTGATATTGTTGGGCACAACGAACGGCCGCCACACTGACAACTCGAGGGCGAAAGGAGATCGGACGGTCATGCAGCAAACCACCAAGACCAGGGCCAAGATTCGCGCCGCCTACATCGAACTGCTGAAAAGCCGGGGGTTCGAGGCCATGACCGTCAGCGCCATCGTGCGCACGGCCGGCATCAACCGCGGCACGTTCTACCTGCACTACGTCGACAAGTTCGATCTGCAGCAGCGGCTGCTCGACGACGTGATCGACGATCTGACGGCCATCATGCTGTCCGGCTCGCCCGTGGCCGGCGTCGACAACGCCGAGGACATCTTCAGCACGGAGTCGATCGCCGAGGCGCTGCGCTACATCAAACGGGATTACGAGTTCTTCGACGCGGTGTCCGGTTCGGGCAGCGACATGCAGCTCTACGACCGGTTCAAGGACGTGCTCAAACGGATGCTGATCATGCAGGCCGGGCGTCTGGGCCTGCCGATGCGCGAGCATGGCGATATGCCGCGCGACTACGCGTTGGAGATCATGGTCTCATCCGTCGTGTCGATCATCTGGATGTGGATGCGCCGCGGATGCGAGGAGAGTCCCGAGCGGATCTGCGCGATCATCGAACGCAACAAGGTCATCGCGCCCATCGACATTCTGAAATGACGCCATGCAATGACATTCCGAAATGAATCGAACAACGTGTGTGGTTGCTGTATGGTCTGACGAATCTTGGGAGTGTCTCAGTGGGCATGGGGAATAATGACTCCCCGTGCGTATGAAAACATTGGGAAAACGAACACTGAGAATGGTCTGGCGGACGCTGTGGCGCAACTCGCGCAGCGTGATCCTGGTGCCGGCGGTGGCGCTGCTGTGCGCGATCATGCCCATGATTGGCGTGGGATTGCGCGATTCGACATCAACGATGCTGGAGGAGACGGAGTTCCTGCAGTCGCTGCGCAACCTGCCCGTCGGCTTCGATGTGCTCTCGACCATGCTGGCATGGATGTTCTCCGGCATCGGCTGTGTGGTCATCATGGCGGTGCTCGCCTACGTGGCGTATCGGCACAGTCGGTCGGTGCGCAAGGTGGTGCGCAACCTGATCGTGTCCATCAGCCCGACCGCCTACGTGACCGGCGTCAAACAGGTGGTGGAACGGCCTCGCCCCTCCACATCGGTCGGCTCGTCCCTGCTGCCGAGCGACCCGAGCTTTCCCAGCGGGCACACCGCCGGAGCGGTCATGGTGGCGACCATGGGCGTGCTTATGACCCGCAGCATGAAACGACGCATCCGGCACGCGGTGGTTATCATCGGCGTGCTGTTGGTGGCCGCCGTCGGGTTCTCCCGACTGGTGCTCGGCCTGCATTTCCCCACCGACGTGCTGACCTCGATCCTGGTGTGTCCGGCCATCTCCTACGCCCTGTGGTACCTGTTCGTGGACGTGGGCAAGCGTCGAACTCGCTAGAAGCCGGTTCACGATTGCGAGAGTGCCATAAATCGTGAACCGAAGTCGGTTCGCCGATCAGCATGATTGCAATGGGAGACCATTGTTTTCTGGTTCACGATTTGCATGCCCCTGAAAATCGTGAACCGGAAACCGGCCATGCTTTAATGGATGGGTGACTTTGACGCCATGAAACAAGGAGGTTTGACCCATGAATGCCGAAGAGAAAGCCGAAATGCGCGAACACTTCGCCGAAATGCTCGGCGGTGACGTCTACCTGCCCACCGATCCCAGGTTCTTCCCCGTGCAGGCCGCCCAGCGAGACATCCAGATGGAGCTTAACGCCACCCCGATGAGCGACCAGAAACGCCGGACCGAACTCATGCAGGAGTTCTTCGGCGCCGCCGGCGAAGGACTCTACCTGGAATGCCCGGTGTACGCCAACTGGGGATGCAACACCTTCTGGGGCGAACGCTGCTACGCCAACTTCAGCCTCACGCTCGTCGACGACGGTGAGATCTACATCGGCGACCACACGATGCTCGGCCCGAACGTGACACTCGTGGCCACCGGACACCCCATCCGCCCCGACCTGCGGCTCGAAGGCGCCCAGTACTCGTTCCCCATCCACATCGGCAAGAACGTGTGGATCGGCGCGAATGTGACCGTGATGCCCGGCGTGACCATCGGAGACAACACTGTGATCGGCGCGAACAGCCTCGTCACCAAGGACATCCCCGCCAACGTGGTGGCGTTCGGCACCCCGTGCAAGGTGGTGCGCGAGATCAACGAACACGACGACGAATACTATTGGCGCGATCGCCGGTTCAAGCCGCCATTCGACAAGGTGGGAGAATAAGCGGCTCCGAGGTTCTTCCCTCCTTCAGTCCAGCCTGTGGCCGGACAGCTCCCTCCCCGGAGGGAGCACATCGGTACGGGGCTGAATGGTGGGGTCAGATCACGATGCCGTTGCAGTGGTCGATCTCATGCTGGATGATCTGCGCCGTCCAGCCCTCGAAGTTCTCGGTGCGGCGGCGGAACGCCGGATCGTCAAATGAGACCGTGATGCGACGATAGCGGGTGGTCCCGCGCTCGCCGACCAACGACAGGCATCCCTCACGGGTCTCATACGGTTCGGACTGCGCGGTGATCCGCGGATTGAACATCGCGCGGGCCGTACCGTTGTCGTCGAACACGATCACCTGCTTGGAGATGCCAATCATGTTGGCCGCCATGCCCACGCATTCGTTGGCGTGCGCGGTCAGCGTATCCAGCAGATCCTGCGCCACCCTGGCATCGTTCTTCGTGGCTGGGGCGGACGGCTGCGACAGGAATGCCGCGGAGGTCATGATCGGTCGGCGCATGGGGAGGCTCCTTGATGATGGGATGAATGGTGACGGACGCAGATCGTCGTCATGCCGTTCCAGCTTACGGCAAGATCGACGACCATCCTGCCGCGACGGGCGCACAATGAAGGCATGACACAGGTTGGGATGAACTCGCATGGCGCGGACGCCCGGCACCAAAAGCATGCGATCAGCGAACGACATACGGTGACACTTGGGGGAGTGCCACAGAAGATCTCCGTGGAAGGACCGGGAGGTGAAGCGCCGGTCATGATCATGTTCCACGGCGGGCCATGGGCGCCGTTCATCTACGGACTCGCCTACCGCGGCTTCTATCCGGAACTGTCCAGCCGATTCACACTCGTCTGGTGGGACCAATACGGCTGCGGCAGGAACGCCAGACGACTGCGCGACATGCCATCCGACATCAGCGTGGAAACGTTCGCGCACATGGCCATCGGCTTGACCGACGAAATCCGCAGACGATTCCCGCATAGTCCGATCCTGCTCAACGGATACTCGTTCGGCACCTACCTGACCATGCAGACGGCCGCCGCACGTGAATCGGACATCGCCGGCGTGATCAACCTCGGACCGATCATGAGCATGCGCGAAGCCACCGGACACTTCCGCGCCGCATGCGACCGTCGGATGAACGAGCGCGAACGGTTCAGAATGCAACGGCTGCAGACTGTGGAACGCTACGATCCCTACGCCGCCTACGTGGAACAATTGGCCGGCAAATACACGAACTGCTGCCACTACAGAGGCGCATCGTCGGGTGACGGTTCGGCATGGCGCACGATAACAGACAGTTGGCGCAACGATGCCATGTTTCGCCGGTGGATGCTACGCCTGGTAACCTCCGGAGACTACCGTCCGCTCGACCTGATCGGAGCCGCCATGGGAACGCTGCCATACGGCCGCACATCGCGACGATTCCACACGCTCTGGGACTCCATGGAAAACATCGACCTCTGGTCGCTCGCCGAACGACTCACCGTCCCCATGATCTATCTTCAGGGCGACGCCGAACTCTACGTGCTGCCCGACAAGCTGGCCGCGCTCGCCGAACGCAGACCCAACGTGGAATACGTACGGCTCGCCCACAGCGGACATATCCCGACAAGCCGGGCATGGGAACAGGCGATGCAAGCCATGATCAGGTTCGGCGAGACCGTTTCGTAAGTGGCTCCCGTGACCGTGCACGCTCGCCATCGCGTTCTTCGATGAGCTGGGCGAGCTGCGCGGACAGGGCGTCGATCTTGGCCTCCAGATTGGCGTCACGGGTGGCGCTCTCCTGTGCGTCCTCATCAAGTTCGCGGCTCATCTGCGCCTCGAGGGTCTTGGTGAACGCCTTCTGATCGCCCACCTGCACGCGTTCCATGATCCACGACGCCACCATGGCCGAGACCACGCCGATCAGCGTGATGCCGCCGAGCATGAGCGCCGCCGCGACCAGACGGCCCTGCCATGTCGTGGGCGCGTAGTCGCCGTAGCCCACCGTGGTCACCGTGACGAACGCCCACCACACGGCGTCGCCGAAATCGTCGATCTGCCTGGTGGGGGCGTACTGTTCCACGTCGTACACGGCGAGCGCGCCCACGTAGATCATCATCGTGACCGCACCCACCACATAGATGGCGATTCGGCCGCGCAACGCCATGCCGGACGTGCGGTTGAGTACCTTGAGCACCATGAACAGGCGGAGCAGCCGCAGTGGCCGCAGCATGGGCAGTACGACCGTGGCAAGATCGAACAGGTGACGGAAGAACCAGAACTGGCGGTTGTCCGACAGGATGAGCGACACGATGTAGTCGGTGGCGAACATCACCCAGATGATGTTCATGATGGTTTCCGTGACGATCGTGCTGGATGGGCGGGCGAGCACCTGATACGAGTAGACGACGAGGAACACGACGGCGGCGCCGGTCATGGGCCATTCCGTCCACTTGCGCCACTGGTCGAGCGTGAGTCGGTTGTGGCGCTTCGGACCGTTTGGTTCGGGGGCGTGAATCTCGTGAATCTTCGGCATGATATTCGACACCTTCGTCGGTTCTGTACCGTTCATGATTCCAGAGTATCCCAGAACGGTGGGGGATACGTCGGATGCGGTTCGGATGGGGAAGATGGGTTGGTATGCATTATGCGTGGCTTCCCATGACGGGAAGCCGGAAATGCAAGAAGTATGAAGTAGGGCCGCAGGGGCTTGAACCCTGGACCGACGATTCATCGATTCCAGAGGTTCGATTTCCTGCAAGGCGTATTGTACTGACATTGGCCGATTAGCTAGGATGACGAAATATGGTGCACCATGACCAGATATCGCAACCGGCATGTGGCACCGCCCCCGACACAACGCCTGATCGACTCGTATCTTGATTCGCTGCGCGCCGCAGGGCAGCGGCCTCAGACATTGGATACCCGGTACAGGCAGCTTGTGAGGATTCTCAGTGAAGTGGATCCACTGACATGCACCGATGAAGACATCGTTGGTTGGTTGGCCGCGCGACGGTGGGCGGCCGAGACCAGAAAAAGCAATCGTTCCGCCATTCGCGGATTCTTCCAGTGGCTGCAACGGACAGGGCGCCGGGCCGATGACCCTGCCTATGATCTGCCCAGGATACGCGCGCCGAAGCCTCAGCCACGGCCGTGCCCGGACAGGCATGTGACGGCCGCGCTCGGCATGGCCGAAGATCTCGGCGAGACCATCATGGTGCGCGCGGCGGCGGAATACGGGTTGCGGCGTGGCGAGATAGCGCGGCTCAGCAGCAACGACGTCATCGATGATGCGGGCGGTCGGGCGCTGATCGTCCACGGCAAGGGCGGCAAGACGCGCACGCTGCCGATCTCGGACGATTTCGCCGCTCTGGTCTTGGCTCACGACGGGTACGTGTTTCCCGGCCGGTTCGGCGGGCATGTAGAGGAATCGTACGTGGGTACGCGTCTGTCCAGGCTGCTGCCGGACGGGTTCGGCGCCCATACGCTGCGTCACCGCTTCGCGACGCGCACGTATGAGAGCACGCGGGATATCCTCATGGTGTCCCGCGCGCTCGGTCACGAATCGGTCGCAACGACGCAACGCTATGTCGCGCTGCCTGCCGACATGCTGCGCGATATGGTCGAAACCGCGCGTCTCGCCTAGCCTTCGGCGCTCACGGTGATCTTCAGGGCGTCCAGTTTGGCCTTCACCGCGTCCTGCACGGTCTTGGCGATGTCCTGCGGGTCGGCGCCCATGGCCTTGGACAGGGCCTCTATGGCGGCGGCCTGCGCGGTGATCGTTGCCGACATCTCGCGCACGCGCTTGTCGATGTTGACGACGCGCGTGTAGATGTCGCCGTTGGTGCCGTCGCCGGTGCCGGCGTCATCGGTTCGGCCGAGGATGGCGAAGAGTCTCGCGGTGTCCCAGTGTGTGAAGCTTAGGTGTTTCCATGCCTCGATGTCGTTCTTGCCGTATTCGCCTTCCTGTCCGATGCCGGCGTTCCATACGTCCTGTGGTGTCATGGTTTCGGGTTCCTTTCCTGTCGCCACCAGATTCCTGAATTGGTCCCATGTGTATCCCCACCTGGTGAAGTAGGGGATGGGGTCGGTGTGGTCGGTGCCACCCCACCGTGATCGGGCGATGTCGTGGTTGATGAGCCGGTCCATGCCCCAACCGTGGGCGTTCAGCCGTTCGCGCACCACGGCGGCGGCGATGATGATGCCGCGTGCGAAGTCGTCCCGGTTGGTCGCTTCGCAGATCTCCAGTCCCTCGACCATGCGATTGCCGTTGCCCACCTGCCAGCACACGCGGTTGTAGGGCACGGTGTGCAGGGCTTCCTTCCAGTCGCTGACCAGGTGTACGGCGTACGGGTAGTCGCGTGACCACAGACTGGCGTGGTTGGCGGCCGTCGCTCCCGGATTCGCGGTGGAATGCACGCAGAAGTAGGACGGGGTGAAGACGCCGTGTCCCCCGTTGACGATGCGCTCCTTGATGACGCTCATGACTTTTTCCCGTCGTCGCGGCGGAACAGGTCCAGCACCGGACTTTGGGCCAGTTCGGGGTTGATCTGCACCAGATTCTCAAGGATGGATGCCGTCTCGGTGAGGATGATGTACACGCACGCGGGGATGACTAATGGCAGCGTGTATCCGAGATCCACCCAATGCTGTCCGTGCTCGATGACGCCGGCCAGCACGACAACGAGCACGTACGCGCTCTTGTGCCACAGTCCCTCGCGCATTTTCCCGCTGTCGATGTCGTGGGCGTGCGCGGCCTTGGCGATGCCGGTGCCGTAGTCCATGATGATGAGGATGCCGGTAATGATGAGCGCGGCGAGTTCGGTGGTGTTCATGCCTAGTCCTTCCTAGTTGCCGGATTTGGCGATGATGAGGCCCTGGTGCCACATCTTCTCCGGGATGTCGTTCTTGCTGCCGTCCGTGTGGCACCAGAAGATCTCATGCCCGTTGATGCCGAGGAATCCGGTACCGGCTCGGTCGGCGCCCGTGTTCTCGGCGCATGGGAACATGCATTCCTCGCTCGACAAATCGTTGCCGATGTTTGCGATGGGCACCTTCACGAAGGCGTCCTTGTTGAACGCGCCGTTGTTCTGCCAGTACACGCGAATGAACAGCATGGCGCCCAGTCGTATGCCGCTGACCGACACCACGTCGTTCGTGTCGGCCTTCTTGGTCCATGTCAGCACCTTGTACTGGGTCGCCCACCACAGGTCACGGCGGGTCACGTCCATCAGCGCGGTCCATTTGCTGCCGTCGCTGATATAGGCGCCGAAACCGCCGTTGGGGCCGGTCGATGGTGATTGCACGAAGCCGATTTGGCCCATGCTGCCGGACTGGTTGCCGAGCACCTGCGGGTTCAGGGCGATCACGGGTGCGATGCCCTCGGGCGTGGTGCGCGCGTCCACGATCTTCAACGCGTCTTCCACGCCCTGCGCGATGCTTTTGGACGCGGCGGGCGCGTCGGCCACGAAGTCCGATGGTTCCAGATAGGGGATGCCGTATGTGGGGGTCTTGTCCATTACTGTCCTTTCTCGATGGTGTTGACGGTGCCGAGTTCGCCCAACGTGACGTCGGCCAGCGTCGCCCAGGTGATGGCGGTGCCGGTGAACGCGTTCCAGGTGATGCGGCCGGTCGCGGTGGTCAGCGGCCATAGGGTCACGTCGTGGCGGAGCACCGGCGTGGTGCCGTGCCATTGGAACGTGAGGGTGCCGCCGATGGTGGTCCACGCGCCGCCGAGCGCGGGGTGTCCGTCCGCGTCGGTCAGTCGGTTGGTGAGCGCGCCGGCGAAGACGATGGGGCCGCTCGGTGCGGCGTGGAAGAGCGTGGGCCATGCGGGCGGGTCCAGTTTGTCGCTGCGGAACGTGATGGTCTCGTATCGCAGTCGTCGGTTGATCTGCACCAGCCATTCGGCGCGCACGGTGCGTTCGGTGTCGTTCGGCGTCCATGTGCCGGAACCGTAGACGCCGGCCGATTCGTCGGCGCTTACCGCGTCGGACTGCACGGAGATCGTGTGCGCCGTCGCGGTCAGGTTGCCGGGCAACCGGCCTTGGCCGCTGAACGTCACCTGCGCGTCGTCGAACTCAAGCACGCCGTCGTTGTCGGTCTTGGCGCGCCGCGTGTCGATCACCGCGCCGGTGACGGGTTCGGGCACCACGTACACGCTGTCGGCCACCACGCGGCTTGCCGGTATCGCCGGACGGTCCACGCCCGCACGCTGCACCGACAGGCCGCCCGAAGCGTCCATGACGATGGCGGCGGTGTCGTAGTCGGCAGACTCGGCCACGGTCTGCGCCATGACCATGCTGCCGTTGCGTGACGGGTATTCGTACCAGAGCGGCCATGATCGGTGATGCGCGTACAGGCGGTGCAGCAGGTCCAGCAGGCTCGGGTAGTCGTCGGTGGTGTAGGGCGCGACGGACGGGGGCAGGGACAATGCGCCAACGTCCACGTTCGGAGCGCCGGCCGCTATCGCCCGGCGGCGGATCTCGGCCAGTCGGGCGGCGGGCGTGCCGGTCCAGTGCAGTCCCGACCATTTCGCGGCCGATGACGTCGGGCCCTGCGATTGGCTGCGCTTCCACAGCAGCAGGCGACTGGTCGCCGTGAGGTCCAGCCGGTACCCGGTCTTGGTCCGTTCGATGGTGCCGCCCGTGCTCACGATGCCGTCGAACAGGGTGATGGCTTCGGGGTCCAGACTGTCGGGCAACGGCGGTTGCACGCGCGTGTACAGGCGTTCCAGGGTCACGCCCTGTTCCGCCCATGTGCCGATCGATTCGGTCGCGTCGGCCCATCGCGGCTGCGATGAGAGTTGCAGCAGCACGCGCGCGCCGGCCAGTTCCAGCACATGGCCGGCCGTGTCGCCGGTCCTGTCCAGAAGCGTGAAGGACAGCACGGCGGGGTCGGGCTGCTCGGCGATGTCGTCGGTGCCCCACTCGATGCTGAAGCCGGCCAGTGCGGCCAGATCGCCCGAGTGGTCGTTGACGCGTCGCCAGCCGTCGCCGAGGTCAAGGAACATGAACGGTTGCTGCGCCATTAGTTCCGCTTCCTCTCATAGTCGGTGAGCAGCCTGCGGATTTCCTTGGCGGTGCCCTCGCGGTCGATGACCTTGCCCTGAATGGTCACGTTGACCACGGTGGTGTCCTGGCGGAGCGTGGGCCGGACGCTGCTTCGGAGCATGGTGGCGGTGGATCTCGGCACGGTGAGCAGGTCGGACGCGGCCAGCGTGCGCGCGGGCTGGTACGCGCGTGCGGCCATCACCGCCATGGGCATGGCCTGCGGTGCGGCCGCCTGCGCTTCGCTCTGCCCGGACACCAGCCCGGACAGCCAGCCGGTTGCCTTGTCCCATAGTCCCTTGATGCCGTCCACGATGCCGCTGATCTTGTCCTTCAGCCACTGGAACTTGGACGCCACCCATTCGATGGGCGCGCTGAACGCGCTCTTGAGGCCCTCGCCGATGCCCTGGAAGAAGCCGGTCAGGCCGCTCCACGCGCTGCGTATCCCGTTGACGGCGTTGCTTGCGCCGTTCCTGATCTGGTTCCACTTGTCGCCGAACCACGCGCCGATGGATCCGAAAAGGCCGGTGATCCACGCCCAGAACGCGTTCCACACGCCGCGTATCGCGTCCACCGCGCTGCTCGCGGCCTGCCGTACCTGCTGCCAGCGTGCGGCAAACCACGCGCCGAGCCCGGAGAACACGCCGGTCAGCCATGACCAGAACGCGTTCCATGCCGAGGTCAGCCACTGCGCGGCGGCTGCGCCCGCCTGCTTCACCGCGTCCCAGTGCGCGGCCAGCAGGACGATTGACGCGATCACCGCGACGATGATGGCGATGATGGGCAGGAACGCCAGATTAACGCTGCCCTGCGCGATGGCGACGATCGCCGCGACGACGGCGTACGCGCTCATGGCCGCGTTCAGGGTGACGATGATCGCGGCCACGGCGGCTATCACGCCGATCAACGGCACCAACCACGCGCTGTTGTTCTGCACCCATGTGCCGAACTCGGCCAGCTTCTGCGCGGCCGCCGTGACGGCCGGTAACAGGGCCTCTCCCAACGCGGCCTTGGCGTTCTCGAACGATGCGGCCATGCGCTGCTGCTGTCCCTGCGCCGTGTCCGATTCGCGCGCGAAGTTGCCCACGGCCTTGCCCGACTGCGCCGTGATCGCGGCAAGGGTCGCCTGCATCTTCGCGTTGCGGTCGCCGCTCTTGTAGAGATCGCCTAGGCCCATGCTTGCCGCTTGGGCCTGAAGCGTGGCGTCGTTCAGGCTGATTCCGTACTTCTCGATGGGGTCCATCTCGCCCTTGAGCGCCGACGACAGGGCGTCCACGGCGTCGGCCGTGCTGCCGCCGAACATGGATGACAGGTCGGCGCCGAGACCGATGAGCTCGTTGGTCTTGTTGGCGGATTCGTCCACCGACATGCCCATGTTCTGAAGCTGTGAGCCGACCAGTGTGGCGAACTCGTTGTACTCGTTCTTCGACAGGCCCACGGCCTGCGCGGCCGCGTTCGACCATTCCAGCATCTTCGATGCACTGGATCCAAACACGGTTTCGACGCCGCCGACCGACTGTTGCAGATCTCCGGCGCTTTTGATGCACGATGCGGCGCCCGCGCCGATCGCGCCCAACGCGGCGGCCGCGCCCACGCTTGCCTTGTCCAGCTTGTCCTTGAAGCTCATGGACGCGCGTTCGGCCTTGTCCATCGCGGCCACGGCCTGTGTGGCGTCGCCGATGATGCGGATTGCCAGGATGGCCGATTTCATGCGATCACCTCACCTTCGCTCTTGCCTCTTCGGCCTGGTCGGCCTCTTCGCGGAGCAGCTGCACGCAGGTGCCCCAGTCCGCTTCGTCCGGCATGGTCTCCCGTCGCCACTGCCACGGGGTGCCGCCGAACCGGGCCGCAAGGATGCAGCTGGTTTCGCCTAGGCTTCCGGCGTCCCACCGGTCAAAAAATCCGGCGCATCCGTGGCCTCGGCGATCACGGTGCCGTTCGGCGCCTCAATGGTTTCGGTGTCCACGCCGGGCTTGATGTCCTCGATCTGCACGACGGAACGCAACCACTGCTCGAACGGCTCGTTGAGCTGCCCGGCGCTGCGGAGCTTGGCGTACACCTGGTAGGCCATGAACGTCACGGGTTCGTCCTGCACGGTGCCCAGATGGTTGTTCTTCAGGTATCGGGTCGCCATGATCTGCTCGAACATGGTCACGGTCAGTTCCTCGCTGTGCCCGTCCTTGTAGGTGACCTTGGTGGTCTTGATGCTGCTCATTTGCTGGTGTCTCCTGTGGTGATTCGGTCGATGATCTTCTGCACGGCGTCCGCGTACAGCTGCGTCCACTGCGGTTCGGTGTTCTTGGCCGCCGTGTTGGCGAAGCGCGTGGGCCTGATGTTGTGGCCGGGCCATCCGTAGTTGATGACGCCGGCGTAGGGTACGCGCTTCGAGCCGACGCGCACGACGCCGGCCTTCTGCGTGGCGCCCGCGCGCACCGACGCGGCCAGTCTGCCCGACTGGTGCGGGGCCAGATTCTTGGCTTCGGGGACCACGATCTGCGCGGCGTCCTTGTTGACCTTGCGCAGGTCCTTCAGGTCAGCGCCGGCCTTCTTCAGGCCGCGTGCCAGTTCCTTGGCGCCCTTGAGTTGCAGATAGCCGTTGCCGCCGGCCGCGACGGTGCCCGCCATGGGTCACGCCTCATACGAGGTCGCGGCCACGTCCAGCGCGACAAACGAAAAGTCGTTGCTGTTCTTGGTCTTCACGTCGCCGCCGAACTTGATGGACGACACGACGACGCTGCCGGACAGCTTCACGGTGCCGGACGTGTTGGGCACCCACTCGAACGGCAGGGTCTCGCCTGAATGGGTCAGGCACCATACCTGAAGCCCGTCCATGCTGAAGTCTTCCTTGATGCTGCCGGTGAGCGCCCATGTCTCGGACTGGGTGCCGCCCTCGGTGTGTCCGTCCAGGAAGTTGTCGTTGTCCTCGGTGTCCGTGCTCGGCTCAAGCGCCGTGTTGATGACGTCCGCGCTGAAGTCGCGCGCCGAGTTGGTCGCGCCGATCTTCAGACTTCCGGGGCCTAGTGTCCTTACCTTTGCCATGATTGTCCTTTCATTCGTCTTCCGTGATTTCCAACGGGTTCAGGGTGATGGTGTAGGCGGCGAGACTGCCGACGCCGGCAATGCTGAACGTGCTGGGCTTCGCGTCCTTCATGTTCAGGTGCAGGCCCTGCAATCGCTCCACCGCGTCTATGAGCAGGTCCATCGCGGCGGTCTGCGTCGCCATCGTGCCGGCGATCAGGTTCACCGTCCACACGGGGGTGACGAACTGCCAGCCGTCGAACGTGATTTCGGGCGGGTCGATCAGCACGGCGATTTTGCCGGGCAGGGGTCGGGCTTCCTGCGCGTCGATGGTGACGACGGTGGCGAGATCGCCGAGCATGTCGGTCAGCGTGTCTATGAGCGCCTTACGCTCGGTGGCGACGTACCCGGTCATGCGATCACCATCGCTCCCGTGGGCACTCCGGCCGCGTTCAGCTTCGCCCACACCGATCGGAGCGGGTCGGCGCTGATGCGGAACGGCTCAAGCGTGCCGTCGCTCACGTTCATCACGCCCAGGCGCGCGTCACGCGAATTGTAGAGGTCGGCAGCGCAGGATACGACGCAATCGGTCCTCACGGTGTCCGCCACCTGATAGTCGCCGATCGCGCCGGCCACGTAGCCCATGGCGGCCGATATGGCCCGCTGCACGCGGTTGTCGTCGCCGGCAGGCACGCCGATCTCGTCGCGCACCGCGCTTTCGTATGGCTTCCAGTCGTCCGCCATGGTCGTTTCCTTTCTATTCGATTCTGTTGAGCGTCGGCCGTATCGTCCTGGGTTCGGACAATGCGGCGTTGACGTTGATCTGGCACCGGTAGCGTCCGGCCTCAAACGTGGCGGCCGGGGTGCCGGGCTTTATCAGCGAGTCGCCGGACTGTGACGGTGCCACCTGCAAGAGCAGGTCCCACGAGTCGAATGACGTCAATCCCTCGGACGCCTCTATCGAGTACGTGCCCGATTCCAGATTCACGGTCGCTTCAAACGTGGTCCACGACTTGTATTCGCCGGTGAGCGTGTACGTGCCGTCGCCGTTGTTGGTCAGGGTCACGCCGCTCTTGCTTGTGGTCGGGATGTCCGGCCACAGGTTGGCTAGCTCAGCCCCCCCCCCATTGAGATCCGTGACGTCGGGCTTCACCCACTCGGTCGCCGTGTCGCCCGCCTCAAGCTGAATCCGCGCGGTGCCGTCCACCGGATTCGTGGTGTTGGCGGCAATACGCAGTTCCAGCGTGGTCGTTTCCTGAGGAACGGTCGCGGTAGGGGCCGATGACGTCAGCGTGGCAAGCACGCCCGTGGATCCACGGAGCTGCAAATATGCGTACGTGCCGCCCGGCAGCGTCTTTGCCGAATAGGTGACCGTCTCCCCCCTGATCGCGTCGGGCACCGGCAGTTGCCAGCGAATGCCCACGTTTGCGGCGGTCGGCGTGCCCGACAGGTGAAGGCTGCCGTCATCATTCACGCTCACGGTCAGACCGTTTCCGGTGGCCGGCCCGTAGGAGAGCAGGTTACGCGACGCTACCGGGGGGGGGGTTACGCTTTTGGGAAGGCCACCGGGATGAGGCCGAGCGGCTGCGTGGCCGCGACTGCAAGGTAACCATAGACCGAATAGTTTTCGGTGAGCTTGGTGGGGTCGCCGTCGGACAGCTGCGTGGGGCCGCCGCTCTCCCACACCGTCACCGCTTCGGGGTCGATGAAGCACGCGGTGCCCGAGGGGGCAGCGGGCAGCATCTGCACGGGGACTCGCAGGAACCGGCCGGCGATGCCGGTCAGGTCGAAGTCGCCGATGGTGTCGCTACCGTCGCCGGACAGGTCGAAGAAGCGGCTGCCGGTGTCCTTGAGCTTGATGAGCGCGGCCATCACGTCCTTGGACACGCCGAGACGGGTCAGGTTCACGTTGCGGTCGTCGGCCAGTTCGGCGGCGTCCATGATGAGCGCGGCCCACTGGTCGATGGTCATGGCTGCAAGCGCGGCGGGCGCGGTGATCTTGTTGGCGTTGGTGGCCGCGTCCCTCTGTGCGGCGATGGTGTCGTACAGGTACTTGCGCACGGCCGTTTCGGTGGCCTTGGCGTAGGCGTTGCGAAGCGCGGCAAGCGCGGTGTTGAGCATGGGCGTGGTGCTGCGTTCGATCACCTGGCGAGACAGCGTGGTGTAGCCGCCGTACGTGTCGATGCTCACGCTCTTGGTGCCGAAGGTGACCTTGCCGAACGGCAGCGCGCCGCCCTCGGACGTCTGCTTGGATGCGGTTGTGGTGTCGGTGGCGACCACGTTGTATTCCATGCTCATGCCCTTGGCCGGCAGTGTGTCGTGGGTCAGCAGGTTGGTGACCTTGCGTCGCATTTCGATGAGCCGCAGGTCATCGGCGATCCACGACACCGTGTTGCCGGTGTCTCCGGTGGCGATCAGGTCACGGCAGTCGTGCATGATCTGCACGGCCGCTTCGTCGCCCTGGTACAGGGCCTGAAGGTAGTCGCCGGCCGTCCGGTACTCGCCGCCGAGCACCTTGGGCGCTTCCGTGGCGCCGGCCTTGGCGATGGCCGCCTTTAGGCTGCGCTGTTCGTCCTTGATGCCGTCCAGCATCTCGGAAAGTTCCTTGTCCATCCGGGTTTCCTCGCTTTCCTGGTTGTTTCCGGTTTCAGACACTTCGTTGAGGGGGTCGGCGCTGCGCTGCCCGGTGATCTTCGCGGCCTCATACGCGGGCCATGACACCACCGACGTTTCGAGCAGTCGTACCCGTTTGCGGTGGGCGACGCCCTGCTTGTCGGTCTCGGATTCCACGGGGATGAATCCGACCGACAGGCTGTCCAGCGCGCCGTCGCGGAGCAGGGCCACCACGTCGCGGCCGCGCTGCGTGTCGCTGATGCGCGCCGTGATGTGCAGCCCGTCGTCACGCGGTTCGGCGCCGGTGATGCGGCCGATCAGTTCGCCGTGCTGGTAGCACAGCTTGGCCGAGTCCACGTCGTCGAACACGCAATCACGGTCGAACGTCTCGGCGCCGTCCCATGTGTCGATCACCTGTCCGAACGGCACGGCCACGCCTTCCAGCGTCCGGCCGTCGCCTTCCTCGGCCGAGCGAAGGCACATGCCCTTCAAGCCGATTTCACGCCTCATTGCTGGTCCTTTCCGGTGCTGCGATCAGCGGCGGCAGCGCCTCACGCGCGCGCACCTCGTTGACGTCCATCCATCCCGCGTCTATCGCCGTCTTGTAGGCGTTGAACCGGTCGGCCATGTCCGCGCGACGGCTCGAATCCCAGTCGAACGCCGCCGTCCGGCCGCGCGGCAGCAGACGGTTGAACAGTTCCTCGATTTCGCCGGCGTAGGCCGCAAGCGTGTAGTCGGCAAACTCAATCCACGACTGCTCGATATTGCTATAGGTGAGGTTCGAGCCATCCACGGCCGCAAGCATGATCGACGCGGGGATGCCCAATAGTCGCGCGATCTGCGTGGTGTCGAACTTCTGCGTCTCCAGAAACTGCAAGTCGGCCGGCTTCATGTCCAGCGGCACGTACTTCAGTTTCGAGCCCAACACCTTGATGTCGGCGGCGGTGCCGGTCGCCTTCCACGCGTCCTTCGCGTTCCTGGCGATCTCGGGCGTCACCTTTTCCTCGGTCTGAAGATAGCCCTTGATGTTGGAAGAGTCGGTGTAGAACTTGGCCTTGTAGTCGCGGGCCATCTGCGCGCCCTCAACCTCTTCGCGCGCCGCCGAGATCGGGCCAAGGCCACGCAGGCGGCCGGGCACGTTGAGGAACTTGCAATGCACGATGTCGTCGGGGCCGTAGTCCTTGCCGAGATACGAGTAGCGGAGCTTCGGCGCGGCGGGGTCATGTCCGTCGTCGGACACCACCACCAGCGCGGGCGGCAGCACCTCGCACGACACCACGTCGCCGCCGAAGCGCACCAGGCGGACGAAAGCGTTGCCGTCGATCACCATGGACGCCACCATGTCGGCCAGAAAGTCCCGGCGCGAACGGTTCACGTCGGGCTGGAGAACAATGGACGACACGTTGTCCAGCTTTACGCCGCCACGCATTTCATGGATGGGAAGGCCGGTGATGGCGGTCTGCAACACCTGCACGCCACGAAACACGGTGGACAGGCTCAAGGGGTCGCACGCCGTCTGGCGGGCGGGCGGCCTGATGCCGTCCGGCATGTCGTCGTCGGCGCCGCGCGTCAGCACACGTCCCGCGATCTTCATTCGCTGCCATAGGTTCATGCCGCCAAGTGTGCGCCCGTCGTGCGCCGGCCGTCCATCACCGTGCCGCCAATCGCCGCCAAGTACCGCCAAGTACCGCCAAGTACCGCCAAGTACCGCCGTTAGAAGATCTGCAAGGGGCCGGATTCCTCGGGCCTGTGCGCCGCTCCCCATGCGGCCAACATGCAGCTTTCGAGCGGTGAGGTCAGGCCGGTGCTGCCGCGTCGGCTCACGCGCCATGCGTCGCCCGCCCACTTGCGCGCCGAGTTGGCCGCGCTTGCGTCCAGATCGGGGTCGGCCGCGTGCCATATCGCCCGGTTGGTCAGGCCGCTTACGTAGCTTTGCCCGGTGGTCAGGTAGTCGGCCGAGTCCATGTCCACGAACGGGATGAGGGGGTCGCCGTCCGGGTCGGTCATGTGGTGCAGACGGTCGGACAGGTCGGCGGCGGTACCGCGATCGTCGATCACGACAGGCGCGTGGTAGGTGGCGCATAGTCGGGCGATCTCGGTGGGCGCGTACCCGGTGCCGTCCAGGATCTTCAGCAGCTGCGTCGTGATGGTGCCGTCCTGGTTGCAGATGCCGGCCGAGATGCTGGTGTGCGTGCTATCCACGTCCACGGCCACGCCGAACACCACCGGCCTGTCGTCCAGATCGGCAGGGCCGATGGGCGCGGTGACGGTTGCCGCCCACGTCGCTTCGTCAATCGCCCTGTCGGTGATGCCTTCGTCACGCCGGTTGCCGAACGCGCGCGCCCAACCGGCCGGGTTGCCCTGGAACTGCTCACGAAAATCGGCAAGCTGCGAACGGTCCCAGAGCAATCCCGCTGCGGGATGATACCGCATGATCGTATCGAGATCTTCGGGGTCGGCGTCCGATGGAATGCCGAAGTCGAACCAACAGGTGCGCCGTGACTGCTCGCCCGCACGGCAGGCGTCCAGACGACGATTGAAGAACGTGGACTCGGCCGTGCCCTCGGTGCTGGTAATCCACAGTTGCGGTTGCACGCCGGTGGCCTTCAGACGGGTAGCCATCGTGGGCATGAAGCCATCAAGAATCGTGTTGCCGGTTTCCTCGGACAGGGAGAACGCTTCATCCAAAGTGATCTTGTCTCCCTGGACGCCGTGGCCGGCAACCTTCGTCACGCTCTTCGGCATGATGACGCTGCCGTTGGCGAATGGCTGTCGGAGATCGCCGGCGCCGAGGTACGGCCGTGTGGTGATCGCCGAAAGCGGTGAGGCCTGCACCGTCTTCAGGTACTTCTTGAAGTGGTCGCCCGCGTCCTTGCCGGTCTGCGCAAGATAGTAGATGAACCGGTCCGGCCCCCACTGCGTGTTCCTGGTGTCCACCGCGTCCACAAGCGTGGACTTGCCGCACTGGCGCGGGGTGCTCAAGATCACGGTGTCGTAGAAGTAGGTGCCGGTGTCCGGGTCGATCTCGCCCGCCACGTCGGCCACCAATCGTTGCCATGGCAGCAGGGGAGTGCCGAGCAGCTGCGCGAACTTGGCGACAATCGGCCCGTCCGTCCGCCGTTCGGGGTTGCGCTCGGTGCCGCCACGCGGCGGGGTCATGCCTTGGCCTCTTGCAGCAGGCCGGCCAACGCGGGGTCGATCTCCTGTTGGGCCGGGAACTTGGTTTCCAATTCCTGATACCAGGCAAGCAGCTGCGCCATGACGCGCGACGTGTCACGGCCCTTGGCGTTCAGGGCGTCGAAATTGCGCGCGATGTTGATCATGGTCTTGCACACGTACCGGGCACTGGGATTCAGGGTACGGCCTTCCACGAAACTGTCGATGAGCTCCTTGGTGGCCTTCTCCTGCAATCCCTCGTTGGGGGTGTAATAGTCGTCGAATCCGGGTAGGGTCATCTGCATTTCTCTTCACCTCGCTAATTGCTTGTTTTCGTTGGTATTCCGCCGTTTTCAGGAATTTTTTTCCTGATTCGAGAGAGTAAAAAAGTGGGCGCGGGGTCTTGCGTCGGCGGCGTCGTTTAAAAAACGGGTCACCATTCCGGCCGCGACGGCGATTGCGTGCTATCGGAGCGCAGGCCAAGGGCGATGAGCCGTTGCCGGCGTTCGGCCTGCCGGGCGTCCACCAGCGACTGCGACAGGTGCAGCGCGTACCATTGCCGTACCCGCTTGCGTCCGGCGTCGTCCGTGGCCCGCTCCCACTCGGTCGTAAAGCCGGGGTCGATCACCTGCACGTCGTAGTCCAGTGCTATCCATTCGTCCAGCATCCGAGGGTGCCGCCTGCTGCTCGGCGTGGTCCTGGTGCACCACACGTCGATCGGCGCGGCCGAGATGGCGAACTGGCGGTAGGCGCCCGACCACGCCATGGCCACCGCGCGCCGCTCGGCAAGGCTCGGACTGGTGAGGCCCATTGCGGCGGCTAGGGCGGTGAAGGACACCACGGGGTCGCCCGCGCTCTTATGGCTGTCGATGTAGTCCACGGCCTCACGGTCACAACTGCCGGGCGGTACAACGATCATGTGCATCCTGACGCCGTAGCCGTACAGCACGCGGTCCTGCCGGGATGCGTTGCAGTGCTTGCACGCGCGGCGAATGTTCGCCACCGTGTCACGGCCGCCGTGCGAGTAAGGCACGATGTGGTCGTCTTCCTCTCCGACGCGTGTGCAGCCGGGCAATTGGAGCCAACACGCGTTGCCCCATGTCTCGATGACCTTAGATCTGACCAGAGGGTCTATGGTCTGCCTGCGTGCCATCACTTCGCCTTCTGCGTTCGCACCCACATGTCAAGGTCGGAGATCTCGTACATGCATGGACTGTTGATCGCGTCGCCCGCCTTGAACCACGTCGGCCCGCTGCCATCGCCTCTCATGCGTTCCATCTGGCGTTGCGACAGGCCGAGATAGCGGGCGGCCTGCGCCGTGGTCAGCTTCGCACGCGGATTCACGCGCCGGTTCATCGCACGCCCGCCCATGCCTTGAGCGAGGTCAGCAGATCGGCCCTGTCGAACACCTGCACGCCAGCGCGCCGGGTCGGCTTGAGAATGACGCCCATGCCAATCAACTGCTGCAACGTGTGATCGCCGGACGGGTCAGCGCCCGGAGCGACCTTGTTCAGGCGGAGCAGCTGAATCACCATGTCCCGACTGATGTTGTCCGTTCCCGTGGTGTCGTGCTCCAGCTTGCCCAGATTCCAGCGAATGGCCTGCCTGAGATCCTTGGTCCGCTGTGCCTTGTTCTTCGGTACCTGCCTTCTCGCCCTGGTCCTCTTCGGCTTGTAATCGACTGCATATCCCATCTTGCTACCTCGTTTCGTTGATCGTGTCGGTTGGTGATTCACTGCCCGGTTGGTCTTGCCGGTGCATTTCAGGTGGTGAACGGTTAGAGCGGGGGAACCTAAGCACGGGACAAAGGAAAGCGGCGAAGCCGTGCAAGGCTTCGCCGTTCCGATGTCCCGTAAGGTTCGCCACGCGAATGGATAGGCTGCTTTTCAGGCGGAGCCACGGCCGTCGCATAGGTCAGCGGCACAAGGCCGCGCGCAAGGTCTCGACAAGAGGCCCGGCACGTATGCCGGTGATAGCACCCTGTTTCGCCCTGACAATGCGCCCCAAGTCGATCAGTAAACCCGCATGAAGGCCCCCGACCTTCGTCCTTAACCACGCCGCCTTCGACGCGTGTTTGTAACGCGCTGAGTAAGGCGCGCCGGGGTGTTTTCGCCCAATCAAGGGACTTATCGTGCTACGGCTCACCCGGGGTCACAACCGATCACGGCACATTCACTTATCGTCCGGCAAGGCCCATTCAGGCCTGCCGTCTTCGCCTGCGCTCCACCGCAACCGTCGCCATCGCGTCGGTCGCAGAGGCACGCAACGCCTCAATCTCGGGCTGCGTCAGCACCACACGCACCGACACGTCACCACCGTCCACCTGAAGCGTGTAGATACCCGGATAGTCGGGCAGATTCCGCACCACGGCACGCGTGCTCATAACCGCACCCTCCAACTGATCGGGCCACGCCCGCCAAGGCCGGCAATCGCCATCGCCAGCCGGGCGAACACGGACGCAAGACACATGAACACGAACGCCACAAGACCGAACGGCGCGGCCAACACATACCGAACGACCTTCACCGTCCACCCCGTTTCGTCGGATACAGCCACTCGGCCATGTCCGCCAGACGAAACGTCGCCGACAGCAACGCCAGACCAGCGAACAAACACAAGTAGCCCACGCCTTCCAGCACGGCCGCCAAGAAATGCCCAATCATTGCACTATCTCGCCTTCGTCATCGATGGACAATTGCACTTCGTCCGGTATCGACTTGATGCAGCACACCAGCGAATACCCGTCATATTCCGGTATCTTGCCGGTGGTCAGCACAATCGCAGGGTCATCGGCATCGTCCGTGAAGCACCGCACGGTGCCGCACGTCCACTTCACCGCACCCTTCTGCGTCACAAGCCGCAACACCACAAGATCTCCCGGCCGCACATCGTTGGCCACCGTCGTGATCTCGAAACGCACGCCCATGTGTCACACCGTCCTGAACGCGCCGACGAAATGCCAATTGGCCGAAGGCACGAACACCACATACGTGTCCTCGCCAAAATGCATCATGTCGGACTGCCCGAGCGTGCTAAGCCGTTCCATCATCGGCCGGCCGTCCGCGCGCACGTCACGCACTCGGGCCATCGTGAACAACCGGGAATTGCCCAGGCACTCAAACAACGCCACATCGCCCACCTGCAACGCTGCCTCGGACACCACCGGCGCCCACTGGCGCGGCCTATGTCGGTAAGCCGTCGTCTGCTTTGACATCGCTACATCTCCTTTGAATCGGAACGGCCATAAAGGTAATCGGTCGATACGCCGAAGAAGTCGGCAATCTTTGCCAGATCTTCGGCCGAAAAGCTGGACCCCGTTTTGAACTTCTGCGTCACGGCGGAACGCGTTACGCCGAGAAGCCGCGCTAGGCTAGTTCGACTCGTATTCGTGTCATGAAGCAAAACGTCAATACGTTTTGAAACGACATCGTTTATACATTCGTAAGTCATGCTTAATATAGTACCGTATGTTAAGTGAGGTTTGACATAAATTTATCATTTTCGGTTCAGCAGTCCTAAACTTCACTGTATATTATTAAGTATGAGTACACAAACGCTAGAGCCTGATACGCAAGCAATCCCACTGGGTCAGATCATCTCTACCAACGTCCGTGTTGGCCTGGCTATGAGGGGTAAGAATCAGTCCGATCTTTCCCGTGCCCTTGGCGTGTCGCGTGCGCTGATTTCTCAGAAGGTTAATGGCGCGACTGCATGGACGATTCCAGACATGGAAAAGATAGGCCTTTTTCTCAAGGTCGCACCGTCTCGATTGTTGGACCCAAATGGTTTTTTAGTGGCTGACCATAGACGCGGAGATGTGGGGCCGCAGGGGCTTGAACCCTGGACCGACGAATTATGAGTTCGCTGCTCTAACCGACTGAGCTACAGCCCCACGTTGCCGAGGCAACTTGTCTAGGATAACAGGGTGGGTGTATTTCCGGGGGTGCTGGGGTTGAAGCTGATTGGGAGGGCACCTCATCAGTCAGACTGCGTCTGACAGCTTCCCCTCGAGGGGAAGCCAAGGGCTGAACGAATGCGCTGGGCGAATGCACATAGTGGGACGATTGTGGGCTCGCCGAAAGAAATGGCAACGGAATGCCGGTTGAAATTTTCGGGGGATACAGTGAGACGTATTGCGGGAATGGGCCCGCGCATGACCAAAGGAGGTTTCATGTCTGGAAGACTGGATGGCAAGGTTGCCGTGGTGACGGCGTCGACGCGAGGCATCGGTCATGCGATCGTGAAGAGGTTCGCCGAGGAAGGCGCGATCGTCTATATGGCCGCGCGCAATCAGGAGCGTGCCGAGGCGAAGATCGCCGAACTCATGGCCGAGGATGCGATCGTGAAGTCCGGCGGCGTGGTGAAGTTCGTCTACAACGACGCTTCGAAGGACGAGACCTATGCGTCGGCGATCGACGAGGCCGCCGCGAACGAAGGACGTCTTGACGTGCTCGTCAACAATTTCGGCACGTCGAACCCGCGCAAGGACCTCGACATCGAGCACACCGATCCGCAGGAGTTCATCAGCACGGTGGACATCAATCTCAAGAGCGTGTTCCTCGCGTCGCAGGCGGCGCTGAAGTACATGGGCGAGGCGAAGTCGGGCAGCATCGTCAACATCTCGTCGGTCGGCGGATCGGTGCCGGACATCTCGCAGATCGCATACGGCACGTCCAAGGCCGCGATCAACTACCTGACCAAGCTGATCGCCGTGCACGAGGCGCGCAAGAACATCCGCTGCAACGCCGTGCTGCCGGGTATGACCGCCACCGACGCCGTGCAGAACGCGCTGACCGAGGACTTCCGTGAGTTCTTCCTCAAGCACACGCCGATTCGTCGCATGGCCACGCCGGAGGAGATCGCAAACGCCGTGCTGTACTTCGCCAGCGACGAGTCCGCGTTCACCACTGGGCAGATCCTCGAGGTGTGCGGCGGCTATGGTCTGGCCGCGCCCGTGTTCGGTGATCTGGCCGAACGCTCCGGCGCCCGCGGGTGATCTGCTTCGTGCTCCCTCCGGGGGAGGGAGCTGTCATGTGCAGCATGACTGAGGGAGGGTTGCAAGTCAACATGATTTGCAACCCTCCCTCTCGTGTTTCGTAATGGTGATCGAATCGATCAGTGGGTGATCGCTCGGATCAGTACAGCTCCTCGAAGATCTTGCGTACGCGATCCGCGTCGAGCGGGACGAAGCAGTTCTTCATCAGACGCTCCTGCGTGGTCATCACGCGCTCGGTGAACTCGGGCAGGTCCTCGCGGGTCACGCCGTACTCGTGCAGCGCCTTCTTGGGCAGCAGCTGGTTAATGAGGTTCTCCAGCTCGTCGTACACGTCGGCCACGTCGCAGCCGAGCACGTCGGCGATAACCTTGTTGAGCTTGGCGATCTCGCCGTCGGACTTGATCTCCATGTAGTTGCGCAGCACGCCGGTGAACATCGCGTAGTTGGACTCGCCGTGCGGCACGTGGTACTTGCCGCCCAGCTGATAGCTCAGCGCGTGCACGGCGGCGCAGCCACCGGTGTCGAAGCTGATGCCGGCGTAGTCGGAGGCGATCAGGAAGTCGTCCATGAGCTCGTTGCGCTTGGCGCGGCGCTCTGCGCTGCCGGGCTCGCCGGCCTCCACGATGGCCTTGTAGCCGTTGATGATCGTCTTCATGGCCTCGTAGCCGAACAGCTTGGTGTACGGCGTGGAGTTCGGCGACAGCGTGGATTCCACGGAGTGGACCAGGGCGTCGAGCGAGCTGGTCATGAACACGTGGTCGGGCAGGCCGTACAGCAGCTCGGGGATCAGCACGGCGTGATCGGCGAACATCTCGGGACCGGCGATGCCGGCCTTGCAGCCCAGACGGGTACGGTTGATGGCCGCGATCTCGGTGACCTCGCTGCCGGTGCCGCACGTGGTGGGGATGAGCACCAGGCCGACCTTGCGCTTGAAGTCGGGCAGATGGTCGATCACGTCGTCGATGCTGGCGCCGCCGGCCACGGCCACGACCTTCGACATGTCCATCACCGCGCCGCCGCCGATGGCGACGATGCGATCGTAGTCGAACTTACCGGCGTCGGCGATGATCTCGTCGATCATCACGTCGGTGGGCTCCTGGTTGCCGTACTTGTCGACGAGCAGCACGTTGGCGCCGTTCAGATACGGCTTGAGGAACTTGTCGTAGATCATTTCGATGCTGACGACCAGATCATTCGGTCCCAGCTCGAACGCTTCGGCGAAATCCTTGACGGTGGGGAACTTGAAGATGTCCTTCGGTCCCACGGTAAGCAGCTTCATGGTGAATGTCCTTTGATGTATGCCGATGTGTGCGGTTGCCTGACGGGCGGTCGGATTCGAGCGAAGGCGCTGCGTCAGGCGATATGAATGGTAGTCCGTTGCCGGCGGAGATTGGTGGAGGCTCCCCTCAGTCCTTCATATGACGGACTGAGGGGAGCCTCCGGAAGTCGGGGAATCGCTTACTTGGCGCTTTCCTCGACGATGATCTCCTTGAGCACGTCGAGTGCCTCGGTGAGCTCCTCATCGGTGATGGTCAGGGTGGGCAGCAGGCGGATCACGTTGCCGTTGATGCCGCAGGTGAGGATGATCAGACCCTCCTGGATGGTGCGCTTGGTGATGCGGCCCACGAGCTCCTTGTTCGGCTCGGACGAGCCGGGCTTGACGAACTCGATGCCGATCATGGCGCCGTGGCCACGGACCTCGGCCACCGTGTCGAGCTCGTCGACCAGCGGCTTGAGGGAGGCGTCGGCCACTTCGCCGATGTGGGCGGCGCGGGCCGGAAGATCCTTGTCTTCCATGAGCTTGACGGCCGCCAGGGCGGAGGCGCAGGAGACGGGGTTGCCGCCGTAGGTGCCGCCGATGCCGCCGGGCTGCACGCTGTCCATGATCTCGGCGCGGCCGGTGACCGCGGCGATCGGCATGCCGCCGCCCAGAGCCTTGGCGGTGGTGATCAGGTCCGGCACAACGCCGTCGTACTCGCAGGCGAACCACTTGCCGGAGCGGCAGAAGCCGGCCTGAATCTCATCGGAGATGTACAGCACGCCGTTGTCGTGCGCCCAGTCGGCCAGACCGGACAGGAAGCCGGGGGCCGGGACGATGAAGCCGCCCTCGCCCTGGATCGGCTCGGCGATCACAGCGGCCACGTTCTCGTGACCCACCAGCAGTTCGATCTTCGCGGCTGCGGCCTTTGCGGCGGCGGCGCCGTCGGCACCGAACTCGTCACGCAGCGGGTAGCTGAACGGCACGCGGTAGATGTCGGGAGCGAAGGCGCCGAAGCCGCGCTTGTACGGCATGGACTTGGTGGTCATGGCCATGGTCAGGTTGGTGCGGCCGTGGAAGGCGTTCTCCATCACCACGACGGCGGAACGGCCGGTGTACTTGCGGGCGATCTTGACGGCGTTCTCAACGGCCTCGGCGCCGGAGTTGACCAGCACGCTCTTCTTCGGGAAGTCGCCGGGGGTGTGCTCGGCGAGCTTCTTGCACACCTCGATGTAGTTGGCGTACGGGGTGGTGGCGAAGTTCGTGTGGGTGAGCTTGGCGACCTCGTCCTGCACGGCCTTGACCACTTCGGGGGCGCAGTTGCCCACGCCGGTGACGGCGATGCCGGAGGCCAGATCGATGAAGCGGTTGCCGTCCACGTCGGTGATGGTGGCGCCGGAGGCGGATTCGGCGAACACGGGCATGCCCTGGCCGACGCCGGCGCTCACGTACTTGTGGTGCTCCTCTTCAAGGGCCTGGGACTTCGGTCCGGGGATGGCGGTGACGAGCTTGCGGGCTACCTGCGGAACGGACATGATGTTTCCTTTCTCTGAATGATGAAAACTGAGAGAGTTTTTGATTGGTTGTTGTTGGGAGGGCCGCCGTGCGGTTATGGCAGCTGCGCGACGACCCAAGTCTTGTGTGTTTTTGCTGTTGTGTTTGTCGTGGATCAGCCGACGTGGTTGTACTCGGGCGGGTTGTGCTTGAATCCGCCGGTGAGCACGGCGAGGATCACCACGCCGATCGCCAGCCACGACAGGCCGAGGATCAGCGCGTGGATGTCGAGGTGCACGAGCAGATACAGGCAGAACAGAGCGCCGAGGATCGGCAGCAGGATGTTGCGCAGCGCGCCGCCGGGAAGGTATTCCTTGCGCTGTTCGGCATCCGCCTTGAGATAGGCGACGATCACGCAAACGTTCACCAGCGTGAAGGAGGTGAAGGCGCCGAAGTTCACGAACGAGGTGGACGTGGCCACGTCGAGGAACATGGCGATCAGGCCGATGGCGGCGACGAGCAGGATGGACAGGACCGGGGTGTCGAACTTGGCGCTCAGACGGCCGAAGAACTTCTTCGGCAGCACGCCGTCGCGGCCCATCACGTACAGCAGTCGGGAGGCGCTGGCCTGGGTGGCGATGCCGGAGGTGAACTGGCCGAAGCACAGGCCGGCGATGAACACGGAGGTGAACAGGTTACCGCCGATCTGCGCGGCGATCTCATAGGCCGCGGAGGACTCGTCGATGAACACGCCGCCGGGGTGCACCAGCTGGGTGAAGTAGGAGACGCCGATGAAGATCAGACCGCCGACCGCGGCGATCAGCAGGATGGCGCGGGGCATGGTCTTCTTCGGGTCGCGGGTCTCCTCGCTCAGCGTGGTCACTGCGTCGAATCCGAGGAACGAGTAGGCCGCGATGGCGCCGCCGGCCACAACCGCGGACAGCGAGGAGCCGTCGCCGAGGAACGGGCCCGCGCTCACCAGAGCGGAGGCGCCGTCGCCGGTGACCACGGAACGGATGGACAGACCGACGAACGTGATGATGACGATGGCCTGGAAGGTCATGAGGGCGAAGTTGATCTTGTCGGCCACGCTCAGGCCCACGATGTTGATGGCGGTGGTGAGCACGATGAAGCCGAGCACCCATGCCCAGATCGGCACGGCGGGGAACTTGGCGGCCAGATAGGAGGCGCCGATCAGCCACACCACCATGGGCAGGAACATGTAGTCGAGCAGCACGGCCCAGCCGACGAGGAAGCCAAGCTTGCGGCTGATCGTCTTGCCCACATAGGTGTAGGCGCTGCCGGCCTCCGGGTGAAGCACCGCCATGCGGCCGTAGCTTCCGGCGGTGAACAGCATGGCGATCGTGGCGGCCGCGTAGCTCATGGCCGTGGCGCCGTGCGACGTGGCCGAGATGACGCCGAAGGTGCCGAGCACGATGATCGGACACATGTAGGCCAGACCGAGCAGCACGATGGAACGCAGTCCCATGGTGCGCTGGAGTTGGGGCGTGGATACTGTGGCGGCTACGGGCTTGGCCTCTACGGCCGTCTGCCCGATGGTTTGCGTGGTCATTGCGATGTCCTCTCTGAACTACGCGAGCGGTTCGCTGCGGCGATACTGCGATGCGGTTGGGGATGTTGGGATATGAGGAATTGATGCGGGGAGGGGAAGGAACGTGGTGTTGCGACCGGGATGTCAGTCGACCGGTACGCTCCATCGGTCGGGATCGATTCGACCTTCGTAGAGCGGTAGGGGAACCGGACTGTCGCCGGGGCGGAACTGCTCCCACACCTTGTTGGTGCCGCTGGTTCCGGTCTGGTGGATGCGTCGGACCTGATCGAGCTGCACGGTGGCGGTGATCAGTCCCTCCTGACTGCCGGTGATCTGACGGATGATGTTGCCTTCGGGATCCACCAGCACGGATTCGCCGACTCCCTGCGGGGCCGCGGCGTTGATGCTGGCGAGGAACGTCTGGTTGACGATCGCGTTGGCGCGGGCCAGCACCAGTTCCTGACGGCGGTCGGGCGTGGTGGTGCGCACCAGGTTGACGATCATGTCGGCGCCAAGCCAGGCCACCTGACGGGAGATTTCGGGGAACCATGCGTCGTAGCAGATCGTCAGTCCGATGCGTCCCTTGCCGGGGATGTCGAACACGGCGAACGAATCGCCGGGCGTGTACTGCTCGAACGGGCGCCATGGGCAGATCTTGCGGTAGGTGGTCACCAGCTCTCCCGCGGGGGAGAACACGGGCGCGGTGTTGAATGCGCCGCCTTCACCGTCCTGTTCGGGAACGGTTCCGGGGATGAGCCAGATGCCCAGTTCCTTGGCGAGCGCCTTGAGGTTCTCGGTCAGTTCGTCATGGAAATCGGTGGCCGCGGCGATCTTGCTGCGCCGTGCCTGATCCTGCGGCAGGTCGCCGGTGCCGAACATGTGCATCTCAGGGAAGATCACGAGTTCGGGTCGGGCGCCCGCGGTGGAGTGAACGTCTACGACATGACGGACGGAATTCGCGAACCTGCCGAAGGGCTTGCCGATCGGCAGCTGGCTGTACTGCGCCATGGCGATGGTCAGTGCGCTGAGCTCGGTCATTGCCTTCTCCTTAGGTTGGGGTCGGGATGCGTTCCGCCTGTGTGAGGCGTTCTCGCTGTTGGCTTTTGCCGGTCCCGACGAGGTTGTTTCGACGTCTGTGTTCGTCGTTGGTTCCCAAAGATATGACCGGTTGAAACGAAATGTTATGGACAGTTTGGAGTAAATAGACTCAAATCGTGGACGAACTGTCCTTTATGGGGTTTCTCGACGTATGGTGGAGGCATGTCGATCACCCTGAATGCCTTGTTGGAGCAGCGATCCCTGCATCTGTCCCTTGTGGTGGAGGGAGCTCCGGGAAGTCTGGATACGCCGATCTCGTGGGTTCACTCCTCGGAATCGATTGACCCCACGCCGTATCTGGAGGGCGGCGAGCTGCTGCTGCTCACCGGACTGCTCATGCCGGAGAGGGATCCCGGCGAGGATTTTCGCCTGTATGTGGACCGGCTGGCGCATTGCGGCATTCGCGGCATCGGGTTCGGCGTGGGCGTGCATCATGCGGCGATTCCCGAATGGCTGGTCCGGCAGTGCGAGGCGAGTGACGTGCCGTTGTTCTCCGTGCCGTTGGAGGTGTCGTTCATCGCGATCACCAAGATGATCTCGCGCGGCATAGCCGACGACAAGCAGCAGGGGTTCGCCAGACTGTATCGCAATCAGCAGCAGCTGCTGCGTTCCGTGCACACGCTCGATCCGGTGAGTACGATCGTGTCGAAGACCGCCGAGCTGATCGGCGGATGGGTGGCGCTGCTGAACCCGGCGGGCACGGTGACCGAGTCGTCGCACCGGTTCCTGCCGATCGAGATGAGCGCGCTCGGCGACGCGCTGACGTTCAGCGTGCTGGGCGAAGCGAAGTTCGTGGCCATGCGCGGATACGATATCGCCGCGTTCCACATCGCCTCTCCGGCAGGGCAGACACTGGGCTATCTGGTTGCCGGTTACCGCGGAGAGAAGGGCACGCTCGACCATCCACTGGTGGCGCAGGCGGCGGCGCTGCTGTCGCTGGCCATCAGCAGTTCCGCCGATGCGAGCCGTGCCTTGGGCAGGCTGCGTGCGGCCATGATGCGGCAGTGTCTGGAGGGTGGCGCCGAACTCGTGCGGCCGTACGCCTCCGATCTGTGGGACGGCATGCCAGCCGAGCCGCTGACCGTGCTGCGTGTTACCGGCGAGCAGGAGGCGTTGGAGACCGCTCAGCGACTGTTCGAGCCGTTCCGTAAGTCGCTGGCGAAGAACATGAATCCCGCCGTGTTCGGCATGATCGAAAGCGACCTGTGGGTGGTGGTCTCGCAGTCGAACGCCGCAGAATGGGTGGAGGGACTGCTGCGTGATTCGCGCGTGATCGTGGGACAGTCGTCGGGCTGCATCTGGCGTGACCTGCCGCGAGCCCGCCACGAGGCGTATCAGGCGGCCTCCGAGGCCATGACGTCGGGCGTGCAGTCGCTGCGATACGGTCAGCGCGAGGGTGCCGGATCGTTGGAGAACATGGTGGAGCCGTCGAAGATGCGCGCCTTCGCCGACCTCAAGCTCGCGCCGATCTCATCGCTGATCTTCAACCTGGCCGTGGGACCGCACGGCGGCAGGGGAGATGGGGGGAAGGCCACTGTGCAGCCCGACGATTGGACCGAGCCGGACGGCATGAGCCTGCACGCCGTGGACGTGCTGCGCACTTGGCTCGAATGCCGCGGCAAGGCCGAAGAGGTGGCCCGAACGCTGGGTATCCATCGCCATACGGTGACCAAGTACATGGCCCAGATCGGCAAGGCCCTGTCCGTGGACCTTTCCGACCCGCAGACGGTCGCCGAACTCTGGTTCGCCTGCAAGTTCACCCGCTTCCCCGAAAAGAACTAGCCTCGCTCGTCCCTCGACTCTCTTGGGGGCTTGGAATCCTGTGGCTCCCCTCCCAGGGAGGGGAGCTGTCGGCGCAGCCGACTGAGGGGAGGGCTGGTTACAGCACCGCTAACATCAACGATCCCAAAGTCTGCCCATGAGCTCCGGCTCGGCGCGGTGACGCAGCCGTCGCCGATGAGGTTCCTACCCCACAGCCGATGATTGCTTTCGCATGCAGTTGGCTGATGTCTCGCACAAGATCGCCGCAGAGCATCGTATTTCTAGTCGAGGCGATCACGCGGCTTTCGTTGCCGATGATGACGGCGGGGCGTTCGAGCTTCAGCAGCATGCTATCGAGCCGCTGTTCCACCGCTCCGGCATCGAGATCAAGCCCGGCCACACCTGCGAAGCTGCGATTGACATAAAACGGGCGGCTCAGTGTGAGCGTGGGTTTGTTCGCGCAGATGTAATCGAAGTATGGGCCGGTGATATGCAGGCCATCAGCGTTGCGTGGTGCTTGCCACCAATCCTGCGCGGTGAAATCATAGAACGATGCCGATTGGGGATTGTCGGATATGCGCAGCGGCTGGATAGTCGGCACATCGCCGTCCCCTCTGGAGGTCTCCGCAGGGCGGGCGTCAGCGGACGGCCACTGCGAGGTCCACCAGCTGGAATGCCATGGGGCGTTCGGCAGAAAATCCGGGGAAGGAATCAGACCGGCTCCGACGGCCAGACGGTCGGTCTGCAGCATCGGACGGGTAAGCTGCTTGGCGAGTTCGTCGAACTGCTGCTTGCTGAGTACCTCCTGCGATGACCGTTCCGTGAGTCTGAGTTCCCATTGCCGTAGTGTTTCGCCATAGCCGTTGAACAGGTCGCGCACCTGATGGGAGATCTCCAGCGGGGTCTCGTATGCTTCGACTTCAGAGTCGCCGGCTGAGGTACGCTCGGCGTCTGCCCGCTCCCGCAAAAGTTGAATGCGGCGTTCCGCCAGCCAGGAGAATCCGACGATGACGATGTCGGTGATGCGCCGCTCAAACAGCTGGTTTTGCCCGGTCTCCAACAGATGTGCTGCATACGCGTACTGCTTGGTCAGAAAATCCACCTGCTGCGAGTCGGTGAACCGTATCCATAGCAGATGTCTGAGTTCCTCCTGCAGGTGAATCAACGTATTGACCAGATGCGATGAGCCGGTGGCCGCGGCGATCTCTGTGTGGATCTGCATTTCCTGATGCCCGCGGGACAAGCATTCTTGAATGCTAGAGTCGGCGGTTTGGCTCTTGAGCGAGCCTACCAAACTTTCGATGGCGTTCTGAATGCTTGCTCGTTCGTTATCCGATGCCTCTTCGGTGGCGATGCGTGCGGAGCTCGATACCAGCGCGATGTACAGGGCGCGATGATTCTTGAGATCCATGGTGGACATGGAGGCCAGACTGTTTTCAAGTCGTTTGAAGTTCCGATGCTGGTCCGAAGTGACGAAACTACCTCCGTCCCGGCCTCTGCGAGTCTCCACCAATCCTCGCGATCGCAGCCGCTCCAATGCCTCTCTGGTAGTGATTGGCGCTACTCCGAACATGCGGGCCATCTCACTTTCCCCGGGCAGGCGCTCGCCGTTCTTCAGCAGTCCCGATTCGATCGCCTGCGTGAGACGGTCGGTGATGAGATCAGTTTTGGTGACTTCGTTGATGGTCTGGAAGATGCTCATACGTCCGAAGGGGGTGGTCATGGTTACGCAGTTTACCAATTCCGTATTGATCAGATGAGCGGGTGGCCATAGGGGAGTCCTTCGCGTCGCCAATGGGTTGCCATGACTTGTTTTTACGGTCGTAATCTAGGTCGCAGAACCGTAATCTATGCCGAACAATTTTTAAACATCCTAAGTCGTAGGATTTAAGCAATTCGATGGGAGGTTTAAGGTTATGGACGCAATCACAATATCTTCGGTAACCAAGAAGTTCGGTTCGTTTCTGGCGATCGATGACCTGAACATGTCGATCCGAGATGGAGAGTTCTTCTCCATGCTCGGTCCGTCCGGATCCGGCAAGACGACGACGCTTCGACTGATCGCTGGATTCGAAAAGCCGACCAGTGGGACCATCGCGCTGCACGGCGAGGATGTGACGCGCAAGGCGCCATTCGAGCGCGACGTCAACACCGTTTTTCAGGACTACGCGCTGTTCCCTCATGTGACCTGCCTTGACAACGTGGCGTATGGCTTGCGCGTGCGTGGCGTTCCCAAGGCGGCCCGATACAAGAGGGCTCACGAAATGCTTGACCTTGTGCAGCTTGACGCCAAGGCCGGCAACAAGCCCTCGCAGCTTTCGGGAGGCCAGCAGCAGCGCGTGGCGCTCGCCCGTGCCTTGGCTCTCAAGCCCAAGGTGCTGCTGCTCGACGAGCCGCTTTCCGCATTGGACATGAAGCTGCGTCAGCAGATGCAGGTTGAGCTCAAGCACCTGCAACGCGAACTCGGCATCACCTTCGTATTCGTCACTCATGACCAGCAGGAGGCAATGGTGATGAGCGACCGCATCGCCGTGTTCAACAAGGGCCGCGTGCAACAGATGGGTACGCCAAGCGAGATCTACGACAGGCCGGCCAACATGTTCGTCGCCAGCTTCGTAGGCACCACGAACTTCATTCCCGAATCGGTCGTCTCCAAGAACGGCATGGAATCCGGACACTACAGCATTCGACCGGAACATATTCTGTTTTCCTCGCCATCCGCATCGATCTCGGACAAGGAGCATGTATCCATTCCCGTGACGGTATTTGACTCCACGTATTTGGGCACCGAATACCGGCTGCTTGTCCGAACCGGCAAAGGAACGACGTTCACCGTCGTACGGCCGGCGGACGAGGTTGTACCGGAAAGGGGGTCTCAGGTCGCCATCCGTTGGCGCAAGGACGATCAAGTTCGTCTGGCTTCGGTCAAGGGCGAGTAATCACAGCATATTCGTGATCGTCGCGATGACTGGAATGCGAATCCCACGTTATGCATTGACGATCATCGCACAATACGAAAAACGAGAGGGGTAATCATGAATAGGAAGCACACTATCAGCAGGATCGCGGCCGCTGTGTTTGCCGCAGCGACGATCGTCTCCGTCGCCGGTTGTGGTGCCGCTAGTGCGTCTGGTAACGGCGTGTCCTCTGCGAAGGCGGTGGACAAACTAGGCAAGGCCGAAGGGCAAGTGTCGATTCTGGCGTGGCCCGGATACGCCGAAGACGGATCCAACGATCCCAATGTCGACTGGGTCTCCAAATTCGAGCAGGACACCGGCTGCCAAGTGACGTCGAAGACCTACGGCACCAGCGATGAGGCCTACAACCTGATCAAGACTAGCGACAAGTACGACGTGGTCGCCGCTTCCGGTGACCTGACGCTGCGACTCATCAACGGAGGACTGGTCCAGCCGCTGAACACTGGACTTATTCCCAGCTACAAGAATGTCTACTCATTCCTGAAGAACCGTGACTTTAACACCGTAGACGGCAAGACCTATGGAGTGCCGCATGGCTATGGCGCAAACATGCTGATGTACTCCAAGTCCACGTTCTCCGAGGCGCCGACATCTTGGGATGTCATGTTCGATACTGCCAAGGCCTCGCAGTACAAGGGCAAGATCGACGCCTATGATTCTCCCATCTACATCGCCGACGCAGCCATCTATCTCATGAAGCACAAGCCCGAGCTCGGCATTAAGAATCCGTACGCGCTCGACAAGGATCAGCTCAAAGCTGCCACTGATCTGCTCAAGGAGCAGAACGTGAACGTGGGAGAATACTGGTCCGACTACCTCAAGCTCATTCAATCCTTCCAAAGCGGCGACGCGGAAGTCGGCGTCGGTTGGCAGGTGGCCTACAACCAACTCGACTCCAGCAAGTATGGCATTGCCATGCCGCAGGAAGGTGTGACCGGCTGGTCCGATTCGTGGATGATCAGTTCCAAGACCAAGAACACCACCTGTGCCTACAAGTGGCTCGACTACATCGACAGTCCCGAGGCCAACGCCCAGGCCACCGAATACTTCGGCGAGGCTCCGGCAAACTCCGAAGCCTGCAAGTTCGCCACTGACAAGGACTTCTGTACCAAGTACCACGCCGGTGACGAAGCCTACGAGAAGCAGATCTGGTACTGGACCACCCCTATCTCCGACTGTCTCGACGGTCGGAAGAACGTCAAGTGCACCGACTACACGGAATGGACTAAGGCATGGCAGGAAATCAAGGGCTGACCGTCAGCTCGCCACGGCGCGGAGTCGTCGGCGTCATTCACACCCTGATGGCGCGGCGGGCGGAACAGGAAACTGAACTCAAGGCAACGGTCGAGATGAAGGCTGACGGCGGTGAGACGGCATCGTTCGTCCCGGTCCGTCGGCACGCAATCTCATCGTTCCTCTACAACCATCCCATGCTGCATCGCGTGGCGCTGCTCGCTCTGCCTGTCGGTTGGATGGGACTGGTGTACATCGTGGCGTTGGTGGCATTGCTGGTCACCGCTCTCTGGTCGGTGAACGAATACACCGGACAAGTGGAGATGGCGTGGACCGCAGCGAACATCGTCTCTGCGTTCACGGACGCCTTGTACCTCAATGTTACGGCCCGGACGCTGTTCATCGCGGTGCTGGTCACTGTGGTGGACATCCTGCTGGCCTTTCCCATCGCGTTCTTCATGGCCCGTATGGCGTCGAAACGTTCCAAGAAGGTACTCGTAATCATGATTCTCACCCCGTTGTGGGCGAGCTATCTGGTCAAGGCATATGCATGGCGCTCAGTGCTCTCTGGCAGTGGACTTGCCGACTGGCTGCTTCGGCCGTTGGGCATCACGTCGCCCGGATATGGTCTGGCTGCCGTGATCCTCACCGAGGTGTACCTGTGGCTGCCATATGTGGTCATGCCGATTTTCACCGCCTTTGAGCAGGTGCCTGAATCGTTACTCGAGGCATCGGGGGATCTTGGCGCCAAGAGCTGGATGACCATTCGTGACATTCTGTTGCCGTTGATCGTTCCCGGAGTGGTGGCCGGGTCCATTTTCAGTTTTTCGCTGTCAATGGGCGATTACATTGCCGTTGGCATCGTGGGTGGCAAGACCCAAGTGCTTGGCAACCTGATCTACACCGACGTCGGCGTGGCCAACAATACGCCCATGGCCGCAGCGCTGGCGCTGATCCCGATCCTCATCATCGGTCTGTATCTGACATTGGTCAGCCGGACCGGTGCGCTCAAGCGGCTATAGCGGGCTGCGAAACTTTGACTCGGAAAGGAGAACCCGATGGAACTGAGACGGGGAACGAAGATCATGTTCGGTGTGGCATCGGTCATCGTGCTGATGTTCATCTATATTCCGCTGATGGTCGTAGCGCTCAACTCGATCAACGGCGATGCGTCCCTAACATGGCCTATTCGATCGGTCACCCTTGAATGGTGGGTGAGAGCGTTTCATTCGCAGGGGGCATTGCAGGCGGTATCCACCAGTCTGGAAGTCGCCGCCGCGGCCACCGTATGCGCGCTGGTGCTCGGAACGCTGTGTGCGCTGGCTCTACAGCGGTATGAATTCTTCGGCAAGAGCGCGATCAGCCTGTTGGTGGTGCTGCCTATTGCATTGCCCGGCATCGTCACCGGTATCGCGCTGAACAATGCGTTCACTACCATGGTCGGTATCCGCTTGTCGATGTTCACGCTGGTTGTGGCCCATGTGACCTTCTGCATCGTGACCGTGTACAACAACGCGTTCGCCAGACTCGGTCAACTTGGTGAACACGCCGAGGAGGCGTCGAGCGATCTGGGTGCAGGGGTATGGGACACCTTCCGCCTGGTTACGTTCCCGCGTATCAAATCGGCGCTGTTCGCCGGAGGATTGTTGGCCTTCGCGTTGAGCTTCGATGAGATCGTGGTGACCACATTCACCGCGGGACAAGACATCACCACCCTGCCTATTTGGATCATGAATAACATGTTCAGACCGCATCAGGCGCCCATTGTGGCCGTGGTGGCCGTCGTGATGGTGCTTGTCTCGCTGATTCCGTTGTGGATATCGCAACGCATCTCGGCGGAGGATGAGGACTGAGGCCGGAAGGGTTGTGTTATTGTTCTGCGACACACACAAGGCGATTGACGTTCGTTTCACGAACTGCAATCGCCTTATTGTTTCGAATAAGAAAATAAAAGTGCCATTTGTATAACGAAATCGAAACCAAGTGGGCTTACAACTGGATCTCAGAAGCGAACAGCAGGCGTGCGGGTGCGAACCGTATGCAGGCATGAAAGGAGCCATCATGAGCAAGTACGCGGTAACCAACCCGGCCACGGGCGAAGTCGAGGAGACCTTCGACACCTTCACCGACGCGCAGATCGCCGAAACCGTCGACAAGGCGCAGAAGGCCTACTCGACCTGGGGCAAGACCTCCATCGCCGAGGAGCGCACCGAACTGTTGCGCAAGGTGGCCGACCTCTATCTCGAACGTGAGGACGAACTCGCCGAAATCATCAACCACGAAATGGGCAAGAAGCTCGACGAATGTCGGGTCGAAGTCGAATTCTCCTCTGCCATCTACCGCTACTACGCCGATAACGGACCGTCGTTCATGGCCGACTCGCCCATCAAGCGCGAAGCCGCAGGCTCCGCCATCATCCGTCACAAGTCCATCGGCGTGCTGGTCGGCATCATGCCGTGGAACTACCCGTACTATCAGGTGGCGCGCTTCGCCGGCCCCAACCTCATGCTCGGCAACACGATCATCCTCAAGCACGCCGCACTGTGCCCCAAGTCCTCCGCCGCCATGGAGAAGATCTTCCATGACGCCGGATTCCCCGAAGGCGCCTACACCAACGTGTACGCCACCAATGAGCAGATCGCCGGCGTCATCGCCGACTCCCGTGTGCGCGGCGTCTCGCTCACCGGCTCCGAACGTGCCGGCACCGCCGTGGCGTCCGAAGCGGGCAAGGCGCTCAAGAAGGTCGTGTGCGAACTCGGCGGCAGCGATCCGTTCATCCTGCTCAGCACCGACGACATGGATGCCACGGTCGAGGCTGCGGTGGCCGGTCGCTACGAGAACTGCGGCCAGGTGTGCAACGGAGCCAAGCGCTTCATCGTGATCGACTCCCTGTACGACGAATTCCTCGACAAGTTCAAGAAGGCGTCCGACTCGGTGGAGCTTGCTCCGCTGTGCTCCAAGGCCGCTGCCGAACACCTCGCCGAACAGGTGTCTCGCGCCGTTGAGGCCGGCGCCACCCTTGAATACGGCGACGGCAAGAACGACGGCGCATTCTTCAAGCCGACCATCCTGACGAACATCCCCGAAGGATCGTCCGTGCGCTATGAGGAGTTCTTCGGCCCGGTTGCCCAGTTCTACCGTGTGAGCAGCGAGGAAGAGGCCGTGGCGCTCGCCAACGACACGTCGTTTGGTCTCGGCTCCTACGTGTTCACCACCGACGAGGAGCAGGGCGAACGCATCGCCGACGAGCTCGAGACCGGCATGACCTACATCAACGAGGTGGGCGCCGACTCCTGCGAGCTGCCGTTCGGCGGCGTGAAGAACTCTGGTTTCGGCCGTGAGCTCGGTTCGCTTGGCATGGGCGAGTTCGTGAACCTCAAGCTCATCTGCACCGATGCCGTCGGCCGGTTCTGAGAGCGGATCTGATTTAAGACCCCCGAGTTTTGTGGTTTTTCTAAGCTGAGCCCGGACATCCAATGCAGTAAAAGGGCTGTATTGGGCGCCCGGGCTCAGTATTTTTTGCCGGAAAACCACAAAACTCGGGGTCTTTTGGTTCTGGAGCCCTCTCCTCAGTCGGCTGCGCCGACAGCTCCCCTCCCTCGGAGGGGAGCCGAGCCCGAAAAGGGCGCGTAACTCAGGCTCCCCTCCCTTGGAGGGGAGCTGTCCGCCAGAGGCGGACTGAGGGGAGGGGCTCAAAAGCAGGTGCTCCCATTGTCGGTGTCGATACAAGTTAGGAGCATGTGTGCGATTTTTGCGCAACGTCACCAACGTATCCCGGCATCCTGCTGACCCCTGACTGTGTGGAGGGGCCTACCGCACGCCCCAGTCGTAGCGCTGGCTTTCCAGACGCATGTAGGTGAACAGTTCCGTGCGGTCGATGCCGTCGATCTTGCGGATCTGGCGATTGACGAGCTCGAGCATGCTTTCGTCGTCCTCGGCGAACACTTCGGCCAGAATGTCGAACCGCCCGGCGGTGATGATGATGTAGTCGATCTGTCGGATGTCCTTGAGCTTCTGTGCCACGTATTCGATGTCGCCGTCCACGGTGATGCCCACCATGGCCTGTCTGCGGAAGCCCATCTCCATCGGGTTGGTCACGGCCACGATCTGCATCACGCCATCGTCGAGCATCTTCTGCACACGCAGTCGCACCGCAGCCTCCGACAGCCCGATCTCCTTGCCGATCGACACATAGGAGCGGCGTCCGTTTTCTTGCAGTAAAGCGATTATTTTCTTGTTGACGTCGTCGATGGAGTCATCGTCGGCGGATTTTGTGGTTTGATTGAGGCGGGATGTCGTGGGTTCATTCTTCATATCCCAATCGTATCAACGACCCTTCGAAAACAATGGGTCGAACACCACTGTAAGTTCGTTTTTCGTGGAAAACTTATGTTAAATCACGAAAAATATCGCAATCGTCTGTTTACGTTACGGAAATCATGTCGAACTTTGATATTTCTCAGCGGAAAACCTCTGAATAAGAGTTTTGGCGGAATACAAGTTTCGGCCGATATTCCGAATCCGCGCAAGTGGAACTGAACAAGGGGAGGCGCGATGAGTGCTGCGCAGAAGGTGGTGGTAGCTCGCGACCCGGAGGTCGAGCTGCGAGAATCCGGTCTGACGATCAATCATGCGAAGAAGACGTTCACGTCCGCCGAGGGCAAGGAAGTCCATGCTATCGACGACGTGAGTCTGGCGATTCACAAGGGGGAGTTCTTCATCCTGCTCGGCCCGTCCGGCTGCGGAAAGACCACGCTGCTGAGGTCGATCGCCGGACTGGAAAGCCTGGACGCCGGCGAGATCTACCTCGGCGACCAGCGCATCGATCCGCTGCCGCCGTACGAGCGGCCGGTGAACACCGTGTTCCAAAGCTACGCGCTGTTCCCGCACATGACGGTCGCGCAGAACGTGGCGTTCGGCCTCGAAATGGAGAAGAAGCCCAAGGATGAGATCGCCAAGACCGTGCAGGAAATGCTCGACCTCGTCCACCTCGGCGAATTCGGCGGCCGCAAGCCTCATCAGATGTCCGGCGGCCAGCAGCAGCGTGTGGCCCTGGCCCGTTCCCTCGCCAAACGTCCCAAGGTGCTGCTGCTCGACGAATCCCTTTCCGCGCTTGACTTCAAGCTGCGCCGTCAGATGCAGGTCGAACTCAAGCGCATCCAGCGCGAGACCGGCATCACGTTCATCTTCGTCACCCACGATCAGGAGGAGGCCCTGTCGATGGGCGACCGCATCGCCGTCTTCTCCAAGGGCCGTCCCGAACAGGTGGGCACCCCCGAGCAGATCTACAACGAGCCGGCCAACCGATTCGTGGCCGATTTCATCGGCGACATCAACTTCCTCGATGCGGTCAAGAGCGGCGACGGCGTGATCACCGTCGAAGGCGTACCGTTCCACGTCAAGCAGGACATCTCCAACCTGTCCGACGGCGCCGAGATCTGCGCCGCCGTCCGTCCCGAACGCATTGAACTGGCCGCGCCCGACGACACGGCCCTGCAGGGAACCGTGGAGACCGTCGTGTTCATGGGCGCCGACGTGCGCTGCCACGTTCGTCTGGCCGACGGCACCCTGCTGCTCGTCCGAATCTCGCCGCCGTTCGACACCAGCGTGCTCTATCAGGGTGCCACGGTGAGCGTGCACGTCGAGGCCGCGCACATGAGGGTGGTGGAACGATAATGAGCAACACGACGAACCCCAATATCAAGAGTGACAAGCCGCCGATCGACAGCGCTACCAAGACCGCTGCCCCAGCCAAGACCGCCACCGCCGCCAAGACCGCCGCACCCAAGGAAACCGCCTGGCAGCACTGGTTCGGCTCCCCGCACGAGGTCAAACCCGGCCTGCTGCATCGCGCCTACGCCATCCCCTCCATCATCATCGGCCTGCTGTTCACGCTCGGACCCATGTGCGTGATCGTGGCGTTCTCCTTCATGAGCCGACCCGACATGGGCGGCGGCGTGAAGTTCCAGTTCTCCACCGACGCCTACGAAAAGCTCCTCTTCCGCCACGACTTCTTCGGCAACCGCTTCTTCGACACCCGCTACCTCGAAGTCTTCGGCACATCACTCTGGCAGGCGCTGCTCACCACTATCGTGTGCGTGGCGCTCGCATTCCCCATCGCCCTGTGGATGTCGATGAAAAGCGCCAAGGTGCAGCAGATCCTCGTGCTGCTGGTCACCATCCCGTTCTGGACCAACCTGCTGGTCCGCACCTACGCCTGGATGCTGATCCTCAACGAAAATGGCCCGATCAACTGGGCCGCCAACCTGCTGGGCCTCGGCAAGCAGCAGCTGCTCTACACGTCGTTTGCTTCGGTGATCGGCCTGATCTACACGTTCCTGCCGTTCGCCATCCTGCCCATGTACTCCGCGCTGTCCGGCTTCGACTTCCGTCTCGTCGAGGCGGCCTATGATCTTGGCGCCCGCAAGCTTACGGTGATGCGCCGCGTGATCCTGCGCGCCGCCATGCCGGGCGTGATGAGCGGCGTGGCCCTGTGCTTCATCCCCGCGTTCGGCTCCTACGTGCAGCCCGTGCTGCTCGGCGGCGGACGCGTGCTCATGGTGGGCAACCTGATCGCCTCGCAGTTCGCCGAGGCGCGCAACTGGCCGTTCGGCGCGGCCCTGTCCACCGTGATTCTGGCCATCACCCTGCTCGGCGCGTTCATGGCGACCGCGCTTGGCGGCAGGGCCTCTCGAAAGGCGGGTATGACGCTATGAGCATGCTGCATGATGATGTCGATCCCAAGGCCGTGAAGTACTCCGACAGCGAGGAGTTTGGCGCGCTGGTCGCCAGGACGCAGGCCGAGCGTGCGGCCAGCGGCGATGACGGCGCTCAGATGCCGGAATGGCTGGAGGGCAAGAAGCCCGACCGGCCGCTCAGCACCCGCCGATCCGGCAACCGCGACAATACGTTGAAGCGTTTTCCGGCAGTCGGATTCCTCAGCGTGTTCGTGCTCGCGTTCCTGTACGTGCCGATGCTGATCGTCGTGTTCTTCTCGTTCAACGGCGGCCGTCAGGCACTGCTATGGGAGGGCTTCTCGTTCCGCTGGTATGGCGAGGTGTTCACCAACGGTGCGATCATCAAGGCGACCGAAACGTCGCTGATCGTCGCGGCCATCGCCACTGCACTGTCCACGCTGCTCGGTGTGCTCTACGTGCTGGCCATCGACCACATGTCCCGTGCCGGGTCGGCGATCGCCACCGCGCTGATCAACGCGTCCATGCTGATCCCCGAGATCGTGCTCGGCGTCGCCACCATGGCGTTCATCCGACTGATCGGCATGGCACCCGGCTATGTGCCACTGGTTCTGGCCCATACCACGTTCTGCATTCCGTTCGTGGTCATGCCGATCCGCGCCAGATTGCAGACGCTCGACCGCGCATGCTTCGAGGCCGCCGAGGATCTTGGCGCGTCCGGCTTCACCACCGTGACCCGCGTGACGCTGCCGCTGCTCACCCCCGGTGTGATCTCCGGCGCGCTGATGGCGTTCGTGGTCTCCATGGACGACTTCATGATCTCCAACTTCCTCACCACCGCCGGCACCACCACGCTGCCGATCTACATCTTCTCGCTGATCCGCAAGGGCGTGAACCCGAGCATCAACGTGGTTGCCACGCTGCTGCTTCTGCTGGCGATCATCATCACGGTCACGTCCACGGTGCTGACGAACCGCAAGAGCAAGTAGGGGAGGGGAATCAAGATGGACGCATATATGAATGACGTGAATGACGATCGTCCGCAGACGCTGCGAACGACGCTGCGAAAAACATCGCGAACGTCGCTGCGAATTTCGAAGATCGCACGCTCCTGCGTGAAGGTTCTCGCAGTGGCGTTGTGCTCCGGACTGGTGTTCGGTCTGGCAGGCTGCTCCGGCGGGGTGAGCGACGTGTCCGTCAGTGGTGGCACGGCCGAGGCCACCGGCCCATATCACGAGGCCAAGGGCGGCGAATTGCACATCTACACGTGGGCCGGCTATATGCCCGACAGCGTGATCAAGGCGTTCGAAAAGGACACCGGCATCACGCTCAGTGTCGACACGTTCGACAGCAACGAGGCGCTTGAGGCCAAGCTGCAGTCCACGGGTGGCGAGGGCTACGACATCGTGATGCCCAGCGACTACATGGTCGAACAGCTCAAATACGAGGGCCTGCTCATGAAGTTCGACGTGAACTTGCTGCCCAACGCGAAGAACATCAAGCAGGAGTTCCGTAATCCGTACTACGACAGGACGATGCAGTATTCCATCCCGTACATCGTGAGCTACACGGGCATCGTGTACGACGCCAAGTCGATTCCCGAGTCCGATGCGCCGACGTCGTGGAAGGACTTCTTCCATCCCAAGGCGTCGTGGGGCAAGACGCAGCTGCTCAACGATCAGATCGAGATCGTCAACGCCGCGTTGCGCGCCGTGGGCAGTGATCAGTGCGCCACCAAACCGCAGGACTATCAGAACGCGAGCGATCTGTTGCAGTCCTACAAGTCCAAGGTGGGCGTGCTCAGCTCGGAAGGCGTGGCCGACCGACTGGCGTCCGGCGAGCAGAAGGTCGGCATGGCGTGGAGCTATGACGCCTATCAGGCCATGACGAGCAATCCCGATCTGAAGTTCGTGTTCCCGTCCGACGGTGCGAACAAGTTCGTCGACAACGTGGCGATCTCGCGCGGTGCGAAGAACATCGACCAGGCCAAGACGTTCATCAACTGGATGCTCGACCCGCAGAACAAGACCGCGGTGGAGCAGAACGCCGGCGCCGGCAGCGTGCTCAACGGCGGCGACGATCTGCTGCCCGAGGACATGCGCGACAAGAACGTGATCGTGCCGTCCGCCGACGAGCTCAAGCATGCGATTCTCGAAAAGCGCTGCTCCAACAAGCTCAACGACAACTACACCATGATGTTCGAGGACTTCCGCAGCTGATTGGTGAGTGAATGACGGCGGGCGGCGTGTGCTGAGAGGCCACGCCGCCCGCCGTTGTTTGTTTGCGGAGCATGTCGGAGTATGCCGTGGAATCGCCTTCGGCGATGCGCTGCTGTGTCGTTCGCATGCGCGAACGACGATTCCGCCTGCGGCGGGTCACCTCATCAGTCGGCTGCGCCGACAGCTTCCCCTCAAGGGGAAGCCGGCTCTTCCCTATGTGAGCCAATAGCGACATGCCGCCTTCCCCTTGAGGGGAAGGTGTCCGGCTATGCCGGACGGATGAGGTGACCCGCCGCAGGCGGCCGTTTTCGCTCCGGCGAAAACGGAATCATCGCATCGCAGTAGGCGATTTTGTATTTGTCGATTTCATCTCCGCCCATATGCTCTCTCCAGCCTCCATTCCCCATGCCGTCAGGTCTCCCGGTCGTTTCGATTGGGAGATTTTCTGTTATTTACCCAACTGCTGACCTATGTAAATCGTAGATAAATCTGTTAATAACTGCGAAATAAATAGGTGGTTTGCTGTAGGCATTAGGGAAAACGCAGTAAAGGAGTTGGCCATGACAACGACGATCGATGAAGCCCGAATCAAGGAACTCACCGAGAAGGAAGGTGAGAAGCTCAACGCCAAGCTCGGCAAGTCCCATGAGATGTACGACCGCGCCCGCAAGCACTTGTGCAACGGCGTCGCCTCCTCCTACCAGCTGCGCGATCCGTGGCCGATCTACGTGGATCGCGGCCAGGGCGCCAAGATGTGGGACGTCGACGGCAACGAATACTACGACTTCAACAACGGTTTCGGCGCCATGCTGCAGGGCCATGCCAACCCGATCATCGCCGAGGCCGTCAATGACCGCTTCTCCAAGGGCTCCCACTTCGCCATGCCTGACTGGGACGACGTGGTGGTGGCCGAGGAGCTGACCGAACGCTTCGGTCTGCCGAAGTGGCGCTTCAACAACTCCGGCTCCGAATCCACCATGGACGCCATCCGCATCGCCCGCGCCTACACGCACCGCGATCACATCATGAAGATCTTCGGCTCCTACCACGGCCACCACGACGCCGTGATGATCTCCATTTCCGAGGATTACAACAACATCGGCGACCGCTACCATCTGAAGTCCCTGCCGTACGGTGCTGGCATCCCGAAGGCCACCGTCGAACTGACCGTTCCGGTGCCGTTTAACGATCTCGACGCGCTCGAGCACCGCATCGAGGAAATGGAGGCCGCCGGCGAGGCGCCCGCCTGCCTCATCATGGAAGCCTGCCTGATGAACATGTCGATCGTGCCGCCCGAGCCCGGCTATCTTGAGGGCGTGCGCGAGGTGACCAAGAAGCACGGCATCGTGCTGATCTTCGACGAGGTCAAGACCGGTCTGACCGTTGGCCCTGGCGGCGCCACCAAGCTCTTCGGTGTGACCCCCGACATGGTCACCATCGCCAAGTCGCTCGCCGGTGGTCTGCCCTCCGGTGCCATCGGCGGTAGCGACGAGGTCATGAGCGTGGTCGAGGACGGTTCCGTCTACCAGGTCGGCACCTTCTCCGGCAACCCGCTGTCTATGGCCGCCGCGCGCGCCAGCCTCGAAAAGGTGCTCACCCCCGCGGCCTACGAGCACCTCGACCGCATGAACCAGCGTCTGATGGACGGCTGCAGCGCGATCATCAAGAAGTACGACTTCCCGGGCTACGCCCAGGGCTTCGGTGCCAAGGGCTGCGTCACGTTCTCCCCGCACAAGATCACCGACTACGTGAGCTTCCGCAAGGGCCAGAACGCCGCCCTCAACCAGCTCGCCTGGCTGTATCAGGCCAACCGCGGCGTCTACATGGCCCCTGGTCGCGAGGAGGAGTGGACGCTGTCCGTCGCCCACGACGAGAAGGCCTGCGACACCTACCTCGCCGCCTTCGAGGAAATGGCCCACGACCTCGCCAACTGAAAATAGGACTTGCTTGAAACGCCGATCCTCTCTCCGGCGTTTCGGGCTGGGTTAATGAGAATTGCAGCGCCTCGACGGGGTTCGAATCCCTGCCGAGGCGTTTTCTTGTCGGCTTGCCGTAATCCAGCCGTGCGCGTATAATCCCATAGGTTCCGGTTCACGTTGTGCCAGTGGGGCATGACGACCCGGTCCTGAAATAGATCCTAGGAGTAATCATGCAGCAGGGTATTCATCCCGAATACGTGCCCACCGAGGTCGTGTGCTCGTGCGGCAACACCTTCGTGACCCGTTCGACCATCACCTCCGGCCACATCACGGCCGACGTGTGCGCCAAGTGCCACCCGTTCTACACCGGCAAGCAGAAGATTCTGGACACCGGCGGTCGCGTGGCTCGCTTCGAGCGTCGTTACGGCAAGAAGGCCAAGTAGCAGACGTTACAACGCCAGTCCCGTTTCGGACCCTCGCGGTCCGTCCGCGGGGCTGGCGTTTTTGTATGCTTGAACAAGGTTTGTGCACGGCGGATTGGTGCACGGTAAGGTCTGCAAAGAGAACGGAAAGCGAACATGGCGGAAGAATTCCCGGCGGCGAAGACCGCGGTTGACGAATACCACAAGATCGAACAGGAAATGAGCCAGCCCGAGGTGGCGTCGAACCCCGAGAAGATGCGCAAGCTCGGTCGTCGTCATGCCGAACTGAGCGTGATCGTTTCCGCATACCAGCGTTACAAAACGCTCAACGACGACTACGAGGCCGCCAAGGAGATGGCGTCCGAGGACCCCGACTTCGCCGACGAGGCGAAGCGTCTGGAGTCCGAACTTCCCGAAGCACGTGAAAAGCTGCGCACCGCGTTGATTCCGCGCGACCCCGACGACGCCCGCGACACGATCATGGAGATCAAGGCCGGCGCCGGTGGCGAGGAGGCTGCGCTGTTCGCCGGCGATCTGCTGCGCATGTACACGCGCTACGCGGAACGCCGCGGCTGGTCGTGCGAGATCCAGAGCCAGAACGGCACCGAGCTCGGCGGCGTCAAGGACGTGCAGATCGCCATTCGCGCCAAGGGCACCGTGGCGCCCGCCGACGGCGTGTGGGCCTCGCTCAAGTACGAGGGCGGCGTACACCGCGTGCAGCGCATCCCCGTCACCGAATCGCAGGGCCGCATCCAGACGTCCGCGGCCGGCGTGATCGTGTTCCCTGAGGCCGACGACGATGATGACGAGATCGAAGTCGATCCGAAGGACCTGAAGATCGACATCTTCATGAGCTCCGGCCCTGGCGGCCAGTCCGTGAACACCACGTACTCCGCCGTGCGCATGACGCACATCCCCACCGGCATCGTGGTGAGCATGCAGGACGAGAAGTCGCAGATCCAGAACCGTGCGGCCGCATTGCGCGTGCTCAAGTCCCGACTGCTGGCCATGAAGCACGAGCAGGAGGCTGCCGAGGCCGCCGACATGCGCCACTCCCAGGTGCGCTCTCTTGACCGTTCCGAGCGCATCCGCACGTACAACTTCCCGGAGAACCGCATCGTCGACCACCGTACCAATTACAAGGCGTACAACCTCGACCAGGTGCTCGACGGCGACCTGCAGGCCGTGATCGACTCCGACATCCAAGCCGACGAAGCCGCCCGCCTCGCCCAGGCCGACAAGCAGTAGGCAAAGCTGGTGTGATCGTACTAAGACATGCATGGTCAAGAAAGCATGGCTGGTGTGATCACACTAAGAAGAAAGAGGGGAATTCCATGCCGGATGCCATTGCGCAGCTGCTGCATTCCGCGGCCGCAACTCTGCAAACTGCCGGCGTGGATACCCCCGACCACGACGCAAAACTCCTGCTGGCCCACGCCGCCGACCTCTCACTCCGCGACATCGATATGCTCATGCTTATGGGTCGCGCCCTGCCGGAGTCGTTCGCCCCCGCCGCATACGATGCGATGATCGCCCGCCGTGCCGCGCGCGAGCCGCTGCAGTACATCGTCGGCACCGCGCCGTTCCGATACCTTGAAGTGGAGGTCGGTCCCGGCGTGTTCATTCCACGTCCGGAAACCGAGATCGTGATGCAGGCCGGACTGGACTGGCTGGCCGAGAACGGTATTCGCAATCCCCGAGTGGTTGATCTGTGCGCCGGCAGCGGCATCATAGGCCTGTCCGTGGCGAGCGAGGTGCCGACGAGCGAAGTGTGGGCGGTCGAACTCAGCGAGACCACGTATGCGTGGACCGACCGCAACCGCACGAAGATCGCATCCGAATTCCCCGGCGTGGGGGAGCGATATCACCTGATTCTCGGCGACGCGACGGCTCCCGAAACACTGCGTGAGCTCGACGGCACCATCGATCTGGTGATCACCAACCCTCCGTATGTGCCGGAATCAGAAATCCCCGAACAGCCCGAAGTGCGCGACCATGATCCCGAACTCGCCCTCTACGGCGGTTCGGCCGACGGGCTGCACATTCCCGAACGCATCATTGACCGTGTGGTCTCGCTGCTGCGCGACGGGGGAGCACTGGTGATGGAGCACGACGTCAGTCAGGGCCCCGCATTGTGCGACTATGCGTTGACGCACGGCTTCGGCGAGGCGCGGACCGGCGACGATCTCACCGGCCGCCCCCGCTACCTGTTTGCCGAGAAGCGATGATGCGGGTGCGCGGGGTGGAATCCCTTCCCTCTGCCACGACGTTCGTCGTGACATCTCCCTCCCTAGGAGGGAGAACGCTCTTTATCTTTGTGCTCCCTCCAGGGGAGGAAGCTGGCCGGCGAAGCCGGACTGAGGGAGAGCTTTCATCGCACAAGCCCTAGGGCTCATCTCCCTCATCCAGCCCAAACCTTCGGTCCCTACTGCGCGTACTCCTGCAGCTCGGAGGCGTCCGCGTCGGAGATCGTCTTGATCACACGCGCCGGATTGCCCACGGCCACCGAATTCGCCGGAATGTCCTTTGTCACCACGGCGCCGGCGCCGATCACGCAGCCGTCGCCGATGGTCACGCCGCCCAGAACGGTCACGTTGCCGCCGAACCAGCAGTTCGAACCGATCACGATCGGCTCGCCATACTCATAGTCATAGGCAGTGCCGTCCGCGCGCTTGCGCACATTGCGATCCTGCCAGCGCAGCGGATGCATCGGCGGCAGCAGCGACACGTTCGGTCCGAACAGCACGTCGTCACCGATCGTCACGGGGGCGCAGTCCAACACGGTGAAGTTGAAGTTCGCGAACACGCGATCGCCAAGCGTGGTGTGGCAGCCGTAGTCGAAGAACACCGGACCCATCACATCCAGATTCTCGCCGTGATGCGGCAGCAGCTCGTCAAGCACGGCCGCACGCGTCTCGGTGTCGTCGCGGGACAGACCGTTGAACCTGGTGCACAGATCGCCGGCCCTGCGACGCATGGCATCCAGTTCGGGGTCGGACGCGTCGTACAGCTTGCCGTTCAGCATCTCCTCGCGCTCGCTGGCGCGCGGTGTGCGCAGTTCCACCGGCGGGTACTTCGATTCCGTGGTCTGTGCCGCGTTCTGCGGGGTTGCTGCGTTCGTCTGCGTGGCTTCGTCGCTCATCATGCACTTCCTTGTCAGATCGTTCTTGTCATATCGTGCGGTCCGTCGAACACATCGAATGCGGCAGTGCCGGGCTATCGAATGTGTACGTTCGTACGCATTTTCTTGAACGATCTAAATCATATCACTCAAAAACCGTTCGCGTGTTGTCCCGCTTGCATTGTGAGCGCGAACACAAGGTGTGTCGTTTATCTTATCGACTGTGCCTGCGAGTGCTTTCCGGAACTTGTGACGACATGCGGGCATAATGGATGCGTTTCCGTAAGTGTTGATTGAAGACAAACGATATGGTATGGCATCTTGGATGCTCCGCCATGCCTTATACCGACATGTTCGCGGACGAATTGTATATGGGGCGAATTGTCTCAGATGATGCGAGGTGAACGAGACATGGCACGAATCATGCCGATCGATGAGGAGTCGTTGGCGTTGGCGACCCGCTTGATACGGGAAGGCGAACTGGTGGTGATTCCCACGGACACCGTGTACGGCGTGGCCTGCGATCCGCGCAATCCCGACGCCGTGGACCGCGTGTTCAAGGCCAAGCACAGGCCGCGCGCCAAGTCGCTGCAGGTTCTGCTGGCGTCTGTTGACGACATCGACGCGTTGGGCCTCGACCTGCCCGTACCGTTGGACCGGCTGTCCGCCGAGTTCCTGCCCGGCGCGTTCTCTCCGATCTGCGTGGCACGTGACGATTGCAAACTGGTGACCGTGCGCGTGGACCCGCATGCGCATCCGTCTCGCACGCAGGGCATTCGCGTGCCGGATTCGGCCGACACCCTGCGCATTCTCGCAGCAACCGGGCCGCTCGCCGCATCCAGCGCCAACCTGTCCGGCCGTGATTCCGCGCAGACCGCGCAGCAGGCGGCCGACGATCTCGGTGATGCGATCGCCCTGTATCTTGACGGCGGTCCCACGCCGGGACCACTCTCGAGTACAGTGGTGGCGTCGGATCCGCACGGGCGCGACGGCATCGCCATCCTCCGTGAGGGCGTGATACCGCAGTCCCGCATCCACGAGGCCCTGCACGGGTCGCTGCGTGGTGGGGCATCCCGGTCCGTGGAATCCGACGTGAACGACGACGGAGGTATTACGGCGTGAGAATCTACTTTTTCATCGCGGCCATCGCCGGCGGCGCAACGTTTCTGCTGACGCCGCTCATCAGGCATCTCGCCATCGAATTCGGCGCGGTGGGCGAGGTGCGTGCCCGAGACGTGCACAAGGTGCCCACCCCGCGCATGGGTGGCGTGGCCATGATGCTCGGTTTTCTCGTATCGATGTGCTTCGCCAGTCATCTGTCACTGACCGAAGGACTGTTTCACGACAATCTGCAGCCGGTGATCATCTCCATCGGCGCCGTGCTGATCTGCCTGCTCGGCGTATGCGACGACCGGTGGGATCTCGACTGGATGCTCAAACTGTCCGGACAGCTCATCATCTCCGTGTTCGTGGCATGGGGCGGTCTCAAGGTCGTCTCCTTGCCGTTCGGCTCGCTTGTGGCCACGTCGCCCAGCATTTCCATGGCGGTCACGGCGATCCTGATCGTCGCGTCGATCAACGCGGTGAACTTCGTGGACGGTCTCGACGGTCTGGCGTCCGGCATCGTGGCGATCGGCGGCATCGCGTTCGCCATATATTCGTACATCATCGCCCGCAATTCGCCCAGCTACGCGTCCATGGCCACTATGATCGACGTGGCGCTGCTCGGCATCTGCGTGGGCTTCATCCTGCACAACTGGCATCCCGCCAAGCTGTTCATGGGCGACTCGGGTTCCATGCTGCTTGGCTATCTCGTCACCTGCGCGTCGATCGTGATGACCGGCCGCCTCGACCCGACCACGATCCACGCGAGCATCTACCTGCCCGTGTTCATGCCGATCCTGCTGCCGATCCTGGTGCTGTTCCTGCCGGTGCTCGACATGATCCTGGCCATCGTGCGCCGCGTGAGCAAGGGACAGTCGCCCATGCACCCCGACCGCATGCATCTGCATCACCGCATGCTGCGTATCGGCCACACCGTGCAGGGAGCAGTGCTGATCCTGTGGGGATGGGCGGCGCTGATTTCGTTCGGATCGATTATGATTCTGTTTTTCGAGGCGCGATACGTCGCCATCGGATTCGTGATCGCGGCGATACTGCTCACCGTGGCCACCCTGTATCCGTATGCCCGACGTCGCATTCCCGAGATTCGGGAGGAGAACGCGGCACTGGCCGCAGCGCGCGCCATGAATGGCCGTCCGAAACACAGTACGGATACCGTGACTGAGGAAGAGACGACGCCGACGGGAGGAAAGGCCTAGACATGTCGGAAGAGACGAATGTGAACGCGGACGAAACGACTGCGACGTCGGAGAAGATGGACGCCAAGTCCGGCGGTGACCGCCATCTGTTCGCCAAGCCGCGTCGTGCCGGCGAGGAGACCGTGTGGGACCTCATGTATCGCGCTATCTACCAGAGCGTGATGTTCCTGCTGGTGTTCGCGGTGCTCAGCGCCATCGCCGGATACATGTTCTCCGGCATCCTGGGCGTGTGGTCGGCGCTGGTGGCCATCGTGGCCGTGGTGCTGCTGTGCCTGACGAACCCGGTTCTGGTGGCGGTGCTCAGCCGCATGCATCTGCGTCCGGCCGCATACCTGACATGGTTCCTGCTCGGCTGGATGGTCAAGATCGGCATCGTGGTGGTGATTCTTCTGGGCGTGCAGCATGCCTCGTGGCTCAATCCGAAGCTGTCTGCCGTCTTCATGCTGATCGGCGCGGCCGTGATCCTGGCCGCGGAGATCCACACGGCCGCCACGTCTCGTGTGCCGTACGTCGATCCGCCTGTGAAGCGCGACCGTGACGACGACTGATCGTCGTCCGTCCGATTGATAGCAACGTAGTTTCACGCCGTCTTTGTCCGTAATGCGGGCGGAGACGGCGTTTTCGTTACGCCTGTGATAGCCATACAACACACGAATTTGCACAGGTCTACATGGCACTATAAAGTGACTTTATGGCTTCTAACACTTCTGTAGAACAAGAGTCCCTTTACAATCCCGTAGCAGCACCGTTCCAGCAGATTGGTCTGGCCTATGACGATGTTCTGCTTCTGCCGAATGAAACTGATGTCATCCCCTCTCAGGTCGATACCACCACTCGCCTGACCCGTGAGATCACCATGAAGTCCCCGGTCCTGTCCTCCGCAATGGATACGGTCACCGAGGCTCAGATGGCCATCGCGATGGCGCGTAACGGCGGCATCGGCGTGATTCACCGCAACCTCAGCATCGAGGATCAGGCGAATCAGGTCGACATCGTCAAGCGCAGCGAGTCCGGCATGATCTCCGACCCGCTGACCGTGCACCCCGACGCCACGCTCGCCGATCTTGACAAGTTGTGCGCCGCCTACCACGTGTCCGGTCTGCCGGTCGTGGACAACGACGATCACCTGGTTGGCATCATCACCAACCGCGACATGCGTTTCATCGCCTCCGAGGACTACGACCGCCTCAAGGTGTCCGACGTGATGACCAAGGACAATCTGGTCACCGGTCCGGCCGACATCTCCAAGGAGGACGCCCACCGTCTCCTCGCCCAGCACAAGGTCGAGAAGCTCCCGCTGATCGACGGCAACGGCAAGCTCGCCGGCCTGATCACCGTGAAGGACTTCGTGAAGACCGAGCAGTACCCGGACGCCACCAAGGACGAGCAGGGTCGTCTGCGCGTGGCCGCCGGCATCGGCTTCCTCGGCGACGCCTGGCAGCGTGCCACCGCCCTCATGGAGGCCGGCGTGGACGTGCTCGTGGTCGACACCGCCAACGGTGAGGCCCGTCTCGCCCTCGACATGATCCGTCGCATCAAGGCCGATCACGCCTTCGACGGCGTGCAGGTCATTGGCGGCAACGTGGCCACCTACAACGGTGCCAAGGCCATGATCGAGGCCGGCGTGGACGCCGTCAAGGTTGGCGTGGGCCCCGGCTCCATCTGCACCACCCGCGTGGTGGCTGGCGTCGGCGTTCCGCAGCTCACTGCCGTGTACGAGGCCGCTCGCGCCTGCAAGGCCGCCAACGTGCCGTGCATTGCCGACGGTGGCATCCACTACTCCGGCGACATCGGCAAGGCCCTGGTGGCCGGTGCTGACTCCGTGATGCTCGGCGGCCTGCTCGCCGGCTGCGAGGAGGCTCCGGGCGAGAAGGTGCTGCTGCACGGCAAGCAGTACAAGCTCTACCGTGGCATGGGCTCGCTGGGAGCCATGGCTCCGCGTGGCAAGAAGTCCTACTCCAAGGACCGCTACTTCCAGGCCGACGTCACCAGCAGCGACAAGGTCGTGCCGGAAGGCGTCGAAGGCCAGGTGCCCTACCGCGGACCGCTCAACTACGTGCTGTACGAGCTGGTCGGCGGCCTGCACCAGACGATGTTCTACGTGGGTGCCCACAACATCGCCGAGCTCAAGGAGAAGGGCAAGTTCATCCGCATCACCGACGCCGCGCTGCGTGAGTCCCACCCGCACGACATCGTGATGACCAAGGAAGCCCCGAACTACACCGGCTTCCACAGCTGATCACGCTGATTCAGCGTCGTTCCCCACGACGTGAACGGTAGTGGGGAACGACCTGTATGGCGTATACGCAAATCGCCGCCGACGGTCTCATCAGGAGATCATCGGCGGCGATTTCGCATATTCGCGTATGTGACTGGCATCTATCTGTTGTCCGCCATGCGTGTCACAGATCGGTTTGGCGGACGTGATTGACGAACCATTCGACGTGACTGCATTCCTCGCAGACGAGGATATCGGCGGACCGGTTGAGGAAGTCGAGATCAAGGAACGTCATGCCCGCGGTGTTGAGCAGAGCCTCGCCCTTGATGAAGGCGCGACCGCCGCACTGCGAACAGACGATCTCGTGGCCGTTGGATTCATAGGTATGAGGAACGTTCTTTTTCGGCGTTCCCAGCATGTCGGACAGTCCCATGTGAGCTCCTTTGCTAGTGGTGGGTACCTCAAGTATAGGGAGATTTTGGGGAATAGGGGGTGGAGAAGGACGGGGATCCCTCCCTCTGTCGCGGCTCGTGCCGCGACATCTCCCTCCCTCGGAGGGAGAACACAGGTGTTAGAGCGTGCTCCCTCCGAGGGAGGGAGCTGGCCGCCGGAGGCGGACTGAGGGAGGGATCCGCCACCCCGCGATCTACGCGAACCAGAAGCCCTTGAAGTCGTACTTGAAGACGCGGTAGATGAACGCGACGTTGATCTTCATCGTGTAGTCACGCAGCAGGGTGCCATCGGCGGTGTACACGCCCCACGTGCCCTTGATGCCCGACTCGGTGATGACCGTGCCGTCCTCATACTCCTCGGCGCTGCTGATGTAGCCGGAGAACGGCACCTCGAACCTGCTGACCAGCGTGTAGGTGCCGGCGTTCTCGTCCACCAGATACTTCTGGAAGTACGAGTGCACGTCGGTGGCCGTGCTGTTGAGCTTGGTGACTATGCCGGGGATCTGCGACCAGTCGTAGTCGCTCGTGGCGCTCACGCCGCCGTTGTTGTTGAACATGTAGATGTAGTACTGGCCGTCGGGCAGCGAATCGTCCTTCACGTAGGTGACGGTGTGCTGGCCGCCGGAGCTGGGTAAGTCGCCGATCTTGGTGAGGTTGTAGTTCGCGTAGGCGGTGTCGTCCCAGAACGTCTTCTCGCCGATGATGTACTTGAGCGTGGGGGTGCCGCTGACGTTGTCGATCTTGATGATCGACGAGGTCTCACGCGAACTGACGATGATGCTGTCGTCGTCGCTCACGTACTGGATGGTGTTGAGATGGATCCAATCCCACGAATCGGAACCGCTGTCGGTGGACGTGGCCTTGGAGTTCGAGTCGTGCTTGGTGGTGGACTTGTAGTCGCCGAGCAGATCGCCCATGTCGATCAGCAGCGTGGTCTTGCCGGTGGCGAGATTCACGCGCACGATGCGGTCCTGCACGGTGTTGCTGGTCATGTCGGTGGCGAGCACGAGCAGGTTGCCGCTGTTGTCGAACACGTAGTCGTGGTGCAGGATGTACTGGCTGCCGAGGTCGTAGAACTTCTCGATGCGGCCGAGGCCGTTCATGGCCACGATGTCGTGCGTGGACGCGCTGAAGTACATGAGCCCGTCCTTGAACACGAGACGCTGCGCGCGGTAGTAGAGGATCGGGATTTCGCCGCGCAGCACGCCATAGTCGTCGTACAGGTAGATCAGATCCTGCTCGTTGCTGTCGTTGCCGAGCACGGCGTACAGGCCGTTGCCCATGGTGCCGGCGTATTCGGTCTTGGAGCCGGTCTGGGTGACGGAACGGTTGAGCTGTACCTCCTCATCGCCGATCGTGGCCGCGGCCTTCTTGTGGATGGTGCGGGTGACGGTGCCGCCGTCCTGTGAGGTGAGCGTGATGGTGACGTCGTTGTCCTTGCCGGGGATGAGACCGATGACTTGGAACTCGTGTTCGGTGGAATAGTCGTCGCCTCCGGACGGGGTGGCGGAGAAGTCGGGATAGTCGGTGTCCGGCGTGCTTACCGTGTAGGAGACCTGGGTGACGTCGTCGGTGGTGAAGTACACGTACAGCGACGTGGTGTTGGTGCCGTACGGGTTCTCCTCGACCAGCATGTTGTCGACGGTCCATCCTCCGCGGGCCTTCTTCGCGTCGATCGTGCTCTGCGCCTTTTCCTGGTATTCCTCGGTGTAGATCTTCTCGATCTTTGCCGATACGTCGGATCCCGCCGATGCGGTGTTGGGGGAGACGAACGTCACCGCGACCATGGTCGCGGCCAGTGCCACGACGGCGAGTGCGCTGCATACGGTCTGAACCGTGGTTTTCATGACAGGCCTTTCGGAATGGATGTCGAATTCGCTGAAGAATCAGATGGGAGATCGCTGATGATCATTGACAATGTACGGCGGGCGACTCTATCGGCTCTGAATCGTTCCTGAAGGAACCATGAAAAAATGGGGCAAAAATTCTAGTAGTGGAGACTGCGGCGACGCAATCATCTTTACGGATGATTCTATGGCATGGTGCCGGTGTGATGCGAGAGTGTGAGAACCGCGACGATGTGGGGACGTCTGGAATATGAAAAAGCCCCTCGCGGTCTTGTGGACCTTGAGGGGCTAGGGGGAAGGAGGGAGAAACGATACGTTCTTAGGGGTGGTGGTGTGGTTCCGATTGTGTCGGAACCACACCGGTCGTGTTACTTGACGCGCTTGATGCCGAGCACCGAGATGGCGGCGATGGCGGTCATCACGATGGCGGTCGGGAACACGAAGTTGTAGGAGCCGGTGGCGGCGACGATGCTGGAGGTGATCGCCACACCGATGGCCTGGCCGGCGCAGGTGGCGATGTTCATGAAGCCGAGGTCCTTACCAGCGGTCTCCTTGTTCGGGAGCACGTCGACGTTCAGAGCCTGATCGACGGAGAGGTACATGCCGTAACCGAAGGAGGCGATGCCACCGAAGAGGAACATACCCATCTGGGTCGGGAAGATCCACGGCATGGCCAGACCGATGGCGAACACGGCGCAGGCGACGGCAATCGGGGCCTTGCGGCGGTGGAGAGCATCGGCGATCGGGCCGGAGATCAGGGACGCGATCATGGAGGCGACCATGGTGAGCACGGAGATCACGGACATGGACACGGCGGCCTGCTTGGTGGATTCGCCGATGTGGTCGGTCAGGATGTACAGCTGGTAGCTGAAGATCATCTGGTAGGCGACGATGAGGCAGGTACGGCAGATGAACGCGCGGTAGAAGTCACCGCAGTCCTTCAGCGGCGGGGTCAGGGATTCGACGATGACCTTCCAAGTGGACTTGCTGGTGTCCTTGACCATGTCCTTGGAGGAGGGCTCACGCGGGGCGATGACGACGGCGAGCACACCGGCGGCCAGAGCGCACAGACCAGTGCAGATGAAGCCGACTTCGACGTTCTCGATGAAGCGGGAGCCGATCAGGGTACCAATACCCTGGCCGATCACACCGCCGCCACCGATGGCCGCGGACACGGTTGCACGGGACTCTTCCTCAACGCGGTCGGAGATCAGTGCGTAGATAGGCGCCTGCACCATGTTCAGACCGACAAGGGCGATGACGTAGAAGACGCCGATCAGCACGGCGGTGGACGGGCGGCTCAGCGACCAGAAGCAGATGCCGTAGATGAATGCACCGGTGAAGATCCACGGGGTGCGCTTGCCCCAACGGGAGGCGGTGCGGTCGGACAGGGCGCCGATGAACAGTGCGATGAAGATGGAGGCGATGGAGCCGGCCGAGTTGATGGCGCCGAGGGCGGCGGTCGATTCGGTGGCGCCCATGCCGAGGTCGGCGCGCAGACGCTGCGGGACCAGCACGGACATGGTGCCGAAGAACGCCACACCGGAAAGGATGGCGAAGGCCATGAAGCCGGCGGTATAGCGCCACTTGTTGGTCTTGTTGGGGCTCTTGGGAGCCACTGTTGCTGCTGTCATTGTTCTTTTCTCCTCTTTGAGATCGGTTATTGGAGAGGGAAGATTTGGTTGGGTGTCGTGCCGGGTGGGGATGGGAAAACACCCGGCACGACTTTTAGGGAAGGGGAAGGGTAAGTCTTGTCAGAGCTGGATCCAGGCGGAGGTGTCCTGCGGCAGCTTGCCGTCCTCGGTCAGCGGACCGGAGGTGAGCAGCAGCTCGCCGGCGGGCAGGTCGACAGGATCGGCACCGAAGTTGGTGATGGACGCCCAGCCGTTGGCTCGCTTGTAGGCGATCGTGCCGCCGGTGAATCCGTTCGCACCATCCGGCTTGCCGCTGGAGCGATCCTCGGGCAGCCATTCGATGGTCAGGTCGGTGGTCTGCAGCTTGTGGCGCAGCTCGAGGACCTTGCGGTACAGGTTCAGCATGGAGTCCGGATCGGCGTCCTCCACATCGGCGGCGAAGTCCTTGTACCATGCCGGCTGGGGCAGGTGCGGCTCTTCGGCGGCGTCGGCGGGGGAGAATCCGAAGGATCCGCCGACGCCGAACTCATCGTCCGGGTTGGCGAGCTTCGGGGCGTCGGCAGCGACCCACGGCAGCGGCACGCGGCAGCCGTCGCGGCCCTTGGTGCTGGCGGCCTGGGAGGTGCGGTGGCCGGACGGGTCCTCGACGCGATCCCACGGGATGTCGGCGACCTCGAACAGGCCGAGCTCCTCGCCCTGGTACACGTAGGCGGAACCGGGCAGGGCCATTTCCATGAGGATGGCGGCGCGGGCACGCTTGGTGCCGAGCTCCTTGTCCAGCGGGTAGGTGGTGCCGTCGCGCAGCACCCAGTCCTTGGCCAGCTGGTGGTATTCGCTGGTGGGGACCTGCGGCAGGCCGTAGCGGGTGGTGTGACGGACCACGTCGTGGTTGCTCATCACCCAGGTGGCGGAGGAGCCGGAGCGCTCGGCGCTGGCGATGCCTTCCTCGATGGCCTGGTGCATGGCGTCGCGGATCCAGTCCTTCTTGGCGAACTCGAAGTTGAAGATCTGTCCCAGATCGTCGGGGCTGGCGTACAGGTACTGGCGGTTGGGCTGCACCCAGGCCTCTGCCACGGCGAATGCCGGCGGGTTGTACTCGTTGAAGACCTTGCGCCACTCGTGGTAGATCTCGTGGACTTCGTCGCGGTCGATCACCGGGTGGGAGCCGTCGTCGGGCTGGTCGGAGGTGCACCACACCACGTAGTTGTCGAGGTCGTCGCGGTCAAGATCCTTGGCGAGGCCGTGGGCCACGTCCACGCGGAAGCCGTCTGCACCGTGGTCGAGCCAGAAGCGCAGGGTCTTGATGAAGTCGGCGCGCACCTCGGAGTTGTTCCAGTTCCAGTCGGGCTGTTCCTTGGTGAACATGTGCAGGTACCACTGGCCGTCGGGGACGCGGGTCCAAGCCGGACCGCCGAAGTGGTTGTCCCAGTTGGTGGGCGGCTGGTCGCCGTTGGGGCCCTTGCCGTCGCGGAAGATGTAGCGGTCGCGCTCCGGGGAGCCGGGGGCGGCCTTCAGGGCATCCTGGAACCAGGGGTGCAGGTTGGAGCTGTGGTTCGGGACGATGTCGACGACCACCTTGATGTTGTGGGCGTGAGCGGCCTTGGCAAGCTCGTCGAAGTCGTCCATGGTGCCGAGCTTCGGATCGACGTTGCGGTAGTCGTCAACGTCGTAGCCGCCGTCGGCGAGCTGAGAGGGGTAGAAGGGGCTGAGCCAGATGGCGTCGACGCCGAGCTTGGCGAGGTAGTCGATCTTCTCGGTCACGCCGGCGATCTGTCCGAGGCCGGAGCCCTTGGAATCCTTGAAGGAACGGGGGTAGACCTGGTAGACGACGGCCTGCTTCCACCACAGAGCCGGGTCACTGAGCGCATTCTGTTCCATGAAATACTCCTTTGTTCTCATTGGCGACTTGATGGCGCAGGCCGTCAAGCCATGACGAACTCCCGATCGTCTGTAAAAGCGCTTGCACTTTTGATGCGCGCAAACCAACCGGTCGGTTGAAAGTCGTATATTTGCCTGAGTTTTCTTGTCTCCCTATTGACTAGTCAACTTTGGCGTTTTCCCATCCCCACCGTTGTCGATGAGGTGTTGTGTTGGTACCAATAATAGCGTTTGCATTAACTATGTCAAAACGTTATCGGCGTGTCGAACCGGTTCGAGTTGAAAAACGTTGGAATTTCAAGCATTATTGATCATGCAAGCGTTTTTATAAAATTGTGAAAAAGCGTTTGTATATGAGCTATACTGACCATGTGAGCGTACTCATGGGTCGTGTATGACCGCAATGCGGCGGACGCGCACCTGTGGTATACATGCGGGTGGCCGGTCGTCATGCGATCGTTCCGAGTCGTCGCCCGCGAATGATCCCAAAGGCGGTACATACATACTTATATAAGGAGGCGAACGATTATGGCACGAACCACGATCTCCGAGGTGGCCAAGGCCGCCGGCGTATCCGTCTCCACCGTCTCTCGCGCCCTGCGCGGACTCGACAAGGTCAACCCGTCCACGCGCAAGCGGGTGGAGGACGCGGCAGAGAAACTGCACTTCTCCTTCTCGAAGAGCGCGTCGTCGCTTGCCAGCGGCAAGACCATGCGCGTGGGTGTGCTTCTGGCGGACCGCATCAGCGGCTGGTTCAACTCCCATGCGTTCGAAGGCGTATACGAGTCGCTGTCCGTGCATGGCTATGACGTGATCCCCTACGTGATCTGGGGCGAGGACTCCCTCGACAACTTCTTTCAGACCCTGCCCGGCAACCAGAACGTCGACGCCGTCATCGTGTTCTCGTTCGACCTCGACGACGCCAAGAAGCAGGTGCTCAAGGAACTCACCGTGCCCGTGGTCGGACTCAATACCCCCAGCGACGACGGCTACGACGCCACGGCCCGCATCGACGACGATGCCGCCATGTATGCGCCGGTGCGTCTGCTGCACTCGCTTGGCCACGAGAGTCTGGCCTATGTGGAACAGCCCGAGACCTCGCCGTTCCTCAGCTCGTCGCGCATACGTTCCCAGGGATTCGTCTCGGCTGCGCGCGAGCTCGGCTATGCCGACGACAAGATCATGACCATCCCCGCCATTGTCTATACCGGCATGCGCAGCCAGATGGACGCCTACTCCGGCATCGCCGCCCAGCTGGTCGGATCCCCCTCGCGGCCCACGGGCGTCTGCGTGGAGAACGACAAGGTCGCCGTTGCGCTGGTGCGAGAACTGGTACGCGTGGGCGTGCGCGTCCCTGAAGACATGTCCGTCATCGGATTCGACGACGACTCCCGCGCCCCGATTCTCGACCTGACCACCGTGCATCAGGATCCTACCGAACTTGGTCGGGCCGCCGGCAACAAGGCGCTTGCGCTTATGCGAGGCGAACAGCTGGCCGACCCGTACAGCGTAGTGCCCACCTCGCTCGTATTGCGCGACACCACCGGAACCGCGCCGGCGAACGAGTGAAAATCCCGCGGTCGCGGTACTCTTACCTGTTCCATTAATAGGGAAAGGCTGAATAATGGCATCGCATAACGACGTCGAAACGTTCGATCCGTCCGAATCGCGCATGATCTGGATCGACTGCGAAATGACCGGACTTGACATCTTCCACGACGAACTGTGCGAGGTGTCCGTCGTGCCCACCGACTTCAATCTCAACGTGCTCGACGAAGGCATCGACCTCGTCATCAAGCCGTCCGACGCCGCCGTGGCGCAGATGAACGACTTCGTGCGCCACATGCACACCAGCTCCGGCCTGATCGACGAGTGGAACGCCAACGGCCTGTCGCTCGACGAGGCGCAGCGCCAGGTGGTCGAATACGTCAAGCAGTGGCTGCCCGCCAAGGGCAAGGCCCATCTCGCCGGCAACTCCGTGGGCAGCGACAAGAAGTTCCTCGACCGCTACATGCCCGACCTCATGAGCCTGCTGCACTACCGCGTGATCGACGTAAGCACCCTCAAGGAGCTGTCGCGCCGCTGGTACCCGAACGTGTACCTCAACAAGCCGGCCAAGCACGGCGGTCACCGCGCGCTCGCCGACATCATCGAATCGCTCGACGAGCTGCGCTACTACCGCGAGGCGTTCTTCAAGCCGGCCCCCGGTCCGGACGCCGAGCAGGCGAAGGCCATTGCCAAGGACATCGAGGCGACCAGCCTGCTGCGCAAGTATGAGGAGAACGGCAATCCGGTGGAGGATGCCAGCACTCCGGAGAAGGCGGATTACTAAAGACTGGTCTGGTTGGTATATGATCCCTCCCTCAGTCACGCTGGGCGTGACAGCTCCCTCCCTTGGAGGGAGCGCGTGGGGATGGGTCGCGCGTTGCGGATAGCTCCCTCCCTTGGAGGGAGCGCGTGGGGGATGAGGCTCGCAGGGGAGTATATGAATGAGTCGTCTCAAGGGGGAGACGATGGGGGCCATAGGGGAAGGCCTGGGGCGTTTGTGACGGTCGGTGTCTCATGGTGTTACAAGTAGACTACGAACTAGAACGCGATCTAATCCCGTTTACAATACGGCAAATTCCGGGAATTGTTCCGATCCTTAAATACTGAATCAACGTAAGGGGTTGGGAACACATGCAGACGTCGTCATCGCGCGACGTCATCGTTATTACACCATACCGTCGTCTACCTCGATCGTCGTGCTCTCGTGGAGCGGTCGATCGTTTTCCGACGGTATACCGCATTCTTCAAGCCCGCTTACCGAAGTTCACTCGCTACTAGAGGAAGGGGGCTCTCATGGAACCGCTTCTCGTGGTGCTCTCCGGACTTCCGATGACGCTGCTGATCACCGTCGCATCATTCGCGATCGGTGCGATACTCGGAATCCCCATGGCGCTGGGGCTGAGAACAGGCATAGCACCGATCCGCTGGATCGTCCGCCTCGCCGTAGACCTGCTGCGCGGCATCCCCATGATCGTATGGCTGTTCCTGCTGAAATTCGGTCTGTCCACGCCGACATTTCGCATCACCGCACTGGAGGCCGCGATCGTCGGACTGGGACTCATCTCCGCAGGATATCTCGCCGACATCTACCGCGGCGGACTGCAGGCGGTGCCCAAAGGGCAATACGAGGCCGCCGCGGCGCTCGGCATCCCCGGAACGGTGTCGTTCTTCGGCGTGATCGTGCCACAGGCCGTGCGCATCATCAGCCCATCGATCGCCACCTACCTGATCGGCCTGCTCAAGAACTCATCCATCGCATCCACCATAGCCGTGGCCGAAATGGTATTCATGGCACAGGGATACGCCAAGCAGAACATCAACTCGGTGGCCGGCGTGCTGCCCTACGCCATCGCCGGCATACTGTACATCGTGCTGAGCATTCCGGTGGCCATGCTGTCGCGCAGACTCGACGCCAATCTTCGCAAGGCGGTGATCTGACATGACTCCACAGGAACCGCTGCTGCAATTCTGGGCCGAAGGACTGCCGAACATGCTCCACGGACTGCAGGTCAGCGTGGCGCTCGCCGGAGTCTCCATGATCATCGGCCTGCCGCTCGGACTGATCTTCTGCATGATGGTGATGAGCCGCAACCGGTTCGTCAGCGTACTCGGACTTGTCATCGTGGAAATCGGACGCGGCATGCCCGCGCTGATCATCCTGTACCTCGTGTACTTCGGACTGCCCAGCTTCGGCGTACTGCTCGACAGCTTCCCCTCGGCCATCATCGCCCTCGCATGGAACTACTCCTGCTACTGCTCCGAAATATTCCGCGCCGGCATCCAGGCCGTGCCCCACGGACAAAACGAGGCCGGCGACGCGCTCGGGCTCGACGGCAACGTCACCTTCCTCTACGTGATCCTGCCGCAGGCGTTCCGCTCCATCATCCCCGCACTGCTCGGCCAGACCATCCTCCTGTTCCAGGACACGTCACTGGCCTACACCGTGGCCGTGCCGGAACTCATGAAGGAGGCCTACACTTACGGCTCCACCACATTCCAATACCTGCGCGTCTTCGTGCTCGCCGGACTGTGCTACGCCGTGATCACGCTGCCCGCATCCTGGATCACCCGCTGGCTCGAACGCCGACTGGCGCTGAGCTACTGATCCGCATCATCATTCTCGCAATCTAGCAATTCCCACAACGCATGCCCGAGGCCGACCTTCCCCTCGCACGTCGTCCCCACACAAGGTCACACCGGTCGAAACACCGTTCCGACCACACACAGAGAGGAACATGATCATGAGGATCTCACGAGGAATCAAGCTGATGGCCGCCGCCTGCGCCGCGCTGATGAGCGTCAGCGCGCTCGCCGCCTGCGGAGGAGGGTCGTCGGCATCCAGTTCGGCCAAGAGCGACTGTACGCCGCTGGTGTCGAACATCTCCACCATCAAGTCCGGCACACTGACGGTGGGCGTGATCGACCAGCCGCCGTACTCCAGCTACAACGGCGGCAACCCCGAGGGCATGGACATCGACTTCATCAAGCAGATCGCCGACGCCAACTGCCTGAACGTCGAATGGCAGCAGGCGTCGTTCGCCAACGCCATGCAGGCCATCGCCTCCGGTCAGATCGATACCGCCACCGGCGACATCAACGTGACCGAGAAGCGCGCACAGGTGGTCGACTTCCCGCATTCCATCTATCTGGAGGGCGTGGGCTATGCGTCCAAGAAGGGCGTTGACGTCAAGACCGTCGACGACATCGACGCCAAGGGCATCAAGTCCATCGGCATCGGCGACGGATACGCGTGGCTCTCCGACATGCAGAAGGTCTTCGGAGACAAGGTGAAGACCTACCCGAGCTCCGTGGAGATGAAGCAGGATCTCGAGGCCGGTCGCGTCGACATGATCATGGAGGCGTACGGCACCGCGGTCGACGAGTTCAAGGGCAACGACAACATCGTGGTCGAATACGCCAACAAGAACCCGGACAAGCGCATCAACTCGCTAGTCGAGCCCCCGGAGGTGAGCTACCCGTACACCAAGGGCGACAGCTCGCTCGGCCAGGCGTTCGACAAGGGCATCGAGAAGATCATCAAGGACGACAAGGTCAAGCCCACGCTCAAGAAGTACGGTCTGGACGAGGGTCTGGCCGCGATCCGCGACAAGCAGTACGTGGTTCCGATCACGAAGTAACGGACGCTCGACGGTTTTGATATGAGCGGACGGTCGCCGTCGACCGTGGTGCCTCCCCGTCGGAGGGGGTGCGATCGACGGTCTCCGTAGGTGCGTATCGCCGACAAGGCCACACAGGCGGCAACGAACAGCAAGGAGACGACAATGACACTGGCATCACTGGTTTCACAGACGGTGTCCTCCACCGAGGACGATGTCGACCACAGCAAATACATGATCGAACTGGGCGGTGTGATCAAGTCCTACAACGGCAACACGATCCTGCATGGGGTGTCGCTGCGCGTGGAACGCGGCGAGGTGTGCTCGATCATCGGCCCGTCCGGCGCCGGAAAGTCCACGTTGCTGCGATGCATCAACCTGCTGGAGCAGCCCGACGATGGCAACATGATGATCGACGGGCAGTTCGTGGACTTCACCGAGAACCTCTCCAAAAGCGATCTCATGGCTCTGCGGCGCAAGTGCGGCATGGTGTTCCAGCAGTTCAACCTGTTCCCGCACATGAGCGCGTTGAAGAACGTGGTGTTCCCGCAGCAGCATGTGCTGGGTCGCAGCAAGGAGGAGGCCGAGGAGCGGGCCATGGAACTGCTCAAGCGCGTGGGACTGGAGGATCGCGCCGACCACAAGCCGTCGCAGCTGTCCGGCGGTCAGCAGCAGCGCGTGGCCATCGCCCGCGCTCTGGCGCTTGACCCCGCCGTCATGCTGTTTGACGAGCCGACGTCCGCGCTTGATCCGGAGGTGAGCGGCGACGTGCTCAACGTGATGAGGGAGCTGGCCGAAGGCGGCATGACCATGTGCGTGGTTACGCATGAGATGAGCTTCGCGCGCGACGTCGGCGACCATCTGGTGGTGATGGCCGACGGTGCGATCATCGATGAGGGCGACCCCAAGGAGATCATGGCTCATCCGGTGAACGAACGAACCAAGCAGTTCCTCAGCGCCGTAGGACAATAACGATCTTGGCCCTCGAGGGAGGGCTGCTTACGAGGTCGTCTGAGTCTCGAATGCTCTCTGGCTCCCCTCTCTGAGAGGAGCCGTCGGCAACGCCGACTGAGGGGAGCGAGCGCCAAGATTTCCCGATAACACATGACTTACTTTCGATGGTCTCCTTCGTAAGAGGGAGACCATATTTTTTGTACTGTGTTCTATATATTTCAACGGTAACTTTGCAGTAACACGAGGAAAAAGGTAACCGTAACAAGGATCCATATACTTTAAAAATAGAACACGTTCTAGAACAAAGAATAAACAAAGATTCATGATTCCATGAGCGTGGTCTTCACAAGAAAGGGGTGGATCTCATGACCGCACGTCACCATCACGTCATTCGATCCACGGAACTGTTCGCCGATGTGCCGACCAGAACACTGACCGACACCGACGCGGCTCCGCTGGCGAAGATCGAGGAATCCGGACTGGTCGGCATGGGCGGTGCCGGCTTCCCGACATACAAGAAGCTGAAGTTCGGCAAGGGCTGCACCACGGTGATCGCCAACGCCGCCGAATGCGAGCCGCTGCTCGAACACAACACCGCCAGGGCGGAGACCGACCCCGAGAAGATCCTCTCCGGACTCACCATCGCCATGCGAGAGGTCGGCGCCACGCGAGGCATCGTGGCCATCAAGCCCAAGAACGCGAACGCCGTGCGCAGCCTGCAGGCGGCGCTCGACGCCGCAGCCACCGGAGCCTACGACTTCGACATCGATCCGAGCATCGAGATCGTGTTCCTCAAGGACCGCTACCCGGCCGGCGACGAACGCGCCATCGTGCGCGACGTGCTCGGCACGCTGCTGCCTCCGGACGCCATCCCCAGCGCGGCTGGTGCGGTGGTCATGAACGTCGAATCGCTGATGCGCGTGCACAACGCCGTGGTCGAAAACCTCGCCGTGACCACCAAGGACATCACCGTCGCCGGACACATTGACGGCAGCGGATACGGCGACGACGTCAGCCTGGTCATCTACGACGTGCCGATCGGCGTCAGCGTGCGCGACGTGCTCGACGCGCTGCACGTGCACGAGCCCACCGCCGACGAGCAGATCATGATCGGCGGGCCGTACATGGGCCATCTCGGAACCCTTGACGACACGGTCTCCAAAACCTGCGGCGGCATCATCATCGCCGGGCCGGAACTCGCCGACCCCGGTCCCATGGGCATCATCGTATGCGCGTGCGGAGCCAGCGAGGAGCGACTTAGGGCGATCGTGGCGGCCAAGGGCGCGCAGCTGGTCGACGTCCGCCTGTGCAAGAACGCCTGCCGTCTGGCCAACGGGCGGCTCAAATGCCGCAACCCCGGCATCTGCCCGGGCCAGGCGCAGAACATCATCGCGCTGAAGAAGGAAGGCGCGCAAAGCGTGCTGATCTCCCACTGCACCGACTGCTCGAACACCGTGATGCAGGTGGCGCCGAAACTCGGCATGCGCGTGCACCACGCCACCGACGCGTTCATGCGGGCCGGCGACGAGCCGATCATCCGAGCCTTCCGCAAGACCGTCAAGGCCGCGTAGGGATTCGGATCGATTGCCGGACGGCGGGAAGCCGGACAGGTGTTCGGTCGGCATCCGATCGACGTTCACTCATCACGTCAATCAGTTTTCAATCACTTTTCCACAGACATTTCCATCCGCAACGGAAAAACCGCACCACAGAGAAAACCATAGAGAAAGGAACCCACCATGTCTCTCTCCCAGGAAACACTCGAAGCGCACCTCAACGATCCGGCGGTGCTGTGCTGCCGCCGCCCCGCAGGCACCGTGCTCAGCGCCGCGGACTTCGAGGACCCCACGATCTTCCCCGACCTCGTCGACTCCAACCTCATGACCCTCAAGGAGGGCGGCCTGACCATCCAGCAGGCGCTCGGCGCCACGCTGATCAACGACGGCGAGGCACTGACCCAACTCACCCCAGATCTGCTCGACGGCGTCAAGGAGACACCCGCCGCCCCGGCCGATGAGCCAGACGAATCCGATGGAGCGGATGACGGAGGACCCGACGCCTGCGCATGCTGCGCGGCAGAGGCTCCGGCGGCTCCCGTGGCCCCGGCCCCCGCCGCCGGAGGATACGTCCATCTGCATCTCGACAAGGCCGAAGGACTCGATCTGGTCTTCCCGGCGGGCGCGGCGGTTCCCACGGCCCCGGCTGGAAGCGCAGCCCCCGTTGCCGCCTCGCCGGAACCGGAACCTGAGGAGACGCCGGCCGACCGCGTGCTGCGCACCCTCGTCAAGAAGGACTATCCCGTCACCAAGGTGGTGATCGGCAGCGAGACCTCCTACGCCGACGGCGTGCTCACCGTGGACGGCGCCCTGGTCGAGGAGGCCAAGAAGGCCAACCCGCTGGTCAAGGACGTGGAGATGACCGTGATCAACCCCGCTGACCGCCACGTCTACTCCAACACCATCATGGACGTGATCCCCGTGGCTGCCAAGGCTGAAGGCAAGCTCGGCGAAGGCGTGACCAACGTGCTCTCCGGCGCGGTGTTCGTGCTCACCGGCATGGACGAGGCCGGCGTGCAGGTGCACGAATTCGGCTCCTGCGAAGGCTACATGGACGAGAAGATCCGCTACGGCCGCCCCGGCTGCCCCGACCAGAACGACATCATGATCCGCGTGGACGTGAAGATCGAAAAGGGCACCGGCATGGAACGTCGCGGACCGTTCGCCGCGCACAGCGCCTGCGACGTGATCGTGCACGCCTGCCGCGAGGCCATCAAGAACCTCGACGGCGTCACGCCGATCAAGGAGGAGACCTTCAAGGACGTCAGGCGCGCGGGCCGACCGCGCGTGGTGCTCGTCAAGGAGATCATGGGCCAGGGCGCCATGCACGACAACCTGCTCGTACCCACCGAGCCCTGCGGCGTCAAGGGCGGTCAGAAGAACGTCGATCTCGGCAACGTACCCGTGGTGCTCAGCCCCAACGAAGTGCTCGACGGCGGCATCCACGCGCTCGCCTGCATCGGACCCGCCACCAAGGAGATCACCCGTCACTTCTTCCGCGAGCCGCTCGTCGAGGCATTGCAGACCGACGAGGAGCTTGACCTGACCGGCGTGGTGTTCATCGGATCCCCGCAGGTCAACGACGAGAAGACCTTCGTCTCCGAACGACTCGGCGCGCTCGTCGAGGCCATGGAGGTGGACGGCGCGATCGTCACCACCGAGGGATTCGGCAACAACCACATCGACTTCTCCGAGAACATCGCCGCCATCGGCTCGCGCGGAGTGCCGGTCGTGGGCGTCACGTTCGCCGCCTACCAGGGCCAGCTGGTCGTCGGTAACAAGTACATGGACGCGATGATCGAGCTCAACAAGGATCCGGAAGGATTCGAGAACGAGATCCTCGCCGACAACACCACCACCCCCGACGACGCTGCCCGCGCGATCCTCATGCTCAAGACCAAGATGGCCGGCATCCCGATCGAACCGCCGGAACACAAGTGGGACGAGGCCGTGATCGAAGCCAACAAGAAGCTCGTCAAGTAGCCGGGCCGGCGGTCGAACGACGGATCACTCGGAAGGAACACGGAAAGGACGCATCATGCAGGTGGAACTCAAACCGCTCCTGCTCAAGGGAGTCATCAAGGAAGTCACCGAAGTCGGCGTGCGCATCGGCGTCAACGGGCGCATGGGCGTGCTCTCGCTGCCGCTGCGGCTCATCTACGCGGACAAGCCGCTCGCGGTCGGGCAGGAATGCGAGTTCTACCTCAGCTACGTCAACGTCATCTGAACCCGTCATCCGTCTCCATCGATCGGATCTCGGTCGGACTTCATTCGGACCTCGTGCGAATCATCACATGACCTCATCGAACAACGCAACACCAAGCCAATTCACGAAACCAAGGAGCACATCATGCCTACAGCATTCAAACTGACCACGGCCAAGGGACTCAAGTCGGAGATCTACGTGCCGTGGACCCCCAAGCCGGTCTGGACCCCGCTCACCAAGCCGCTGAGCCGGTGCAAGGTCGCCTTCATCACTTCCGGCGGCATCCACAAGAAGGACCAGACGCCGTTCAACACCGCCGGCGACTGGAGCTACCGCGAAATCCCGTCCGACACCCCGTCCGACCAGCTCATGGTGACCCACGGCGGCTTCGACAACTCCGACATCAACAAGGACGTCAACGCCATGCTGCCGATCGACCGCCTGCGCGAACTCGTCAAGGAAGGATTCATCGGATCCCTGGTGCCCACGTTCTACGGATTTATGGGCGGCGGCGGCAACGTCGACAAGTTCGAACACGTCACCGGACCGGAGATCGCCAAGAAGCTCAAGGCCGAAGGCGCCGACATCGTGCTCGCCACCGGCGGCTGCGGCACCTGCCACCGCTCCTGCACGCTGGTGCTGCGCTGCTGCGAGGCGGCCGGCATGAGCACCTGCATCATCGCCGCGCTGCCGCCGATCGCACGCCAGCAGGGTGCGCCGCGCATCACCGCGCCGCTCGTGCCGATCGGATCCAACGCCGGCGAGCCGAACAACCCCCAGATGCAGATGGGCATCCTCAAGGACACGCTCAACGCCATGGAGGAGTTCGACCACTTCGGCCAGATGAAGGCTCTGCCGTACGAGTACCGTCACAACGTCTGACGGCAATCGCACGGATCCAGACTCGTCCGGTCGCCGAGCGCCACAGTCGACGATCGGACGATGGGCGGGGCGACGCCGGAACCAGCCGGTGCCGCCCCGGCCGTATCCTCGATCCGAATCATCACGAACGAACATCGCCGAACATCGCAGCACATCACCGAATCATCGCCCCGCCGATCGTGCAGACGGCACGGAACACGTCCAAACTATACGGTTCTATGATGGAGTCACTTCTCCATACGGGACCTGATACGAAAGGCGGAACCTGTCCATGGTACGAGACGCACGAAGCAGCATCATCGATGCCTCTTGGGAACTGTTCAAGGAGAAGGGCTACGAGAAGACCACGATCGATGACATCATCGACAAGGCCGGCATAGCCAAGGGCACGTTCTACCACCACTTCCAGGGGAAATCGGCGCTGCTGGGGACGCTGAGCGACGTGTTCGACGAAAAGTACCGCGAACTCGACGCCACGCTCGACCCCGAGGGGCCGGTGGCCGACCAGGTGCGGTACCTCAACGTGCAGATGTTCGGATGGATCGAACAGCATGTGCCGGTCGAACTGCTCAGCGCCCAGCTGGCGTCGCAGCTCAACGAGCGTGGAGACCGGTCACTGGTGAATCAGGACCGCTTCTATTTCGCCATCCACCGCAGGCTCTTCGCCCGCGGGCAGGAGCGCGGCGAGATCACGCGGGACTATTCCACGCACGACATCGTCCGCTTCTATGCGATGGCGGAACGATCGATGCTTTACGACTGGTGCCTGCATCAGGGATCGCAGCCGCTCGTGGGGGAGCCCACGCGGATCGTGGCGGAAGTGCTGTCGCGGTTCGTGCGGCGCATCTGAGGCAACGGCGTCCGGCCGCCGGGTCGTGGCCTTACGGTCTTTACGGTTTTACGGTCTTACGGTTTTACAGCCCGGTGACGGCCATGGTCGTGCGCATCGATCCTTCCCTCGCAATGGAGCGGGGTTCTAAGGAGAGCGCCATGAACCTGGCCGGCACCATACAATCCCCATCTAACTTCCATACGCGTACCCTGGCCGCGGCGCAGTCGGTGCTCAACGACGCCATGTTCCGCGACAGTCCGCGGCTCGTCACCGTCGAATCGCACACGCAGGGCGAGCCCACACGCATCCTGGTCAGCGGGCTCTCGACCGTGGACGCCGAGCCCAGCGCGATCGCGGTGCGAGACAAGCTCATCAACAGGTACGACGACGTACGCAGGATCCTCATGCTGGAACCGCGCGGGCATCGCGACATGTTCGGCGCCATCCTGTTCAAGCCCACCCGGCCGGACGCCGACCTCGGAGCGGTGTTCACCGACTCGGGCGGCTACCTCAACATGTGCGGGCACGGGTCGATCGGCGTCTCCACCTTCGCTGTGGAATCCGGGCTCGTGACCGGGCGCTACGGGTCGTTCGCCGAGATCGCCGACGACGACATCGACGTGCACCTCGACACCCCCGCGGGACTGATCACCGTGACCGTGCACGTGCGCGACCATCAGGTGCAGAACGCCACGCTCACCAACGTGCCGGCGTTCGTGGCCAAGGACTCCGTGACGATCCACGTGGACGAGCCCGGCATCCTTGAGCGGGACGTGAAGGCCACGATCTCGTTCGGCGGCAGCTTCTTCGCACTCGTCGACTTCGATTCGCTCGGACTTGGATACGACATCGAGGCAGCGCATTCGCAGGAAATCGCCGACATCGGCATGGCGATCCTGCGGGCCGCGCGCGAGCAGATCGACGTGCGGCATCCATTGGTGGACATCAGCGGCGTGGACCTGGTGGAGTTTGGGCAGTTCGATGTGGAGACCGGGCATTACCGCAACGGCGTGGTGTTCGGCGGTCGTCAGGTGGACCGCTCCCCATGCGGCACCGGCACCAGCGCCAAGCTCGCCACGCTGGTGGCCTTGGGGGAGATGGGCATCGGGGAGACCCGCGTGTTCGAGTCGATCACCGGTTCGAAGTTCCTCGGATGCGCGGCCTCCCGCACCACGGTGGCCGGGCATGAGGCCGTGGTGCCGCAGATCACCGGCAAGGCCTTCATCACCGGCGTGAGCACCTTCGAACTCGACTCCACCGACATCTACCCGCGAGGCTTCCTGGTGTGAGGCGGTGCGGGGTGTGGGTTCGGCGGACATGCTGCGATAACGGCGGGGTAGCTGGATACATGTGCGGAGGGGGCGGGCGATTCCCACGTTTGTCCACATTCTCCGTGGCGCTTGCCTAGGCGGCGAAAACACCAATAGCGTGGAGCCATGAATGACGGATCCCTGACATTGAAGAATCTGACACTGGCAAAATACGAGAGGGCACAGGTGTGCGCCGAGGCGCAACAGCGGACCGGACTTGAATTGGTCTTCGACCTGTGCACCTCGCTGGAACTGCAATCGGTCGAATTGCCGAAGGAGGTTCGGCTGAACAAGTCCATCTGTCATGTGGCGGTATGTGACGATCGGAATCGGAGCGACATACGCGGCGTTCGGTTCCACTGTTATGCGCAACCCTTTGACACCGTTCTGGTGGATAGGCGCTTTCGCTGCGTGTCGCTTGCCGACGTGTGGATGCATTACGCATCCATCCTTTCCTTGGAGGAGCTGATCGTACTGGCGGACAGTCTCACGCGTCGCGATGGGCGGCTGGTCAGACTGACCTTGGAAGAGTTGGAGCGGGCCGTTGCCTCGGCCAAGGGATTCCGCGGCATTCGAAAATGCAGGCAGGCGCTTCGACTGGCGAGGGAGGGAACGGATTCCTCATATGAGACAAGAACGAGGCTTGTACCGATGCGCTATGGACTGCCGTGTCCGGAGGTGAACTATCCGGTTGCCAGAGATGATGTGAAGGGGAGATTCTGCTATTTGGATATGGCTTACCCGCAATGGGGAATCGCCATTGAATATGATGGGGAGCATCACGGAGGCCAATGGAAGGCGGATAGCCGCCGTCGCGAGATGCTTGAGCATTTGGGATGGACGATCATCAACGTGTTCTATGAGGACATTCGGGACGAGGCGGCGCAGGAGCGTCTGGCTTGCAGGATTGCGGCAAGAATAGAGCAGGTGACCGGATCCAAGGTTGTGCTTGTGCCGCGCAGAAGCACCGAGCGGTTGGCTGATGGCCGCTTATGGAGATATGGGACACTGGGCTGAGTGCGGTTTTGTCGTTTTCTGACGCTGATTGCGGAGTTTGCCGAAGGTGGCGCGTGAACGACATTTGTGCTGGATGACTATTTGGCATGGAATCATGCGATTCTGGCATCCTGATGGCTTTCCGGGCGCTGACCGACGAGCAAACTGCGACTTCTGAAGTGATTCCTTTCCTTTGCAGACACCAAACTCAAACTTCTGAAGTAACAGAACGCGATACGGCAGGTAGCTTTGCTGCAATTGCAATGTCGCTACTTGCTGTATCGTTCTGGGAAACTTCAGAAGTTTGAGTTTGGTGTCTGCAGAGAGCGAAAATCACTTCAGAAGTCGCAGATTGCCATGAAGCTATGTGCAATGTCTCTTGATGTTGGTTCACAAAGAAATATCTCGAGGTCATGATCGGGTCCATCTGACCGTGTATGACCCATAACAGAGGAAGTCGGGGTGGTCCTTGATTCAAGAAGAGAAGAAAAAGCACAATCACCTGGTCCTTTATGTTGCCGAATAATGCATAGGAAGCAATCCTCCATTGCCTAGAACCGATCAGGACAACGGCGGAGATAGCTGCACCTTCGTGTTTCGAAGTTCAAATCCCAAAAAGAAGGGGCGCGGCCTCCGATCGTGTCTCGGATGCCGCGCCACTTCCTTTCCCGACCTCTTAATCCGCGAAGTATACGACCTAGAAGCAGGTTATGGAGCGCTGTGTTCCCAATGCCAACGACTCAGGATCACAGTGACTGTTCGGTGCGGGCGATGATCTCGTCCTGCAGGGCCTTGTCCAGGTTGTTGAAGTAGTCGGAGTATCCAGCCACGCGGACGATCAGGTCCTTGTACTGCTCCGGGTGCTTCTGCGCGTCGATCAGCGTGGCGCGGTCGATCACGTTGAACTGGATGTGGTGGCCGTCCATGGCGAAGTAGCTGCGGATCAGGGCGCTCATGCCGAGGATGCCTTTCTTACCAGCCACCACCTGCGGCGTGAACTTCTGGTTGAGCAGCGCACCGCCGGTCTTGAGCTGGTCCATCTTCGCGGCGGAGCGGATCACCGCGGTCGGGCCGTTGACGTCCGCGCCCTTCTCCGGGGCGATGCCGTCGGGCAGCGCGATGTGCTCATGGCGGCCGTTCGGGGAGGCGATCATGGTCTGGCCGAAGTACACGTGGCATGTGGTTGGCAGGAACTCCACGATGGTCTTGGAGCCCTTGGGCGTCGGGCGGCCTGCCACGATCTTCTGCAGGGATCCGGACACCTCGCGCAGTACGTCGTCGGCGTAGTCGTCGTCGTTGCCGTACTTCGGAGTGTGGTTGAACACCTGGTCGAACATGTCGTCGTAGCCCTTGAAGTCGGCCTCGCATGCGGCGAGCACCTCGTCCATGGTGAAGCGCTTGTCCTCGAATACCTGCTTCTTGAACACGGTGAGCGAGTCGGTGACCGTGCCCATGCCCACGCACTGGATGTAGCTGGTGTTGTAGCGGGCGCCGCCGCAGTTGTAGTCCTTGGCTTTGGCGATGCAGTCGTCGGTGATCACGGACAGCAGCGGCACGGGCATGGTGTCCATGAACAGACGCTCGATGAAGTTGTTGCCCGCCACCTTGATGTCGGCGACGTACCTGAGCTCTTTCTCGAACGCGGCATAGAGCTCGTCGAAGCTTGTGAAATCACGTGGATCGTCGCAGTCGATGCCGATCTGCTTGCCGGTGTAGTGGTCGTAGCCACGGTACATCACCAGTTCGAGCACCTTCGGCACGTTCAGGTAGCCGGTGAGCACATACGCCTCCTTGCCCGCGGTGCCGGTCTCCACGCAGCCGGACGCAATGCCGGATTCACGGGCGTCGTCGAGCGACTTGCCCATGTTCAGCAGCTCCTGGATGATGGCGTCGGAGTTGTAGAACGCCGGCTGGCCCCAGCCCTTGCGGCTGATCTTCACGGCCTCGTGCAGGAAGTGCTCCGGGGTCTTGCGGCTGATCTGCACATTCGAACTCGGCTGCAGCAGCTTCATCTCGTCCATGACCTCGAGGATCAGGTAGCTCACGTCGCTCACGCCGCAGGTGCCGTCGGGCCGCAGCGCACCGGTGTTGAAGTTGCAGAAGTCGGTGTAGGTGGCCGACTCCTTGAGCGTGATGCCCACCTTCGGCGGCGCCGGCTGGTTGTTGAACTTCACCCACAGACACTCCAGGTATTCGCGCGCCTGCTCGCGGGTGAGCGTGCCGGCCGCGATCTCCCTGTTGTAGAAGGGCTCGAGATGCTGGTCGAACTTGCCGGGGGAGTAGGAGTCCCAGTTGTTCATCTCGCTGGTGACGCCGATGTGCGTAAACCAGTACATCTGGATCGCCTCGCGGAAGGTGCGCGGCGCGTGAGCGGGCACGCGGTCGCACACCTCGGCGATCTGCTCGAGTTCCTCGCGACGCACTGGATCGTCGCATTCGGCGGCCTTCTCGCGCGCGAGCGCGGCGTAACGCTGGCCGAGGATGATCATGCCCTCGCACACCAATCGCATGCCCTTGAGCTCGTTCTCCTTGTGCTCGGCCTCCATGTCGTTGTTGTAGTCGATCTTCGCCAGCTCGTCGTCGATACGCTTCATGAAGTCCGCGTATCCGGTGTGGTAGATCTTGCCGTCGGCGACCGTGTGCCCGGGGCCGCGCTGCGCCATGAACTCGGTGAACATGCCGCCCTCGAACAGCAGGTGCCACTCCTCGGGCAGGGCGTTCATCATCTTGGTCATCGTGGCGCGATCCTTCCAGAACGGGATGATCACGTCGCGCTGGATCTCCTTCTGCTCCTCGGTGACGGAGAACGACACGTGCTCGCGGTTGTTCATGTTGTCGAAGTCCTGCAGGCTGTGGCAGCACAGTTCGGGGAACGTGGGGGAGGACTGCGGGCCCACGCCCTTCTCGCCCACGATCAGCTCGTCGTCGCCCAGGTACAGGGTGCGGCGCTCCATGAGCGTCTTGAAGAAGAGGCCGCGCAGCACGGGTGTGGGCACCTTGCCCTCGTACTGCTTGTAGACGTCGGTTTCGATGAGGGCTCGTTCGAGCGAGATGCTCGGATGCGTGGTCTCGCTTTGCTCGCGCAGACGCTTGGTGCGCATGGTTGAGCCGCGCTTTTCGCTCCAGTCGATGCCGGTGGTGGTGTCGGTCGGCGTGATGGTTGCAGTGGTCATGATGATCCTTACGTGTGATTATGACGTGTGTTGCGCAATGCCGGTCCCTGCCGTGCTGCCGTGTGGCCGTGCTGTTGTACGGGCGGGAGCGGCATTGCGTTTGCCGTGAATGAACGATGCAATGTCCGGGATTCCTGACCGCAGACGATGACGGATGATATGCCTGCAGACAGCGAAGGGAACGGACGAGAATCTTGGCTGGCATGGCGCCGCGATGATGTGATGATGCGGTTCGGTGCAGCCGATGAAAGGATAGAGAAAGACTGGGGAATCGTCGCGCTTCCGCGCGCGAACGATGCGAGATTATTTGAGAATGGTTTCGGCGCCGCTGCGCGCACCGGGATGGGCCTTGCTGCGCTTGCGCGAATACAGCACGCTGCTGTTGGCGTGAATACGAATGATCGCGTGGCATGGACCGGATTCGGGGCGCACGTAGGAGCGCGCGCTCATGGATTCGTGGATCGTCGAATCGTTCATGATGTGCCTCCTTTCGTGGGTTCGTCGCCGCCGTTGTTGGTCGTCGGTGATTGTTGATTGATTGAATTTGCTTGGTTTCCCGCGCTGTTGCCGCCATCATAGCGCGGTGCGATGTCGCCGTGTGTGTCCAGCGACGCTTTCATGTTACAGTCCTGCAACATGTTCGCCGTCGTGACGGCGGGTGCCTATGGCTTGCCGTTTCTGCCACGGGTGACGCCTATGGGGCGAGCCTTGCGGATGGGTCGAGCGTGACATGCCGGACGATTCATCCTCCGATGGTCACGTTGTCGTAGAATTTCTCGATCTCGGACTTGACCTCCTGCATCTGCTCGTCCTTCGGCACCTCGAAGTAGATCGCCTTGCGTCCGAGCTTGGCGTACTTGTTCATGCCGAACTTGTGATAGGGCAGGATGTCGACCTGCTCGACCGGGATGTTGTTCGTGCGCAGCCACAGCATAGTGCGTTCGATCATGTCCTTGCCGGTGTTGATGCCGGGCAGCATGATGAGCCGCAGGAAGATGCGCGCGTTGTTCGCCGCCAGGATCTTGAGGTTCTTGAGCACCAGATGGTTCGATCCGCCCGTGTACCGCTTGTGCAGGTCGTCGTCGATGAACTTGAGATCGTAGAGGAAGAAGTCGGCGTAGTCGCACATCTCCTCCACGGTCTTGCTCGCCGCGACGCCGCACGTGTCGATGCCGATGCTGATCTCCTGTTCGTCAAGTCGGCGAACGAACTCCATGATGTAGTCGTGGTCCATGGCCAGCACCTCGCCGCCGGAAAGCGTTACGCCGCCGCCGGACTGGTCGTAGATCATGTGATCCTTGAGCACGTCCTTCATCAGCTCGTCGATGGTGTACTGCCTGCCCACGTGTTCGATCTTCCCGTTCTTGTCGGTCATGATCTCCGGGGTGAACAGCTGGCTTTCGGGGTTGTGACACCATTCGCAGCGCAGCGGGCAGCCCTTGAAGAACACGGTGGTGCGTACGCCGGGGCCGTCGTGCGTGGAGAAGTGCTGGATGTTGAACACGTAGGGTGTTCTGCCGCTCATCGATGGAACCTCCTTTCGATGTCGTCGTGTGTGACGTCGCGTTGAGGCAGTGCCGTCGCGACGCCGTCCGACTTCGGGATCGTGCGAGCGCTCGGAAACGTGTGGGATCGCGTGCCGTTCGCCGAGGATCCGGTCGGAATTGCCATCAAGAATAGGTGCGAATGCGCTCGCCGACGTGTCGTCGACACGACGGGCGAAATCGCATGTAAGCAAGTTCACTAAAGCACGAAGGAAGGGATTATGTGAGCCATAGCGTTGGCCTTGACGGACTGCGCGGCATAAGCGTTTGTCTGTGTGCAGGGACGCGAATGGGATGTTTCGCTACGGCTTCGGACCCGTTGGGGATCGGCGGCCCGAGTGTTCGGGAACAAGGACGTTTCACCTTGCCCTGCGGTTCATGGGCTTACAATACGGGTGATCGGGGCGTGCGCGATGGCTTGCGCATGCCGGTAGGTGCGCGGTGCAAGGCGTGATGAAAGGTGTCATGCGTTGTCGCGCCCAGCCATACAGCCGTTAGGAGGGCGTCATGAGTGGTTTCTTCGGGTCGAGCAGTCGCAGAAGGTATCCGAATCGGTATCAGGGGCGCAAGTACTACAGGAAGAAGGGACTGTTCGGCATGTTCGGCAGCATGTCGAGCTCCGATGCGGGGTATGTGACCTATCCGCAGCAGTATCCGGCGCAGGGGTATCCCCAGTATCCTCAGGGGTATCAGCCGTATCCGCAGGGTCAGCAGCCTCAGTATCCGGTGCAGGGGCGTTCGCAGCAGGTGCCTCAGGTCTCGCAGCCTTCGCGGCAGGCGAGTCTGCCGGCCGCCGGTTCGGGGACTGGTGCCGGTGCTGGGGCCGTGGCTGGTTCCGCGGCCGGTCTTACCTGTTCGCAGTGTGGCACGGTGGTTCCCGCCGGCTCCAAGTTCTGCCTCGGATGCGGCGCGAAGATGACGGCGAACGCCACGTTCTGTGGCAACTGCGGCAAGCCGCTGAGCCCGGGGGCCAAGTTCTGCATGGAATGCGGGGCTCCGGCGCAGCGGTGAGATTGGCGCCGCGTCTTTCATGGATCTGTGGATGTTTGCGGTGACGCCGCCGCGGGCTGCGCGGCTGCGCGGGCGGCAGGTGTTGTGATTGGATGTCGAACGCGATACCGGTTGTGGAGAAGATAGATGCGGCTGTGTGCGAAGGAATCGGGGGATTGCCGTTATGAAGAAGTCCTTGTCATTCTTCCGATTCCCTCAAGCCTCCAAGGTTGTGCGCCTCCTGTCCGGGATGTTCTGCACGATGGCCGATACGTTCGACGCCGTGCTGTTCCGCATGTTGGTGCCTGTTTCGGCTGGAAGACGTGGAAGCGCCGTAATCGGCGGATACCGGGTGACCAGATGTTTGGGCGGCGGGCGGTATGGCATGTGTCTGCAGGCCGAGGATCCCAATGGGCGACGTGTGGTGCTCAAGCGGTTTCGACGTGGAATGCGGAAGCGCAATGCGGGAGGCAACCACTATGAGGCGGTGATTCTCTCCGGGCTGTCGCATCCCGCCGTCCCAGAGTTGCTGGGCGTGATCAACGAACGCAGCGGCTACTATTTCGTGCTGTCCCAGCAGCCGGGGATCACATTGAAAAGCTGGCTGTTTGACCGACACAAGGAGTTCTCCCGTGCTGAGATCTACCGCATCGGTGTTCAGTTGCTCGACGTGCTGGTCTACCTGCATTCGCGCAGCGTGATTCACGGCGACATCAGCCTGTCGAACGTGATGGACGATGGGAAGCATGCATCGCTGATCGACTTTGGACTGGCCCGGTACATGCCGACGCGGCCGGGGCCTGATGTTCGGGCTTCCGGACCTGGGATGCGCTCAATGCCGGATATGCCGGATGCCGCACATAATGCGGAGAGCGCTGTGATTCCCGATTCCGGCAGGATCGACCTTGACCATGCTCGGCTGGCCGACGTGCTGCTCTACCTCATGTATTCGTGTGACGCGTTGACGCAACGCCCGGGGAAAGCACGCGACGGGAACCGGGAACATGGAGCGCGCGCCGCAAAAGGCGCGGCGTGGTATGACGAATTGGTGCTGACCGCTGATCAGCTTCGTTGCATGAAGCGGCTCATCGGCATAGGGCGGCCCTATGCAAGCACCGTTGAAGCCGCGGAGACATTCCGCAGGGCGTTCGCCGATTGGAAACAGTGACCGAAAGTCTCAACGAGGATGCGTGATGAGACGGACTGAGCGCTTGGATGAGATGCGGTGAATCCGGGATCTCCCCGATCTGGGCCGCTTACGGACTTCGAGAGGTCGCAATGCCGTTCCATCTCCCGATTTGGAGGTCTTTTATTGAGTCTGCAGAAAGCTAACCACCGATTTGGAGGTTCTTGCGATTCAAGAAGATACGTCAAGAGTGGCAATATTCCGTAGCTTTTATGGAGAACATTGGTTTTCTTGACTGGAGAAGGCGTATTACGGCAAAGACGGCGGGAGTGGCTACTTTATGAAGAACCTCCCAAACGGGAGATAGATCCTTGCAGGCCGGCGGAAGGACCTCCAAAACGGGGGATAGGGCAGAATTCTGCGTATTCTTGGCACATATGCGGTACGAGAAGCTTCGAGACGGGGGAAGAGCGTTCCAGTGGGGCGTGTGAGTCGTCCCCGCGAAAAGCACGGCATGTGACGAGAACGGAGCAATGATGGGTGAAAATGTAACTGATCGGTTGAAGGTGACGGTGGCCCAATTCACCGTGGCTCGTGAACCGGAGAGGAATCTCGAGATCATCGATGGTCTCGCAGCAGATGCAAATGCGCAGGGCGCACGGCTGCTGGTATTGCCGGAGGGGCTAATCGCCCGCGATGGCGATGACGACGCCTTCGCCGCCGCACATGCCCAACCGTTGGATGGGCCGTTCGTACAGGGGTTGCGCCGGGTCAGCGCCGACCGAGGCATCACGCTGATGGGAACAGTGCATATCGCCGGGGATTCGGATGATGACGGTCCGGATTCCCGGGTCTCCAACATGTTCCTGGTGATCCGCGATGGCAGAATCGTCGCTTCCTACCGCAAGCTGCACCTCTATGATGCGTTCTCGGCACGGGAGTCCGATGTGGTGCGTCCCGGAAACGAACTGCCGCCGATCGTAGACATTGACGGATGGAAGATCGGCGTGATGACCTGCTATGACGTGCGCTTCCCCGAAACCGCGCGCTCGCTGGCCGTGCGGGGCGCGGATGCGATCGTGGTAAGCGCCGCATGGGTGCGGGGTCCGGCAAAGGAATACCACTGGTCTCTGATGACCGCGGCTAGGGCCATGGAGAACACCTGCTATGTGCTGGCCTGCAGCGAAGTGAGCAAACGCAATATCGGCTGCAGCCGCATCATCGGTCCCTTGGGCGAGGTAATCGCTCAGGCGGGGGATTCGAGCGCAGAGACGATCACCGCCACGTTGGACCGAACCGCGCTTGTCCAAGCCCGCCGCGACCTCCCCGTCCTGAAGAATCGCCGCTTCGCGGATCCACAGCTGCGGTAGCTGGAGTGAGGGACTATCGCGACATCTGCCCTACGCGCGCAGCGCCTCCCTTAGATCCATGAGGAGAAATCCCAGACGGTTCCTCCCCTTCCAGTTTCGGGGATCCAGCCAACGATCGTCGATTCGGCCCTCGCGATCCCGTTTGCCGAGACGAATTCCCCAAATGGCATCGAACGGGGAACATTCGACAAGAACCTGATCGCCGGTGCCCAATAGCGCTGCGGCCAGTTCCGGATTCTGCGTGAACTTGAAGATGAGCGCCTCGAGCATGTACCGATCGGATTCCCGACTCCAAATCACTTCGTCGAAATTCCTCACGCTGCGTCCGATTCGTTTGTAGTCATGTGGGGCCAGTCCGGGCTGCAGCACCGCATGCATGGCATCGGCGTCGTTGAACCGCCATGCCTTGCGGAACATGAACCACTGCTCGCTGCATGCAAAGTGCAATATCGTGCGTTCGGGCAGTGCATCACCGGAGACGTCCCAGTCAACGTCGAACGGCGCCGGATGAAAGTTCGACGCCCAGTCCTCACCGTTCCAGAAACCGAAATAGTCGTGGTTGACGCCGCTAGCTTCCTCGTCAAGCAGCCAGCGAAGATCATGACGGATCCGCATGGAATCAGCCAGCTCGGTAGCTTGACCGACCGTACGAATCGCGATGTCGTTGCGTGCGGAGACCATCTGCTTCAGCTGATTCCTCGAGAGTTCCGACCGTTCCGAGGCTTCGTTTTCCGCGGATTCGTCCCCGTCCGCGCTTACGCTTTCGCCGCGCGCGGCCCAATGTCGCCTGATGGCCTCGTCGGGATGATCCCGCACCGCGCTCGCCGGATACTTGGCACGGGTCTTCGTCAGCTTGGTCGCGACGATGTCGTCCATGTCCACACCGAGCCGGTCGGCGAGCATGATGCAGTAGATGAGCACGTCGGCAAGCTCCTCGTGAACATGCTCCTCACCGAGCGGCGGCATCTGCGGACTCCACTGATAGCATTCCAGCAGTTCCGCCGCCTCGATGCTGATGGACTTCGCCAGATTCTCCGGCGTATGGAACCGACTCCAGTCACGCTCCCGCACGAAGTCCCGAATCTCCTGAATGGTATCTTCACTGATCATGGTTGCATTGTAGACGGGAATGCGGTTCCTGACGCCGAAGGCGGCTTGTCTCCCAGAGTCATCGCTCATGAGAGTTGGTGTTCAATGACGAATGTTTTCCGGCATCACGCATTGCGCATACGCTCATGAACGTCGCACAGCATGTCCATCGCAAGGCTGATGGTGTCGGACAGGGGCAGCGCATGAAAGAACATGTATTCGTAATCCGGTTCTTTATCCTCCTTCTCCCGCATTTTCTGAAGCTCGAGAAAAGTCGCTTTGGCCTTGTCAACAATGAGTCTGGCGAGTTCGGCATGCTCTGGCCGTCCAATGATCATCGAGGAAACCTGGTCCGGCATGCTGGCCATGAGCAGCATCATGGAAAGGACGATATGACTTTTCTCCCTGTCGTTGCAGAATCCAAGCTGATCAAAGGACGTGTAGTCCCTAGCCATGGCAAGATCATGGATGTCGGGCGCGTGAAAGTTCCTGTTGATTTGTTCCAGGGTATCGGCGAGGAACCGCAAAGCCTCGTCGCGATCAGGGCGCATCTGACATTGATGGTGTTCGGAACGGGAATCGTCACGAAGCGCATGGAGTGCTTCTCTCTCCTCGGCAGTCTTCGGTGCTCCCGAGAATCCGAGCATGCCGGCCGCTTCCATCATGTACGCAAGAGTGTTCGTGATGGACCGCTTCAAGCCCTTTTCCGTCAGACGGCGGAACAAAAGCGACGGGTCCTGCTGCGTCTGTCGACACCGCTGATATCGCAGCGCATATTCCGCGGCACAGAGTCCGAGCTGGCCCGGCGTCAGACAATACCATTTCGCCTTTTGACCAAGAGTGACGGCCGGAATAAACAGATCGTCGACGCCAAAGTCCTGATCGTCCAGCGTGTCCAGAGTGTATCGGCATCCGTACAGTACCGCGAGCTGATTGTTGAGACATTCGCGCAGGTCGGTCGGATTCGTTTTCTGATCGTTGTTGAGAACGACGTTGTCGTTGCTCTCCGTGGTCATGTCTTCCAATCGGGCGGCGGCCTTTCGCTGTGCGAGTTGCTCCTGCAAAGAGGCCTGAATAATGGCGAGGTCTTTCTCATAATCGCCAGTGAATGGTTTGCTGTCCACTGCATCGACGTATTGCAGCGCTTCTTTGAAATCCTTCGGCTTCTTCTGCTGCAGAATCGAGTCGTCGACCGGGACGGTAAAGACCTGAATGTCGTCTTCGACAAGGAAGGTCTTGGACAGAGGATCGGCGTATGCTGCAATGCCGTCATAGGCACGATCGAGAATATGCTTGAGGCATGCGTTGATGGAGTATTCGGGATCCTCGTTGCCGCGGACCATGTCGATGAGATCCCGACATATCGTGGCACGCCGGGTGTCGCTGAAGTAGCGCGATATGGTGAGTCTGAAGGTCGATTTCGACCCGCGGGCCGCCGCCTGGAACAGCTCAGAACAGTCATCGATGATGGGATCCGTGTATCCGTTGACGGACAGCATGGGGGCGAGCTCCTGCAGAAGGATTCGGAATTCGCGCAAGTCGTAATCCAGATTGTCGTCGTACCGCTGGCTCCATGCACCGGAATTTTTGAGCGATGCGAGGGCCCCGCCAAATTCTGGATAATCGACGGCGATGGTCTCCTTTAGTCGCTTTGAACACCATCTGTCACGCTTATGCATGACATTGCAGTATTCCACTGCCGCGTCGGACATCATAAAGACGCGCAACAGCTGCTCGTAGGCGCGGTTCGATCGATCATGATGCCATTCATCTTTCGGCGGTTTGTAGTAACGGATGATGTCGTCGATGAGCGTATTGAGCTTCGACTCCAATGCGCGTGATCCCGACAACATCCAACGCAGACGGTCAACGTACCGCGCGTCCTGCGGATTCTTTCCTTGCACGATGTAGATGGCGTATATCCGAGCGAGTTGGTCCACATCTTCTGCGCGCTCATACGCGCTTTCGAGCAGTGTGAACCAACCGTGCGGCAGAGTGGCGTCAAGATCCGAAGTATCCCGTTTGGGCCATGTCCGGGTTGCGTTATCGATGGACTCTTCAATGGAGGGCAGACAGTTTCCCAGCAGTACACATCCGTAACGATTGCCAAGCCACTCCCTCCAGTGGAAGTTATCGCGGTCACTGTCCTTATTTGGAAAACTCAGCAACACCTCCAATCCAGCAGCAACCGTCCTTCCGGCTTCGGCATTGTTGGCTGCGGCGAAGCGGCTTCGCAGTCGATCGGAAAGATAACGGTCAGCAATGGTCGAAGCCTCATAGGGGATATGGGGCTTGCCGTCGCGGGATTGATAGCGATGACGGTAGAACAGCATGAAACACAAGGCGCAGGCATGAACGCATCGCGGCGATTGCGATTGTGACTTCGGTGTGCTGAAGAGTGGTTTAGACGTGGTGCAGGTGCATGCCATGCCGGTGATCGTCTCTCCATCCGACCGAATGGCGACGGAGGCCTTGATTTTTGTGCCGTTTGTTGCGTCGACGACGTCGGCATACCATATCCCGTCAGTGTTGGTGACGTGCCTGAGTCTGGCGCATTCGTACAGATCGCGGCCATCGCGCAGCAGCTGATCCTGCTCGCGATAATCCTTGTTCTCGACGGGGAACAATGTGCGGAATTCCATGACCGGGGTCGGTTCGACATTGAACATCTTCATAGCGCCATGGTATCGCGGGATTGCGCTGATGTTACAGTCGCGCCCATGTGTGGTTGAATGAGGAGAGTGGTTGCGAAGAGGCAAGTGGATCAAGTGAAAAGGTGAACGATGATGACGATGATGTCTGAAGAAACGCCCGGTGCCGATAGTGTCAGTGCCGATATCGGGATGTCCGACGCCGACATCGACGAGTTCCTGAAGGGGCGCTATTACGGCTTGTTCAAGTCCTATATCTACGAACGCGGTCGGGCGTATTTTGATGCCGGGAAGGTGGACGTGCCCGAGCCGATCGCGAAGGATTTGTGGCACGCTGTGGTCCGTGGCAATGATGATTATCAGGTGGATGTGCGTCTGCATCGGGGTCGGGTGGTGTCGGCCGCGTGCAGCTGCCCGTATGCGCGGCGTTCCGCGTATTGCAAGCATGTGGCGGCCACGTTGATCGCCATGGCGGAGTGGCTGCGTCGGCGGCGTGATCGGGAGCAGGGGGTTGAACCCGAGTTTCCGCGGGATGCGTCAGATATGGTGCATGGGTATGTGCGCCGTGAGTTTTCGTTCTCGTCGCGACTGTCGGATGATGATTGGCGTGCGGTCAAACGTGTTCTGGAGACGTTGTATGAGTTCCCGGATCTGGAGAAGGTCTTCCGGGTCATGGAGCATGATCTGTTCCGCAATGGTGACCTGGAGGAGAACGAGGAGCTGCAGCGGCGTCCCGGTCAGGCGGCGACTGAAACTCTGGCGCAGCATCGCGAGTCGTTGTACAGGAAACGGCGTCCGACGAACGCTAATGAACGGAATCTTGCGAACATGCGTATTCTCGTGCCGAGTTCCACCGTGTCGCATTTGGATGACCTGCCGCATACGTGGATGACCATTCTGGAGGCCGCGTACGAGCATCTTCACGACGTTGAGGGACTGCGTCGGTTGTACGTGTATTACATTCTCATCGCGCAGACCGATCCGGAGGCCGTGTACGTTGCACGGTTGCGTGCGATCAGCGGAGAACATTGGGAGGGGGATCGGGATGAGATAGTCCGTCTGCAGACGAAGTGCCGCAGGTTCGGTTCGATGCCAAAGGTCAATCCGGCGTATGAGAGGCTGGTACGGGAGGAACGGCTGGCCAGGGAGGCGTCTGATTATTGTCTGACGAGCTGCACGGGCGATGTTACGATTCGCCTGCTTGATGTGATCGCACGGGATCCCAAGTCGTTGGAGGAAACGCTGCGCTATTTCCGCAACGTGCTGAAGGATCCTGATTCGGACGTCTACAAGCAGGACGATGAGGCTTCCGCGGAGCGCGTGGGGCGGTGGATTCGAAAGATCGACACCGTGATCGGCTATGACGAGGCGTGCGCACTGGCCGAGCATATCGTCGGCATGTTCCCGCAGCGTGAGAAGCTGCGCGAGTGCCTTGAGGATTATGTTTCGGATGCGGGCACGGATGAGCTTCCCGATTTCGATGATGACGATGATTTCGATGATGACGATGATCAGAATGTGCCTGAAGAAGACGGCACGACGGAAGTCGAGATCGAGGAGGATGGGATCGATAGTCCTTCGGCGCAGACTTCGGAGGAGTCGGGGATCGCTTCGGGGGAAGGACTCCGATGATGACGAATGACATTGAGGGGGAACACACTATGGACGTGGACCCGGAAGTGGCGGATACACATCCGCGCGCTGACCATATCGGTGACGGAGCGGCGGGGCGCGCCGTATCGGCCTATGTATTCGACAGTTTTGGTAGATATCGTTTGGACGATACGAGCGAGTCGGACTACTTGCTGGTCATGGATGACCGGCAGTGGGCGATGACGCGCGATTTGCTGCAATGGTATCTGGCGATGGATGATCTCGACCATGCCGTGAAAACGATCCATGATCAGAAGACGCGGGAATTGGCCGACATCGGATTGCCGGATGCGAATCCTTCGCCCGCGCCGCCCGGATTGCCGCAGGGCTGGTGGACGCTGCTCGAGGCGGCGTATGAGCGTTTGGGTGACGAGGATGGTCTGCGGCGCATTTATGCCTGCTATATCGTTATCGACAGGTTGCCTTGGAGGTGGAAGATATCCGGTGTGCCAGGCTTCGACGTTCCGAGGCGTGGACGCGAGATCGACTATGGGCTTTACGTTCGCAAGCTGAAGGCGCTGGCCGGTGAGCAGTGGCCGGAGGACGTGCGCCGGATGGTGCGTGTGCATCAGCGGTACTATCGGGATCCGATATTCGCCGGCCGGCAGCTCGCCTATGAGGAGCTGCTACGGTCGGAACGGCTGAGCGACGCGGCCTGGCGGTACTGCAAGGTTCGTTGCCGGTCCCGATACGTGGTAGCGAGTACGGCCGCCGAGCTCATGGACACGATGTTCGACATCGTGGTGGAGCATCACGCCGAAGACGTGTGCAACATCCTGCTCTCCCCGCTGCGAGACGCCGACTCCCCGATCCTGAAGAGCGATTCACCGGAACTCGTTGCGCAGGTGATCGAGGTTCTGAGGAAATGCCAGCCGTATGTAGAGAACCGCGTCCATGAGGAATGCGAGCGACTATACGCCATGTACCGGCATCGTCAGCGGCTGCGGGGCGAACTGAAGAGACTGTTGAGGGAGCTGGGGAGCAGTGAGGTTGTGGGGTGACTTGCGAACCCGATCACTTCTTCATAGGTTCTTGAAGCCTTCATATAGTTCTATGAATTCGTCTTCAAGATATCTCTCGTCTTCCGCGTATTGATGTGCGAATCTACCGAACAGATCCAAAGATTTCGTATCTAGCCTGATGCGTCGGCTCAATAACGCGTCGAACCCGATACTGATGCCAATATCCCATTCGGCGTGATTGATGAAGCCCATAGTCTCATCAATGTCTTCGTTCATTCCCTCTTTTCGTAGAATGGATATCAGAAGCTGTTCGATTTTGTCATCTAGAGCTTCAACGTATTTTTCAGGCGGCTTATACCCTCGGTCAGGAGTCTTTTCATAGCCGGGTTCGTAACATTCCGTCCATAAGACATTTGTGTTCTCAGGTAGGTAGTGCTTGGACTCTGATGTTCTAGGAATCAGCAGATGTACTGATCCGTCGTCCTTATCGACGGCAATATTGGATATCGCACTTTCATCTGGCCCGAAGTACACGCCTAAAAACACGTACGCCGTATCATTTTCGGCAGCGCTGAATATTTCCCATTTCGGATAGGATTTTTTTACAAGTCTCTCAGCTTCGGATATGTTCATGATGAATTCCTTATTGACGATTTGATAATCGTCAAATTCGATAATTTTGAGGTCTTGTTAAAGTAACTGTGAACTAAAGTACTGAACTTAGGAAAGATATGTAGCATTGTTTGTTTCTATTCATTCTCATCGTGACCGGGTAGTCTCTTGTTAGTTCGAGGATTGCTTTGGTGATTTCGTCGGTCTCCGTTTGTTGCGTCTCCGCTGTAACGACGTCATTTTCGTGGTATTTGCAAGATTCGTTGGTTGCTGTTGATTTCGCTGTTCTGCGGTCATTGTGTATTGGTTGCGTTCACGACGGCGCCGGCGCTCCTCCGGTCAAATGAGCTGAGATGACTGAAGAGCACTAATCATCCTTCGGATCATTGTTGAGTAGTGCCATATGGGTTAGAGCACCATTTCGAGTGAGGCAAACCTCGATAGCTTGACGGATCGCTTCATTAGTAAACTCCATGGCGGACAAGAGATTGACCGTTAAAGAAGGTTTCGCTCGGCATGCCGAAGCGCTGCAAGGAACTTTCCATGCATATGGACACTCTCTGGACAATTGACGGTATTGCGGCCTGTCGTCGTTATTCACGAGGACAAGATAGCCGTATGAAGCTTCGTAGAGTGTCCATTTTCCGCGTACGTTCAGTGCGGATCAATCGAAGCCTCGTAATGTTTGTTAGTATTTATGAGAGACTGAACTGTCCATTGGGCGTCAATGTTGAAAAGACGAATGGTCGCAAATTGTTTATTCATGACTTCATGTTTTTGTCAAATTCATGTATGAATTCTACTCAGAGGCATAACGAGTCTCCTGACGTTCATTGACAAAACGTAGATATCTCTCTTCTGATTGGTGGAATTTTGTGAAAAAATCTTCGAAATTAGGTAATTGTAGAGGCTGTGGTTTGTTTATTTCTTGTTCCAATTCTTTTTGTGATATCAGATGGTTAGATGATCTATAAATCTCTGATTGTGTTTTTGGATCATAGAGATTTGAATATGAGCACAGTTGATTCGTGGCGGCCTTTGCGATTTTAAAAAGAATCAGAGTGCCTGCCCTTTGAACATGTTCCGCTAGGAAGAGCGCTTGCTGGCATTGCTCGTTGGATTCGAGATTGTTGCCACGCTCATCAAAGTAATTAATGTCATACAAACTGCGCGGTTGGTTGTCTTGCATTTGAGCCTTGGTCAGAATATCCAGTTGCTCCTGGGTAAGAGGAGGTTGCTTATGCCACTTAAGAACGAGTCTGTGCCATCGGGAGACGGGATCTGCTGCTCCCTTTTTCCCCAACGAAACAAAGTTGAAGTACCGATCTTTCTTGGCAAAGTCTGTTAGGAAAGTCAGTACCTTTGTAAGTTCTTCGTCTGGCATAGTGGGGCTATCGTTCAACTTTTTGGTTACTGGATTAATTGATTTTTGAGTCCTTTCATAGAGTTTTAGGAGATCGTGACCTTCATTTTTTAACTGATTATCGGTAAGGAAACTACCGTTAGTGCTGTATTCATGTGACTCCAGAATGAGTTTGTAAATGCGTTCAAGCGCTATTGTGATATTAAAAAAACCTGTGTAATACAATTCTTGATTCATGTAGTCTGCATCGAGAAGCGCATGCAATCCAAGAGAGAGCATGCGCCCGGACATGCTAGCCTCTCTCTGTAGAGCTATCCATTTGGGGTCATAGGGTAGATGTGAGATGAGGGTCATGAGTTGTTTCTCCATTCCCGTGTCTAATCGTATTCCATGATACTGGCTCACTGATCGTTTCCGCTTGATCTTGCGGTTTCTGGGTATACTGAGAGGACTTGCGCCTTTAGCTGCGCGAGCTCGAAGGGGTGAGCCGTCTCCCGGCGAGCCATGGTCAATCTGAAAGGCAGGATCGTCCAGCATGCCAACGACTCTGACGGACAAACCGGCTATACGGCGGCGAGGGGGGAATGGTGTGGACGCTCTCGAGGATGCCGGAAGTACTGGGTTGGCCACCAAGGACTTTATTGATACGTTTCTTCAGCGTTATCCGGAAAAGGTGTTGAAAAGCCTGCTGTGGGACAAGACGACGAAGCGCAACATCATCTGGGCCGACAATGAGTATGAGCAGCTGGGCGCCGGCTATGGCATGTACGACGAGATCACGCTCGACCGCATCACCGGCGAACACTCGGACCTCATCATGCCCCGCACCGAGAAGGATGCCGAGAGCCAAGCGGCCCGCACGCGCACGCACGCCGAGGTGTTCACCCCGTCGTGGCTGTGCTGCCGGATGAACGACGACATCGACGAGCAGTGGTTCGGCAGGCCTCAAGCGTTCACCATCATGGACGGCGACACGTGGGCGGCGACGCCCATGCCCGTGGAGTTCGGCGAACTCGACTGGCACGACTACGTGGACTGCCTGCGTCTGGAGATCACCTGCGGCGAGGCCCCGTTCATCTGCTCGCGCTACGACACCGTAACGGGGCAGCCATTGCCTGTGGAATCGCGCATCGGGTTCCTTGACCGCAAGCTGCGCGTGGTGTCCGAGAACGCGAATGATTACATCATGTGGCGCAAATACGCCTACCGGGCGCTCGAAAGCACATACGGGTACGAGTACCAGGGCGACAACCTGCTGGTCGCGCGCATCAACGTGCTGGAGACCTTCGTCGAACACATGCAGGCGCGATGGAATAAGGAGCCCGATCTAAGCGAGATCCAGCACGTCGCCAACATCATCGCGTGGAACCTGTGGCAGATGGACGGGTTTACCGATACTCCGCCCAGCAGTGTGCCGGTTAGGGAGATCGAGCCGATGGATCTATTCGACACCATCGACGATCCGATCGAGGAGAAAGCCAAGCCCTGTCTGATTTATGACTGGCGTAAGCGCCGTCCGCAGACATTTGCTTCATTGAAGAAGAGCAAAGGAGTATGAGTATGAAGAAGTTCTATGCCGTCATCGGCAACCCTCCATACCAAGATGAATCCGTGGGCGGTCAGAAGACGTTCCAGAAGCCGATTTACCCGAATTTTATGGATGCGGCATATGAGGTTGGTGAGAAGGTCGAACTCATCACCCCTGCGAGGTTCCTGTTCAATGCCGGTTCGACACCCAAGGCGTGGAACCGCAAGATGCTTGACGACCAGCATCTGAAGGTGGCTGAGTATGTCTCCGACAGCGGATCGGTTTTCCCGACCGTGGAAATCAGGGGGGGTAGTTGTCACTTATCGCGACGATAGTCAGCAAATTGGTCCGATTGGCACTTTTACGCCCTATCCTGAACTTAACTCCATTATTCGTAAAGTCGTCAATAAGAAGTTTTTACCGTTCGACGACATCGTGGTTAGTCGTACGGCCTATAGATTTACGGATCTTCTTCATAAAGAGCATCCTGAAGCTGCTTCACAACTTAGCAATGGGCATCTTTATGATGTTTCGACGAACATTTTTGATTTACTGCCACAAATTTTCTATAGCGTAAAACCAGATGATGGCGATGAGTATATGCGTATCTTCGGCAGAACCAACAATGATCGCGTGGAAAAATGGGTCAAGAAGAGATATATCCGAACTTCTGCGGTCGTGAATTATGGAAAGTACAAGCTTGCCATGTCTAAAGCTAATGGTTCAGGTACATTCGGCGAAGCGCTGACTCCGCCCATAATTTTGGGACCAATGGTAGGCAATACGGAAACATTTATCAGCATCGGCGCGTTTGACGATCAAGAAGAGGCGGCTGCTTGCAAGAAATATATTTCTGCAAAATTTACACGTGCCTTGCTTGGTGCGCTTAAAGTGACACAAGATGTCAAGCCAGATACATGGCAATTGGTCCCGCTTCAGGATTTTTCTGATCATTCCGACGTTGACTGGTCAACGTCCATTGTCAATATCGATCAGCAGCTTTACAGGAAGTACGGCTTGGATGACAAGGAAATTGAATTCATCGAATCGCATGTGAAGGAGATGGACTGATGGGCATCAGAGACATTACTTCCAGCGTCAAAAGCTCTGCGCCGGCCGTTCCGCAGATCTATGCCTATACGACGCCTGACGTGCGCACCCATGACGGTTGGATCAAGATCGGCTACACCGAGCAGAACGTCGATGACCGTATTCGCCAGCAGACCCTTACGGCCAATATCCGGGCCCACAAGGAATGGAACGGCAATGCCGTCTATGAGGGCACCGACGAGACGTTTCATGACACGGACTTCCACGCGTATCTGAGCAATCTTGGCGTCGAGCGCATGAAGCCGATCGAGCCGGGCGGCAAGCCTCCAGAATGGTTCCACACGGATGGCCCCACCAGTCGCGGTTACTTCTATGATTTCCGTGAGAATCATGGTGTGCTGGACACGCCCGCTGCGGTCCCATACACATTGCGCGACGAGCAGCAGGAGGCCGTCAACACGGCCGCGGACTACGCGCGTATCCATCCGGGTGGTGAGTTTCTGTGGAACGCGAAGCCGCGTTTCGGCAAGACGTTGTCCACGTATGCGTTGTGCAAGGCGCTGCAGGCGGATAAGGTGCTGATTGTCACGAACCGTCCGGCCATTGCTAATTCGTGGTATTCGGATTATGTGAAGTTCCTTGGCAAGGAGTCCGGGTACACGTTCGTATCGGAGACTTCCGAGCTGGCCGGCAAGCCGTATGTCATGTCGCGTTCCATGTTCAACAAGGCTCTGGTCAGGGGCGACGCGCTCAAGTGCATCGAGTTCGTCAGTCTTCAGGACATCAAGGGCTCCATCTACTTCGGCGGTCCGTACAAGAAGCTGGAGGAGGTCCGCAATCTGGAGTGGGACGTGCTCGTGATCGACGAGGCCCACGAGGGCGTGGACACGTATAAGACCGATGTGGCGTTCGACCACATCAACCGACGGTTCACGTTGCACCTGTCCGGCACGCCGTTCAAGGCTCTCGCCAACGAGAAGTTCCCCGAGGATGCGATCTACAATTGGACGTATGCGGACGAGCAGCGGGCCAAGCGTGACTGGCCCGACCCGGAGCTTGCCAACCCGTATGCGACGCTGCCGAAGCTGAACCTGTTCACCTACCAGATGTCGGACATCATCGCGGACAAGGCGTCGCACGGCATCGACTTGGACGGCGAGACCGCCGAGTACGCGTTCGACCTCAACGAGTTCTTCGCCACCGACGACCGTGGCTTCTTCAGGCACAACGATGACGTGGACAAGTTCCTCGACGCGTTGACCACGCAGACGAAGTATCCGTTCTCCACGCCCGAGCTGCGCGACGAGCTCAAGCACACGCTGTGGATGCTCAACCGCGTGGACAGCGCCAAGGCCCTCGCCAAGAAGCTCAGGAAGCATTCGGTCTTCAAGGACTACGAGATCGTCCTTGCGGCCGGCGACGGCAGCATCGACGACCAGAAGGAGACGGAGAAGTCGTTCGTGCGCGTCACCAAGGCCCTCGCCACGCATGACAAGACCATCACCATCTCCGTGGGTCAGCTGACCACCGGCGTGACGATCCCGGAGTGGACGGCGGTGCTCATGCTGTCGAACATGAAGAGCCCTGCCCTGTACATGCAGGCCGCGTTCCGCGCGCAGAACCCCTGCCTCTTCCATGAGTCGAACACCGGCAGGTATCTGCGCAAGGAGAACGCGTACGTGTTCGATTTCGACCCGGCGCGTACCCTGACCATCTTCGAGGAGTTCGCCAACAACCTCAATCCCGGCACCGCAGGCGGCAAGGGCACGCTCGACGAGCACAAGAAGAACGTGAGGGAGCTGCTGAACTTCCTGCCGGTGCTCGGCGAGGACGAGGGCGGCGAGATGATCGAGCTCGACGCCGAGAAGGTGCTCTCCCTGCCGCGCAAGATCCGCTCGCGCGAGGTCGTCAAGCGCGGCTTCATGTCCGACTACCTGTTCCAGAACATCAGCAACGTGTTCCGCGCGCCCGAGGCCATCGTGGACATCCTCCAGACGCTCACGCCCGTGGAGAAGCCCACGCAGGACCTTGGCGGCATGCAGGAGACCGCCGACGAGGCCCGTCTCGACGAGAACGGCGAGGTGGACATCCCCGACGAGCAGGTCATCGGCACCGCGGCCGATATCTTCGGCAACAAGCTGTACAGTCAGATCGACAGCACGATGTCGGACCTCATCGAGAACGCCGCAAGTAATCAGAAGACGCCCTCCAAGGAGGACGCGGAGCTTGATGCACTGGCCGATCAATTGAGTGCGCATATCACCGCGCCCATCATCGAGGTGGCCCAGCAGCATTACGATGACACGTTGAAGCCGTCTCAGAAGACCAAGATCGAGCGTCGCGTCAAGGCCGACGCGGACATCGAGATCAACCGGCACATCGGCGACTTCAGGATCCAGCGCAACATCATCGAGAACGAACGCAACGAGCAGCTCGAACAGGCCGAGACCCCGCAGGAAGCCGACCGGATCAACGCCGAATACGACCAGAAGCACGTGGAAGCACGTCAGGCCCTTGACGACAAGCTCAAGGACGTCGCCGGCGACGTCGCCAAACAGACCGGTCAGACCATCGTCCGCGAGGTCGAGACCGCGAAGAGCGAGGCCAAGCGCACCAATCTCATGGACAGCATCAAGGACCATCTGCGTGGCTTTTCCCGTACGATCCCCTCGTTCCTCATGGCCTACGGTGATGAGGACACGACGCTTGACACGTTCGACACCATCATCCCGCCGAGCGTGTTCCTTGAGGTCACGTCCATCACCGTGGACCAGTTCCGACTGCTGCGCGACGGCGGCGACATCAACGGCACGCACTTCGACGGGAACCTGTTCGACCCGGTGGTGTTCGACGATTCCGTCGCCGAGTTCATCACGCTCAAGTCCAAGCTGGCGAACTACTTCGACGAATCGCAGACCGAGGACATCTTCGACTACATCCCACCCCAGAGGACCAACCAGATCTTCACGCCGAAGAAGGTCGTCAGGCAGATGGTGGACCTGTTCGAGCAGGAGAACCCCGGCTGCTTCGACGACCCGGAGCACACGTTCGCGGACCTGTACATGAAATCGGGCCTGTTCATCACGGAGATCGTCAAACGCCTCTACAACAGCGAGCGGATGCGCGAGCTCTACCCCGACGGAGACGAGCGGCTAAGGCACATCTTCGAGCATCAGGTGTACGGCATTGCACCCACTGAGATCATCTACCAGATCGCCACGCACTACATCCTCGGCCCCAACGACGAGTTCGGTCGGAATTGCAAGACGCGCTTCGTGATGGCCGACTCCGCGCGCCTCGCCAAGGAAGGCAAACTCACCGACTACGTGAGCAAGACCTTCGGTGTCGACGCCGCATAGACAAGCCATAAATATGAGAGATCAGCCCTGACCCTGCGAATAGCGGGAACAGGGCTGAATCCATATTCGGCTATTGCCTTTGCTGAAATTGCCGCTGAATTAAAGGAACTGTGCCAACTGCTCAATCCACTGCCGGGCGAGAATTCCAGCTCCTGCTGCAGTACCTGCAACCATCGATGAGCCGATCGGGGTAAGAATCCTCTTGATCAGACGCAGGGGAGTGCGGAGCTTACCGGCATCGGGAGTATCCGACTCCAGCTCCGAGATCGATTCCGTGACAGTTTCCCTGAGATCCTGTCGGTCTTCGTCCGTCAGTTCCAGCGCGTCTAGTCGGTCAAGGATGTCCTTCAGCACATCTCTCAATGCGCTGAGATCATTCGAGGAACTGGTCGTGACCTGTGACTGCTGTATGTTCTGTCCCACTGCGACGTTGCCGAAGTTATCGCCATCGACCAAGGGTGCGTTCACGTTGATTTCCAATGGGTTGATGGCTCCTATCTTGCGGTCGGTTTCCTTTGCGATCTTCTTGGATTCCGCAGTGCGCGCGTCATTGAGTTTCCTCATCAATCTAGCTATATCGGACTCAAGACGGTATAGCTTTTTCTGCCATGTCGATTGACTGTTCATGGCATCATTGGCGCGCTTTTGATGCTGTTGTGCTTCTTGTTTCTTTCTCCGAATGGTGCTTTCGTTCTTGGTCCGCTCGGCCGCGCGTGACGCTTTAGAGGATTTCTCCGACTCGTTTGCAGCGATTTTCCCGTAGTAGCTGATTTTTCCCCGTGCCTCCGCACACTTCCTCTGCTTGGTTTCAAGCTGTCGAGATAACTGTTCGATGGACAAGATATTGTATTTCCTCCTATTTTCCCAGCCCTACTCAAGTCTATACGTATGGCATCCGCCGTCGATGACGAAGCAGATCTCGTCGCCGGTGAGAGATGTCTAGTCGAGGCTCTAAGAGTGCGGCACTGTCTTCTGGTCTCACAGTATGCCTCGAGCATGCCTTGATATACAGGGAGCATCCGATGATGCGAGCTGCCGTTGTCGCTGCACTTTTTAGAGTTATCCTTTGTCCCGGTGTCCGGTGTGGGGTACTCGACGTATGAGGCCATGGGACCCTCGAGCGCGTCATTGAAGTCGAATCCCTGATCGTAACGTTGCTTTCGAGGCTTATCCACTTTGCACCGGGCAATATTCATAAAAGATCATGTCTTGAATAATCTGACTACGGGGGGATGGTTATCAGCTCGAAGTCTACGCGAGTCATTCCTTCCATACCCGCCAACCTCCGGGTACGATTTCTCCTAGCGGCTTCCTGTCAACGCGACCGACAGGAAGGCCCACGCCAAATGAAAGCTCGACCAAGGAGGAGCTTTGCAGATCGATTCCCACCCCCGAAAAGTCTCGGAACTATTCCCCATCGAAAAGCTTGCCGACACGTTCAACATCCCGGAGTATCAGCGTCGCTATTCATGGAAGAACGAGCAGATCGAGCAGCTGTTCTCCGATATCCAGGCCGAGGATGAAGGCTATTACATCGGAAACCTGCTAGTGACGAATCCGGACCCGAACGACGACAGCGTGTTCGATGTCATCGATGGCCAGCAGCGATTGACCACGCTCTCCCTGTTCCTTTTGGCGGCATGGGACAAGTTCGGTGATTTCGCGCATCGGTATACTCACGCGCAAAGCGAAGAAGGTTCTCCGAACGATTCGCAGCCTCCGCTCCCGCCGATCTCCGACTGCTCGGAGATGGCAAGCCGAAAGACGCCTCCACGTCCCGCATCGTTCCGCTGGATGAGGATCGGTTTTACTACCGTGGCTTGCTGAGTCGAATGACTCACAATCCTGAAGACATTTCAGGCAACCGCATATTCGTCAACCGGTATCGTCATATCCGTGAACTTTTCGATGACGCGGATGCCTTCCCCGACGTCGATTCAGTGGACCGGTTCTACCGCAAGCTGCTGTCCACCGTCGTGCTGCAGATTTCCGTCTCCAAGCTGAGCGACGCATTCTCGGTGTTCTCGTCGCTGAACTCCAAGGGACTGCCTCTGACTCTGGTGGATCTGCTCAAGGGCCAGTTCATTGGCGAAGCCAGCCGCAAGGGCATCGATAAGAGCGAGACCCTTGAGGACTGGGACGAATTCGCAGGTACGTTCACTGCCAAGGACGAGGATGTGAATGTCGCGATCGTCACCCAGTTCCTGCTCAACAACTACGACGTCTTCGAATCCACCGGTACCAAATCGATCACCAAGGGCAAGGCGCTGCGCCTCTACGAAACCGTCATTCAGGACAAATACCGTCGCGGAAGCAACTATCTGGACACTCTGCTGTCGCGAGCGGAACTGTTCGCCATGATCACGAGGGTCGATGGGCATCGCAATGCCGACGCCAGGATCGACCGTCAGCTGGATGCACTGAAGCGACTGGACTCCACGCAGGCGATCCCGCTGCTGCTGTCGTTGTTCTCCGATCAGAAGACATTCGGACTGACCAATGATCATGTTTCGCAGATCCTCGACGTGCTGATTGATTTCTACGTGCGCCGTAACATCACGCTGGTGCCGAAGTCGTCGAATACGCGCAGTCGCATGCTGGGACTGGTGCGCGAGCTGACCGCGCCGACCGGTCCACGCGGCGATGCCGCGGTCCAGCTGATTGCGTCTACGTTGAAGGAGATCAGCTCCTCGGATACGGTCTTCCTTGAGACGCTGAAGTCGGAGGGCCTGTACGACAAGAACGCGAAGACCGCTCGATACGTGCTGATCGCGCTCGAGCGTGGCCTGACCGGTCCCAGCTCCTTCGACAAGGGGCACCCGGACAATCTGGATGAACTCGGCAACAAGGGCAAGCCGATCTGGACCATCGAACACATCCTGCCGGAAGGGGAGAACCTGCCGAAATGGTGGCGGGAGATGATCTCGCCTGATAATCCGGATCCGGAAGTAGCCGCAGGCGTTCAGGGACAGTACGTGCATCTGTTGGGCAACCTCACGCTCACGCCGTACAACTCCGAGTTCAAGCAGAAGCCGTTCGTGAACGCCAAGAACCCGTACGAGGATGGCATGGAATCGTACGACAAGTCCAAGCGTGACTATCGCGTCAACGGGCACTTCGTGGGCATGCGTCACCCCTTCCGTCTCAATGCGAGCATTCCGGACACCGCGAACGGGGAGACGATCGAAACCAAGACGGACTGGACGCCGCAGGACATCCAGCGTCGAACGGATCTGCTTGCCAACGAGGTAGTGAAGCTCTTCGCATTCCCTGAGGACGCCTCGGAGAAGTAGCAGCTCCTGACCTGACCGATTCAATGGCCGCAGCCGCTTTGTCGACTCAGGCCATTCTGTCTGAAGCGGCCGTCCATCCTAGTGATGGCGGCCGCATTTTTGTGGCTAATTCGTTGACGTCACCGACTTGTTCCTTAACCGGGTGTGAGGGGCGAGATGCGGCGAGATAACGGGCGTTTCAGATGGCTGACGATATTGAGCAGGCGCCGTTCGAGCGGACTAGGCTCTGTGGATGGGATCAACAATCTCGTCTATCGCAGGCTTAGGTAGTCTCGGGAAGGGGACATGGCAATGACGGTGAGGCGTTGGGAGGATCAGACGGCTTTGGTGACGGGTGCGGGTCGTGGCATCGGTCGGGCCACGGCGCTCATGCTCGCGTCGAAGGGCGTGCGCGTGGCGGTCAACGACATCAACCCCGACACCGCGCGCGACACGGTGGAGGAGATCCGGCGCCGTGGCGGCGAGGCGGTGCCCGCGGTGGGTGACGTGTCGGACGAGGCCGACGTGACGCGGATCCACGATGGATTGGCCGCGGACTACGGTGGCGCGGACATCGTGGTGAACAATGCGGGCGTCATCCTCAGCCAGCCGCTGCAGGACGTGTCGGTCGAGCAGTGGGATCGGATCCTTGCGGTGAATCTGAAGGGCGAGTTCCTGAACATCGTGCATGCCGCTCCCCGGATGGTGGAGAAGGGCTACGGGCGTATCGTGAACGTGTCGTCGATCGCGGCGAAGCATGGCGGCGGGTTCCTGGGCAATGTGGCGTATGGGTCGTCGAAGGCGGGTGTGGCGTCGTTGACGCGTGGTGCGGCGCGTGAGTATGCGCCTCATGGGATCACGGTGAATGCGGTGATGCCTGGTCTGACGCATACGCCGATGACGGATGCGATGAGTGATGAGACGCGTGCGCGGATCATTTCGGGCATGCTGGTCAAGCGTGCGGCCGAGCCGGAGGAGATCGCGAGGGTGATCGTGTTCCTCGCCTCGCCCGAGTCCGGGTTCATCACCGGCGAGACCATCGACGTCGACGGAGGAGCAACACTCGATTGAGCATATTGGGTATATCCGGACGGATATGACGTGGATTTGGGCATATCCGCATCATAAAGAGTGGCAAATGCCCCTGTTCGTAATGCGGTTATACCCAGAATCCGGTTATGTATTCGATCAGTCCTCGATCTCTTCGCTCTCGCGTTCCTGTTCCTGCTTTATGTAGATGCCGGTGATGGCGGTCCAGATGACCGTGGACAGTCCATAAAGCGTGGCCTGGAGCTTGTTGCCGTGAATGATGTAGAGGATGGCCGTGATGGCGTTGGCGATCGCTGCGACGGTGCACATAGTGGAAACCTTGGGCATTCTTCTCATAGTTGTCAGTATAGGGGGTGAGCCGTGTCTCACGATGCGGGAACATCCGCTTTTCACAGCGCCAAATACCCATTTTCGGCAGGATCGTAAGGGCTTTTGACGCTGCGAAAAGCGGGATACGGGTGTTTGGCGCTGTGAATTAGGCGCCCGATCAATCCCGCAAATACGCAGTAAACGGGGGTAACGTGAGCAGTGACGACATTCGTTCATCACGAAGGAGTAATGATCATGTCCGAAGAATCCACTATCCCCACCGCCGAGCCCGTCATTCCCGCCGAAGGTCGCGTCGCGGTGCTCACCGAGCCGAAGCACATCGATGTGCGTACGCTGCCGTTGCCGAAAATCGGCGACGACGAGGTGCTCGTCCGCGTCGAAGGCTGCGGCATCTGCGGCACCGACCAGTCCGAATACCGTGCCGACCCGTTCGGATTCGCGCCGATCGTGCTTGGCCACGAGGCCACCGGCGAGGTCGTCAAACTCGGCAAGAACGTGACCGCCGACTATTCCGGCAAGCCGCTGAAGGTGGGCGACAAGATCGTCACCGGTCTGCGTCCGTGCGGGCACTGTGCGATCTGCCGTCGTCGTGCGGACATGATCCACCTGTGCGAGAACGGCGAGATCCACGGTCTGATGCCCGGCGAGGATCACTTCTTCAACGGCTGGTATTCCGACTACATGAAGTGCAATCCCGGCGCGGTGATCTTCAACGTCAACGACATGCCCGACCGTGACCTGCGCATTCTGATCGAGCCGGCCGCCGTGATCGTGCACGCCGTCGAGGAGGCCAAGAAGATCTACGACTTCAAGCACGGGTCGCACGTGCTGGTTCAGGGCTGCGGTCCGATCGGCCTGCTGCTCGTCGCGCTACTGAAGACGTACGGCATTCGCAATATCGTGGCCGTCGATGCCAAGGCGGCACGACTCGAGATGGCCCGGAAGCTTGGCGCCACCGCCGTGGTGAACGTTGCCGACTACGACTCGGTGGACGCCGCGGCCGACGCCGTACGTGAGGCGACTGAAGGGCTCGGCGCGGAGATGGGCTTCCAGTGCACTGGCTCGCCCGCTGCGGCCGCAGCCCTGTTCAAGTACATTCGTCGCGGCGGATCGTACTGCGAGGTCGGCTTCTTCACCAACACCGGCGACGCCACGTACAACCCGCATCTGGACGTGTGCCAGAAGGAGATCAAGCTCACCGGCTCGTGGACCTATCAGGCCGGCGACTGGCTCGAGGCGCAGGAATTCCTCAAGGAGGCCAAGGACCGCGGCCTGCCCGTCATGGATTTGGTCACCAACGTATTCCCGCTCGACCAGATCAACGAGGCCATGGAATACGCGCTGAGCATGCAGGGCCTCAAGATCGAGGTCGTTCCGGAACTGTAACCGCAGCGTAGTCCGGAGCCGCGGTGTATCCGCATTGCGAGATTACTCGCCGGAGTTGTTTCGCAATGCGGGAACATCTACTCTTTGGGGCGCCAACTTCCCATTTTTGCGTCGATTTTCGGGAAGTTGACGCCCCAAAGAGCAGAATTCGGGTATTTGACGCCCCAAAAACAGCGCCTCCCGACCGGCTTGGACTACAACAGAACCGTTCCGTTCTCGGAGGCCACGATCCGCGCATCGTCGCCGCAGCCGAGACGCGCGCGGAATTCACGGCCGTCGGAGCTACGAACCTCCACGCCGTCATCGGCGCGACGGGCGGTGAACGTCACCGACGAACCATCCATCTCCGTGACCACGGTCTCGATCACGCCGCCAGATGCGCCATTGCCGTCAGCCATGCCAACGCCGCCAGCCTCACCGACACCGGCGCCAACACCCAGCTCCTCCAAACACACCGTCACCAGCGCATCCACACCATATTCACGATCTGGCTTGCCGGCACCGGGATTGGTGACCACCAGACTGTCGCCGCGCACCCACAGCGGAATGGAATCGTAGTCATGACGTTCGCTACGCCACAGACCATGCTCGCTGACCACCTTCTCGCCGGTGAACCAGTTGGTCCACGTGCCGGCCGGCAGATAGTACTGCACGTCACCGGAGTAGGAGAACACCGGCGCCACGAGCAGTGACGGGCCGAACATGTACTGACGGTCGAGCGTACGGCAGGTCGGGTCGTCGGGGAACTCCATGAACATCGAACGCATCACCGGCGTGCCGTTCAGATGCGGCTGCAGACCCACCTGATACAGGTACGGCATGAGCGCAAGCTTGAGCTTGACGAACTTGCGCGCCACGTCCACCGCACTCTGACCGGGTCGGATCTCCACGCCGTTCTTTTCGTCGGCCTCATCGAACAGCCACGGCACGCGGTACACGGTGGAGCCGTGCATACGCGAATGCGATCCCAGCAGACCGAACGCCACCCAACGCTTGTACACCGCCGAATCCGGGAACGCGCCTTCGAAGCCGCCGATGTCGTGACTCCAGAAGCCGAAACCGGAGCTCGTAATCGACAGGCCCGCACGCAGCGTCTGCGCCATGCCGCTGAACGTGGACTCGCAGTCGCCGCCCCAGTGCACCGGCTCCATCTGACCGCCCACCGTGGCGGAACGCGCGAACAGACACGCCTTGCCCTTGCCGTACACCTCCTCGATGGCCTCGAACACCGTCCGGTTGTACAGCTGCGTGTACCAGTTGTGCATCGACAGCGGCGCCGAACCGTCATGCCACGCCACGTCACGCGGAATGCGCTCGCCGAAATCGGTCTTGATGGCATCCACGCCCTGACGCAGCAGCGTCTTCACCTTGCTCTTGAACCAGTCGCGCGCCTCGGGATTCGTGAAGTCCACCAGGCCCATGCCGGCCTGCCACATGTCCGTCTGCCAGATCTCGCCGTTCGGCTTGCGAACCAGATAGCCCTTCTCCTTGCCCTCGGCGAACAGTCGACCGCGCTGGCCGATGTACGGGTTGATCCACGCGCAGATATGCAGACCCTTGTCCTCGTGCAGGCGCTCCAGCGTGGACTCGATGTCGCCGAAGAAGCGCTTGTCCCATTCGAAATCGGTCCACTGAAACTCACGCATCCAGAAGCAGTCGTAGTGGAACGCGCTGAGCGGGATGTCACGCTCAGCCATGCCGTCGATGAACGAATTGATTGTTTGCTCATCGTACTTTGTGGTGAACGACGTGGTCAGCCACAGGCCGTAGCTCCACGCGGGCACGTTCGCCGGACGGCCGACCAAAGCCGTGTACCGGTTCAGAATCTCCTTCGGCGTCGGACCATAGATCACCAGGAAGTCAAGCGATTCGCCCGGCACGGAGAACTGCACAGCGTCAGTGTTTTCGCTGCCCACCTCGAACGAAACATGCCCGCGGTTGTTCACCAGCACACCGTAGCCATTCGACGTCATATAGAACGGAATGTCCTTGTAACCCTGCTCGGACGCGGTGCCGCCGTCCTGATTCCAGATGTCGATCGTCTGACCGTTCTTCACATACGTGCCGAAGCGCTCGCCGAAGCCGTAGACGGTCTCTCCCACGCCCAGCGAGAGCTGGATGGCGCTGAACACGTCGGATTCGTCGAACGCCGAACCATCCTTGGAGACGCCGAACTCGCCCACCGGCTGGGTGCTCACGGCGGACAGTTCGTTGAGCAGGAACCGGCCGAGCGACTTGCCCTGACTGGCGGTGAGCGTGCGTCCGTTCGCACTGAACGTGAGATTCCACGGGCTGCCCTTGACCACGGTGGCCTCGAGATCGCCGGACCTGAGCGTGATGCTCGCACCATCCTCGCCGAGTTCGCCGTCGCCGTTGCCGATCGCGTTCACGGACACGTAGTCGCGCTCGCCGGGCTCGTCAATGTTCAGCGGGAAGCCGGGGGTGACGTCCGCGCCCAGCCAGTGCGCCGCCTGCACGCGGATCACGCCTTCCGCCGGCGTGCTTACGCGCACGTCGAACGTGCCCAGATTCAGCGTATCGTTGCGGCCGCGCACCTCCTTGGTGGGGGCGAGCACGTCGAAGCTTTCGCCGTCGTCGCCCGTGCTCAGCGTGTAGGCCTGACGGGCGTACAGCGCCTCGACGTGAGGTCGGTTCATCCAGTAGCCGTTGGTGAATTTCATATCAGCCGCTCCTTTGCTGCGTGATGGCATGTGTCGTCTTGCGTAACCGCCTGGCGTCGTTGCCGTAACGATCGTCGTTCGGTGTTTGTGCGTGTATGACAGTCACGGTAATCGATGCGCATGCGTTCCCCAAACGTCATTTCGATGGATTTCGACGGGCTTGCGTGACCGATCCGCGATCAAGATAGGGGATCTCCATGCGTTCCACTGTGCCCATCGGCACGCCGTGGCCGGCGAGAATATCCATCATCATGTCGATCGCGCGGGAGCAGGTGCGTTCGGGCTGCAACGGCAGTTCGTCGATCGGCGTCGACAGGCGGTCCGCGTCGCCCAACGTGGTGAGCGACAGCACCGACACGTCATGCGGAACATGTTTGCCCATCAGTGAGAGACGGCCGATCAGCGCCTCCACGAACGTTAGATCGGACTGCACGATGATTGCCGTCGCGTCGGGCTGGGCGGCGAACGCCTTCTCCAGCAGGGAGTCGATCGACCCGATCGCCCAGGAGCCCGCATCGGACGAATCAGCGGGCGGCGCATATCCCTTCAACGTCATGCCGCATTTGCGCGCATAATGCTGCAGCGAGCCGAGCGAACGCATGATGAAGTTCGACCGGCGGCGGTATTCGTCGGGCGCCGAGCCGAAGAAGATGCAATCACGATGTCCCAACTGCGACAGCCGATCCACCGCCGCATCGCATGCCCGATCGAAATCCAGATCGACGCACGCCAGATGCGTGGTGTCGTGCGGCACGCCCACCGCCACATACGGCACGGAGGAGATCTCCGCGCGGCTGACGCGGGAATCGTTCATGTCCACATCGAGCAGGATCACGCCATCGACCAGCCCGGCATCCGTCACCTGCTCCAGACGCGTCTGCGCCTGCTCGCCGGACTCGGACAGCACGATCGTGTCGTATCCGCGCTCCCTGGCGCTTTTGACCACGCTCATCAGAAAACCGGCGTAGGTGCGCTCAGTGGTGGTGGGGCGGATCGGATCGCTGACCGCCAGAAAGCCGGTACGTTTGCCGGACGATACGAGCGGGCCGCCATGGGGAAAGTAGCCGAGTTCGCGGGCAGTCCGCAGAATATACTGGCGAACCTCGGGGGAGATGCGCCTCTTGCCGCTCAGGGCGTACGACACCGTGCTGATCGAGACCCCGGCCTGTGCGGCAACGTCCTTGATGCCTACCATCGTTTCCTCCTGTGGATTCGGTGTGCGGTTGTGGTGCGTCTGAGTGTACCGTGCGGTTGCTTTGCTGCGGCGAGCGCGGTTGTGGTGGTTGCGGTTGTGGAGAGCGCGGTTGAATCGAAAAATATCGAAACCCTTGCAATTGCAACGATATCAAGTTAGTAAATTGCTCTGACAATTTGACCATGCCATCGGTCCGCTTCTAAGTTGTGCTTATCGATGCCGCCGATGACGTTCGATGAGCCATTGAGGCGTCACGATCGTGACACCTGCATTACGTCGTCGGCACTTGCATTGCCGACTGTGTTATCGACACCGCGGCAACGCATCGCATCATCACACGTTCACGTCAGCGAAGACAGGAGCACACATGACCGCCACATCCCCGACCCCGACTTCGGTGGATTCCAAGCAGGCGCGACTCGCGGCATACAATGCCGCCGTGGCCGCCGCGGAACAGAATCCCGACCTCAGCCCCGAAACCGGCAAGCCATTCTCCCGCGGCACGCTGCTGCGATTCGGCGTCGGCTTCCTCGTATTCGGCATCCTCTGGATGAGCGGACTCAACATCGCCTTCGCCGTGCTCATGCCCCAGCACTTCAAATCCGTCGAAGGTATTTCGCCCGAAGCGTTGAACGGCATCGTCAACTCGTTCAGCGCCATCGCCGGTCTGGTCTCCAACCTCGTGTTCGGCAACTTCTCCGACCGATCCCGATCCCGCTTCGGCCGTCGCACGCCTTGGATCCTCGGCGGCGCGCTGTTCGCCGGCGTGCTGCTGTTCCTCACCGGCATGACCACCAACCCCGTGCTGCTCACCATCTTCTACTGCGCGAGCCTGTGCGGTCTCAACGCCATGATCGCCCCGCTCGTCGCCGTGCTCTCCGACCGTGTGCCCGCCGGCATGCGCGGCTCGCTCTCCGCGTTCTACGGCGCCGGATCCGTGGTGGGCGCACCCATCGGCACGCTGCTCGGCGCGTTCTTCATCACCAACATGGTGCCCGGCTTCGCGCTCGCCGGCGTGCTCATGTTCCTGGCCGGCCCGGTCTCCGTGGCCATCATTCCCCGCGAGGCGTCCGCCGACTTCCTGCCCAAGGACGAAGGCAGTCTCAAGGACGTGGCCATGAGCTTCATCCCGCCGAAGTTCTCCACCGCGCACGATTTCTACAAGGCGTTCGCCGGACGCTTCTGCATGCTGCTGAGCTACCAGATGATCAACGCCTACCAGCTGTACATCATCCAGAACTACGTCGGCCAGAGCGACATCGAATCCGCCAAGACCATTTCCGTCATGTCGGTCATCACCATGGCTGTCTCCCTGTTCGGATCCTTGGTCTCCGGTCCGATCTCCGACAGGATCGGCCGCCGCAAGGTGCCCGTCGTCGTCGCATCCGTCGCGTTCGCGTTCGGCATCGCCATGCCGTGGATCTTCCCCTCGGCCATGGGCATGTACCTGTTCGCCGCCATCGGTGGCCTCGGATACGGCATTTACTCGTCCATCGATCAGGCGCTCAACGTGGACGTGCTGCCGAACAAGGAGGACGCCGGTCGAGATCTGGGCATTCTCAACGTGGCCACCACGCTCGGGCAGATGTGCGGTCCGATCGTGATGTCGACCGTCGCGCTGTCGCTCGGCTACGTCTACGCCTTCCCGGTCGCGATTGCGATCGCCCTGTTCGGCTGCGTCTTCATCCTCAGCATCAAGTCCGTCAAGTGACGGGGTGCCGGTACGAAACATCGTGCCGGCGCTTTTGCGTGTTTTGCGTGTTCTGCGCGTCCGCATTGCGAGACCGCTCGCTGGAATCGTTTTGCAATGCGGGAACATCTGCTCTTTGGGGCGCCAACTTCCCGTTTTCGCGTCGATTTTCGGGAATTTGACGCCCCAAAGAGCAGAATTCGGGTATTTGACGCTGTGAATGGGGAGACGAAAGTGTCGAGTGTGGACGACACTTTCACCTGTTCGGATGGGAAGTTTCGTCCATACTGGACACTTTTTGAGTTGTTGGAGTGCTATCCCTCCCTCAGACCGACGTTGTCGGCCAGCTCCCTCCCTTGGAGGGAGCACGCAGGTGTGATGGATGGCGTTCAGTTGGCGTTGTCCGCGAGGTTGAAGCCGTCGAAGGTGAATCCGGGGGAGACCACGCAGGAGACCAGTGCGTCGGCGTCGCCGGGAATGGTGCGCTGCCAGACGCCGGCAGGGACGATCGCGTAGCCGATCACGGGTTCGGCGGCGCTGCCATTGGCATTGGCGACATCGGTTTCAGCGCCGGTGCCATTGCGGAGTCCATCGGCGGTTCCGACTCCATCCGGATCTTCATACGCCCCAGTAAGGCCGGAACCCAATACGATGCGCTCGGATTTCGCGGGATCCGGAGCATCGCCGCTACCTGCCAGTTCGAGCGTCACGTGACCCGGACCGTGCCACAGCCACAGTTCGTCGGCATCCACCTGATGCCAGTCGCTGAAATCGCCGGTCGGCAGCAGGAAATAGATCAGTGATGCCAGCGGGCGATTGCCGGTAACCATGCTGAATCCAGCATGCTGCGTCGGCGATGTGAAATCGGCGGGAGCGAGCGACGACGACTGCCAGTCGCGCACATACCATCCGCCCTCCGGATGTGGCTCCAGGCCCAGCCGTGCGATCACCGACTTTGCATACTCGCTCAGCGGCGGAATATCATGCACCGGTTCCGGAATATTCTCATACTGCAAAGTCATGCCTTCTGCTCCTTTGATTGGGTGGATTTCATTTGTCTGTAATCTTTGTGCTTTTGAAATTCAATTGATTCTTTAGGTTATTCTCTACTCCACTGTCTTTTGACATATGAATCAAGATGTTCTAGTATGAATTCCCCTTTTTTATTTTCTGCGAGAATGCTATATGGTGCCTTTTCCAAGGTATCCATTGCTGGCGGGTTTTGGGGATCGTAATATACGCGATGATGAAGTTTGTGCTCTTCGCTATTTATGAAATATTCTTTTCCCATGTATATCTTGCAGCTATAGCGGCACAGCCAGATCATCGTCTTGATAAAAATCAAGATAGGGACTAGTGAGACTAAGACCTCCGCCCGATCAAGTGGTGTGTGAGGGACGATGCTGCTAAGAGAATGCAGGGAGCAGTCATTAGTCGTAGTGCGGTTATTGGTGTTAAAAAACGTTATGGCATAAGAGAATGAGTAGAAGATCAGTGATTTCGATATGGTGTCGTCGAGTTTCTTCCTGATGTGATCCGATATCGAATTATTGATTCCGGAAAGAGTCTTTGCGAGCCATAGGGTGAAAATCATCGATAGGCCGGCAATGAGATTGTCTCCGCTAAATAGACTGGCTAGTGATTCGCATTCCGTAGTGGCTGTATAGAGGTTAAGTAGTGATAATGCGCATAACAGCATTGCCCATAATGAGGAATATCGAAGACTCCTATAATCCGGAAAGATTGTTAGCCTAATACGGCTGATGGATCGATGATGGTTCATATACCGGGCACAATGAATGCGTCCTGCCGATGATTGGATTCGGATATCGGATTCGTCGGGTTTGTTTTTCGTTTCTTTGCTTTCGAGCTGACCATGTGGAACAAGTTCATGAACATTGGTGATAACCGTGTTCTCGATCGGTGTAACTTCAATATGTGAAGATCTCGATGCGTATGACTGGAAACTGAGATTAACGTGATCGGCAAGATGTAAAGGGCCAAGAAAGAGTTGGGGTATGAACTCGAGTATTTTGCGACCGTGCTTTATGGTATTGAGAGAAGTGGCAGACGTTTTTTGCGGGTGTTTGATTGTGCCGTTAAGCCAGTCGTCTATGCTGGCCGTTGAACGGTAACTGTCGTCGAACTTGATATTGAATAGCATTTTCTGCTGCAATTCATTCCGGTGAACATAAACAATGACCGGGTATTGTTCGCAAAGATTGGATAAAAGTAGCAGGAAGGCCATGAGGGCATCGGTATTATTCTGATTCTCTTCTTGCTCTGTCTCTGAAGACGAAGCTTTAGAAACATTTGTGCTGATGAATTCATGAATTCCTAGGAGAAGAGCGATTGTTGATTGGTTATTGGGTTTATCGTTTTTCTCTCCAGAGAATTGTTCGTCGTCGGATCTGTGGGAAGGGAGAGATGCCAGATATCTTGCATATGTGTCTTTGATTGCGTTAGGTATCGAAGCGCTGTCGCCTGATTGTTTATCAGAGCCTGTAGTGGTTGATTCTTCTAGCTGATATATGAGACCAGCAATTTCCTGACTATACCAATGATGCTTCTTTCTGAGGATGTCGGCTGGTATTTTGTCCTTATCGTTATCGGAAATTATATTTGTGTATGCTTTATTGCGGGCATCCTCGAAGTCGAATGAATCCTTGTTATCAGATACTGTCCGAAGGTATCGTTCAACTATTGATTTCAGTTCTTCATGGTCGGGAATCTGATCCCAGCAGTACTGGAGCGCTGCCATAGTGATCTGTGAAGTTTCCGTATATGTGGAAGTCATCAGTTCGCGGCCATCGTTGTCAGAGAAGCTGAGATGAATATGATTACCGTTGTCCATGTAATATAGAGGAATCGCAACGTAGGGATTCTCCCGGTTTTCATCATTGCCCCACATAATATGTTTGGTGGGATCCAACGTTAATTTGATGCTGATTTTATATGTCAGATTGCCGGCGGGTGTGAAGGTGACGTTGGTGCTTTGCTGATTGATCCATCGATGCATGCCGAGCAGCAGCATGGCACATTTATGGCCGAAATCGTCATCGATTTGCAGCTGGTAGTCGATATTGCGCATGGCGATGGCGCACATGATTCTCTCGATTCTTTCTGGCTGGTATGTGTGTGGCCAGCTCCCCTCGGGGAGGGGAGCCGAAACGTGTGGGGGCGCCGCCGACCATCCCGGTCTTGGTTACCTATTGGCGTAGGCGTCGTCGAAGAAGCCGCGCTCGTACTTCACGGCGGTGCGGAAGCGTTCCTGCAGTTCGGGGTCGTCGGCGCTGGCAACGCGGTTGAGTTCAGCGATCAGGAAGTCCACCCATTCGCTGAAGAACTCGCCGCGATGCACGTCCACCCAGCCGCGATGCTCGGGCTTCACGGGTAGCTTGCGACCATGGTCGGTGGCACGCTCGGCCCAATCCAGATACAGACTTTCGGCCACCACGAGCACGGCCAGACCATCCTTGTACGAACGGGTCTCGATGGTGTCGGTGTACAGCTTCTTGAAACCGAGACTCGCCGGAGCCAGCTCAGGGTGCAGGATCTGATCCTCGCTCACACCGTACTGGGCGAAGCGATCCTGAAAATACGTGTCTTCGTCGGCGGCAATGAACCCGAGCTGCGCGGCATAACGCACCTTGGCCTTCATCGTGTCGGCCGACGCCAGCACCTGACCGAGCAGCGACAGGAAGTCCTCGGAGAACTGGTAGTCCTGGATCAGATAGTCACGCAGCACGTCCGGGTCGATGGTCTCGTCCACCAGCTCCCTGACGAAACGATGGGTGACTGCCGCCTCCCAATCGTCGTGCACGAGCGCGCGCAGACGCTCATACGTGGTCGTGGCGGTCTCGGCCGTGACCGTGTCGGCCTCAAGGGCGGCATTGTTAGCTGCGTTGTCGGCGGCATTCGTAACGGCGTTGTTTTCGGTCATATATGACATCCCTTCGTCAGCATTGCCCGTACAGGTTCGGCGGGTGTCTCTCAGCCATCCGGTCATCGGCGTATTCCTTGGGAAACTCCGCCGGAACGCAGAACGGCACCCCGTGTCATCCCTCAGTATACGAGTGATAACGGGGGTGCCGGGGGATATGTGGTCGGTGATGGACGGGAGATGTCAGAGACGTCTCAACCTTTCCTCAACCCCCTCAGTCCAGCACAAAACTGCAGCGAGATTACGTGAAACTACAGCGAGCGCGCAGCCTCCACGATCCAGCGGATACGCTCCCAATCAAGTTTCGCGTCGATCGTGCAGTCGCCGCCAAGCAGCAGTCCATGCTTGCCATGGTCAAGAATCAGATCGCGCGTGTACTGCTGCAGCTCCTCCTTGGTGCCGCTATAAATAATGCCGCGATGTCCGTTCGCGTCCCAATGGGTCTCGAAACCGGCCAGCGACGCACGGCCGCCGAAGAACAGACGACCGTCGTTCAGCGACAGATCGTCCACATGCACCGCCCAGTTGACCGCCTTGCCCGGGTAGTCCTGCCACAGTTCCAGCTGGTTCTCCTTGCCGGCGAACCCGCAGAAATGCACGATGTTGTTGTCCGAATACCGGTTGGCATGCTCAAGCGCATACAGATCCGACGGCCTGACCCAACGACGATGCTCCTCCGGCGTGAACAGGCCTTTCTCGCCGTTCTGCACGCAGTAGTACACGCCGTCCGCTCCGGCCTCCTCGATCACACGTCGCGCCAGAATCGACGCGGTCTGGCCGATCGTGTCCAACGCGTGCAGCACGGCATTGGGATCCTCACGCAGATCGGCGACCACGCGATCGAAATGACGGCCCACCTGCTCGGCGCCGAACCGCAGATACGACAACGGTGCGAACACGTTGTAGAACACGCAGCGCTCATCGCCGATTGCCGCAACTAGATCACGAACGCGCTCCACCTGCTGCTCGATCCACGGATCATGCGGCTGCAACGGCTCCAGCCCATACCAGTCGTGCGCCTCGGTGATCTCCACGTTGAACGGATAGTTGAAGAACCCGTCGGACATGACCTTGAGAAAATCGAGATCCGTCTGCCGATAGTAGTTGAGGTGCGCCTGCACGTTGCGCTCGCCGGTCGCCTCCTCGCCGGAGAAATGGAACCAGAAGCCCACCGGCACATGATCGACGGGACGGTTGTTGAGGGCGTTGAGCACGCGTTCGCGTTTGTTCACTGATCGACCTTTCTCGTCGGACTGCCATGAAAGACGTATTTCCGCAGCGGCCATCCCCATGATTCGCCGCGGATTCCGTATGGATATCAGCGAGTCTAGGGGAGTACGGCTGCAGACACGACGAGGCCGTCATACGCGTTGGCTATGGGACGTTATCGGAGCCAACTCGCATATGAAACCCTCATGAGGTCGGCACTCACGACCCCAGCAGTCCTGCGATCACGAAGATGAAGATCGGTGACGACAGCGTGCTCAGCAGAATGCCGTCACGCGCGAACGTGGTGCCCGCCTCATACCGGGACGCATAGTTGTATACGTTCTGCGCGGTGGGCAGCGCGGCCAGCACCACGCACGAGTATAGTTCCGCGCCACGGAAACCCATGAAGTAGGCGATCAGGAACGCGACGAGCGGCATGATCGCGTTCTTCAACAGGGCGGCAGTGATCGTGGCCGCTCGGTTCGAATCCCTGCCCAGCGGCTTCGACCCGTGCAGCGACATGCCGAACGCCATGAGGATCAGCGGCACCGCGGAATTGCCCACGATGTTGATCGGATCGTAGATATAGCTCGGTACGACGAACCAGCCGGCCGCATCGCTGACCGCGGACGCGACGATGCCGATCATCACGCCGATCAGAATCGGTTGGTGCAGCGGCTGCGTCACGATCGCCTTCACGCTCACTTTGCCACGCGACGACAGGTCCAGCGACGTGAGCGCGATCGGCGTGAACAGCACCTGCTGGATCAGCACGATCGGCGTGACCGCGGCCGGATTGCCGAGAATGTACGTGGCGATCGGCAGACCGATGTTGTTCGCGTTCATGTACATCGAGACCAGAACGCCGATCGTCGTGTCCGCCGAACCCATGTGAAACATCGTCGCGTTCAAACAGAGGAATATCGCTCCCGTGACCACCGCACATGCGATCGCCACCGCGATCGACGGCTTGAACACGTCCGACAGATGCTCCTTCGACAGGATCGCGAACATCAGGCACGGCGTGGACACGAAATAGCTGAACCTGTTGAGCACCATCTGCGCGGTGGGCCCGCCGATGCGGAAGCGAGCCGCGATGTAGCCGATGAGAATGATGATGCCGATGACGCAGAACCCCTGCATCGCCGATATGAGCCCCATGTTGTGCGCCCTCCGATCGTTGCGCGTGATGTACGACCGCGTGGTCGCGCATCACGCCGTGTATCTCGTATGCCGTATGAATGGGTCCTCACCCATACGACGATG
>NZ_NEWD01000059.1 GCF_002234915.1 Bifidobacterium vansinderenii | reverse complement strand
GTACCGCTGCACTTCGAATCGTCGTTCGTGCAACGGGACAGCATCGCCGCCATCAATCCGCTTATCGCGGCGGGGATTGGGTGACTGGCTCGCCGGGCTCCCGGAGGCTGACGGTCACCTCATCCGTCGGCTGGCGCCGACACCTTCCCCTCAAGGGGAAGGAGGAGACATGGCGGATTCTAGTGGTGGTTGCAACACCTGTGTTGCTGTCTGATTTGGTTGTGTGATCGTATCATGCCGCTTCGATCAGGTCGAGCATGACCTCGATCGGAGACCTGGCGTCAAGGGTCTTTCTGGGACGGTTGTTCATTTTGGCCGCGATCATGTCCAGATACGCCCGCGAATACCCGCCCAGGTCGGCCCCCTTCGGGAAATACTGGCGCAGCAGCCCGTTCGTGTTCTCGTTCGTGCCCCGCTGCCACGGCGAATGCGGGTCGCAGAAGAACACGTCCATGTCCAGCGAGGCCGAGATGCGTCTGTGGAGCGCGAGTTCCGAACCCTGGTCCCAGGTCAGGGACCGTCGCAGAACGGCGGGCAGTTCTCCCATCCGGTCGATGATCGCCCGTTGGACGTGTTCGGCGTCATGCCCGTCGGGCAGATGCAGAAGGATCAGGAACCGGGTGGAGCGCTCCACGAGCGTGCCGATCGCGCTGCGGTTGTTCGCGCCCATGATCAGGTCGCCCTCCCAATGGCCGGGCACGGCACGGTCCTCCGCCTCCGCGGGACGCTCGGAGATCATGACCATCGGCTCGCGGAACCGGGGCCTGCGTTCGCTCCCGTCGTTCCTCGGGCGCCTCATGGCCCGTCCGGAGCGCAGGGCCCCGGCCACGCCCCTCCTCAGCTCGCCCCTGGCCTGGACGTAGATGGCCTGGTAGATCGTCTCGGTGCACACGTGCATGGCTTCATTATCCGGGAAGTCGCGCCTCAGCCTCAACATGATCTGTTCGGGGCTCCACTCGTCGGAGAGCCTGCGCCGGATGTAGTCGAGCAGGCCGGGCACCGCACGCACCTTCGCGGTCTTGGGCCTCGAACGACGTCCGGCGCTCATCCGCTGGGCCCGGTTCGGCTCATACTCGCCGGTGGATGGATTCGTGTTGCGCGCGAGCTCCCGGGACACGGTCGACGCGGGACGTCCGAGCCGTCTGGCGATCTCGCGCACGCCCATGCCGGCATGCCGCCAATCGGCGATGCTGATGCGACTCTCCAGATCCAGGAACCGTGGGCTGATCGTCTTCGACTCATGCATGACGGGAGCATACCGGATCACCACGGACGGCTGCACACGACGACCGCCGCTGGCGCCCCCGTTACGCCATACCTTGCCCGTACGCTTCGAGACCCCGACCGCTCTCGCGGCCTGCGTGTAGTTCATCCCGCCGGCTATGAGCTCCACGTACCGATCCCGACGCGCCTTGCACATCTCGCCACGAGTCGCGTACCCAACACCATCGAACACCCACCTGCCCACCCGAAATCTCCTCCCGGATCACCAGGTGTTGCAACGATCACTAGAACCCGCGCTGTNGGCGCAGCCGACTGAGGGGGAGGGGACAAGCCCTTCGACCTCAGGTCATGCCCAATCAGAGCCAAAGACCGGCTCTCGCCAATCTTCCTCTTGTCCTTACAGCTCCTCCGGCCGCACCCCCTCATCGATCACCCGGTGCAGCTTCCTCTCCAACTCCGCCGCCTTGGCCTTCGCCTTCGGC
>NZ_NEWD01000058.1 GCF_002234915.1 Bifidobacterium vansinderenii | reverse complement strand
TGTCTAGACTAGAGATAGACGTGATTTCATGCTTTTGCGACACGCCGAGCGAAGCTTGTGTTTTCAACGGTTTTGCTCTGTTTTGCTGTGCCCGGGTTGCGGGCCGGTGGGTTCTTGTGTATGTTTATCTTTTGCTGCCCGGCACGGATGGTTCAGGTTGTGGTCTGAGTCGCTTGCCTGTGTGGTGGTGGTTTGAGAACTCAAGAGCGTGTTTTGTACTACTAAGTTTTGATTGCCAGTCCGGCCATGGCTCCCGTTTGTGGAGTGTCCCGAGAGGGGCTGTGATTGTGGTCGGGTTTTTTGGAAGGATTGTGCGAGCATTGGCCGGGGTTTCCTGGTTGGTGTTTTGTCTGTCTTTTTCTTTTCTTTTTTTCGAGTCATGTTTTTTGGCTCTTCATGAAGGTTTTTTTGTGGAGGGTTTGATTCTGGCTCAGGACGAACGCTGGCGGCGTGCTTAACACATGCAAGTCGAACGGGATCCTGCCAGCTTGCTGGCGGGTGAGAGTGGCGAACGGGTGAGTAATGCGTGACCAACCTGCCCCGTACTCCGGAATAGCTCCTGGAAACGGGTGGTAATGCCGGATGCTCCGCGCCTCTGCATGGGGGTGTGGGAAAGGGTTTTACTGGTATGGGATGGGGTCGCGTCCTATCAGCTTGATGGTGGGGTAATGGCCCACCATGGCTTCGACGGGTAGCCGGCCTGAGAGGGCGACCGGCCACATTGGGACTGAGATACGGCCCAGACTCCTACGGGAGGCAGCAGTGGGGAATATTGCACAATGGGCGAAAGCCTGATGCAGCGACGCCGCGTGCGGGATGACGGCCTTCGGGTTGTAAACCGCTTTTGATTGGGAGCAAGCGAGAGTGAGTGTACCTTTCGAATAAGCGCCGGCTAACTACGTGCCAGCAGCCGCGGTAATACGTAGGGCGCAAGCGTTGTCCGGAATTATTGGGCGTAAAGGGCTCGTAGGCGGCTCGTCGCGTCCGGTGTGAAAGTCCATCGCTTAACGGTGGATCTGCGCCGGGTACGGGCGGGCTGGAGTGCGGTAGGGGAGACTGGAATTCCCGGTGTAACGGTGGAATGTGTAGATATCGGGAGGAACACCAATGGCGAAGGCAGGTCTCTGGGCCGTTACTGACGCTGAGGAGCGAAAGCGTGGGGAGCGAACAGGATTAGATACCCTGGTAGTCCACGCCGTAAACGGTGGACGCTGGATGTGGGGCCCATTCCACGGGTTCCGTGTCGGAGCTAACGCGTTAAGCGTCCCGCCTGGGGAGTACGGCCGCAAGGCTAAAACTCAAAGAAATTGACGGGGGCCCGCACAAGCGGCGGAGCATGCGGATTAATTCGATGCAACGCGAAGAACCTTACCTGGGCTTGACATGTTCCCGACCGCCGCAGAGATGTGGCTTCCCTTCGGGGCGGGTTCACAGGTGGTGCATGGTCGTCGTCAGCTCGTGTCGTGAGATGTTGGGTTAAGTCCCGCAACGAGCGCAACCCTCGCCCCGTGTTGCCAGCGGATTATGCCGGGAACTCACGGGGGACCGCCGGGGTTAACTCGGAGGAAGGTGGGGATGACGTCAGATCATCATGCCCCTTACGTCCAGGGCTTCACGCATGCTACAATGGCCGGTACAGCGGGATGCGATGGTGCGAGCCGGAGCGGATCCCTGAAAACCGGTCTCAGTTCGGATCGGAGCCTGCAACTCGGCTCCGTGAAGGTGGAGTCGCTAGTAATCGCGGATCAGCAACGCCGCGGTGAATGCGTTCCCGGGCCTTGTACACACCGCCCGTCAAGTCATGAAAGTGGGCAGCACCCGAAGCCGGTGGCCTAACCCGCAAGGGATGGAGCCGTCTAAGGTGAGGCTCGTGATTGGGACTAAGTCGTAACAAGGTAGCCGTACCGGAAGGTGCGGCTGGATCACCTCCTTTCTACGGAGATTCTTGTGAAAATCGGCCGCCTGTCGTGGTGGTCGTCCGTGCCCCGCGCCCGTGGGATGTTCCCTCGGGTAGGCAAGATGGGGCGTGCTGGTGTGGTTACGGTCGATTCTTGGGAGTATGGGACGCGCTGTTGGGTTCCCGGACCGCGACCCCAGGGGTTTTCCCTGGTGGGTGGTTTCGGGTCCTCGGCCGGTCGGGTCGGCATTCCCGTGTGGGGTGTTGTCCTGCTGGTTGTGGGGTGGTTGTTTGAGAACTGGATAGTGGACGCGAGCAGGTCATGTCGCCTTCGGGTGGTGTGGCTTGCTGTGATTTTTCGTCGGGCCATGTGGTTTTTTCATGTGGCTCGGTCGATCGTTTTGTGATCATTTGTGTGATGATGTGTTGTCCGGATGTTCGCTGGGTTCTTCGGGCGCATGCAATGCTTGTGTGTTGCGTGTTGTCTTGAAGGGCGTATGGTGGATGCCTTGGCACACGGGACCGATGAAGGACGTGGGGGGCCGCGATAGGCCTCGGGGAGCCGCCGACCAGGCTTTGATCCGAGGGTGTCCGAATGGGGAAACCCGGCAGTCGTTGTGGGCTGTCACCGCATTCGTGCGGGGGGTACGCAGGGAAGTGAAACATCTCAGTACCTGCAGGAAAGGATATTCCGTGAGTAGTGGCGAGCGAAAGCGGATGATGGCTAAACCGTGTTCGTGTGATACCCGTCGGGGGTTGCGTTCGCGGTGTCGTGGGAAGCGTTGTCCGGGTGCCGACGAGCCCGGCGGCGGTGATAAAGTCAGGAGTCAGGCGAACGGGATTGAATTCCCGGCCGTAGAGGGTGATGGCCCCGTAGCCGGCAGCTCCTGGCCCGTCGATATGTTCTCCCAAGTAGCGCGGGACTCGTGGAATCCCGCGTGAATCCGTCCAGACCGTTGGATAAGCCTGAATATTCCCGTGTGACCGATAGCGTACGAGTACCGTGAGGGAAAGGTGAAAAGTACCCCGGGAGGGGAGTGAAATAGTATCTGAAACCATGCGCTTACAAACCGTCGGAGCCCTGAGGGGTGACGGCGTGCCTATCGAAAAATGAGTCTGCGAGTCAGTGGTGCGTGGCGAGCGTAAGCCGTGTGGCGTACGCGTAGCGAAGGCGAGTCTTAAAAGGCGTTTGAGTCGCGTGCCCTGGACCCGAAGCGGGATGATCTAGCCCTGAGCAGGTTGAAGCGCGGGTAAGACCGCGTGGAGGACCGGACCCACCTAGGTTGAAAACTGGGGGGATGACTTGGGGTTAGGGGTGAAAGGCCAATCAAATTCCGTGATAGCTGGTTCTCTCCGAAATGCATTTAGGTGCAGCGTCGGTTGATTGCTTCCAGGGGGTAGAGCTACTGGATGCTTGCGGGCCCGTATAGGGTACCAACAGCAGCCAAACTCCGAATACCTGTGAAGTGTATTCCGGCAGTGACCCGGCGGGGGATAAGCTTCGTCGTGGAGAGGGAGACAGCCCAGATCGTCGTCTAAGGTCCCGAAGCGCGTGCTAAGTGGGAAAGGATGTGGGGTCGCATAGACAGCCAGGAGGTTGGCTCAGAAGCAGCCATCCTTGAAAGAGTGCGTAACAGCTCACTGGTCTAGTGGTCCTGCGCCGACAATGTAGCGGGGCTCAAGCACGCCACCGAAGACGCGGCAGTGACTTCGTGTCACTGGGTAGGAGAGCGTCCTGTATGGGGTGAAGCCGCGGCGTAAGCCTGTGGTGGACCGTATGGGAGTGAGAATGCAGACATGAGTAGCGAGACGGGGGTGACAATCCCCCGCGCCGGATGACCAAGGGTTCCAGGGCCACGTTCATCGTCCCTGGGTGAGTCGGGTCCTAAGGCGAGGCCGACAGGCGTAGTCGAATGGATGAACGGGTTGATATTCCCGTACCGGCGGCGGACCGACAGGTCCGAGGCGGCGAGTACTAACCTCGTCTTCCCTCTGATGCCTCCTTCGGGTGGCGGATGGGGGTCGGCGTTGGGACCGTAGCCGTAGTAGGAGAGCGCAGGAGTGACGCAGGAGGGTAGCCGGCCGCGGAGGTGGTTTTCCGTGGTCAAGCGTGTGGCCAGCATCCCAGGCAAATCCGGGGTGCGTGTATGGTGAGGCGTGATGATGGGGGGTCTTCGACCCCGAATCCGGTGATCCCATGCTGCCGAGAAAAGCTTCGGCGTGAGGGCCGTTGCCGCCCGTACCCGAAACCGACACTGGTGGTCAGGCAGAGAATGCCAAGGCGATCGAGCGAATCCTGGTCAAGGAACTCGGCAAATTGCTCCCGTTCCTTCGGTTTAAGGGAGACCCCCGGTGGTGATCCTCCTTGCGAGGGGAGCCGTTGGGGGTGGCACAGGCCAGGGGGTAGCGACTGTTTACCAAAAACACAGGTGCATGCGAAGGCGCAAGCCGCTGTATATGCACTGACGCCTGCCCGGTGCCGGAAGGTTAAGAGGATCCGTCAGCTTAGGCGAAGCGGTGAATTCAAGCCCCGGTAAACGGCGGTGGTAACTATAACCATCCTAAGGTAGCGAAATTCCTTGTCGGGTAAGTTCCGACCTGCACGAATGGCGTAACGACTTCCCCACTGTCTCGACCAGGAGCTCGGCGAAATTGCAGTACGAGTAAAGATGCTCGTTAAGCGCAGAAGGACGAAAAGACCCCGGGACCTTTACTATACCTTGGTATTGTCGTTAGGTGTGGACTGTGTAGCATAGGCGGGAGGCTTCGAAGCATGGGCGCCAGCCCGTGTGGAGCCGTCGTTGAAATACCGCTCTGTCTTCATCTGGCGTCTAACCTCGACCAGTCATCCTGGTCAGGGACAGTGCCTGGCGGGTAGTTTAACTGGGGCGGTTGCCTCCCAAAGAGTAACGGAGGCGCTCAAAGGTCCGCTCAGCCCGGTTGGCAATCGGGTGTCGAGTGCAATCGCACAAGCGGGCTTGACTGTGAGACCGACGGGTCGAGCAGGGACGAAAGTCGGAGATAGTGATCCGGTGCCGGCGCACGGGCGCGGCATCGCTCAACGGATAAAAGGTACCCCGGGGATAACAGGCTGATCATTCCCAAGAGTCCATATCGACGGGATGGTTTGGCACCTCGATGTCGGCTCGTCGCATCCTGGGGCTGGAGCAGGTCCCAAGGGTTCGGCTGTTCGCCGATTAAAGCGGCACGCGAGCTGGGTTCAGAACGTCGTGAGACAGTTTGGTCTCTATCCTCTGCGCTCGTTGGAATGTTGAGGAGCCCTGCCCATAGTACGAGAGGACCTGGGTGGACGAACCTCTGGTATGCCAGTTGTCCCGCCAGGGGCACGGCTGGTTGGCTACGTTCGGATGGGATAACCGCTGAAAGCATCTAAGCGGGAAGCCCTCTCCAAGATAAGCATTCCGTCACGCGTTAGCGTGTGTAGTCCCCATGGAGAACACGTGGTTGATAGGCCGGACGTGGAAGCCCCGCGAGGGGTGGAGCTGACCGGTACTAACGGACGAGCGACAACACAACCCAACACCGTTGGGTTCCCGGAACGGATCCACGCGACCGTTCGGATGACACGGAGCACATATCGTTCACACTGCGATCGACAACGAGAATCACAACCGCGTCCGCTAGCCGGTTCCCAAACCATCACCCGAGCACCGGGATGATCCCGGTGACAATTCCAAGTTTTGCGGCGGTCATGGCCCAGGGGAGACGCCCGGCATCCATTCCGAACCCGGAAGCTAAGACCTGGCACGGCGATGGTACTGCACTCGACAGGGTGTGGGAGAGTAGCACACCACCGCAATCACACGTTAGAGAAGACCTCTTGGTAGAGAGCATATACTCCACCAAGAGGTCTTTTTCGTATATCCGGGGTTATAGGCCAAATTGTGTGTCTGGTGGTCTAGTCGTTTGACTGCCATTCGACGCGGGTGTGGAAGTCGTTCCAGTCGATGCCGGTGCCGTATCTCATGGGGATGCCGAAGGTCTCGTATAGGCCTTGGGGGCTTTGCTCCCATGCTCTCTTGTAGAGGTCCTCGAGCTGTTGGTCGGTGATGGCGTTGGCCGCGAGCCACGCGTCCGTCTCGGGATGCTCGGTGTGCTGGTGGCACCACCAGCAGATCGCCTTCAGCTGCCTGATCAGCCTCAATCCCGGCCTATAGGAACAAAAGTGTTGCTTTAGCCTTCGGTTTCTAGTCGGTTTGGTTCCATTCGGTGTGGGTGTGGAACTCGTTCCAGTCGACGCCTGTGCCGTATTGCGGAGATCCGTCGTCGCCGCTGTCATCCGGTCGTGCCGCCCGGCGCAGGGGTTTCCAGTGTTCGGGCCTGATCAGCGATTTGGGATCCGGGGAACCGCTTTTCATGTAGCACACCCATTCGCAGGCGCGTCTCATGTGCTCCTCGGGCAGTCCGTGGTGGTCGAGGAGCACGTGCTTGAGCGGCGAGTTGACGCCGCCCTCGAGACGGTTCGTGGTGCGCGCCACGGGGCCTGCGGCGGTCAGCGATGGCTCGAGGAACGCGAACAGTTTGCCCTCGCGGAACAGCTTCTCCAACCGCCGGTAGCAGCGGCGGACCTCCTGATGCGTCCACCACCACTCCTGTTTGGAGGCCTTCGGGTTGTCGGGATCGTCCTTCGCGAGGGTGCGTTCGTCGATGAAGTCCCTCCAACGCAGGTGCCATGCGTTGAGCGCCTCGCCCCATTTGGCCGCCTGCTCGGCGTCATGCACCTTGGTGAGCCGGTCGGAGAGCTTCTTGAGTTCCCTGCCCGCCTCGAGCCTGGGTTTCGAGGTCAGGTCGGCCCTCGTGTTGCGCTGCACGTGCACCAGGCAGCGCTGGATCCGCGTGGACGGCCATACGGCGTTGCAGGCCGTCTCCGCGCCGCGCAGCCCGTCCGTGACCAGCACGTCGGGCGAGGGGATGCGCGAGAACAGCGCAACGTAGGCCGCCTTCGACTCATGCGGGCACCACTGGGAACCCAGCACCTCGCCGCTTTCGCCGTCGACCGCCGTGATCAGGCACCAGCCGTGGCTCATGTACGTGCCGTCCGCCATCACCGTGTGATGCTTCACCGTGCACGGGGGAATCTCGGGCCGGATGTTCCAGCACCACGCTGTCCGCTTGCGCAATGCCCGCGCATCGCCGTGCGCGTCGCATGAGGACTGGGACGCGCGGCCGAGCAGCCAGCCGAGGAACGCGTCGAGCTGCCTGCCACGTTCCGCGTCCTGCTGACGCATGACCCCGGTCAGCGAACACGCGACGCACATCCACCGCTGGGTTCCCGCCCTCGTCCTGCCGTTCCGCTTCATCGCCGACCCGCACACGGGGCATTTCTTCGCCTTGCTGGATTTCGTCCTCATGCATCCAGCCCACCAGAGGAACGCCCCTATTTTTTCACGCGGAAAAATAACACCCCGACACGCCTACTGCCGTAAGGCCAAACCCGGAACATAAGCAACACTCTTGTTCCTATAGCCCTCAATCCCCGGTGATGGCGCAGCATGTCGCGCAGACGCGCGTTCCATGATTCGATGAGATTGTTCGTGGACGGCACCGGGCCGTCGGCCGTGAGCCCCTCGTCGAGGAACGTGAACAGCCGGCCCTCGCGGATGCGACGGCGGATCATGCGACGCGCCTTGACGAGCCGCTGGTGCATGTCGTTCACGCTGCCGTCCGCGTGCCGGCTCTTCTCGTCGAGGAAGGCGGCGAAGTCCCGCTCCCATTGGTTGTAGGAGACGAGCCATGCGGCGGCGGAGTCCTTGTCCCTGACGCGCGCCAACGCCACGGCGATCGCGCGCAGTCGTCTGCCCGCCTCCAGACGGGGCCTCATGCCGGTCAGTTCCATGATGTTGGCCTGCACGTGGAACAGGCAGCGCTGGATCCTCGTGTCGGGCCATATCGTCTTCGCGGCCTTGAGGATGCCGCCTCCCCCGTCGCATACGAGCACGTCCGGCGGCGCGATCCTGCCCATCAGGCACTGCCATGAGGCCGCCCGCTCGCTCCTGGCGATATGCCAGCCGATCACATACCCGTCGGCCACGGCGATCAGCACCACCGCATCCCGGTGCAGGTGGATGCCGTCCACATGCACCACGCGGTGGACCTCGTCCACCAGCGGCACCGGGGGCCACAGGCTCCACATGAGCCCGCACCTGCGACGAAGCGTACGGGCCGGCAGACGGTGCTCGGCCTGCGACTGTTTCGAGAACAGCCAATCCAAACCGGACCGCAGATCACGGGCACCGTTGTCACGTGACTGAGTGTGTGAACTGCCGCATTCCGCGTTCCGGCACCGCCACCTGATCCGTCCCGCGCTCGTCCTTCCATTCCGCTTCATCGACTCGCCGCACACGGCGCAACTGGGTGTGTTCATCCACCCAATCTGCCACGCCAACTCAAAAGCCGCTCAACCCTTGTTCCACAAGGCCTTACGACCTATTCCAGACACACATTCCGGCCGACCTCAAGTTCCCCGCCCACACAACTCAAACAAGAGAAACACCAATCATCCCAAGGCCTGACAAGCCAAAACAGACACACATTCTGGCCTATAACCCTATATCCGCGCTTTTTCCCATATATTCAGGCACTCTCTCGATTTATCGTCGTGGCCGATGGGCTTGTCTGACGAGGAGGGTCCATTCGACCACATTGTCTGTTGGCTCTGGACTCTCTGGACCAACCCCGGTTTTCTTGATGGCAAAGATGCTGATCAACAAGGAGGCCTGGTATGAATCGTGATG
>NZ_NEWD01000057.1 GCF_002234915.1 Bifidobacterium vansinderenii | reverse complement strand
CGGATGGGATAACCGCTGAAAGCATCTAAGCGGGAAGCCCTCTCCAAGATAAGCATTCCGTCACGCGTTAAGCGTGTGTAGTCCCCATGGAGAACACGTGGTTGATAGGCCGGACGTGGAAGCCCCGCGAGGGGTGGAGCTGACCGGTACTAACGGACGAGCGACAACACAACCCAACACCCTCGGGGGTTGGGTTCCCGGAACGAATTCCAGACGTTCCCGGACAAGCACGGAGCACTTTTGGTTCACACTGCGATCGACACGAAAACACACGACGCGTCCGCTAGCCGGTTCCCAGACCACCACCATCCACCGGGATGATCCCCGGTGATAATTTCAATATTTTGCGGCGGTCATGGCCCAGGGGAGACGCCCGGACCCATTCCGAACCCGGAAGCTAAGACCTGGCACGGCGATGGTACTGCACTCGACAGGGTGTGGGAGAGTAGCACACCACCGCAATCCACTCTTCCGAAAAGGGGAGAAGCCACACGGCTTCTCCCCTTTTCCCATATCTGGACATTGTCGGCGGCCGCTTGGAACACCAGTAATGGATGATCAGCTCACTGATGTCTGGTCAGCACGTTCATGCCATGGCGTTGGACTTTCGTCATCACATTTGCGCTACTCATCATTTTCATGATTCCTGGACTAATCTCCATTCGTCAGGTCACTCCTATGGTGGAAACATCTCAATACGTTGCACGTGCTGTGCATTGCCATTGCATTTGTGTCGTTCATCTTCGCGGTGGAACGCGGCGGCCTCGTCATCACCGCGTTGAGAGGACATTCCGATGGCACCGTACGTGCCCTGATCCTTCCTGCGTGTCTACTGATCGTCTGCGTTGTCATGTTGGTGCTGTTCGCACGGATGAGTCGTAGTGCCTGCTCTCCGTTGATACGGTTGGGAGTATTACGCAGCGGTCCGTTTCTCTGGCATCTTCTTGGCCTACGTGCTCGGATTCTCTGTGTGCTTCGCCAATACGATGACCAGCGGTATGGGATCCATCGCGCCGCAGTTCAAGCCCGATGGCAATGCGGTGTTCAGTACGTTTCAGCAGCTTGTCGGTGCGGTGGGGACCACGGTGATGTCCGTGTTCCTGGGTGTGGCGCAGACCGGCACGAAGAGCGGAACCGCGGAGTTCGCGAAGGTGACGATCTCCGGTGCCATTGGTGATACGCGGCGTTGCTGATCGTCGCTGTGCTTGCCATGTTGGCGAATCTGCATGTGCTGAGATTAGGGCGACGAATCACAGCCCGTTGGTGAGGAGAAGAGCCTCATGATCGGTTTCGGTCACGAGGCTTTTTGTGTTTTCGACATAATATGCCTTATCGGCTCGGTTGTGAGACCTGGCACGACTACTGATTGCAGGTTACGAGAGTGTCTGTGCCGTGGTGAACGTCGTGCAATGAAGATGAACGCTGCGCGACGCGCCGTCCAAGAATGAGATTTCGGTTTTTCCTCATGTTCTGATCGACGTACACTGATGGTGAAGACGTGAAATACGCATTTTGCGACACGCCGAGAGAACGCCGTCGTTTCAACGATTCTTGGCGTGCTTTACCATGCCGATTTGCATGGATTCCTGTTCTCGTGTAAGTTATCTACTCGCTGCCTGACAGCGACAAGAAATCTTCGGATTACTTGCTTGTTCGGTGTGGTGGTGGTTTGAGAACTCAAGAGCGTGTTTTGTACTACTAAGTTTTGATTGCCAGTCCGGCCATGGCTCCCGTTTGTGGAGTGTCCCGAGAGGGGCTGTGATTGTGGTCGGGTTTTTTGGAAGGATTGTGCGAGCATTGGCCGGGGTTTCCTGGTTGGTGTTTTGTCTGTCTTTTTCTTTTCTTTTTTTCGAGTCATGTTTTTTGGCTCTTCATGAAGGTTTTTTTGTGGAGGGTTTGATTCTGGCTCAGGACGAACGCTGGCGGCGTGCTTAACACATGCAAGTCGAACGGGATCCTGCCAGCTTGCTGGCGGGTGAGAGTGGCGAACGGGTGAGTAATGCGTGACCAACCTGCCCCGTACTCCGGAATAGCTCC
>NZ_NEWD01000056.1 GCF_002234915.1 Bifidobacterium vansinderenii | reverse complement strand
GTTTCTGCTCTGCGTTCCAAGCATCGTTGAACAACTCCTTCAGGGTTTTGTCTTTATCCTTCTTGGGCTTATCGGGCTCGCCGAACTTTTTGATGATAGGGGCTTCGGCCTTAATCATGTCGGTGAACAGTTTCATCACATCCTTTGCTTTTATCTTGCTACTTGTAGCCAGTGCGTGCTTGAAGCATTCTCGGAATTCATTCAATCGAGCAGCCGTATCGTCGTCTTCGTTAGCGTTTTGGAAGAGCAGATCGATAATTCTAGCTATGGCGGTCTCGTCTAAATGTGACACGGTTCCTTCGGAGAATGTTGGATCTTTCTCCAAAGCATCTTCGATCCGTTTGAGAGAAGGATCATCTACCTTGAACACGGTATCCATGAGATCGCGGAACCGCCCCTGATTGTCTTTGTAGAATCGGATGCAGAAGAAATTCTTTAGTTTTTCTTCGCTGGAGTCCGTGCTGATTGGCAATTTGGTTTGTCCGTCATCAACATAGTTGATTGCACAGAATGCCCGACCATATGCTTCGATGAGTTCTTTCGCTTGAAAGTGCCCGTTGCTGCCGGAATGATGTGGCCAAGGAATAATCTGCCATGGTTTGATGTCTTTGAGCACTCGTTCGCTGGCAGGCTTGAATTTTATCTGTTTCTTCCCATCAGGCTTGATTTTTATCTGCTTTCTGGTGAGTCCGAGGTCGTATCGAATAACGCTGTAGGCGCGCGACGTGACGAGCAGCAGAGGTCTGCTGCGATTTTCAATATTGCTCTGGCCTTGGTTTTTGAGACGCTGTTCGTTGGCTTCCTTCAGTATGTCATGCTCAGTCTGGAGCAGCTGGAGCATGGCATTGTCTACTTCGGCGGAATTACCTTCGAGAATCTGATTGAGCAGCGTTGAGTCCGGAGTGGCGATGCCTTTGTAGAAGTCGGTCATGAAACCGCCCCTTAATGGGGTGTCATAGACGGCGCGGACGAACCGACCGATGTTGTCTGACTTGCCGGAGACCTGAGCGTCTAACCCGTATGACCATACCGGATCCGGCTCCGTTGAGGCAAAGAGAGGGCCGGAGAAGTCGTGGTATAGGAGAAGATCAGGCTGATACGGCTTGAGATCATTGCCGCAATAATCTTTGGGGCGCGGGCCGGGATTGATATGCAGCGGTCGATAGGGGGAGATCATGTCTCCCCAGTTAAGAAACAGGAACATGACCTTCGTGTTCGGCCGGTGTTTCTCATCCGTGCAGAACTTATCATATAGCGCACCCAACAGGTCCTTTTTGTCGACGTCGACCTTGTGCTGATGATCCGGTTCGCCGGCATATTCGTAGTCATTACGCAACTGTTCTAAAGCCAGAGAGTCCTGCTCCGATAGAGTGGAGTGACGCTGACTCGTATCAAACGCCCACGTACCAAAGGTGCCGGGCGTTGCTTTACGCATTTCGTCGGCATAACAATCCAGCGCGGATTTCCTCCCGCCAAGCTGACCTTCGGTTATGGCATCACGTAAATCTTTACTACGCGCAATGCATGATACGCATTTGCATTGTTCGTGAGATTCCGATTCCAGTAGCCAGCCCAATTCCCACATTCGTTCTGAATACAATGACCGCTCGTCATCCGTCAGAGTACCGCCGGCGATTATGTCGGCCATCTGTTTGGCCCACTTGTGGTATGCGGTAAATACTGAGGGAGTTTCATAGATGATGCGTTCTAGTTGCTCGGCAAACTGCATCTCATAATCAGTTTTTTCCATATCTATGGCGAAGTGCAGTTGATCTGCAACACTTTTGATCAGATTTTTGCGACGTTCGTCATCCTTGACCAATCGTGCGAGATCATCTTTGATCCCGCTAGCATTTACCTCACGCTGTACTTTCTTGAAATCGTCCAGAGAAATGCCCAGTACGGGATCATCTTCGTTTTGGTATTCCGCAAAATACTGTTTCGTACCCATTTCAATGAACGCGTTGCGTAACGGGTCCTGAGACTTTCTGTCTTCCGGATCATTCGTAGTCATAGACCAACTCCTTTGTTATTGGATGGTTCTGACAGTACTAGTCTCATAGCA
>NZ_NEWD01000055.1 GCF_002234915.1 Bifidobacterium vansinderenii | reverse complement strand
AAACACTCCCTAACTGGACATGCAGCAAATCTATTACTAGAGTGCAAAATCCCGCCATGTGCGCGATCGTACAAGGAGGCCATGATGGCAAAAACCAAAAAGGAGCATCGTGAAAGTATAGAAGAGCCACCTTCCCAAAAGAAACGAAAAAAGAGAAAGGAGCGTCATGAAAACATAGAGGATCCGCCTTTACACCGGAAACGAAAAGGGAAAGTTGTTACAGTGATCACTGTGATCTCTCTATTCTTTCCGGCCGTCACCATCGACGGTGAAAATGCTTCGCCTGTCAATATCGAGATCGACAGAATTAATATTCTGTCAGGCAATAGTATAAATACATAATCAAGGAGATCATCAATTGCCCAAATAACAATAGTCAGTATGCACATAGCGGGATGGGGCCAACATCAAAGACGTTGGCCCCATACTTTATTATTAAGAATCTCTTCTTTAATCAACTAAATATTTTATTTTGATATAGTAACACTATTGCAGATAAGTCTCAATCGTTTTTATTATACATGTCGAACTTGAGACCAGGGTCATTATAGTTGATATTAGCTGGAAAATTGGATCACCGTGCGATAGTCACGCAGTAAAAGAAATATTGGCGATACACCAGATGAGGATGAAGCTCGCACTCAGACTCACGGTTAAAAATTGCACCATAGTGAGACAATTTTGCCATAAGACAATCGATATACCAAAGCATTGACAGACACCCAACTTCAGGAACCCGAAACTCGTTGAGGCCGCATCTCTACGCTGCTGCCAGCAGCCCAACGAATTTACCGTCTACAGAAATGACCTGCAACGCCACAAGAGACATCCAAAACTTCACAGGTACCGACAAATTACCAATGTCTTCGTCTGTCGGATATACCAGCAATCAGCGTCACACGTCCTTCCCATATGCCCGACCTGACTAGGTAACGGAAAGTTGCAACCTCAAGATCCAGAGCGCAATACAATTCATTCGTAAAAAATAATGGCTGACGGCTCCTCACCCTCAGCAAATGACCATCATCAACAAACCCACCACCACGTTCATAAGTCAGCGTTTATATCTACGATGATCCTGAACGGCATGAGAACACAGACCGCGCTGTCCTTCTGAGCCCAATGCCGCAAAAGAGATTGGTCAGTCAGTTCGGCCACAGTTCCAGAACCAGCGATTACGACAATATGCTCGCACACGCCAACACCTATCGCTCAGGACGGCACCGCCACCCACCAATACTGACAGAGGTGCCGTCCCGTACTAACGACACGGCACTAGCATCTGTTATTAGTCATTTGTAATGACTAATAACAGATGATTCGAAGCAACACATATATAAGCGCTTACTTTTTACGGCCTGAGAATTCCTTAACCGTATTTAGCAGATAATAGAAATTGTCATTTCTGCACACGATGGAGATCACTATATAAGCAACCGCACCAATAATTATCTGCAAAAAAAGAAGCAAAATATCATTTATATTTAGATAGCCAACCGCAAAAACAATCACTCCCATAACTAAGGCCTGTAAAACATTGGAAACAAAATCCCAGTATAGTCTCTTCAAGCTATAACCGATAGTCTTCTTGCACCCTAGACTATAGAGAATAACACCCAAAATACCCACAAGAACCTCGGAAAGGGCGATATATATCGTGCCAAATTGAACACTGACAATCAGAGCAGTAAGACCAAAGAGGCGAATTGGGATATCCATTTTCAAAACCAAATCGCTCCGTCCTACAGCCTTAATCGCCTGCAATGATGCAGTTTGAGCAGGACGGAATAATAGGTTGATGCAAATAATTTGAAGGAATGGAACAATCGGCAACCACTTGTCTGTTAAAAGAACCGAGACAAACGTAGTTCCACATGCTGCAAACCCCACCAGCAAAGGGCTCATGATATATGAGGACATTTTAATGGCGCGTCGAGTAATCGCCTTAACGCGCTCGACGCTGGCCTGCTCATGAGACATAGCAGGGAACAAGGCACTGCTCATAGCGGCATCGACATTAACGACGATCAGATTCGGATAGTAACTTCCTCGGTCATAATAAGCAAGATCATTCGCCGAATAAACCTTGCCGATGACAAGACTGCGAAGATTTCCATAGATGGTTACCATCAGACTTTGAATCAAAAGCTTCCATCCGTACCGGAACAGACCCTTCAGACGCTCCAAAGAAAACTGCAATGACGGACGCCATCCAATAATTGTACGCAATGTAAAAGTGTTAATAACAGTATTAGTAAGATACTGTGCCACCAAGGCCCAAACACCCATACCAAAGTAGGCCATAGTGATACCCACAATGGCGGAAATCAGAGTTCCACTAATGGTCGCATAAAAAAATTTTTTGAAAATCATTTTTCGCGAAACATATGCCTGTTGTACGGAATTAATGGAAGCTATAGGTAACTGCAATGCCAGAACCCTAAGCACCGGAACCAGTATAGGCATATTGTAGAAATCAGCGACAATCGGAGCTACACCAAAGAAAATAATGAGGTACAGAAAAATAGAAAAAGCAATGCCAAAATAGAAGACAGAGGAGAAATCAAGATCATCCGCATCTTTCTTTTGGATCAAAGCCACGCCAAAACCGTCGTTAACAAAAACGTTAGCAATAGTAATAAAAATTGTCACCAAGGTGACTGTTCCATAATCGGATGGCATCAAAAGACGCGCGAGAATGATCGTAACAATAACAGATACGAGCTGCGAACTCATTCGCTCAGCAAATTTCCAAAATAAACCACTAATAACAGAGAATTTCATCTGTTTTTTTGAATCACTCATTTAACATCTTCCATTAAGATACAAAATAATATTTGCTCGCCCCAAAAGCAAAGCCGGGACGAGCAAATAACGATTTTCTTCTACATAAAAATTACAGAGAGTTGACTACCAAGTCCAGAGACTTC
>NZ_NEWD01000054.1 GCF_002234915.1 Bifidobacterium vansinderenii | reverse complement strand
ACAGAACAGCGGAGCCCACAAGAGTGAATGGCTGCGTATGGTCAGTGAAGTTGGGCGGATTTTAAGACTTACCGCTACGACGATGATGTTGTGTAGAGATTCCGCACTGTGGAGCTTGTACATAGAACCGGCCTCCGAATGGGGGCCGGTTTTTGTTTGCCTGTTTGAAGTTCCACAAACCCCAGCTTGGTGATTCTGTCCCTCCTCACCACATATTTGGGGCGTCAAATACCCGAATCCTGCTCTTTGGGGCGTCGAATACCCATTTTTTCGTTGATTTTCGTCCATTTGGCGCCCCAAATCCTTGGGAGAGCCGAAGAGCACCGCGCTAAGGGGCATCCCGTCAATCATGGATCACCCCAGTGCAATGCCGTTAGGCAGTTTTCTGCCACAGAGATTCTTTCGCCCCACAATGTAGATACCGAACAAGAGAAATCTTGGATGCGGATCTTATGCCGGCGTCTCACTGTTGAATGCACCCCGTTCCATGTTCCCGCGAATGCTCGGGAAAGAAGACCGACAGCGAGGACAGCCAACACCTAAAAAGCAACAGTCCAGCTTTGCATACCAGAGCTGAACACCATGAAAATATGCGAGAAGGGAAGACGATTATGGAAATCAACGATTGCGGCGGATACACCTATGCGGTTCAGCGGCTGAGCGACCTGCGCTACGTGGCGGGCTACGCCTGCCAACTGCCTCTGAGGTGGACCTACGACCCCGAGCATGCCGCGGGTCCTGAATCCCTGAGCGAGGAAGAGAACAACGGCACGTTTCTGAGCGACATATTCGGCAAGGAGGTTCTGCGCGAGGAGTTTCTGCAGGCCGTGGCCGACGTGGATCCCGACGACGAGGATGACGAGAACAACGAATGGTATTGGCGGGACGAGGATGCGTGGGAGATCAGCAAGCGCGTTCTCAAGCCCGGATACCGGCTTGTTCGCATCCCCATGCTGTTCGATTACTTCCTGGAGGAGGACGAGAACGGCGTGCCGTGGACCGAAGACAATCCCGACCCGTTCTGGGATGAGGATGGGGACCATCAGAATCTCGTGCTGATCCGCAACAAGGTGTTCGGTGAAGGTGGCGCCATTGCCGCCGAGGGCGAGTATGTGCCGGCCGATGCCCCGTGGTCGGCGTGCTCCACGAGGAACTCGCGGCCCGGCTGTACAACATGGAGGGGTTCAAGGCGGAGGACCTGTTCCAGGCCTCCCACATGATCGATCCGAAGCACCCCCTCACCCGCAAGTACTTCCCCGAGATGGCCATCAGCCAGACCGTGGAGGAGGAAATGAAGGTGGTTGCCAGCTGGGGTGTCAAGGACGAGGCCGTGCAGCGCGCCACGGCAGAGTGGCTCATGGGGAGTAAGAGCTGATTGGTTTGTGAGGCGGGCGGGGCTGCCGGTTCTGTATGGGACCGGCAGCCCTGACCTAGTAGCCCCTCGGCCCAGCTTCTACCGTAATTTATGGCACCAGTCATCCGCCGATGACTAACACTCCTCGCTCCGCAACCCAAGCACCTGTTTGGTCACCAATTTCACCTGTTTAACACCTCAAATACTTGTGAGATGCAAAACCCATGGCATGATCCCACAGAGTGAAGAACTTGTTCCACCATTGCTATGAGACTAGTACTGTCAGAACCATCCAATAACAAAGGAGTTGGTCTATGACTACGAATGATCCGGAAGACAGAAAGTCTCAGGACCCGTTACGCAACGCGTTCATTGAAATGGGTACGAAACAGTATTTTGCGGAATACCAAAACGAAGATGATCCCGTACTGGGCATTTCTCTGGACGATTTCAAGAAAGTACAGCGTGAGGTAAATGCTAGCGGGATCAAAGATGATCTCGCACGATTGGTCAAGGATGACGAACGTCGCAAAAATCTGATCAAAAGTGTTGCAGATCAACTGCACTTCGCCATAGATATGGAAAAAACTGATTATGAGATGCAGTTTGCCGAGCAACTAGAACGCATCATCTATGAAACTCCCTCAGTATTTACCGCATACCACAAGTGGGCCAAACAGATGGCCGACATAATCGCCGGCGGTACTCTGACGGATGACGAGCGGTCATTGTATTCAGAACGAATGTGGGAATTGGGCTGGCTACTGGAATCGGAATCTCACGAACAATGCAAATGCGTATCATGCATTGCGCGTAG
>NZ_NEWD01000053.1 GCF_002234915.1 Bifidobacterium vansinderenii | reverse complement strand
CGGGATAAATAAAAATTTCTGTCGTACACATAATTATATATGCAGACACCGCGTACACAGCAATCTGTGCTTGCTTGTTCGGCCATTGGGCTATCGATTTCTTCACAAGAATCCCAAGAACAGTGAAGAAGAGCAATAGTGCAATCATGCCTCCTTGAAATGCAATTTGCAACAACTGATCATGACAATGCGTAGCTCCAGTCCAGAGCCCATTGGAAGATAGTCCTAAATACTGCACCATCTCGTCATTCGTAAGTACTCCGTATCCAATTACGGGGTTAATTGTTATTGCATGAATAGCATTATCCCAAATGGCCAATCGTCCAGAAAATGTCAAATTTTTACCAAGTCTCAATACAATTGGGGCAAAAATATTAACAATTCTAAATATAACAATTAGCAGCCATATGATACAGGATATCGCAATACTCCGAATAGGAGTAAAGAAATGTCTTACCTCGGGGACCAACATCAAAGCGAAGAATAAAACGACACCAACTATACCGGTTGCCGAGCCATGCATAAACTCAGTCAAAAGAACGATAATTGATAGGGCAAAGCCTCGATTCTGGCTATGGAAATAAGTATTGTAAATCCATGCGATCACCAAAGCCGGAAATAGCCATTGGACAAAATAGTTGTCCACTCCCAAAAGCCATTCCTCAGAAGCTCCATACGCTGAAATAGACCTACTATATAGTCCATTTGGAGCTATCAAAATAGTTAGAAAATTCCCATAAACGCATAATTCGCTATGAATCATTAGGACACGCAGCAATGTTGACAAATGATCTCGATAAACATCAAACACTACACATGCGATGCCAATACGAAGCAATGTCATTAATGCCGTACTGGTGTCCCCTCCGCCAATTGCGGTCGATAGCAAAATCCATGCTTGCATAGCTAATGCAAACGCAGTGATCGCGGATGGGGCACGTTTATTGATAACAAATCGAATTAATAGAACAGCGACAACCACATATGTCGAAAAACGATACAAATGCAGCGATGTTGTAAAGTAATCAATCGATATAGGCAAAAAAACGGGAATAAGCAGGAGGAACAGAACAATGCCCTTCCTGGAAAATTTTACTGTCATCGCCGCCCCTTACATCACGGAATCAAGATGCCTTACAACCTGGGCGGGCACTCCAGCAGCGACCGTGTACGCAGGAATATCATGGGTAACAACCGCATTAGCTCCAATGATAGCCCCATCGCCAATAGTCACTCCAGGCAACACACAAACATTCCGGCCAATCCACACGTTCTTTCCGATTATGACCGGCCCTTTGCTGTAAATTTTCCTCTCATTCGGTGCGACGCTAAGCTCAGGGAAAGAGTTAGAACCATGTGAGTTATCGGTAATAAAGGCATTGACTCCAAGCAAGGTACCATTACCGATGGAAACTTTTTGTGCACATGATATAAAACCGAAATCAGCAATCACTACCTGGTCACCAATGAAAAGATCAGGATCTACAACCTCATCCACCTTCCAAGTCTGCAACGAAACAAAACGGCCCGCAGAAAAAGACTCTCCAATAGTCATGTATTGGGGTCCATGGACTTCGAAACCAGGGCGAACATGACTTCCCCTACCAATCCTGTGCAAAGATCGAGCAGTCAAAAGCCATTTAATCCTATTAGGAGCTGCTCCCAATTTATGAAGAAAATTCATAAGCATTATTTCCTCCACTACATGTCTTCTCTAAAAACACGATCGTAAACGGAATCCTCACAAGTACCCGATGCATCATAGAACCAACTCATCTTTTGCGGCGTATTTGCAAGCCTAGATAAATAGGCCTGTCGGAATGGCTCTCCGAGTAAGGAGGTCAATTCAAATAGGTATCCAGGATTTTTATGAATACAATTCAGAACATTGTTATCCAATCCCTGCCGCAAACAAATCATAAATACCGCATCAATAAACAGATAAATCGGATATTTTCCATACTTAAGGAAATATTCCTTAAAAATGCTGTCCATAGCGGTTACAAACAAAGAATTTTTACGAGCAGCAATAAAGAAGCCGGTCCATGTGGAACTCGCCCCTTTGTATTTCAGGAAATTCGGAGTCGTGACACAGTTCATCGATTCGAACGACTTATCAGACAGCCTTAATGTTAAATCATAAGGAGCAGAAAAATACAATGTTGCATCAACCCATGTTCCGCCATTATTCTTTAACACGTTGAAGCGCAAAATATCCGAGAAGGTCTGTACAGAGATGTCTCCTCTTGCAAATCCATCACGGATTCGGATATCAATATCCGTATACTTCTCATAATTGGACTTGGAAAGTTC
>NZ_NEWD01000052.1 GCF_002234915.1 Bifidobacterium vansinderenii | reverse complement strand
GATCGGCTCCGAACCGTCCTCGCCCGGCAGTGCGGCCGAGCGGAGGATCTCCGCGAGCAGCTTCATGACGTTTCTGCGCATGGCCGGCTGATCCGCGCGCAGCTGGTCGCGGAATTTGTCGGCCATGGCCTGCGTCACCCTATCCATCGGCGTGCCTCCGAACGCCGGTTTGATGTGGTTCTCGTAATCCCGGCGCAACCGATACTTGGTGCCGGGACGCAGCGGATTGCCCCTATAACGGCGCTTCTCCAACCATGTGGGGAAATACTCGTCAAACGTGAGCCCGACCGTCTCCGCCTTCTTTTCACGCACCGTGGGCGGCTCCCACACGCCTGCGTCCATCCTGCGTTTCTCGCCGTCCAGCCATGCCAGCGCCTCCGACTCCTGCTCGATCGGAAACGACCGGCTGATCCGCTTCGGCAGGCCCGGCCATTGGGCGAACGCGTCGGCCGGCGTCGGGTAGGCGGCGACCACGCGCGTCGGACTATCCGAATTGGGCCGATATTCGATTCGGCCGAACGACCTGCGCGATGATGGTTTCTTCTTCCTGGGCAACAGTGCCTCCCCTCGGGGACGACGTACTAAACGACGTACATCTACCCCTTTTTGATCGGTTTTTATCGGTTTGCATCGATTATAGGAGCAGTGCCGAAACGTTGAAAATACGGGCCGAAACCGTTGGAATCGCAACAAAAAAGCCACCCAAGCGCGTGCTTGGATGGCTTGATTCGTGGAGCCGCCGGGAATTGAAAACCAATCCCCGGAGCGCAATGATTCCAACAGCTCCCGGGGAAGGGATTTCACGACGACGTACTAAACGACGTACTAGAGGAGGCGTCGAACCTCTTCGCGGATCTGATCGGCGTACCCATAGATTCCAGCCGGCGATTCGATCGGAACGCGTTCGCAGTTCCTGCTCTCATCGAAAAGCCCAAGATACTTCTGTCGGGTATTGAAGAACAGGCGCACCACGGGCTTGCGATTGTTGTCGTCCAGCAGAATGGCGCAGTAGGACTTCGCATCGCGCATCGTGACACGCTCCGGATCGACCTCGCTGCACGCGATCGCCTGCACGATCCGGTATGCCGCAATCTCCTCCTCCGTCGTCACGATACCGTCGTCGGGCTCCTCCTGGTTCGCGGGTTCATCCTCTGCGGACGGCGTCTCGGTTATCTGGGTGCCGGCGTCGATCTTCACGTCCTCGGCGCCGAGCGCGGTCTTCAGACGGTCGTTCACTTGGTCGTTGAGGTAGCGTTTCAGGGCCTTGTCGACCAGCGGCCTGAACTTCTCCATGACCTGCTGGCGGAAGGCGCCGTCGTAGACGTGTCCGGCGAGCAGTTTGACGAAATCATCCGACGGGGTCTTGAATTCGTCGCTTACCGCGCGCTTTAGTGCGCCGACGTACTTCAGCTCCTCGGCGCTGCTGGCAATGGAATCGATGTCGAACGCCGGTTTGGTCAGCTTGTTGAGCTCGGGCAGCACCGTCTCGTCGATATCGAGCAGGTCGAGCACGAGGAACGGCTTGGAATCCATGCGGTTCGGCTCGTCGATGTCCATGTAGAAGTTCCATACCTGGCCATTGGTCAGCACGCCGATCCGGGCTCGCGTCGTGGCGAAGTACCGGTACAGCTGGCTTGCGTTCTCCAGAGTGAGCGGTGCGCCGATCTTCTTGCATTCGATGAGGATCTGCACCTGATCGTCGAGGACGAGCGCGTAGTCAACCTTTTCGCCCTTCTTCACGCCGACGTCCGCAGTGAATTCAGGGACGACCTCGCGGGGGTTGAATACGTCATAGCCGAGCACCTGTCCGATGAACGGCATGATGAACGCCGTCTTGGTTGCCTCCTCGGTTTCGATACTGTCCTTCAGCTCCTTCACCTTCGCGGCTACCTGATTGATGGCTTCGGTGAATTCCATGGCGCTCCTTTGCTTCTGTGGATCGGTATTGGTTCGATTCTACGTCGAGATAATCTCCGATCGGCTTAAATCCGCTTTGTTCGAATGCGAAACGATGGTTTGCGTGGTAGACCTAGAGGCATGACATCGAACATGCGTACCAATAACGGTATTGGAAACCCACAAGGGTTGAACGCGCGTTCGATCACAAGGGCAAGAAAAAGGGGTGACGCCCAGATTGGAAGCCTGACGCCACCCCAATACAGCATTGCCCGACGAAAGGAGTCGGACATGCACTAGGTTAACTCAATCTGCTTTGGTCTGCCTTTCTCAGCAGGCTCATTCCATCTGGATAGCCCAGAATCGGCGCTATCGAATCCACGTCGTCGAAGCTCCATGTTTTCAGTCCGTTGTACCGGATTGACGCATAGGACCTTGCCTTGCCCAGAGCTCGTGCGAGATCGGCTATCGACACGTCCTTTTGCTCAGCGTCGGCCTTGATGAAGGTTGCTATCGCTCTTGCCGTGCCGCTTACTGGCGGCAGCTGTTCATTTCTAACCATGTCTCGATTGTATCTCATTTGAGACGCTGGAATAAATAGGCGACACGCCGAGCGTCTCATATGAGATTGACAGAATTTTCAATCCGAGTATTCTGATAATCAGAAAGCATCTCATATG
>NZ_NEWD01000051.1 GCF_002234915.1 Bifidobacterium vansinderenii | reverse complement strand
GCAGGTGAAGCTCTGGGCATCGCCGCAAGTATCTGTTTTATTACTTTGATCACTAAGTTTAGTCTTTTTGCAAAAGTTTTATTGTTGATCTGCAAATATTCCTTTCCAATATATTTATTGCACACCATCTTTACTGCTGGAATACGTATTGGACTCAATTATGCGGGGTGGCGGAATTATTGGATACAAGTTTTGGTGGGAACAGGAGTCGGAATATTGGCCCCGGTTTTAATTGCAATGCTTTGTTCAAAAACGCCTTTTCTTGATTTCCTCTTTTATCCGTCAAAATATTTGGAAAAATTTTATAACAGATCCAGTAGACGTTTTTGTTTACTGAGAAGAAAAAGAGTTTCGCGTTAATTATATTAATTGTATCCTAGCCGAAGGTATATAAGAGAAAGAGATATTTCAATATGAAAGTTATTGCTTTTTATCTTCCCCAGTTTCATGAGATCCCTGAGAACAATGAATGGTGGGGAAAGGGCTTTACCGAATGGGTGAATGTTAAGAAGGCCAAGCCTCTGTTTTCTGGACATCAGCAGCCGCGAGTTCCCCTTAATAAGAACTATTATGATTTGTTGGATCCAGAGGTCCAGGTATGGCAGGCGAACCTCGCTAAGAAGTATGGTGTATACGGATTCTGCTATTACCATTATTGGTTTGGCGGAAAGATGCTGTTGGAAAAACCGATGGAGAATATGCTTAAGAATCCGGAGGTTGATATTCCTTTCTGTGTTTGCTGGGCAAATGAGCCGTGGACTAGGGCGTGGGTAGGCGAGACGAAGGTACTTATTCCTCAGCACTATGGTGAGAAGAAAGAATGGGCCGATCATTTCAATTATCTGCTTCCCTTCTTCAAAGATCGTCGTTACATCACCGAGAACGGCAAACCTCTCGTGGTGATTTATCGTCCTGAAGTGATTGAGTGTCTTAATGATATGCTTGATTATTGGCAGCAATTAGCTCGGGAGAATGGTTTTGCTGGTCTGACTTTTGCGTATCAGAACATTGATTTCGATCTGCAGCAGAACAAAGATGACTCGCGATTTGATTATGATATCGAATTTCAGCCGCTTTATGCCCAGCATGATATGACGAAAGATAATCATAAGTATCTTAAAGCTATTCGCCGTAAGGTAGCAGGCATTGTTGAGCGTAGGTTTGGTTTCGACCTTATGCGTTATGGAGCCGGTTTCTTTAACAAGGGCGTCGAAGTTGACTATGACGCGGTTTGGAAGAAGGTATTGGAACGTACTCCGGAAACGGAAAAGAATGTGCCTGCTGCTTTCGTGACTTGGGACAATACCCCACGAAAGGGAGAAAAGGGGCAAGCGTTCGTGGGTGATACCCCTGAAAAGTTTGAAAAGTATCTTTCCCAGCAGATTAGGCGTGCGAGGGATATCTATCACAAGGATATGTTGTTTATGTATGCCTGGAATGAGTGGGCAGAGGGCGGTTATCTAGAGCCTGATGAACGATTTGGCTATGGCAATCTTGAAGCAATTCGCAAAGCGCTGATTGAAAATAACGAATTTCCGGTATATCCGGAAAGAGATGACAAGTGAAGGGTCTAGATATGTCATTAGTGCAGCCACTTGTCTCCGTTGTTGTTCCTGTTTATAACCAGGAAATGTATTTGGAGAGTTCTGTAAACGCGATTCTTCATCAGTCCTATCGACAGCTGGAAATCATATTGGTTAATGATGGGTCTACGGATACGTCCACGGAGAAGTTACATGATTTCGCCGTGGAAGATTCCCGGGTGCTGGTTATTCAGAAGGAAAATGGCGGATTGGTAGATGCTACTATCGCCGGTATTCGTCAGGCTTCGGGACAGTATATTGTATTTATGGATCCCGATGACTATATTGGTTCAGATTATATTGCTAATTTTGTGCAGGCTCTTGATCTGGACACAGACGTTGTAGCTGCCGGTTTTTATCACGACGATCGACATATGCTTACGGCCTTTTCTCTAAAAGAAGACCGAATTTATAAAGGGGAGGAGATTTCTTTCCTTCGTCGACATCTTTTGGATCCGGTCGAAGGATCAGCTATTTCTTCCTATCTATTTGTGTCCCGATGGAATAAGATGTATCGCACATCTTGTGCTAAAAATGTTGCAGACAAATTTGAGGAATACAAGGACATATCGCTTGGAGAGGATACGATATTTTCATATCTTATGCTTCTTGAGTGTACGTGTGTAAAGACTCTCAAATTAGTAAATTCTTATTATTATAATATAGCCAGTTCTACATCAATGATGAAGAACACCGCAACGATTAGGCATATATCGAATGCGCGAAAGGTACGTTCCGCTTTTGGTGACTTGCTTACATCAACTGGCGAGGATCGCGTACAAGCTGATTTGCTGTATTACTTCTTAATTGAGTCTTTGTTGACCCGTTTACTTAGTATCCGGGATCGCGGTCAGTTTATTCACGTTTATAGGGAGG
>NZ_NEWD01000050.1 GCF_002234915.1 Bifidobacterium vansinderenii | reverse complement strand
CGGTCCCCGACCGGTCGTGGAGGCTCACCGCCACCGGACGCAAGCAGGCGGACTGCATCGGCCGCTGGCTGGTCTCCCAGCAGCCGCTGTTCGACCGGTATCTGGTCTCCCCGTACGTGCGCACGCGCGAGACCGCGGCCACGATGGCGCTGCCCAAGGCCAAATGGGAGGAGACGCGCGTGCTGCGCGAACGCTCCTGGGGCGAGATCAGCACCATCACCCAGGAGGAGTTCCGCACGAACTACTCGCGCAACTGGATGTTCAAGCGCACCGATCCGCTCTACTGGCGTCCGCCGGCAGGCGAGTCCATCGCCGACGTGGCCGAGGACCGCGTGCACAACCTGCTCACCTCGCTCAACCGCCGCGCCGAGGCGGAATCCGTGGTGGCCGTGACCCACGGCGACTTCATGTTCGCGCTCATGCTTACCCTCGAGGACATCTCCGACGAGGAGTTCCTCCACCGCACGTCGGACGACGCGTGGACGATCACCAACTGCACCTGCCTGCACTACTCCCGCCGCGACCCCAACACCGGACGTACCTCGCAGCGCGTGCGCTGGGAGCAGACCGCCCGCCCCGTGTTCAACGAGGAGACCGGACGCTGGGAGGTGAAGGTGGAGCCGTGGCGCGAGTTCCAGCGTCCGCTGCTCAGCAACGGCGATCTGGTGGACGTGGTCCACGCCGTCGACCACCACCTCGACCAATACACCAAATAGCTTCCACCTTCCGCGAGTCTCCCCCTGATGAGGGAGACTCGCCCGTCAGACTCCCAAGCCGTCCATCCGGTACAACGTCTCGCCGTTTTCGCCGACGATCGTCACCCGCGGCGCATCGGACACGTCGAGCTCCACCGTGAGCGTATGCGCGCCGTCGGCAGGGACCGAACGGTACACGTAATGCTCGTTCGACAGCGTCAGCGTCTCCGTGCGCGCCTCGACCAGCCACGGGTGACGTCGGCGTAGGCCCAGCAGATCCTGATGCGCCCGGTAGATCGGCGCGCCCAGCGCGGACAGTTCGGCGGGGGAGACGGGGAACATCGGCCGGATGTCGTCATCGCCGCCCAGACGCTCCTCTTTGACGCCCGTATACCCCTGCTCGTCGCCGTAGTAGATGCTCGGCACGCCGCCCACCGTCATCAGCACCGCCAGCGCGAGCACCGCCTTGGCCGGCCCCACCTGACTGGCGATGCGCGTCACGTCGTGGTTGCCGATGAACGTCTGCGGTACGAACGCGTCGAGGAACCCGTTGTGCCGATGCAGCGTCCAGTCCAATTCGTAGAAGTTCCGCGTCTTCAGACTCGACCACACGGACTTCCACAACTCGTACTCGGTCACCGAATCCATCGTCGAATCGGCCACGATCCGCGCATAGTCGCCGTGGATCACCTCGCCGAAGATCCACGAATACGGGTGGGTGTGCTTCACCTGCGGCAGCACCTTCGCCCAGAACGACGGATCCGTGGCGTACGCGGCGTCGAGCCGCCAGCCGGATGCGCCGCGATCCAGCCAATGGTTCATCACCCTCGTCACGTACTCCACCGTCGCCGGCGACGAATGATCCAGATCCACCAGACGGTCGTGGCCCTCGAACACCGCCAGCGTGGGACGCCCGTCCGCGCCGGTCTCGACATGAACCAGACCCGCCCACGGACTGTCCGTATCCCCTTCAAGTGCGGCGCGCACCGCGGGGTGGTCGCGGCCGACATGGTTGAACACGCCGTCGAGCACCAGCTGCAGACCGCGCTCGTGGCAGGCTTCGGCGAGCCGATCAAACGCCGGATCGCCGCCCAGACGCACATCCACGTGCATGTGGTCCAACGTGTCGTAGCCATGCGACGAGGACTCGAAGATCGGGCCGAGCAGCAGGCCGGAGACGCCCAGATTGCGGACGTAATCCAGCCAGTCGATCAGCGAGTCGAGCCCACGGCCTCGGAACGTGCGCTCGCCGGCGGGCCGGATTTCGGCGCCGACGAATCCCAGCGGATAGATGTGCCACCAGATGCCGTAGCGGACCCAGTCCGGCATGGGATGCGTGGGCAATGGGAACCGCAGGGGAGTGGGGGCGTTGCCGTCGGCGGCGCTGCCGGCGCTGTCGTGTGATGTCTTCTGTGATGTCATGCCGTCCGAACCGTTTCCGGGGTTCGTGATCGGGCTCGTATGATGTGCAGCGGCCATGGGAAGCCTCCTGTTCCGTGAAGTCGTGAGTCGTTCGTTTCCGTGAAGTGACGTCCCGTTCCTCTTTCTATATATAGTGATTCGACGGTCCGTGCGAACGCAACCGACGCCGCGTGTCTACGATGGCGTTCCATCGATGTCGTTCTGCGGAACGCGCCGGGGAACGAGGCCGGTCCCGATTCGATATAATCTCTTCGGCTGTATCGATATGGGGGTCGCGCGATGGTCGCGGCCGTGAGACAGGTGGGAGCGCAGGGCGATGGCGGAACGCGAGGTTCTGAACGCGACGAATGGTGCGAATCGTGGCATCTCGCCATCGTTGGCCCGTCTGATGCTGTTGACGAACGCGGCCGTGTGGGGATCCGGATACACGATCCTCAAGTTCATTCAGACGACCGTGCCCACCCAGTGGATGATGACGTTCCGACTGGGGGCGGCCGCCATCCTGATGGGCGTGATCTTCCTGCCGAAGCTGCGCAAGATCGATCTGCGCCGGCTGGTCATCCCCGGACTGATTCTGGCGGTCACCTACTGGCTGGGATTCATGTTCCAGCTTGAAGGGCTCAAGACCATCGCCCCGGGACGCAACTCCTTCCTCACCGACACCTACTGCGTGATGGTGCCGTTCCTGATCTGGGCGATCACGCGACGCCGGCCCAACTGGCAGCACATGGCCGCCGCGTTCGTGTGCATCGTGGGCATCGGATTCGTGTCGCTCAGCGAAGGCGCCGCCGCGGGGCTGCTGTCCGTGAGCTTCGGCGACGCCGTGACGATCGTGGGCGCGTTCTTCTTCGCCGCGAATCTGGTGGCAGTGGGCTTCATGGCCAAGAAGTTCGATCCCGTGGCGCTCATGTTCATGGAGTTCGTGTTCACCGCGCTGCTGTTCCTCGGCGGCGCGGTGCTGACCGAACCGTCTCCCGAACCGTCGTGGGCGGACTGGCATATCATCGCCGGACTCGCGTACCTGGTCATCGGTTCCACGATTATCGCGCAGATCTTCCAGACCGTGGCCATTCGCTACGTGCCCACTTCGCAGGCGTCGATCATCCTCAGCACGGAGAGCCTGTTCGGCGTGCTTGTGTCCGTCATCTTCTACGGCGAACGGCTCACCGTGGCCGTGGGCGCCGGATTCGCGCTGATCTTCTGCGCGATCCTGCTGTCGGAACTGCACCTGCCGAAGAAAAGGCGCGCGAAGAACGATAGCCACCATGATGATGGCGTCGCCGAGCGCGCCGATTCAGATCCGGCCGTCAGTGCTGGCAGCGCCGTCAGTGCGCCGGACCCTGATCCCAGCCGGCGATAAGGAACACGCGCGTCGGATTCGCCGGACGCACGATCTCGTCGAACATCTCACAGAATCCAGACAGGTCCCCGTTGTATGCGCTCATCTTGGCGCCGCGATACCGTTCGCGGGTCACCGGGCCCCAGTCGAGATCCCAGCCGGCGGTGTGCGCCAGACGCGAGGCGAAGATGCGCAGCGTCATCGCGTTGCCATAGGCGAAGGGATGCAGATAGCCCAGTTCGTCATAGAAGTGAGCAAGCTTGGTCACGAAGACCGGACGATCCAGACATTTGAGATCGCGGGCCTCGGCGAGTTCCGATGCGATGTTCGCGGCGCCGGTCTCCAGCAGGGCCGCGGGGAAGAACGCCTGGGCGCTGGCGCCGATGCCTCCCGCCGATGCGGCGCTGGTGGTGTCGTGTGTGCGAATCTCGCCGGCGTCGGCGCGCACTCCGCCGAACAACGTGGCATGGATGGCCCGTAGTTCGGCGAGACCGCCGCCCGAGGACGGGCGGCTTGCGAACACCACGGTACGGGCGAACACGGCGTCGCCGAGATCCTTGATATCCCTGCCGTTTCCGGAGCCCGCATCGGCGTCATCCGACGAACACGCCGAGACGAATTCGTCAAGATGAATCATGCCCGACTCGTAGTCCCGGGCGGCCTGCATGGCGCGTCCGCTGATCGTCATCGATTCCAGGGCGCAGTTCTTTGCGGCGAATGCCACCGCACTCATTCGTTCTGCTGGCAACATAATTCGATGATAGCCTTCCTCGCCGGGAAACGTCGGAGAACCGCGGATGGCGTCAGCTCACCAGGCCGGCGTTGACCTTCAGCGTGAGCACGCGCAGCGCCGCCTGATCCACCTGCTGGGCGAACGCGGGATCCGACTGGGCCTTCTGCACCAGGCCGGTGAGAATCGGCTGCACGTATTCGTTCGCGCCGATGCAGATCAGGTCGCCGCCCGCCGACACGAATCGTACGCCGAGCTCCTTGGCCGGGATGGATCCAAGCGCCGCAGCGGACATCGAATCGGAGGTGACCACGCCCTGATATCCCAGCGTGCCGCGCAGATAATCGTTGAGAATCGCCGAGGAGAACGCGGCCGGCTCGTTCGGGTCGATCTGCGAGTAGGTGGCCAGCGACATCATCACCATGTCCGGGTTGGCCTGCAGCGCCTGACGGAAGCCTTCGATCTGCCCTCCGTCCAGCGTGGTGGTCGTGTCGGTGATGCCGGAATCGGTGAAGTCGGTGTTGCCGGTCACGCCGCCGAGACCGGGGAAATGCTTGATCGAGCTCATCACGCCCGCGTCCCGCATGCCGTTGACGAACGCGGCGGCGTGCTGGCCGTTGCCGGCCGCATCCAGACCGAAGTCGCGGTCGAGTGCGCCGATGGGCGCGTTCTGACTGCGGTTGGCCGTCTGCACGGTACCGGCCACAGGCGCAAGATCCACGTTCACGCCGGCGGACTTGAGCTGGGAGCCCCACGTCTTCGCCGATGAGCGAAGATCATCCACGCTCATCTGCCCCTGCTTGACCGCAGACGGCATGGTATCGAATCCCGAACCGGTCAGATGCTGCACCTGACCGCCCTCCTGGTCGGCGCAGATCAGCAGGCCCACACCCGACGTGTACCCCTGCAGTTTCGACGACACCTGCGCTACCGCCGAGGTGCCGCCCTTCCAGTTGCCCAGCAGCAGCACCGATCCCACGTGGTCGTTCTGCACCAGATTCTGCACGTCCGTGGCTCCGTTGCCGGCGAACAGGGGCACCATCATCAGCTGGCCGGCCTTCTGCTCCACGCTCATCGTGGCTAGGATCTCCTTGGCCTTGTCCTGCGCGCTGGGAGCCGAGGTGGTCTGGGAGTCCGTTGACGGCGTGCCGCTCTTGTCGGTGTCCTTTCCGGCGTTCTTCGCGGATTTGGAGCTCGACGGGCTGGACGATGAGGATGCGGATTTTGCGGAGGAATCGTTCCCACTGGGGAACAACGGCATGGAGCAGCCCGCCGTGGCCAGCAGCAGCATGGTGGTGACCGCGAATGCGGCGGCTCGACGGGGGAGGGTGGACAGGGATCGTTGATGCGTCATACAGTCCTTGATAGCACGCCCCCGTTCCAAGGAAACGGGAACACGGTGGCCGCGAGTGCTACCCTATATGACGGTGAATTCGCGTGCCGTGTGATCTGGAAGGGGGCCGGTGCGCAACGGAACGCAGTGCGGACGAACGAGGTGAGGCAAATGGCAGCATCCAACAATGACCGACGTCGCAGGGTACGCGCGATCCGTCTCAACATATTCGCGATGATCGCGTCCTTCCTCCGCCTGTTCGACAAGCCCACCCGCGTGCTCATCGTCTCCTGCGTGGTGTTCACGGTGGCCTCGCTGTGTGTGATCGTGCCCAAGGGGCCGTCCGCGTTCATGGACGGGCAGTCCTCCACGTCGATCGCGCAGGCCGGTGGATCGTCGTCCGCAGCGGCTCGCTCCGCGGCATCTTCGGGGTCCTCGTCCAGGACCAAGCATGCGTTGGCTGTGCCCGCCGCAGTGGATGACGGCTCCGACAATCCCTCATGGATGTTGCCCAGCGGCGGCGACTACGTCGATCTTTCCCAAGTGGACGATCTCAACATCCGAGTGTCGATCGCCGATCAGAAGGTCTACGTCAAGAGCGGCGACACCGTGGTCTACACGATGATCTGTTCCACCGGCATGGACGGTTCCACGCCCACCGGCAGCTATACCGTGCAGAACCGCGGCGAGGATTTCTTCAACAGCGAGGAGAACATGGGCGCCAGGTACTGGGTGTCGTGGGCTAACTACGGCGAGTACCTGTTCCATACCGTGCCCACCGATCAGGACGGCGAATACATCGTCGCCGAGGCCGAAAAGCTGGGCGTGCCCGCATCCCACGGATGTGTGCGTCTGAGCGTCGCCGACGCGAAATGGCTGTACGAGCAGCTTCCCGGAGGCACTCCCGTCGTCATCGAATAGCGTGTCGGACATACGTATATACGTCTCGCGCCGCGGCGTTACGCCGTGGATGAAATCGGGCCGTCGCCAACGGTACAAACGTTTCCCACCGCATTTTCCGCAGTTTTCCAATCTTTTACCAGACTACGGTAAGGTGGATGCATGTCTTTATTCGATATGTTTGGAATCCCCGACCCCTTCGACCCCCGTGACGGTCGACGTGGCTCACGAGGACGGGACGATGACGATCCCACGATCCTCAATGTGACCGTCGACGGCGACGAGCGCCGCGAGGAGCATCGCGGCTCCTCGGGTTCCGGTCGCGGCAACGGCAATGTTCCCCCGAATTTTCCCCGCATCCCGCGTAGCTCGGCCGGAGGCTCCGCCGAGGGCATGAGCCGCGGCAACAAGATCTTCATCGGCGTGGTGGTGGCCCTGCTGGTCGTCGTCGGCCTGGTCTTCGGCCTGTCCCGGTTCATCACCGAGGTCATGTGGTACACGCAGCTCGGTTTCTCCAGCGTGATCTGGACCACCTACGGCGTGCGCATCGGCCTGTGGGCGGCGTACGCGATCCTGGTGGCGCTGGTCGCCTACGTGTCCGCGCTGCTCGCCATCCGGGCCCGCCCCGACTTCGACGACGGCAGCAAGATCCGCATCCGCGACGGCGTGATGGAGATCGAGCCCGGCGTCGGCTCCAAGCTGGCGCGTCGCGTCGCGTTCATCATCTCCCTGCTCGTCGGTCTGGTGTTCGGCGCCCAGTTCAACGCCAACTGGGCCGAGGTGCTCCTGCTGTTCCACAACCAGTCGTTCGGCTCCAAGGATCCGCAGTTCGGTCTCGACACCGGCTTCTACGTGTTCATCCTGCCCGGCCTCAAGCTCGTCGTCATGGCCGTGTTCACCCTGCTGGCCATGGGTCTGGTGTTCTCCGTGATCACCCACGTGCTCATGGGCGGCATCCGACTCGCCATGCCCACGCAGGGACGCTCCATCTTCGACATGACCAAGCGCGCCCGCCGCCAGATCGGCGTCTGGCTCATCCTCTTCTTCCTCGCATGGGCCGTGCGCATGGGTCTCGGCGTGTTCTCCACGCTCACCGAACAGGGCGATCGCATCACCGGCGCCGCCTACGCGTCCGTGCACGCCACCATCCCCGTCACCTTCGTTATGGCCGTGCTCGTCGCACTGCTGGGCCTGGTGATCGGCGTGTGGATCATGACTACCAAGTCGCTGAGCAACGCCACCCCGGCCGCATCCGCCGGCGAGGCGCTCAAGGCATGGCGCACCCCCGTGGTCGCCATCGCCGTGGTCGTCGTCGCCTCCATGCTGCTCACCGTCATCTACCCGGTCCTGCTGCAGCGCTTCAAGGTGAACCCGAACGCGCAGGAGCTCGAATCCACATACATCCAGCGCAACATCGACGCCACCACCAAGGCCTACGGTCTGGACAACATCAAGGTGGAGAAGTACGACGCCACCACCGCCGGCCAGTCCGGCGCACTGGCCTCCGACGCCGAATCCACCGCACAGATCCGACTGCTCGACCCGCAGGTCGTCTCCCCGACGTTCAAGCAGCTGCAGCAGTCCAAGCAGTACTACACCTTCGCCGACACGCTCGCCGTGGACAAGTACGAGATCGACGGCGTGAGCCAGGACACGGTCATCGGCGTGCGCGACATCAACCTCGCCGGCAACGACAACCGCAACTGGGTCAACGACCACACCGTGTACACGCACGGCTACGGCGTCGTCGCGGCCTACGGCAACAAGGTGACCGCCGACGGCCAGCCCGAGTTCTTCGAATACGGCGTGCCCACCCAGGGCAAGCTCACCGAATCGCAGAAGTACGAGCCGCGCATCTACTTCTCCCCGAACTCGCCCGACTACTCGATCGTCGGCGCACCCAAGGGCACGTCATCCTGGGAGTTTGACTACCCGACCGGCTCGCAGGGTGCCACCACCACGTTCACCGGCAACGGCGGACCGAGCATCGGCAACCTGTTCACCCGCATCCTGTACGCGATCCGTTTCGGATCCGACCAGATCCTGTTCTCCGACCGCGTGAACGACCAGTCGCAGATCCTCTACGATCGCGACCCGCAGACCCGCGTCGCCAAGGTGGCGCCCTACCTCACGCTCGACGGCCGCGTCTACCCGGCCGTGGTGGACGGCCGCGTCAAGTGGATCGTCGACGGCTACACCACCTCCGACGCCTACCCGTACTCGCAGAAGACCGATCTGGGCACCGCCACCACCGACTCGCTGACGGAGACCTCCAACACCGTCAAGGGACTCGGCTCCCAGGAGGCCAACTACATCCGCAACTCGGTCAAGGCTGTGGTCGACGCCTACGACGGTTCGGTCGACCTGTACGCATGGGACACCGACGACCCGGTGCTCAAGGCGTGGGAGAGCATCTTCCCCAACCAGTACAAGCCGATCTCCGAGATCAGCGGCGACCTGATGAGCCACATGCGCTACCCCGAGAGCCTGTTCAAGGTGCAGCGCTCGCTGCTCGCCCAGTACCACGTCACGAGCGCCAACCAGTTCTTCTCCGGCGAGGACTTCTGGCAGACGCCCACCGATCCGACGGAGTCGAAGAAGGACCAGGCCGCAGGCATCAAGCAGCCGCCCTACTACCTGACCATGCAGACCCCGGGAACCAAGGAGCCCACGTTCTCGCTCACCTCCACCTACATTCCCGCGGGTTCGTCCACCAGGGAGATCCTCACCGGATTCCTGTCCGTGGACTCGGACGCGGGCAGTGAGAAGGGCGTGATCGGCAAGAGCTACGGTACGCTGCGACTGCTCGAACTGCCCAAGAACACCAACGTCCCGGGCCCCGGCCAGGCGCAGAACAACTTCAACGCCAACGCCGACGTGTCCAAGGAGCTCAACCTGCTCGAATCCGGCTCCACCAACGTGGAGCGCGGCAACCTGCTTACCCTGCCGCTCGGCGGCGGCCTGGTGTACGTGCAGCCGGTGTACGTCAAGTCGAGCGGCTCCACCAGCTATCCGCTGCTGAAGAAGGTGCTCGTGGCGTTCGGCGACCAGGTCGGATTCGCCGACACGCTCGACGAGGCGCTCGACCAGGTGTTCGGCGGAGACTCCGGCGCCTCGGCCGGCGACGCCGCCGACGGCTCCTCCTCGACGTCGACCCCGTCCACGGATCAGCAGAACGGTTCGTCGGATTCCGGCAAGTCCGACGCGTCCGGCGACCAGTCCTCAGGCTCCTCGGGCACGGCCACGATGTCGCCCGAGCTCCAGCAGGCGCTCAAGGACGCAGGCCAAGCCATGCAGGACTCCGACACCGCCATGAAGAACGGCGACTGGAGCGCCTACGGCGAGGCCCAGCAGAAGCTGCAGGAGGCTCTGAACAAGGCCATGCAGCTGTCCGGGCAGTGACCGTGACGTGGTCGCGATCCGCGCCTGACCAGTAAAGGCCTCCGCCGGGTGTTCTCCCGGCGGAGGCCTTTTTCCTATGCCGGTATACACTGTTGCCGTGCAGTTATTGAATGAGACCTATTCCACCACGTATTCTCAGGGACGGACCATCGTGATCCGCGACGCCGTGGACGCCGATCTGAACGACATCACTCGTATCTACAACATGGCGGTCGTTGTCGGCGGCAGCACGGCCGACCTCACCCCGCGCAACCTCGACCAGCGTCGCGAATGGGTGTATTCGCACAATCCCCGTGACCAGTACCCGGTCGTCGTCATCGAGGTCGACGGCAAGGTGGCCGGATTCGCGTCCCTGTCGAAGTACCACGCCCGTGCCGGCTACTCCGACATCACCGAGTTCAGCTACTACGTGGACAAGGCCTACGCCAAGCAGGGCCTGGGCACCATGCTGGTCGACTGGCTGGTCAAGGCCGCCACCCGCATCGGCTTCCGCATCGCCGTGTGCGTGGTGTTCGCCGACAACGTGGGCTCCACCGCGCTCATGCACAAGTTCGGCTTCGAACGCTACGGATACCTGCCCGCGGCGTGCTGCAACGGCACCCGTCTGCTCGACGTGGCGTACTGGTACAAGAACCTCGACGAGTTGCGCGACGACTCCGATCATACGAACGAGAACACCGACACCAACGAACAGGGGAAGTGATGGCATCCGATTTCTGGCTGATCGCAGGACTGGGCAATCCCGGTGCGAAATACGAGAGCACGCGCCACAACATGGGCTTCATGTGCGCCGACGTGCTCGCCGAACGCTGGTCGGTGAATCTTTCCGACCACAAGGGACTCGCCAAGCTCGGCAAGGGAGTGATGTCGCTCGGCGGGCAGAGGGTCAAGTTCTTCCTCGCCAAGCCGCTGACCTACATGAACGAGTCCGGCAACGCCGTCTCGTCGATCAGCGCCTACTATGACATCCCCGCCGAGCACATCGTGGTGATCCACGATGACATGGATCTCGACTTCGGCCGCATCAAGGTCAAGGCCGGCGGCTCGGCCGGCGGACACAACGGCATCAAGTCCATCGACCGTTCGCTCGGCACCAACAAGTACTCCCGCGTCCGTCTGGGCGTCGGACACGCACAGCGCGGCCCGCACGCGCACGACAACACGGTCAACTGGGTGCTCGGCGGATTCTCCCCCCAGCAGCGCAAGCAGCTGCCCGAGTTCCTTGCCGACGGTGCGGACGCCGCCGAGACGATCATCATCGACGGACTGAGCCACGCCCAGGAGAAGTTCAATGGCCGATGAGCGTACCGCCGGCACGGTCGACGGCACGCTCGCCCCACTGCTCGCCGCCCTTGCCGGCGACAGGTCGTTCTCCGACATCGTGAACGGGGGAGGGGACACGGGATCTGCCGCGGCTCTCGAACCGCAGCTGACCATCGGTGCGCCGCTCGGCATCCGTCCGGCGCTGGCCGCGGCCGTGTGCGCGGCCGACGACGGCGTCTCCGTTGATGCTCGCCGAACCGTGATCATGGTGGTGCCGTCGAGCCGCGACGCCGAGGAGGCCGCACAGTCGCTGCGCTCCTGGTATGCCGGCAACCCCAACGACATCGCCGTGCTGCAGGCATGGGAGACGCTGCCCCATGAGCGGCTTTCGCCGCGCAGCGACACCGTGGCGAGCCGCATGGCCGTGTTCCGCCGCCTCGCCCATCCGCAGGACGGCGACGACATGTTCGGCCCCATTCGCATCCTCGTCATGCCGGTCCGCTCGCTGATCCAACCGGTCGTTGCCGGACTGGGCGACGTGGAACCCCTGGTGTTCCGCCCCGGCGTGGAGCTGGCGCTCGACGACGCCGTGCGGAGGCTGATCCGCAACGCCTACACGCGTACCGAACTGGTCATGGACCGTGGTGAATTCGCCGTACGCGGCGGCATCCTCGACATATTCCCGCCCACCGCTGCCCACCCGGTACGCATCGAGTTCTTCGGCGACGAGATCGATACGATCCGTGAATTCCACGCCTCCGATCAGCGCACCTACGGCGACAACGTGACCGCCATCTGGGCCACGCCATGCCGCGAACTGCAGCTCACCGACGCCGTGCGCACCCGTGCCAAGTCGCTGATCGACCAGATCCCCGCCGCATCGGACATGCTCGAATCGATCGCCCAGGCCATTCCGGTGGAAGGCATGGAATCGCTGCTGCCGGCGCTCGTGGACGATCTGGCTCCCGTCGCGTCGCTGCTGCCGTCCCGTTCGGTCGTCATGCTGTGCGACCCGGAACGACTGCGTCGCGCCAGTGAGGACCTGAACAAGACCGCCGACGAATTCCTCGCCGCCAGCTGGCACGTGGCCGCGTCCGGCAACGGGTCCGGCGCGCCGATCAGCTTCGACGAGGCCAGCTTCATCGACTACGACGACGCCGTGCGCTCCCTGATCGTCTCCGACCGTCAGGTCTGGCAGCTCACCGACTTCACGGTGGACGATTCCCGCGACGGCCACGTGCAGCTCGCCGCCGAGGCCCCCGACGAATACCGTGGCGTGGAATCCCGCGCCACGGCCGGCGTGGAGGGACTGCTCGAACGCGGCATGGCCGTCACGGTCACCGCCGCGGCGAAGGGCACGCTGTCCCGTCTGCGCCGCGCGCTCGACATGGCCGGCATCGCCAGCATCGACTATGTGCCCTCGTGCGCGGTCGATGGATTCATTGACGCGGCGGCCGGCGTGGCATTGCTCACCGAACGCGATCTGACCGGCAAGTCCGGCGTGGCCGCCCAGGCGAAGACCCCCAAGCGTCGCCGCAAGGCCATCGACCTCATGGAGCTCAAGCCGGGCGACTACGTGGTGCACGACCAGCATGGCATCGGCCGGTTCATCGAGATGCGCCAGCGCACGATCGGCGCCGGCAAGGCCCGCTCCCAGCGCGAGTACTTGGTCGTGGAGTATGCGCCCAGCAAGCGCGGCGCCCCGGCGGACCGTCTGTTCATCCCCACCGATCAGCTCGACAAGGTCAGCAAGTATGTGGGCGCCGACGTGCCCAAGCTCAACAAACTTGGAGGCTCCGACTGGGCGGCCACCAAGGAGAAGGCCCGCAAGCACGTCAAGCGCATCGCCCAAGATCTGGTGAAGCTCTATTCGGCGCGCCAGCATGCGAAGGGCTTCGCGTTCAGCCCCGACACCCCGTGGCAGAAGGAGCTTGAGGACGCCTTCCCGTATCAGGAGACCGCCGACCAGCTCACCACCATCGATGAGGTGAAGGCCGACATGGAGAAGCCCGTGCCGATGGATCGTCTGATCTGCGGCGACGTGGGCTTCGGCAAGACCGAGATCGCCCTGCGCGCCGCATTCAAGGCCGTGCAGGACTCCAAGCAGGTGGCCGTGCTCGTGCCCACCACGCTGCTCGTGCAGCAGCACTACGAGACCTTCACCGAACGGTTCGAGGGCTTTCCCGTGAACGTGGCCGCCATGAGCCGGTTCCAGACCGCCAAGCAGCTCAAGGAGACCACCGAAGGGCTGGCCGCCGGAACCGTGGACGTGGTGATCGGCACGCACAAGCTGCTCAGCCCCAAGATCCGGTTCAAGGACCTCGGCCTCGTCATCATCGACGAGGAGCAGCGCTTCGGCGTGGAACACAAGGAGGCGCTTAAGGCGCTGCGCACGAACGTGGACGTGCTGAGCCTGTCGGCCACGCCCATCCCGCGCACGCTGGAGATGGCGATCACCGGCATCCGCGAGATGTCCACGCTCGCCACGCCCCCGGAGGATCGTCTGCCGGTGCTCACATACGTGGGCGCCTACGAGGACGCGCAGGTCACCGCCGCAATCCGGCGTGAGCTGCTGCGCGGCGGACAGGTGTTCTACGTGCACAACCGCGTGGACGGCATCGACCGGCTCGCCGCGCATCTCAAGGAGCTCGTGCCGGAGGCGAACATCGGCATCGCGCACGGCAAGATGGGCGAAAAGCAGCTCGACGCAGTGATCCGCGACTTCTGGCATCGTGACATCGACGTGCTGCTGTGCACCACGATCATCGAAACGGGACTTGACATCTCCAACGCGAACACGCTGATCGTGGACCACGCCGACCGGTTCGGCCTCTCCCAGCTGCACCAGCTGCGCGGCCGCGTGGGTCGAGGTCGCGAGCGCGCCTACGCGTACTTCCTGTACGACCCGTCCAAGACGATGACGCAGACCGCGCACGACCGTTTGGCCACCATCGCGCAGAACACGGCACTCGGCTCCGGATACGATGTGGCCATGAAGGATCTCGAACTGCGCGGCACCGGCAACCTGCTCGGCGGCGAACAGTCCGGACACATCGAAGGCGTGGGATTCGACCTGTATGTGCGCATGGTCTCCGAGGCCGTGGAGGAGTACAAGGAGCCGGACCGCAGGGAACCGGTGTCGGTGACCGTCGACCTGCCGGTGGACGCGTCGATCCCCGAGGAATACATCGACTCCGACAAGCTCAGGCTTGAGGCCTACCGCAAGATGGCCGCCGCGCGCGACGAGAACGACTTCCGCGAACTGCGCGAGGAGCTCACCGACCGATACGGCACGCCTCCCGCACAGCTCGACACGCTCTTCGCCGTGGCCCGCCTGCGCGCCCGCGCCCGTGAGCTGGGGCTCGAGGAGATCGTGACCCAGGGGCGCAACGTGCGCGTCGGCAGGATCGATCCGCCCGAATCGGTGGCGATGCGCATGGCGCGCATCTACAAGGGACTGCAATACCGTCCGCTCACCCACCAGTACCTGATTCCGGCTCCGTTCCAAGGCTCTATGGGGTCTGGCCCCATGGACTCCCAGGGCGTGCTCGACTGGGCGAACCAGCTGCTCGACGATCTGTCGTGGAAGCATCGCCCGCATGCGTCCGCCGTGGCCAAACCGTCTAAGTCTGCCGGGGCATGATCGGAGAGCGCACCGTGATGACGGATCTTCGTATACGTTCGCTGCCGCACCGTCCGCTTGCCGACATGGCCGCGGCGCTCGCCGACGGGCGTGTCATGATGCTGCTGCATTCGGCCAGGGGAGGCCGGTATACGATGCTCGGCCTGTATCCCTATCGTCGGCTGATGCAGATCGGCGGCGACGTGGTCGACGAGTCGCTGGCCTGCGACGGTCGGTGGGCCGGTCGTGCCGTGCCCGGCGATGCGTTGACCGTGCTGGGCGACTGGCTCGCCGGATACTGTGCGGAACGTCCAGCGCCGGTCGTGGCCGACCCCGTCACGGGATTGCGCCTGCCGATGGCCGATGGCGTCATGGGGTTCATGTCGTACGACGACGGTCTGCGTCGTGACGGCATCCGATCCCGTCATGACGGGCCGGTCATGCCCGACGCCGCCTGGTGGTGGTTCGACGTCATCCTCGTCGAGGACCATGCTGCCGGTACGGTCACGCTGGTCGATCGTCGACATGTGCCGGGCGCGGCCGATCGCGTCGTCGAACTGTGGGATGGCGCCGGCGGCAACGAAGACGATGGGTCCGCTGAACACGGTGGCCCGCGTTCGCATGGCGCGGCCGTCGAAAGCGCCGACGCGTGCGCCACGTGGACGTCCGATCACGATCGTGGCTCGTACCGTTCCGGCATCGAGGCGCTGCTTGGACACATGCGCGACGGCGACATCTACGTGACGAACTATTCGCTGCGACTGCATGTCGACAGTCCCGTCACACCGCCTGTCATGTTCGACCGTCTCCGCGCCGACAACCCGGCGCCGTTCATGGCATACGTCGACGCCGGCGACTGGCAGATCATCAGTTCGTCCCCCGAACGGTTCCTGGAAAGCCGTGGTCGTCACGTCGTCACCCGGCCGATCAAGGGCACCCGTCCGCGCGGCGGCACCCCGGACGAGGACGATCGTCTGCGCGCGGAGCTCGAGCATTCGTTCAAGGACCGCAGCGAACTGCTCATGATCACCGATCTGGAACGCAACGATCTCAGCCGCATCGCCGTCCCCGGAACCGTGGCCACCACCGGATTCGCCGAACTGGAGACCTACCCGCATGTCTTCCATCTGGTCTCCACCGTGGAGGCGGACATCGCTCCCGGCCGTTCGATCACGGACGTGCTGAATGTCATGAGTCCGGGCGGGTCGATCACCGGCGCGCCCAAGCACAGCGCCATGACGCTGATCGACTGCTACGAACGCAGTGCGCGCGGCGCCTATACCGGCAGTCTCGGCTACATCGACGCATCGGGGGACTGTGACCTGAGCATTCTGATTCGCATGGCGATACATCAGGGGAAGGCCCGTGTCGGCGGCGCGTATAGTATCGGCGGTGGCGGGGGAGTGACGCTCGATTCGGATCCGGACTTCGAGTACGACGAGGCCATGCAGAAGACCGAGGCCCTCCTGTCCGCCTTGGGGTGCGACATGCGAAAGGGATGGCATGACTGAATCGAACGATGACGAACGGCACGTGACGGAACCGACGGAGGAGACCACGGCACAGTCCGATGCCGAGAATGAGAACGCCGAATCGCACGGGGACGAGAACAGGCCCGCCGCTAGGATGATCGCCATGGACGACGGCTACCAGTTCGGTCTCGGCGTATTCGAGACCATGGCGCTGCGCGCCGGCCGGATCATGATGCTCGACAGGCATCTGGACCGTCTGCGCAAGGGCGCCGAGGCGCTGAACATCACCGCACCGAGCGACGACGACCTGCGCTGGCTCCTCGGCGAGCACCTGCATCAGGCCGGACTGGAGGGAAGTCCGTCCGCCGTGGTCAAGGTCATCGTCTCCGAGGCGAACACCGTGATCACCGATCGAGCGAACCCCTACGACGACTGGGAGCCGGGCCACGCCCTGCGTCTTGAATGGTGCGAGTCGCGGCGTAACGAACGCTCCCCGCTGACCTACCACAAGACCCTCAACCAGGGCGACAACATCCTCGAATTCCGCAAGGCGCGCGAACGGGGATTCGACGGAGCGGTGTTCCTCAACTCCCGGGGCGAGGTGTGCGAGGCCACCAACGCGAACCTGTTCTTTGTCAGGGACGGACGCTGGTA
>NZ_NEWD01000005.1 GCF_002234915.1 Bifidobacterium vansinderenii | reverse complement strand
GGTGCATGACGCCGAGCAGGCGGCCAAATGGGGCGAGGCGCTCAACGCATGGCACCTGCGTTGGAGGGACTTCATCGACGAACGCACCCTCGCGAAGGACGATCCCGACAACCCGAAGGCCTCCAAACAGGAGTGGTGGTGGACGCATCAGGAGGTCCGCCGCTGCTACCGGCGGTTGGAGAAGCTGTTCCGCGAGGGCAAACTGTTCGCGTTCCTCGAGCCATCGCTGACCGCCGCAGGCCCCGTGGCGCGCACCACGAACCGTCTCGAGGGCGGCGTCAACTCGCCGCTCAAGCACGTGCTCCTCGACCACCACGGACTGCCCGAGGAGCACATGAGACGCGCCTGCGAATGGGTGTGCTACATGAAAAGCGGTTCCCCGGATCCCAAATCGCTGATCAGGCCCGAACACTGGAAACCCCTGCGCCGGGCGGCACGACCGGATGACAGCGGCGACGACGGATCTCCGCAATACGGCACAGGCGTCGACTGGAACGAGTTCCACACCCACACCGAATGGAACCAAACCGACTAGAAACCGAAGGCTAAAGCAACACTTTTGTTCCTATAGGCCCGTAACACAGCGTTCTCGTCTCATTTGGATCAGGTCGCTGCGCTTCCCCTTGAGGGGAAGCTGTCAGTCAAAGACTGACTGATGAGGTGGTCGTGGAATACCCTCGTATGTAAAGAGTTCACGTACACCCCCATATTTGGTAACTGCTAAGAGTATCCTGTGGAAAGGTGCAATCGACGGATGCGGTTGCGGACTAATGAACTGAACTGTTTGCTTTCCTTAAGTAGGTGAAGAGAGAACATGACTGTATCGGACCTGCTCCGTGCGTTGAAGCGGCACTGGCTGCTGGAGATCATCCTTTTCGTCGTCGTGGTCGGGGGTATGGCCGGCTATACGTTCACGGTCACGCCGATGTACACCACCCAAGCGCAGCTGATGGCCAAGAATTCCGATGGTGCGATGACCACGGGTGCTGCGAGTGGTACCGCGTCCCCGCTGACCGGCTATGCTCAGCTGGTGCAGTCGGATGCCGTGCTCGAACCGGTGGTCGACAATCTTGGTCTTCACACCACGGTCACGAACCTGCGTAACAACGTTTCGGCATATGTCTCCGATGGTTCGGCATTCGTCAATATGACCGTGACCTACACCGATCCGAACGATTCCGTGGCGATCCTGAACGAGCTGGTCAAGCAGCTCAACAAGCAGATCACCAGTGATGGTTCGAGCGGCATCCAGCTGTCCATCATTCAGAAGCCGGTGGTGCCGTCGGCTCCATCGTCTCCGAATGTCAAGGGCAATATGGTTATCGGAGTGGTCGCTGCATTGATCGTGGCGGCTGCCGGTGCGGTTATCCGCGAAATGTCCGATAACAGTGTGCGGACAAAGGCCGACATTCAGGCCATCATCACCGCTCCGATCCTGTCTTCCGTTCCGAAGAGCCCGACTCTTGCCGGTCGTACCCCGGCGGTGATCGTCAAGCCGCGTGGTCATGCCGCCGAGGAATTCCGCCGACTGGCCACCAACTTGTCGTTTGTGCGTGACAATAGGGGAACACGTAGCAACGTTCTCGTCGTGACGTCTGCCATGCCGGGAGAGGGCAAGACCACGATTTCCGTGAATCTTGCCGCTGCCTTCGCGGAGAAGGGCGAAAGCGTACTGCTGATTGATGCCGATGTTCGTCACCCGTCCGTGGCCAAGGGACTCGGCATCAGCAATGGTGTGGGTCTGATCCAGATGCTCACCAATCAGGTGGATGCCCAGACCGCCGTACAGAAGTACTGGAAGCCGGAACTTCAGGTGCTGCCGGTCGAGGATAACGAGGCCGCCGCCAGCGTGATCCTGAGTTCCTCCGTTATGGAGAACATGATTGATCAGGCCGCAAAGCATTATGATCACGTGATTATCGATACCGCCCCTATTCAGGTGTCGAACGACGCATCGCTGTTCGCCCGCAATGGCGCAACGCTGTTGCTGGTGGTGTCCCAGACCGTGGGAAGCAAGAAGGTGCTTCGCGACGTTGCCCGTGAGCTCAAGGTGTCCCGTGCCAAGATCTCCGGTGTCGCATTCAACCGTGTGGCCCATGAGCACAGCCGCAAGGGCAATTACTACTACTACTACGAGGAATCCGAAAAGCAAGCAAAGTCCGGAACGAAGGATGTCAAGGCCAAGTCCGATGGCAAACGTTCGGCCCGAACCACGTCCAGCAACAAGTAAATCAGGTCTTCAATTAGACCACTGATAGCGAAAGCATGGGGAGGAAGGTGTCTAGGTGGTGATGAAGGACGCCTTCCTCCCATGCAGGGTGGAATGATGAAGCAAAAGCTGATGTTTATCGTCGAGACGGTTGGTGGCGGCGTACGTACCCATGTGCTGCAGCTGATCAACGGTCTCGATCCGGAACAGTATGACATCACGCTGGTGTATGGAGAGCGTTACGATCACGTATTTGAACAGCAGAAGGATGAGCTGGCCAGGAAAGCTCGACTGATTCTGGTTCCGAGTATGCAGCGGTCCATCGGGTTGAAGACCACCACCGCGGCAATCAGGGAGCTTCGCGCGATCATCCACAATGTTCAGCCGGATATCGTGCATTGCCACAGTTCGATCGCCGGTTTCGTCGGTCGTATCGCAGCGCATCAGGAGCGCGTCCCAAAGGTCTTCTATACGCCGCACGCCTACGCGTTCGACGCCCCCGAGTTCTCCACGCTCAAGCGTGACGCATTCATTCTGATGGAACGCTGGGCCAGCCGTCACGCCACTACGCGCACGTTCAACGTGAGCCGCGGCGAGTATCGCAACGCGTTGAAGCATCATATCGATCGTCCCGACAAGTTCCGTGTGATCTACAACGGTCTGCCGGACATCGATATGCCATCACGTCTTGAGGCGCGTGAACGACTGGGACTGCGTGGCGTGATTCCGGACGACGCCCCCGTCGTGGGTTGCTGTGCGTGGCTGAACGATCGCAAGGATCCGATGACGTTCATGCGGATCGCCAAGCGGACGCTTGCTGCCAACCCAAACGTGCACTTCGTGTACATCGGCGAAGGCGAGCCGGACTTTGTGGCCGAGGTGAAGCGGTACATCGCCGAAAACGGCATGGAGAAGAACATCCATCTGTTCGGCTACCGCAGCGACGCCGACATACTGGTCCCCGCGTTCGACGTGTATCTGCTGTCATCGCTGTATGAGGGCATGCCGTATTCGCTGGTCGAGGCTCTGCGCGCCGGCGTACCGATCGTCGCCACGCGCACGACGGGCAACGACGAGGTGGTGATTCCCCACGTGAACGGCGAACTGTTCGGCGTGCAGAAGCCGGATGAGGGCGCCAAGATGCTGAAGAAGGTGCTGGATCTGCGCCCTGAAACCGGCGCACTCACCCAGCATGTGAAGCAGACCTATTACGACCGATTTACCGAACAGCAGATGCTGGACAGCATCACCAAGGAATACCGCGCCTGACGGAGAGGGCGGCGTGAAATAGCCAGATGAGAACGAGACGAGAGGAACGGCAGTGATCCTGATCAAAGCCTGGTACCGATTCACCGGACTGATACTGAAGTGGTTCTACCGCGTGGTGTTCGGCGGCGGATTCCGCTACGGCAAGCGGTTCCACATGCGTCGCGCGTTCCAGCTGACCGTGGAGAACGGCGCCAAGGTGACGCTCGGCGACGACGTGTTCTTCAACGACTTCTGCGCGCTGCACGCCCGCAAGGCGATCAGCATCGGCGATGGCACGATCTTCGGCGAGAACGTGCGCATCTACGACCACAATCATCGTTTCGCCGACCCGACCCTGCCGATCAAGGATCAGGGATACACGGAGGCTCCGGTGACGATCGGTGAACATTGCTGGATCGGCTCCAACGTGACGATCCTCAAGGGTGTGACCATCGGCGACAACGTGGTGATCGGCGCCGGCTGCGTGGTGGCGCAGGACGTGCCGAGCAACGTGATCGTGCGACAGGACGTGAAGCTGAGCATGGAGGAGATCAGGCGATGAGCGCTACGGAAACCAATAAGCCCGTGAAGGTGCTGGTCCTCGACACCGTGATGGATCGCGGCGGCGCCGAGACTATGACCATGAACTATCTGCGTCATATGGACCGCAGCAAGGTGCAGTACGACTTCCTCGTCAACCGCGACTATCACGCCGCTTACGAGGACGAGATCGCCAAGCTCGGCGGCAAGGTGTACCGCATGTGTCCGCTGTACCCGCAGGACTTCGCCAAGTACAAGCGTCAGTTCCGCGCGTTTCTCAAGAAGCACCCTGAATACCGGATCATCCACTCGAACCTTGAGGAGCGCAGCTACTTCGCGCTGCGTATCGCCAAGGAGATGGGCATTCCGGTGCGTATCGCCCACGCGCACAACCGTCCGGTCGGCTTCGACCTCAAGTCCATCGTGCGCGAATACTTCCGCTTCCGTCTGCCCCCGTACGTGACGCACATGTTCGCGTGCGGCCAGGAGGCCGGCGACTGGCTGTTTGGCGTGAAGAATCGCAAGCGCGTGATCCAGCAGCGCAACGCCGTGGACACCGCTCAGTACCGTTACGATTCGAAGACTGCCGCCGAGGTGCGTGCCGAGTTCAACGTGCCCGAGGACTGCTTCGTGCTCGGCCACGTGGGGCGTTTCTTCCCGCAGAAGAACCACATGCAGCTCATCGACATCTTCGCCGCTGTGCACCGCCAGCGCCCGAACAGCCAGCTGTGGCTGGTCGGTGGCGGTGAGCTCGACGACAGTCTCAAGAACCAGGTGAAGGCCAAGGTCCATGAGCTCGGCCTCGACAACAGCGTGGTGTTCACCGGCGTGCGTACCGACGTGAACCGCCTGATGCAGGGCATGGACTCGTTTATTCTGCCGTCCCTGTACGAGGGCTTCCCGATGACCATGATCGAGGCCCAGTCAGCCGGACTGCCGTGCACCATCTCAGACAAGGTGCCCAGCCAGTGCGACGTGACCGGCAACGTGCAGATCGTGGCGCTCGACGCCAGCCCTGATGACTGGGCGAAGAGCGTGCTCGCACAGCACGACAAAGCCGTGGAATCAGGAGCTGCCGGCGAAGCCCGTACCAAGGGCGCCGACGCGGTGACTGAGGCCGGTTACGACATCGTGGCCAACGCGCAGTGGCTGCAGGAGTTCTACCTCAACGCGCTCGCCAAGGGCGAGGCGATCGAACGCGCCCGCGCGGCGAAGAAGTCCAAGGGAGGTCGCTGAATGGCGAGGAGGGGCGCACACAGTCATTCCGCCCAGACGGATGAAACTCAGGGAATCCAACTGAGCGACAAAGAGCGTGCAGACGCTGAAGATCAGCTTGCCCAGATGGACTTCCATAACAAGAACGTACTGCTGGGCATGATCTTCCCCGTGATGATCGTGGCCAAGCTCATGGTCGTGTTCTTGCTGCCGGATAAGTACTTCTTCGATAACAATCGAATTCTGAACATGATGAACGGCACGGCTGGCGATACGGCTTGGGCGGGTTCGTATCAGGTCGCCGCCGATCTGTTCGCCAAAATCAACGTTCTGGAATTCCGCACCATGATCCAATGGACGATCTTCATGGGATTGATCTTCTCCATTCTGGTCTTTGCCATGGTGATTCGGGCCGGTGCCCCGGACCTCCTGCAGACGTTGTTCATTCTGGCAACAGTCGGCCTTTTGAACATTTACGTGTTCAACATCGGCAAGGACATCATTCAGTTCGCGTTCTTTTTCGCCGTATACGTGATCCTTACGCTGCCGGTCAAGAATTCGGTGGTGAAGGTTCTCGGCAGTGCGGCCGTGCTGTATTACGAGAGCACGTTCTTCCGCGAATACTATATTCTGATCGCCGCGCTTATCCTAGTCGTGTATGCGATTCTTCTGTTCTTCCGCTCTCGGGAACAGCTGGGCATCGGATCGGTCGGCTGGATCATTCTGCTGTTGTTCGCTTCGATCTATGCGATGATGATCGTATCCCGTGCGATCATGCCTGACGAATACACACAGATCATTCAGCTTCGTGCCGGTTATGATGACGCCTTCGGCGAGAACAACGGCGGCAATATGAACACCGCCATCCATAATTGGATCCCGGGCGAAAGCCTGCCAATCTTCATGATCAACTACGTGCTCAATCTGTTGCGTATGCTGCTGCCGTTTGAACTGGTGATCCGAGGAGCCTCCTATCTGCCGTTCTTCGTATTCCAGATCATGGTGACTGCGTACATGCTGAATCTGATCCGCAAAATCAATCAGGTGCACGATGCCTCACTGTTCATCGCCATCTGCGTATTCATCGGATACGTTCTGGCATCGGCATTGTTCGAGCCGGATTTCGGTTCCTGGACCCGTCATGAATCGGCCACATTCCCGGTATTGCTGCTGCTTATTCTGAATCCTCTGCAACGGATCCCCCTGACCAAGGAGGAACGCATGATCAAGGGCATGTTGGAAGGCCAAGCGTGAACGAAACAACGACAACGCACAACATCGCATTCTTCTCCGGTGACATCACCCGCTCCGGCGGTACGGAGAACGTGTCCGTGATGATCGCAAACGAGCTGGTGAAGGATCCTGATTACCGGATCTCATTCATCAGCCTGTTCGAGGCGGCAGACAAGCCGTTCTTTGACATCGACGAACGCATCGACCGCTATACCGTGTATCCGACCGTAACGCACGGCATCCAGCACTACTTCGACACGTGCAAGCGCCTGCGTGGCATCGTGACCGAACAGCATATCGACATCCTCATCGACATCGATGGCGTGCTCGACATGTACTCGCTGCCGCTCAGGAAGCGCACCGGCGTGAAAGTCATCTCTTGGGAGCACTTCAACTATCTGCAGAACCCGGATGTGCCGTACCGCAAGCTCACCCGCCGCTGGGCCGCGCGCAAGGCCGACGCCATCGTCACGCTCACCGAGGCCGACAAACACCTCTACGAGGAGAACGTGGACCCGGACTGTCCGGTCATCGCCATCGCCAACCCGATGCGGAACCCCGATCCCGAGCCGGTCTACGATCAGACCTCCACGACCATCATCAGTTCCGGCCGACTGACCTACCAGAAGGGCTTCGACCTGCTTGTGCAGGCGGCCGCCGACGTGCTGCCCAAGCACCCCGACTGGACGTGGCTGATCCTCGGCGAGGGTGAGGACCGTCCCAAGCTTGAGGAGCAGATCAAGGCCGCCGGACTCCAGGACCAGCTGATCCTCAAGGGCCGCGTGGAGAACATGGACGAGTACTACCGCAAAGCCGCCATGTTCGTGCTGAGCTCCCGCTTCGAAGGACTGCCCATGGTGCTGCTGGAGGCCAAGGCCTACCATCTGCCCATCGTCAGCTTCGACTGCCTGACCGGTCCCGCCGAGATCGTCAACGATTCCATGAACGGCTATCTGGTGCCCGACGGCGACATTCCAGCGCTCGCCGAACGCGTGAACGAGCTCGTCGATAATGCCGGCCTGCGCCGCGATATGAGTGAGAACACCGTGCTGTACACCGGCAAGTTCGATCTTGCGAACATCGTGGACATGTGGAAACAGCTGCTGACATCGCTCTGCCGGGAATCGGCGTGAATCCCACCCGAGTCCCATCCACAAGCCCAATCGTCGTGGCGTGCATGTCGGAGAAGGAGAATGATTCATCCATGTCGTTGAACAGTGAACCCAAGGTGTCCATAATCGTTCCCGTATATAACGTGAGCGATTATCTGAACCCGTGCGTGAGCAGCATCGTCGGGCAGACGTACGACAATCTGCAGATCATTCTCGTCGACGACGGCTCCACGGATGGGTCCGCGGCCATCTGCGACGAATGGGCCGCGAAGGACTCGCGCGTCGAGGTCGTCCATCAGAGCAACGCCGGCGTATCCGCCGCACGAAACGCGGGGCTGGAGAAGGCAGCCGGCGAGTACGTGCTGTTCGTCGACGGCGACGACACGTTGGATGCCAATGCGGTGAGCACCGTCGTCTCATGCGCTCGCACAGGGGATTACCAGATCGTGTTCTTCTCCAATACGGTCGATCAGTCGGAACATGGAGAGCTCAAATCGCAGCGACGCAATCACATGACGCCGTTCGGCGTGACGTCTAACGAGGAGTTCCGACGGAAGTACGCGGAACTGAGTAGGAACGAATACGTGTGTCCGCCGTGGAACAAACTGTTTTCGGCTGATCTGATTCGTCAGGTCGGTGCCACGTTCCCTGAAGATGTGCGGTATGGCGAGGATCTGGTGTTCGACATGCCGTTATATGTGGCCGCCGAACGTGTGGCGCTGGTCGACGTGCCCCTCTACCACTACATCGCCCGTGACGGCAGCGCACAGTCCACGTTCAATCCGAAGTGGTTCGCCAGCCGCAGGCGCGCCTACGAGCTGCTGCGTCCCGTGGCCCAGCGCTGGGACGAATCCGTACGCAACGAGTGCGACAACCAGACTGTTCTGGAGGTGGACCGCGTGATCAACGCGCTGTACGGACCGCAGCGGGTGGTTCGTGGCAGGCGGCGCCGGGACTACGTACGGATGGTTGCCAACGATTCGGTGATGCGTGATTGCGTCAGCGAGATCAAACCAGTCGATAAGCGGCGTGCGATCGTCAGTCAACTGATTCGATGGCGCAGTGCATGGCTGCTGCGTCTCTACGGATGGGCCGTGGCCACGGTCAAGTCGATACGACCGGCAAAGGGGTGATTCGATTATGGTTCAGGAACAGACGAATCCGCTGATCAGCGTTGTCGTACCGGTATATAAGGTCGAGGATTATCTGGACGACTGCCTGCGCAGCATTGTGGCGCAGACCTATCGCAATCTGGAGATCATCGTCGTGGACGATGGGTCGCCCGACGGCTGTCCGGCGATCTGCGACGCGTGGGCGAAGAAGGATTCCCGTATCCGGGTCATCCATAAGCCGAACGGCGGTCTGTCGTCGGCTCGCAATGCCGGACTGGATGTCATTCAGGGCGATGTCGTCGGCTTTGTGGACAGTGATGACGAGATCGAACCGGACATGTACGAGCGCATGCTGAAGACCATGCGCGAATCCAACGCCGATGTGGTGATGTGCGGCACCCGCACCATGAGCGAGGACGGCGCACTTGCCGAGTACGATATGGCGAATGCCATGCCCGCCCGGGACTTCACCGCACAGGAGGCCGTGGAAGGATTCCTCTACCATCGTGACGGCATGACCGGCGGTATCTGGTGCCGCATCTACGATGCCCGCTTCTTCCGCAAGGAAGGCGACGGAGGTATGGGACTGCGTTTCCCCGACGGTCTGAACTCCGAGGACTACTACATGGTGTCGCGCATCTATCCGGCCATGCACAAACTGGCGTTCCGTCCGGATCCGCTGTATCTGTACCGTCAGCGTGAGAACTCCATCAGCCACGCGAAGATCAACAAGCACAGCTTCGACAAGATCACCATCGCCGAACTGTGCACCAAATACCTGTACCAACAGGGCTACACGGATCGCCACGCGCTGAGCTACTTCGTCATGCAGGGATACTACGACGTCCTCTACTCGATCATCGGATTGGACCCGGACCCCGCACAGGTGAAGCGCTGCATCAACGGGCTGCGAAACAGTGCCCGTACGGTATATGCGGATCCCACGGTCTCGCGCTCGCGCAAGATCAGGCTGTGGGCGTTCGCACACTTCCCGAAGCTGTACTGGCGGCTGAGCAGCGCGCGGGGTAAGTAGGAGAAGTCATTATGGCAGCGAAACGAATCGCATGGGTCGACTATGCCAAGGGAATCGCCATCATCGGCGTATTTCTGATGCATAGCGCCCTGCCGGTGACGATGTCGTCGTATATCGGGTCCTTCGACATGATGCTGTTCTTCGCGCTGTCGGGGTATGTGTTCTCCACGCGGCGATTCCCCACGTTCCGACAGTTCGTGTGGAACCGTGTACGCACGTTGGTCATCCCCGGCGTGGTGCTTGCCGTCATTCCGTTCATCATCACCGAGCTGATGGGATTGGGAACGGGAGAATTCCAGAGCTATCCCAAGTATGCGCTGGGGTTCCTGGTGAATCTGCGCTCGCATTATGGTTTCGGCGAGCTGCCATGGTTTCTGTCCTGCCTGTTTCTTATGGAGATAGGCGCCTATGTGCTGGTGACCGTGGCGAGACGGATCGACCACATCGAGGCGGTGTATGCCGTAGTGGCTGGTGTGACGCTCATCGTGGGGTATGCATACAGCGCGCTGATCCACAAGGCGCTGCCGTGGAGCGGAGACATCGCGCTCGCGTTGTTCCCCTTCTTCATTCTGGGCATGATCTTCCGTCGGTTTGATACCGAACTGCAGGATAAGCTGCTGCAGCCTGTAACAATGCTGCCGGCTCTGGCGGTACTGGGCGTATGTGGGTGGTTGAACGGTGCCTCGGAAGGCGTTATCAACCCCTATCTGAACCGATACGGCAACTTCCTCTACTATGTTCTGGCCGCGGTGGCGGGCATCTGGCTGGTGCTGGCGCTGTGCCATTGGATAGAAAGCCGGCAACATCGGGGCGGTGCCGTCGCAGGAGCCGCCGATGTGATTCTCCGGTATTGGGGACGCAACACTCTGGTGTTCTACTGCATCAACGACGCCATCTATCCGCGGCTGATTCCCTGGCTGCTGGGACTGTTGGGATTCGATGTTGGCTCGGCCGGCACCGGAACACAGATCGTGTGCGGCCTGCTCGCCCTGGTGATCAATCTGCTGGTGTGCACTCCCGTGGCGGAACTGATCAACCGATGCTGCCCGCAGCTTCTCGGACACGGGAAATCCACGGCGCATTCCGTTCAGGGGAAGCACAGCCGCCGTAATCGTCATAGGCAATCGTAAATCGTAGGAGAGAGGACCATCATGGAACAGCAACGACTCTGCGCATTCATCCTGCCGTACTACGGCAAGCTGCCGAACTATTTTCAGGTGTTTCTGAACTCCTGCGGCGCTAATCCTGAGTATGACTGGCTGGTGTTCACCGACGACCATACGGAGTTCGACTACCCAAGCAACGTGCACGTGCACTATGAGACCTTCGCCGACATGCAGAAGCGGGTGTCGAACCGATTCGACTTCCCCGTGGCGCTCAAGGCTCCGTACAAGATGTGCGATCTGCGACCCATGTACGGCTACATCCTCGAGGAGTATCTCAAGGACTACCGGTTCTGGGGATACTGCGACTGCGATCTGATCTTCGGTAAGCTCAGCCATTTCATCACCGAACAGATGCTGAACGACTACGACAAGATCTTCGTCGTCGGCCATCTCTCCATGATGCGCAACACCGAGGAAAACAACAAGCGGTTCATGCTCGACCTCGACGGCAAGCCGTTGTACCGGACCGTGTTGCAGTCCGAGCGGGCATTCACCTTCGACGAAAGCTATCTGCCTACGAACATCAACCGCATCTTCACCAGTCATGGATTCCCGATCTTCACGCAGGACCTTTCCGGCAACACGTATGCGAAGTCCTCGATCTTCCAGCTCACGCACTTCGATTCCACGCTGGGCGTGTTCATGACCGAGCAGCCGCTGCGCGCCGTGTATACGTGGGATGACGGCGTACTGAAGCGCAGCTATCTGCGACTGGGGGAGTTCGCCACCAGGGAGCTCATGTACATGCACTTCCAGCGTCGCCACATGGACGTTCGCATCGATCCCGCGAACACGACGACGTTCAAGATCCTGCCTGGATCGTTCGAGCCGCTGGAGGTCGATGAGATCACCCGCCAGAACTTCCGCTCGATCCGTTGGAAGCGTCCCGAGGAGCAGATCAAGCACAGGATGTCCATCATCAAGGGCGATGCCAAGTTCTGGCGTAAGAAGATCATCGCCAAGCTGCTGCATCGCTAATCCCTCACGCCGACCCGTCAAACCGTGGAATCCGCAGCGAAACCACGAGAACACCAACAGACACAGACAAAGGACTGAGATTCGATGAATACGTACGACGGTGGTTCGCCGGACGAGCCTATCCGGATTGCGCACTGGGGGCTGCTCGCTGGTCGTGGCGGCGTCGAGGTGCTGGTCATGGGCTTGTATTCCCACATGGACAGGAGCAAGATCCAGTTCGATTTTCTGGCCGAGCACGACGCGCCGCGCATGGCGTTCGAGGATGATATCGAACGTATGGGCGGTCGCGTGTTCCGCATCATGTACTCCCGTCACGATTCACCGACCAAGGCTGGCACATGCGTGAAGGATTTCCTGAACGATCATCCGGAGATCCGAGGTATCCATGTTCACACGAACTTCCCGTACATCGAGCCGATCAAGCAGGCAGCGCAGGTCGGGCTTCCGCTGCGTATCCTGCACTCCCATAACGCCGGCGTGCAGAACGACGATCAGGGCAATGCGCTGCACAAGCTGATCCGCAAGGTGCGCGATACGCAGATCCGCCACGACATCGGCCGGTATCCCACGCACTACTTCGCCTGTTCGTCGCTGGCTGCCGAATACATGTTCCCGGGCAAGCCCTATACGTGGATCCACAACGGCATCGAGACCGATCGATTCGCGTACTCGCAGCAGGTTCGTGATCGTGTGCGTGCCGAACTGGGACTGGACGACGACGTCACTGCGATCGGATTCTGCGGCCGTCTCCGCCCGCAGAAGAACCCGGTGTTTCTCATCGACGTGTTCCAGCGGTATCTGGCATTGAACCCGAAGTCGGTGCTGCTGATCATCGGAGACGGTGAACTCCGATCGGAAGTTGAACAGCGGATCGCCCAGTATGGCATCGCCGATCACGTGCGGTTCCTCGGTGGCGAGCGCAGCGACGTCAACGAGCTGTATCAGGCCATGGATGCGTTCGTGCTGCCATCCATCTTCGAGGGATTCGGCATCGTGTATCTGGAGGCGCAGTGCGCCGGACTGCCATGCCTTGCCTCCGCAGACGTGGTGCCTAGGGAAGTGAAGGTCACCGATCTACTCGACTTCGTGTCGTTGCGGCAGGATCCCGACCACTGGGCGCATGCGCTTGACGATCGTATTCGTTCGACGGGGGAGCGCCGTGATCGTTCCACCGAACTGCGTGACGCCGGTTTTGATCTGGCTGGTGTGGCCGGTGAGCTTCAGCGGTTCTATCTTGATCACGTCGGGGGAGAGGACGGCACGCGATGACGGACAATGTGCAACCCAAGGTGAGCATCATCGTTCCCGTGTACAAGGCGGAGCGGTTTCTCGGCGACTGTCTGAACAGTCTTACTGGGCAGAGTCACCGTAATCTCCAGATCATTCTGGTCGATGATGCCTCGCCGGATTCCTGTCCGCAGCTGTGCGACGAATGGGCGCGCAAGGATGACCGTGTGCTTGCCGTGCACCTGACCAAGGGCGCCGGCGCCTCGGGGGCGCGCAATGCCGGTCTCGAACGCGCCGACGGTGATTACGTGATGTTCGTGGACAGTGATGATCTGCTGGACGCCGACGCCGTGGAGTTCTCCGTGGATATGGCCGTTCGCTGTCATTGTGATCTGGTGATCTTCGGCAAGCGGTACATCGACGAGAACGGCCAGCAGCTTCGTGACAGCGTCATCGAGAACGACATCGAGATCGCCGCAGGATCGTCAGACTACTATTCACAGTTGTCTGTTCTGTTGCGTGAGGACTATCTCAATCCGCCGTGGGGCAAGTTGTTCAGCCGTAAGCTGGTCGAAGGCCTCCGCTTCGAGACCGACATGGTCTATGAAGAGGATCTGCTCTTCGTGCTGGCGGCGTTGGAACGGCAGCCGAACGTATATACCTCCAAGCGACCGCTGTACGGCTACCGTCACATGGATTCCGGCATGGCGACGGTGTTCAAGCGGGAGAAATCATTGAATGTGGTGAAGGCGAACCATGCCAAGCTCGACTTCTTCGAGCGACATCTCGACGATCCCCATGTGCGCGAGAACCTATCGTTCAACATGGCGAACGACATCGGATGGGTGATTCCGATGATCCAGCGGGCAACGGGTATCTCCGCCGCGCTCAAGGCGCAGTATGTGATGGAGATGACCGGCGACGCCCGCCTCCGTCCGATGGTGACATCGGCGCTCGGCCACGCATGGATGACCAGAGTCCAGAAGCTGCTGATCGCCCTGAACCAGGCCTGGCTGTGGAGGGCATATTTGAAATGACGAACACGACGAGGGAGAAGGAAGACATGACCGATCAGCCGCTTGTTACGGTGGTCGTGCCGGTATACAACGCGGAAGCCCATCTGGAACAGTGCGTGAACAGCATAACGGGGCAGACCTATCGGAACATCGAACTGGTGCTGGTCGATGACGGCTCCTCCGACGGCAGTCCGGCGTTTTGCGATCATCTGGTTCTGACGCAGAGGAACGCCCAGGTGATCCATCAGAGCAATCAGGGTGTGGCTGCAGCCCGCAACGCGGGATTGCAGTCGTCGCACGGCGACTACGTGATGTTCGTTGACAGCGACGACTGGTTGGAATATGACGCCATCTCCACCGCCGTGGAACAGAGTGAACATGATCGGCTGGATCTGTATGTTATGGGATATCGGCGCGTACTGGAGCATGGTGAGGGCACCGCCCCAGAACTGATCGAAGTGACCGGAGACGATGCTCTTCACACGATCGACGACGTCCGCTCCGAGCGGTGTCAGAACGAACTGTGCTCGCTGGACGCCGCAGGATTCCTCTACTCCTGCTGGGGCAAGCTGTTCCGCCGTGAATGGGTCGGTGACGTCCGCTTCCGCGAGGGGGACTCCTATGGCGAGGACTCCATTTTCGTGATGGACTGTCTGGAACATGGCGGCCGCGTGCTGGTTGGTTCGGCGCCGTTCTATGACTATCGTGAGCAGGCCACGGGTCTGGTTCGCGGATTCCGGGCGAGCAAGCCGGACGATATCGCCGTGCTGCACGAACGACTGCTCTCGTTCTACGATCGTTCGGTGCTAAATGCCGGCAATCTGGCGTTCCAGCAGCGGCGTTGTGCGGAGGACGTGCTGTGGGCCATGGATACGGCGTTCGGCGCGAAGCCCGATGTCACGGTGGGGCAACGGCTGGAATTCCTGACTCGTCTGTCGAACGTGCCATCTCGAGGATTCTGTCTGAAAGGTGCGAAGAAGGCTGCGTCATCCCGGGAGCTCAAGGTGTTGTTCCTGTTGAACAGCAAGGTGTTGTGGAAGGCATATCTGGAACGGAGGCTGCGCAATGCGTAATGAAAATCGCCCCATGGTATCGGATGCTCAGCCACTGGTCAGCGTCGTCGTGCCGGTATACAAAGTGGAAAAGCAGCTGGATCGGTGTGTGGCCAGTCTCATCGACCAGAGCTACCGGAATCTGGAGATCATTCTGGTCGATGATGGTTCTCCGGACACATGCCCCCAGAAATGCGATGAGTGGGCGGCGAAGGACTCCCGCATTTCGGTGATCCATCAACGCAACGGAGGACTTTCGGCCGCTCGCAACACTGGAATCGACGCTATGACCGGTGAGTATGTGGCGTTCGTGGACAGCGACGACTATGTGGAACCGGACTACATTCGATTGATGCTCGAGGCCGCCCAAGCCAATAATGCCGAGGTCGCCATCTGCTCGATTCATCAGGAGGATGACCAGACTGTTGCATCTCCGGATAATCACACCATCACCGATCACGTGACCACGCTGAGCGGCCGAGCGTGTCTCGCCCGTCTGGGCGGCGACACCGTCGCCGACTATGTGACGGCATGGAACAAGCTGTATGCCGCACGACTGTGGAAGACCATTCGGTTCCCGGTCGGCAAGCTGCACGAGGACGAATTCACCACGTATCGGATTCTTGCCGAATGCGCGACCGTCGTGCTGGTTCCTGATTCGCTGTACCACTATGTGCAGAATGCGGGAAGCATCATGCACACGGAATATTCGATTCGCAACTTGGATCGCATCGAGGCATGGGCGCAGAGACTGCGCTTCTACCGGAAGCGCGGGTATACGGAGCTGTACGCAGTGACCTTCAATCTGATCACTTGGGATATGCCGCATGCGGTCAAGTCCCTGGATTGGAACGATCCGGTCATCAAGCGCCGTCTTCAGGAGATCTTTTCCCAGATCAAACCGTTCTCACCGGTGGTGATGGCGCATATGAACGGTATCAAGCCGATGCTTGCCTATCTGCTGATCTGTCTCTGCCCGTTCCGGTTCTGCCAGTTGCGATACGGGCGCTGACCATATAAACCAGCAGATAGCATCGACCGATGGCTAGTGTCGTTCGTACACGTTCCTATGCGTACCGAGAGACAATGGCCTTTTGCAATACAAGAACACGGAGTCTCCTATATGTAGTGCATTTGTGCATCATTGCACACTGAATAATATGGAGTGTTCTATGCCATTTGCAATGGGCTGTATTATCGCTATAATCGGTGATGTTAAAAGCCACCACTGCCTCTCGTCGAAGCACACTAGGGTGGCATTTTTCGTATCGGAGGAACGATGAACGGGAAAGATGCTCCGCAACTTCGCCCCTACCCGCAGCATCCGCCCAAGTCTTTGGATGCTTTATCAGCCAAACTCATCGGCAATGGATTGGCTGGAGTGAATCAGGAACTACTCGAGTGCCGAATCGGGCAGGTCGGCTATTTCCGTCTGAAGGGTTACTGGTATCCGTTCCTCACCTCGGTATCGGAAGAATCGGCAAAGCGTTCGTTGCCCTTTCGCCAAGGTACGCAGTTTCAGGATATCTGGGATAGATACCTGTTTGATCAGGAACTACGAATGCTGGTGTTCGATGGCATCGTCACCATCGAGATATACCTCAAGAGCTTCCTTGCTCATGAACTATCGGTATTCGGTGGTGAATTCGGATATATGACGCGAGAAGGGCTTCCGGGCCTGAGCTATGACGCCCATCTGGCCTGTCTCTCATCGTTGCGTTCGTCATTCACAAAATCGAATCTCCCATACCTCAGACATTTTCGGAATACTTATAGTGATCCACTGCCGCCATATTGGATGATCGTCGGATGTCTAAGCTACGGAACCCTCAAGGAGAACTTCTATCAGGGCGCCCCCGATCATATCAAGAGGAAGTTGGCTACTCAGCTGCACATTTTCAATCCCAATCCGAATCCGGATGTGCGAGGTGATGCCAAGATCCTCTCCAACTGGCTGGAAACCATCAGGCAAGCCCGAAACATGACTGCGCATCACGATCGTTTCTGGAACGAATCCAGCATTCGCATAGCGCCAAAACTCCCGAAGCATCGCAGTGGATCCCACGCGAAGGGTTGGTGGGGTAATGATTGGGATATTTTCCGAAAATCCTCGGGCCCTGCCGCATTCCTTACCATGGAGAACTACCTGCTGTCCCAAATTGACGGGCCGGCATGGAGGAAGAAATTCATTTCCCTGATGAGTAAATACCCTCAGATTCCGAAGTCCGATATGGGATTCCCCGATGGTTGGGAGATGTCGCCGTTATGGTGCGTTGATGACCCGTCTCATTGATGGGAGAGGGAAAACGGTGTCTTTTCAAAGGATGCGGGTAGATTCTATGAACTATCCGCATCCATGTCGCACAGGCTATTTGCCGCGTTCGTGCAGACTCCAATAGGTGAACGGGCACAGTCGGGTGCCAATGTAGTTGATGCCGCTCTTCAGGGGAAGCTTGCTGAGAATGGAAAACGGAATGGCACGATAGGATGCGAAAAGCTCGCGGAATCGTGGTTTGTTCTCTGGAGCGTTCCACGGCAGTGCGCGTGACCAGATGATGTGCTTGTTGAGATCGATGAACTCCCGTTCGATCAGATCACGGTCCACGTCGTGCTTGGTGAAGAATGCCAGACGGTCGATCTTGGCGTCCAGACGGTCAAGACGCTTCAGCGAATAGTCGGCATGCATGATTGACGGACGGGCATCAATGTAATGGTAGGGTTTACGATGCAGCACCGCAACGGATTCGCAGGCGAAGTACACGTGATGCAGCACGAACTCGTCCTCGTGGATTTTGCCGTCCGGGAACCGCAGGGTGTTCCAGATACGCTTCGCATACAGCTTGCCCCAGAGCACGGCGCCGATGGTGCGGTACAGGAAGCGCAGCGTCTCACGTCCGGTGAACAGGCGGTCCTCCGGCATATCGTCGAACGTCCATTCCTCGTCCGTGCGCTTCGGACGACCCTCGTCATCCTCGCATACCGCGGAACACATGACCAGATCAGCCCCGGTGTGTTCCTGCGCCTTCAGCAGGCATTCAAGATAATCGTTGTCGACGAAGTCGTCGCTGTCGACGAACACGAGAAAATCGCCCTTGGCCTCGGCGATGCCGCGATTGCGTGCCGTGGACACACCCGCATGGCTCTGATGGACGACCCGGATACGGGAATCCCGTTGCGCCCACTGATCACACAGGGCCGGGCTGCCGTCCGGCGACTCATCGTCCACGAGAATGACCTCCCAATACTCATAGGTCTGCTCGAGGATGCTCTTTACGCAGCGATCCAGAACCTCTTCCACCTTATATACGGGAACGACGATGCTGATCAGCGGATTCATAGGGCCCTTCTCTGTCGTATTACTGCTGTCATGTTAGCAGGAGACGCGAATATGGATGGCCCCTATTGTGATACAGATATGTGCCCCCGTCATGCGTATTGATACAATGGGGCACCGTTGATCCGGTTATCTTGGAGAGGCTGGGCCCTTTCGTTCGTTGGACATCCTGGCACATCCATGTATTGATGGGTGGATGACGAAAAGCGCATGTTCGCTGCTGCGTGGGCAACGAAACCCCCGTATGGAGGGGGTATTGGTCTGAGGACAGGAGCATATACGATATGAAAAAGATCTGTCTTGTGGCGCCGGGATTGCTTCCGGTTCCAGCCACTCAGGGCGGCGCCATCGAAACATTGATGACCTCGCTGATCGAGGAAAATGAGAAGCATCACCTGATCGATCTGACGGTGGTCGCTCCGCACGATGATAGGTCCAGAACTCAGGCCGATGCGTTTCGCCATACCAGATTCATCATGATTCCATCTGCTTCGCCGTTGATTAAGGCAAAGCACCGGTTGATGAATGCCATCGTCCGTAGGGTTTCCACCTCGACAAGGCGGTCGCCGAGTGCTTTTTATGATCAGGTGCTGCACGCGATCCGGCATGAGGATTTTGTGGTCATGTACTGCGGCCGTATCATGCGGGAAAAAGGCATTTTGGAGCTGTTGCAGGCGATTGAAATGATCAATGATCCTCATGTCAAACTGATGATCATCGGAAGTTCGAATTTCGGCCCCTCGGAGCGCACCCCGTACGTGGACAAGGTCACTGCATTGGCGGACCGGCTCGGGGAACGTGTTGCCTATACCGGCTATGTCCCCAATGATCGTCTGTATCGATACTCCAAGATCGCCGATATGCAAGTGGTACCCTCCGTTTGGGAGGAAGCTGCCGGCCTTGTCGGGGTAGAGGCCATGGCCGCAGGATTTCCTCTGGTGGTCACATGTTCCGGTGGCATTCAGGAGTATGTATCCTCCGACTGTGCGATCACCGTGGACCGGGATGATCACCTTATCTCCGGCTTGGACCAGGCGATTACTGATCTGCTGAATGATCCCGATAAAAGGGCCTCCCTGTCGGATGCCGGAGCTCAGAGGGCGCCGCTGTTCGATACCAAGTCCATGTACCACCGGTTCGTCGAAGCCTGCGAGCGGCAGTAGCCGACGGATCGCTGCACAAGAAGTATGAGAGTAAAGAAGAACGGAATCATGAATAGTAAACGTCAGCTTGTCGTCAACATGACGGCGAGCCTCACCCAATTCATTATCAACATCGGCATCGGCTTCGGCCTGTCCCCATTCGTGGTGGGCAAGCTCGGAGCGGAGGCCTACGGATATGTGGGCCTCGCGAACAATGTCATCAGCTATGCCTCGCTGCTGACGATCGCCCTTGATTCGGTGGCGGGTCGGTTCATCACGGTCGCTTACCATCAGGGCGACAAGGAGAAGGCGGATCGGTATTTCTCGTCGACATTTATGGCTGACTGCGTGATAGCCATCGTCGTGGCGATCATCGCCATACCGGTCACGCTTGATCTTGAGCATCTCATCAATATTTCTCCGCATCTGGTCGCCGACGTCAAGATGCTGTTCGCCTTCCTGTTCCTGCAGTTCATCATCACCAGCTTATGCACCGTGTTCACGGTGGCGACCTTCATCACTAACAAGTTGTATCTGTCCAGTCTGGCGAACATGGCCTTCTCCATTCTGCGTGTGGTCATCATGGTCGTATGTTTCAGCACTCTGCCCGCGCTGGTGATGTATGTTGGCCTGGCCGCTCTCGTCGGGTCTCTTGCGGTCGTTGCCCTGAACATCCACTACACCAGAACGCTGACGCCCGAGCTTCGTTTCGTGCGATCCGCGGTCTCCTGGACCACGGTGAGGGAGATGCTGTCGGCCGGCATCTGGAACGTGGTCATCAAACTGCAGCAGGTTATCTCTTTCGGGTTGAAACTGTTGGTGGCGAATCTGATGGTCAGTCCGTACAAAATGGGTATGATGTCCATCGCCCAGACCATACCGAGCATGATTTCTGGGTTGATGGGCACTATCTCCGGTCTGTTCTACCCTGATCAGACCAAGTACTTTGCGCAGGGCAAGATCGACATGCTTGTTCGCGACATGAAGTCCGGCATGAGGATGTGTGGATTCTTCACGGTGGTCATCACTGTCGTGTGCTGTGTGGTCGGCCGTGAGTTCTTCTTCCTCTGGCAGCCTGGGCAGGACTCGGATATGTTGTACCTGATCATGTTCATATCCATGTGCGGCTTCCTGGTCTCAGGCGCCGCCACCACGCTGCAGAACATCCCCCTGATCGTGAACAAGCTGAAACTGTATTCGATCGCTTGGTTGCTGTTCAGCCTGACATCGTTGCCGTTGACCTGGGTGCTGCTCAAGACCACGCCTCTGGATATCTACGCCGTGGCCATCGTTCCCACAGCGCTTGAGATGCTGGCGAACGTGACCTTCGTTCCCATCTATGCGGCCATCATTCTTGGCATTGCCAAGCGGACGTTCTACTCCGTGTACGTCCAATATGTGGCTTCTGCGTTGCTGTCGTTTGCCGTTTGCGATGGTCTGAAGCTTGCGCTTCATATTCCGGCGGGAACGTGGGTTACGTTCTTCGCCTCTTGCGCCCTGTATTCCATCGTCGCCAGTGTGATTACCATCGCCGTCCTATTGGGGAAGCGGGAACGTAGCGTTCTGTTGAAAATCGTTCTACGTAAATTGCATCTCGAGGGGCGCATGGGAGGACGTCGTTCAAGGAAGCATTGACATCGATGTCTTTTGAGAAAATCGTCTTTTGGTATTGATACTGTGTCAATCGCCGGGTTGCTTCTGAAGAGGGGAAAACGTGAAAAAAGTATGCCTGATCGCGCCGGGGCTGTTGCCGGTACCGGCTTCCAAGGGAGGGGCGATCGAGACGCTGCTGACTTCTCTCATCAGAGAGAATGAACGTCAACGGTTATTGGATCTGAGCGTGGTGACCACCTTCGACGATAAGGCACAGGAGATGGCCGCTGATATTCAGCATACGCGATTTATCGAGATCCCAGCGGATACGGCACTGCAAAAGATGATATTCAGGATCAGACATGCCATCGCCCGCCGTATGCACGGGGAGCACGACATTCTTCCCAGTCCTTACTATGTCAAAGTACTTCGGGCATTGAAGGGACGATCCTTTGACGAGGTGATACTGGAAGGTGGTCCGGCGAGCGCTCCGAGGCTGTTTGCTCGGCGCTTTCCTAGCGGCCTGTGGTACCACATGCACTATGTGCCGGAATGGGATTTCGACAGCACCGGCTATACGAAGATACTCGCGGTCAGTGATTTCGCCGCCGACGCATGGCGAAGGCATTGCCGAAATCACGAGGCGCAGATCGAGACCGTGCATAACGGTATTGATGACAAACGGTTTTCTCAAGGTTTTTCGGATCAGGAGCGCAATGAGGCTCGCCGGGAATTGGGATTTTCCCCAGAGGACGTAGTGGTTCTTTACTGTGGCAGGATCATTCCAGTGAAAGGGGTCCTGCAGTTGCTCAAGGCAGTGGAACGAATTGATGATCCCCATGTGAAGCTGTTGATCATCGGCAGTCCGAATTTCGGCACGGAAGAACGTACCGAGTATCTGGATGAGGTCGAGCGTAGCGTTCAGGCGCTTGCTGATAGGGTGAAATTTACCGGCTTTGTGCAGAACTCGCAGTTATGGCGATATGCCAAGCTCGCCGATATGCAGGCGGTGCCGTCGTTGTGGGAGGATGCGGCGCCCACCGTGTGTATGGAGGCCATGGCTATGGGGCTGCCCCTGATCGTCACCCGTTCCGGTGGCATTCAGGAATATACGTCGCCGGAATGCGCATTGACGGTGCCGAAGGATGATCATGTGGAGGACGGGCTGAGGCAGGCCATCATCGCTTTGCGTGATGATCCCAGGCGTCGTCGCTGCATGTCCCAAGCGGGATTGAAGAGAGCACGGGATTTCACTGTCGCATCCATGTACGCGCATTTTGTTGAGGCTTGTGAACGGTCATAGTCTTGCCGACATCGAACCATCAGTGAGCAACGATCAACGAAAAAGGATATTGAGTGGAACCGATCAAGGTATTCCGTAGAATGCGTCTCCTCTTCGGCGAGGCCGAGAGTCTGGTTCGGTCTACCCGTTTGGTGGACGACCCGATTGCCCTTCTTGACACCTCAATGTACAGCGAAAACTGCGGCGATTACGTGATCATGCACTATGCGAATCTGCAGTTGTCGAGGATTCTGCCGAAATCGGCGAATATCATGCATATCCCCACTCACGGTTGGGATGAGAGCGTAGAGCACGCCAGGCGAGACGTGCGTAAGATCGCATGCGGAACGAATCTGCTTCCATGGGACTATGAGAAAGATCACGCCTTGGCCACGCCCCGGACGCATCTGGGTAATTACGCCCACTCGGTATGTCTTCTGGCTGTAGGTATGCGGGAGGTGCAGGGACAGATGCGGGACTTTACCCCGTACACGGCTCGCTTTCTCCGCTTCCTGTTTGATCCCAATTGTCTGCATTCGGTGAGGGACGAACATACCAAGCAGCGGTTGCATGCCATCGGTGTGGATAATGTACTGAACACCGCGTGCGTGACCATGTGGAACCTGACTGAGGAATTCTGTGACAGCATTTCCCGGAATAGGCATGACGAGGTCATCACCACCATCACTGAGTACGCTCAGGATCCCGAGCAGGACAAGTACATGCTCGAGACACTGCTGCGGCATTATGACCGAGTCCACCTGTGGATCCAGAGCGTGGATGACAAGCCATATCTCGAAAGTCTGCATATTGACGATGCCCGACTGCATCTCATCGATCATTCATTCGAAGCATTCGATTCGTTTGTCAAGGAACACCATGAGTCGGTCGATTACTTCGGTACCCGTCTCCATGCTGGCATTCACTGCCTGAATCACGGTATCCGTGCCATGATCGTCAGCGTCGATAATCGCGCCGCGGATATTGCCCGTGATACCAGCCTGCCGGTCATGCCTCGCAATGGTCTGCAGGAGCTTATGGAGACCTGGATCGACCATTCGGATCCCGTCCGCATCACGTTGCCGGCTGACGCCATTCGACAGTGGAAAGAGCAGTTCCTCTCGCTGGCGTGATGTTGCAACAGTCCGATTGGATTGTTTGTAGGCGTGACGCCGCTGATCTAATCCAAAGGAGAATCAAACATCAGCGGCGTCTCTGGATAGGGGCGCAGTGAGAGCACCTGTATCTGACATTTGATAAATGTGTATGCTGATGTCAATCGTATAAAACGTTTGACGTTGAGACACACGTCTCCGTTATCGTGGGTAGTAAGCAGTGCGGAGAGAAGACACTTGTCTATGGCCTTTTATGTCACTGAATCTTCGGCGGATTCCAAGAACGGTCTTGAACGGTCTTTGTTGTCGTGAACGGAGATTGTAGTCGGCGAAACATTATGCGTTTGTGCCCGCCAATCTTATCGCGCGACCGCAGCCATGCTGTATACGGACGGCACATTGCCTGTGTATGAGGACAAGCCAGAACCTCTGGGATACCAGTATCTTCCGCTTGGTCGGATGGGTATGGGCCGAAGGAGCATGCCCTACGTGGATTACTGGGGGCACAAGGGGCCGCTCATCTTCTTCGTCAATCTCATCGGCGCGCTGATCGTCAACCGGCTGAAGTTTTATTCAATCGCGTGGTTGCTGTTCAGCCTGACATCACTGCCTTTGACATGGCTGCTGCTTGAGGTTACACCTCTGGATATCTACGCCGTGGCGATTGTGCCGACGGCGCTGGAGATACTGGCCAATGTGACCTTTGTACCGATCTATGCGTCGATCATTCTTGGCATTGCCAAGCGAACGTTCTATCCGGTGTATGTCCAGTACGTGGCGTCGGCGCTGCTGTCGTTCGGTGCCTGCGAGGGATTGAAGGTCCTGTTCGGCATTCAGGCGGGGACGTGGGTCTCGTTCTTCGCATCCTGCGTCCTGTATTCCGTCATCGCCAGCGTCATCACCATCGTTACGTTGCTGGGCAAGCGTGAACGCAGCACATTGCTGGGCATCGTCCTTCGCAAGCTTCATCTTGAACGGCGTATGGGAGGACGTCATTCAGGGAGCTGATCCTAGTGCTGGTCCTTCCTCTCGTGGAGGGGTTATATCGGGGTTATTTATGAACGGGGGTAGCTGAACCGGCTGTTGACGGTAGGTGAATTCTTGTACCGGTCTTCTCATATGGTATGGGAAGACCGGTTTTGTTGTTACCGATGAAAGTAGTTTTTGCATGGAGAAGACCATTGATGAGGCTCGTGATGTGGCGTGCTTGTATCTGGTGATTCCCTGCTATAACGAAGAGCAGGTGCTACCTGTTACAGCCCCCCGTTTTTTGGAGAAGATCAAGGAAATGGAGGGTAGAGGCCTGATAAGTGGGGAATCCCGCATTCTTTTCATCGACGATGGTTCTTCTGACTCCACATGGTCGATCGTCACTGCTCTGAATAGCAGGGATCACCGTTTTCAGGGAATTCGTCAGTCTCGCAACCGAGGTCATCAGAATGCCGTCCTCGCCGGGCTGATGGAGGCTCGGTCTAAGGCGGATATCGTCATCTCTGTCGACTGCGATGGACAGGATGACTTCGATGCCATGGACGCCATGGTTGACAAATACTATGACGGCTATGACGTCGTGTACGGAGTGCGTTCCAGCCGAGAGAGCGATACCTTCTTCAAACGGTTCACGGCCGAAAGTTTCTACCGGATCCTCAATGCATTAGGTGCCGAGACCATCTACAACCATGCCGACTACCGTCTTACGTCAAAGCGTGTGCTGAACGCGTTCGCGGATTTTCACGAGGTCAATCTGTATCTGCGCGGACTGTTCCCGCTGGTCGGTTTCCCCTCCACGACGGTCGAATACGAGCGTCATGAGCGCATGGCCGGTTCTTCGCACTATCCGCTGGCCAAGATGCTTTCCCTGGCGTTCAATGGCATAACCAGTCTGAGTATCAAGCCCATACGACTCATTACGGGACTTGGGGCATTCGTATCGCTGGTCAGTTTCATCGGAGTTATTTGGGTCATCTGCAAAGTGGCCAGTGGTGATACCGTATCCGGTTGGGCGTCCACCGCATGCATTCTGTGTTTTGTCTCCGGCGTTCAGCTGCTTAGTCTTGGAGTCATCGGTGAATACGTCGGCAAGATCTATATGGAATCCAAGCACCGTCCAAGGTACATCATCAGTGATAGAACCTCCGGCGATGAATGATTAGCGGGTGATTCCCAGCCCCGTTCGGCGACCTACTCCCCAGTAATGAAGTTCGAATATTCGCTATGACGCAAGGAAGAGAAATACCGCATGAATGCTGAGTCGAATGTTCCCGTGCCAACGGGCGTAAATCATCGTGAGAATGAGCAGGCGCGTTTCAGCCGATCCGACAGAATCTGGCGGGGATGGTTTCCTCTCGCCAATTTAGCGGTGCTGACGGTGTTCATGCTCTATGTGGATGGTACATCGCCCGTCCACAAGGATCATCTGGACCTCTGGGATACCAGCATCTTCCGTCTTGCCGGATGGGTATGGGCCGAGGGTGGTGTTCCCTATGTGGATTACTGGGATCATAAGGGACCGCTTATTTTCTTTGCCAATCTTATTGGTGCACTGGTCGGAGGTCCGGATCATGGAGTGTTCTATGTCGATGTGGCATTGATGGGCATCTCCATGGTCTTCCTGTGGAAGATCCTCGAAGTAGTGGGAGAACGGCTCTCCGTTGTCGTGAAGACGTTTGTCCTATGGATCACCGTGGCATGGATCGCATATCTGCTGGTGCCGAATCTGAACGTGACGGAAACTGTCTGTATGCCGTTCCTGACCGCCGCGTTATGGCTGGCTCTTCGCGACATGCGTCGTATGCGGGAAAGCGATGATGCCTCGGTGGCGATCGTCACTGCGTATGTTCAGGGGCTCGCCGGTGCCGCGTCTCTGTTGACCAGAGTCACAAATGCGTTGCCGGTGTGCGTATGTGTGCTGGTGCTGGTCGTCATGCTGTGCATGAGGAAGCAGTGGCTCTCCCTTATCCAATGCGCTGCGGCATGCATCGGAGGATTCCTGACGCTGACGGTACCGTTCGCCGTATATTTCGCCATGCACAATGCGTTCGGTGAGTTTCTGTACGGAACGGTGATCTTTAATCTGAGCTATGCATCGGGATCTTCCCCAGAAGAGGTACCCGGCATTACGGTGATAGGCCGCATTCTGGCAGTGCCGGTGGCTATGGTTATCGTTGCTCTGGTGCATATGATCTGCATGCGGTCCGTTTCTTCGGAACAGGTGTTGCTGCTGATCGCCGGTCTTCTGCTGTCGGTACTGTTCCTGAAAACGGAGATGTTCCTCCACTATGCCGTAATCGCGGCCGAATTCATTCCGATCATTCTGGCCATGGTTCTTACGCTTGTGAGAACACGATGGGTGCAGGTGACGTCTCTGGCTGTGATCCTCGCGGCATTGATAGGAATGACGGTATATCAGGAACGTATCTCCCACGGCACTCCTTATAACAACGAAATCGTTGCCTCCGTGATCGAGGAGGCCGGAGACGAAACGGTGGCGTTGTACAACCTTCCCGCCGAGGCCTATCTGCGGTATGGTCTCAAACCCATATACCCGTATGCGAATCTTCAGGATTGGCAGGGAAAGTTCAGCCCAGAATTCCGGGAGCGTCTTCTAGAAACGTATGGCTCCGCAAAGGCGGAATATCTAGTGGTGGCCAAGACCAACGATCTGAAGGAGCCTGCCATTCAGCCGATTCTGGATTCACGCTACAGGCTTGTTCTGTCCGTCGATCAGACTCCCGACGGTCCCGTGAGCGTGTACCGTCGCGTCGGTTGACACCGTTCCCGACTCGTGTAGACCGGACGTGCCGGAAGCTCCCCGACGATGTCTTTTTCTGAGATGAGGTGATGAATGGGAAAACGCGTCGAATACATGGATGCCGCCAAAGGTATTGGCATTCTGGCGGTCGTCATTGCTCATATCGACATTGACATGTTGCATGGCAAGAACCTATTCGATATTGCGCTGTACACGTTCCACCTGCCGCTGTTCTTTCTCATATCTGGGTACTTCTTCAGTTGCAGGGGGGATTTCAAATCGTTCGCGCTCAAAAAGAGCCGGGCATACCTGATCCCCTATGCATTTGCCGCAGTAGTGATAACAGTGTTTGAACTGTTCGCGCAATGCGTGATTTCCCACCGGCCAATACTCGAAGTGGGGTCGTATCTGCTCGGCGGTTTCATCATGCAGCGCCGATTCACCACGCTGTGGTTTTTGGCCGCATTATTCGTGAGCGAACTGGTGTTCTGGGCGCTGATTCGTCTTCTTGGAGACAACGCAAGACGATTGCTTGCCGCTTGCGCCGCACTGGGAACTCTTGGCATTCTCTACAATGAGTTCGTTCGTGTGTTCCTACCCTGGAACCTTGACGTGGTTCCCGTGATTCTCCTGTATCTAGCGATCGGATACACTTGTCGGAAGCGTAATGTCATGACCATGCTGATCGAGCATCGTGGACGCAACATGATCGTGGCCGTTGCCGCCAGTGTGGCTTGTTCTCTGATCAATTACCGGTTGTGCGGTGAACCCTACGAGATGTTTGCCGGTCAATACGGCGTCTTTCCTCTGACAATCATGGCCGCGTGCTGCGGATCGGTTGCCGTCATTCTTTTCATGTCATTGGTGCGATGCCGCCCGTTGAACTGGCTGGGGAGAAACACCATGGTGTTTTTCATGTTCCACCAGTCGATCGCGATGCCGGTCGCGATCAAGGTTCTTGCCGTACCGCCATTCTCGGTCAGTTCGTCGTTGGTGGGGAGATTCGTTACCTTCCTTATCGTTATGTCTATCTGCTGCATGATCCATGCCGTCGTCGTGCTGTCGCATTGCGGCGCACTGATCGGTAGGACGAACACCCGCGCCGTGGGACGTCATCGATAAGTCTCCATTAAGGGGGTATATTTATCGGGGGAAAGATAGTAAGGGGTCATATGCCTATGAGATCACGTCACTCTGCTCATGGTCGGGCCGCTCGGTCGGCTCATCGTACGAAACCGAATCATGCAGGTCATAAGGGCACGAAAGCGCTTCATGCCGGAAAGACCATCGGCCTTATCATTGGCGTGTTGCTGGCCGCTCTGGTCGTATATGCCGTGATGCTGCTGAATTCTGCTCGGATTCTGAAGACCGAACTCGAACAGGCTGTGCAGGTGGCTACGTCGTCGAACATCACCGCAGATGTTTCCAACGGTCAGAACGACGATCAGTTCTCTAAAATCAAGAACATCGTCCCTGAATTGCAGGAGCATACGGGTGCCGCTCGCAAACAGGCCGATGGTGCTGTCTGGCGCATTGCCATGGCATTCCCCTATATCGGTGACGATCTTACGGCCGCTCGTACCGCCACGGATGCATTCGATACGCTTGCGCAGCAGGCGCTTCCTGGTCTGATCGAAGCCGCGGAGACCATGCAGCAGTCAGGCCTATCCAATGGCGATGGCAGCTTCAACGTGAAGTCACTGGACGCAGTCTCCTCGAAGATCGGTGGGGCGAATACCGTGCTGCAGCAGCAGGTGACGGCACTGCACCAGACTCCTGAACCGCATATCGGCCAGGTGCGTGATGCGTTGAAGACCGGTACTGGCATTCTCGATTCCCTCGCAGGGACGATCGGATCGTATTCCGATACGGTAACCAGTCTGAATGCCATGTTCGGGCATAGCGGCACTCGACATTACCTTATTCTTTCCCAGACGAACGCGGAGACTCAGTCGGCTGGAGGCGTCGTCGGCTCGGTCGGTACGGTGACGGTCTCTGACGGAAAGGTCACACTGGGTGACTTCTATTCCGACTCCAAGTTCGTCATGACAGAATCGGTCAAGGCCACCGACGAGATCAACAAGATGTACGCCATCAGCCGTCTTGGCGTGCCATATGGCGGTGATATCCGACTCGCGTCGGCCACTCCGAACTTTCCCGAAGGTGCCGCATACGCCAAAGAGGTCTGGGCAGGACAGTCGTTCGGGTCCGATGACATTGACGGAGTCTTGTCATTTGATACCGCGGCCCTGCAGTCGCTTATTGCGGTGACCGGAAACATCACTTTGAGCACGGGACAGACTCTCACAGCCGACAACACTGCGCAGTATCTGTCGAATCAGGTGTACATCGATATCCCCAGTCCCGAAGCCGAGGACCAGTTCTTTGAGGAGAGCGCGCAACGCATCATCGGCGACGCCCTTTCCGGGATCAATGCCGACAAAGCCATGAAACTGGTCGGCATTCTCCCGAAGATGGCTCAGGAACGTCATCTGTATCTGTGGTCTTTCGACAAGGATGACCAGCCGGCGCTGCGCGCAGCCGGTATGACCGGTGAACTTCGCCAGCAGAAGGCGTCGCCAGTGACTGGCGTATACGTCAACGAAATGGGCTGGACTAAGTCCGACTGGTACGTGCAGCGTGCCGCAACGATCAAACGCACATCCGTCAGTAAGAACGGTGCGGCCAGCTATCATGTGTCGTATTCGATCAGCAACAGTATGACCGAAGATCAGGCGAAGAGCCTGCCCCAATACATTACCGGTACGTTCCCTGTCGACATGATCAACCAGCTCGTCGGTCAGGCTCAGCTTCCCGATGATGAGAAAACGGTGGTCGATGCGGCCATCTCCGGTCTCACCCAGCCCGGTGTCGTGGGCCATTCGCTGGCCATTGCGCAGCCGGCCGGCGGCAAGATCTCCAACATCAAACTGACCAGCGATTCGCCCACGCAGGTCCAGCCCGCCCAGACGGCCTTCGACAAATTTACTTCCAACGGAGTCACCTATTGGGTAAACCTAGCTACGCTGATTTCTCCAGGGTCCAGTGCGACTCTGGAATATGATGTGACTACGGCTGAGGGCTCATCCCCTCTGCAGTTTGACCAGACTCCCACGGCCGGTGCTCCGAAGGTCACCTACGATTACCAACAGTGATCGGGCCGTTCTGCTTAGACGGGCGATGGTCGTGAACCGTCCGCAGCCGTATGCGGATGGGCTCCGCCATGAGCTGTTTTCAATGATGGAGGTGTGATCGCCATGAGCCATGTCGGAATCGTTGCCGGCGACCGTGCCGGTCGGCGGAACGCGATAGCCGATCCCACAGATGTGGTGCTGTATCTGGCATTGCTGTTGCTCCCCGCCGGGGGCACGGTGTTCGGATTCACCATGATGTACTGGTCCCCGATCTCGCCCATACTGTTCGCCGTGTATGTGCTGCTGAACATCCGTTTGATCCCGAGGGTATTCTTCCGGTATGCGGCCATTATGGTGTTCCCCGTGGCCCTTGTCGCGGTATCGGTATTCGGATGGCTCTCCGTGGGATTCCACGCCCACACGGCAATGCAGACGATCGTCGCGTTGGTGACGGGACTGTCGTGTCTGGTCGCTCTGGACATCGCCTTTCGAATCAAACGGCTTGACTGGAACTTTGCGGTTACCGCAATAGTCGTGGCCTACGGTGTGTCGTTCGGCATCGGAGTACTGGAGTTCTTCGCAGTGCACGGGCATGCCTCGTTCGTCGTTACTCTTGCGGAACGTACATTGGAACGCAACTATGTGCACGTGCCCGGACGTGTGCAGTTCCTATTCGCCGAACCGTCGTATATCGGCATGCATCTTTTCGGCGTGCTCATGCCGTTGTATTGGCTTACCCGGCGTAGGGATCTGCCGATTCTGATACTGATCTACGCTTTCGGTTCCGCCGCTATGGGTGCCGGCGTGCGAATTCTCATCGATACCGTGATCGCACTGGTGCTGTGGTTGATCGTGGTTGTGGACTTTCACAAGGTTCGCAACATGGTGATCGCGGCCGTTGGCGTTGTTGTGGTCGGTATTGGTGGCGGGATCGTGATGCTGAGCAATGATCGAGTGCAATCGTTGATAGCCAACGGACCGGTGTCTGGAGATTTCTCCGCAACGGCGCGCATCTTCCGTACGTTGGCGCCGGTCGAAGCGTGGATTGCGGACCCGGTGCATATGATGTTCGGTTTCGGCATCGGCAACCTCAAGGACGCCATCGCCCGTGGCTACGATGCCGCATGGCGGCAACTCGTCGCCATGGGGGGAGCCCCTCAGGACAATGGCGAAATCCGCCTGCTCGGCACTCCGCCAGGAGATCACTACATCTTTACCATGAACGCGTATGTCGATTTCATCACCGAATTCGGCCTAGTCATGTTCATCGCGGCATTGGCGTTGGTTTTTGTACATGTCACGCGTAATCATGCGTGGAACAAGATGTCCGTCTGCTGGCTGCTGCTGCTTGCCTATCTCTATATTCAGTTTGAGGGTTATGCCTTTTATGCCTTCTGGCTGTTCATCTGGGCTGTGGGCGCAAGCGTCCTGCCAAAGGCCGCCGTCCGTGAGCGGAAAGAGCGGGAAGGATGCGATAGGCGTCATGCGGAAGAGGAGCGCGGTTGACGTTATCCGGACGTGAGATCGTGCCCTTACCGTGTTTTGACGCTGACTCTTGGGAAGAATCGTGAAATTCCGAGGGTGCTCGAGAGCCTATACGCCCCCCGAAGAGTAATGTATCTCTGGGCCGTAATGCCCCCGAACTGTAGCGGGGGTTTGATAAAACGGTTACCGAAATATGTCAGATACAGTGGGACTCTGTGACGGGAACCGCAGGAGTCGCAGGCGGTCGTTGTAAGACGGCGCGAGACTGCAGAGAGGGTTGTCATGGCTGAGGAATACAACTGGCCGATCGACGAATTACGTGCCGGAAACGGGGGAAGCGTATCACGCGGTCCTTCGGTGTTCTCGTTCCCCTCCACCACGTCCACTGGTGATACTCCGTTGCTGGATCCCAGCGCGCTTGCCGCGCGTGCCGGCAACTCCGCGTTTGACGATAATCCCGGCAGGAAGGCCACTGTTGTTCTTACTTCGGTCGCCGTCGTGATCGCACTGGCCGCAGGTGGTGGATTTGCGTTTCTCCAGCATCGCGATTCGACCCAGTCGGCATTCGACTCCTGCCAGCAGTCGGTGTCCATCTACCAGCAGAATACTGAACGTCTGAAGAAGACCGTGAAGTCCGTGGAGCCGGCCACTCAGGTCGCCGCCGATGCGGTCGCCGATCCCGCAACCCTTGATGCTCTGCAGAAGGCACTTTCCGACACCCAGAACGTGCCGCAGATTACTAATGATTGCAATCCCAGTGCCGCAGCCAGTCAGAACAAGGCCGTCGACGAGAAGATCACCAAGCAGACACGCGATCTGGGAACGAAGAACGAGAACGTTCTTGACGCTAGTGATGCCGTGATGGCATCCAAGTCCGCCAAGGAAGCGGGTGAGGCTCGTCAGGCTCTGAAGGACCAGCTGACGGATGTGCAGACGTTCTTCAGCACTGCCGGAGCCAAGGCCGATCCTTCGGTTCGTGCGCAGCTTTCCGATGCCCTCAATCAGGCCCAGCAGCTGCTGACCACCGATCAGATCATGAGTCCGACCGTATATCAGAACGCGTCTTCTGCTTTGCAGGCAGCTGTGGATAAGGTGAATCAGTCCGTACTCGGCTGAAACCGGATCAAAGAGTCTCCCGTCACGCTGACCGGAATTCAGGTTGGTAGATTAATAACGATATAGAGTTGGAAATCTAGGAACATACGAAGAGAAGTAGAGGTCGGGCCATGCACATCATGTTTGTCTGCACGGGCAACGTCTGTCGGTCGCCCATGGGCGAACTGATGATGAAGCGGTATCTCGCCGGCTCGTCGATCACCGTGTCCAGCGCCGGCGTGAAGGGACTCAAAGACCGCCCGATCCACCAGTCCAGCGGCAAGCTCATGGCCAGCGTGGGCATCGACTCGAGCGCGTTCCGCTCCCGCATGCTCACCGCCGAAATGGCACAGGACGCCGACCTCATCCTCTGCTTCGAAAAGGAGCAGCGGCGCGACATCGTCTCGCTCGCCCCTATGGCGGTGAACTACACGTTCCTGGTCACCGACTTCGCCAACATGTGCCTCTACTCCGCGCAGCAGAAGCTCGTCAAGGGCCGAACGCTCGAGGAACGGCTGCGGTCCGTGATCAATGCGGCCTCGTTTATCCGTCCGATGATTCCCGCACCGCGTGACGTGGACGACCCCATGGGCAAGAGCTTCGACGTGTTCTGCCGTGCCGCCGAGCAGACCAACAAGGCGATCTGGATCATTCTCGACAGCATGCGCAAGCATTACACGGATGCGGTGACCAACGCCTCGGCCGGCCCTCGCAAGGACAGCGTGCGCAAGGCTGGCGCCGCGAAGGCCGATGCTGTGGAGGCTGATGCTGCAACCACCGCCATAGTCGTCACCGCAGGGAATGCGGCCGACCATTCGGGTGAAGCCACCGTCGTTCTTCCGCCGGTACAAGGGGCGCTCGCTAAATCAGGCAATTCCGGTAGTACGATCGGTGCTGACCACGGAAAGGTGACCGCAACGAAATGACCGACGACCAGAAGTTCACGCGAGGGGATGCCGAAGGAACCGTGGACAGACCATCGTCGCAGGACATGCCCGGACTTCGTCGGTCGGGTGTAGGCCCAGGTGCAGCTGGTACGGGCGGTGCGACGGTCGGGACTGTCGGCGCCGATGTGCCGATGATGGCGGATATCCCCGGATCCTCCGTACGATCGGGCATGCCGGTGATCTCGGATTCGCATTCCGTGTCGGGACCGGTGCCGATCTCATCCTCGAACGCGCCGGCCACGGTGGAGATCGTGTCCTCTGAAGAGGAACAGCCGGAGACGCTCCCCGCTGAGAACTCCGGGACCGCTGAAACCTTTGGAACCGTTGAGTCCGCCGGTCCAGTCGATCCGGCCGAGAATACGGATCCTGCTGAGACCACGCCGTCTGAGACAGTGAACGCGACACCGAATCCGGACATCACGGCAACCCAGACGATGCCGGTGATCCCGGCCGTGCTGCCTGAATCGTTGGCACCGGAGGATATCGAGGCCGCGTCGGTGGTATCCGATCCGTCCGAAAAAGCCGCGGACTCGGGAATCCCCATGCTGGACATTCCCGGTGGACCCGACGATCGAAATGCGACGGGAACGAACTCCGCAAACCAAATGAACCAGTTTTCAAACAATGTAACGTCACCGTCGGTCGTAGCGCCGATCATGGAGGATATGGTGTCTGATCGTGCAGTAAACGAAACCGCTGACAGTCCGGCCGTCACCACTGCCAGTGCTTCCGCGGATTCCGCGATTTCCGGACAGAACGCCGACAACGTGCCGTCGATCAGCCCGACAGATGCTTCTGCACACGCCGGTACCGATGAATCCGCAACGTCTGAAGTACCCACGGTTGTCGCCGACTCGAATACATCCGCCGTCGATGTGCCTACAACCGTTACGGAAGCGCCGACCATGGTGTTCTCTCCTTCTGCGCTCGCCGACGCCGCAGCACAGGCGGCCGCGAAGAACGGTGCTGCGGGCGGAGCTGCCGGTGCCGGATCCGCTGGTGCCGGGGCCAAGAGCACCGCACCCAAGTCGACCTCCGAATGGCTGTATCCGGACGACGCCAAGGCTGCGTCAGCGCGTCATGGCGGCGATCTTGTTGACACGTCCTGGGGCATCGAGCCCATCCAGTTCCCTGCATCCGTGACCGGTGCTGACGACACCGACGTCGACGCGACCAAGCCGTTCGGCGACCTGCCGCAGTTCGCCGGACCAGCCTCCGATGCCGACGACTTCGAGCACAGGGACAAGCCTGCGCTGGCCGCGCTCGCCGGAGCCGGATTCGCCGACGACATGGTGGACGAGGAGAAGCCCGAGGAAAAGAAGAAGTCGCCGTGGATCATCGTGGCGATCGTTGTCGCGATTCTCGTGGTGATCGGACTCGTCGTGGGCGTATTCGTTTACTGGAACTCGCTCAAGAAGGACGGCGCCCACTCCGACGCGATGACTCAGTGCATCGCCGCGAACAATCGCGTCACCATCGCCAACGACAAGCTCAGCAAGGCGTTGAGCTCCACCAAGGACGCGCAGGGCATCGCCGGCGATCAGGTGGCCGACGCCAACACCGTCAGCACGCTCAAGACCGCCGTGGAGGAGGCCGGGAGCGCGGGCAAGGCCAAGAGCTGCACGTATCTGGCCTCCACTGAGCAGCTGACCGCCGCCGCCAAGGACAATCGCACGCTGGCGAGCAAGCTGGAGAAGAGCGTGAAGAGCGTGACCGCCGCCGCCAAGGCCGTGACCGACAGCAAGCAGCAGAAGGAAATCGACACCGCCAAGCAGCAGCTGCAGGATCTGCTCGCCACCGCGCAGCAGACCATGGCCGACAGCGAGGGCGAGGTGTCCGACGAATCGACGCGCACTGCACTGCAGTCTGCCATCGACTCGGCGAATGGCGTGCTTGCGAACACGGATGCTACGGTTGATGACCTCAACAAGGCGAAGACCGATCTGCAGAGTGCGATCGATGCGGTGACCGCCTCCATGGACGAATATCAGGCGGCGCTTAAGGCGCAGCAGCAAAAGGAATCCAGCTCCGACTCGGATTCCAACGGTTCCAGCAACTCGAACAGCAACAGCGGAACCACCAAGCGCAACAGTGGTTCCACGACTCGTCGAACCACGAGCCCGTCGACCACGCATAGGAACACCACCAGCTCGAGCCCGAGTGCGTCGAGCTCGTCGCCCAGTACGACGACTTCGACTTCGCCCGGTACCAGCGGCACCGAGGGCAGCACGGACAACTCCGGCAGTGGCGGTAATGGTTCCGGTAACGGATCCGGTAGTGGATCCGGTGGCTCTAGCACCGACAGTGCTACCGGTGGTACGAGCGGCAACGGAACAACTGATAACGGTACGAATTCCAATAATTCAGGAAAGACGACCACTTCAAACTGACGCCGGTCGCTGTTGACACCCTCCCTCAGTCGCGCTTTGCGCGCCAGCTCCCTCCCTTGGAGGGAGCACGAGGATGGGAAGGGAGTTCTCCCTCCAAGGGAGGGAGATGTCACGGCGCATGTCGTGACAGAGGGAGAGCTCGAACTCCTACCAGTCCCAAAACCCGATTTATGGCTAAACTCAGCGCACTCTTTGATCACGCCATCGAAGAGTGAACCGGAAGACTGACACAGATCGTTGAAATTCCAAGGGTGGTTGTCAAGAAAGCGTGATGATTCTGGCGCACTCTTCGGCTCCGTTGTCGAAGAGTGCGCCAGAATCGGGGTTAAATCACTCGCCGCCGGCGAAATTCAGCTGTCGCCAGGCCTCATAGATGGCGATCGATGCGCAATTCGTCAGATTCAGGCTGCGCAGGCTCGGGCGCATGGGCAGACGCACCTGCTCGGCCACGTGCGGTCCTTCCATGATGTCCATCGGATCGGGAATGTTGCCCGGTTCGGGGCCGAACAGCAGAATGTCGGTCGGGCGGTACTCGATGTCCGTGTACAGCTTGGTGGCGTGTGCGGTGAACGCGATGATGCGCGAGTTCGGCATCGACTCCACCAGATTCTCGAAGTTCGGGTGCAGCACCACATGCGCCATGTCGTGGTAGTCCAGGCCGGCGCGGCGCAGCTTGGTGTCGCGCAGGTTGAAGCCCAGCGGTTCCACCAAATGGAGGATCGTGCCGGTCACCGCACACAGGCGGATGGCCGAGCCGGTGTTGCCGGGAATGCGCGGCGAGTAGTAGCACAGATGCGGAGTCACGGTCTCCGCCTTGGCGGCCGCATGCGGCGACAGCATGGCGTCAACCACGCTGATCGGATTGCCGTGGGCGTCGGTCACCAGTTCGTCGGGACCGTAGTTCGACTTGCGGTAGCCGTACTCGAACATTTTCTCGACCTTGGCTTCCGGGTTTTCGGCAGGATTCTGGGGATTCGCAGGGGTTCCCTGGGCTGCGTTCTCGGGGTTCTGTTCCATATTCACAATGGTCAAGGATAAGAACGGCGAACGACAGTTGAGATGGGGGATGTGCTGGGAATGGCTGGGGTGAGGATGCTTATTGGGTGGGGAGGGATTGGTGGGTGAATGGCATTGTTTCTGGCGGCTCCCCTCAGTCGGCTTTGCCGACAGCTCCCTTCGGGGAGGGGAACCTAGGTGTGCAAGGTGAGGGGATCTTGATGTTTTCCCCCCGAATATGTGGCTCCTTGTGCATAAGGGTGCGAGTTTTGTGGTTTTCGTATTGGTCGCAGAGAGAAAATCGGCGGGAAATTTGCGGAATCGTGGGGATTTTGGCATGGTTGCTTGATTGAAGACCACAAAACTCGCGGTCTGCGGCGAGCATGGTCGTGCAAGAGGCGCATATCGGGACTGATGGAGCGGAAATAGGGAAAAGATGGTGCAGGGAATGATGGGCGAACTACAGAACGATGAGATGGTCGGGCAGCGCAATCAGGTCCGGCTGAAGCTGGCTGCGTGGTGGGAAGCGAACGCGCGCGATCTGCCGTGGCGGTTCGGTCGCACCACGCCATGGGGTGTGCTCGTCTCCGAGGTGATGAGCCAGCAGACGCAGATGAGCCGTGTGGTGCCGTACTGGACCGCATGGATGGAAGCATGGCCGGACGCCGCTGCGCTCGCCAAGGCATCCACGGCCGAGGTGATCACCGCGTGGGGGCGTCTCGGCTATCCGCGTCGGGCGCTGCGATTGCAGGAGTGCGCCCGCGTGGTGGCGGAACGGTATGGCAATCAGATTCCCGACGACTATGACCAGCTGCTCGACCTGCCCGGCGTGGGCGACTATACGGCGAGCGCGGTGAGTAGTTTCGCGTTCGGTCGTCGCGTGCCGGTGATCGATACGAATATCCGTCGCGTGCTGTCTCGCGTGTTTCTCGGCAAGGAATCCCGTGGCGGTGCGGCGACCCGTGCCGAGCGTGATCTTGCGGCCGACGTGCTGCCGTTCGATACCGCGGAGTCGGTGACTTGGAATCAGTCGGTGATGGAGCTCGGTGCGGTGGTGTGCACGGCGAAGAAACCGTTGTGCGAGTCATGCCCGGTGTCAGAGGAGTGCGCGTTCCTGAAGGCCGGGCTGCCGGGGCTGGGGGAGAAGCGGACCCGTCCCCGCCAGCGGTTCCAAGGCACGGATCGTCAGGTGCGGGGCATCGTGCTTGGTGCACTGCGTGAGGCTACGGGCGGTGGCGTGGTCTCACGTGAGCGGATCGAGCGGCTGTGGACTGATCATGTGCAGTTGGACGCGTGTATCGCCTCGTTGGATGAGGACGGGCTGATCGAGATGCTGCCGGGTGGGGCGTTGCGGTTGCCGCGGTGAGGTTATATGGCTGGGAGTGTTATGAGCCCGGGGTGTTCGAGTGGGGAGGGAATTCTGGCTGTTTGATAAGCGGCTCCTCCCCTCAGTCTGCTGCGTAGACAGCTCCCCTCCGGTGGGGAGGGGAGCCGGAAGCTTCGAGTCCTTTGCGGGAATTGTATGCGGGTAGCTGTTGAAGGTGACAAGGAGGGGGAGCCAAAGGGGTTGAGCGTATTGGAAGAATAGGCCGGAACGGGTCCGATTACACTCGATAGCTATGGCACAGCGGAAGAACACGTCGAACGGATCCTCGCAGAAATTCACCAGAAAACCGGCTCGGAAACCGGTGCGCAAGATCAGCAAGAAGCAGCAGCAAATCTATCGCCGTCGTCGCATCGTGGCGGTAATCGTACTGCTGGCCGTGATCGCCGCGCTGTGTGGACTGGTGTACGGCGTGGTCCGTGGCGTGCAGGCCGTAAGCGGAGCATCGGCCGACTCATCGACGTCGCAGAGCGCGAGTGCGTCGACTGACACGTCGACCAAGTCATCCAAGTCGTCGAGTACGTCAAGCAAGTCGGCGTCGAAATCCACGAAGTCGAGCGCGTCCGCCAGTTCGACCAAGTCGAAGAATCCAGGCATCCCCAGCTGTACGGCGTCGGACGTGTCGCTGGATCTGACGGCCGACACGACCACGGTGGCGCAGGGCAGCAAGGTCAACTTCAAGGTCGTGATCAAGCATGACAGCAAGCGCGACTGTGTAATCGACGGGTCGAACGCGTCGCGCATTCTCACGATCACGTCCGGCGACAACACGGTATGGCGGTCGGATTCGTGCCCGGTGGAGTCGCGGCAGCTGCTCATGACCGGCTCCGACAAGGATTCGCAGACGATCGCGTGGAACACGAACAGCACCGGCAGCGAATGCCAGGCGGAGAGCGCACGCTCGAAGGTGGATGTCGGCACGTATGTGGCGATGCTGTCGGTGAAGGACCATCCGAAGATCAAGTCCTCGCCGGTGACGATCACGGTGCAGTAGGGCGGGGTCTGCGCGGTGGAGGTGCGGATCTTAGCGGTCGGGCACCTCATCCGTCACGCTTTGCGTGCCACCTTCCCCTCGAGGGGAAGGAAGAAGGAGCGGCGGGTGCTGTCGTTTGGCGGCTCCCTCTCAAGAGGGAGGAAGATCGGGGAGGCGGTCGCACGCTATTTGCGTTCGACGCCAAGAGCTCGTAGTGCGCGGGGGAGGGAATCGACCTCGATCACGGTGATGCCGTCCACGGCGATCGGCTTGGCGCCGCGGCGACGCTTCGGCACCACCACATGCGTAAACCCGAGTCGTGCCGCCTCACGCAATCGATACTCCAATCGCGGCACCGGGCGCACCTGACCAGTCAACGAAATCTCACCGATCGCCGCCCAGTCGCGCGGAATCGGCGCATGGAACGCGGCACTCGCCAACGCGGCCGCCACCGCCAGATCGCACGACGGCTCCTTCGCCAGTCCGCCGGCGATCGTGGAAATATACAGATCGTTCGTCAGCAGCGGCACTTTGCCATGCCGGTACAGCACGGCCACAAGCATGGCCAGACGGTTGGAATCAATGCCGTTCGTGGCGCGTCGCGGCGTCGGCAGCACGGAATTCGTGACCAGCGCCTGCACCTCGATCGGCAGACTGCGGTGGCCGTCCACGGTGAACGTGACGCACGTGCCCTCGGTGCCGCCGGGCGCATCCGAATCACCCGCGTCGGACAGGAACAGCGCACCAGGATTGGTCACCTCGTCGATGCCCTCGCCGCTCATGTCGAAACAGCCGACCTCGTCGGTCGGGCCGAAGCGGTTCTTCACCGCGCGCAGCATGCGCAGCGCGGTCTGTGGATCGCCCTCGAACTGGCAGACCACATCCACCAGATGCTCGAGAGTACGCGGGCCGGCGATCGAACCGTCCTTGGTCACATGACCCACGAGCAGCACGGGAATACCACGGCTCTTCGCCACGTCGATGAGCGCGCTCGCCACCTCGCGCACCTGTGTGGAACCGCCGGCGATGCCGTCGACGTCCTGCGAGGTGATGGTCTGCGCCGAATCCACGATGGCGAGCCGCGGACTGACCTGTTCGAGCAGGCCGAGCACGGTGGCCAGATCGGTGGTGGACGACAGCAGCAGATTCTCGTTCACCGCGCCGATGCGTCCCGCGCGCATACGCACCTGGGCGGTGGACTCCTCGCCGGAGACGTAGAGGACCTTGCCGGTGAGATCGGTGAGATCGACGGTGCCTGAGTCTCCTGTAGTGCCGGTGTTGCCGGCTTTTCCGCTGGCGGTTCGTTCCGAGTTGCTCCCGCCGATGCCGGCCGCCACACGTCCCGCGGTCTCCAGCAGTAGCGTGGATTTGCCGATGCCCGGCTCGCCGGCCACCAGCACCACCGATCCGGGTACGATGCCGCCGCCGAGCACGCGGTCGAACTCCTCGAATCCGGTGCCGATGCGATCCACGTCGTGATCGTCCACATCGGTGATCGGCGTGATCAGACTGTCCGGTACGTGCACGGCGGACGTGCGCGACGTGCGGACCGTGCCGATGCCGGCGCCAGTGCTAACGCCCGGGGCATCGTTCGTCATGCCGCTGCGCGCGCCACCTCTGGACGCCGTGCCGGTTTCCGTCACCGTGATCTTCGCCGCACGTGTGCGCGAGCTCGGCCGCGCCTCGTGAAACTCCTCGACGGTGCCCCACTGGCCGCATTCCGGGCATCGGCCGAACCACTTGCCGCCGCTCCAGCCACATTCCGAGCACAGGTACTGAGTTGAGGATTTCGCCATGGCATCCACGCTATTGGCGTTGTCTGACATTACGCATGTCTTTTGGCGTGATCACACTATGCCGTGGCGTGCATCCCTAGTGTGATCACACTAGGGAAACAGGGCGGAACCCGCGGCAGTGAGCGTCCTAACGCCGTGAGAGAATCGCCGTATGCCTAATCCGAATAACAATTCCACTTCCTCCCGTCGTCGTCTTGTTGTCGTTGTCATTGCGGCGGTGGTCGTGCTGCTGGCGCTGGCCAGCGCCTTCATCTGGCCGGGATGGGCGATGAAGAATCAGGATGGTTCCAGTCAGGCCTCGCAGACTCAGTCCGCGGCCGCTACGCCCACGATCAAGGCGAGCGCGCTGCCGACCGATGCCACCGACCTGCTCAAGGCCGCTCCCGACTCCGTGACCAACTACGCCCGCACCGGTGCCGAAGCCGCTCAGGATTGGGCATCCGCCAATCCGGTGGAGGAATACAAGGTCACGTATTCCACCGGTGACACGGCGAAGGATCTGACCGTGCTGGTCGGACAGTGGTCCGACGCGAACGCCGCCAAAACGCAGTACGATGCGGTGGCCGGTGCGCTCACCGGCGACACCTTGGCGCAGGGCAACGTGAAGGTGTCGGGCGCGAACACCGGCACGTACGTGGTGAAGACCGACGCATCGGACAAGAAGCAGGCCGTGGCCGTGTGGCAGAACGATACGGCGGTGTTTCAGGTGACCGGTCCGAAGGATGCGGTGCTGTCGTTCTACCAGCAGTTCCCGCTGTAATGCCGCTTGACGCCGCGGTTTTCCAACGTTTTGCCGTTGTTTTGCGGTGAAGTGTGGGAGTTCCGTGGTGTTCGTCCGAAAGCCGTAGTACTATTGGGCAAGTTGCAATCTTTTCGATACCTATAGAATGGAGGCTTCAGATGGGTTCCGTCATCAAGAAGCGCCGCAAGCGGATGAGCAAGAAGAAGCACCGCAAGCTGCTGCGTAAGACTCGTCACCAGCGCAAGTAGTGTTGCGCTCCGTTGCGAGCAGCTGAACAGCATGGGAAAGCCCCGGATCACTTGGTTGTGGTCCGGGGCTTTCGTGTATGCGAATCGTGCCGCTTGCCCGATGCGATTCGGATTCGATGCGATTCGCGGTTTGGCGGTCAGCCGGTCATCGACCGACCGCCGTGTGATCGCTTGGTCAGTGGATCACTTGTTGCCGTTGGTCATCACGCGCGGGCCGTTCGGATCGCCGACGATCACGGTGTCGACCATGTTGAGGAACAGGCCGTGCTCCACCACGCCCACGGTGTTGATCAGATCCTCGGCCAGATCCTGCGGGTGATCGATGCGCTCGAGGTGCAGGTCGACGATGAAGTTGTTCTCATCGGTGCGCACCTCCTTGCCGTCGGCGTCCAGACGCAGCACCGGCTTGTAGCCCTTGGCCTCGAACTTCTTGACCACGTGGCCGGCGCCGAACGGGATCACCTCGACGGGCAGCGGGAACTTGCCGATGGTGTCGACCACTTTGGACTCGTCCACGATCCACACGATCTTGTTGGAGTTGATGGCCACGATCTTCTCCCACAGCAGGGCGGCGCCGCCACCCTTGATGCCGTTGAAGTTCTTGTCCACCTCGTCGGCGCCGTCGATCGTCACGTCGATGTGGTCCACATCGTCCACGTCCACGATCTTGATGCCGTAGCTCTCGGCCTGCTCCTGCGTACGACGGGAGGTGGTCACGCCGGTGAACTTCAGGCCCTCCTCCTGCACGCGACGGCCGAGCTCGTCAACGAGGAAGCGCACGGTGGAACCGGTGCCCAGACCCGCGATCATGCCATCCTCAACGAGCTTGGCGGCCTCGATGCCCGCCGCCTTCTTCAGTGCGTCCTGCTGTGCCTTGTCCATGTCTTCTCCTTCGCGATATGTGCGTCTGAGCGATCGGTTTTGAACGTTCTATGTGTTCTCTGCCCAGTCTAGGCGGCCGCGTGGAATTTCGGGGGATGACGTGGACGGTATAGGCGGAACGTCGGGGCGTCGGTTAGTGCCGGCGGTTGGCACTCCGGTGGTTGGCGGAGGCTGACGGAGGGGATGCCGGCTCAGCGGTGCGGCATGATCGTCACGTCGCCGTCGAGCTGCATGTAGCCGTCGGCGTCCACGGTGCCGGTGAACGTGATTGTGCCGCTGATCGTGATCGTGCCGCCGGAGAACGACGGACTGCTCGACGGTGGCGGCGTGATACGCACTCGGCCCGACGCGTGCAGTCCAGTACCGGTCGCGCGATGCGGCTGCTGCTGGGTCGGCGCTGCCGTCTGATGAACGGCGGTCATCGTTCGCATGTCGTGGGAATTATCCCCCAGAGTGGTCGCCATCGAAGTCGCTTCCGTTGTTGCAGTGACTCGCGCCGCGTGAGCGGTGCCGTCGTCCGTCCCGCCGATCCGTCCGCTTTCCATGCTGACGTTCACCGTGGCATTCGACGTATTCGTCGAATCAGTCGACATTGCCGTGGCACTCGACTCGGTTGCCGACGAACCCGACGAAAAGTCGGCCAGTTCCGGCACTCCCTCTCTGCCGGCGAGACGCTGTGCCAGCGAATCCGCGTCGCGTTCGCGCTCGCCGGTCTTCCCGTCGGAACTGCGTCGATCGGTATCGGACATCGTCTTCCTGGTCTTCCCGGATGTCGTCGCGGACCGCGCGCCGACGGACGTTGCGCCGGATTCGTCTCCACCGGTCACGCCGCCGGTATCCTCGCCGTGACCGAGGTGGTACTCCGCCGCCGTGATCTGCCCGTCCATGAGCATCTGCGCGTCGGCCGGCACATCCGTGCCCTTGGAATACTCCGACGCCAGCAGCGACTCCCAACCCTCGCGGGGCAGGTACCCGTCGCGTACGCCGGACCGGCAGTCCTCCGCGTACGTGCGCGCCAACTCGTCCACCTTCTCGTTGCCGGCGTTGCCCGCATGGCCCTTCACCCACACGAACTTCACCGAACCGGGACGCTTGGAGATCTCCACGTCGATCGCCTTGATCACGGCCGCGTTCTTCACCGGCTTCTTCTGCGAATTCCTCCAGCCGTTGCGCTTCCAGCCGTGCACCCACTTAGTGGAACAGTTGATCGCGTACTGCGAATCCGTCTCGATCACCAGCGGCTCCTCGCCGGGGTGCGCGCGCAACGCCTCAAGCACCGCGCACAGCTCGCCGATCTGGTTCGTGCCGTTCGTGGCGCCGCCCGCATCGCAGTCGCCGCCGTGCTCGTGTCCGGGTCGGCCGCCCGCATGTGCCTCGTGGTCGGCCCACGCCCATCCCATCGGTCCATTCGGATTGCCCAGCGCGCTGCCGTCTGTAGAAACCGTAATCGTCATGCGTTCCACCCTACCGTCTGCCATTCTCGAAACGGGCTCATCGAGTTATGGAACGAGGGCGGTCTTTTCGTCCATCGGTTGGGAGTGTAATCATGAGTAACGGTCGATTCCGTTGCCATGCGCGAACGTATCGTAATCAAGGATTGGCTTTGGATTACGTTCCGCTGCGGGTCTGCAACGGAACGTAATCATGCTGCAGGTTTCGATTACGTTCCGTACCATGATACTGACCAAACGTAATCGTAGCGTTTCCTCCGATTACGTTACGGTGCTGGTCGGTCACGGAACGTAACGGGATCGGTGCTTTCGGTTACGTTCCGTCGCGATCGGGAAATGTATCGTACGCATATGCTGAGTGTTTCGTGAGGATACGAACGTGATTGGCGCACGGGATCCGGTATTGACACTCTTTGCGCAGCGCATGAGAGGTTCAGGTGACGTTCATTGCCGCTTTGGTACGCCCGCCTGCAGCAGCTTGCGTTCCAATCGTTCCGGATGGGTGAGATCCTCGAACTCGAACCGGACGATCGTGGTCACGCCCTGCGATTTCAGCTGATCCTCGCGCTCGCGTTCGGCGTGCACCTTCGCCTGGATGCTGCTGCGTTTCGTGTCGGTCATCACGTACTTGCCCATGCCGTCGAACTCCGCCACGATGATGACGCCGCCGGGCAGCTCCCATGTGAAATCCGCGCGCAGCGGTGCGCTTGGATTCGCGGGATTCGCGAACGGTCTCTGCAGTCGCGGCACGACGAACCCCAGCTGGATGATCGTCGCGCGGGCGAACGACTCACCGCCGTTCTCGCTCAACGGATCCGTGTACGTGCAGAGTGCCGTGACGTTCGCGCTGTCGATGCCAAGCGTGCGGCAACGATCGGGAAGACCCACTATCGACACCCCCTTGCGCGCCGCGGAATCGAACATCGGCAGCGCGTCGGCGAAGGGGAACAGCGTCGCGCAATCGATGAGCGTGCGATGGATATCGGTGACGGGGATTGACGACGTTCGTGTGTGATTGACGTTGCGCATGTATATGCGCTTCAGCTGACGGGATTGATGCGGTGACGGCGAATATGCGCTGGCGATGCAGATGATCATGCTGTGATGGAGGGCGTAGGAATGATCAAGATCGTATGCGCATGCGGCGGTGAGTCCGGCGAATATCCAGTTGGGGTGCATGAGGGACAGTGCTCGTGCGATGTGCAGGTGTCGTTGTATTGGCGTCAGAGTGTTCCAATACTCGACCCGTGCATAGAGGTTACGGTACGGGGAAATCAAAAGTGCTGCCTGTGTTCGCCGACGGAGGGCTTTGCGTTGCAAGTCGGTGGTGCCGATGGCGCAGCGCTGCCCGTGCTCGGCTTCGTTGAGGAGCTGTTCGGTAGATGCATGTGTTCTCATGTGCAAACGCTAAGGCGATATGGTGATGGGTGGCAAGGGCTGGGGGACAATGTGGTCGAACGTGGCCGAGCCGTTGTGTTTGTTGCTCATCCGTTGCATGCGTGCGTCGGATAAGCATTGAAATTGTGCGTTAGTGGTCTATTTGCCGCACGTATGCGTCGAATAGGCCCCGAAGAGGGGGATTCGGTGTTTGTGGGACGTATGCATGCGTCACATAAGCACCGAACAGTGAGCTTCGGTGCCTGTTTGACACATGCATGTGGCAGACAGGCCGTAACGATCGAGAACGGATGCGATGCGAGGGAGATTATGAGTGGCGGAATGGGCGAAGGATGAGAGTATACGGATGGAATGGGAACGAATGAGGGTGGGATTGGCTAGCGAGAAGCCCGAAGCGTGTACCGGACAGACGGGCGAGTGACGGAGAAGGCTGTGAATGTGAGGTTTGTCACAGGTATTGATTTTGGAAATGATTCTTGATATCGCGCGCGTGACTACGGAAACCCGTTGAGAAAATCAAGACTTGAGAATGGGAATTTTCTCGTCGTATCGTGCGGGTGTTCTTCACGAACCGCGCCTGTCATACACACATTGAGCAGTCGAGGCGACGGTCGTGGAACATGCAGTGTTGGAATATCCCGCAGGATCGTCATGATCATCGCGGTCGACCGAGCCGACGGCACCAGCCGGCGACTGAACCGACGCTTGGACCAGCGGATCGTGCCCCACGACGGCGCGAACCGATGGCCGAAACGAAAAAACACGAAGTCGGTGACGGCCGACGACGGGTCGATGGTTGATGCATGCCGGGATCGTCCTGTCGGAGCGCTGACGCCGATGCCCGCCCGACATGGAACACCTCGGATCTGCCGTGCGACCACGATTCGTGGATTTCACAGACGTGGAAGCGTGGCTCCGAATGTCTCATGTCAATCATCGGACGACGGACATCAGGTCTTATCTGACGGTCGGGGATCACCGATCCATGACCGGAAACGACGGATGCACGTCGTCGCAATGACACCATTGCGACGATGCCGACGCTTCGCAAGCGGGCACTGGGGAATGAGAAAGGAACACCAGTGTTCTTCAACAGCAGGAAACGAGCCGCGGCGCTCGCCTCCGTGGTCGCAGCGGCCACGATGGGCGCCGGACTGATCGTACCGGTGGCGTCCGCCGCCGACGCGACCGCCAAGACCACCAGCGACGCCACGCTGAGCTGGAGCCTGAGCAAGATCGCCAGCGGCGGCGCATGGGCCGGCGGCTGCAATTTCATCTCCGCCGGCGAGGCCGGCGACACGGGCAAGGCGATGACCGCGTGGACCGCCGACAATCCGAAGCCCGGCTTCCGGGCCACGGACGGCAACGTGAGCATCACGTACCCCGACGCTAAGGGCGACCTGACCGTGACCCCGACCTGGGACACCAAGTGCCTCACCGCCAGTGGCGCCGCGGCTCAGCCGTATATGGGCGGCAGCGGAACCTCCACCGGCGCCACCGTGAACTTCAGCAAGGGCACCGGCACCATCGACGCCTCCTCCAACACCGCGGACATCACGTGGAAGGGCTCCTTCACCGTGGCGTTCTACGGCGGCATGACCTACTGGTTCGCCGCCGACCCGGAGCTGAAGGTGAACGCCGACGGCACCGCCACCCTCACCGCCGACCTTTCCGGCTACGGAACCGACCGCAGTGGCGGCACCTGGAGCAAGCTGCCCGTGGCCGAAAACCAGACCATCGCCGAGCTGAAGAACGTGAAGGTGACCGACACCGGCTTCACCGTCACCCCCGAATACGATTCCATCAAGACCACCGAAGCCCCCGACGGCGGCTCCTGGCCGCAGGACTTCGTGACCTTCCAGGACAAGACCGGTCAGGCCTCCTACTGGTACAACAGCGGCTCCTCCGACGCTAACGCCAAGGCCAAGGCCCCGACTCCGATCACCGTGGCCTACACCACCAAGACCGCCGAGGACCCGAGCAAGGTGGGCAACGTCGGCACGCTGTCCGCCGACCCGACCGTCATCGACCCGACCAAGGACCAGCAGATCACCGTGACCGGTAAGGGATACACCGGTTCCGGCGCCGCCTACGGCACCTACGTGGTGATCGCCGACAAGTCCGTGTGGGAGCCGGGCAAGGTCCCGACCGACCAGAGCGCCTTCGCCATCCAGAAGTGGGTGCGCCCCGCCAATGATCCGAAGGACGGCTACGCCAACCTCGACAAGAACGGCAACTGGACCCAGACGCTCGACATCCCCGCCAACACGCTCGACCCGAACAAGGAGTACGTGGTCGGTACGTTCGCCGCGCACATGCTGTCCGTGACCAACCGCAACCTCGACCACGCCGTGGCCCTGACCCTCAAGGCCGCCGAACCCGAGGCCACCGCGCCCGCCGCACCGGCCAAGCCGACCGCGACCGTGGCCGGCACCATGGCCGACCCGTACCAGGTGAAGGTTGAGTGGAAGGCACCGTCCGACGGCGGTTCCGCGATCACCGGCTACACCGTGACCCTCACCCCGTCCACCGGTGATCAGATCACGCAGGACGTGGCCGCCGACGCCACCTCCGCCACATTCGGTAAGCTCACCGCGCCGGCCGTGTCGTACACCGCCAGCGTGGTCGCCAAGAACGAGGTCGGCACGTCGGCCGCATCCCCGTCCTCCGACGCCGTGACACCGAACGCCGACCCGACCTCCACCCCGGCCATCACCGTGACGCCGACCACCAACATCGACCCGTCCAAGGAGACCACCTTCACCGTGAAGGGCACCGGCTTCACCGGCGGCGCCGCGTTCTACGGCGCCTACGTGGTGGTCGCCGACACCGACGTGTGGAACGCCGGACAGAACCCGTCCAGCGCCAAGGACTTCGTCAAGGCCGCCTGGATCAAGGCCGCCGACATCAAGAACGGCGAATTCACCACCACCGTGACGATCCCCGCCGACACGTTCCAGTACGGCAAGAACTACGTGGTGGGCACCACCGCCGCGCACGGACTGTCGCTGACCGACCGTCGTCTCGACACCGCTAAGCCCATCGCGCTCAAGGCCCAGGCCCAGGTTCCGGACGCTCCGGCCAAGCCGACCGCATCCGTGCCGGCCGCCGGATCGGTGAAGGTGGAATGGAAGGTGCCGTCCGACGGCGGTTCCGCGATCACCGGCTACACCGTGACCCTCACCCCGTCCACCGGCGCCCCGATCACGCGTGACGTGGCCGCCGACGCCACCTCCGCCACGTTCGACGGCCTGACCGCCAAGGGCGTCTCCTACACGGCAACCGTCGTAGCGAAGAACGAAGCCGGCACGTCGGCCCCGTCCGTCGCCTCCGCCGCCGTGACCCCCACCGAGGCCACCAAGCCGTCCGCCCCGCAGAACGTGACCGTGAAGCAGGGTGCCGTCCACGAGCTGCTCGTCAGCTGGGAGAAGCCCGAGGACAACGGCGGTTCCGCGATCACCGGCTACACCGTGACCCTCACCCCGAAGGACGCCTCCGCCGCCAAGGTCAAGGCCTCCGCCCTGACCGCCGACGTGGACGCCAACACGTTCCAGCACGCCTTCTCCAAGCTGGATCCGGCCACTGAATACACCGCGTCCGTGACCGCCAAGAACGCCAAGGGCACCAGCGCCGCCGGACAGTCCGACGCCGCCGTGGCCCCCGCGCCGATCGCCCCGAAGCTGACGTTCGCCGACGCCGACGGCAAGGCCATCACCGAGCTCAAGCTCGACGTGGACGGCAAGGCGACCGTCAACGCCGTGATCGCCGGCGAGAACACCGACGACGTGACCGTCGCATGGGAGTCCTCCGACGCCGCCGTGGCCAAGGTGACTGCCGCCAAGTCCGGCGACAAGGCCACCGTGACCGCACTCAAGTCCGGCGCTGTGACCGTGACCATTAAGGCCACCATCGACGACACCGCAGTGTCCGCCTCGATGCCGGTGACTGTGGCCGCCCCGAACACCGACGGCGACAACGATAGCAACGGCAACGGCTCTGCCGACAACGGCAACGGATCGACTGGTACCACCAACGGCAACTCCGGTTCGACCGGATCCACGTCAGCGAACAACGGCACGGGCTCGTCCACCTCGACGAACACCAATGCCGCGAACGGCGCGAACACCAACAACACAGCCAAGAAGACCGCCACGCTGAGCAAGACCGGCTCCGCCGTGCTGGGCGTGTTCGGCGCCGCCGTCGTGCTCGTCGCTGGCGCGGGCATCGCGCTCGCCGCTCGCCGCCGCATGAGCCGCGACTGACGCCTAGGCAGTGCTCCCTCCATGGGAGGGAGCTGGCCGCCGCAGGCGGACTGAGGGAGGGATGCAGGAGCACCTGGTTTCAGGTGCTGGATCCCTCCCTCTGTCACGACGGGCGTCGTGACATCTCCCTCCCTTGGAGGGAGAACGTCCGAACTATTCCGTCACGACAGTCGCTATGACATCCCCTCCAAGGGAGGGAGCACTACAAACGCATGCTCTGAGGAAGAGGAATCCAATCCATGAACATCGGACATATGAGCCGCGATCTTCGCCGTGGCGCCCGTGCGCTGCTGGCGTCGGTGATCGCAGTCGCATGCCTGCTGTCCGTGGCGGGCTGCGCCAACATCGGCACCATCAGCGAGGCAAGTCTCGACTCATGCACCGTGCCGGACGCATCCACCGAACCGAACCCGCCGGAACTGCCCGACGTCACCGCGGCAAAACTCAGCAACCCCCGCACCATCGAAGGACCGACCACCGCGTACACCAGGTCGGATCAGATCATCCCCGTCAGCAACGCGCCCTTCGAACGGCAGACGCTACCCGTCACCGTCACCAGTGCCGACGGCCCTGAACAGACCGTCACCGACACCACGCGAATCCTCGCGCTCAACCAGAACGGCGGTCTCGCCGCCGCGGTCTACGCGCTCGGCTTTGGCTGCAACCTCGTCGGCCGCGACACCGCCACCGGCTCGTCCGGCATGGACAAGCTGCCCAAGGTGACCGCCAACGGCATGGATCTCAACGCCGAGGCGATCATGGCGTTGTCGCCCACCGTCATCATCACCGACACGAGCATCGGACCGTACGACGTGCAGCTGCAGCTGCGCCAGTCCGGCGTCCCCGTCGTGTTCATCCCGCTCGTCAGCGATCAGGGCGTCAAGGGCGTCGGCACGCAGATCCAGGCCGTGGCCGACGCGCTCGGCGTGAGCGAACTCGGCAAACAACTCGTCGAACGCACGAACAGCGAAATCGACCAGACCATCGAGGCAATCAACGAACGATTCGTACCCAAGGACACCGATCGCAGACCACGCATCGTGTTCCTCTACGTGCGCGGCACGTCGATCTACTACTGGTTCGGCGAAGGCTCGGGCGCAGACTCGCTCATCCAGTCGATCGGCGGCGTGGACGTGGCCAAGGAGGTCGGATTCGCCGGCATGTCCCCGACCAACGCCGAAGCCCTGATCAAGGCCGCGCCAGACGTGATCCTCGCCATGACGCTCGGCGTGGAATCGGCCGGCGGCGTGGACGGCATGCTCGATCTGCCTGGAATCAAGGAGACCCCCGCCGGCGAGCACCGACGGGTGGTGGACATGAGCGACTACGAAATCATGAGCTTCGGACCGCAGACCGCGCAGGTGCTCGCCGCGCTCGCCACCGCCGTGTACGCACCGGACCTCGCGTACCAGCCCTCGGACACCCAGAACGAGACCCCGAATCAGGAGGATGCGCAATGAGCGCAGCAACGACACAACGCCCGCAGCGGGCCGATCACATACGAACCAACGCCGCAAACCTCGGCCTCGCCGCCGAACCGCGCATGGGTCGAACCGCCGTCACGTTCCTCGTCATGACGGTGGCATTGATCGTCATGATCGTCGTCTCCGCATCACTCGGCCAGCTCATCATCCCCTTCGACCAGGTGATCGGATCGGTGCTCAACCGCATCGGCATCCACTGGCTCGACGGACCGTCCCGCGCGTTCGGCAACGAGGCATTGTGGAACGTGCGGTTCCCGCGCATCGCCATGGCCGTTGTCGTCGGCGCGGCACTCGGCGTGGCCGGTGCGGTGATGCAGGGCGTGTTCGGCAATCCGCTGGCCGAACCGGGTACCGTCGGCGTATCGTCGGGCGCGGCCGTGGGCGCCAGCTGCTCGATCCTCATGGGCTGGACGTTTCTCGGATCGTTCACCACGCCGTTCCTCGCGTTCGTCTGCGGACTGGGCACCACGGTGGCCGTGTATCTGCTGGCCCGTCGCGGCGGCCGTACCGAGATCGTCACGCTGATCCTCACCGGCGTGGCCGTGAACGCCATCGCCGGCGCACTCATCGCGTTCTTCACGTTCGCCGCGCCGACCAGCGCGCGCGACCAGATCGTGTTCTGGCAGATGGGCTCGTTCAACGGCAGCCGCTGGCAGCAGGTGGCGCTCGTGGCACCCATGTGCGTGATCGGCATGATCATCGTGCAGACGCTGGCCCGCCGACTCGACCTGCTGTCGTTGGGCGAACGCCCCGCCCGTCACCTCGGCGTGAACGTGGAACGACTGCGGTTCATCGCCATGCTGGCCGTGGCGTTGCTCGTGTCGTCGGCCGTGGCGTTCGCCGGCATCATCTCGTTCGTCGGACTCGTGGTGCCGCACCTGCTGCGCATGATCCTCGGACCGGGGTATCGCACGCTGCTGCCCGCGTCCGCGCTGGGCGGTGCGCTCCTGCTGACGATCGCCGACTTCGCCGCGCGCACGACCATCGCGTTCGCCGACCTGCCGATCGGCATGCTCACGTCGTTGGTCGGCGGACCGTTCTTCTTCTGGCTGCTGCGACGCAGCCGCTCCAAGTCGGGAGGCTGGGCATGACCATGACTCTTTCACTGCCGTGGCGCACGGATCATCTTGCGCCCGATATGCCCAAACCGGGCGACTGCGTACTCGAACTGTCGAACGTGAGCGTGAGCATCGGCGAGCGCGCCGTGCTTCGGGGCGTGGCCCTTGACGTGCGTGCCGGCGAACTGCTGGCGCTCGTCGGCCCGAACGGCGCCGGGAAATCGACGCTGCTCAACGCCATCACCGGGGACGTGCCGCTCACCGACGGCGAGATCTCCCTGTTCGGCAAGCCCGCCGGCGTATGGGATTCCACGGAGCTGGCCATGCGCCGATCGGTGCTGCTGCAGTCCGTGGACGTGACGTTCCCGTTCTCCGTGCGAGACATCGTGCGCATGGGCCGCGCTCCGTGGGAGGGCACTGCGCAGGAGATGAACGACGACGTGATCGTTGACGACGCCATGGCCACGACCGAGGTGACGGCGCTTGCCGACCGCGTGTACGCGTCGCTGTCCGGCGGCGAGCGCGGTCGTGCCGCGTTCTCCCGCGTGCTGGCCCAGACCGCACCGATCCTGCTGCTGGACGAGCCGACCGCGGCCATGGATGTGAAGCATCAGGAGATGCTGATGCGTGTGGGTCGCGAGTATGCGGCTGCCGGCTGCGCGGTGGTGGTGATCGTGCACGCTCTGGATGCGGCTGCCGCGTGGGCGGATCGTGTGGCGCTGCTGGAGCGCGGCCGGCTGCGCGCGCTGGGCACGCCGGAGGAGGTGCTGACCCCGCAGCTGCTCAGCGACGTGTACCAGTGCCCGATCGACGTGCTGCGGCATCCGGACGGCGGGCTGATCATCGTGCCAGGGCGACCGGTGGTGGCGCGCAACGTGTATGGCCGATGCAGCGTTGGCGTGGGTGATGGCGTGGGCGCTGAAGCCGACGTTGCGAATGGCTCGAGCGATGGTGTGAGTTAGGAGATCGATGAAGGTGACGAGGACGATGAGGCAGAAGGCGCCCGCCCGTCTGGCGGCGATGATGGTCGCCATGCTGGTCGCATTGGCCGCGCTGGCGACGGTCGGAACGGTGGGTTCGGTTCCCGTGCGGGCGGCCGGCGCCACGGTGTCGGTTTCGGTGCAGGGCGGCACGCTGAACCCGGACGCCGCGACCACGGTGGACCTGTCGGGTAGCGGATTCCAGTCGGTGCAGGGCGGGTTTGGCGGCATCTACGTGCTGTTCGGATGGGTCAGCGATCCGAACGGGGATTCATGGAAGCCGTCAAAGGGCGGCGTGACCGGCGAGACCTACCGGTACGTGCCCGACGACGAGAACAATCCGACGGGGTACGACGTGTTCGTCGCGTTCCCGGGCGATCCCACGGCGTCGGCGGCCAACGGCGGGCAGATCGCGTCCGACGGCACGTGGCGCGCAACGATCACGGTGCCCGGCGCGAAATTCACCAGCGTCGACCGGTCGAACAATCCGGTGAGCGTCGACTGCACGGCTGTGCAGTGCGGCATCATCACGATCGGCGCGCACGGCGTGGCCAACGCCACCAACGAGACATTCACGCCGATGACGTTTGGTTCATCATCGGCGCAGCAGACGAATGACGACCAGGCCACGAATGGTCAGTCCGCGGCCGGCCAGTCCGCCACCGAGACCACGGATGGGTCCGACGCAAACCAGGCCGATCAGTCGGCTGCCGCCGGCACCGGTCAGCAGGATGGCGCGAACACGCAAGATAACGGTACGAACGACACGACGAACGCCGCGGCATCGGCTGCGGACTCCGCAACGACAAGCAGGGGGAACGACATGACGACGAGCATCCCGACCTTGGGCGTGGCCGGCTGGCTGCTGGTGGCCGCAGTGGTCATTCTGGGAATCTCGACCATCGCGCTGGCCGCGGGAATCGGCGGATACCTGGCGGCCAAGGCGCTACTGCTTGGCATCTCGCCGGCGGCGTTGGACCGGGAGGCGGCCCGTCGCGAGCGCAGGGCTGCCACCGTGCGCGCCCGCGAGGAGATCAGGACGGAACGCCACCGGCGGAAGCTGCACGAGCGACTGCTGAAGGAGCGGGCGCGGGCCGACAAGGCGCAGGCTATGGCGGAAGGCCGGCCCGCCGATTTCGAGACCGACGCCGATGCCGAGACGGCCGTCACGGTGAACGGGGAAGGCTCGTCCGTTACCGCCGATGCCCGCCCCTCCATCTTCGTGCCTGGCGGCGGTCTGCGCTCGCGGAATGCCGTGCAGGGCGTCGAAGCCGAGACGGGGGCGGCGTGATGAGTTTGGGACGGACCGTACTGAAGACCATCTGCGCGCTGTCCACGGTCGTGGCGGTGGGCGCCGGATCGGTGGCCGCCATCGCGCCGGCGTTCGCGGCCACGGGAACCAAGGCGAACGGTGCCGATGCCGCCTCGTCCTCCTCCTCGACCGATACCACGGTGACCGACGTCGTGCTCGACTGGGGCGTGAATCCCGAAAGCGGCGGCGGATCGTATGCGGGCGGCTGCAACGCCCTGTCCGCCGGCACCACGGGCAACGCTGGCGGCGCCACGATCTGGACGGCCGACTCCGTCGACACCGACGGCGAGCCGCTGTATCGCACGGTCGATGAGAGCGCGCATGCGCAGATCCTCAAACCCGATGCGAACGGCGACCTGCGGCAGGTGTCCGGGTTCGACACACGATGCACGAACCGCAACGGCACCAGCATCAGCGGCAGAACCGGCGGACTCACCTTCACACCGCAGGGCGCGACCGATGCCGAACCCACGTACTCCGAGAACATCGTGCGACTGACCGGCGGCGAGGGAACGGTGAACGCCGCAGCCGGCACCGCGCACATCGCATGGAAGGACGCGTCGTTCACCATCGTCTACTACGGCGGCATGACCTACTGGTCGATCGCCGACCCCGTGCTCGACATCAAGGACGGCAAGGGAACACTCACCGGCACGGCCACCGGGTACGGCGCCGACCGCAATGATCCGGGCAAATGGTCGACGCTGGAGGTCACCACCATTCATCTGGCCGATTTCACGACCGGAACCGGGAACGGCGACGCCGATCAGATCGTGTTCGGCGACGAACGCATCGACGTACAACCCGACTACCTCGGCGTGGACGTCGGGGAGGGTCAGGCCGATCGGACCGACGCTAACGCGGCATGGTGGGGATCGTTCCCCGAAACATGGGTGGCGTTCAACAAGCTGACCGGACAGACGTCGTACTGGTACACCACTGACGGCGGTTCTGACAGCATTCAGCCGCGCAAGGTGGCGTCGCCCATCAGCATCACGTGGGGGGAGGCCGCGCCCGCGCCCGATACGCCATCGAATCCCGGTGACGGCGACGGTAGCGGCGGCGGATCCGGAGACAATTCCGGCAACGGTGGGAACGGTGGCGGCGATGTTGGCGGGAACGGTTCCGGCAACGGTGACAACACCGGTTCCGGCAACGGTCCTGACAATGGTTCCGGTGGCGATTCCAATTCCGGCAATTCCGGCAACGGTGAGAACGGTGGCGGCGACGCTAGCGGGAACGGCGCCGGCGGTTCCGGAGACGCCGACGGCAACGCCACCGTCACCTATTCGAACGTCACCCTCCGCTGGGGCATGAACGACGAGACGAACTCAGCATCCTACTACGGCGACTGCAACTTCCTCTCTGCGGGCAAGGCGGGCAACACCGGATCCGCCAGGGTCTGGACGAAGGATCTCTACAAGGCCGTGGACGGCAACGTCAGCATTGAAAAGCCGAACTCGTCCGGCCAATGGGTGCGCGCGTCGTGGGACAGCCGATGCCTCACCCGCAGCGGTGATGGCGTTACCATGGGCAAGCGCGCCGACGGCCGATCGATCAACACCGAATCGCAGGTGGTGATCGCCAACGGCTCCGGCGTCATGGCGTCGGACGGTTCCGTCACGATCTCATGGAAGGGATCATGGACGGTCGCCTACTACGGCGGCATGACCTACTGGAGCGTCACCGACCCCACGCTCACGCTCGACGCGAACGGCAACGGCGCGCTCACCGCCACCGCGTCCGGCTACGGATCCTCGATGACCGACTCCGGCAAATGGGTGACGCTGTCGCCGCGCACCATCCACGTGGCCGACATCACGGGCGTGAACCTCAGCCAGGCCGAGTCGGCGCACGGCTTCACTGTCACACCGAACTATCTTGGCGTCGCGGTGACCGCAAGCGGCGACCACGGCGGACAGGCGGCCAAAGACGACGGCAACGCCGCATACTGGGGATCGTTCCCGCAGTCGTTCGTCGACTTCCAGATGGAAACCGGACAGTCCGCCTACTGGTACACGGCAGGTGGCGCGCGCGACTTCGCCAAGGTCACGCTGCCGATGTCCGTGCAGTTCGACGCCTCGTACACGGTGGACGTTCCCGCCGATTCGCCCGCTGCGGCTACGGCCGCCGGCGCGGCGGCATCGTCCGCTTCCGGCTCCTCGTCGTCCACGTCGAGCAGCGGAGGCAGCGGCAGCGGTGCCTCGTCCGCCTCCGCGTCCGGTTCGACCGGGAATAAATCATTGGCATCTGCGAAAAAGACCGATGATCAGCAGAAGAACGACGCTTCCGGCAACGACAATGGCGGCAGTCGTGCCGGCCGTTCCTCCGCATCCGACGACGAGCCCCTGGCCGAGGCCGGCACGGTCACGCTGATCGAGGACAATGCGCGTACCATCGCCGCCGGTTCGGCCGGCGTGGCCGCCGCGACCGCGATGCCGCTGGGATGCGGCTGGCTCATCCGTCGCCGTCTGGGACTCGACCCGTCCGACGCGCTCGACCGTCTGCTCGCCGGACGATGACGGAACGGAAAGGCGGTCTTTCGGATTACGTTCCGTTGACGCCGCGAAACGGTTCGTAACCGAACAACGCTCTTCGATTACGTTTCGTTCTGTTGAGATGACGGAACGTAATCGTATCCGACCGTTCGCGGACTTGACGGTGACGAAACGTGCGCGAATGCATACGAAAGGGGTCTGGCGTCACAGTCGTACTGCGATGCCAGACCCCTTTCGTATTTCGCTTGTATCTCGGTTATCGATTCGACGACCGATTACGCGACTACTCGCTCAGCGCCTTGTCGACCACGGCGCCGGCCTCGTCGAGCACCTTGTCCAGTGCCTCGGGGGAGACGAAGGACTCGGCGTACACCTTGTAGATGTTTTCGGTACCGGACGGGCGGGCGGCGAACCAGTTGTCCTTGGTCGTCACCTTCAGACCGCCGATCTTGGCGCCGTTGCCCGGAGCCTCGGTCAGCTTGGCGGTGATGTCCTCGCCGGCCAGCTGCGTGGCGGTCACGTCGCTGCCGGACAGCGTGGCGAACTTCTGCTTCTGCTCGAGCGTGGTGGGCGTGTCGATGCGCTTGTACCAGCTCTCGCCGAAGCGCTCCACCTGCTCCTGATGCAGCTGGGCCGGGTTCTTGCCGGTCTTGGCGGTGATCTCGGCGGCCAGCAGGTCGGGGATCAGACCGTCCTTGTCGGTGGTCCACACGCGGCCGTCGCGACGCAGGAAGCTCATACCGGAGCTCTCCTCGCCGCCGAACGCCACCTCGCCCTTGAACAGCGGGTCGACGAACCACTTGAAGCCCACCGGCACCTCGACGAGCTTGGCGCCGATGGAGGCGGCCACGCGGTCGATCAGCGAGGAGCTCACCAGCGTCTTGCCGATGCCGGCGCCCTTCGGCCAGTCGGGACGGTTGCCGCCGAACAGGTATTCGACGACTACGGCGATGTAGTGGTTCGGGTTCATCACGCCCCAGTTCGGGCAGACGATGCCGTGACGGTCGGCGTCCGGGTCGGTGCCGCCGACGAGATCGTACTTGTCCCACGCGCCGGCGTTGAGCTCGTCGACCAGACCCTTCATCGCGTACGTGGAGGAGGGGTCCATGCGGATCTTGCCGTCGTGGTCGATGGTCATGAAGCGCCAGGTCGGGTCGACCTCGGGACGCACCACGTCGATCGACAGGCCGAACTTCTCGTTCATGAGCGGCCAGTAGTTCACGGAGGCGCCGCCCAGCGGGTCGATGCCCAGACGCACGCCGCTGTTGCGGATCACGTCGAAGTCGATCACGTTGCCCAGATCGGACACGTAGTGGTCGCGGAAGTCGAAGCGCTCCACCAGATCGGACTTGACGGCCTGCTCGAACGGCACGCGCTTGACGGACTTGTAGTCGCCGAGCAGCTCGTTCGCACGGGCGGCGATCGCGTTGGTGGTCTCGGCCGGAGCCGGGCCGCCGGTCGGCGGATCGTACTTGAAGCCGCCGTCGGTGGGCGGGTTGTGCGACGGGGTGACCACGATGCCGTCGGCCAGATCGTCACCGCTGAAACGCTGGGTGCTGTCGGCCGCGCGGTTGTGCGTCAGGATGGCCTGGGAGACCACGGGGGTGGGGGTGAAGTCGTCGCGCGAATCGATGCGCACGCGCACGCCGTTGGCGACGAGCACCTCGATGGCGGTCTTCCACGCCGGCTCCGACAGGGCGTGCGTGTCACGGCCGATGTACAGCGGTCCGGTGACGCCGTCCTTCTTGCGGAATTCGGCGATCGCCTGTGAGATGGCGACGATATGAGCCTCGTTGAACGAGGTCTTCAGGCTGGAACCACGGTGGCCGGACGTGCCGAACGACACGCGCTGCTCGGGCACCGAGGGGTCGGGGACGAGGTCATAGTACTTGCCGATGACCTCATCGACGTTGATCAGATCTTCTGGGGTGGCGGGAAGTCCCGCATTTTTAGCAACCATGACACCATCTTGCCACACGAAACGGCGCAAACGCGTGCATGAAATGAACAATCCCTGTCGAAACGCCGACGCCGTGTTGACGTTTCGACGACTTTCGCCGGTGTGGGATGGCACAGGTCGGCGTGGGACGGTGCGGCAATCGGCGGAACGGGCTAAGTTTGTGGTGAATCAAAGGCAAGACCGGCGATGCGCAGAGAGAACACCGGCGAGAACGGAGAACGGGCAATGGCGAGCGAACGTGATACGGCGCGGGCGATCATCGCGGCCATCGGGGGAGCGGGCAACGTACGGGGGCTCACGCATTGCGCCACCCGTCTGCGATTCGAGCTCGTCGACGCGTCACGGGTCGATCAGGCGGCGATCGACGCCAATCCCGCGGTTCTGGCCGGATTTCCCCGTCAGGGCGACCGGTACCAGGTGGTCATCGGCGGCGATGTGGAGGATGTCTACCACGCCGTGATGGCGCTGCCCGGCATGGCGGACGAATCCGACGGGGTGCCGGTCGCCGATCGATCCCCCCTCGGCGGCATGGACGTCGGTTCCGCTGCGACCGAATCCACGACCGTGACCACAAACGCAAACGTGGCCGACGCATCCCTTGCCGACACGCCCATACCCACGGCGTTGCGCGAGCGCGGCACACGCTGGCTGGCCTGGTTCTTCGAATACCTGTCCGATTCGTTCCGTCCGATCATCGGCGTGCTGCTCGGCGCGTCGATCGTCATCGCCATCGTCAATCTGGTCGCCGCGTTCGGCGTGCGCACGGCCGATGTCGGATCGCCCGGCTGGATGTTCGTCACCGCGATGTGGAAGGGCGTGTTCTACTTTCTGCCGATCATCGTCGCGTACAACGCGTCGCGCAAACTCAAGGTGGATCCGTGGCTGGGCGCCATGATCATGGCCGCGTTCATGACGCCGCAGTACACGGGGCTCATGGATCTGCCGGTCGCTTCCTGCTCGGTCAACGCCACACTGGGATCGCGCTCGTGCACGGTGCCGGTGTTCGGCCTTCCCATGCTGGTGAGCGACTACAGCGGCAACGTGTTCGTGCCGCTGCTCATGGTATTGGCGCTCGCCGGGCTCTACCACGGTCTGCGTCGTGTGGTGCCGGCGAACATGCGCATGGTGTTCATGCCGTTCCTATGCATGGCGGTGATCACGCCGCTCACCGGATTCGTGATCGGGCCGTTCGGCGTGTGGCTGAGCAACGGCATCTGCACGGCGTTGGCATGGCTGAGCGTGCATGCGCCGTTCGCATTCGCCGTGCTGCTGCCGCTGATCTATCCGTTCCTCGTGCCCGTCGGGTTGCATTGGCCGCTCAACGCGCTCATGCTCATGAACGTGCAGCTGCTCGGCTACGACTTCATTCAGGGGCCGATGGCCGTATGGAATTTCGCGTGCTTCGGGTCCACGGCCGGCGTGCTCATCGTGTCGTTGCGCGAACGCAATGCGGCCATGCGCGCCACGGCGTCGGGCGCGCTGGCGGCCGGTCTGCTTGGCGGTCTGACCGAGCCGAGCCTGTACGGCATTCATCTGCGTTACCGGCTGGTCTATCGCCGTATGCTCGCCGGCTGTGCGGCGGGCGGTGTGGTGATCGGCGTGCTGGGTCTCATGTTCCCGTCGGTCACGCCGTCGGGCGCGGTGGTGCATGTGGTCACCGCCAGCGCGTTCGCGTTCACGTCGCTGCTGACGATTCCGCTGTTCGACCCGATGTGGGTGTACGTGGTTGCGATCGGCGTGGGATTCCTTGTGCCGATGCTGCTGATCGTGGCGCTCGACTACCGCACTCCGGAGGAGCGCGAGCGCATGCGTGCGCGCGGTGCCGCCGGCGTCTCTTCCGTAGGACGTGATGATGACGGCCGCGATGATCACCGTGATGATGGTCGCGATGCCGTTGCTCATAATGACGATGCCGTTGCCGATCCCGGACGGATCGTCGAACCTGCGGATAACATCGAACCTGCGGATGACGTCGAATCCGCTGACTCGGCTGGGACGCCCGAATCCGAATCCGCCGTCACGCTGAACTCGCCGGACGACGACGTCACTTGTATTGGTGCACCCGTTCCCGGTCATACGATCGCGCTCGACGACGTGAACGATCCCGTGTTCGCATCGCGCGCGCTCGGCGAGGGCGTGGGCATCATGCCGGCGGGCGAGCCGGCGGAGGGAACGGAAACCACCGTGGTCGCACCGGTATCGGGTACGCTCAAGACCGTGGCCAAAACCGGTCATGCGTTCGGCATCAAAACCGACGACGGCATTGAAGTGCTGGTGCATATCGGTATTGGTACAGTGAGAATGAATGGCACGGGCTTTGCCATGGCGGTGTCCAAAGGAGAACAGGTGAGTGCGGGTGACGTGTTGGCGACGGTCGACTTCGGTCGCATCGTCAAGGCCGGATGCAGCGCGGTGACGGTGATGACCGTGGCCAACAGTAGCCGGATGACAACGGTTTCGCCCGTGCTCGACGCCATGCTGTCCGCGGGAGAAACGGCGATCAGAGTGGAACGCTGACGACAATGAACGAAACGGTACGAAGGGGAAAGGGAACAGGCATGGAGATTCTTCGCGTATTCAACAACAACGTCGTGCTCGCCAAGGACGACGACGGTGGCGAGGTGATCCTCACCGGCCGTGGCATCGGATTCCAAGGCAAGCCGGGCAAATCGATCGATCCTGCGAGCGTGGTGCGCAAGTTCGTGCCGTCCGACGGCCGTGACCCCGACCATCTTGCGCAGATGCTCACCGATATTCCGCCCGAGACGCTTCGCTCGGTCCTCGAATCGATGAAGGAGGCCGGACTTGACGAGTCCGCGCTCGGCAGCACCACGCTCGTCGTGGCGCTCGCCGATCACGTGGACAACGCCGTGGCCCGCGCCCGCAACGGCGTGCACATCGCCTACCCGCTGATGGGCGAAGTGCGCAACCTGTACCCGAAGGAGTATGCGCAGTCGCAGGCGTTGCTCAAATCGTTGAACAAGCGTCTCGATGGCGTGCTGCCGGACGAGGAGACGACCGCGCTGAGCCTGCATCTGGTGAACGCCGGTTTTTCGTCGGGCGACCTGACATATACGTATACGATGACGGGCGTGATCCAGCAGATGCTGGCGATCATCGAACAGAGCTACGGGGTGACGCTCGATCAGGCGTCGGTGAACGTGGGACGGTTCATTACGCATCTGCGCTACCTGTTCGTACGCATCCACCAGAACCAGCAGCTGGAATCCGAGCCCGATCCGATCGTGGCGGCCATCCGCGACTCCTATCCTGAGGCCATGCAGTGTGCGTCGCGCATCGCGTCGGTGCTGGAGCTACGGCTCGACGCCGACATCACCGAGGACGAGGTGGCGTATCTGGCGTTGCACGTGGCGCGCGTGGCCGGCAAGGCGAAGTGACGGCCATGCCGACTGCGTCATGTCCGGCAGTGTCATGACCTCATGAACTGAAATTGTGTGTTGCCTGTTCGCATCGGTACCTTACGGACGGGTATTGAAAAGAAAGGACCGCTATGCTTTCCCGTTCCGTGACGATCGGCACCCCGCTCGGCCTGCATGCGCGCCCGGCCGCGCTGTTCGCCCAGGCAGTGCTGGAATCCGGATTCGACGTGCACATCGCCACCGCCGATGGTGAGGCCGACGCCGGCAGCGCGCTGGAGATCATGACTCTGAACGTGGATGGCGGCGACACCGTCACGCTGAGCATCCCCGACGATTCCCCGGAAGCCGCCCGCGCGCTGGACTCATTGAGCGCTCTCCTCTCCGGCAACCTCGACGTCGCCTAGCACCCCTTCCCGTTCCCCAATCTCTTCGTGCTCCCTCCCAGGGAGGGAGCTGTCCGCCAACGGCGGACTGAGGGAGGGCTCCCCACTACTCCGAGGGATGTCTTACCCATGCTCCTTTCTTAGGAGGGAGCTGTCCGGCTATCCCGGACTGAGAGAGGGTGCCCATCCCGCATCACCAGATTTCCTCGAAAGGATCCCCATCCCCATGCCATCCTCCACCCCATCCACCTTCCACGGCATCGGCATCTGCCCGGGAACGGTCGCCGGGCCGGCCGTCATCCTCGCCGGACGAATCGGGGGAGACGTCGCCGCGGCCGAACCCGAGCCTCCCTGCGCCGACCCGAACGCGGAAACCGAACGCATCGCGGGCATGATGGCCAACGTCGCACAAGAGTATCGAGATCTCGCAGCGTCGGCCGATTCTGCCGATGCCCGGGCCATGCTCGAGGCGGCGGCATTGCTCGCCGTGGACCGGGGGCTGATCAACGCGGTATCCAAGCGACTGCACATGGGCGATGGTCCGAAGCTCGCCGTCCGCAACGCGGTGGAGGAATATGCGGCGCTGTTCCGCAATCTCGGCGGTCGTCTCGCCGAACGCGTGGCCGATCTGGAAGATATTCGCGACCGTACGCTCGCCGCGATGGAGAAGAGAGCCGTCGGCGAAGGCACGGGAGCGCAAGGCGGCGCCCATGCCATACCGGCACTGTCCGAGCCGTCGGTGATCGTGGCTAGGGAACTGGCACCGGCCGATCTGACGATGCTGCTGGGCACGAACCGCGACATGGTGCTGGGCATCGTCTGCGAAGCGGGCGGCGCCACCTCGCACGCGGCGGTCCTCGCCACACAGGCCGGCATCCCCACCGTCATGCGCGTAACCGGACTATTCGATGCCATGACCGACGATTCGTACGACGATTCACATTCCGCCGGTGGGCGCATGATTGCGTTCAACGGCGAAACCGGCGACGTCGTGCTCGACCCCACCGACCGTGAGATCGCGCTGCTTCGGGAGCAGCCGGACCCCGGTGCGGAATTGGGGTTGGGAGCCGAAACGATCAGCGATCCAGCCGTGCCGGACGATTCGGATTCGGATGCGGGTGCGGCCGGCGTGCCGGGCGCCGCCGTTGCCCAGGGCGGCAGCGTCACCGCAGACACCAACCCTGAAGTCAGGGAGGTCAAGCTTCTGCTCAACCTCAGTGGTTCCGAGGACCTCGCCGCCATGGGCGAAACGATCGCCGAATCCGATGGCGTGGGCTTGCTGCGCACCGAATTCCTGTTCCTCGACCGTGCCGATGCGCCGAGCGTGACGGAACAGGCCGACCTTTATGAACGGGTGCTGCGCGCGTTCCCCGGCAGACGCGTGGTGATCCGCACCCTCGACGCGGGCTCCGACAAGCCTCTCGCGTTCCTGCCGCGGACGGACGGCGACGCGGAGCCGAATCCGGCACTCGGCGTGCGCGGCATTCGCCTGAGCCGGGTATATGAATCGTTGCTTGATGATCAGCTCGCCGCGCTCGCCGAGGCGTTTGATCGCACGTATGGGGATGTCGATTTGTGGGTCATGGCGCCGATGATCGCCACCGTGGAGGAGGCTGAATGGTTCGCCCGCAAGGCCCGTGCGTACGGACTGCCCAACGTGGGCGTGATGATCGAGACCCCCGCGGCCGCGTTGTGTGCGCGGGAGATTCTGGACGTGGTGGATTTCGCGTCGATCGGCACGAACGATCTGACGCAGTACGTGATGGCCGCGGACCGGTGCAACAGCGCCGTTTCTGGCCTGCTCGACCCGGCGAATCCCGCGGTGATGCGGCTGATCGCCATGGTCGGTGCGGCGGTGCGTGAGACCGGCAAGCCTGTAGGAGTGTGCGGCGAGGCCGCGGGGGATCCGCGCATCGCGCCGAAGCTGGTGGAGATGGGCGTGACCTCGCTGTCCGTCGCCCCCGCCCGGCTCTCTGCACTCCGTCGATCGCTGGCACGCCTTTCCGCAGAGTAAATAGGCATTGGCTCCCCTCTTGGAGAGGAGCTGTCGCCAACGGCGACTGAGGGGAGCGAGCGGCTTAATCCTTGGAAGACTGCTGTTCCTGAGCCGCCCGTGACCGATCGTCGTCAGACGCCATTGCCGTCGCTTCCTCGACAAGCTCGGAGTCCCCGGCAGCCGGCACCTTCACCGGCTCCATCACTCCCGTCGCGTCCGGCATGGTCGCCGGCACCTCAGGCACGCGCACGCACAGCGCACGATGCTCCACGGTGAACTCGATCAGCGAGGTCTTGCCGAGAATATCACCGTCCACCTCGGCCAACGCAGGCTTCTCCAAACGGATGCGAGCGCGCACACCCTGCGTCTGATCCACCGACGAATTCGTCGACAACGGATTCTGCTCGGCCTTGCGGGTGATCGTCTGATGCACCACGTCGCCGAACAGGTTCGCCCAGCCGATCAGTCCGCCGGTCGTATCGATGAGTTCGAAGTCGAGGATACCGTCGTCGTACGCGGCCTCCGGCATGAGCGAGAATCCCGGAATCTGACCGCAGTTGCCGGCCATGAACGTGCGGAACGAGATGTTCTTCGACGTCTGCTCCTTGCCGTCCGTGCCGATGATCGTCACGTCGCCGTGATAGCGCGGCGTGAACAGGTTCTTCACGCCGCCGACGAAGTACGCAAGCCAGCTGATGTTCTTCTTCAGCGCCGGATCGGTGTCGTCGATCATCGCCGCGTCAAAGCCGATGCCGGCGATGATCAGGAACGCGTGCTTGCGCTCCGGCTCCTCCGAATCCAGCAACGCCAGACGGCCCATGTCGACCTTGCGCGAACCATGCGACGTGGCCACGGTGAGCGCCGCGTCGACGTCGCCGATCGGAATGCCCATGTTGCGGGCGAAGAGATTGCCGGTGCCGATCGGCACGATGCCGAACGGACGATCCGAACCCGCCACCGCACTCGCCGCCGTGCGCACCGTACCGTCGCCGCCCACGGCGACGATCGCGTCCGCACCGCGTTCCATGGCCTCCCTGGCACAGTCGCGTCCGTCCTTGTCGAGCTGCGTCTCCACGATCATCGGTTCGGCAAGATGATGCGACTCGAAGAACGCGAGGATCTGCCCCTTGACCTCCTCGGCGCCGGGCTTGGACGGGTTGAGAATGAACGCGTAGTGCACGGGCGCCTTGTCACGCTGCACGATGGCCGTCGCCAGCCGGTGCTTGCGGTACGCCTGAACGGCGAGGAAAACGGCGACGCCCACGGCGACCACGGCGATCGCGATGAGCACGATCCAGACTGGAGACAACGATGACAACATACTTTCCATTGTGTTATCCATCCCCTGTTCAAGGGCGCAACGGCTCGCGGATTTCTTCGTTTTCCGCACAAAAACCATCGGAAAAATCAACGAAAGACCGTTGCCGGCAGTGTCTCATGTGGGCGTTAACGTAAGCCATATGCTTGATATTCAATTCATCCGTGAACACGCCGACGTTGTCAAGGAATCGCAGCGCAAGCGTGGCGAATCCGTGGAACTCGTGGACGAGGTGCTGCGCTCCGACGCCGCCCGTCGCGAAGCACTGAAGGAATTCGAGGCCGCCCGCGCCGAGCAGAAGGCCATGGGCAAGAAGGTCGCCTCCGCTCCGGCCGATCAGAAGGCCGCCATCATCGCCGAGACCAAGGAACTGGCCAACAAGGTCTCCGAATACAAGTCCGAAGCCGACAAGGCCGCCGAGGAATACACCACCGCCATGTGGAAGCTGTCCAACGTGGTGGAGCCGGAAGCCCCCGAAGGCGGTGAGGACGACTACGTGGTCGTCAAGAAGATCGGCACCCCGCGCGACTTCGCCGCCGAGGGCTTCGAGCCGAAGAACCACCTCGACCTCGGTGTGGGCGTGGCCGGCATCGACATGCGCCGCGGCGTGAAGGTCTCCGGATCTCGCTTCTACTTCCTGCGCGGAGCCGTGGCCCGCATGGAGATCGCCATGCTCACCATGGCCGTGGACCAGGCTGAGCAGAACGGCTTCATCACCACCATCACCCCGACGCTCGTGCGCCCCGAGATTATGGCCGGCACCGGCTTCCTCAACGCGCACTCCGACGAGATCTACCGTCTGCGCGAGCCCGACGACGACTACCTGGTCGGCACCTCCGAAGTGGCGCTCGCCGGCATGCACGAGAACGAGATCCTGAACCTGGAGAACGGCCCGCTGCGCTACTGCGGCTGGAGCTCCTGCTACCGTCGCGAGGCCGGTGCCGCCGGCAAGGACACCATGGGCATCATCCGCGTGCACCAGTTCAACAAGGTGGAGATGTTCGTCTACTGCAAGCAGGAGGACTCCCGCGCCCAGCACCAGTTCCTTCTCGGCATGGAGCAGGAGATGCTCGGCAAGATGGAACTGCCGTACCGCATCATCGACACCGCCGCCGGCGACCTCGGCTCCTCCGCCGCCCGCAAGTTCGACTGCGAGGCTTGGGTGCCGACGCAGGGCCGCTACCGCGAGCTGACCTCCACCTCGAACTGCACCGAGTACCAGGCCCGCCGCCTCAACATTCGCGAGCGCACCGAGGACGGCTCCACCCGTTCCGTCAGCACGCTCAATGGCACGCTGGCCACCACCCGCTGGCTCGTGGCCATCCTCGAGAACCACCAGCAGAAGGACGGTTCCATCGTGATCCCGACCGCCATGCGTCCGTACATGGGCGGCCGCGAGGTCATCGAGCCCACCACCTGGGAGGCCTGATTCCCTGTACCTTGGCCCCGATCGCGGGCTGTTGAAGCCCCCTCCTTCTTGGAGGGGGCTTTCTGTATTGCGGCCGTGTTTTTCCGAGTCTCCCGAGTCTGCGTCGGGGATTTCCCGGCCGATGATTATCCTGATGGTTCCGTGCGGCGGTCCGGTCAGCGATAGCCGTCCCAGACGGGGGAGGGGAAGAGTCGTTCCTCGCAGTCGGCCCAGAGACTGGTCAACGATATCTGGGGGTTATGCAGCCATTGCACCTGAATGCCGTCCATGGTGGCGTCGCACACGCGCATCGTGGCGCGTATATCCACGCCGTCCGGGACCTGCCATGCGGCTTGGCAGGCCCACTCCAGCGTCTTGTTCTCGCGCTTGACGAAGTAGTCGTGCGCGGGATGTGAAGGTTCTAGCGTCTCCGCGTTGAGCATGCTGAACAACTGCACGAACACGGGACGCTTCTCGTTGACGCGCGCCAGCAGACGGTAGTAGGCGGGCAGTGGTGCGGGGCCTTCATAGTCCACGGTGCCGGGTGTATGCCGCCTGATGAATTCCACGAATTCCGGTGTCTCGTCGTACCGCTCGGTGATGATCAGCGTCAGCAGATTCTTTTTGTTTTTGACGTAGTAGAGCAGATTCTGCTTGCTCATGCCTGTCTTGTCGCTGATGCGTTCGAGCGAGGTGCCGTAGAAGCCGTATCTGGCCATCAGTTCCGTGGCTGCGTCGAGTATCGTGTCGAGACGATCGTCGAACTTGCTCATGATGGCTTCTCTCCTGTGCGTTGGCGTGGATGGGCGACCGTGCCCATCGCATGTACCATCGTACATTACTTTTACCTAATGGTAAAGCAAGGGCATGGCGGCTGATCGTGTACATGATGATTGATGTTGCGAATTATTGACGATTTGTTGCTCGAATAGGTGAGACACGCCTTAAATTTCAACATTCTTGATATTTTTTACCGACTGGTATATTTTTTACTTGCGGTCAATTTTTACTCAAGTCAAAAACATGAGGAACGACCGTGTTGATGACGGTCGTATCAACGGTCGCCGATTGACGATTGTGATCAACTGGTCGACCGATCCGGCCGATTGATCATTCGACGTGTGGAGTCGAAGCAGACCTACCGCGTCGAGGCATGGAAGGATGCGCTTCGCCGGCGGCGAAGCGGCTCATAATCAAAGGAGTGAATGAGCATGACAGCCTCACAGACGGAGCACAAGAAAAACGGACCCGAACCGCCCAAGGGGGCGATCAGTGCGCATGACGCGATTGAAGCTCTTGCCAACCAGCCCATAACCATGGCCCAGCGCGTGCGATTCCTCGCGGGATTCCTGCTGTGCGGCATTCTGTGGTACGCGCCGTTCGCAGCTGCCATCGGCATTCTGCTGCCGCAGAGATTCCTCGACGACGGTGTAGGCAACCCCACTGCTCTTGTTGCCCAGCTCAACTCCATCGGCGCATTCGTGGCTCTCGTCGCCAACCTGCTGTGGGGCACGCTGTCCGACCGTTCCCGTTCGCGCTTCGGGCGTCGCTCACCGTTCATGATTATCGGTGCCGCACTCGCCGGCCTGTTCCTCTGGCTCACCTCCGTGGTTGGCAGCCCGGCGCTGATCATCCTGTGCTGGTGCGGTGCGCAGCTCTTCCTCAACATGCTGCTCGCGCCGTTCCTTGCTGTACTATCCGATCGCGTGCCGGAGAACAACCGCGCCAGCATGTCGGCCGCCTACGGCCTCGGCGTGACGGTAGGCCAGTCTGTCGGACAGATCGTGGGCGCCCAGCTCATCCATAACCTCGGCTTCGGCATCCTCCTGTCCGGCGTGCTGCTCGGCGTCACCGGCCTGCTCGTCGTGGTCATCTGGCCCAAGGAACCCTCTGCGCAGAACCTGCCCCGTACCAACGAGGGCTTCGGCTCGCTCATCAAGGCGTTCACTCCGCCTACCAAGAACTGCCGTGACTTCTATCTGGCGCTGTTCGGACGCCTGTTCATGGTCACCTCCATGTACATGATCGTCAACTACCAGTTGTACATTCTGCAGCAGTACATCGGACTCGACGCCACCGGATCCGCTGCGGTGCTGTCCGTCACCGCCGTGATCATCATGGTCGCGTCCCTCATCGCGTCCGCGGTCACCGGCCCGCTGTCCGATCTCATCCAACGCCGTAAGGCGCTGGTGATCGGCGCCGCCGTGATCATCGCCATCGGCTTCCTCATTCCCGCCTTCGCGCCGAGCATCTGGGCCATGTACGCGTGGAGTGGCCTGTACGGTTTCGGCTACGGCGTGTACAACGCCTGCGACCAGGCGCTCAATGTCGACGTGCTGCCCAGCAAGGCAGAAGCGGGCAAGGATCTTGGCATCCTCAACCTCTCCAACACCGTCGGACAGATGGCAGGTCCGGTCGCCACGTCGATCATCGTCATGGCGTTCGACAGCTATCAACTTGCCTTCCTCATCGGCGCGATCGTGCTCGTGGTCTCCTGCGTGTTCATCGCCCTGATCCGCAAGGCCAAGTAACCTCCCACGATTCCGTCCCATCGACCCATTGATTGGTCCCCATCGGTCCTATCGAACACCCGTCTGTAAACGACACCAGCAAAGGAGCACATCATGGTAAACGTCAACGAACTCACGCTTGAGGAGAAGGCGGCGCTCACATCGGGAGCCGACGCTTGGCACCTGACCGGTGTGGAATCCAAAGGCATTCCCGGATACATGATCACCGACGGCCCCCACGGACTGCGCAAGATGAAGCGGTCAACCGGAGTCTCTGGACTCTACGACACCGTTCCCTCGACATGCTTCCCTCCTGCGGCGGGATTCGCCAACTCGTGGAACCCCGAACTCGTACGGGAGGTCGGCGTGGCCATGGGCGAGGAATGCGTGCAGGAGAAGGTGGCCGTTATCCTCGGTCCCGGCGTGAACATCAAGCGCAACCCACTCGGCGGTCGCTGCTTCGAATACTGGTCCGAGGATCCGGTGCTCGCCGGACGTCTGCCAGCCGCGCTCATCGAAGGGGTACAGTCGCAGGGCATCGGTACGTCGCTCAAGCACTTCGCCGCCAACAATCAGGAGACCGACCGCATGCGTATCTCCGCGCGCATCACCGAGCGTGCGCTGCGTGAAATTTACCTGTCCGCGTTTGAATACATCGTCAAGCATGCCAAGCCATGGACCATGATGTGCTCCTATAACCAGATCAACGGCGTATTCTCCTCGGAAAACCCATGGCTGCTCACCAAGGTTCTGCGCGACGAATGGGGGTACGACGGCATCGTCATGAGCGATTGGGGTGCCGTGCACGATCGCGCCGCATCTGTGGCCGCCGGTCTCAATCTCGAAATGCCACCAAGCAACACCGACGACGACGTCGTGATCGCCGTTCGTGAGGGGCGCCTTGACGAAAAGCAGCTCGACCGCATGGCGCAGGGCATGCTCGATCTGCTCGAGAAGGCCCGACCCGCCATGGAACGCGACTACACGTTTGACAAAGACGCCCACCATGCGCTCGCGCGCCGTGCCGCTCAGGAATCCATCGTGCTGCTCAAGAACGACTGCGGCATCCTGCCCCTCGCCGCCGACGATCGCATCGCCGTGATCGGCGAGTTCGCACGCACCCCGCGCTATCAGGGAGGTGGCTCCTCCCACATCAACCCCACCCGTATGGTCTCTTTCCTCGACGCACTAGCCGAACGTGGTGTGGACGCCACCTTCGCCCCCGGATTCACACTCGACGACACCAAGCAGGACGGTGCGCTGACTGGCGAGGCCGTCGCCGCCGCGCAGAACGCCGACAAGGTAGTCATGTTCCTTGGACTGCCCGACCTTGCTGAATCCGAGGGCTATGATCGCACTGATATTGACCTGCCCGCCAAGCAAATCGAGGTGCTGCATGCCGTGGCAGTGGTCAATCCGAACGTCGTAGTGGTGCTGTCCAACGGCGCGGTGGTGTCCGTGCGAGACTGGCAGTCCGACGCCAAGGGTCTGCTCGAGGCCTGGCTACTCGGTCAGGCCGGCGGTCAGGCTACGGCGGACGTGCTGTACGGCGACGTGGACGCCACCGGACGCCTGTCCGAAACCATCCCGCTGGACATCGAGGACAACCCGTCCACGGTGAACTTCCCAGGCGGCGAAGGCTATGTGGATTACGGCGAGGGCATCTTCGTCGGGTACCGCTACTACGACAGTCGCAACCTCGAAGTCGCCTATCCATTTGGCTATGGACTGAGCTACACCGAATTCGAGATCGGCGACGCCAGGGTCGAGGCGACCGGACCGACCAGCGCGAAGGCCAGCGTCGTCGTTACGAACGTCGGCGATCGTGAAGGCTCCCAGGTGGTGCAGGTGTATGTGGCGCCGAACCATGCATCTTCCGCCGTGCGCCCCTGCCACGAGCTCAAGGCGTTCGCCAAGGTGCATCTCGTGCCGGGCGAAAGCCGGACCATCGAATTCGATCTTGACGATCGTGCGTTCGCCTACTGGTCAGAACGGTACGAGGACTGGCATGTGGAGGCCGGCGACTACATGATCGAATTCGCCTCGTCATCGCGTGACGTGGCCGATGCCGCGGCCGTTACGCTCGACGGCGACGGCAAGACTCTGCGTCTGACCGACATGTCCACCATCAAGGAATGGCTCGACGATCCGGTCGGATCCGCGATCTTCAACGCCCGCGCCGCCGAATTCGAGGAGGACGGATCCACGTTCTGGATCGACGACGAGGTGAATGCCATGTTCTTCCTGACCGTACCGTTGAACAGCATCACCACCTTCGTGGGGCCCAAGGGACGGTGGTTCAAGGAGACGGTGCTCTCCGACTACGACGCTGCAGTGGCTCGATAGCGTCGAATGCGTCGTGGCGGCGAACAGGCACGCCGCCACGACGCTGTGCGCAAACGCTGTCTCCGACGTAATCGTTAGCGTATTCTGTCGTGACGATTGTCGGATGACAGCGTTATTTTTTTCTCGTTCCGTAAACAATCATCCCCGTCATGGGGGTTCCGCAAGGAAGAGATCAACGATGACGCAGGAGCAGATAAGCGCCAGCCAGAAGAACGTCAAGAGCGAATCCTCCAAGGCCGCGGTGGAGTCCGTAGCCTCCGCTGGTCGGCCTGCCCCGCGTGACGACCGGTTCTTCACCCTGCCGGTGATCTCACTGGTCGCCATGAGCTTCATGCTCGGCATGAGTGAATTCATCATCGTTGGTATCCTCCCGGACATCGCCGAAGGCCTGAACGTGTCCCTGACCACCGTGGGAGGACTCGTCTCGTTGTTCGCGTTCGTCTACGCGCCGGCAACGCCGATCGGCGCCTCGATCAGCTCCCGGTTCGAACGGTTCCGCACCCTCTTGTTCCTTGCCATCGTGTTCCTGATCGGCAACCTCATGTGCGCGTTCGCCGTCGGCTACGGCATGCTCGTGGCAGCGCGAATCGTGATCGCACTGATCTCCGGCACCACCGTGGCCGTATCCATGACGTTCGCCGACGACGTGGCCACACCCAAGAACCGCACCAAGTTCGTGGCTTGGGTGTTCTCCGGCTTCTCCATCGCATCCGTGTTCGGCGTGCCGATCGGCACCACCATCGCCAACATGTTCGGCTGGCGATGGTCGTTCCACGTGATCAACCTGCTCACCGTGGCGCTGATCGTGCTCATGTGCGTCGTGCTGCCGAAGAACCATTACGGGCCCAAGTCGCGCTTCCTCGCCCAGTTCTTCATCTTCACCGAAAAGCGCATCTGGGGCGGCATCCTCGCCGTCGTGTTCGCCGCGGCCGCAACCTACGTGTTCTACACGTACCTCACCCCGATCCTCGAACAGGAGATCGGCATCCCCGAACAGTACATCTCGTTCGCGCTCGCCGCGTACGGTCTGGCCTGTCTCGGCAGCAACCTGTACGGCGGCAAGCTCGGCGACCGCGGCCGTGGCGTGGTGCCGCTGGTCAAGGGCCGTCCGATCTACCTGATCCAGGCGGTGTTCATGGTGGCGCTGCCCTTCGCCGTGCTCAACCCGCTCATCGGCTGCGCAGTATTGCTCGTGCTCGGCTTCCTCATGTACCTGCAGAACACGTCATCGCAGATCTTGTACATGGACGTGGCCGCCGCCACCCACCCCGGCTCGCTGAACCTCGCGTCGTCGTTCAACTCCATGTCGTTCAACATCGGCATCGCACTGGGCTCGGCCGTCGGCGGTCTGGTGACCGACCACGTGGGCATGCGCTGGCTCGGCCCGTTCGGCGCCATCTTCGCCGTACTCGCCTATCTCACCGCCGTGTGGCTCAACGTTGATCTTAAGCGTCGCGAGGCCGCTAAGGCCAAGTGATCCGCATTCTGTTCCCCTTGGTGTAATCACACCAGGACAGGAGGGGACGGGAACACAAAGACCGCGGTTTGGCGAACCGGCCGCTTTGCATTATGATGGTTCGCGTGCTTTTGCGTGTCGGGAACTCCGGCATGTGAATTCCGTGGACAGATGTCTGAGCGGTCTAAAGAGACGGTCTTGAAAACCGTTGTGGCGCAAGCCACCACGAGTTCGAATCTCGTTCTGTCCGCGATTGGGCTCCCTGGTTTCTACCGGGGAGCCCTTTGCATATCAGCCGGTCGTGCACTGAACGCACACTGACCAATCGCGCACCGCTGCCGTCAGCCCAGCAGCCGCATTGAACGACCAACCCACTCCAGCAGCCACCGATACGGCTCATCGATGCCATATTCGGCGATGGCCGTTCGGATCGCATTGTCGTCGATGCTCAGCTCCATCATCCGCGCCTCGTTATCGTGGCCATCCCTCACGCACACCTCAAGCAGATCGTTCTTGGTGGGCAGGAACCGGCCGGTCCGCAGATATTCGACGATCTGCAGGGAGAAGAAGAAATGCTTGTACGCGGCGTGCAGCGACTCCACACAGGACTCCAGATCGTCGTCATGCCGCAGGAACGCGTTGTTCGTCAGATGATACAGGCTCGCCAGACTGGCCTGCGCCCCCAGCACAGTATCGCGCGGCTCCATGTTCGGCAGATTGTTCGTCAGACTCCCGAACCACGTCTCCGTGCCCTGCGCGAACTGGAACAGTTCATACATCGGCCAATGCACGAGCTGACGGCGGCCGGACGCGAACATTACCACACGTTCGCCGTACGGCAGATCGCGAATCACCCGACGCAGCGTCTTCAGATCGTCGATGGTCATGTCGTTGAGAATGACGAGCAGATCGATGCCGCTGTCGGGATTGGCCTCGCCGCGCAGATAGCTGCCCTGCAGGCCGACGCACTGCAGGCGCTCACCGAACGCATCATGCAGCGCGGCCACCACCTGCGGGCGCCATGTGTACAGATCGACCAGACTTCGTCTCATGATGCCAGTCTAGTTCCGGCCCGGTGCGGTCGTGCGTGATAGTGTCGCCGATATGAATGGGAATAATCATGATTCACGCGGCGATCTCAACGTCGTGTTCGACTTCTGCGACGTGCTGCTCAACTGGGATCCCAAGAGCGGCACGTATGATCTGCTGGCCGGGGAGTTCGGCGTCGACGCGTGGAGGGACTTCTACGACGAGGATGCGCCGTACGGCATGTGGCACTACGATGGTCTGCTCGACATCGGACTCGATCCACAGGAGGCTGCCGCCGACTACCGCGCGCATCATCGTGGCGAGGACTGCGAGCGCATGTTCGACGTGTACTATGCGCATCGCGAGCAGGCGTTCCGTGGCATGATCACCGGCATGGATACGCTGCTGAACGATCTGGCGCGGCGTGGCGTGCCGGTGTGGGGTCTGACGAACTTCACGCAGGACGCCGTGGATTATGCGACGGCGAAGTATCCGTCGCTGCGGCTGCTGCGCGACGTGATCGTCTCGTCCACGGAACGGTTGAAGAAGCCGGATCATCGCATCTACGAGCTGGCCGCGGAACGGTTCGGCATTGATCCCGGCCGGTCCGTGTTCATCGACGACAAGATGTGGAACGTGCGCGGTGCCAAGGAATCGGGATTCCGGTCCTTCGTGTTCACCAACGCGCTCGATGCCCGCGCCCAGCTCGCGCAGTTCGGAGCGTTCTCGCGTCGCTAGGAATCGTGCACTACCGGTACCACAGGCGACGAATCACGCTGTGCCACACCACGTGGGCGGTGGCGGCGAGCGTGAGCAGTGCGGCGGCAAATACCTTCGGGCGGCGCAGCTGGTTGCGTACCGAGGCACCGTCGGTCATCAGATGATCGCCGAAGAACACGCGCACCTCGTCGCCGCTGTGCGGTCCGATCAGTTCGCCGAACGTGAGCATGCGCGAATCGTAGGCCGCCGGATCGTCCTCGTGGAATACGAACAGGCGGATGCCGCGCAATGCCGATTTGGGGCCGTACGATTCAAACCCGCAGGTTGGCGCGTATCCCAGATCGAGGCCGTCCACGTGTCCGATGAACGAGTTCTTGTGGTCGTGGCCGGTGAACAGTGCGAAATAACCGCCGGTGTTGCGCAACGTATCAACCTCGCCGCAATTCTCGTCCGGGCAGCCGATCGACTCGCCGAGCATAGAGCCTGGGCGGCACACGGATTCGTCGATCACATAGCACTGCCCGGCGAAGGCGCGCGTGCCCTCCACGGCGTTCGGCGTCCATGCGGGCACAGGGCGGAGGCAACGGTAGAACTCCTGCGGAGGAATGTGTTGGAACGCGATGGCCGGCACGGGCTTGCCATCGCCGTTGACCTCACCTAGATGATGCTGCACGTCAGCAAGCCATTGCAGCGCCTCCGGGCTGGGGGAGCCGTAGCCGGCGCTGTCGGCCAGATCGAGGGCACGGGAATGCTTGGCGTAGAACTCGTGCGTGATGGAGTGCAGGGCCTGCGGGGTGCCCTCCATGTAGGATGCGGGCTCGCCGTCCTCATCGCCCGCCTTGCCGGCGTAGTCGCCGGAGTTGACCATCATCACGCTCATGGCGATGCGATCACTGCCGTCGGATGCAGCGATCGGCAGGGCGAACGTGCCGGGCTCGCAGGCCAACGGGTCGGCATTGCCCTTGGTCTGCGAGTCGTCGTCGGTCTTCGGAACGGTGTCGGTCTTTGGATTCAGGCACCCGTCGAACTCACGGTACATGTCATCCTGTTCGTCCACGAGCACGCCGCACTGGAAGTCATGGTTGCCATAGGTCGCGGCGAATGGCACATGCGCTTCGATCGCGGGGGAGAGGAACGCGGCGAACGTGCGGCGGACCTTCTGCCGGGTGGCGTCCATCGCCGCGGCGAGCAGCGCCTGATGATTCGCGGAATCGGCGTCCACGTCGGGGCCGGACTCGTCCATCGGCGTGATGCCGCGCACACGGGCCTCAAGTTTGGTTACTGCGCGGATGTGCTCGCCGGGCTCGTCGTCGCGCCGGCGCAGGAACGTGTCGATGTATGCGGGATCGTATCCGCGGATCTGGTCGCCGGTAAACACGATGAGATCGGGATCCCCCTCGGCGATGGCCGCCCGGATCAGGCGAAGCGTATCCTCATTGACGTTCGGTCCGTCCTGAATATCGGCCATCTGAAGCACGCGGAAGGTGCCGTTCCTGCGAAAACGAAGAGTCATATTAATCCACTGTATTACTTCGCACATGGGAATGGGAGGTTCTGTAGGAAGTTGAAAGCTTCTGTTCGCCTTCCGGTTACGTTATGAGGGATTGGGTGTGGGTCTCGGACGTCGCCGGTTCACAAAACGCAGATACCCGGACGTGCGCGTTGCAATACAAGGCGTCAGGCCCGGTATCTGCGTTTTGTGAACCGGCAATCCCGGTGCCCCGAACAAAACCTCACACAATACTCCGATCAGACGCCCATCGAATGAGCTCCGCCCGGTTCGACAGCTGCAGCTTGCGCAGCACGCGCGAGGCGTGCGTCTCCACGGTCTTCACGGAGATGAACAGCTTGGCCGCCACCTCGCGATACGTGTAGCCGCGCGCGATCAATCGCATCACCTCGCGCTCGCGCGGCGTGAGCTGGTCCAATTCCTCGGAGTCGATGCCGTATCCGGTACGGGAATCCGAGTCGGAGCCAGACCTCGCGTTCCAACCGGAGGCGGTTCCGGCGCTCGCCGCCCCGGCCTGGAACATGGACAGCACGAATCCCGCCAGCTTCGGCGAAAACACCGTATACCCCTGCGCCACCTGATGGATCGAGGAGACCAGATCCATGCGCGAGATCGTCTTGGTCACATACCCCAACGCGCCGGCACGAATCACAGCGCCCACATCCTGCGCTGAATCCGACACGGACAACGCCAGAAACGCCGACTCGGGCGAGGCTTCCCGCGACTTGAGAATGATCTCCGCGCCGCCGCCGCCCTCGCCGCCGGGCACATGCACGTCAAGCAGTACCACATCCGGTTTGGTCTGTGTGATCATCGCCACCGAGCCCTCCACGTCCGCGGCCTGCCCGACCACGTCGAACCGGTCGCCAAGAATCGTGATCACGCCGGCACGAAACACCTCATGATCGTCCACGATGGCCACGGTGATGCGTCGATCGTCACCGGCCCCCTCGTCGAAATCGTTGCCACTCATCATCTCATCCATCACGTCCTCTCCTTCTGTCACACGCTTCCTATGGTCACGCGGTCACGGCCGTCCCGCAGCGACCGGCATGTGCATGTGCACCTCGGTGCCGAACTCGGCGGACGACTCGATCTCCACCTGACCGCCGCGCCGCATCACACGGCCCATGATCGACTCGCGCACGCCAAGCCGCCCCTCGGGAATGGCGTTCGGGTCAAAGCCATCGCCATGGTCCTTCACATACACGTCCACGCCGTCGTCCATCACCTCACAGTACACGCTGATCGGCGGCCGACCATGCTTGGCCGCGTTGGTCAACGCCTCGCGCGTGGCCTCGAGCAGCGCGGTCAGTGACTCGTCCGGCTGTACGTCACCAACCGTCACCACATCGATGGGCTCGCCCACGCGGGCCTCCGCTTCGGCGGCCGTCTCCCTGAGTCCGGTGACGAACGACTGCGACTCCGTACTGCGCCTCTGATACAGCCACGACCGCAGTTCCCGCTCCTGGGCGTGGGCGAGCTGCCGTACGATCGCCGGATCATCGGCATTCACTTGGATCAGCGACAGCGTCTGCAATACGCCGTCGTGCAGATGCGCGGCCATGTCGGCGCGCTCCTCCTCACGCTCCTTGGCCGCCTGCTCGTCGGCGAGTCTACGGGTCATCGCCGTGACGCGCGGCCCGATCATCAACGCGGCCGCGCCGGCCAGCAGCAGCACACAGACGATCACACGCAGCGACCGGTTGGCGGTCCGCTCATACCCGATATACGTGGAGAAGGCGAGCAGCGCCACCGCGAGCAGCGCCCCCCCGGTGGCCAGACTGATTCGTCCCGACGTACGCGGATACCGCCGTAGTGCCCAGTCGGCCAGTACGCCGGTGGCGGCGAAGAACAGCGTGATCGCAGGGGAGACCTCATGAAACAGATTCCCCAGCAGCACCGTCAGCGGAACGATCACCGTATATGCCGCCACGATCACCGATATGGTGGACGCGTCGTGCAGCAGATCGGTGAACGAACGGCTTCGGGCGGGGGAGAAGCCGTTCGCGGCCGTCGTGGCGTTCGTCGAGGCGGCCGCCATATCCGCTGATCTGGCGGCCGTTCCCATCACATCCGCGTTCCCCCTGGCCAACGGCATGCTCATCACATCGACGCGCTCCCGCTCGGCCGAACGTGGATCGCCCTTCGGTACGAACGCCCAGAGAAAGACATACAGCACCAGTCCGAACCCGAACAGCGGCGTGGCTAGCACCATGAACGCGCGCACCAACGGCGTCGGCAATCCCAGATGCGCCGCCAGTCCGGAGCATGCCCCACACAGCAATCCGCCATGACTGCGATCGGGGCGTAATAGCGGAACGTGCGCGGGGGCCAGCGGCTGAAGCGGTACCGTGGCAGATGCATTCGCGACAACGGCTTCCACCGTTCCCGTCGCGTCCGGCGTCGCGCCCTCCGCGGTTATGCCATCGATCGTGCGGCGCGTCACGATCGGCGGGGCTTGCAATACGATCATCATGCCTCCATTCCTACCGCAGCCATGCGCGGACCATGCCGAACCGCCGCCGATCTCAGGAAAAATCAGGCGATCGCGCGGAAAATGTCAGGCAATGTCAGGGCAAACCCCCATAGACGGATGGTATGTCGCCGTGGTCTCATGAAGATATGAACGACAACGACAAGACTTCGCACGGCGCAACCGCACACGATACGACCGTGCATGACAAGACCGCACCGCCCAAAGAATCCCGCTTCTTCCGATGGGTGCGCGACAGCGCCGTCGAGCGCTCGCCATACCGATGGTTCGGCGGCGTGTGCGGCGGTATCGCCTACCGCATCGGCGTGAGTGAACTGCTGATCCGGGCCGTGTTCGTGGCCTCCTGCTGCTTCTTCGGCGTGGGTGCAGCCGTGTACGGACTGGCGTGGCTGATTCTGCCGGACAGTCGCGATGGCCAGATTCTGCTGCAGCGACTCGGTCATGGCAAGCTGTCGTGGCCGTTGGTCGGCGCGAGCCTCATGTTCTGGGCGGGATTCCTTGCCATGGTGAACCTTCCCGCGACGATGACGGACGGGCGCGTCGACACGGTCGGCTGGTGGATGTTCGTCTTCGTCACGATCGGGTTCCTCGCATTCCTCAATTGGAGCGGGTCGCGCGCGCAGTATGTGGTGAGGCCGTCGTCCGCGGTCCGTCCTGTGCGCAGTCTGGAGGATGAGATGCGGAACGCGCAGACCGGGGGAGTGGATGCGCCGTCGGCTGATGCATCTTCGACGACTGTCATGGCGTCAGATGGTGTGACTGATACAGCGGCGACTGCGACTGCGGCGATGGCCAAGATTGACGATACGAATAGTTCTGCGGCAAAAACCTCATCCGTCCAGCTGGAGCCCATCGCCGATGCGTCCGTTCCCGTCAGTCCCAAACCGCGTTTGCGTCGGCGTCCGGCCGGATTCCTCGTCGTCGGCGTGGTCTGCGGACTGATGCTGGTCTCGCTGGCCGGCGTGCTGCTGATGAACGCCATAACGCAGGCGGATCCTCAGGAGATGATTCGCTCCATCCTGATCTGGGTGTGCGCCGCGGCCGCCGTAGTCGGCATCGTGCTGGTGGTACTGGGATTCCTTGGCCGTAAATCCGGCGGTCTGCTGCCGATCTCCGTACTGCTGTTCATCGCCGTGACGATACTGGCGATGACCGGCGTCACGTATGCCGGCACGTCGTCTGCCGATGAATCGCGCAACTACGCGGTGAAAAACGTGTATTCGAATCTCGAATTGGGCAGTGGCGATGACCAGATGCGGATGTACCGCGACGGACTGACGCTCAGCGGCGAACATTCGGGCGGCTTTTCCCATGCGACGATCAATCTCAGTGATGCCGCGGAATGCCCGACCGGCACCATCCACCTGAATGTGGAATACACGCAGCTGGTGGTGCGCATGCCGCGCGGCTGCGGATTCCTGCTGGGCAACGACGCGATGGGATACCCGATGGCAGTCAGCGGACTGCGGGGTCTCTCCTCGAACTCGCCATTGCTGAGCGGATTCACCTTTGCGGCAGACGGAGACCTCTCCAGCGGTCAGCTTCCCGCCGCCATGGCGCCGAGCACCGATTCAGATACCGGTTCGGCCGATGGCTCCGGTGTGGTTGGTGATACGAGTTCGGTTGGCGATACGAATGCGCAGGATTCCGGTGACGGTTCCGATGCCGCGACTTCAGACGACACTTCCGAAAACGGTACTTCGGATGGCTCGGACATCGATTCCGATGAAGACCTGTACGACTATTCCACTAACTGGACCACCGACGACACCAAACTCCTCCGCATCGATGCCACCGTCCGCTTCGCCTCCATAGAGGTCAGCGCCTTCGACAATCACTAGTCCGGCTTCCCTCCCCTCAGTCAGCGCAGCTGGCTGAGGGGAGCGCCACCGCTATTTCGTCTAGCCTCAATTCCCTAGCAGCCTCCAGCAAACCTACTCCACACAAAAAGGACCCAACCCATGCCCACTAACACCCCCAACCCCACACCCACCGATTCCCTCGCCGACATCACCGCCGAGCTCCCCGCCAACCCCTTCGCCGCCAACGCCGCCAAGGTCCCCCTCTTCTCCGCCGACTCCGTCAGCACCACCGAACTTCCGAAAGTCGCCTCCGCTGATTCCTCCGCAACACGGTCCGCGGAAAACCACGAAACCGAGTCCGATGTCCCCTATACTGAGAAATTCCGTGCCGGCTCGTCGAGCGGATTCGTATCCGATACCCTGGCCGAGCCCACGATCCCGATTCCCGGGAAATCGGTTCGTCTCACTGTGGACGGCGACGATAAGTCTGGGGATATTTCCCCAAAGCAATCCACCGTTGTACACACCGCTGCGCATAACACTGGGGATATCAATAATCAACGAAGCGCCGCTGCCGCCGCACCCGATGAAACCGAAACGCCATCCCCCTGGAAGACCGGCATCAGCGTCCTGACCGTCGTCTTCGGTCTACTCCTGTTCATACTCGCCAGCTTCGGCTTCCTTACCGTCTACCGTTTCCCCGAACCGATCTTCTCCATACATTCCGGTTCACTTGACGCCCTCCTGTTGGCCGCGGTCCTCGCCGTTGCCGGCCTGGCCATTATCGCCGGCGTCCTCATCCGCACAGTCCGCCGGAATCGGGAATAACGGTGCCGGTGCCAAGACGTCATGTCCCAAGATGTCATGTCATGCATATGATGCCGGCGAACAAATAAAAAATCGGCTCTGTCGACGATGGAAACCGTCGACAGAGCCGATTTTATGACTGTCGCTTTATGCCATAATGCGCATAATCGACAGTTGCGTATGGATCACAGCACGCCCTGGGCGACCATGGCGTTGGCGACCTTGACGAAGCCGGCGGCGTTGGCGCCGAGCATCAGATCGCCCTCGTGACCGTACTCCTTGGCGGCGGCCAGGGATTCGGCGACGATGGTCTCCATGATGTTCTTGAGCTTGGCGTCCACCTCGTCGAACGTCCAGGACAGACGGTAGCTGTTCTGGCTCATCTCCAGACCGGAGACGGCCACGCCACCGGCGTTCGCGGCCTTGGCCGGGCCGTACAGCAGGCCGTTCTCCTGGTACACAGCGATGGCCTCCGGGGTGCTCGGCATGTTCGCGCCCTCAACGACCACCTTGCAGCCGTTGGAGACGAGAGCCTTGGCGGACTCCTCGTTGATCTCGTTCTGGGTGGCGCACGGCAGGGCGATGTCGCACGGCACGGTCCACACGCCGGAGCAGCCCTCGTGGTATTCGGCGCCTTCGACGCGCTCGGCGTACTCCTTGATGCGGCCGCGCTCGACCTCCTTGATCTGCTTGACCACGTCCACGTTGATGCCGTTCGGATCGTAGACATAGCCGTTGGAGTCGGACACGGTCACGACCTTGGCGCCCAGCTGCTCGGCCTTCTGCGCGGCGTAGATGGCCACGTTGCCGGAACCGGAGATCACCACGGTCTTGCCTTCGAAGGAATCGTTCTTCAGCACGCGCAGCGCCTCGGCGGTGTAGTAGCACACGCCGTAGCCGGTGGCCTCGGTGCGGGCGAGCGAGCCGCCGAACTCCAGGCCCTTGCCGGTGAGCACGCCGGAGTATTCGTCGCGGATGCGCTTGTACTGGCCGAACAGATAGCCGATCTCACGGCCGCCCACGTTGATGTCGCCGGCGGGAACGTCGGTGAACTGGCCGATGTGACGGCACAGCTCGGTCATGAAGGCCTGGCAGAAGCGCATGACCTCGGCGTCGGACTTGCCCTTCGGGTTGAAGTCGGAGCCGCCCTTGCCGCCACCCATCGGCAGCGTGGTCAGGCTGTTCTTCAGGATCTGCTCGAAGCCGAGGAACTTGATGACGCCCTCGTTCACAGTCGGGTGGAAGCGCAGACCGCCCTTGTACGGGCCGATGGCGGAGTTGAACTGAACACGGTAGCCGCGGTTCACCTGCACCTTGCCCTCGTCGTCAACCCAGGCCACGCGGAACTTGACCACGCGCTCGGGCTCGACGATGCGCTCGAGGACGCCGTTCTTCTCGTATTCGGGGTGCTTCTCGACAACCGGCTCGAGGGTCTCGAAGACCTCGCGCACGGCCTGCAGGAATTCGGGCTGGTCTCCGTCGCGCTGCTCCACCTGTGCGTAGACGCGCTTGAGATACTCGTTGTTCAGCATCATGCTCCTTAGCATGTTGGGAGCCACGTCGCCCACGATTTCCCCCGACATTGTTGAAACGCGACAGTCATGGCCGGGCGACGATGCTCTGATTGATGAAACACCCTCATCATAAGGCAGGATGTCCATTTACGGAATACCCATCGCACAATGTGGGACGGAGACATGGGAACGGCGGCTCATCCGCCCGAACGATCCGCCATTCCCGATCACCGGTCCTACTGCGCGGCCTCGGCCTCATCAAGACCGTCGAAGCCGCCGAGGATCACCGTCGTGGCGATCGTCTGCTCGGTCAGGTTCACGCCGGCGTTGCGCAGATCGATCACCATCAGTGCGTACTTGTGGAACGTACGGTCCGAATACGTGCCGAGCTCGCCGCGCAGATACGTCTCGAACGACGTCGTGCCGATCACGTCCTCGTCCGTCGTCAGCACGCGCATGGCCTGACCGAGTTTCGGATAGCGCTCGCGGAAGTCGCGCGCCCACGCCACCTGCTGTTTGATCACGGCCTCCTGCGCTGCAACGCGTTCCGGGTCAAGCACGGGCAGCGACGGCTCGAGCTCCCTGTGATAGCGCTCCGGCTCGGTGGACTCCATCATGCGCGCGTACTTCTCGGTGAGTAGATTGCGCCCCGACTCGTCGGCGTCGTCGAGATCCTGCGCGTAGCTGTCGAGCAGATCGAGACGCCACGTGAGGAACTGGCTGATGCGCATCTGATGGAAGGTAGGCCAGTTGCCCTGGCAGTTGGCACGGCCGCCCTCGTTGTTGACCTGCTGGAACTGCTGCCATTCGTGACGCACGATCAGCTCGGCCTTGTGCGCCTGCTCGTTTACATTACGCTGGTCGTCGTACCACAGCGTGCTGGTCAGCACGTTCTTGTCCGCGGCGTCGGTGGTGGTCATGTGTGGACTCCTCGTTTTCTGATTTGTGTTTTCCGATTCGGCTTTTGTGATCTCGTGACGATGATTTCGTACCGATGATCTCGTGACGATAAAGGCTTGAATCCGCGGATTCACAGGCTCTTCAGCCACGGGTTGGCGATATGCTCCTCCACGTACGGGCGCTGCCATTCGAGGAAGGTCTCGTCGCTGCGGGTGAGCCCGTCGCGCTTGAGTTCGGTCACGATCTGCCCGCAGATATGGTCGATGATCTCGTTGACCTGCTTCACGGCCGGGCCAGCGCCCTTGCCTCCCTCGCCGAATCCCGCACCGCCGTAGCATGCTGCCGACGAGATGCGCAGCAGCGTCTCCAGCTGTTCGCACACGTCGGACATGCGCGTGGCCAGACCCCGGCTGAGCCTGCGCAGCGCGGCGAAACTCCACTTGTAGTAGGGCAGATAGCCCACGGTGATCGGCTCGTTGACCAGATACACGAACGATGCGGTCGCCTTGACGAACTCGTCGATCGCCAGCCATGCGGCAGCACCGTCGTCACGCTCGATCATGCGCGGGAAGTTGTACTGACCGGCCTGCGAGATCATGCCGATCCTGCGCGACAGCAGTGCGACGCGCACCTCGTCGGGCATGTTCTTGAATCCCTGACGCGTCTTGGAGAACTGTCCCAGCGGGTCGGCGAACACCTTGCCGTTCGTCGCCGCGGCAAGCGTGGCCTCGTCGAGCAGCAGCCATTCATGCGCCTTGGACGGGTCGTTGCCCGGCGCCTCGCGATATCCGGTGATGCCCTCGAAGAAGTCGCCGATCGAGAACACGCCCTCGCGGCGGTTCGCGCCCTGCGCGCGCGGCGTGGACGAATCGGCGGTCTTCACCGTGAATCCCATGAACTCGTGCGGCAGCAGCGTCTCGTAGTCATGCTGCAGACGCTCGCCGATCGCGGTGTAGTCCTCGTCGGTGAGCCACAGGCAGAAGCGCGGCGCGAAGTCGTGGTCCTGCGAGATGGCGTCGTCGAACCCGTAGCATTCCGAACCGTGCCCGACCAGTCCGGCAGCGATGCGGCCCTTGTAATCGGCGTAGCGGTCGGCGATCATCGGCTTGCCGCAATGCAGCCAGTACTGCTTCGCCAGCTCCAGTCCACTGATGGACGGACGGGCCGTGGCGGCCGGCGTCTCCGCGATGCGCGCGGCGGTCTGCGAATCGTCGACGAACTGATCGCTGTCGTCATTCCAGAAATCCGAACCGTCGTCGGCGGGCACGCTCACGCCGGCCTTCGCCGCGGCCTGTTCCACGGCGTCCAGATTCTCCTCGGTGATGGTGTAGTAGTCGTTGTGTCCGTAGCATTCCTCGATCACGGCGAGCGACTTGCGGTAGGCGCGCACCGCGTTGTCGAGTCGCCCGGCGTGGAAGCACGCCTGCGCGTAGCCGGCGAGCGCGGAGGCGAAGTGTGCGCTGTTTTCGAGATGCCCGCGCTTGTAGATGCGCAGCGCTTCGGCCGCGTGCTTCATGGCTTCGCTATCGCGGTCGGCGTTGAGCAGGATCAGTGCCAGATTCGTATGCGTGGACGCCACGTCCACGTCCTCGGCGGCGTTCACGCTCGACGATTCGAGGATGTGCAGCGCCTTGCGCAGCTCCTGCTCGGCCGGCTCGTACCGGTTGGTCTCGCTGTAGAGAATGGACAGATTGTTGTGCAGTGCGGCGAGACGGCGGTCGGTGGGGGAGAGGGTCTTCTCCGCGGATTCCAGTGCATCGCGGTAGAGTCGTTCCGCGTCGTCGTACTTGCCGGCCGCGCGCATGGCGGTGGCCGCGTTGATTAGTGTGGTGGTCCAGGCGTCGCTGCCCTCGAGCCCCATGCGCTTGGCCAGTTCCAACGATTCCGTGACCAGTGGCAGGTTGTCGGCGTGCCGTCCTTGCGAGCGGTAGAAGCCGAGCAGTTCGTTGATCACGGTGAGCTGGCCGGCGTCGTCGTTGAGTCGGCGCGCCTCGTCGAGCGCGTGCAGCAGGTACGGTTCGGCCTTGGTGGCGGCGTCGTGCGCCGAGAATATGGAGTCGAGTCCCTGAATGAATCCGTTGACGTCAAATGCGCCGTTCGCTTCGTTGCCCATGCATCCCCCTGATCCGGTCGGTCATACGTCGGTCCGCGTTCGTCGCGTCCCGTGGATTACGCATCGTTCCCAAGTCTAGATGTCCGTCCGGCGCGGGGGAGTGCCGGACGGACGAAATCCCTGTGATCTTACCCACACATCGTTGGTGTGATCACACGTGCACTTCGCGCATGCGCTCGTACGCTCCGGTGTTCGTCTCGTGACGCATGGAGTACACGGCCAGGCAGATCACGGCGAGCAGGGCGAGCGGGGCACCCGTCAGCGACGGATAGTGGTAGTCCATGTTGGTCATGGTCAGCGCGGCTCCGCCGATCATGGAACCGACCGCGTTGCCGAAGTTGAACGCCACCTGCACGGTCGCGCCACCGATCAGCTCGCCGCCGCCCTTGCCCGCGTTGGCCATGAGCAGCTGCTGCGGCGAGGAGACGAAGAACAGACCGAACGCCACCACGAACGTCATGATCGCCGTGCCGACGTGCCCGCCGGGAATGAAGAAGATGACCACCAGGCCGATCATGGAGATCGTCTGGCCGAGCGCGGCGGTGCCGGCGTACCGCCATGCGTCGCAGATCTTGCCGCCGATGAGACCGCCGACCACCATGCCGAATCCGGCGAGCATCATCAGCACCGGCACCATGCCGGACGGGTAGCCGCCCACGTTGGTCAGCCACGGCGAAACATAGCTCCACCAGCAGAAGACACCGCTGTTGCCCAGGAACACGGCCGCGAGGATCAACCACGGTCCGCGCTTCTTCAGGAACTCGAACTGTCCGGCCAGACCCTTGTCCGGTACGGCGGGAATACGGGGGATCCACGCCAGCGTAAGCACGATCGTCACCGCTGCCCATGCGGCGAGCACGCCGAACGCGAGACGCCACGACAGGAATTCGCCGAGCATGGTGCCGGCGGGCACGCCGATCATGTTCGCCACGGTCTGGCCGGTGACCATCGCGGAGACGGCCTGCGCCTCCTTGCCCTTGTCGGCCACGGTCTTGGCGATCAGCGTGGCCGTGCCGAAGAACGCGCCGTGCGGCAGGCCCGAAATGAACCGGGCGAGAATCAGCATGGCGGAGTTGACGGAGAACGCCGACATGCTGTTGCCGACCACCACCAGCACCATGAACAGGATGATGAGGTTCTTCGGCGGCACTCGGCGTCCGAAGACGAGGATCAGCGTGCCCACGCACACGCCGATCGCGTATGCGGAGATGTAGTGGCCGGCCTGGGGGATGGTGACGCCCATGCGCGGGTTCTAGTGATCGTTGCAACACCTGGTGATCCGGGAGGAGATTTCGGGTGGGCAGGTGGGTGTTCGATGGTGTTGGGTACGCGACTCGTGGCGAGATGTGCAAGGCGCGTCGGGATCGGTACGTGGAGCTCATAGCCGGCGGGATGAACTACACGCAGGCCGCGAGAGCGGTCGGGGTCTCGAAGCGTACGGGCAAGGTATGGCGTAACGGGGGCGCCAGCGGCGGTCGTCGTGTGCAGCCGTCCGTGGTGATCCGGTATGCTCCCGTCATGCATGAGTCGAAGACGATCAGCCCACGGTTCCTGGATCTGGAGAGTCGCATCAGCATCGCCGATTGGCGGCATGCCGGCATGGGCGTGCGCGAGATCGCCAGACGGCTCGGACGTCCCGCGTCGACCGTGTCCCGGGAGCTCGCGCGCAACACGAATCCATCCACCGGCGAGTATGAGCCGAACCGGGCCCAGCGGATGAGCGCCGGACGTCGTTCGAGGCCCAAGACCGCGAAGGTGCGTGCGGTGCCCGGCCTGCTCGACTACATCCGGCGCAGGCTCTCCGACGAGTGGAG
>NZ_NEWD01000049.1 GCF_002234915.1 Bifidobacterium vansinderenii | reverse complement strand
GGTCGTCCAGGAACAATCACCCGCCATGACCTGGATCACCAAAATCCTCACCTTCATCTTCTGCGTCATCGTCGGCATATCAGGCTGCGTCATCGTCCAGGAACTCCACATGAACACCCGGCAAAAAGTACGCCAGGAACTCGCCAGCCAAGTCGCCACACGCAACGCCGAACAACACCAACTCGAATCCGACGTCGCCACCCAACGCTCACAAATCGACACCCTCACCCAAACCCTCAACACCGGAAACACAAACTCCCAAACCACCAAAGACGCCATAGCCAACGGCACCATAGCCGTCCAGGGCAGCGGCATCACCGTCACCCTCACCGACCCCATCGCCGCCGAAGACCAAAAAGGCGACCTCCCCAGAGACAAAAACGGCCACATCATCCGCGTCGTCTCCGACACCGACCTCCAAGCCTTCATCTCCCAACTCTGGGCCTCAGGCGCCGAAGCCATCGCCATCAACGACGTCCGCATCGGCGTCCAATCATCCGTCCGCGTAGCCGGACAAACCATCCTCGTCGGCGTCACCTCCGTACAAAGCCCATACAAAATCCAAGCCATCGGAGACCAGACCGCGCTCGCGGACGCCGTCGGCAAGAAGAACAACGCCGACCTGTACCAGTCGCTGAGCGACGTGGGCATTTACCCGGATGTCTCGAAGTCGTCTAAGCTGTCATTGAAGGCCTCGGGTGCGCCCGACCTCAAATACGCGAAAGGGGTGAAGTGATGCCGGCAATCATCGGACTCATCGTGGGCATCGTCGTGGGCATATTCATCAAACCGGACGTGCCGATAGCCCTGCAACCGTACCTGCCGATCATGGTGGTGGCTGCCATCGACGCGCTACTCGGCTCGGCGCGCGCATACTTCGAACGAAGCTTCTCCGACCGTGTCTTCGTCATCTCCTTCCTGTCCAACGTCGTCACCGCGGCGCTGCTGGTATTCCTCGGCGACCAGCTCGGCGTCGGATCCCAGCTGACCACGGCAGTGATCGTCGTGCTCGGCATCCGCATCTTCTCCAACGTGTCGGCCATCCGCCGCTTCATCTTCCGAGGCTGATACCCGATGAGACAGATCCAGCACGACGGGGGAAAGACCCCCCAGAAACCGGCGTTCAAACGGTTCTGGCACCAGGAGATGGCCGACGAGCTCAACGACGACCTGTCCACGGGCACATTCCCCCAGGTCAAGAAACGCCCGCCGAAGACCAGACGATCCGGCCGAGCCAAGATCCTCACATCGATCCTCATGACCCTGCTCTGCGCCCTGCTCGGATTCGGCTACGTCACCCAGCTGCAGAACTCGCAGTCGTCATACTCCACCCTCAGCGAGGACGAACTGGTACGACTCCTCGACGAAACCAGCAAACAGATCGACAACCTGGAAAGCCAGAAGTCACAGCTGTCCGAACAGCTCAAATCCATCCAGTCCGCCGCCGACAAGCAGAAGGAAGTCGAACGCGTGGCCAAGGAAAACGAGGAAAGCAGCGGCATCCTCTCCGGAAGACTCCCGGCACAGGGGGAGGGCGTCGTCATCACCATCGGACAAAAGGACAAGCACATCCCCGCATCCACCATGTTCACCCTGATCGAGGAACTCCGCAACGCCGGTGCCGAAGTCATGGAATTCGACGGAGTGCGCGTCGTAACCAGCACATCACTGATCGACACCGAAAACGGACTCAACTGCAGCGGCCAGAACGTGGAACCACCATATGTGATCAAAGCCATCGGCGACCCCTCATCACTGCAGAACGCAGTACAGATCGCCGGCGGAGTCGGCTCCCAGCTACGCGTAAAATACGACGCCGGCGTAACCGTCAAACAATCCGACAACGTACAAATCGACTCCGTGAGACAATCAACCGACTATAAGTACGCCAAGACTGTAGAATAGAACCATGACTGATCCGATTCCTACCGCCGGAGAAACCACCATCATCGGTATCCCGGCCATCCATATTCCGATTACCACCGCAGGGGACAGGCCCCTCACCCAGCAGGACCTCGACACCATCGCCCGACTCAGCGACGACTCCGCACTGCTGATCTCCACCCGCGGCGCAGTATCCGGATCCCGCTACCTACTCGACGAAGACACCGTCAACGTAGGCCGCGACCCGCGCGCCGACATCCTACTCGACGACTCCACCGTCTCCAGAGCACACGCCATCTTCCACCGAGCCAACGGCCAATTCACCGTCCAGGACGCAGGCTCACTCAACGGAACCTACGTCAACCGCCAGCGCGTGGACGAAGCCGTACTCCACAACGGCGACGAAATCATGATCGGCAAATTCCGACTCGTCTTCTTCACCAAATCAGCCGTTGTGACCGCCTGACCGACAAACGGCCACAACCCAACGGCCAAACCAACACACGGCACTCCCATATACAACTCCCTCCCACGCGATGATCTAAACTGGATACCGCAGTCCAATTCAGCATCACGCGGGAGGGACTTCAATGACCGAAGACTCCACCAACACCAGCCCCACGATCCGACTCCGTCTGCACGTCCCAACGAAGGAACCAACAGACACAACACCACAGCACGCCATCCAAGGACAACTATTCGACACAGGGGAGTCCACACACACCACAGGATACCGGGGGAGCACCGCATCCAAAATCGCGGGAATCACCTACCGACAACTTGACTACTGGGCCCGCAAACACATCATAGAACCCTCCATCCAACCATCACACGGCTCAGGAACACGCCGACTCTATGCCTTCAAAGACATCGTGATCCTGGCCGTCTCCAAAAAACTCCTCGACGCCGGCATCAACCTCCACAACATAACCACGGCAATCAACTGCCTCATGCAACACACCACCAACGAACTCGAACACATCACCATACTGTGCGACGGACAAACCGTATACGAATGCACAACCGACGAACAAGTAATCCAACTCGTCCGCAGCGGACAAGCCATATTCGGCGTCTCAGTAGGATCACTATGGCACCACACCAAAAACGCACTACAACACGAAGAACCCATAGCGCTCGCCGACACAAAACCCACATTGGACCACAACAAACCACTCGACGACATCACGGCACGACGACTGCACCGCCAACAAGAACTACTACGATCCGCCGAACACTCACGAACCATACGCCTCAACGAAACCATGAGAGAAGACCTCGAAGCCTGACACAGAAGATCCCAACACAGGGGAGAGGCAACACCATAGAGACCAGAGACGACACACGCTTACAGGCGACAAGCAGACACATATCGACGCACATGGACAGCGACGAACCACAGTCTCAGCGCAAACCATGCGAGACCCCGCCCCAACCCCGAAACGACCAAACCCGAACACGGGACAGGCGCTCGCGGACGTGCCGTTGTCGTTTGGACTGTGCACGACCACATCTTTTTGGTGTGCAATAGAGACAAGTCTATAGTATAGACCCTTCCTAATCGCAGGCGCTGCCTTCCAAGATGGGCCTCAAAATCACACTCCGGTCTTTCTCATTCAAAACGCCAGGAATGCAGGATTCTCAGTAGGGTAGAGGGCTATGAAGAAGGAAGTGCGGTCTACGTGGATAAGGTCTAAGGTCGCCGCGTCAGGAGTGTCGTCTTGTTTTCCTAGGGGTGCGGCTTCGAGAGATTTACGTGTGCATGTGCGTATATGAGAGGGCGATCTTCTTGGTGTGCGCGAAGCGGCTTTGTATGCTTATGCGTCAGGTATGCGTCAGGACGCGTCGCGCACCGCAATGGTCTTGCTGTCCGTGTGTACACGGCGATCGCTGTGCGGGCCGTTCAACCGCAGTCGTCGTCGCGGCGGTGGTTTTAAGACCTAGGGTGGATCCTCGAAGACACGGGAGCATCCAGTGGTATTCAGTATTCGGATTCCGGCGATCGGGGAATGGCCATAAAGCCAATCTGACATAACGTACATTATCGGTAATAAATACACGTGGGGAGAATACACAAAGACGCGCGTACCTCCATGGCTTTATCATTTCGACACGCGCGTCCTGCAGGGTTCTCGTCATTCCGTTGTCCGACGAGAACGTCCGCGATGGGCCGGATGCAACGTCGCGTTGCGTCTCCGGCTTCCTCGGTCAGTCGGCGAAGTACTTCGTCACGGCGTCGAACAGCTGATCGACGGTGTCGATGATCAGCGTCGCCTTGTGGTCTTCGAGTTCGTTCGGCTCGGCATAGCCCCAGCGGCATCCGATCGATCCGATGCCCGTCGCCGTGGCGCCGTCCATGTCGGTCCAGCGGTCGCCGACCATGACGGCCTTGTCGCCGGCCGATTCGTCGTAGCCGATGTTCTCGAAGCAGTATCGGATCACCTGGTCCTTGTCCAGTCGCGACGTGTCCATGCTGGCGCCGTACACGCCGTCCACCATGCCGGTCAGATGGAAATGCTCGCATACCGGGATGGCCTGCGGTTCGGGCTTGCATGTGGCGATGGCGAGATAGTAACCGGCCTCGCGCAGCTTCGCCAGCTGTTCGGGAATGCCGGGATACACGGTGTTGAACAGTCGTCCCGGAACCTTGTTGCCCGGCTCGTTCGGGTCGTCGAACACCGCGGCGTCGGAATAGTAGTGACGATAGACCCTCACGGCGCGGTCGAGTTCCTCCCCCGCCGGGATGCCGTTGCGCTGGAAGGATTCCATGATCGACGGACCGATGAAGCGATGCAGCTCATCGTCGTCCGGCACCGGACGTCCCAGCTCCTCGAACGCCTTGGTCACCGAGGCGATGATGCCGGGATCGGACTTGGTCAGTGTGCCGTCAAGATCAAGCAGAACAACATGCGACGGATGGCTGATCATGGGAACTTCCTCTCTGTTTGTTGGTTTGCCATAAGTTTGTTAATTGATCGATCAAACAAAATGCCCGGCCACGGAGTGATCGTGGCCGGGCAATCTGGTCCGTTTACTCGTAATCCGGGATCCACCCCTCGCGGTGCATCTTCAGACGCTTGTCGAGCAGCTCCTTGAGCTCCTCCTCGCTGCGACGCTCCAGCAGCATGTCCCAGTGGGTGCGAGTCGGCTTGGCGATCTCGTTCGCCTCCGCATCCTCGGCGCCCTCGCGATGGGCGGTCAGACCGCAACGGCACTCCCACTCGGCGGGAATCTCGGCGCCCTCGGCCAGCGGCAGAATCGTACGGTGACCCTTCGGGCATACATATGCCACATCATTGCGTGCGGCGAAATCGACGTTGTCATCGGATTCCAGTGATTTGGCACCGATGCTCATACCACGAAGCGAGCGTTCAGCCATGCTAGTTCCTCCTGTACCTGTACAACCGTATCCACGCTACAAAACAGTGCAGACCTTGAGATTATTCCCGGTTCTCCCCCACCTGGCACGTCAGTCGACGCCCGAATAGGCCACAATACCGCGATTGATCAGAGCCGCGGCCTGACGCGCGGTCTCGGCCACATCCTCGCCGTCGACGGCGAGATACGGGCCCGTCTGCGCCACCTGACCAAGGATGTCGGCCAGACGCTTGCAGGTGCGGACGAAATCACCGCCGGTCATATCGCTGTTCTGCAATACGACGGACAGATCACCGCCCTTGGCCCACGCATAGGCGATGTCGACCATGCCGAAATCCAACTGCCGTGGAGCATCCAGTTCGGCATCCTCGCAGATGGCGTTGATGCGCGACCATATACGCTTGGCCTGCATCGCCACATGCTCCAGAGAACCAGGATAGTTGCGAGGCTCACCCGAGCCGCCACGACGGGCCTCATAGACGAATGCGCTGCACAGCGCCGCCACTTCGGCGGGCTTCAGATCGGCGAACAGACCCGACACCAAACATTGGGCCAGCACCAGATCAAGCTCGCTATACAGCCGACGCAGCAGCTGGCCGCGTTCGGTGAGCACATAATCGGCCGGGCGGCCATCATGCGCATCGGACTCCCCCGACGATGGCACGCCTTCCAGATATCCCAGATTCTCAAGGATCGAGCAGATCGCATCGAACCGACGGGCGACCGAACCGGTCCTCGAATCATAACGATGCTGCACGCGCTCCAATTCACGACTCTCACGCATCCACCGATGTCCCCACCGCATATGCTGAGCCAGATCGGGGCAGGAACGGCACGGATGGTCGCGATCCTCCTCACGAAGCTCGGCGATGCGACGATCCAGATCGCGGAACGCCTGCGACCGCTCCTGCTCGGAACGGAAATTGCGATGCTTGAGCGCCTTGCGTTCACCTCGCTCCAGATCGGTAAGTCGCATACGCACCTGCAGGAAATCGCGGAAGTCTCCCCGATCGCAGACGAACGCACGCTCATATCCGTCCAGAGCGGCGCGCAGCGTGACGATCTGCGACTCCAGAGTCTCCGCCGACTCGTTGGCCTCCCACTGGGCGAAGGAATGATCCAACGTGGCGCGGGCGGTACGATAATCGCTCGAATCCAACAGATTCACCGCCATATTGAACGTCGGACGGAAACTCGAATGGAGCGGATACACGCGCTTCGACGACAATGCCGCCGCTGTAGCCGCCTGGAAATCACGATGATCAACCACCACCGCATGGCCGATGGAATCGATGCCGCGCCGGCCCGCACGTCCCGTCAACTGGGTGAACTCCCCCGGCGTCAGCGGCACATGACCGGTGCCATTGAACTTGTCGAGCTTCTCCACCACCACGCAACGCGCCGGCATATTAATACCCAACGCCAGCGTCTCGGTGGCGAAAACCACCTTCACCAGACTCTCCTCGAACAAACGTTCGACAATCTGCCGGAACAAGGCGATCATGCCCGCATGATGCGGAGCAAACCCCTCCTCCAACGCAAAACGGAAATTAGCAAAATGCAGCGTACGCAACTCATCCCGAGTCAACTGTCCATCAACCATCTCATCAACGATCTGACGAATGCGACGCGCCTCCTGCGGCGTCGTAAGCTCAAGACCAGCATTAATGCACTGCTGCACCGCCATATCACAGCCATTGCGGGAGAAAATGAAATAGATGCCGGGCAGCAGATCGAGATAATGCAACTCGTCAACCACGGCCCACCGCTTCGGCGTATACCGCTGCGCACGGGACTCACGCCGATCGGAACGTCCCCCACGACCACGACCATGAGAGCCCCCACGGCCGCCAATACGCCGTTCGGCAATCCGATCCAACTCAGAGATACGCGACACCAGATCAGGATTAAGCTGCGAACTCGTCGCCGAACGATACAGATCATAGATCTCCGGCTCATGACGCTCATCACGCTGCACCATCACATGCTGCTCCAACGGCACCGGACGCCGCTCCGACACCACCAAAGCGGTATCACCCCTCGTCGACTCGATCCACGCGGAAAAATCCTCCACATTGGACACCGTCGCAGAAAGCCCCACCACACGCACCTGACGAGGAAGATGAATGATGACCTCCTCCCACACCGGTCCACGGAACCGGTCGGCAAGATAATGCACCTCATCCAACACCACATACCGCAACGCGGTCAACGTAGTGGACTGCTCATACAGCATGTTGCGCAACACCTCGGTGGTCATCACCACGATGTCCGCCTCCGAATTGATCGACGTGTCACCAGTCAGCAGACCAACCTTGTCCTGACCGTACAACTCAACCAGATCATGGTACTTCTGATTGCTCAACGCCTTGATCGGCGTGGTATAGAACGCCTTGACGTTCCGCTCCTGAGCCAAAAACACGGCAAAATCCGCGACAATGGTCTTGCCCGCACCGGTCGGCGCGGCGACGATCACATTATCCCCCGCCTCCAAGGCGTTGATCGCATCAAGCTGGAAGTCGTCAAGCGGGAAATCCAACGTCTGCGCGAAACGATGCGCAGCGCTCGCGGAATGCCGCTGGCGCTCGCGGAATGCCTGGTAGCGTGCGGCGGGACTATTAGGCTGCAGCGCTTCGCCGGACTCGTTGGTGTCGTTGTCGTGCCTGTGTCGATGACGTCGTGCCATCAGCGTTCCTCCCCCATGTGACGATTGTCTTCAACGGTGTTCCAGTGCTCCCGTACCGTGGGCGGTACAAGCAGTCGCAGTGCCTTGCCGTGCGCATCCACCGTGACCGGCAGCGTACCGATGCACTCGCCGTCAGACATCAGCACCGGCGGGGTCTTCCCCTCATCGGTGGCTCTGATCGTGATCGAACGAATGCGCTGGTAGCCGATCACCGGTTCATCGAGGTGTGCACCGCGATACGCTTTGGCGAGGATGCGCAGCGCCTCCGGCGCCGTGGGCAGCCACTTGGCCCACAGCATCTCCAGAAGACCGTCGGCCAGATCGGAATCCGGCGACGCCTGAATGCCGCTGCCGATGTACGGCGCGTTCGCCACGGCAAGCAACGGCGTCAGCAGATCGTAGTCGTTGACGGAATGATCCTCGTTGACAACCGACACGTGGAATCCGTAGTTGCCCACGCGCGACGCCTCCCGGATGCCGGCCTCCAAATAGCGCAGCGTACCCAACGGCAGCCTCGATTGGTTCGCGCGATCGTTGATGGCCGCGTCGATCGAACAGTTCAGCATGCCGGCGAAGAACGTGTCGATGCGATGCCCTCCATCCTCCGGGGAACAGGCATGGCCAAGGTCGAGCACGATCGTCGAATCATACGACAGCGCTGCGGCGATGCCTTCGGCGCTGGTCTCGATACGGCTGATCGGCAGTTCAAGACCTCGTGCGAAATCATTGCCTGAACCGCATGCGACGATACCGAGCGGGACGTCGCAATCGGCGACGGCGTTGACACCGATCGATACCATGCCGTCACCGCCGACGACGACCAGCGCCGTCGCATGGGTGATCGCACGGCAGGCGTTCTCCAAGGACTCCTCACGACTGTGCCCGGTGATGTCCACCACCCCGAAGCCATGCTGTCCGCAGGCTTTTCTCAATGCGGTGATCGCCTGCGTGGCCGTGCGCGCTCCACGCCCGTTATCGGCCTCGGGATTGGTCAGCACCGCCACGATGCCGCGCCGATGCGAGCTGCCCCTGTTACCGCTGTCAGCGGGCGAGATCATTGAACGTCTTCCAACGCTTCCAAACGGCGGCATGTCTGCTCCTTGTTTCCTCCTGATGCCTGATTACCGCGGAATGCGCGTCGGCATACCGATCTGCCGACACTTCAAGCGGTAGGACAAACGACGGCGTCTCCACCTCTTTGGGCGTCGGTTCCTGTTCAAGACGGGTGAACACATTGGCGATACGGCCACCTGTCTCGTTGACGACATGCAACGCCGCCAACGCATGACGGATCGCATATACGGCTCCGGCGATCAGCATAACGAGAAGAAAGATCACCAGCAGTATCCAGACCCATCCCGGCATTCGTGCGTCTCCTTATCTTTCAGGGCTCAAATCAAATGGCCCATCATTCAGACTAATAGGTCCTCCTGATGGGCGAATAGGTCACTGTGCCGGCGACGACTGGTTGGGTGTGTTGTCGCCCAACGACAGCTCACGCGTGGCTCTGGCTGTGATCATGGAACGCAGCGTTCCCGGCGACACCGCCACGATATGGCGGGCATGCGCGATGCAGAACGCGACGAACCAGGAATCGGACGATACCGTCAGATACACTTTCTCGCCATTTCCGCACTTTTCCACACGGGCGTCCTGCAGCGAATCGATGAACGGCAGATCGGGCTTGTCGGTGATGAACGACGCCGCGGTGCCGTTGTCGAAGCTCCACTGACGCAACTCCGAAATCGGCACGTCAGGCACCTCGATCGGCTGATCGGGCTTGACGACGTCGGCTCGGCTGATACGTGCCAGACGCAGCACCTGCCAATCACGATGACGCTGGTCGGCGTCATCCGTCGCCGGAATGTTGAACGACGACTCGGTGGCGCCCTTCCAGACGGCCGTATAGTACACGCCCTCATCCACAAAGATCTTCGCCGGAGCGACAAGCTTCTCGCGGATACGACCGGCGCCATCGGTGTATTCGATGTTGAGCAGCGACTTGGAATGAATCGCGCTGTCCACGGCCTGGAAGCACTGTGGCTCCATTTCGTAACCGGTCAGCGACAGCCAGGGGGTCTCCCCCGGTTCCGTGTGCTCACGCAGACGGGCATACAGGGAACCAGCCTGACGGCGCGACTGCGGGGGCAGAAGCGGCGAATGGGCAAGATAGCTCACCGATGCGGTCAGCAGGCTCAGATACTGGGGAGAAATGCCGGCGAGACGTTCCAGTCCCAGGGAATTGGTGGCGCTGATGATGCCCTCGGCCTCAAGCAGCGACCAGTCGATGTCGAAGAACTGGCTGCCAGCCATCTCGCCGTCATCGGAGACCGTGGTCAGGGTGCCGATGTCCTTGCGGATCACGGCGACCGACTTCTTCAGCTCGTCTTCGTTCTTGGCGTGCCCGATAAAGCGTTCCGCCAGATCGGTCATGGGGAACTCCTCGCCGATATGGGCGGAGAGGAACAGCATGAGCCGAAGTCGGCGATCCACCTCGGAACCGGTCTGGAACGAGGCGCTCAGCGCCTTGCGTCCCTTCGACTTGCTCTTGGCGTCCTCGACGTCGGCGTTGTGGTCGGCCACGGCGGCTAGATCACGCCTCGCCTGAATCGCCTCCTCCGGATGATCGGCGGATCCCAACATGGTGGCCGCGTGCAGTCGACGGTTGAACGCGTCGGCGGCCTCCTGCGGACTGACAATAGAGGAACCGGGATGCTCGAGCACGAACATGGCGAGATCGTCAGAATCGGTGTAGGCCACGTTGATGTGCTCGCCGTCCACGTCCACGGTCGCGGCGAAGCGACGGGAGTCGATGACCTTCACCAGCACGTCGGGAATCGTCTGCGTGCCGAGACCGGGTGCGATGGAGTCCAAGCCAAGGCCAGGCACCGGCATCTGCGGTACACGCGGTGCGGTGCGGGAGACCTTGGCGTTCTCCTGCGACTCCATACGCTGCGAGGCGGAGGACAGCGAGATCGACTGCGCGAGATAGTTGGCGGCGGCGAGCACCGGAAGATCCTCCTGCTCGAAGCGCATGCGGATTCTCGGCTCGTCACCGAGCTGCAGGCGATATGACGCGAAATCCTGTCCTTCGGACTTCGAGGAGTATTCCGGCTGCCGGGATTCTATGGCGATTCCCATGGCGGCCAGCTTGGCGCGATCTCGCTGGAACTGCTTGGCGAACGCCGCCTTGGCCGCCTGATCGGCCAACTCACCATATGAATCGGCATATGCCTTGACTCGTTGGGCGATTTGGCGAGAAGTCAGCCATTGGGGGAACGCCGATGAAAGTACGGCCAGCACATCCAGCTCATGCTTGCCCCATTTATCGGAGAAACGGCGCCTTCCGTTTGAAGCTCCCTCAGCCATCTGTCCTCACGTCTCGTTAACGTTGATAGTTGTATGTAGGCGCAACAGCGCCTTTAGACATTCTACGGGTATTTCTTCATAAAACCATGGTTTTTATGAAAAATTATCCTGATGGGCGATTTCTCGCCCATCGTCATTTACAACCAATCATCCGGTTCGACGCCCAGAGGTCCGATGAATTCGCCGTTCGGCACGTATGCCGGATCTCCCTTGTCTTCGAGCAGCGCATCCGAGAAGCATTTCACATTCTGACCGAACGTCCAGTCACCCTTGACGGTGAAGGACTTGGCCGCGGCCAGAGACGGTACGCCGTACGGGAAACGCTCGTCGAAGTCGGCGATGTTCTTGTAGTAGCGGGGGTCGAGGTCGACCTCCGGGAAGATGTAGTTGCCATCCTCCATCTCGTAGGAGTCCGTCAGGTGGAAGCGGTCGGAGCGCATGATGAACAGATCGTTGGTCGTCTTCACCGGGAGGAAGCGCGGGCGATCCACCTCGATGCACGTGGCGCCGTCGAACAGCGAGATGGCCGCACCCATGGCGGTCTCGAGCTGAATGACCTTGGTGGTGGAGGAATCGGTGGGGTCCACCGTCTTGCGATTGCGGATGACCGGCAGCTCCAGCACGCCATTGGTGGCGGCGAGCTTCTCGCGAAGATCGCGTACGCGTACCCAGATATTGTTGGTATTGAAGTACGGGTGCTTGGCGATGTTGGTGGCGTCGGCCTTGTCGTCCGGATGCACCTGGCTCATCTCGCGCAACGAGAGACGACCGGTTTTCTTGTCTCGTACGATGTGGCCGCCCTTGCGGTCGGCGGGGGTCTTGTGCGCCACCTCGACCATGAACGGGGCGCCGGACTGGGCGAAGGCGCCGGCCAGAGTGGTGGACGGACGGGCACCCAGATTGTCGGAGTTGGAGATGAACAGGTATTCGATGCCGTGCTCAAGCAGGGAGTCCAGCAGACCGGATTCCCACAGCGTGGCGAACACGTCGCCGTGGCCCGGCGGGCACCATTCGAGTTCGGGGTTCTCCGGATGCTCTACGGGGGCACCGGTGGCGGCGTCGATCTTCGGCTCCACATGCTGGATGATCTCCATGGGGATGTCTTCCTGATGGAAGCGGCGGTTGTGGTGCAGCACGGCCATGGATTCCTTTGACGTGCGGAAGGAGTTCATCAGCGTCAGCGGCAGCTGCACGTTCTCGCGGGTGCGCGCCGTGATGACCTGGCCCAGAATGATGTCGAGGAAGCGCATGCGCTTCGC
>NZ_NEWD01000048.1 GCF_002234915.1 Bifidobacterium vansinderenii | reverse complement strand
CGTGTAGTGGAAGTGGGGGAACACGTTGACACCCCACTGCGGCCGGCCGAGACCGTACACCTTGCAGATCGCGGCCACCAAGTGAGCACCATTATCCAGCGTCGCATCCGAGATGCGCCACGGGCTGGTGCTGATATCCGCGTGCTCGATACCGATACTCGTGCGGTTGGCCTCGCCGTTGGCCGCGTGCCACGCGGTGTCACGATCATGGACGAGCTGGCCGATACGACCATTCGCATCGACCTGATAGTGGGCGCTGGCCTGACGGGTCTGCCACGTGTCATAGCAGCCCCTGATACTCAGGTTGCCGCCATTGTGGTGCAGCACCACCTTGTCGATCCTGCGGCCGTTGCGGCCGGGCGTGTAATGCTTCGTGAGAATCAGATTCTCGTCGGCGATGAGATTGTCCCAATCCTTCATATTGGCTCCTTTCAGAGTGGTTTGTGTGTGATCGGTGCGCGTTGGATGTCGTCGTTGACGGCGGTGCCGTGCCCGTTACCGCCGAGCTGGTGGTAACAGTTGTAGAGTCGTTGGGCGCGGAATTTCAGGTCGTCGTCGGCGACGCCTCCCTGCCGGACCATCGTCGCCCGGAATTCCTCGAGCTTGCACAGCAGGAGTTCGCGCACGCCGTCGCTCATGGCGTCCTCCAGATGGCGTCGGCCTCGCCACCAGGCGAGCACGTAGCCGCCGAGCGCGCCGGCGATCGTGGTCACCGCCCACATGATCAGGCTCTGGTCGAAATCACTGAGCAAAACAGCCTCCTAGATGTTGACGTTGCGGACGCCGAACGTCATCGAGCAGTGGTGCCACATGTTGCCGGCGACCTCCCATTCGCCGGTGGTCTGCCATTGCAGATTCGTGGTCCCGTTCTGCCCGGTGACGACGAACATGCTGTGCCCCTGCTTGTCCCACGCCGAGTTCTCGGCCGCCATCTGATGCAGTTCGAAACCCTCGGGGATGAAGTTGATCTGGTCGCCGCTCGTCCGGTAGCGTTGGATGTAGAGTCGGCCGAGGTTCGTCATCTCCCACGATTTGGACGTGAACGTGCCCTTGTTGGTCCAGTTGACCGCCAGGGTGACGATACCCGACG
>NZ_NEWD01000047.1 GCF_002234915.1 Bifidobacterium vansinderenii | reverse complement strand
GGATCGGAGTTGCGGGACGTGCTGGAATCACGCGTGAGGTCCATGCGACTGCATCGGCGAGGGACGCGGAGTTGACTTCTGCCTTCATAAGAATTCTTATCCCTAACGTGTTGGTGAACGATAAAACTTGATGAACCCAATTCTACCTGTGCGGTCGGTGAGTTATCCCCAAAGGCAAGGTCTGCTTATGACGATCATGGTCATCTAAAGAAGATAAACAAGTAATCGTAATAATAAGCCCTGTGGATAATGTGGATAACTCGTTTGGTCCTTACTGTTGCTTGCTTTCAAAGTTTTCCAGAAATGTGGATAACTTTCGAATGGTATGTGGATAAGTACCCGGGTTATCCACAGTTGCAGAGGAACCCTTGATTTTTCAACATTTTGAGGCCACTTATCAACGGCTTATCCGCAGGTTTTCCACAGGAAAATCGAGTGTTATCCACGGGCTTTCGCCAATGAAGTGGATAACTATGTGGATAACTTTCTAAGATTTTGGGAATCCGCCGGCGTGTTGAACGACGACAAAACCTCAAAAATGTGGATAATCCGTGAGGCTGCCGCCGTTCCTTTTCATCATCCGTTTCGCTGGCCTTCTTTCTCAGGCTACGGCCGCACGTTTACCCTGAAATCACCCCATTCCCGGATTGCTATGCCGCTTGATTCGGCCCGTCAGCTCGTTCACGTAGTTGTAGACCTCGCGTTTCTGCGCCATGCCGGACTGGATCTTCTTGTAGGCGTGCATCACCGTGGAATGATCACGGCCGCCGAAGATCTCGCCGATATCCACCAAGGACAGGCTGGTCAGTTCGCGCGTCATGTACATGGCGATCTGCCGCGCCAGCGCCACGTTCTTGGCGCGCCACGGCCCCACCAGATCGTCGAACGTGAGCTGGAAGTACTGGGCCACCTGCGTGATGATGTCGGTGGGCTTGATCTCCACCTCGGTGGTGAAGAAGTCCTGCAGCGTCTGCTCGGCCAGCAACCGCGTGATTGGCTGGTTGTTGAGGCTGGCCATGGCGGTGACTCGGGTCAGTGCACCCTCGAGCTCGCGGATGTTGTCGGTCACCTGTTCGGCGATCAGATCGAGCACGTCGTTCGGGATCTCCAGGTTGGAGATCTGCGCTTTCATGCGAAGGATTGCAATACGGGTCTCGCGGTCCGGCGGCTTGACGTCCACCGACAGTCCAGAGTCGAATCGCGAGATCAGACGCTGCTCGAATCCCTTGAGGTTCTTGGGCGCCACATCGGAGGCGATCACGATCTGCTTGTTGGCGTCGTGCAGCGCGTTGAACGTGTGGAAGAACTGCTCGAGCGTCGCCTCCTTGCCGCCAAGGAACTGGATGTCATCGATCAGCAGCACGTCCACCTCGCGGTAGCGACGGTTGAACTCGGCGATCAGACCATTCGTCTGGGCCTCTCCCTGCAGGGATTCGATGAACTCGTTGGTGAACTCCTCCGAGTTGACGTAGCGCACCTTGAGCCGGGGGTTCTCGCTCAGCGCATAGTTGCCGATCGCGTTGAGCAGATGGGTCTTGCCCAGACCGGATCCGCCGTAGATACACAGCGGGTTGAACGATAGGCCCGGTGCTTCGGCCACTGCCAGAGACACCGCACGCGCGAAGCGGTTGGAATCGCCAGGCACGAACGTCTCGAACGTGGCGTTGCGATTGAGATGCGTCTCCTCGTCTCGGGCGACCTTGGCTCCGCCTGCGGGAACACCCGGAACTGCAATCGTTCGCTCAAGCTGATCCTTGGTGGGAACGTCGGCGAAATCGTCGAGCTTCTCCTGCACGAATCGGCCGGAACCAGGCATCGGCGTGAAATTCGCGCGAGGTTTGGCTGGTTTTGCGGCGGTCGGCAGATCGGGAGAAGGAAGATCTCGAAGACCCCTGCGCACATCACGGTCCGTGACGGCGGCGGGCTTCGACTGTGCGTTGGCCGGCGCTCCGGCAGTGCGTTCGCCGGTCCTGCGGGCCGATGATTCGGCAGATGCGGATTCCGCTGCACCTGACTGCTGATTCTTCTGCGGCTTGGCTCCGGACCGGGAGCCCTTGGAAGCGGAAGCCGGAGGAACGATCTTGATCAGCGGGACCAGCGGCTCCCCGCCGTTCGCCGCCTGCAACGCACGCAGCACCGCCTCCTTGTTTTCAATGGTCAGGCGGGTGATCTCGTTGGACGCGTTGAGCACGATCATGGAATCGAAGACGCTGACGGGCGTGATATCCTCGACGCAGCTCATATCGCGAGGAGTAAGCGTATCGTCATGACGAAGACTGCTGCAGGCGATCGTCCAGATGCGTTGCGCATCCTCGGCCGGCGTCGCGGTGTCCGAGCTCATGGCCTCCTCCTTCATGGTCCGTTGTCGGATAGTTATCCACATATACAGTGCAGATATACTTTTATACGCCCTTCCCTCAAAGTTATCCACAGGCACGCGTGTTGAAAATACTGGATTGTGAATAACATTTATGTCGTTTGTGGATAAATATAGGCCAAAATGTGGATAACTTTTGGCGCGGGAGCCGCGGAATTACAACGATCTTCGACGTGGACTTAAGTTATCCACAGCCTTGCATGTGGATGATTGTGGATAAATGTGCATAACTTGCGAGATCTGAATTCCGCTTCGTATGAGGCGGGAGAGGGGTGTAGGGAGACTCCCTTTTTTAAGAGAGACAGTTGCGTACTGCATGATTAGGATCTTTACGGAGATCGGGCTTGGCTCCCCTCCCGGGGAGGGGAGCTGGCTGCCAAAGGCAGACTGAGGGGAGGGCGACACCCGGCGAGCTCGAGTTCCCCCGAATACAGCCCCCTGATGTGCCCTATGTCGGCTGCGCTCGTGACCGTTCGAGCTCTCCCTAATACAGGACTCCCTTCAGTCGGCTGGCGCTGACATCTCCCCTCGGCGCCGAAGGGGGCCTAGGCGAATGAAGCTTGCCAATAGGGAACGGCCTCTTATACCAGAAACTATGTGAAGATCCCGTGGAAGTCGGCGAGTCCGGTTGCTGTAATCCCTCCTTCTGGTTTGACTCGGACCACTGCTCCTTGTATCTTGGAGAAGATTGACTCATTGAGATAGCCATGCCTTTGCATGGCCAAAACCGGGAGCATAACTATGAAGAGGACTTTCCAGCCCAACAACCGTCGTCGTCACATGAAGCACGGCTTCCGTGCCCGCATGCGCACTCGTTCCGGCCGCGCTCTGATCAACCGTCGTCGCGCCAAGGGCCGCAAGGTTCTGTCCGCCTGATTCGCGTACTGATTAACGCAAAGGCACGTCGGAACCCAAGTGGAACGGCTGAAAAGCCACCGCGACTTCGTTGGGGTGTTGAAGAAAAGGACCAAAGTATCCAGTAAGGATCTTGTGGTCCATTTTCTTGTTTGCGCACCTAACGCTGGCGACGGCGGCAGCGACGGCAAGCATACCGGCCCATCCCTCTCGGGACGTAGGCTCGGTCTTGCCGTATCCAAAGCGGTGGGCAAGGCGGTCACCCGAAACCAGGTGAAACGGCGTCTGCGCGTACTGGCAAGACGGTACGAGGATCTTCTGCCGCAGTCATGCGACGTGGTGATCCGCGCCAAGCCAAGCGCCGCGCATGCGGAATTCTCGTCGCTTGACGGGCAGCTGGCCAAACTGTTCGATCGTGTTCAGACACGGTCGCAGCAGGGTGCCGAAAAGATGAATCAGGCGAAAAATACAGCGGAGAGAAGCGAGGTAGAGGAGAGGTCTGCGATGCAGACCGGTTCTCCAAAACAAACTTCACCCGGCTTCGCCTCGTCGACCACGGCGAATATCGCATCGCACGGTTCCGAGAATACCGATCAGGCAACGACTGCATCGGCAAACGAAACCGCGGAACCGGTCAATCGAACAGTGCGGGACTGAACATGAACCCGGCGGTACAAGGAATGACACTGGCGATCCGCTGGTATCAACGGAGAATATCGCCGCTGTTCGGACCGTGCTGCAAATACTATCCGTCATGTTCCCGCTACGCGCTCACCGCAATACAACGGTTCGGCGCGATCCGTGGCAGCATCCTGGCCATACTGCGGCTCATGCGGTGCCGGCCATGGAGTCGCGGCGGCATCGACGACGTTCCCCAACGTTTCTCGATCTTCTACCGATTCCACTGGTCCAAAGCCCACGAGGAGCCGCGACTCACGCCGCTCGGCTACGAGACAGACGACGGAACGCCCGGGGAACCGGACCGGAAACCGGCGGAGAACATCGTCGACGAATCACCGAGCAGCCCACACATCGCAACAACATCGAGCCAACGATCCCAACGATCCATTGATCCCATCGTGCCGAAAACCGAGGAGGCAATCCCGTGACACCGATGAATCAGAACGTGTTCTATCTGGACAATTCCAGCTTCTTCGCGTTCTTCTACAAGATCCTGTATCCCATCGAATGGTTGATGACGCACCTGCTGAACATCTTCCATGAGGCGCTGACGTTCATCGGCTTCCAGGACGGCCCCGGCATCGCATGGGTGCTGTCGATCGTGCTGCTGGTGGTGTTCGTGCGTCTGTGCATCCTGCCGCTGTTCGTCAAGCAGATGAACTCGATGCGCAAGATGCAGGCCCTGCAGCCCAAGCTGAAGCACATCCAGGACAAGTACAAGGGCAAGACCGATCCCGCCAGCCGCGAGGCCATGAACCGCGAGACGATGAAGCTCTATGCCGACACCGGCGCGAACCCGATGGGCTCCTGCGTGCCCGCGCTGATCCAGTCCCCGGTGTTCATGACCATGTTCTACGTGCTGTCCTCCGTGAGCTACATCGCCCGCGGCGTGAAGGACCCGTACGGCGCGTTCACCGTGGACGTGGCGAAGGACATCGAGGCCACGCATGTGTTCAATGTGAGCCTGGCCGACATGTTCGGCACGGCCAGCGGCAGCGGCAAGATCACCGTCGGCGTGTTCATCGCCCTGATGTGTCTGACCATGTTCCTGTCGCAGTACTACAACCTGCGCCGCAACCTGCCGCGCGAGTCCATGCAGGGCCAGCAGTACAACATGCAGCGTTCGATGGCGTTCATCTTCCCGGTCATGTACATCTTCTCCGGCATCGCCTTCCCGTTCGCCGTGCTTGTGTACTGGCTGACCAACAACGTGTGGACGCTCGCCCAGACCATCGTGCAGGTGGAGCACATGCCCACGCCGGGCTCCCCGGCCGCCGAGACCCGCGCCAAGCGCGTGCACGCCCGCGAGGTGCGCCGCCGCGAGCGCGAGGGCCTGCCGACGATCGAGGAGGAGGCGCTCGCCAAGGCCAAGGCCGCCGAGGCCGAGCGCGGCGAGAAGGGCCACCAGCGTCAGCAGCCCAGCCGCAAGAAGAGCCAGCCGAAGAGCAAGCGCAAGAAGTAGCGCATCGCTCGACGGGCGTCACCACGGCACGTCACGGCGAACGGTCGTGATCGGTGCCGACGGTGCCGGCTGAGATTCGTGAAGCGCGGATCGTGTGAAACGCACGATCCGCGCTTTTTCATTGCGGTTCATTGCGCCGGCGTTTTCCCGGTTTCTGTTGCGGAGATGGCTGACTACGTAGCTTCTGCCGTGTAAGGTGAGGAATGGTGTCGTGAATCGAGTGCGATTAGACTTGCACTCAACTGTGTCTTTTAAGGAGTTGTAATGTCTCAGACGGATGAGAAGACGATCGATCAGCTCAATGAGGAAGCTGACATCGCCGCCGATTACCTTGAGGGTCTGCTGGATATCGTCGATTATGAGGGTGACATCGAGATGGGTGTGCGCAACAACCGTCCGGTGGTGCAGATCGTGGCCGACGACGATACGGACATCAAGCATCTGATCGGCCGCAAGGGCGAGGTGGTCGACGCGCTGCAGCAGCTGACCCGTCTGGCCGTGCAGCAGAAGACCGGCGAGCGTTCTCATCTGATCATCGACGTGGACGGCTATCTCAAGCGCAAGCGTCAGCGTCTGAAGGACATGGCCCTGGACGCGATCGACGAGGTGCGCGAGACCGGCGAGCCGGTGTCGCTGGACCCGATGAACTCGTTCGAACGCAAGATCATCCACGACGTGGTGCGCGACGAGGGCCTGAAGTCCCGTTCCCACGGCGAGGAGCCGCACCGTTACGTGACGGTGTATCGCAAGGCCTCCGAGACCGCCGCCGACGTCGATGCCGATGTGGCCGACGACGTGGATGAGGTCGAGGAGTAATCGGATCGTGGTCGGCGCTCGCGGTTGATGGACGCGTCGGGTGACCGACTAACGGACGGTGACACTAACGGATAGTGGCAAGAACGACGGAACGATAAGGACGAAGAGTACGCGCATATGACGGATCAGCTTGACGGTTCGCCGATCATTGACGAGGTGCTGGGTGCCGCGGCGGCCCCGCTGCGAGTGTTTCACGAGAAACTGGAACGTGAGGGGGAGCCGCGCGGCCTGATCGGCCCGCGTGACGTGGACATCCTGTGGGAGCGGCACATTCTTAACTCCGCGGCCGTGGTGCCGTTCATTCTCGACGCGCTGGGCGTGCCCGACGATGAGAACGGCGAGGGTCGTCTGAACGCCACCGGACAGCTCGCCGACGTGGGCAGTGGCGGCGGGTTCCCCGGCATCATCGTGGCGGCGTGCCTGCCGAAGGTGTCGGTGTCGCTGATCGAGCCGATGGAACGTCGTGTGGACTGGCTGAGCGAGGTCGTGCACGATCTTGACCTTGGCAACGTGCGCATCGTGCACGCACGCGCCGAGGATGCGAAGAAGCCTGGTGAGGGCTTCGATGTGGTGACCTGCCGCGCCGTGGCGCCCATGCGCAAGCTCGCCGGCTTCACGATGCCGCTGCTGCGTTCCGGCGGCCGTCTGGTGGCGCTGAAGGGCCGTACCGCGCAGGACGAGATCGACAAGGGCATGAAGATGATCCTGCGTGCCAAGGGCCGTGACCCGCGCGTTGTGGATGCCCCCGTGGCGCCCGGTCTCGAATCCACCCACGTGGTGCTGGTGGACAAGAAGTAGTACTGTATCCCGCGTGAAACAGCAGCCTCCTTTTGCAGAAGGAGGCTTTTTCATGACGTGGGTGTGTCGGAAGGGACGATCGTCGTCAGTGTCACCGATCGTCGGTGTTGCGGTTTTCGATGTCGTTGATGCATGAATAGTGCGTGTTATGCACACCGTGCGGTGGATAGATTGTGGAAAACCTCAGTAAAATTGTGGATAACTTTTTAGACGTCGTCTAATCGTTGCAATCATGCCGATGTTAGGGATTCGGCAAACGATTGCTTGGTCGGCAAGAAAAGGCATCAACGACGAGTTTTCCACATTTTTGTCCACAGATATCCACATTCGTCCACAACGATCGATTTGACTTGCGTTGTCGGTGTGTGATGACCACAATGGGAATCCGATTCGGATACAATCGAAGAATATTTGAACGAAGAAAGGTGAACCATGGCGAATGTTTCACGTGAAACAACACAGGCCGATGGTCAGGAGCAGGGGGAGCACATCGAATCCACGACC
>NZ_NEWD01000046.1 GCF_002234915.1 Bifidobacterium vansinderenii | reverse complement strand
CGACGTGCTGGTCACGGACGGGCTGCGCGGCGCGGAGACGGCCTGCAACGCCGTATGGCCGTCCACGCGGATCCAGCGCTGCCTGGTGCACGTGCAGCGCAACACGAGGGCCGACCTGACCTCGAAACCCAGGCTCGAGGCGGGCAGGGAACTCAAGAAGCTCTCCGACCGGCTCACCAAGGTGCATGACGCCGAGCAGGCGGCCAAATGGGGCGAGGCGCTCAACGCATGGCACCTGCGTTGGAGGGACTTCATCGACGAACGCACCCTCGCGAAGGACGATCCCGACAACCCGAAGGCCTCCAAACAGGAGTGGTGGTGGACGCATCAGGAGGTCCGCCGCTGCTACCGGCGGTTGGAGAAGCTGTTCCGCGAGGGCAAACTGTTCGCGTTCCTCGAGCCATCGCTGACCGCCGCAGGCCCCGTGGCGCGCACCACGAACCGTCTCGAGGGCGGCGTCAACTCGCCGCTCAAGCACGTGCTCCTCGACCACCACGGACTGCCCGAGGAGCACATGAGACGCGCCTGCGAATGGGTGTGCTACATGAAAAGCGGTTCCCCGGATCCCAAATCGCTGATCAGGCCCGAACACTGGAAACCCCTGCGCCGGGCGGCACGACCGGATGACAGCGGCGACGACGGATCTCCGCAATACGGCACAGGCGTCGACTGGAACGAGTTCCACACCCACACCGAATGGAACCAAACCGACTAGAAACCGAAGGCTAAAGCAACACTTTTGTTCCTATAGGCCCGTATTTCAGAACTTCGAGATTGGTGTCTGCAACATCCTCAAATTACTTCAGAACTCGAAGATAGGTGTCATGGAAGCCTGACGCTCAGCGGCAGCGGGTAGAGCTCGATCCGGGATCGCCTTTGGCGGGGCTGCGGATAACAAAAAACCTCGCCAGATCAATGATCTGCGAGGTTATTCGCTGGGGTACCTGGACTCGAACCAAGAATGGATGAACCAGAATCACCTGTGTTGCCAATTACACCATACCCCAATTGGCAAGCAAAACGGCCCTTGGCGAGCCGTTTCGTCGTCGTACCCCCAACCGGATTTGAACCGGTGTTGGCGCCGTGAGAGGGCGTAGTCCTAGACCGCTAGACGATGGGGGCATCTTCACTTTTCAGTGGCTGCGGCGTGAACCGCAACGAGTGATTAATATACGCGAATGCCTCCCTCGTCGCAACTTACGGCGTGTCGCAAGCATTTGCAACGGTTCTGAGCATCACACCATGGCACCCTTGGCACGCCAGCCCCGCCACCAGCGCCACCCCGCTACCACCGCAACCGCCATCCATCCCGCAATTCACAGCATCAAACACCCGTCTCAACCGCCTCGAGACGGGTGTTTGGCGCTGTGAAGAGCAGATGTTCCCGCATACCGAATATTCGAGTCTCATACATTCCGGCATACGAATGGCATAGACGACGCACCCCATATGACATGACCGGTGCAGCAGGCAGCTGCCAGCATGCGACGAAGTCAGCAGATACAGGCAGATGCCCGCAGATACGAAAAAGGCTCCGGTGTTTGCCGGAGCCTTTGCTTGTACCCCCAACCGGATTTGAACCGGTGTTGGCGCCGTGAGAGGGCGTAGTCCTAGACCGCTAGACGATGGGGGCATCTTCACTTTTCAGCTGCTGCGGCGTGAACCGCAACGAATGAATAATTTACGGGAGCATTCCATTTTCGTCAACTACGGCGTGTCACATTGTGACCCTTTGGTTGACAAAACCGGTTTCATTGCTCTTCAAGCAACCATTTTTCATGATTGCGACGGCCCGATCACATCAGCCCGACCATGACAGCCCGAGCACAATACCGCCCGTTCACTCCGCCACTCCCGAAGGCAATCGGATACGAGTACGCAGGGCACGCACATACGCAAGTGGGGCGCCCGCCTGTTTCGACGGACACCCCACAACACACAACACGCAACATGACCGCGAATGCCAGTGGCCGTACCGATAGTGTGATCACACTATCGAGGCAACGATCACGCAGCCACGCAATGCGCAGTCCCGGTCGCGGCACTCAGTCGATCACGCCACGCTCACAGGTGCTCGCGCAGACCCTTCAGACGAGCCACGGTCACGTCCTTGCCGACGATCTCCATGGACTCGAACAGCGGCGGGGACACGCGGCGGCCGGACATGGCCACGCGCACCGGACCGAACGCCAGACGCGGCTTGTAGCCGCCCTCTTCCACGAGCACCTTGCTGAGCAGCTCGTGCAGCGGATCGGTCTTCCACTCGGCCTCGTCCACGCCCTCGAGTGCGGCGATGGCCTTGTCGAGCACGTCGGCGGCGGAATCCTTGAGCTGCTTGCGTGCGTCGGCGGCGGGCTCGATGTAGCCCTCGGTGGACAGCAGCGAGCCGACCATGCCGGCCACTTCGCCGAGTAGGCGAACGCGCGGCTGCACGAGCGGGGCGGCAGCCGTCAGCACGGTCTTCTCACGGTCGGTGAGCGCATCCCAGTTGTCGGCGGAGACCACGCCGTCGCGGTGCAGGTACGGCACGGAACGACGCAGGAAGTCTTCGGGCTCGAGCGCGCGGATGTGCTCGGCGTTGATGGAGATGGCCTTGTCGATGTCGAAGCGGGCCGGGTTGGCCTTCACGTCGCGCACGTCGAACTTGGCGATCATCTCGTCCATGGAGAACACGTCGCGGTCGGGGGCGATGGACCAGCCGAGTAGCGCGAGGTAGTTGAGCAGACCCTCGCGGATGAAGCCGGCGTCACGGTGGTTGAACAGGTTGGACTCCGGGTCGCGCTTGGAGAGCTTCTTGTTGCCCTGGCCCATCACGTACGGCATGTGGCCGAACAGCGGCGTCTGCTTGGCGATGCCGAGCTCGATCAGGTAACGGTAGAGCACGATCTGACGCGGGGTGGAGCTGAGCAGATCCTCGCCTCGCAGCACCACGTTGATGTCCATCATGGCGTCGTCCACCGGGTTGGTGAGCGTGTACAGCGGGTCGCCGTTCGGACGCACGATCACGTAGTCCGGCACGGAGCCGGCCTTGAACTCGATGCGGCCGCGGATCAGATCGTCGAACGCGATGTCCTCGTCGGGCATGCGGATGCGCAGCGCGGGCTTGCGGCCCTCGGCGCGGAAGGCGGCCTTCTGCTCCTCGGTGAGGTTGCGGTCGTAGCCGTCGTAGCCGAACGCCTTCGGACGACCGGCGGCCACGTTGCGGGCCTCGATCTCCTCGGGCGTGGAGAAGGATTCGTAGGCGTAGCCGGCCTCGAACAGCTTGGCGGCCACGTCCTTGTAGATGTCGGTGCGCTCGGACTGGCGGTACGGGCCGTGGGGGCCACCAACGTCGATGCCCTCATCCCAGTCGATGCCGAGCCAACGCAGGGATTCGAGGATCTGGTTGTAGCTTTCCTCGGAGTCGCGCTGGGCATCGGTGTCCTCGATGCGGAACACCAGCTTGCCGCCGGTGGCGCGGGCCTCGGCCCAGTTGAACAGAGCGGTACGGATCATGCCCACGTGCGGGGTGCCGGTGGGCGACGGGCAGAAGCGCACACGAACGTCCTTGGGAAGTTCGGGCTTTGCTGCGGACTTTGCGTTTTCAGAATGCTCTTCAGTCATACGCCCTATTGTGCCGCGCCGACGCGACGGATACCAGACCGTTCGCGGGACGTTATGAGGAACGGTTCCCCATACCGACGGCGAACGGTTTCGCCGCGGACATCATATCGATGGTTTAGTGTGGAACATGTTGTGCGATAAGTGAAGACGGCCAACAAGAGAAAACCGTTGCGACCCGTGAGGATCCGACAAGGAGAAGACTATGTTCTGCACGAGCTGTGGTGCCCAAAACGACGAATCGAATATGTTCTGCACCGTGTGCGGCACACCGTTGGAGCACGATTCCGTGCAAGAGTCGAACGCGACGCCGAATGCCGACGACGGCAAGAGCCATGTGCATGTCAACAATCAGGGCTATGGCTACGGGCAGCGTCCGATGGACTTCCGGAATGCCGGCGCGACGCAAATGCCGACTCCAATGGCACAGTCTCCGGCACCCCAGCCGTCGATGGCGCAGACTCCGTCAATGTCACAGCCATCGATGTCCACGCCCGCCGGAACCACGGCGCCCGGTACGGCGGGAATGCCCAACGCCGGTACTGCGGCCGTGCCCGCCCCGGTGCAGAACCGGGACAAGATAATCGCCATCATCGCGGCATTCGTGGCCGTCGCAGCATTCGGAGGTATCGCCGTTTCCGCGCTGACGCCTCGGGGCAACTCCACTTCTACCGCGCCAGCACAATCTGCACAGTCCGCGCAGTCCAGCCAGTCCCCCACATACGGCGGTTCAGATGAGGCGAGCACGGGCACGCCGGAGCAGGCCATGGGCAAGGTCGTGTCGGTGAGCGCGGGTGGGTCCTTCGATCTGGCGGTGGATGCCAACGGCAAGGCGTGGGCGTGGGGCTACAACGGCCATGGACAGCTCGGCAGCGCGACCGGCAGCGACTCCCAATCCACCAAGCCGGTGCAGGTGGCGATCAAGGGCACGGTCACCAAGGTGGCGGCCGGCACCGATCACGGTCTGGCGCTCACCTCCGACGGCAGCGTCTGGGCGTGGGGAGCGAACGATCACGGTCAGGTGGGCGACGGCAGCGCGGCAGTGTCGGTGGGCAAGCCCACCAAGGTGACCGGCCTGTCCGGCGTCACCGACATCGATGCGGGCGACCGCTATTCTCTCGCACTGAAGTCCGACGGCACGGTGTGGTCGTGGGGCTATGGCGACGGCGGCCGCACCGGTCATGGCATCGGCAACAGCGAGGATACGCTGGAACCGCAGCAGATCGCCGGCCTGTCGGGCGTGATCGACATCGGCGCGGGCACGAAGCATGGCATCGCGCTCACGAATTCCGGCGAATACACGACGTGGACGTGGGGCGGCGGTTCGAACACCGACGGCCCGGTGCCGATCCCGAACGCCGGTGATGTGGCTGCCGTGGACGCGGGTAACCAGTATTCGATCGTGCTGCATCGCGACGGCACGGTGCACGGCTGGGGCCAGAACGACAAGGGCCAGCTCGGCGACGGCAACCCGAAGGCGTGGCAGGCGCAGCTGGTGGACGCGGAGGGTATGCCGAGCATCACGGCGATCTCGGCCGGCGACTCGCACGTACTGGCACTTGGATCCGATGGCAGCGTCTGGGCATGGGGCCTGAACGACAAGGGCCAGCTGGGATCCGGCAGCGGTTCGAGCACGGTCCCGGTGCAGGTCGGCGTCTCGAACGCCACCGCGATCGGGGCGGGTGGCAGCCGCAGCGTGGCCGCCACCTCCGACGGTCAGGCGCTGAGCTGGGGCGACGGCACGAGCTCGCCCACGGAAATGAAGTAGGTCTCCCCGCTTAGCGGTACACAAATCGAAGATACGACTCAGTCCTCGTTGAAATTTCAAGGATTGGATTGGGTATCTTTGTTTTGTGTACCGGGGAGACGCCCTTAGAACCCCCTTTAGGGGCTTTCCCGGTACACAAAACGAAGATACCCGACCTGAACGTTGGAATTTCAACGGCCTCGATGGCGTATCTTCGATTTGTGTACCGCTATAGGGGCATACTGTGGGTTTTGGATCAATCGATTTTCTGGCCGATCGGCGCGCAGGCTCCTCACCTTACTGTTCTCCGTCATCGACCGTGGCGCGCAGGCACGCGCAGGAGGCAAGGTGAAGTGAACAAGGTCAGGCAGTATCTTCCCACCGTGATCGCGGTGATCGTTCTTGTGGCGGTGTGGGAGGCGTGGTGCCGTCTCGGCAACGTCTCCCCCATGATGATCTCCTCGCCGAGCGAGATCGTCCAGGCGACCATCGAGACGTGGCCCACGCTCTGGCCGGCCACCACGGTCACGCTGTACGAGGGCGTGGTCGGATTCCTGCTGGCGGTGCTGTTCGGCGTGATGATCGGCATCGGATTCCACTGCTCGCGCACGCTCAACGCCGCACTGTTCCCGCTGCTGGCGGCCGCGCAGACGATGCCGCTGATCACCATAGCCCCGCTGTTCATCATCTGGTTCGGGTTCGAGACGTCGGGCAAGATCGTGATCGTGGCCGTGTTCGGCCTGTTTCCGATCGCCGTGCAGACCGTGCGCGGCCTCGACGCGGTGCCGCAGTTCTACTCCGATGTGGCGCTCACCTGCGGCGCCACGCGCACGTGGACGCTGTGGCATGTGAAGCTGCGCGTCGCGGCACGGCAGATCTATGGCGGCGTACGCATCTCCGCCGCGTACATCTTCGCCACAGCCGCCACGGCCGAATATCTGGGCGCGCGCAAGGGTCTGGGCATCTGGCTGCAGGCGGCATACAACTCGTTCCGCACGCCGCTGATCTTCTCCGCCACGTTCGTGATCGTGTCGCTGACGGCCGTACTCATGCTCGTCGTGAATCTGTCGGAGCGTGTGCTGCTCGGCCCGGCGGGCGACGACGAGGATCCCGACGCCGAGGAGTAGTCCGACCGTCGTTGTTCGTTCGATCAGAGCAATCGATCAGAGATTCCCATAATCGCACAATAGTCACCACTACATTTTCACCACACAATGTGGGAGAATGAGAGCGGATCAACGAATGTGCACGGCACGACACCGCCCGACGATCACCTTCGCACGACGGCGACGACGCGCACTTAAGGAAGGGATATCTATGACCGATCCGAACAACAACGGGTACACCGGCGGCAATTCCAACCCCTACGGGCAGAACGGCCAGTCGGGCTACGGCCAGAACTACGGACAGTCAAGCAACGGCGCCAACCCGTACGGACAGCCGAGCCAGCCGGCATACGGACAGCAGCCGGGCGCGAACCCCTACGGCCAGTCCCCCTACGGTCAGACCGGCGGTCAGACGAGCGGCAGCCCGTACACGCAGAACACGAACCCGTACGGACAGCCGGGCTCCAACCCGTACGGACAGCCGGGCGCGCAGCCCAGCCCCTACGGCCAGCCGAGCGCGAACCCGTACACGCAGAACACCAATCCGTACGGACAGCCCGGTCAGCCCGGCTACGGTCAGCAGCCGCCGATGGCGCCGACTCCGCAGTACGGCGGCCAGAACGCCTACAGCGCCACCGGCGAGCCGCCGCTGTGGGCCCCTTGGTACGGCATCTCGTTCCCGAACGCGATCGTGCGCTTCTTCAAGAAGTACGCGGTGTTCCACGGCCGCGCCTCCCGCAGCGAGTACTGGTGGTGGTTCCTGTTCAGCGCGATCATCGGCGCGGTGTTCAGCCTGCTGAGTTCAGCCACCGATGGCAGCACGATCATCGAAGGACTGGAAGGCATCTGGAACCTTGCGGTTCTCGTGCCGGGCGTGGCACTGGCCATCCGCCGCATGCACGACGCGAACCGTAGCGGCTGGTGGGTGCTGTTGCCGTACGGCCTGATCGTGCTCGCGATCATCGTCATGCTTCTCGGCGGCGGCGCGGCCTTCTGGGCTGCGGCCGGCAACGGCGGCGTTGGCAGCGGCGTGAGCAGCGTCGGTCTGATCATTGTTGGACTCCTGCTGATGATCGCCGGCGGCATCACCAGCATCGTGCTGTATATCGCACCGAGCGACCCGCAGGGTGCGCGCTTCGATCGTCCGAACGCGTGACCCGCTGAAGCGTCTTACAACACTGGCTCCCCTCAGTCCGCTACGAGAACTGAGGGGAGCCAGTTGCGTATTGGGGTGTATTAGGACACCGGAGCCTTACAGCTCCACGGTCTCCTTGCTGGGGTCGTCTTTGATGTGGGCGAACTTGGCGGCGAGCGCGGCCTTGCTCTTGGCCTCGTCCTCCTCGCGCGCCTTCTTCTTGGCCTCGGCCGGATCCCACAGCACGTCCTCGCGGTGCTTGCGCCACTCGGTTGCGGCGGGTTCGGCAAGCACGTCGATGAACTTCGCGGCGCCGTCGTTCTCTGGACCGGCGAGCGCGATCTCGCGCAGCTGCTTCACGGTGTCCAGGTCAAGGAACACGCGCGGCACGCCCAGCCATTCGTCGAACTCGTTGAAGTACAGCACGGCGGGTAGTGCGGCCTTGAGCGCGGTCTCCTCGTCGTCGCCGGCGGTGAGCGCCAGCATCTGCGCGAACGCGGCGGCGCCCAGCGCATAGCGGCCGGGCAGGTCGTCGGCGGCCAGCGCGGAGCCTTCGGCAGCTGCGGCGGCGATCAGTTCACGCGCGGCCGCGACGGTGTCGTCATCCCACACGTCACCGAGCTGGGCGGCAGCCTCCACGATGCGTTCGGCATTGCCGTCCTCGGAAAAATCAACGGTGGTGTCGTACGCGTCGTTGGCGTTCAGCAGCGCATCGACCAGCGTCTGCGGACGGCCGGGGATCTCGTCGGCGCCCTCGTACACGTATTCGGCGTCGGGCATGGTCACGTCCTCGTCGGTGAGCGCGATGGCGAACTGCCTCGTCACGCGCACCTGGAAAGACTCGGCGTACTTCACGTCGTTGTCGATCTGCACATGATCGTGCAGGGGCCACAGATCGGTCAGTTCCTTGCCGACTTCGATGGCAGCAGTGGTGGCCGGCAGCTGCTTCAGCGCGGTCACGGAAGAAATCCATGCGGTATTGCTCATACTTTCAGTATGGTCGCGCTGACGGAGAAAACCGGCGGTTTTCGCCAAGTTGACCCGCGTTCAGGCGGTTTTCGTGACCAAGATCACGTTGCCGCCCAACGGAAATCCGCTGCGGGCGCGACTGGAGGAACGAGGCCCGTGCCCGCTGCGCGACTACTGCACGACTATTGCCGACTACTGCACGCCGGCGGCCGGGTCGGCGTATGCGACGGCGAGCAGTTCGCGCGTCTCGGAGTCGAACGTGAACGACGTGACCGAGGCGAGCGCGGTGTGGCGTTTCCACATCCAGTGCTCGGCGCTGCCGGTCTCCATGAGGTGACGGAACGAGTAGATCGGCGATTCGTGGCTCACGACGATCACCTGCTCACCGGGGTATTCGCTCACCTTCTCGTACACGAAGTCGCTCATGCGCTGGCCGATGTGATCATAGCTTTCGCCCCACGACGGCTTGTGCAGGTTGCGGATGAGCCGCAGGTTCTCCGGACGCCACAGCGCGCCGTCGCCGTGGCCGATGCGCTTGCCGCGGAACTCGTTGCCGGCCTCGATCACGCGCTCGTCGGTGGTGAGTCCGAGCGGCTGCTCGCCGCGCTCCTCACGCACCGAGTTGAGTGCCTTGAGGATCTCGCCGGCGGTTTCGCGCGTGCGGTCGAGCGGCGACGAGTAGACGGCGGCCGCATGGTTGAGCCCGGAGTGCGCGGCGATGTACCGGGCCGTGGCCTGTGCCATGCGCACGCCGCGCGAGGAGAGATGGAAGTCGGGCAGTCGTTCGTAGAGCACGTGGTTCGGGTTGAACACTTCGCCGTGACGGACCAGATGGATGGTGGTTGCGGGCATCGTCGATGAGGCTCCTTTGCTGGGATCGTCGGACGGATTCGTCGGGATGGACTCGTCGGCCGGATTCGCTGAACGAACCGAGGGGACAGTCGCCAACGACGAACATTGTTATCGCTGTCATCCAGTCTACCCGCGCACGATCGGCTTTCCCGCTGTCGGAACAGCATACGCAGATCGGCGGGAACGGACGAGGAGCAACGAGCATGTTCGCGTCTGT
>NZ_NEWD01000045.1 GCF_002234915.1 Bifidobacterium vansinderenii | reverse complement strand
GGCGGCGGTGACCAGGGTGGCTTCCGGCTCGGTGGCGTCTTTGGTGGTTTGGGAGTTTGTGTTTCCGGTGTTGAGGGTTTGGGTGAGGGTGTCGATTTGTGAGCGTTGGGTGGCGACGTCGGATTCGAGTTGGTGTTGTTCGGCGTTGCGTGTGGCGACTTGGCTGGCGAGTTCCTGGCGTACTTTTTGCCGGGTGTTCATGTGGAGTTCCTGGACGATGACGCAGCCTGATATGCCGACGATGACGCAGAAGATGAAGGTGAGGATTTTGGTGATCCAGGTCATGGCGGGTGATTGTTCCTGGACGACCAGTGTGGAGTCTTCGAAGAGGGGGTCGAGGGGTCGGTTGGTGAGGTCGTCGATGAGGTGGAGTGATTCGTCGACGACGCGGCGGCGGCGTGAGCGTCCTGTGACGTGGGTGTCGTCGCGGATGGCGTGGCGGTTGATGAGGCCGAAGACTGATCGGGAGTGCGCTGATCTGCGGTGTATTGGCGCATTCCCGGAGTCTGTCGGGTAGGATATGGGGGCGCGGTCACCGGGCATGGGCGTGTTGTCTTTCGGCGGTGGTGTGGTTGAGGAGTGTGGCGCCTTGGGTGATGTAGATGATGCCTGCGGTCCAGTAGAGGACGGCTCCCCAGATGGCGCCGGCGACGCCGATGTAGTGCAGGATCATGAAGAATGGTGTGGCTGCGAGGTCGGCGACGATGAGTACGGGTACGGACATGAGCAGGAGTGCGGTTCCTGCTTTGCCGACGAAGTGTACTGGCAGTGGGCCGTAGTCGTTGTTGGAGAGGATGAGGACTTCGATCAGCATGACGAGGTCTCGTGATCCTACGGCGATGAGGAGCCACCATGGTAGGATGTCGGCCCATCCGAGGGCGAGCATGGAGCAGATGATGAGGAGACGGTCGGCGATGGGGTCGAGGATCTGTCCGATGCGGCTGACCTGGTTGAATCGTCGGGCGATGTAGCCGTCGACGCCGTCTGATGCCGATGAGATGGCCAGGATGATGAGTGACCATACGAGGTATCGTTTGGAGATCAGTACGGCGATGACGGGTATGGATAGGATGCGGAGGAAGCTGATGGCGTTCGGCACGGTCCAGATGATGTTCTGGGGTTCGGGGCTGAACGCCTCATCCTCCGCATTGGTGTGTGTTGGCTGTTGGCTCATGGAGTCGTGGTTCACATTCGGGACGCCTGGATGGCGGTGACGATGATCGCTCGTGCGCCTACCTCGTAGAGGTCGTCCATGAGTTTGTTGACCTGTGCGCGGGGCACCATGACGCGGACCGCGGCCCACTGGGAGTCGTGGAGGGGTGCGACGGTCGGGGATTCGAATCCGGGGGTGATGGCCACGGCCGCGGCGACCTTTTCGACGGGGATGTCGTAGTCCATGAGCACGTAGCTGTGGGCGGTGAGTACGCCCTTGAGTCGCCTGGAGAGGACCTTGAGCTCGTCGTTGCCTTCGGCGAGGCGCGGGGAGCGGATGAGGATCGCCTCGGAGTGGAGGATCGGGTCCGCGAAGATGCGCAGGCCGGCGTTGCGCAGCGTGGTTCCGGTGGATACCACGTCGGCGATGAGGTCGGCGACGCCCAGGTGGACCGAGGATTCCACGGCGCCGTCCAGGTGGATGATGTCGGCGTGGATGCCACGGTTTTCGAGGTAGTCGTGGACCAGCTTGTCGTAGGAGCTGGCGACGCGCTTGCCGTCGACGTCGGCGAGGGTGGTGATGCTGGACTCGTTCGGCGCGGCGAAGCGGAAGGTGGAGGCACCGTATCCCAGTGCCATCGTCTCCACGGCCTCCGTGCCGGAGTTGAGCAGCAGGTCACGGCCGGTGATGCCGACGTCAACCGTGCCACGGCCGACGTATACGGCGATGTCCAGCGGACGCAGGTAGAACAGTTCGATGCCGTTGTCCGGGTCCTCCACGACGAGCTGACGGGAATTCGAACGCAGTCGGTATCCAGCCTCCTGAAGCATGTTCCACGACGGTTCGGACAGCATTCCCTTGTTAGGAACGGCGATTCTCAGCATTGGAATCGATCTCCTTCATATAGATGCGATGGTGACTCGTGTGTGGGCGAGGATCACAGGTGCTTGTAGACGTCCTCGAGGCTGATGCCACGGTCGATCATCATCACCTGGATGTGGTACAGCAGCTGGCTGAGTTCCTCGGCGGTGCGATCGGCTCCCTCGTATTCGGCGGCGATCCAGCTCTCTCCTGCTTCCTCCACCAGCTTCTTGCCGATGAAGTGCGTGCCCTTGGCCAGTTCCTCGACGGTCAGGGATCCTTCGGCCTTGGATGCGGCCTTGGCGCTGAGCTCCTCGAACAAGGAATCGAAGGTCTTCATAACTTGGGATTCTCCTTTATGGTTTTCGGCCGGCGGCATAGGAGTCCGCCGGCCGTATGGACGACACCCGGACGGGTGACGCTCAGTCTCGGTATGCGGCCTGCGCGTTGGAGCGGATCAGGTCGATCTCGGCGGCGATGTCGTCGGCGCCGTACACGGCGGAGCCGGCCACGAGCACGTCGGCGCCGGCCTCGGCCACGATGTGCGCGGTGCTGCGGCTGACGCCGCCATCCACCTGAATGTGCGTGTCGAGACCACGGCGGGTGATCTCGTCGCGCAGGCGGCGGGTCTTGGCCATCTGGTTGGCGAGGAACTTCTGGCCGCCGAAGCCGGGTTCGACCGTCATGATCAGGATCATGTCGAACTCGTCAAGAATATCGAACAAAGGTTCGACGGGCTCTGCGGGACGGACGGCGAAGCACGCCTTGCAGCCCATGTCGCGCAGCTGACGGGCCAGACGGACGGGAGCATGGGTGGCGCCCATGTGGAAGGTCACGGACTGGGCGCCGCACTTGGCGAACTCGGGGGCCCAACGGTCCGGATCCTCGATCATCAGATGCACGTCGACCGGCAGCGGGCTTACCTCGCAGATACGCTTGACGATGGGCTCGCCCAGCGTGAGGTTGGGAACGAAATGATGGTCCATGACATCGACGTGGACCAGATCGGCGTTGGCGATCGCGTTGAGATCGCGTTCGAGATTGCAGAAATCAGCGGACAGAATGCTCGGTGCAATTTGAATCGTCATACGGCCCATTCTAAGGATGCTGAACGACGACTGGCCGTCCGGCAGGGTGTTTCTTCTCGATATTTGGCATCAGCGGCCGCTTTTGCCGGCGCCGGCGGCGGCCTGTTCGGCGGCCATGCGCTCGCGCTCGTCCGCGGTGACGGCCGTCAGACGACGCGACAGGTCGGCGCTGTCCGCTCCCCTCCGCCACAGCAGGACGAACAGCACGGCACCGAGGACGAACACCAGAATCGCGGTCCACACGTTGATGCGCAGGCCGAGGACGATAGTCGAATAGTTGATGCGCAGCATCTCGATCCACGTACGGCCCGCACCGTACCACATCAGGTACATGGCGAACTGCTGGCCGGCCCTGAGCGTTCCGGCCAGACGGCGTCCGACCAGCACGATCAGCGTGGCGCCGACCAGATTCCAGATCATCTCGTACAGGAACGTGGGATGGAACAGCGTGCCCACCGGGCACGGCTGGCCGTCATAGCACACCTGGGTCTTGCCGATGGCGTCGGCGTCGTTGAGCGCGAGTCCCCAGGGCAGGGTGGTCGGCTTGCCGTACAGCTCCTGATTGAACCAGTTGCCCAGACGCCCCACGGCCTGCGCCACCATGAGGCCGGGCGCGAGCGCGTCGGCGAGCAGCGCGAACGGGTAGCGCTTGTGCCGGCACCAGAGGAAGGCGGCGAGCGCGCCGAACATGATGCCGCCGAAGATGGCCATGCCGCCCTCCCAGACCTTGATGATGTTGATCGGGTTGCCGGTGGGTGGGAAGTATGCGCTGGGGGTGGTGACGCAGTGGTAGAGGCGGGCGCCGATCAGGCCGCTGGGGACGGCGACGAGCGTGGTGTCGAGCACCTGGTCGAAGGTGCCGCCGTAGCGTTTCCACCGTGTGGTCAGGATCCAGACTGCGAGGCAGATGCCGATGAGGATGCAGATCGCGTACATGTGGATGGTGAGTGGTCCGATGTGGAATTCGGAGAAGGTCGGGGATGGGATATACGCCAGGTTCATCGTGCCTCTGTCTGTTGTCTGGTTGGGGTGCTTATACGTGTGCGGCGGTCGTGGGGTTTCCACGGCCGCCGCACGGTGTTGTGTCGCTGTGTCGGTTATCGGGCGTTGCGCACGCCTTCGGCGAGCTCGTCCGCCTTGGCTGCGAGCAGGGCGAGGCCTTCGCGGGTGTCGCGGGCGGTCTTGTTGTCGTCGTTGAGCAGGGTGTGGACCAGTGCGGATCCGACGATGACGCCGTCGGCGTAGGCGCCGACCTTCGCGGCTTGGTCGGCGGTGGACACGCCGATGCCGACGCACACGTGCTTGGCGCCGGCCTTGCGGGTGCGTTCGACGAGTTGCTCGGGTGAGGAGCTGATGGTGGCGCGTTCGCCGGTGACGCCCATGCGGGAGGCCGCGTAGACGAATCCTCGGGCGTTGCGGGAGACGACGGCGAGTCGTTCGTCCGAGGAGTCCGGGGAGACGAGGAAGATGCGGTCGAGTCCGTGGCGGTCGGAGGCTTCGATCCACTCCCCTGCCTCGTCGGGGATGAGGTCGGGGGTGATGAGTCCGGCGCCGCCGGCGTTTTCGAAGTCGGTGGCGAAGCGTTCCACGCCGTAATGGTAGATGAGGTTCCAGTAGCTCATGATCAGGGGGACGCCGCCGGCGTTGGCCACGGTTTCCACGGCCTTGAACACGTTGTTGATGCTTTCGCCGTTGTTCAGGGCGATCTGGCTGGCGGCCTGGATGACGGGGCCGTCCATCACGGGGTCGGAGTAGGGCAGGCCGATCTCGACGGCGTCGACGCCGTGCTCGACCATGGTGCGCAGCGCGTCGAGGGATGCGTCGGGGTTCGGGAACCCGTAGGGCAGGTAGCCGATGAAGGCCGGGCGGTTGTCGCCGGCGAGCCGGTCGAACATCGTTTCGGTGGCGCTGGGCTTGTGGCTGATGCCCAGGGGCTGTCCTGATGGTGTGGTTGCTGCGTTAGTCATATGTTCGCGTTCCTTGTCTAAACCTTGTCTGGTCTTCAGGCGACGGTGTTGCCGTGGGCGCCGGTGACGTCGAGGGCGGCGGCCTGGTCGTCGGTCAGGTAGCCGAACCATTTGCCGGCGGTGGCCATGTCCTTGTCGCCTCGGCCGGAGATGTTGACGATCATGACGGCCTTGTCGTAGCCCTTCGCCTTGAGGTCGGCGGCGGCCTTGTAGGCTCCGGCGACGGCGTGGGAGGATTCGATGGCGGGGATGATGCCCTCGGTCTGGCTCAGGTCGCGGAACGCGTTCATGGCCTCCTCGTCGGTGGCCCAGCTGTAGTTGACGCGGCCGATCTCCTTGAGCCATGCGTGCTCGGGACCGACGGACGCGTAGTCGAGGCCCGCGGAGATGGAGTAGGTGTCGAGCGTCTGGCCCTCGTCGGTCTCCAGCAGGTAGCTCTTGGCGCCCTGGAACATGCCGAGCTGGCCGGTGCCGGGGGCGAAGCGGATGGCGTGCCGGCCGGATTCGGGTCCGTTGCCGCCGGCCTCGTAGCCGTACAGGTTCACGCGATCGTCGTCGAGGAACGCGTTCATCACGCCGATGGCGTTGGATCCGCCGCCCACGCACGCGCACACCGCGTCGGGGTGGTCGATGCCGTACCAGTCGCGCAGCTGCTCCTTGGCCTCCTCGCCGATGATCTTCTGGAAGTCGCGGACCATGGCCGGGAACGGGTGGGGTCCCGCCACGGTGCCGAGCAGGTAGTGCGTGTCCTTGACGTTGGTGACCCAGTCGCGCAGCGCCTCGTTGATCGCGTCCTTGAGGATCTTGTCGCCAAGCGTGACCTCGACGACCTCGGCGCCGAGCATGCGCATGCGGGCCACGTTGAGCGCCTGACGGCGGGCATCGATCTGCCCCATGTAGATGCGGCACTTCAGTCCGAGCATCGCGCACACGGTGGCGGTGGCCACGCCGTGCTGGCCGGCGCCGGTCTCCGCGATCACACGGGTCTTGCCCATACGCTTAACGAGCAGCGCCTGTCCCAGCGCGTTGTTGATCTTGTGGGCGCCGGTGTGGTTCAGGTCCTCGCGCTTGAGGAAGATGCGCGCGTCGAGCCCGGTCTTCTCCCTGACGAGCGCGGCGAAGCGCGGAGCCTCGGTCAGCGGGCTGGGACGGCCCACATACCGCTGCTGCAGCGTCATGAACTCCTTGTGGAATTCGGGGTCCGCCTTGGCCTCCTCGTACACGCGTTCCAGTTCGTCCAGCGCGGTGATCAGCGCCTCGGGCACGTAACGGCCGCCGAACTGCCCCCAGTACGGTCCCTGATGTTCGCTCAACGGAGTGGTTTCGGATGCTTTCACTCTTGCTCCTGCCTTCACTAGTCGTTCCACTGCAAGTTCATGATCGTCGGCGGTGGCCACGCCCTCGCCCACCAGCACCGCGTCGGCGCCGGCACGCCCGTAGTCCTCGACCTCCACCGCGCCGAACACGCCGGACTCGGCGACGCGGATCACGTCGTCCGGCAGATCGGCGGCCAGCTCGTTGTACTTGCGCACATCCACCCTGAGGTTCTTGAGATTGCGCGCGTTGATGCCGATCACCTTCGCCCCGGCGGCCACTGCCCGGGCGATCTCCTCACGGGTATGGGTCTCCACCAGTACGGTCATGCCCAGATCGTGCGCGAGCGCGAGCAGGTGACGCAGCTTCTCGTCGTCGAGCGCGGCGACAATGAGAAGCACCAGGTCGGCGCCGTGGGCACGCGCCTCGTAGATCTGGTAGTCGGTGACGATGAAGTCCTTGCGCAGCACGGGAATGTGCACGGCTGCGCGGACCTTGTCGAGATCATCCAGGCTTCCAAGGAAGCGTCGGCCTTCGGTCAGCACGGAGATCGCGCTGGCGCCGCCGCGTTCGTATTCGCGGGCGAGCGCCGCGGGGTCGGGGATGTCGCTCAGATGTCCCTTGGACGGGGAGGCTCGTTTGATCTCGGCGATCACGGGGATGCCGTCGGCGCGCTTGAGCCATCGTGTCGCATCGATCGGAGCGGGGGCCGCGAGCGCGGCCTTCCTCACTGCCTCTAGCGATACGGTGCGCTCGCGGGACTGCTGGTCCTCCAGTGCGCCCGCCACCAATTCGTCCAATACCGACATGGTTCTCCTTTAGCGAGCTTGCTTGTTGTCACCCTTCTTATAGCACAGTTTGCGCCGGGGGCTGCGTGGTTGTCTTATTTAACGGTTTTGAGCTGTGCGGCGATCTGCACGGCCTCGACGGAGGCTTCGGCCTTGTTGCGGGTCTCCTGCCATTCGTTGGCGGGCACGGAGTCGAGCACGATGCCGGCGCCGGCCTGGACGCTTGCCTCGTGGTCGCGCAGGAAGGCGGTGCGGATGGCGATGGCCATGTCCATGTTGCCGGAGAAGTCGAAGTAGCCGACGGTGCCGCCGTAGATGCCGCGGTCGGCGGGTTCGATCTCGTCGATGATCTCGACGGCGCGTGGCTTGGGCGCTCCGGACAGGGTGCCTGCGGGGAAGGCTGAGGTGAACACGTCGAAGGCGGTCATGTCCTTGTGGACCTTGCCGGTGACGGTGGAGCAGATGTGCATGATGTGGCTGAATCGTTTGATGTCCATGAGGGAGACGACCTCCACGCTGCTGGGCTCGCAGACCCGGGACAGGTCGTTGCGGGCGAGGTCGACGAGCATGATGTGCTCGCTGCGTTCCTTGGGGTCCTCGAGTAGTTCGCGGGCGAGTCGGGCGTCTTCCTCGGGCGTGGCTCCGCGGGGGCGGGATCCGGCGATGGGGAAGGTCATGGCGTGGCCTTCGTCGACCTTGATGAGGGTCTCGGGGCTGGAGCCGATGACGTTGAAGTCGCGTCCCTGGGCGTCGGTCAGGGCGAAGAAGTACATGTAGGGGCTGGGGTTGAGTGTGCGCAGTACGCGGTAGACATCGAAGGGGTCGGCCGGCGAGTCGATGTCGAGTCGCTGGGAGATGACGACCTGGAAAACGTCGCCGTCGATGATGTGCTGTTTGGCGGTCTCGACGGCATGCTCGTAGTCGCTCTTGGCGGTGCGGAAGCGCAGTTCGGGCTGGGGGACGGTCGGGTCGAGGATGTTGACCTTGGATTCGTTGGCCGTGGGGGTGGCGGCGTCCCGCTGCATGCGTTCGAGACGGCGTACGGCGTCGTCGTAGGCTTCGCTCTCGCGGGTGGGCTGGTCGTCGAAGTTCACGGCGTTGGCGATGAGCCAGACGGATCCGTTGACGTGGTCGACGACGGCCATGTCGGTGGCGAGCGCGAGCACGGTTTCGGGCTGGCCGGTCTCGTCGGGCGCCTGGGCGCGCAGCGTGGGCTCCCAGTGTCGGATCGCATCCCAGCCGACGCTGCCGACGAGGCCGCTGGTCAGGCTGGGCAGTCCCTCGATCCTGGGTGAGGTGAGCAGTCGGAGGGTGGCGTGGGCCACGTCGAGCACATCGCCCTCGGTGGGGACGCCGAGCGGAACGGTGCCGAGCCAGTCGGCCTGCCCCTCGTTGGAGCGCAGCTGTGCGATGGAGTTGACGCCGATGAAGGAGTAGCGGCTCCAGGATCCGCCGTATTCGGCGGATTCGAGGATGAAGGTGCCGCTTCGTCCCGCGGCGAGACGCTCGTAGAAGCCGACGGGGGTCAGCGAGTCGGCGAGCAGACGGCGGACCACGGGGATGACGCGGTAGCCTTCGCCGGCGAGCCGGTGGAAGGTGTCGCGGTCGGGCCAGGTCTGTCCCCAGTGCAGGTTCTTCACGCTGTTGGTGTTCTCGCTCATGCCTGAGCCTCCTCGTTGTTGTCGTCCTGATCGCGTTCGCCGATGACGACGGGCAGTTGACCGCCTTCCTCGAAGCAGGAACGCTTGCCGGTATGGCATGCGGCTCCCACCTGGTCGACCTCGACGAGGATGGCGTCGCCGTCGCAGTCGAGGGCGAGGCTCTTGACGTACTGACGGTGTCCGGAGGTGTCGCCCTTGCGCCAGTATTCCTGACGGGAGCGGGACCAGAAGGTGACGCGTCCCGTGGTCAGGGTGCGGCGCAGCGCCTCCTCGTTCATATAGCCCACCATGAGCACTTCCCTGGTGTCATACTGTTGGATCACCGCGGCCACCAGTCCCTTGGCGTCCTTTTTCAGGCGCACCGCGATCCTGGGGTCGAGGCTGGTGGTGTTGTCGTAGTCGTTGTGCTGTTCCTGCATCTTGTCCTGTGCTGTCATTGGTCGTGTCAATTGTCGTGTCGTACGTTTATCGCATGATGCGCGACGGTTGTCGTCGCGCATCATGGTCGTTATCGGACTTCGTAGCCGTGGGCGGCGAGTTCCTTCTTGACGTCGCCGATGGTGATCTGTCCGAAGTGGAAGACCGATGCGGCGAGTACCGCGTCGGCGCCGGCCTTGATCGCCGGCGGAAAGTCCTCGGCCTTGCCTGCGCCGCCGCTGGCGATGATCGGGATGGATACCTCGTTACGGACCTTTTCGATCATCTCGAGATCGAAGCCGTTCTGCGTGCCGTCGGCGTCCATGGAGTTGAGCAGGATCTCGCCGGCGCCGAGCTCCTCGGCCCGTTTGACCCACCACAGGGCGTCGATGCCCGTGGATTTGCGACCGCCCATCGTGGTCACCTCGAATCCGGACTTGGTGTGTCGTTCGCCGCGCTCGCGTCGGGCGTCCACCGACAGGACGAGCACCTGGCGGCCGAAACGGGTGGAGACGTCGCTGATCATCTGCGGGTTGTTGATGGCGGCCGTGTTGACGCCGACCTTGTCCGCACCGCAGCGCAGCAGCATGTCGACATCGTCGACCGTGCGTACGCCGCCGCCCACGGTGAGTGGGATGAAGAGCTCCTCGGCGGTGCGGCGCACCACGTCGTACATCGTCTGCCGGTGGGAGCTGGACGCCGTCACATCGAGGAACGTGAGCTCGTCGGCGCCCTGCCGGTAGTATTCCGCGGCGAGTTCGACCGGGTCACCGGCATCCCGCAGATTTTCGAAATGGACGCCCTTGACCACGCGTCCGGCATCCACATCAAGACATGGAATGACTCTCACCGCAAGCGACATGCTTACCCCTTTGCGCTCGTAATCGTGTGCACTGGGCAACAGGTTAACGTCACTCTCAGACGGTTCGGCGGTTTCACCGGGCTCATGCCCACATGGTGAAACCGCCGTGATGATGCGCGTCGTCGCGCTAGGATCGGGCGTGCCGCTCCATGGTCTTGGCGGCAAGCTGTCCGCATGCGCCGTCGATGTCGGAGCCTCGGGTGTCGCGCAGCGTGGCCGTGATGCCGGCACGGTGCAGGATGTCGAGGAAGGTGCGCTCGTCCTCCGGGTCGGAGGCCGTCCATTTGGATCCCTCGATCGGATTCAACGGGATCGGGTTGACGTGGGCCCAGTCGTCGCCGTAGTGGTTGAGTCGGTTCGCGAGCTGTCTGGCGTGGATGGCCTGATCGTTGATGCCCCGCATCAGCGCGTATTCGATGCTCACCCTGCGCTTGGTCGCCAGATAGTAGTCGTGCGCCGCATCGAGCACCTGCGTGGTGTTGAACCGGCGGTTCATCGGCACGAGCTCGTCGCGAAGCTTGTCGTTGGGCGCGTGCAGCGAGACCGCCAGACGTACGGGAAGACCTTCGGCCGCCAGTTTCCTGATGCCGGGGACCACTCCCACGGTGGATACGGTGATGTTGCGGGCGGAGATGCCGAATCCGTCGGGTGCCGGCGCACTGATCTGACGGACCGCGGACAGAACGGAACGATAGTTGCCCATGGGCTCGCCCATGCCCATGAAGACCACGTTGCTCAGACGCCCCGGGCCGCCGGCGNTCAGACGCCCCGGGCCGCCGGCGATCTCGCCGTCACGCATCTGCGCCGCGGCGACACGCACCTGTTCGAGGATCTCGCCGGCGGACATGTTGCGGGTGAGCCCCAGCTTGCCCGTCGCGCAGAACGGGCAGCCCATGCCGCAGCCCACCTGGCTGGAGATGCACAGGGTGGCGCGGTTGGGGTATCGCATGAGCACGGATTCGATCCGGGAGCCGTCGAACAGACTCCACAGGGTCTTGACCGTCATGCCCTGATCGGCCTTCTGCTGCAGCATCGGCGTGATCAGCGTGGGGAAGAACGTCTCGGCGGCCTCGGCCCGCTTGGCCGCCGGGAAATCGGTGAACTCCTCCGCGTTGACATCGAAATGCGCGAAATAGTGGTTGGCGAGCTGCTTGACGCGGAACTTCGGCAGACCGAGCTTCTTAGCGGTCTCGACGCGTTCCTGCGGGGTCATGTCCGCGAAGTGCACGGGCGGCTTGCCACGTCGCGCGTGCTCCTTGGACAGAATGTCCTTGAATGCGCCTTCGGCGCCACCGGAAGTGATGCCGGTTTCGATCTCCTCGTTCATGCTCTCCCCTATTCGCCTCGATATCGCCTATGTGCGTTTTTACCGATCGGACATCCTATCACAGGCCGGTCGCGGCCAACGTGATGCAGATGAACGGCGCGGCCATGAGAATGGAGTCGACGCGGTCGAGCACGCCGCCATGCCCCTTGAGCAGGTGCCCCATGTCCTTGATGCCGAGATCACGCTTGAGCATGGACGCGCACAGGTCGCCGAACGTGCCCACCACGCCGACCAGCACGCCGAGCAGCACAGTCACCCACCAGCGGCTCGACCAGACCGTCTGATCGTAGGTGACCAGGAAGATGACCAGGGATCCGAGGAAGCAGAACAGAATGGATCCAAGCAGACCCTCCACGGACTTCTTCGGGGAGATGCGCGGGGACAGCTTGTGCCTGCCCAGCCAAGCGCCGAACACGAGACCTCCGATATCGCCCAGCGAGGGGACGAACACCAGGAAGAACGCGTGGGCCACCGGGTGCGCCCACGTCAGCGGCAGGATGATGAAGCACGCCAGGAACGGCACGTACATCATGGTGAACAGCGATACGCTCACATTCGTCAGACGCGCGACCCGATGGGATTCCGCATCGACGTTGAATGACGAGAACTCACGCATCTGCGCGTCGGCATTCGACAGCTTCGACGCGACCGCCATGGACACGCGGCGCCCCACCATGCTCAGTCGGGTGGATGCCGTGAGCGCCACGACGGCCAAGGCCATGGAGACGGTTGCCGACATCGCGGCGATATGGTTGGGAAACGCGTAGGTGGAGACCAGCGTCACGGCGGACGCCAGCCACAGCGTCAGCACCGGGATGCGAATGCCCACCGTCGCGAAGTCCACGCGAAGCTCCCACAGGGCCAGAATCATGAAGACGACGACGAGGCCGACGAAGACATCGACGTTGATCAACAGGCTGGCGAGAATCAGCACGACGAGCAGTGCCCCCGTGCCGATGGCCTGCGGCATGTTCCTGCCGGTGCGCTTGTTGATGGAGTCGATGGCCTCCTCGGCCTCTTCCTTGCGTTTGGATGTGCTCATTGCAGCGGTGTCGAGCCGATCAGACCTCGAGGATTTCCTTTTCCTTGGCGGCGAACAGGGCATCGATCTCGTCGGTGACCTTCTTGGTCGCCTTGTCGAGCTCCTTCTGCAGACGGTTGCCTTCGTCCTCGCCCATGTCGCCGTCCTTGACCGCGGCCTCGATGGACTCCTTGGCCTTGCGGCGGATGTTGCGAATGGCGACCTTGCCGTCCTCGGCCTTGCCCTTGGCGAGCTTGACGTACTCCTTGCGGCGGTCCTCGGTCAGCTCGGGCAGGGTGACGCGGATCACGTTGCCGTCGCGGTTCGGGTTCACGCCAAGATCGGAATCGCGCAGCGCCTTCTCGACGGCGGACGCCTGAGACACGTCGAACGGGGTGATGGCAAGGGTGCGGGGCTCGGGAACGCCGATGGTCGCCATCTGCTTGAGCGGGGTCGGGGCGCCATAGTAGTCCACCACGATGCCGTTGAGCAGCGCCGGGTTGGCACGGCCGGTGCGAATGCCCGCGAAGTTCTCCTTGGTGGACTCGACGGTCCTGCCCATCTGCGTGGTCGCCTGATCAACGATGGTTGCCATTGTTGTCTCCTTATTGCCGGTACGCCATCGGCGTACAATTGAAATCTTTATGGAACGCCGACTACTTCGTCTCGGAGTCGACCTCGCCGACCAGTGTTCCCAGAGGCTCGCCGGTGAGTGCCGCGGTGACGTTGCCAATGCCCTCGAGTCCGAACACGCGGATGTTCAGGGAGTTGTCCCTGGCCATGGACAGCGCCGAGGCGTCCATCACGGCCAGATTGTCGACAAGCGCGCGGTTGTAGCTGAGCTTGGTGAACATCCGGGCTTCGGGATCCTTGTTCGGATCCGCGGTGTACACGCCGTCCACGCCGTTCTTGCCCATCAGCACCTCATCGCAATGGATCTCCAAAGCACGCTGGATGGACACGGTATCGGTGGAGAAGTACGGCATGCCGGCGCCGGCACCGAAGATCACCACACGGCCCTTCTCGAGATGGCGAATAGCCTTCAGCGGGATGTAGGGCTCGGCGACCTGCGTCATATGGATCGCGGACTGGACTCGAGTGGCCTGTCCCTCCTGCTCCAGAAAGTCCTGCAGCGCGAGGCAGTTCATCACCGTGCCGAGCATACCCATGTAGTCGCCGCGGGAGCGGTCGATGCCGGCCTGCTGCAGCTGGGCGCCACGGAAGAAGTTGCCGCCGCCCACGACGATCGCCACCTGCACGCCCTGTCGGACGGCCGCGGCGATCTCGGACGCGATGCGACGGACCACCTTGGGATCGATGCCCACATGGCCACCGCCGAACGCCTCGCCGGAAAGCTTGAGAAGAACCCTGCGTCCATTCTGACCGCAGCTGTGCGTGTCATGGGTACAGTTGTCAGACATACCACACCTTTCGTCTGTGCAAAAACCGTATTCAATCGTAACCGCGAACGCTGACATCACTGGTACCGACACCACGAAAAAAGGACGATCCCGTACAAGACGGAATCGTCCTTTCATTCACCGGGCGGACACCGATGGGTCACCGGCGTCCGACGGCCGCGATGTTGTCGCGTGCGAAGGATCAGGCCTCCGCGCCCTTGCCGACCTCGAGACGGGCGAAGGCCAGAGCCTGGCCACCGGCCTGCTTGAACAGGTCACCGACGGTCTTGGACGGATCCTTGACGAACTGCTGCTCCAGCAGCACGTTCTCCTTGAAGAAGGCATTGAGACGGCCTTCGACGATCTTCGGCACGATCTTCTCGGGCTTGCCCTCGGCCAGGGACTTCTCGGTGGCCACGCGACGCTCGGACTCGACGATGTCGGCCGGGACGTCCTCGCGGGTCAGCCACTTGGCGTCCATGGCGGAGATCTGCAGGGCGGCCTCGTGAGCCACGGCGGCGCCGGCCTCATCGGTGGCGATCATGGCGACGATGCTCGGCGGCATCTCAGCGGACTTCTTGTGGGCGTAGATCTCCACGTGCGGGCCTTCGAGCTTGGCGAACTGGCCGAGCTTGACGTGCTCGCCGAACAGGGCGGCGGCCTCCTCGATGGCCTCCTTGACGGTGCCATCCTCGGCGGGGGCGGCCAGCACCGCTTCGGCGTCGGCGGCCTCGGCCTTGACGGCGTCGGCGAGAATGCTGTCGGCGAACTCCACGAACTTCGGGGTCTTGGCCACGAAGTCGGTCTCGGAGTTGAGCTCGGCGGCGTAGCCGACCTGGCCGTTGGCGGAATCGACCACGGTGGAGGCGATGGTGCCTTCCTGGGCCTTGCGGCCCTCGCGCTTGCCGGCGGCCTGAATGCCCTTGGCGCGGATGATTTCCTTGGCGCGGGCGACGTCACCTTCAGCCTCGGTAAGAGCCTTCTTGACGTCCATCATGCCGGCACCGGTGTCTTCACGAACCTGCTTGATGAGAGCGGCAGTGATCTTTGCCATAGCTTGTTGTCTCCTCAGTACATAGGCGACCGTGTTATCACGGTCTCTACCATCATAAACATCAGCCGTCCCCTTTTCGGCGGACGGCTGAAGTCAGGTCACTCGGCCTTGGATTCCTCGGCGGCCTCGGCGGCGGGAGCCTCCTCGGCGCCCTCCTTCTTCAGCAGCTCGGTCTCCCACTCGGCCATCGGCTGAGCGTCGGCCTTGCCGTCGGCCTTGGCGCCGGCCTTGCCGGAGCGCTCCAGCAGACCGTCGGCCACGGCGTCGGCCATCAGGGAGGTGAGCAGCTCGACGGCGCGGATGGCGTCATCGTTGGCCGGGATCGGGTAGTCCACGAGATCGGGATCGGTGTTGGTGTCGACCAGGGCGACCACGGGGATGTGCAGCTTGTGCGCTTCCTCGACGGCCAGGGACTCCTTGTTGATGTCGACCACGAACAGAGCGGAGGGGGTGCGGTTCATGTTGCGGATACCGCCCAGCTGCTTGACCAGCTTGTCCTTCTCGCGCTCGAGGAGCAGGAGCTCCTTCTTGGTCAGACCGGAGGAGTGGACGTCGGAGAAGTCCATCTCCTCGAGCTCCTTCATGCGGGCCACGCGGGTGCTCACGGTCTGGAAGTTGGTGAGCATACCGCCGAGCCAACGCTCGGAGACGTACGGCATGTTGACGCGGGTGGCCTGGGCGCTGATCGCCTCGGCAGCCTGCTTCTTGGTGCCGACGAACAGCACGGTGCCGTTGTGGGCAACGGTCTGCTTGATGAAGTCGTAGGCCTTGTCGATCAGATCGAGGGACTTGAACAGATCGATGATGTGGATGCCGTTGCGCTCCATCAGGATGTACTGCTTCATCTTGGGGTTCCAACGGCGGGTCTGGTGTCCGAAGTGAACGCCAGCCTTGAGCATCTGGCTCATGGTGATCTGTGCCATGATTTACCTTTCTTGTCGGTTCTTTCCTGGCCATGCGCGCCTGCGTGCAACTCCCAACGGGAGCCGACCGACACAGGCCGTCGCCGACATGGCGCGTATTCGCGTGCCGGTTAGGGAATATCAGGGGTGGTCGTTCGCATCTGCGACTACACGAAGGACCAAAATGGCACGCAAGTCACGATTGTATCATGAGACACGCTGGGGTGTCACCTGGAACGCATGAGACGCAAGGCCTCCCGACGTTCCTCCTTTTCCAGACGATCAAGGTAGACATGGCCGTCGAGATGGTCGCACTCGTGCTGCAGCATTCGACCCATCAGCCCCTTGCCCTCAAGCACCACGCGCTTGCCGTCGAGATCGATGCCGGTGACCCGGGCGTAGTCGGCGCGACGGGTCTTGTACCACAGGCCGGGAACCGACAGGCACCCCTCGTCTCCGTACTGCTCGCCGCTCGTCTCCTCAAGCACCGGATTGAGCACGTAGCCGATCTTGCCTTCGATGTTGTACGAGAACGCACGCAGGCTCACACCGATCTGGTTGGCGGACAGGCCCGCGCGTCCGGGATCGTCCACGGTCTGCAGCAGGTCCGTCACCAGCCGTTCGATCGCCGGAGTGATGGTCGTGATCTCATCGCACGGGGTGCGGAGGACCGGGTCGGGAACCACTCTGATCTGCCTGATAGCCACGGGGCATTACTCCTTGTCACTTGTCTTGTCGGCGTTTTCGCCACCATCAAGAGTACCGGACTCCCCCGCCGGAGCATCCGCATCCTCATCGAGTGCCTTGAGGCGCTTCGACACGGCATTCAGGGAGTCGCCCATGCTCTTCGCCTGGTCGAGCATCGGTTCAAGGCGCTCTCCGGCCTCCTTGATGCGTGGCAGCGCGCTCTCCTGCACCTTCTCGAGGAACTGGGCGGAGGCGGTCGACTGGGGACGGGTCCCGGCCTTCGGCGCATACAGCACCTTGTCGATCACATCGGCGTATCGCTTGAGCACCGCGGGTCGGACGACCTTCATGCTCGGGGTAAGCGTGCCGTCCTCCTGATTGAAGTCGCGGTCGAGGATGACGAACTTGCGCACGGACTCCGCTCGGGACACCGTGGCGTTCGCCTGATCCACATACTGCTGCACGAACGCGCGTACGGCGTCACTGTCGGAGATCTCCTCCGCGCTCATGGAAGCGTCGAGTCCCTGCGCCTCCATCCAGGAGGCGAGCATGTCCGGGTCCAGCGCGATGAGCGCGGAGATGAACGGACGGCCGTCGCCCACCACTACGGCGTGGGACACGATCGGGCATGTGGCGATGGTGTCCTCCAGCGGGGCCGGGGAGACGTTCTTGCCGCCAGCGGTGATGATGATGTCCTTCTTGCGACCGGTGATGAAGGTGAATCCACGGTCGTCGATGCGGGCGAGATCGCCGGTGTGCAGCCAGCCATCTGGCTGCAGCACCTCGGCGGTGAGCTCGGGCTGATGGTAGTATCCCAGGAACACGCTGGCGCCTCGGATCATGAGTTCGTCGTCATCGGCCAGCTTCACCTCCATGCACCCCGGCAGACCGACCGAACCGATTTCGTTCGCGTCCTGGAAGTTCACCATGCAGGGTGCGGCGGTCTCGGTCATGCCGTAGCCCTGAATGAACGTGATGCCGTCGAAACCGTTGAAGAAGTGCGCCAGATCGGTGTTCAACGGGGCTCCGCCGCACGCCAGATACTTGAGGTTCGGTCCAAGCGCGGAACGGATCGAGGATCCCACCGTCTTCATGTAGAACGCGTGACGAATCCGTTCGATGGCCGAGTGCCGGCCATTCTCCTGCTCCTGCTTCGACCACTGAACAAAGTGGTCGACGGCCTTGGCGAAGATGCGGCCGCTCATGCCGGTGCCGGCCTTCTGCGACGCGGCGTTGTACACCTTTTCGAAGACTCGGGGCACGCCGAGCAGATAGGTGGGTTTGAATCCGCGCAGGTCCGAGAGAAGATGCTTGGCGCCGGGGATGTATCCGACCACGCCATGGGAGCCGATCGCCACGTACTGGATGTATCTGGCGAAGCAGTGGGCCAGCGGCAGGAACAGCAGGAGTCTGCTGGGCTGGTAGAGCATGTCGTTGAGCACTTCATAGCCGTTGAGCACGGTATGGGTGAAGTTGCGGTGCGACAGCATCGCCCCCTTCGGCTTTCCGGTGGACCCGGACGTGTAGACGATCGTGGCGAGGTCGTCGGCCTTGACACGATCGATGGCCTCGTCGAGTTCGGCGTCATCCACCGACTTGCCGAAATCGGAGATCGCCGCCACGCCATCGGCCTTGAAGTTGAATACGTATCCCAGCGAGTCATGGTCCTTGCGGATCAGCTCCAGCGTCTGCGCATGTTCGTGATCGCCGGCGAAGGCGATCTTGGGTTCCACATCCTCGATGATGTTCGCCGCCTGCTTGGCGGAGTCGGTTTCGTAGATCGGCACGCTCACCACGCCGATGGCCGCACACGCGAAATCGACGACCCCCCACTGATAGCAGGTGGGCGAGTAGATCACGATGCGGTCCCCGGGATGGACACCGAGCCCCATGAGGCCCTTGGCCACCCCTCGAACCGCATCCAGCATCTCCCCCGCCCTGACGTCGTGCCACCGTCGTGACTCGTCTTGCCATTGGGCGATGAGATCGTCGGAATCCCGTTCGACCCTATGGGCGAGCAGCGAATAGATCGTGTCCTTTTCCGTGGTGGGATGAATGACATCCACCGAATATTCACGCAGCATAGGCACCATCATAGCTTCATCACCGGCGAGAGCGCCGCATCCCCAGCGGGGGAAGAACCGACGGAAGCGAATGACGGATCAGCCGAAGTCCAGCACCGTGCACAGCCAGCGGCCGCCCTTGCGCCGCAGGACCAGGCTCACCCGGTAGTCGTCGTATCCCACCGACAGTCCGACGCATGCGTCGAAGCAGTCATGATTGACCACCGTGCCGAACAGGTAGGTGGGAACCGAGGGCATGTGCCGATGCAGCGGCCCCTCATGCTTGTCGCCCTGAATCAGCTGGGAGAAGTACATGATGCGGTCAAGACTGTCGTCGGATACAAAACGTTCCAGCATGCGTCCGGGAAGACGACCGCGAATGACGTCGGCTCCCAGACACGCCAGACGGCATGCCTTGACGGCGAGATCCATACTCTCCTGAACACCGATATCCTTCGGCACCAGCCGACTCACCCTCATGCGGACGCCGCCCTCGGCGTTCTCGCCATAGAAGTTCGGCACGATGAACGAAAGCGCCATGTCTTCTTCGTTGAAGTTCGAATTGGATCCCGCAGCCGAATCAGGTTCTTTGCCCTTCATGTTCGGTCCTCTCTGGAGGGGTCTCGGTCACGGACGAACTGCCCGTGTTGTCCCCCTTCGTCCCATAGATTGCCCCCTTTTACCCGTCGCGGTCAACTCGCGCCTCATGAAATGTGGATAAATTCCCGCATATTTTGGCGCTTTGTCCGCAAGATCACATTTCGGGGCCGCCGACACGCTCGGCGACGCCCGACAAATCACAGGTCAACATGATGTTCAGTGATGTTGCGATCAGAGACCGGCATCGGCTGCGCTGACATATCCGGCATCGATCAGCGCGCTCTTGAGATTGCTCGCCGACACGTTCTGCAACGACAGATGGATGGTCGGCACCTGTGCACCGTTCATCTCGGTGGTTCCCGAAAGGGACAGCGCCTTGACCGAACTGAGTTTCCTGCCGGCATTGAGCGCAGCGCTCGCCGTGGCGATGGACGTCGCATAGTCGTCGCGACGCTCCAGACCGGTACTCCACTGCTGGCCGTTGACCACGGCGCTCAGATTCGACGGATAGGCGCCGTACCCCGTCACGATGGGCCACGCGGGGTCATCGACCACGGCGGACTGCTGCCCCTCGGATGAGTCTGCGGAATCCGTGTCCGGATTCTCCTCCGCTTCCGGTGCCACCTTCTGCGGTTCCGGGACCTTGTCCTTCTTCAGATCCTTGTTGCCGGCGATGTTGTCGACGATGCCGCCGATCGTGATCTTCGGATTGATGTCGGCGGCCGTGCCCTCGTATCCAAGATCGGCGAGCGCGCTGGTGGCGCCGGATGCGACGAGATCGTTCATGGCAAGGACACCGTCGATGGGCAGGTGGACGTTGGCGTCGTCGGCCTTTAGCCGGCTGGCGAGCGCGGCTTTTGCCGAGTCCTTGTCGGTTCCGGTGAATGTGACCTGATTCCAGCTGTTTTCGTCGCTGGTGGTGTTGAGGAGTCCCGATGGGCTGGTTGCCGCGCCGGACGCGAAGTAGGGCCCGAGGACTTCCCATATGCCGGCGAAGGCTTCTCGGTCTGCGTTGTCGTCGCCGTTTGAGGGGAGGAGGATTTCGATGTTCTTGGGGTTGTCCTTGGTGGCTTTGGACAGGACGAGCTTGTCTGCCAGAAGGGTGGCCTGGGTGTGGGCGATTTCCCGTATGGTGGACATGTTGACGTAGGCGTCCGGGGTGTATCCGTCAAGGGTGTTGGACACCAGGATCACGTGGATTCCCGTGTCGTGGGCCTTGGTGAGGGCTTCGGCGAGGTCGGCGGCCTGGGTCTTTGCCGTGGAGTCCTGATCGGTGTCGTCGGCGGTGGTCGTCAGTGCCTGTGCCACATAGTCGCCGTATTGTCTGGTGATGTCGTCAGGCTGGGCGACGGGGGCGATGATGATGGTGGCCGGGCGGGAGTCGTCGTGGCCGTCGATGTAGTCGGTGACGGCCTTGGTCTGGTCTTCGAGTGTCTTGGATTTGACTGTGGTGACGTCCTTGTCGTCGAATCCGTCGTTGTCGAGGGCGGTTTCGAGTGCAGAGCTGAGTTTGGTCCACTTGTTCAGCGGGGTGCTCTGCGAGAGGGTGATGCCGTCGTTGGGTAGGAGGATGGCGGCCTGTCCGACGTCGGTTGACGATTGGGATGTGCTGGTGGACGGTGTGGGCTCGGGTTGCTGCTGGCCGCAGGCCGCGAGAGTCCATAGCATTGCCGTTCCGGTCAGCAGCGCGATGATCTTCGCGCCCCAATCGTTCCTTCCGCGCACAACATCACTTCCTTCGCTAGGAGGCCCGGGTCCGTCCCGTGTCTGTCAAAGTTGGCTATGGGCATTTTAGGGCATTTTCCCGACGCGGAACAGCGAATGCCGGCCGACGTTGCGTGTCGACCGGCATTCGATGGAAGTGTGGTGGTCAGTGTCAGGCGAGCGCCTTGGCGAGTTCCTCGTCGAGTGCGTCCATGAATCCTTCGGTGTCGAGCCAGGGCTGGTCGGGTCCGATGAGGAGGGCGAGATCCTTGGTCATGCGTCCGGATTCCACGGTCGAGACGATGACGTGTTCCAGGGTTTCGGCGAAGTGCGCGACTTCGGGGGTGCCGTCGAGCTTGGCACGGTGCTTGAGGCCGCCAGTCCATGCGTAGATCGATGCGATCGGGTTGGTGGAGGTCTTCTCGCCCTTCTGCCAGCGGCGGTAGTGGCGGGTGACGGTGCCGTGGGCGGCTTCCGCTTCGACGGTCTGCCCGTCGGGGGTCATGAGCACGGAGGTCATGAGGCCGAGGGAGCCGAAGCCTTGGGCCACGGTGTCGGACTGGACGTCACCGTCGTAGTTCTTGCACGCCCACACGTATCCGCCGTGCCATTTGAGCGAGCTGGCGACCATGTCGTCGATCAGACGGTGCTCGTAGGTCAGGCCCTCCTGCTCGTAGCGCTCCTTGTATTCGGTTTCGTAGATTTCGGCGAACAGGTCCTTGAAGCGTCCGTCGTAGGCTTTCAGAATGGTGTTCTTGGTGCTCAGGTACACCGGGTAGTGGCGCAGCAGGCCGTAGTTGAAGCAGGCGCGGGCGAAGCCCTTGATGGATTCGTCGAGGTTGTACTGGACCTGGGCCACGCCGGAACCGGGGTAGTCGAAGACGACGTGTTCGATCGGCTCGCTGCCGTCCGACGGGGTGAAGGTGATGGTCAGTCGGCCTTCGCCGGGGACTCGGAAGTCCGTTGCCTTGTACTGGTCGCCGAACGCGTGGCGGGCGACGACGATCGGCTTGGTCCAGCCGGGAACGAGCCTGGGAATGTTGGAGATGACGATCGGCTCGCGGAAGATGGTGCCACCGAGAATGTTGCGGATCGTGCCGTTGGGAGACTTCCACATCTTCTTGAGGCCGAATTCCTCCACGCGGGCCTCGTCAGGCGTGATGGTGGCGCATTTGACGCCCACGTGCTCGCGCTGGATGGCCTTGGCCGCGTCGATGGTCACCTGGTCATCGGTGGCGTCGCGATTTTCGATGCCGAGGTCGTAGTAGTCGAGATCGACGTCAAGATACGGCAGAATCAGACGGTTCTTGATGTCCTTCCAGATGACGCGGGTCATCTCGTCGCCGTCAAGTTCGACGACTTTGCCTTCGACTTTGATTTTCGCCATGAACGTTGCTCCTTTTACTCAAGGCACGATCATTGATATGGTCACAATGACAGTGTCCTTCATACAGGATTCATGTTTCGTTCGTCGGAAACGTCCATAAAACGTGAGATTCGCGCTTTTCCGTCGCTACGCCGCATTAGCCTAGAATGCATGACTCAAGAGACTGAAATCGGCCTGGGCAAGTCCGGCCGCATGTGCTATTCGCTGGATGATGTCGCCATCGTTCCCTCTCGCCGAACCCGTGATCCCGAGGATGTTTCCACCTCCTGGCAGGTCGACGCCTATGAGTTCGACATTCCGGTCATCGGCGCCCCGATGGACTCCGTGATGAGCCCGAAGACCGTGATCGAGCTTGGTAAGCTCGGTGGTCTGGGAGTGCTCGATCTTGAGGGTCTGTGGACTCGATACGACGATCCCGAACCGCTGCTCAAGGAGATCGCCGAGGCTCCCGCCGAGGAGAGCACCACCCGCATGCAGCAGCTGTACACCGCCCCGATCCGCGCGGATCTGATCACGCAGCGTCTGCACGAGATCCGTGAGGCCGGAGTCACCGTGGCCGGCGCCCTGACTCCGCAGCGCACGCAGGAGTTCTACTCCACGGTCATCGATGCCGGAGTCGACCTGTTCGTCATTCGCGGCACTTCGGTCTCCGCAGAACACGTCTCCCGTACTCACGAGCCTCTGAATCTGAAGAAGTTCATTTACGAACTCGACGTGCCGGTGATCGTCGGCGGCGCCGCCACCTATCAGGCGGCCCTGCACCTGATGCGCACAGGCGCGGCCGGCGTGCTGGTGGGTATCGGCGGTGGCGCCGTCTCCACCATGCGAACCACGATCGGCATGCATGCCCCGATGGCCACCGCCATCGCCGATGTGGCCGCGGCACGTCGTGACTACATGGACGAGTCCGGCGGCCGTTACGTGCACGTGATCGCCGATGGCGGCATGGGCAACTCCGGCAATTTCGTCAAGTCCTTCGCGCTTGGCGCCGACGCCGTCATGCTGGGTGTTCCGCTGGCCCGCGCCGTCGAAGCGCCCGGCCATGGCGAGCATTGGGGTGCCGAGGCCCGTCATGCCGAATTGCCCCGTGGCTGCCGCTACCATGTCGGCACGGTCGGTGATATGAACCAGATCCTGTTCGGGCCGAGCAATCGTACCGACGGCACGATGAACTACATCGGTGCGCTTCGTCGTGCAATGGCCTACACCGGATACATCGACGTCAAGGAATTCCAGCGCTGCGGCGTCGTAGTGACGCCCTACGAACAGCTCTGAACCGTAAGGCTCGTTCGCTGACATATTCGGGAAGCGGTTGTGTCGCACATCATCGTGTGACACAACCGCTTCTTTTATTGCATGTCGTCGCCCGGGGATACCCGCCGATCTCATGAAATGGTTTTCGAGGATTAGCCGTCCTCGACGGGTTTCAACGCGATGCGCTGAGGTCTGACCGCATGCACGGGATCCTGATACTGCTGTTTTCCCCGACGCATCCCCCAATGAAGGCACCGACCATCACAATGGTCCGAATGTCCCTCGACTCGGCCGAAGCGTTCTCCTCTGCGCAATGTCGTACCGGTCGGCACTGTCGCCACGGCCGGCTCATATGTGGTCGAGACCCCGTTCCCATGATCGATGGTCAGCACGTTCTTGCCGGCAACCTGTCCCGCGAACAGCAGCGTTCCGGAAGATGGCGTCATCAGTTCCGTTCCCGACGCGGCTTGCAGATCAATGCCACGGTGCCCGGCAAGCCATGGCTTCGATGGGTTGTCGAACTTTTTCAGAATCGCCGGATTCTTCGTCTGCACCGGCCAGTCGAATCCACGCCCGCAACCCGCTGCCGCATACGCGGTATCAATGCTCCCGTATGGAAAAGCGACGAATCCCATGGACGTCATCATGATAAACAACAATATGGTGGCAAGGTTTCTGCGTCGTCGTTGACGCTCTCGAGCGCTCCCCTGCAGCAGTCGCCGCAGCAGTATACGGCGACGTTCGTCATCACGATTCATACCAGGCCTCCTTGTTGATCAGCATCTTTGCCATCAAGAAAACCGGGGTTGGTCCAGAGAGTCCAGAGCCAACAGACAATGTGGTCGAATGGACCCTCCTCGTCAGACAAGCCCATCGGCCACGACGATAAATCGAGAGAGTGCCTGAATATATGGGAAAAAGCGCGGATATAGGGTTATAGGCCAGAATGTGTGTCTGTTTTGGCTTGTCAGGCCTTGGGATGATTGGTGTTTCTCTTGTTTGAGTTGTGTGGGCGGGGAACTTGAGGTCGGCCGGAATGTGTGTCTGGAATAGGTCGTAAGGCCTTGTGGAACAAGGGTTGAGCGGCTTTTGAGTTGGCGTGGCAGATTGGGTGGATGAACACACCCAGTTGCGCCGTGTGCGGCGAGTCGATGAAGCGGAATGGAAGGACGAGCGCGGGACGGATCAGGTGGCGGTGCCGGAACGCGGAATGCGGCAGTTCACACACTCAGTCACGTGACAACGGTGCCCGTGATCTGCGGTCCGGTTTGGATTGGCTGTTCTCGAAACAGTCGCAGGCCGAGCACCGTCTGCCGGCCCGTACGCTTCGTCGCAGGTGCGGGCTCATGTGGAGCCTGTGGCCCCCGGTGCCGCTGGTGGACGAGGTCCACCGCGTGGTGCATG
>NZ_NEWD01000044.1 GCF_002234915.1 Bifidobacterium vansinderenii | reverse complement strand
GACTTATCTGCAATAGTGTTACTATATCAAAATAAAATATTTAGTTGATTAAAGAAGAGATTCTTAATAATAAAGTATGGGGCCAACGTCTTTGATGTTGGCCCCATCCCGCTATGTGCATACTGACTATTGTTATTTGGGCAATTGATGATCTCCTTGATTATGTATTTATACTATTGCCTGACAGAATATTAATTCTGTCGATCTCGATATTGACAGGCGAAGCATTTTCACCGTCGATGGTGACGGCCGGAAAGAATAGAGAGATCACAGTGATCACTGTAACAACTTTCCCTTTTCGTTTCCGGTGTAAAGGCGGATCCTCTATGTTTTCATGACGCTCCTTTCTCTTTTTTCGTTTCTTTTGGGAAGGTGGCTCTTCTATACTTTCACGATGCTCCTTTTTGGTTTTTGCCATCATGGCCTCCTTGTACGATCGCGCACATGGCGGGATTTTGCACTCTAGTAATAGATTTGCTGCATGTCCAGTTAGGGAGTGTTTTGTGCAGATCTGATCTTTACTAGCATATTTCCCGTTCTCTTCTGTAAAATATCAGTTTTATAGCTTCGGTAAATCAAGATTTTACTTTGTTGATGAATGCTTGCGGGTGTTCGCTAGGAGACCGAAGCAAGATGGGATATTTTTTCGTTTCTGCGTACGTGAGGCTCTCAGGAATTTTGCTCATGCTTGTGTTTGGCCGCTACCGTGGTTGATGATTCCGAAATTAGAGGAGGAGTGGGACTAGTGCGACTGCTCGGTGCAAATAGTGCATTATTGCCCTGTAAAGACTGGTCTCGTTCAGTGTAAGATGCTGTGAATATTTTGTTTATGTGCCATGCTAAAAGATGTCTACACATCCATCGTTGGATACCTAAGACAAAGGAGGGATACTTATGGGAACGCGTAGCATTTCCAAGGATTCCGCAACATATCTGCCTAACGCGAAAGACCGTAGGCAGCTTATTGACATCAAAGAAGCGTTGGCCAGTCTGTCGGAGGATTCTCAGCGAACCGTTGATCGCAGGTTCGATGATCTAGCTTCGCAGCAAGATTTTCCTGTGGCTATGCTCAAGGTGCCAGAAGAGCCGGACCGTCCACTCACCGCGGAACTTGCGGACGTTTTGCTGAAGGTTGCTGACCAGCTATCACGCGGTAGGGCCGTGTTTGTTGCCCCGTATGACACGAGTCTTACTGCGCAGGATGTTGCGAACTTTCTGGGCGTATCTCGTCCCACTCTGGTGAAACTGCTAGAGCAGGGGAAGATTCCGTTTGAGAAGGTAGGTCGTCATCGTCGTGTTTTGCTGGCCGATTTGCAAAAATATGTGGAGGCGCGTTACCTCGAGAATCTGCAGACGTTAGACAGTCTCGCCGCTGATGAAGATTCACGGGTAACGCTCGACAACCCCTTGCTGTCATAGCGGTTTGTCAGTTCTCTCTTTAAGAGCACTCGACTCTTCATTATGTATTCACTGGTGAGTGAGCGGATGCACAGGTCGAATAGAAACACATGGTTTTAACATGTTGAACTCAGAAGAGTACTTTAAAAGTTCTATCGATCCGTGCTATCAACTAGCTCGAAGCGTTTCTTTTGCTTGACATCGGGATACTTTTCATGATCGACATCACTAGTGAACATAGATAATGGTCTTGCATATATCTTGTGATCGCCATACAGTGCTTCATATATGACGAACATTTCGCGCGTTTCCGTATGCTCGGCAAGAGTGATTACGCGATATAGCTGTCCCTTGAAATGTTTGTATGTAGCGCCGCATACTACAATTGTAGAATCCATATATAAGCTCAATCCTTCTTTGCAATAAACATTTCATAGACCTTCATGATTTGAGAGACAAACATCCATAGACATACTCCCAAACAAATGACTAAGGTAACTATCAAACCAATTGTGAATTTAGTCATATCGACATCTGGCGTGGTGGAGGAATAGAACCAATATTTTAGGAGATCATAACAGTGACTTCCGAGTAGTCCTATCAATAGAGCGAGAAACACGCATTGTATGTATACGGCTCTTAGCTCTTTGAATTGATTCCTCGCGTGTTCCTGCTGCTCCAGCTGTTTGGCGCGATTGGCGATTCTCTGGCTTTGCTCTTCGCAGATCTCGGCTACTATATCTTGCTCAAGTTTTTTCTGAGCGGCATAGATGCTTTCTGCTGATGCAGAGTTCCTGAAATTACTTTGAGCAAAATTATCTATGAGATTGTCAAGCGTTGTGCTCATGTTAGTTCTTTCCGGATAAGCGATCTAACATGGCCTTGTATACCTTGTCGGCCTCGTCGGAGAGCTCGCTCCCAAATTTGGCGCCGATGAAATCTGATTCATCCTGATAGAACGAATCAGGCTGATTACGGTATAGTTTGGCTTCGCTTGGCTGTTGCTCAAGTCGTTCAAAGATTAGCTGACCGATAGAAAGGCCAGGAACGAGTACCACATTATTAGGCGAGGCATTGCTCAAACCTAGGCTCAGTGTTCCAGAATAACTGGGATTGCAGTATTGGGGAGCGAGTAGTAACCCCATTCGGGTATACCGAGTACGAGGCATGACGCGAGCAATCATGTTGTCTGGAAGCGATATGTGCTCTGCAAGAGGGCATAGCACATACTGTCCTGGCTTGAGTATGAAACCTTCGGAAATATCCGTCTTGATGTATCGTCCATCGATGGAAGACTGATCATTCAACATGATAATGTTGGGAGCAGCGGCGATTTCATAAACTGCGGAACCGATTGAAACATCATACGAGGCAGCGCTGAGCTTGCTTTCATCGAACGGAGAAATGAGCTTCTCGTTCTCTTTTACGAGATGACGAATCTCCACGTCAGATAGCACCATGTTGTTCCTCGCAGTCATTGCCGTTACTACAACAGCTTATAATAGTCATTTTTCCTGAACTGCGAACGTCTCTACGCTTCTATGAACGAAATAAGCTGCTAGGAAAGCCAAGTTGTGCATTTCCTAGCAGCCAAGCTATCTCTTAATGTCAGTCTTCGCCGTCGTATCGCTTGAGAGCGATACGGCCTTCAGCCACATCTTTGAGGTGCTGGCCATACGGGCTCTTGCCGTACTTTTCGGCGGATTCCATGAGCATGGCCTCGTCAATCCAGCCGTTCTGGAAGGCAATCTCCTCCACCACTGCGATCGGCAGGGTCTGCGCGCGCTGGATTGTACGCACGAACTCACCGGCTTCGTACAGCGAATCCATGGTACCGGTGTCCAGCCAAGCGTAGCCACGGCCGAGTGTACGCACATGCAAGGTGCCGTCTTCCAGATACATCTTGTTAAGATCAGTGATTTCAAGCTCGCCACGCGGCGACGGCTTGACCTGCTTGGCGAACTCCGTCACACGGTTGTCGTAGAAGTACAGGCCAGTCACCGCATAGTTGCTCGCCGGATGCTCGGGTTTCTCTTCGATGGAGATGGCCTTGCGATCCTTGTCGAACTCGACCACACCATAACGTTCAGGGTCGTCCACGTAGTAACCGAATACCGTGGAGCCCTTGCCGGCTTCGGCGTCACGCACGGCTCCACGCAGCGTGCGACCCAGACCGTTTCCGTAGAAGATATTGTCACCCAACACCAGTGCACACGGCTCACCACCGATGAATTCCTCACCGAGGATGAACGCCTGAGCCAGACCATCCGGCGACGGCTGCACCTTGTACGACAGATGCACGCCGTAGCGCGAACCATCGCCCAGCAGACGCTCGAAGTTCGGTAGATCCTTCGGTGTGGAAATCACGAGAATGTCGCGAATTCCCGCCATCATCAGCACGCTCAGCGGATAGTAGATCATCGGCTTGTCGTACACCGGCAGCAGCTGCTTTGACGTCACTGTGGTCAACGGATACAGTCGTGTACCCGAACCTCCGGCGAGAATAATGCCCTTCATGGTTGTTCCTTTCCTAGGATTTTCATCCCGTATGGGTTCGGGAATTACTTGGATTCCTTGTTGAGCTCGTTGGACACGTACGACTTGAGGGTTTTCTCCCAGTCCGCGGGCATGTAGCCAGCCTTACCGATCTTGGACAGGTCAAGGGCGCTATGGGTCGGTCGCGGGCTGACCGGGCTCTTGGCATTGGCGAAATACTCATCGGTGCTGATGGGCTTGACCTTGTCGCCATTGCCGTTGGTCTGCTCGAATACGGTTGCCGCGATCTCTGCCCAGGACTTGACTGCACCGGAACCGGTGAGGTTGTACGTGCCGTACGGCGCGTGGGAATCGAGCAGGTGGAAAATCGCTTCGGCCATGTCGGTCGTAAACGTAAGACGACCGAACTGGTCATTCACCACCGTCACCCGATTGAGCTGATCGGCCGGATCCGCAAC
>NZ_NEWD01000043.1 GCF_002234915.1 Bifidobacterium vansinderenii | reverse complement strand
GAAATCGCCACTGGCATATCAGCCGCGGGAAGAGCGCTGTATGCCAGTGAGATACACCATTTTGTTGGGATACGCCATTTGCGTGGCGCACGATCGACGGGATTCACGATGACGGTCGGCGTCGTGCACTGCACGCCATTGCCGACCGCACATCAACGCACGCCGACCGCGCATCACCCACGCATCAACGACTACCGCGCATCGCCGCCGCTTATCGCGCCTGCTTGATGCGCTGCGCCAGATCCGGGTTCCACATCGCTCCGGTGGCGCTCATCACGGCGTCCGCGCCGGCGGCACGATACTCGAAGTAGTCGGCCGGCTCGGTCACGCCGCCCACGCCCACGATGCCGAAGTCGAGGCCGAGGCGTTCGCGCAGTCCGGCCAGTCGGCGCACCATGTCGAGGCCGCTGGGCTTGATCGCCGCGCCACACACGCCGCTGCGGTCGCGTCCGGCGCCGGGCAGCGCCTGCGCGCCCTTGGCGTCCACGAGCTTCGCGGAGATCGTGTTGATCGTGGCGAAGCCCTGCACGAGGCCGCGGCCGGCGGTTACGCGCACCATGTATTCAAGATCGTCGTCGCTGGGCAGATACGCGAGCTTGACGATGAGCGGCACGTCGCCAATCGTGTTCTTCACGGCCTCGCAGATCGTGCTGACCTGGTCGGGCGCGTGGCACAGCAGTCGGTTGTGTCCCTCGTTCGGGCAACTGGTGTTCATCTCCATCACCTTGGCGCCGGTTTCGAGCACGAGACGCGCGGTGGCGGCGTGGTCGGCCACGTACTGTTCGGGGGTCATGCCGTCCACGCGCGAGCCCTGGAAGCTGGGGACGAGCAGCTGTCCGCGGCCGGCGCGTTCCATGGCGCGCTGCATGTCGGGCTGCCACACGTCGGGGTCCTGCGAGGGCACGCCGAACGAGTTGGAGATGGAGATTGGGGTTTCGAATTCATGATCGGCGAGCACGCCCTCGTCGCATTCGGCGCTGCCGGGCGTGAGGATGCCGTCGGCGGACGCGGGATGCACGGCGAGCACGTTCGGGAACGGGTTGCAGCCCCACGCGCGCGAGCGCACGGTCTTGTACACGGCCAGATCAAAGCCCATGCGGAACGCGCCGGTGGTGTAGCGTTCGTTGAGCAGCGGACCGGCGGGAATGCCGAACGGCAGGTCGACGGGCACGCCGAAGAACGATTCGGCGGGTTCGGTGGCGTTCGCGGCTGCGGCATCATTGTCGTCGGAGGGCGCGGACTCCAGCGCACGCTTCACCTGATCGTCGCTCACGCCGGTTTTTGCGTCTCCGCCGAGCGTCTGCGCGAACGCGCCGAACGGTCCGAAGCGGTAGTTGTCCTCGTACGTGCGGTCGACGTCGTAGAACGGCGTGATTCCCGTGGTTTCCTCGCTCATAGTCTCTCCTGTGATGTGCTCGAAGAATTGTTCGAATGCGTCCGGTTCGATTGTACGACCGGGGGTTGGATTGTCGACCGAGTGACGTCGGGGCACGACGTCAGGCGCACAGGCGCGCGCAGCCAGGACGCCCGATCAGCGGCGCCGACGAACCACGATCACGGCCACCACACCGATCACGGCGAGCACGATCACCACCACGGCGATCATGGCGACCTCCGTGCCGGTCTTGGACAGCTGGCTCTGGCTCACCATCTGGCGGGTGTCCGTGGTGACGGTCTTGTCGTTGGACGGAACGTTGATGCCACTGCCGTTCGACTCCGTCTGCGTGGTCGTTCCGTCGCCGTCGCCGAGCTGTACCTCGTAGGCGACCGTGCCCACGCTGACCTTGGCGGAGACGGTCTGGCTTTCGGCCTTCGTACCGTCGGCGTTGGTGGGCGTGACCGTGCCGGACACGGTGAACGTGCCGGGCTGACGGTATGAGTTCTCCGGGACGGTATCCCAAATAACGGGCTCCTCGGTCACGTCGCCGTTCGACCAGGTCACCTTCACCGTGCCGGGCATGGTCGGCGCCTTGCCGACGAGAGTGGTCACGGACACAGTGTCGTCCACGGATTTCACGGTGGCCGGACTGACGGTCACCTGCACGTTCACAGTCTTGCCGGCCACGAGCCCACCCAGTGTGAACGTGCCGCCGGCGCGCTTGCGATAGCCGTCGAACTGAGGCCAGTCGATAGATTCAGTGGTGGGGTCTCCCCCGTCGTTCCACGACACCTTCGCGTTCGCGGGCAGCTGCGGCTTGGTGCCGGATGCCACGGTGATCGAGGTCGATCCGTTCACCGCGACCTTGGTCACGACGGCGCTGTGCACCACGACCGACGTCTGCACGCTGACGGTGTCGTCGGACGTCGAGGAGACACCGGCCGTGTTGCCGGTCGAGGTCGTGCCGGAGTCGGACGAGCCTGTGGAGCCTGCGTTTCCGTTCGAGGACAGACCGTCGGCGGTCTTTTCGCATACGCCGATGGCGTTGCCCGAGGTCGATGATTTCGCGGAGCCGTCGGACGATCCGTTGGCGCTGGCGGCGTTCTCTTCGGTATCGCCCGGGCAGACCGTACCGGACACGGTCACCGTACGATCCTTTCCGGTGCGGTTGGAGAAGTCCACGCCGGACGTGTTCCACGCGACGGACGCCTGTGATTCGCTGCCGTCGGACCAGTGCGCGGTCACCTTGGCGGGCAGCTTCGGCTTCTTGCCGGAGTTCGTTTCCGTAGTCTTGGACGGCGGATCCACGCTGGTGATGCGGGTGTTCGACTCGGCCGACGCCGTCGTTGGCGTCAGGGATGACGAATTCGAAGAAGAGGAGGACGACGAGGCGGACGCGGACGACGATCCCGCGGCGGAGGAAATCGCGGATGACGATGAGTCGGCGGACGCGGAAGTCGTGACCGACGTCTGCACGGATCCGGCGGAAGATTCAGCCGCGCTTGCGGTGGCTGCGGAGAGCCCGAGGGAAGCGACGGCGGCCACTGCGGCCACCACGCCCACGACTCGTGTCTTCCAGCGTTTTCCGCGCAAGCTTTCTAGATCCATGGCTTCCTTTCCGATCCCCATCCAAGGATATGTGTATCCGCCATGATACCCATGGGAACGGATTGGACCGATCAAAACTGATCGTTCCTCCGCAAAAGCTTCGGGATCCCTCCCTCAGCCCGACTCTGTCGGGCAGCTCCCTCCCCCGGAGGGAGCACGATGAATGAAATGCGCAATGCCCCTCCCCTTTGTGCTCCCTCCGGGGAGAGAGCTGTCGGCGAGTTGCCAAATCCATTTGAGGTTGTCAGCTTGTGCTCCCTCCGGGGGAGGGAGCTGTCGCGCAAAGCGCGACTGAGGGAGGGATCACAAACCAACTAGCCTCGATCAAGCCAACAGGCCCGCCCCTGCAGGAATGGACCGGCACGCTAGCCTTCACGCAAGCAGGCAATGCCAACGGCCCCGCCCCGGCAAGAATGGACGGCCTGCGGCCGCGCCTTGTTGGCTCCGCCGCTCGAGGGTCGCGGCTCCGCCTGGGGCCTGCAGACACAGTCCACCGGACTGTACTGCAGGCCGATCGAGACTACTTGTCTCGATCGGCCAACGGCCCCAGCCAATTGTCCTCCTCCGGCTCTCGGGCGGAGGAGATGGGCTCTTCGGGCAGGTGGCGGGCCGGCAGGGTGGTCGGCTTGAACGGGAACTTCTCGGCACGCATCTTCTCATACGCCACGATGTCGTCCTCATGACGCAGCGTCAGATCGATGTCGTCATAGCCGTTCATCAGACGCCAGCGCACGTAGTCGCCCACCTCGAACGGCAGAGTCACGTCGCCGCAGGTCACGGTGCGCTCGCCCAGATCCACGGTCATCTCGCGGCCGGGCTCCTCCTCGAGCAGCTTCCACAGCAGCTCGATGGACTCCATCGGCATGATGGCGGCCAGCACGCCGTTTTTGGCGGTGTTGCCGTAGAAGATGTCGGCGAAGCGCGGCGCGATCACCACGCGGAAGCCGTAGTCGTGCAGCGCCCACACGGCGTGCTCACGGGAGGAGCCGATGCCGAAGTCGGGGCCGGCCACCAGGATCTTGCCGTTGCGGTACGGCTCCTGGTTGAGCACGAAATCGGGGTTGCGGCGCCACGCGTAGAACAGCGCGTCGTCAAAGCCGGACTTGGTCACGCGCTTGAGGAACACGGCGGGGATGATCTGGTCGGTGTCCACGTTGGAACGGCGCAGCGGCACGCCCACACCGGTGACGACAGTGAGTTTTTCCATGATTACGATCCTTTGAAAATCTACGAAAGTCTGCGATTGGTATACGAAACGATTCGAACAGACCGAAGGTCTGCCTTCCCCTCGAGGGGAAGGTGTCCGACGCAGTCGGACGGATGAGGTGCCCAACATAAAAGTCGGCGCGCAGATGTTGTCAACGCACGCTACGACTTCGCCACGTCACCTCATCAGTCGGACCGACGTCCGGCAGCTTCCCCTCAAGGGGAAGCCGGCCTTCAGTCGTACGGACCGTACGGCGGCTTACAGGTCCGCGGGGCTGGAGATGGTGCCGCGGATGGCGGTGGCGGCGGCCACGGCCGGCGATGCCAGATGCGTGCGGCTGCCCTTGCCCTGACGGCCTTCGAAGTTGCGGTTCGACGTGGAGATGGAACGCTCGTCGGCCACCATCTTGTCGGGGTTCATGCCCAGGCACATGGAGCAGCCGGCGTTGCGCCATTCCGCACCGAAGTCCTTGAAGATCTTGTCGAGTCCTTCCTTCTCCGCCTGCAGGCGCACGCGGGAGGAGGCCGGCACCACGAGCACGCGGTGCAGGCTCTTCGCCTTGTGGTGGCCCTTCATGATCGCGGCTGCGGCACGCAGATCCTCGATGCGGCCGTTGGTGCAGGAGCCGATGAACACGGTGTCCACGGCGATCGACTTGATCGGCTGGCCGGGCTTGAGACCCATGTACTTGATGGCGCTTTCCGCGGCTACACGCTTGGTCTCGTCGGTGATGGTCTCCGGATCGGGCACGTTGGCGGTGATCGGCAGGCCCTGACCGGGGTTGGTGCCCCACGTCACGTACGGCTGCAGGTCCTCGGCGCGCAGCGTCACTTCCTTGTCGAACACGGCGTCGTCGTCGGTCTTCAGCGTCTTCCAGTATTCGACGGCCTTGTCCCACATCTCGCCCTGCGGCGCGTGCGGACGGCCCTTGAGGTATTCGAAGGTGATCTCGTCGGGGCTGACCATGCCGGCGCGGGCACCCGCCTCGATCGACATGTTGCAGATCGTCATGCGGGCTTCCATGCTGAGCTTGTGGATGGCCTCGCCGCGGTATTCGATCACGTGGCCCTGGCCGCCGCCGGTGCCGATCTTCGCGATGATGGCGAGGATGATGTCCTTGGCGGTCACGCCTTCGGGCAGTTCGCCCTCCACGTTCACGGCCATGGTCTTGAACGGCTTGAGGCTCAGGCACTGGGTGGCCATCACGTGCTCCACCTCACTGGTGCCGATGCCGAACGCGAGCGCGCCGAACGCGCCGTGCGTGGAGGTGTGGGAGTCGCCGCACACCACGGTCATGCCGGGCTGGGTAAGACCGAGCTGCGGGCCCACCTGATGCACGATGCCCTGATCGGCGTCGCCGAGCGGGTGCAGACGCACGCCGAACTCCTTGCAGTTCTTCTCAAGCGTGCTCAGCTGGGTGGCGGAGGTCTTGTCGGGGTTCGGCTGGTCGATGTTGACGGTCGGGGTGTTGTGGTCCTCGGTGGCGATGAGTAGATCGGTGTGACGCGGCTTGCGGCCTGCCAGGCGCAGACCCTCGAACGCCTGCGGGCTGGTGACCTCGTGCATGAGCATGAGGTCGATGTAGATCAGGTCCGGCTCGGCGTTCTCGCCCTTGCGAACGAGATGGTCGGCCCAGACTTTCTCGGCCAATGTGGTTCCCATAACAACCTCCTGGAGTCAGGGTTTTTGCAACGTTTCCAACGTTTGTGCAACGTCCGTCGACGTCGGTTCCTCATCGATTTCTTCAGTCGGCCGCTCCTGCGAACGGCCCAGTCACATTGAGTATGGTGCGTCGGCCAAATTCGAGACTTTTGCATTTCACATTCTGAGATGGCATAATCCCAATCATGGCAATCGAAAACGGCGCGACTTCAACGGTGGGACCGGTGCAGACGAAAAAAGATTCAGCAAAAGTATTGACAAATCAGCGAAATGCCTCAAACCCGAGCGCACAGGGCGATGAGACGGGTGCCGAACGCACCATCAACGGCCGCAAGGAAGTGCATTCCGGCGTCGGCGTGCTCGACAAGACCGCGAAGATCCTCGACACCCTTGAGGGCGGTCCGGCCACGTTGGCGCAGCTGGTGAACGAGACGGGCCTGGCCCGACCGACGGCGCACCGTCTGGCGATCGCATTGGAGAAGCATCGCTTCATCGTACGTGATCAGCACGGCCGGTTCGTGCTCGGGTCTCGCTTTGCGGAACTGGCCGCCGCGGCGGGCGAGGATCGTCTGCTTACGGCGTGCGGTCCGATTCTGCAGACGCTGCTCGACCGTACGGGCGAGTCGGCACAGATCTACCGTCGTCAGGGCGATCAGCGCGTGTGCATCGCCGCGGTGGAGCGTTCGAGCGGCCTGCGCGATTCCATTCCGGTGGGCGCGATCCTGTCGATGGAGGCGGGTTCAGCGGCGCAGATTCTGCTCGCGTGGGAGGATCCGGAGCGTATGCATCAGGGTCTTCGCCGCGCCAAGTTCACGGTGGCGAAGCTGACGACGGTGCGCAAGCGCGGCTGGGCGGAGTCGGTGAACGAGCGTGAGCCGGGCGTGGCTTCGGTGAGTGCGCCGATCCGCAACGCTTCCGGTCAGGTGATCGCCGCGATCTCGATCTCGGGTCCGACGAACCGCATGGGCACCACGCCGGGTCAGCATTTCGCCCCGCTGGTCATGGCCGCCGGCAAGTACCTGTCCGACGCCCTGATTCGCGCCCACGCCGGCGCGGGCATGTAAACCCCAGCCCCTTCGTTCTCCCTCCGCGGGAGGGAGATGTTGTAAACCCCAACCCTTTTGTTCTCCCTCCAAGGGAGGGAGATGTCATGACGAAAGTCATGACAGAGGGAGGGAACAGACTCCACTCGGGACGAAACCCCTCCCTCAGACCGCCTACGGCGGCCAGCTCCCTCCCCCGGAGGGAGCACCAACTATTCGAGCGACGACCTCACGGCCGACACCTCATACGCTCGCCTGTCGACCCTACCCTTCGTTCTCCCTCCAAGGGAGGGAGATGTCATGACGAAAGTCATGACAGAGGGAGGGAACACACAGGACAGGCAGGACAGAACTATTTTCTCTTCCCCGTGAATCCCAGCGACGCCACCGCGGCAGCGAAGCCGGCGGCGATCGTGGCCAGGGTTCCGGGCTTGCGCAGCAGATTCCACGCATCCCCCGGATTGGTCGGCACGTGGCTCATCGCGAACGTGTACACCTTGCGCGACGACGGCTTGCCCACGATGTCGCCGAACTCGAGCAGCTGCGTGCGCGGCTCGTACGGGTGGCGGATGTCGAACTCGAACAGTCTGGCCGCCCGCTTGGCCGGCACGGGACCATACGAACCAAATCCGCAAGTGGGCGTGGCGCCGAGCATGATGCCCTCGGTCGTGCCCACGAACCCGTTGCGGTGGTCGTGGCCGGCGAACAGGCCGAAGTATCCGTCGGTCTCCTTCATGATGTGGAACTCCCCGCAATCCACGTCGGGGCAGCTCACGCCCTCGCACAGGTAGCCTCCTGGCAGGGTCTTGTCCTCGTCGAGCACGTAGCAGGCGCCGTCGAAGCTGCGGTAGCCCTGGATCGCGTATGCGGTGGTGGACGGCACGGCCTTGAGTACGTCGTAGAACTGCGGAATGGGGATATGCTGGAAGATCAACGATTTCGCCTCGATAGCGGCGGGCACGGCGTCGAGGAAGTCAAGCGCGCGCTGGCTGGGCGCACCATAGCCGCCGGACTTCGCGTAGTCGCCGGAATCGACGACCACCAGCCCCATCACGTTGCGATTGTGGTCCACGTCGGCCACGGGCAGCGCGAAGGTGCCCGGCTCGCACGCGTACGCCATCTGGTCCTTGAGCAGACCGTTGGCGTCAGCGGGCTGAGCGGCGAGCGCGCCGGTCTGCTCGGGCGCGGCCATGGCCGGGTTCACGCATCCGGGGAATTCTCGGTAGATGGAGTCGAGTTCGGCGTTGTCGAGGCCGCATTGGAAATCATGGTTGCCGTAGGTCACGGCGAACGGGATCTCCCGGTCGACGAGCGGCTGCACGAACTGACGGATGGATTCGCGTACGAGTTCTCGCGTATGGTCGAGTTCCGTTGGGTTCGTCGCGCCGGCCTTCGGATAGTCCCATGCGCGTTTGCGGAAGGTCTTAGTGTAGGCGGAATCGTATCCGGCGATCTGGTCGCCGGTGAAGACGACGAGGTCCGGCCGTGCGGCGTCGCAGGCGGCCTCGATCAGGCGGATCGTGTCGGATGCCACCTTAGGACCGTCCTGGATGTCGGTGAGCTGCAGCACACGGAATTTGCCGGAACGGTGGAATTGGAGGCGTCCGAGTTTAGCGGAGACGGAGATGGGTCGTTCCTCGTCGGCGGCCGATCCACGCTGAATTCGTTCACTCATACCCTCAACCCTACTTCACCCAACCTGAGAATCAACCGAAAGCACGTCACCGTGTGCAAAATGCATGGAATCCTCCGAGAAGCCGCCTGATTCGGAGATCTCAAACCCACCTGACGGATAGGAGCCGGCGGATTCCCTTCCCCGAGCGTTGCGCAGAGGTGCATGCAGGAGCAATCTTCGAGTTCTGAAGTGATATGGGGCCTTTTCGGACATCAATCTTGAAGTTCTGAAGTGTCCAGAGGAAACAACGCGAGTACAAGCCGCGTGATTGCAACGGTCATACTCTGGATTTTCGTCTTTCGTATTTCGGGCTATAGGAACAAGAGTGTTGCTTATGTTCCGGGTTTGGCCTTACGGCAGTAGGCGTGTCGGGGTGTTATTTTTCCGCGTGAAAAAATAGGGGCGTTCCTCTGGTGGGCTGGATGCATGAGGACGAAATCCAGCAAGGCGAAGAAATGCCCCGTGTGCGGGTCGGCGATGAAGCGGAACGGCAGGACGAGGGCGGGAACCCAGCGGTGGATGTGCGTCGCGTGTTCGCTGACCGGGGTCATGCGTCAGCAGGACGCGGAACGTGGCAGGCAGCTCGACGCGTTCCTCGGCTGGCTGCTCGGCCGCGCGTCCCAGTCCTCATGCGACGCGCACGGCGATGCGCGGGCATTGCGCAAGCGGACAGCGTGGTGCTGGAACATCCGGCCCGAGATTCCCCCGTGCACGGTGAAGCATCACACGGTGATGGCGGACGGCACGTACATGAGCCACGGCTGGTGCCTGATCACGGCGGTCGACGGCGAAAGCGGC
>NZ_NEWD01000042.1 GCF_002234915.1 Bifidobacterium vansinderenii | reverse complement strand
CGTCGGAGAGCCTGCGCCGGATGTAGTCGAGCAGGCCGGGCACCGCACGCACCTTCGCGGTCTTGGGCCTCGAACGACGTCCGGCGCTCATCCGCTGGGCCCGGTTCGGCTCATACTCGCCGGTGGATGGATTCGTGTTGCGCGCGAGCTCCCGGGACACGGTCGACGCGGGACGTCCGAGCCGTCTGGCGATCTCGCGCACGCCCATGCCGGCATGCCGCCAATCGGCGATGCTGATGCGACTCTCCAGATCCAGGAACCGTGGGCTGATCGTCTTCGACTCATGCATGACGGGAGCATACCGGATCACCACGGACGGCTGCACACGACGACCGCCGCTGGCGCCCCCGTTACGCCATACCTTGCCCGTACGCTTCGAGACCCCGACCGCTCTCGCGGCCTGCGTGTAGTTCATCCCGCCGGCTATGAGCTCCACGTACCGATCCCGACGCGCCTTGCACATCTCGCCACGAGTCGCGTACCCAACACCATCGAACACCCACCTGCCCACCCGAAATCTCCTCCCGGATCACCAGGTGTTGCAACGATCACTAGAACCCGCGCTGTCGGCGCAGCCGACTGAGGGGGAGGGGACAAGCCCTTCGACCTCAGGTCATGCCCAATCAGAGCCAAAGACCGGCTCTCGCCAATCTTCCTCTTGTCCTTACAGCTCCTCCGGCCGCACCCCCTCATCGATCACCCGGTGCAGCTTCCTCTCCAACTCCGCCGCCTTGGCCTTCGCCTTCGGCACGTCCAGCGGTCGGTCCTCGTCGTAGTACTCGATGTACGGGCGGATCCTCTCACGGAATCCGGCGTCATCGCACGCCCACAGCACGGTGTCGTCGCCGTCGAACGTGGCCTTGTGCTGGATGTACGAGCCCGTGGTCACCGGCAGTACGGTATCCGTACGCTCCTCAACGATCGCAAACACGCCGGGCACGCCCCTAGCCGGGTCGTCGGTGAGCAGCCCACGCTTGGCCAGCACGCTCTCGGCATAGGAATCCGTGGAGTACTGGTACTTGATGGCGCCGGTCTCCCCGTTCCACAGCGCCCACAGCTTGGGATTCATGAACCCGCGCTTCTCGAATCCGCGAGCGAACTCCGGATCCCATGCAACCGCGCCGTCGTCCGGATTGTAGAAGCTGAACCGGCCCTCCTCGTCGTGTTCCTTGTCCCAATGCACCTCCATGAGTTCCATAGAGAAGCCATCGAACTTCGTGAAGTGTTTCACGTGAAACACACCATGGCCAAGATCCAGTCCATCCAGCCACTGCTGCAGATCCTCCGCCGTGGTCGCGGGCATCATGCGCAGATCGTCGTAGCTGCCGCGATAGACCTGCCCGCCGATCTTCTTCAGCTCCGCATCCAGATCGGCGTCCGACATCTCGTCGGCAAGCTCGTTCAGGCTCGGCGCACTCGGATCATGCGCCGAATCGCCGCGTTCCCCGTCTGCCTGATCCTGCTCGAACCGGCCGAAACTGGCCGCATGCTCAAGCGCCACCTGCTTGATCTCCTCACGTGTGCGCGCCTTCCTCATACCGGGGCACGTCCTGAGATGATCCAGCTTCAGACCAAGGCTGATGATGTAGTGCCGCAGACAGTACTTCGACGTGTGATCGTACTTGCAATTCGGATCGTTGCAATACTCCAGAATGTAGCCGTCGCACAGTTCGGTGCAGAACCCGTCATCCCACTGGCAGGTGGTGTCGTTGCCGCCGCCGTCAAAGAAATCCGGAAGATCCGGGTCATCGAAATCGTTCTGCGGTGTCACCTCGTCCACATGCAGATCCAGTGCGGTATCGGTATCCGTCGCGCTCGCCGTCGTCGTGATATTGTTCATGATCATTCTCGTTCCTTCCTCCGTCATTGTCCCGCCGTCCACGTCGGCGGCTCAGATAATTCCATTGTCGTCTTGAAAATCAAAGGTGGTGGAATACTGCCTACCTGCGCGTTTCGCGCGTACCATCGCAGATATGGCTGCATATTCCAAGAATGCAATCGTCGAGATCTTCGAACTGCTGTGGCGTGAGACCGACGATGCCCATGGCCTGACCGCCAACGAGATCGTCGAACGTCTTGAGGAGCATCATCGAGAACACGGGGATGACGGCTACAAGGCGCCATCCAATCGTACGGTGCGCGAGCAGCTGTACTGGCTGAAGGACAATCCGGTCCTCGGCCGTTCGGTGGGACGCATCGATCAGTCGGCGCTGCCCGAGTTGCGCAGACGCTGTGCCGATCCGCAGCCCGGCTGGTATATGGAACCGTATCTGAGCGCTTCCGAAATGCGTCTGCTCGCCGATAGCCTTATGCTGTCCCGGCTTAGCGAGGACACCTTGGGTGATCTTGAGGACAAGATCGCGGCGCTGTCCGGCGGGCGCGAAGGGTATCCCCGCGAGGCCAGTCACATCGACGCGTTCGAACACTACAACAGTGATTTTCTCCATACCATCGAGGGGGTGGATCGCGCCATCCACGAGGGCCGCGCCGCGCAACCGCCGGACGAGCTGATTCCGCGATTCCCGAATGGTCGTGCGGTGAGATTCCAGTACTGCGACTATATGCTCGGTGGCGCACTGGAGCCACGCCGTCGGCGTGACGGCAGCATCCGCTGGTACACGCTTGACCCATATCGTCTGGTGTACAAGACCGGCCGATACTATCTGGTCGGCTATCTGCACCATAAGCATCATGCCGGCGCCGAGCCGCACGACGAGAACCTGACCTGCTTCATCGCCGATCGCATTCGTGATCTGCATGTGCTCGATCCCGTCAGGACTCCGGTGGCGCATACGCTCGATCGATGGCGTGCCGACGGTACATTGCGAGACGATGACGAGCCGTCGGATCCGAATGATGTGCTTGATCCGGTTGAGTACGTGCGTCAGCGTCCGTATTTCGTCACAGGCGAGGCGGTGCCCATCACTATGGTGGTGCGGCGCGGCATGCTGGGGACGGTGTATGAGTGGTTCGATGCCCCCGACGTCAGTGATTCCGGTCAATGCGATGACGAGGGCAATCCCATGTACGAGGTCGTGGTTCGCTGTCCGGAACTGTCCATGATGTGGTGGACGCTGCAGTATTCGACGGGCGGCGACGTGATAGTTCTCTCCCCGCAGAGTCTGCGCCAGTCCTTGTATGAAGCCGGCCAGCGACTCATCCGTCAGTACCGGCCCAAGTAGCCGTTTCCCGATTGTGATTATGGGGATTGCCGCCTATTGCGGTGCAAGCTCTCCCTACAGTCACGCGAAGCCAACAATCAAGACGGTTTCCCCATGTGCTCCCTCCATGGGAGGGAGCTGTCAGCCGACGGCTGACTGAGGGAGGGCTCAAGCTCCGGAAAGGCTCAGCCCTCGCAAAGCCTCAGTGCTCTACTCCTCCGCGATCGCCTTCACGTACTCCTTTGCCGCCTGATCCAGCTCCTCGTCGGTGATCGCCGACGTATTCTGCACCAGGAACGGCTCGCGCCACGTCAGATCCACGCGGAACGCCATCAGTTCGAACGGGCTGAGCAGTTCGTTCATGGTGCGCTTGTATTCGCCGTCCTTCTGATAGCGCGATGCCGGCGAACCGGTCGACACGGCCAGCTGCAGCGTCTTGCCGTCGAGCGCGTTGCCGCCTGCGTACGCCCAGCCCGGCGTCAGGATGGCGTCCTCCCACTGCTTGAGCAGTGCGGGGGAGCTGTACCAATAGAACGGGAACTGCAGCACGATGTGGTCATGCTGCTCGATGAAGGCGTGCTCGGCCTCGACGTCGACCTTGAAATCCGGGTACAGTGCGTACTCGTCGCGCACGTCCACGCCTGCGGGGTTCTGCTTGGCGAGTTCGTCGAGCAGGCGACGGTTGACCTTGGAGGCTTCGTAATTCGGGTGGAACAGCAGTACTGCAGTGGACATGATGACTCCTTATGCGTTATAGGGGAGCGGATATCGGCGGGATTGACGGTCGATGTGCATCGGTATGAGACTCCGACGTTTCATGTGGAACGCCATCGTCTGTTCTCACGGTGGATGCGCCGGCCCTTCACCCCCTCGAAAAGCAGTGTAATGCCGACTTGTTGTCAACGATCGTTTTCGTCCGACATGCAAGTTGTGCCCCGCCGCCGGGGCTCTATCGGCAACGCTGCACGGTTCGTTAATTGTGTAGAAAATGTAATGAGACTCGCCGTGTCGTAGACGTATGTACCGAGGACGGTGTATGTTCTCTTTCTGTTGCCTTTCAAGGTGACATGCGGACATAGCTTAGTTGGTAAAGCGCGACCTTGCCAAGGTCGAGACCGCGGGTTCGAGTCCCGTTGTCCGCTCGCGTCGGGTGATTGGCGCAGCGGCTAGCGCACTTCCTTCACACGGAAGGGGTCGTAGGTTCGATTCCTACATCACCCACGAGTCGCGGTTCCGATCGCGATTGCAATAACTCAATACGGGGCTATGGCGCAGCTGGTAGCGCATCTCCATGGCATGGAGGGGGTCAGGGGTTCGAATCCCCTTAGCTCCACGGACAAGGTCCGGGTCGAAAGACTCGGGCCTTTTTTGTTTTCCCGGATGACGTCGTGTGGTCGAGCTCGACGCGTTCACACGATTCCCTCCGATGACGGCCGGTCTGCGTCGATGAGGATTGCGGCTTCGTCCTCTTACGATCATCCGGAGTATGTGAACCGATGGACTGTATGTAGTGATGTGCGACGAGTGGATCGTAAATGGGATTAGATGTGGAGGGCTTCGTTTGTTGACGGCGGCCGGCTCGCCCGGCCTGCCGCCGTCTTGCATGATCGGTCGCATTGTGTCCGTCTCATCGTTTGCCTGTTGGCGACGGCCTCGGCTTGGTCGTTGAACCGGGGGTGAACGAGGGTTGTCGGGGCGACGGCGGGGGAATGACGGTTCTTCTGCAGTGGTGTTTTGGGGAAATATTCCTGTCTAGACTAGAGATAGACGTGATTTCATGCTTTTGCGACACGCCGAGCGAAGCTTGTGTTTTCAACGGTTTTGCTCTGTTTTGCTGTGCCCGGGTTGCGGGCCGGTGGGTTCTTGTGTATGTTTATCTTTTGCTGCCCGGCACGGATGGTTCAGGTTGTGGTCTGAGTCGCTTGCCTGTGTGGTGGTGGTTTGAGAACTCAAGAGCGTGTTTTGTACTACTAAGTTTTGATTGCCAGTCCGGCCATGGCTCCCGTTTGTGGAGTGTCCCGAGAGGGGCTGTGATTGTGGTCGGGTTTTTTGGAAGGATTGTGCGAGCATTGGCCGGGGTTTCCTGGTTGGTGTTTTGTCTGTCTTTTTCTTTTCTTTTTTTCGAGTCATGTTTTTTGGCTCTTCATGAAGGTTTTTTTGTGGAGGGTTTGATTCTGGCTCAGGACGAACGCTGGCGGCGTGCTTAACACATGCAAGTCGAACGGGATCCTGCCAGCTTGCTGGCGGGTGAGAGTGGCGAACGGGTGAGTAATGCGTGACCAACCTGCCCCGTACTCCGGAATAGCTCCTGGAAACGGGTGGTAATGCCGGATGCTCCGCGCCTCTGCATGGGGGTGTGGGAAAGGGTTTTACTGGTATGGGATGGGGTCGCGTCCTATCAGCTTGATGGTGGGGTAATGGCCCACCATGGCTTCGACGGGTAGCCGGCCTGAGAG
>NZ_NEWD01000041.1 GCF_002234915.1 Bifidobacterium vansinderenii | reverse complement strand
CGTCCACGCGGATCCAGCGCTGCCTGGTGCACGTGCAGCGCAACACGAGGGCCGNCCTGACCTCGAAACCCAGGCTCGAGGCGGGCAGGGAACTCAAGAAGCTCTCCGACCGGCTCACCAAGGTGCATGACGCCGAGCAGGCGGCCAAATGGGGCGAGGCGCTCAACGCATGGCACCTGCGTTGGAGGGACTTCATCGACGAACGCACCCTCGCGAAGGACGATCCCGACAACCCGAAGGCCTCCAAACAGGAGTGGTGGTGGACGCATCAGGAGGTCCGCCGCTGCTACCGGCGGTTGGAGAAGCTGTTCCGCGAGGGCAAACTGTTCGCGTTCCTCGAGCCATCGCTGACCGCCGCAGGCCCCGTGGCGCGCACCACGAACCGTCTCGAGGGCGGCGTCAACTCGCCGCTCAAGCACGTGCTCCTCGACCACCACGGACTGCCCGAGGAGCACATGAGACGCGCCTGCGAATGGGTGTGCTACATGAAAAGCGGTTCCCCGGATCCCAAATCGCTGATCAGGCCCGAACACTGGAAACCCCTGCGCCGGGCGGCACGACCGGATGACAGCGGCGACGACGGATCTCCGCAATACGGCACAGGCGTCGACTGGAACGAGTTCCACACCCACACCGAATGGAACCAAACCGACTAGAAACCGAAGGCTAAAGCAACACTTTTGTTCCTATAGGCCCAAGTATAGGCGAAAAGAAAAAATCCCCGGGGTTTCATGATGTTTCGCATGAGTGACGTTCCGGGGCATTCATCAGTAGTATAGCCGGTATGAGTCCCGAAAGTCAATCCGTTACACTTGCCGACCTCGAACGATGGTTCTCTGTCGAGCGCATGGCCACCTATGTACGTTCCGCACAGGCCACCGGATGCGACGTGGTCGACTTGTACGTGTGGAACGGGCGCATCTCCAAGGCTCTGCTTGAAGACATCGCACATGTGGAGGTGCTACTGCGCAACTTCATGTCCGTTCGTCTCGCCAACGCATGCGGACACGACGACTGGTACCGAGATGATGCGAGGTTTCGATTCAACTCGTCGAGGACGAGACGGTTCGAGAACTCGATTGACGAGATCGAACGTCAGATACGGTATTCGGGCAAACCGGTCACACCGGGTCGCGTAATCGCTGACATGTCACTCGGATCATGGTGCTTCCTGCTCTCGTCCAGACTGGAGCAGACCGTGTGGAGGGCACTTCGAGACCCGGCGAATGGCGGCATGCCAAACTATCCATCTCGTAGACGCGCCATGTTTGAGAGCCATGTCAAGACGATGCGCGATCTGCGTAACCGTCTGTCGCATCAGGAGCACATCGTGCTTGGCAACCTTGCCGACGAACAGCGCTACCTGGATGGGCAGTGCGCCAATCTCGGCTGGATTGCCCGTGCCATCGACCCGAAGGCCGCCGACTGGATACGTAGTCAATCACGGGTGACAGCATTACGCGCAAGACGTCCTTAATCCCGATTCCTCATGATTCGAGGCTTTCGTATCCGCGGTGCGCTGTTCCCATCCGTTTAGTCAACAACTACGGGCGCGACAGAGAGGGAATCTCTCCTAAGATCGACGCGCCACATGCGCAACCGACGGCAACATCGCGGGAACGGCACGTGATCACTCGGGCAGGATCTCTCCGACGGAGAACAGCGTCGCACTGCCGCCGAGGCCGACGCGTCCGTTACCGACCGTCGCATGGATGACGCCGCCACGCGCGGATGCCTGATAGGCCACCAGATCGGTCCGACCGAGGCGGTCGCTCCAATAGGGCAGGATGTGGCAGTGGCCGGAACCGCAGACCGGATCCTCCGCGATGCCGCATTTCGGAGCAAACGAGCGGGAGACGCAGTCGAATCCCGACTCCGGATCACCGGCGGCCGTAACGTTGGCCAATAGTCCGGGCAGCTCCTTGAGCGTCATCATGTCGGGTTTGAGTGCACGCACGCTTTGCTCGTCCTGCATCACGCACAGCAGATCTCGCCCAAGCCATGCTTCAACGGGGCGAGCACCAAGAGCCTGTTCCATCATGTCGGTGACGGGCGTGGGCTTGAGATCGTATGCGGGGAAATCCATGGTAAAGATCTCGCCACCGTGCTTATTCTCACGTTTCCGAGTCACGATCAGTACACCGCTTAATGTCCGGAAACTCACCTCGTTCACGTCCGGCTCAACGAAATGCAGCATCACATATGCGGAGGCCAGCGTCGCATGTCCGCACAGGTCGATCTCACCTCCCGGCGTGAACCAACGCAGCCGCCACCCCTCCGGCTCGCGAACGACGAACGCGGTCTCGGAGAACCGGTTCTCCATTGCGATGTTCGTCATCAGTTCGTCCGACGGCCATGATTCCGGCAGACATACCGCCGCCGGATTACCCTTGAACACCCTGTCCGTGAAAGCGTCCACCACGTATTGCCGTATTCCCATACCGCTCCTTACCGCCCCTAGAATCAGCCCTGGCAGCCATCACATGCCAACGATGCGGAACCAGCATTCCACTGGGAATCACCTTACCTCTACATGCCAATCAGCTGCTCCAGCAACATTCGGATCATGCGCCACTCGTCTTTGGAGAAGTTCCGTCGCTGCGCGTCCTCGGAGTCCAAGCCGAACCGATGCGACAGGTATTGCTGTACGAGTTCGGTAGCCATACCGTCCATAAGCATCACTCCGTTCCCAATTTATGAGGAAGTTTGTTATGAATAACAGTAATGCGTTATACAGCATCACCAACACCGGAACTGTCAACGCCACGGACGTCACCAGCCACAACGTCAACGAGAACAGGAACGGAACCGTAAACACCGACAGAAACCACATGATCACTCTTTACCGCTCGAATCTACTCACCGGGTTGATAGTCGTGTTTCACAACGGACTCGTGAATCCGGAACAATATCATCTGGATACGCCCTTGGCCTTACCGCCTCGCTCGTCATTAGAGAGCACAACGTCAGGTACGTGTCGGTCGCCAATGTTCGAGGCAACTTTCATAATGATGGTATGGGACCAAGCAGAACGCCACTCAACGATGCACAATTGGCAGTGTTGCGATGGATCGGCGAAGGATGCCCGGATGACGTATATCAACGTGATGATTCTCGGCACTTCTCTTCGGCCGTGGCTCTGCGCAATCGCGGTCTGATCGAATCCTCCGGGCACGGCAAAAGCTGGAAGGCCTCTATCACCGAGGCAGGGAAATATTACATCGAGCATAGACGTTACCCGGGCGAGCTCCCGGCAACCCCCGATGTCGAAAGCCGAAGACGTCCTGCAGTGAAACGTCACATGGAGGGTGCTTCACCAGAACGTTCCGAGGCAACGTCCATGACAGCACCAGAGAAAACGGTATCATCCCGAGACAGCGGTGTGCCGCTCCAACATGGCACGAAAGTCCGCAACACTATGCAGATCTTACCGATACCTTCCCAGATACGACGCCCACACCCGGCCATACGGGAACTGATGAACCATAGGAAGAGACTGAGCGTCCCACCCGAACAGTGCCAACGCGCATTGCTCATATTGCACGCCCTAGTCGAGGAATCGCTTCGCCGAGGATGGACGGTGACCGCCAATCCGTCAACATACGAAACGGATCCATGGACGGGCCGCCGCCGGAGCATCTTCCCCGGCCCCGATCTTTTCATGATCGACGCGGGAGACTCGCCTGTCACTGTCTGCGTAAGCATGAGAACGAAACGTGTAAACCATGTTCCCAGTAAGGAAGAACGTGAGCAAAGCGAACGGGCACATTGGCGTTCTTATCCCACCTATGATTACATTCCTACGGAAATCATGAGAATCGAAATCCGGGAAAATTCCTATGAGCGTTTCACATTCGAGGACACGTCAACCATAAAGCTGGAGCGCAAGTTGGGAAACGTACTTAACAAGATCCAGTTTGTGTCCGACAGGGCCCGGGAACGCGCCGAGCAACGGAAGCAGGAAGAGATCGAACGCAAGGAACGCGCACGTCGATTGGAGGAACTGCGCCGGAGGGCGGCTCAATACAGGCAATGGATGGATACGCTTGACCGCCTTCGCGCCGACATCGTGCGGCACAAGGAGTTCGAGGAGACAGTGGCATTGCTGCGCAGGGCGCTCGCGGACAGGATTGTCGATGCGCCCGATGCCGGCAGGCTCGCGGATTATCTGTCATGGGCCGAGACCTATCTCCGTGATTCCAACCCCTTCCGCCACATTCCGCTGCCCACGGAAGGCATTCCGGAGATGAGCTACGACGAATGGATCCGTTGGAAAGAACGGTGAACGTCCTGATGCGATGCGCCGTGCCCACTGGAACCGCTCTGGACAGAGAACGGCTGCCATGCTCTTCAGCCATATGTTCAATAAGACGGGAAATTGATCGCAGTTTTGCGAGCGTTCAGGCACTGCAGTCGAATGACCGTCCCCTTGGAATTTCAATAAGCAGGTACCATGAGGACATGTCCACTACGATCGACGTATATCCGACGACGGATTACATGCCGCTTGTCGAAGAAACAAGACGGCGCACTCAGATCCTCTATCAGCAGCTGCTCAACCGGTATAGCATCGATAGCACCTTAGAGATACGAGCATTCTACCCACGCAAACCGTCCGATAAGGAAGTGCGGTATGTGGATCCGACCACACGATGGAAAGTCGAAATGGATCTTGGCTTTGCGTATGTGGTCAACGGTCAGTGGCAGTCGAGTTCATGGCCGTCAACGTGGGTTCGCGACCGAGTTGACCAATCCTGGGTCGACGACTATGAACGAACCAATGGAGAGCACGGCTACCCGGCATCCATGCTGGGCAAGATAATTCCATTAGAGGCCGACGAATTCGATGTGCCATTGACTTCAGATGAATTGCGATTGATCAACGCACAGGATCATTCATGGTACGAGTATCGGAATATCGGCAGCCCCGCCGTCTCCTCCATTGGCTATGGACTTGTCGCCGCGGCCCTAGCCGAGGAAACGCGCGGACGTATGGCGTCTATCGACGGGGCGTTCAACCACGACGGACATAACGGCGAGACCGCTGAACAATTCCTTGCATGGTGGGGCGATGAGCAGATGTCCTTTTATGGAGTCGAAGACTTCCGGTGAGCGACCACCGATCACGGATTGGTCATAATCAACGCTGACATAAACCGATGCAATCCAGCATCCTTTACTTCGTCGACACCCTACGGGATAGTAGCGCGACGACGCCGAGCGTGACGGCGATGATCGCGGCGGCTGTGGCGAAGCTGCCGAGCATCGCGGATTCATAGGCGTGGGAGGCCACCTGCCGTATCGCGTCGCCCGTTGCGTCCGTGAATCCGGCCGCCTGCTGGAAGTCCAGCATCACGGATCCGGCGGATTGCGAGGACAGCCCGGCGGTCCGCGCGAGACTCTGGAACCCGGTCGCATACAGTCCGCTTTGTATGCTGCCGAAGATTCCCACACCGATGATGGACCCGAATTGACGGAACACGGTCAGCAGACTGGAACCGGCGCCGGACTGTTCGACAGGCACCCTTCCCATGGCCCAGGTCAGCATTGCCGGCTGGCCTACGCCCAGTCCGAAACCGGCCACGATCTGACCGACCATCACCATCGACTGCTCCATCATGCCTTCGGGCAATCGCATGGCGACGCCGATCGTCAGCATGCCGACGGCCAGACATCCCAAGGCCATCAGACTCGTGCCGCGCGAGCCGATCCGGGAGACGATCCAATCGTTCATCCGCGCCCCCACGATGGATGCGACGACCAGCGGCATCAGCAGCATTCCTCCGATCAGCGCGTCATGGCGCAACACGGTCTCCAGGTAGGCGGGCATGATGAAGATGATGCCGTACATCGAGAAGTTCAGCATCATCAACGCCGGCGCGCAGGCGGCGAACGACGGATCCTTCATCAGTCCAAGCTCCATCAGTGGATTGCGGGATGCACGATCATGCAACGCGAATCCCACGATCAGCGCCACGCCGACCGTCATCGGAATCCAGGCGTCCATGGACAGCACACCATGCTGCGCATTGACCAGGCCGGCCGAGAACAGGGTGAATCCGGCGAACATCATCGCCACCGACATCCATGGCATATGCAACGACCGGGATTCATGCGACGCGCTCACCTGCGAAACGTTCATGTGGATGACCACGATCACGGCGAGAAACACCACGCCGTCGAATCCGAAGATGCCGCGCCATCCCAATGTCGCGGTGAGGGCTCCACCGACGAGCGGCCCGAACGGCACGCCCAAGGTGCCGGCTATCGCCCATGCGGTCATGGCGCGAGACAATTCGGAGTCCCGGAACAGAATGCCGAGCAGCGCCTGCCCCATCGGAATGACCACGCCCGCGCCGGCTCCCATGATCGATCGCGAGACGAGCAGCACCGGTACATTCCCTGCTGCAAGACCGATAACTGATGCGATGACGAACATGGCCAGTCCGACGATCATGGTCTTCAGATGACCGAGTCGGTCACCGAGGAATCCGGCCAGCAGCACCACGGCCGCGAATACGAGGTTGTAGCTGGAGACGATCCACTGCTGTTCCGCCATGCTCGCCCCGAACGACTCGGCGATGTTCGGCAACGCCACGTTGAACGCGGTGGTGTTGATCATCATCACCAGTTCGGCCGCGCACAAGCAGACCATGGAACGGTTCAGGCTCTTCGTTTTCTCATCCGTATCGTTCATGCCCCAATCCCTTTAAGATACCAATAAGTTTCTTATAAACACCCACGATTATAGATATCCGCGAATAAGAAACGCCGTGGTATCTTGTAAACGACGGCATGAACGATCACCAAGACACAGCGCCCATGCCACGCAGCATATGGAGATGACCATGGGAGAACACGCCACACCGAAGCAGACACGCCGTCGAGGCAAGGCCTTGGAAACGGCCATTCTGGAGGCCGCTTGGGAGCAGCTGTCCACGTGCAGCGCCGAGGAGTTCACCTTCGACAACGTGGCCGCCAGAGCTCATACCAGCAAACCGGTGCTCTACCGACGATGGTCGAATCGTACGGAACTGTTCGTGGCCGCCATGAAACAACATCGCATCCACGCCGTCATAGAACGGCCTAATACCGGCACACTCAGAGGCGACGTCATCTCCGTCCTCCTGCAACTCAATCGCAAACAGTCCGACGCGGTGATGGCGCTGGCCAAGTTCGGTGTCTACGCCAGCTGGCTCGGCGTGAGCGCGCACGAACTGTACGAACGCACGATGATCAGCGACCAGCCCAGCATCATGATGGCCATCGACAACGCGCGGGCGCGCGGCGACATCACCTGCGAACTGCCGGAATCGCTGCTGCGCATGCCCGGAGAACTCGGCCGCGCGATCATCCTGCGCGACATGCGCCCACTGTCCGAAGCGGACATCATCGCCACGGTAGACGAACTGTTCCTCCCGCTCGTCGACCATTACGAGCATCAGGCACGGGCCAAGAGCAGGACCGTCACCCGATGACATATCAGCGAGGGACAGGAACCATTCACCAATTCGGGTTCACGATCTGCATTGCCACACCATCGTCCATGACGTGGAAACCGTGACCCTCGTAGAAGGACGCGTTCTTGCTCTCCTCAGGCATGACTTCGATGTAGAAGTAGTCGCGGTACTTGTCTTTGATCATTTCGATCATATGGCCGGCAATACCGTTGCCCTGATACTCCGGATCAACCAGCACGTAATGCACGTAGGCGAGCATCGAACCGTCGTCCAGCGCACGCACGAGACCGACCAGCCGATCCCCATCCCAGGCGGAGATGACGGTGGACGAGCCCATCAGCGCCTTATGCAACCGCTCCGGATATTCGCCCGACACCCAGCCGACCGAACGAAACAGCTGCTGCGCCTGATCCTGAGTGAACGTCCTCTCCTCGGTGAACGTGATAGCCATGCGCTTCTCCTTTCGATGATCGACAATGCCGAACATCATAACCAGACTCGCAGCCTGCGAGCGCGGATTGTCTGTTTAGCGGTCAGGCAAATGTACGTTGACCATCAGCCCTCCTTGTGGGTTGGCTTTTAGATTCATGGTGCCGTGGTGGAGACGAACTATCTCATCGCATATGGATAGACCGAGCCCGTGATTGGGAGTCTCATACTTGTTGTTGATTCTACTGTTGGGACCGCGGTTGAACGGAGCGAGTAGTTCCGTCAAATCGATCTTGGTGAGATCTTTGCCAGTATTGGTGACCGCAAGTATTGCATAGCTGGCTCCGGTGTCGTCATGCTCCATTCCAGTGACGATGTCAATGCTGCCACCAGAAATGTTATGTTGCGCAGCGTTAAGAATAAGGTTCTCAACCAGCCGATGAACGAGCGTATGATCTGCCCGTAGTGTCACAGGTATAAGAGACGTCGTTATCGTGAATTCACCAATAACATCATGTTCCGCGTCAAGAACATTGGCGACGATCTCGGCAAGGTCAACGTCGGTAAAGTCTGCACTGTCGAGATGTTGGATGCTGGCGAGTTCAAGCAAGCGGAGCACAAGCGCCGAGCCGCTACGATTGGCTTCGATCGCTTTCTGCACGAATGGTCGAGTTAAGTCGTCGAACAATCCCGCGTCGAGTGGGATTTCGAGGGCGGCCGAGGTGGCGGCGAGCGGGTTTTTCAGTTCGTGGGATGCGTTGGCGATGAACTGTTTCTCCCGCTCGATGGAGTCGTTCAGGTCGCGGAGCATGACGTTGTAGGCGTTGGCGATGGTCGTGGCCTCGTCGTTGCGTTCCGGGATGCTGACGGCATGGCGTATGGACAGCGGCCCGTCCGCGGTCGTGATCTGCCTAGCCACCATGTTGATGCGTTTCTGACTGTTGGTGGCGATGGTCCATGTGAGGATGGCCGCCAGCGCGCCGAACACGAGGATCGGCGCGACGGCGGCGGCGAGCACGAGATCGCGTGTACGGGCATCGCCCGCCGTCGCCTTGAGCGACAGTCCGTCTTCCCTGTCCTCATTGACGCGGATGGACGTGTAGCCGGAATCGTCGCCGTCGGGAGCGTTTGACGATGGTTGACGGAGCGACTGGTCCGCGCTTTCGGAGTCCGTGCTCGTGTCGATGCCGCCGACCGTTACGGTGGACAGTTGCCGGTTCACGATGAGGAACGTGCCGGCGGTGACGGCGGTCGTCAGCAGCAGGAACGCGATGACGATCGTGGCGGTCAGACGGCCTCGCGTCGACCATTGCGATGGGCGAAGAATGCGCGGACGTGGCTCGCGTGTGGTGTGCTGTTGGTTCATGATATGCGGTATCCCTGTCCGGGTATGGTCTCGATGATGTCCAGGTCGCCGATCTTGGAGCGCAGCGTGTACACGGTGCTTTTGACAATGTTTTTCGTACGTGCGTGATCGTCTTTCCAGACCTCGTCGTATAACCGATCGACACCCACCACTGCACCATGCGCCTCCACCAGCATGCGCAGCACGGCGAGCTCGCGTTGGCCGAAGCGCAATGGCTCGCCGTTCATGCTGATGTCACCGGTGCGGAAATCGGCCCGGAACCCGCCTCGCACGAACAGTCCGGTATCGGCCAGGCCAAGCCGCCGCTGGACTGCTTCGACACGGGCGAGCAGCTCCGCGTACGCGAACGGCTTGGTCAGGTAATCATCCGCGCCGAGTCCCAGTCCCTGCACGATGTCGTCGGTGCGGGAGGCGGCGGTGAGCATGAGGATGTGAACAGGATCGCGTCGCGCCCGCAGCCGTCGGCAGATCTCGTCGCCATGCACGCCGGGCAAATCGCGGTCGAGGATCAGCAGGTCCCACTGGCTTCCGTCCAGTTCGTCGATCGCGTCTCGTCCGTCGTAGACGACCGTCGTGTCGAAGCCCTTCATACGCAACCCCATGCCGACCACATCGGCGAGGTTCACGTTGTCTTCGACGACCAGCACGCGCATCGGCGTCTCCTTTCCGGTTGATTGACTGCGGCACATCATATCGGCCGTGGCGAACGAGGTCGGAAATCGGTCAAAAACGGTCGGAAGCGGGTCGAAACCGCCCAAACCCATCGAACCGTCTTTTACGGTGTGTTCCCGTCACAGTCAATGTTCACACGAAAGGAGCACATCATCATGCTGTTGAAGCGGATGCTGCGCGTGGTCGCGACTGCCGGCGTGTTGTCGGTGGTGTTGGGTTTGGGGGCGTGTTCGATGCCGGGTTCCGGGAATGCCGGCGCGTCGGACGGGGCTTCCTCCTCGTCTTCGTCGTCTTCCGAATCGTCGTCGTATGAGGCGGAGTTGAAGCAGGCGTTGCAGTCGGCGTCGAGCGATTTCGAGCGCGGTGTGCTGGAGCGCGCGGTCAAGGCGGGCAAGATCAGCGAGTCGGATTACCGGGAGGCGAACGAGAAGTACCAGGAGTGCATGGCCGCCAAGGGCGATGACGTGGAGTTTGACACGGACCAGTCCACCGGGTTGATGCAGGAACACATGAACACGGACGACAACTATGATTCAGCCAAGGCGAACGAGGACAGCATGGCGTGCGCGAAGGGCACGAACCTGCAGATCCGCGACCTGTACGAGCGTATGGTGCAGAACCCGTCGAACGCGGACGAGATCGAACTGGTCGTGGGTTGCCTGAAGCGACGCAAGCTGGTGCCGGACTCGTTCACGAAGCAGGATTACCTGACCGAGATGGGCAAGCCCGAGGGGTCGTCGAAGCTGGACACGTCGTCGGATGCGTTCTCCCAGTGCCTGGCGAATCCGAGCAAGTAGAGAGGGGGTGATGCTCGTGTTTCGATCGGGAAAGAACGGTGCCCGCACGCGTCGTCGGGTAAACGGCGTGGGGTTCGTGGCGACGTGCATGGTCGCGTGTCTGGCGGCCGGCATGGGATTGGCCGTGGGGTTGGAACGGATGGCGACGCCGCCGTCCCTGTCGGCTTCCCCGGATGCGGGGAGTCTCGCGTTGGGGTCGGAGGATTTCGACGACGCGCGTTCCCTGAACGTGGACGTGACGGCATCGCCGGCCGGCGGGGTCGCGTTCCCGGTGTCAGGCAGGGTCACGTTCGCGTCGTGTCCCGCGGACGGCGTGGTGCGTTCGGGCTCGCACGAGTACGACGTGGACGGCACTCCTCTGGTGAGTCTGCACACGGACACGCCCTTGTATCGTGATCTGGCGTACGGGGACAAGGGCGACGACGTGACGGCGTTGCAGGACGAGCTGGCCGCGCTCGGCTACGGGGGCTCCCGGTCGGGCGTGTTCGACTGGGCCACGTGGGACGCGTGGCGGCGCCTGTACGCGACGAACGCCGGCACGGCCGCGGCGACGGCCAGGGTCCAGCAGGGCGCGTTCTCCCGCGCGTTGGCGGTGTGGCTGCCCGCACAGGCGATGAGCGTGTCGTGCGCGGCGTCGCTGGGTTCGACCGTGACCGGCGATTCGACGGATTCGCCCGCGTTCCGCAGCCTGGCCGGGGTCGCGTCGGTCAAGGCCGCGTCCCTGCCGGACGGCCGCATCCAAGGCGATCGCGTGGTCGAGATCAACGGCCGGGACTATCCCATCGGCGACGACGGCATCGTGTCGGACACGGCCGCGTTGCAGGCGATGGCCGGATGGTCCACGTACACGGGCGCGCGCAAGGACGGCGAGGACGTCACGAGCGTGACCGTGACCTACAAGCTCAAGGAGCCGATCGGCGTGTATTCGGTGCCCGCGGCCGCGCTCACCGGGCTCAAGGGCAGCGACGGGTGCGTGGTGGCGACCGACGGCACGAGCGTCAAGGCGCACGTGGCCGGCAGCTCGTTGGGCCGCACGCTGGTCACGATCGACGGCAAGGCGCCCGCGCGCATCAAGGCCGATCCGGGACAGGCGGCGTGCGATGCGCGTTGACCTCGGCCACGTCGGCCACCGGTACGCCGACGGCCCGCTCCTGTTCCACGATCTGACCGCAAGCCTCATGCCCGGACACGTGTACGCGTTGACCGGGCCGAGCGGCGCGGGCAAGTCCACGCTGCTCGGCATCATCGCCGGCTGGACCACGCCCGCCGAAGGCCGGGTGGCCCGTCAGGGCATCGACTCGATGCGCTGGATCTTCCAGAACCCGCACGGCGTGGCCCAGCGTACCGCGATCGACCACGTCAGCCTGCCCCTGCTCGCCCGGGGGCTCCCGCGCCGCGAGGCCGAGGAACAGGCGCGCACGCTCATGGACCGGTTCAACCTGACACGGGTCGCCGACCGCAGGTTCGCGGAACTGTCCGGCGGCGAGGCCCAGCGCCTCATGCTCGCCCGCGCGTTCGCCGCCCAACCCTCGCTCATGCTCGTGGACGAACCCACCGCCCAGCTCGACATGCACACCGCGGCCACGGTCAGCGAATCACTCTCCCGCATCGCCCGCAACGACACGATCGTCGTGGTCTCCACCCACGACCCGAACACGCGCGACGCATGCACCGACATCATCGACCTGAAGAACTACCAATGAACCACACCACGATGAAAGCAACCTCCGTCATCTCCGAGGCATGGCGTTCCATCACCAGCGGCGCCGCCCGCCTCGCCCCGGCCGTCCTCGCCCTGGCCCTGACCGCCGCCGGCACGGGCGTCATGGACATCGCCGCCGGCTCGGCCATCCTCGACCAGGCAAGCGCATACCGGCAGTCCGGGGCCGACATCCTCGTGCTCAACGCGCCCGACGGCATCGACGCGGCATCCTGCGAACGCCTCACCAGTCTCACAGGCGTCCAGGCCGCCGGAGCGATCCGCACGGCGGACCCGCTCACCCTCGCGGCCCTGCCCGACACCACCACGCCCCTCTACCAGATCACCCCCGGACTGGCCAAACTCCTCGACGCCAAACAGGACGCGAACACGACCGGACTGATCGCATCCCAACAAATCGCCGAAACGCTCGGCACCACCACCGGCGGCACGATCGGCCTCGCCGACGGGCGCACCGCACACGTCAAGGGCGTCTACCAATACCCCGACGACGGACGCACCCCCGGATACGCGTACGCGCTCATGGAGGAAACACCCGCCACCAGCACGTTCGACGCCTGCTGGGCCAAGACCTGGCCGCAAACCAGCCAGACCCGCGACGCCCTCTGGTCCACCCTCACCCCGAACGCGAAAACCACCGGCGACGACGCACCCACCCTCAGCCAGCTCAACACCACCAAAGGCGACGACTTCGACGGACAAACCCTCTACCGGCAACGCTCCACACGCATCCTGCCCGCCTGCGGTGCGCTCATCGCCCTCGCCATCGGATACCTGCTCATACGCGGCCGCCGGCTCGAAATCGCCTCCGCACTGCACTGCGGCGTCCCCAAACCCGCACTCGCCACGCAAATCATCATCGAAACCGGCATCACCATCCTGCTCGCCACCGCCATCAGCCTGCCCATCGACATGACCGCCGCCAGACTCCTCATCGACGCCACCGACCGAACCACCATCACCCTCAACGCCATACAAACCACCATCACTACCAGCACCGCCTACCTACTCGCCACCACAGCCGCCACGCTCCATATCCGAGAACGACACCTCTTCACCTACTTCAAAGAACGGTAACGAAATAACAAATGCATGTAAGGGTGGAAGAGCGCCAGCCAACACCATGACCGATGGCGAGCTTGCAAGTCGAGGCTGATTCTGACATAATTATTTTGCTTTGTCCGGTAACGGCAAGGCTCCAAGTCGCCGGGGGTATTCCCCCGGCATTTCTGTATCCGTCTTAAAATACTGCGCCGCAAGCAGTTCTGATCTCAATCAACATCTACGACTATCATCCTGTATCCGGCTTATTGCCTAGAGAAAGGAAATCGATGATGTTGACGGCTGCCTGTGTGTTCGCGATTCTGGCGGGACTGCTCCATGTGGTGATCTTTGTTCTGGAATCGTTTCGGTGGACCGAGCCGAAAACGATGACGACCTTTTCCATTCCCTCGCTTCAGGAGGCCGAGGCGACTAAGGAGATGGCCTACAATCAGGGCTTTTACAATCTGTTTCTCGGAGCCATGGCTCTGGTCGGCGCGGGTCTTGCGTTGTGCGGGCAGCAGGTCGTCGGCGTGACGTTGATGATCGCCGGCACCGCGTCCATGGCGCTCGCCGCCCTGGTTCTGTTCACCGGCAGTCCCGACAAGCGCGGTGCGGCCCTCAAGCAGTTCGCGTTCCCGGCGATCACCCTATTGCTTCTGCTGCTTTTCGCTGTTCTTTAACGCTTACCGTTTTTAATTCACTCACTGAACGAATTCATCTGCGGCGGAATACGACACCACATGCGGTCACAACCGATCGGCGATAAGCGCGCAGTGTTCGCGGACCACAGCGGCGGATGCGTGGAATCGCGACAGTTCGTCACCACTGAGGTGCAGGTCTACGAAGTCTCCCACGCCATTGCCGTCAAGAGCGACGGGAAGCGACAGGAACACATCCCGCTCACCGTACTCATATTCCCCGTCGACCAGCGTCGAGATGGAGACGACGCTGCGCTCGTTCCACAGGATCGTGCGCACCAGTCCGGCTATGGTGGCCGCGATGCCGTAGCTCGTGCCGCCGCGCAATCCCTTGATGTCGAGTCCACGCCGTCGGGTCGACTCCTCGATGCCGGCGAGCGTAACGCCTGGATACCGGGATCGGTTGTCCTCAAGATACTGTGCGAAGGACTTGCCGATGAACGAGACCGTGGACCATGGCACGAACTGGGAATCCCCATGCTCTCCGATCACATAGCCGGAGACGAGGCGCGGATCAAGATGGGTCAACTCACCGATGATCGTCTTCATGCGCGCCGTGTCGAGCGCGGCGCCCGAGCCAAGCACCTGCTCGCGAGGCAATCCCGTTCGCTTCCACGCGAACCAGCTGAGCACATCAACCGGATTCGACACCATGAGGAGAATGCCATCGAATCCCGAATCCGCGATATGCCGCAGAATCGGGTCGACGATGTCGATGGCGGCGCCAAGCTCCTGCATGCGGGTCTCCCCCGGCTTCGGCTTGGGTCCGGCAGTCACGATCACCACGTCGGCGCACTGACAATCGGCCCAGCTACCAGGACGAATCGTCACGAAACGGCCGAGGAACTCCAAGCCGTCGGCCAGGTCCATGGCCAGTCCCTTCGCCTTGTCCGGATTATGGTTGATCAGCACCAGTTCGTTGCACAGCCCCTGCTGCACGATGGCGCTTGCCACCGCCGATCCGACGCTACCCGTACCGATGACGACGACACGACTTCTGTTCGATGTGACCATGATCGTTCCTCTTTTATACGACAAATCATTTATCCGCAAACGGAACACAGAATACGCCATGCACGCGCATAATGGATACGGGAATCCAACCCGATCAAGGAGGAACGAATCATGGCCGTCGAGAACGCCAAGGTGCTGATCATCGTGAACAACTGGGGCATCGAGGAGACCGAGCTGACCCGTCCGCTGTGCGATCTCAAGGCCGCAGGCGCGCAGGTGACGCTCGCCGCGACCACGCTCGACAAGTGCGAGACCGTGCAGCACGACCGTTACGAGGGCGAGACGCTCACGCCGGATGCCAAGCTGTCCGACGTGCAGGCGGCCGACTACGATCTGCTGGTCGTGCCCGGCGGCACCTGCAACGTGGATCGCATCCGCGTGAACGAGGACGCGATCACGCTCGCGCAGGAGTTCGCCCACGAGGGCAAGCCGATCGCCGCGATCTGCCATGGCGCCTGGCTGCTGGTCAACGCCGGTCTGATCGACGGCAAGACCGCCTCCCCCTGCCGTTACATCGCCGCCGACATCGAGAACGCCGGCGGTCACTACGTCGACAGCCAGCTGACCGTGGACGATGAGAACGGCTGGCGTCTGATCACGTCCCGCAAGCCCGACGATCTGGACTACTTCGTCGGCGCGATCAAGGACACGCTCGCCGCCTGATTCCGGTTAGCAACAGTCAATCAACGCAATCGAGCGCAGCCCCCGAACCATCAGGTGACGGGGGTATGTGCCAGTACTTCGTCGGCACCGTCGGCATTCGCCAGCAGCATGTCCACGGCAAGTCCGGCGAGGTACTTCGCCATCGGCGACAGCTCCCAGTTCTTGCGGGTCACCAGAGCGAACGTGTCGTAGATCGGTTCGGCAAGCGACGTGGTGTACACGTTGTCGGGGAAACCGTCCGTTCCGACCACCGCACGCGGCAGAATCGTGTCGCCAAGACCCAGCGATACCAAGGAGATCGCGGCATCCACCGATTCGATCTCGATCATCGGGTCCAAGGTCACGCCGTGCATCTGCGCCTGCTGGGCGAGCTGCCTGCGCGACGGGTCACGCCATCCGTGATGGGCATCGTACAGGATCAGCGGTTCGTCGCCGATCTTCTCCACCGGCATCGGCTTCTCACAGCGCTCGGGCTTGGAACTGGCCCACAGGATCTCCTGCCGCATCAGGGGGGTAATGGCGAGTCCATCGGTGGGGATAGGCAGACACAGCAGTCCGGCCTCCAACTCACCGTCTCGAACCGCATCGGCAACCTCGAACGAATTCTGCCCCACTAATCGCAGGTGCACGTTCGGATGCGCCTCGCTGAACACGGACGCCAGATCGGACAGTCCATAGTAGCCGGCGTTACGCAGAATGCCGAACGACACCGTTCCCCCACGGCCCGTCAGCAGAGCGTTCAACGCGGTGTCGGCGCCCAGTGCGCCGTCCATGAGCCGCTTGGCCCACGGCAGCAGCGTACGCCCCGCAGTGGTGAGCACCAGACGACGTCCGCCGCGCACGAACAGCTGCAGACCATAATTGGCCTCGATGCGTCGCACCAGTTCCGACACGGTGGGCTGGGTCATGCCCATGTATTCGGCCGCTGCGGTGAACGATCCCAAGGTGGCGGCGTAGTAGAACGCCTGAATCTGCGTCAATGTCATGGCAAACATGGTGAAACGCCAGTGATGCGAAACGGTATCGCGAATATGTTCGGCATGTAAATCCCGGCGAGTGCGCAATAGCCTCATATCGAGGTGACGTTTCTCGTCATGGCTCGTACCACGCCCTTGTCATACGCTCATTATCCGCATGATTGCAACGATCTTTCTGTCTAACGTCGCTTACGCGACTTCCCATCCATAGTTTTCTCCTATGGGAAATGAAGGAATCGGTGCTCTTGTACGGTGTGTCGTGCCCGCGTATGGTCTGGTGACATCGAAGCCAACCGGCGACGATGACATCCCACAATCATCACCAACGCCCGGCACGACCGGGAGTACAGGGAGGAATACCAAATGACCGCTGCGATCCTGACCGACACGGTACGTATGAACAACAACGACGGCACCACCCGCATCGAGAAGGACTGTATCGGCACGCTGCCGGTTCCCGCAAACGTCTACTGGGGTATTCACACGCAACGAGCCATCGAGAACTTCCCCATCTCCGGCGTACCCGTTAGTCATCACCCGGAGCTGATCCGCGCCTACGCGCTCGTCAAGCAGGCTTGCGCCCAGGCGAATGTGGCGCTGGGAGGCATCACCCGTGAACAGGGACGCCTGATCGAACGCGCGTGCAAGGACGTGTACGCCGGCATGTTCGACGATCAGTTCCCGGTCGACGTGCTGCAGGGCGGCGCCGGCACGAGCACGAACATGAACATGAACGAGGTGATCGCCAACCGCGCGCTGGAACTTGGCGGCTATGAGCGTGGTGAATACTCGGTCATTCATCCGAACGACACGGTGAACAAGTCCCAGTCGACGAACGACACGTATCCGGCCGCAGCCCGACTGTCGCTGATCTTCGCGCTGCGTACGCTGATCCGCAGCGTCGACGCGCTGTCCATGTCGTTCCTGGCACTGTCCCGTCGTACCGCCGACGTGGTCAAGCTCGGCCGCACCCAGCTGCAGGACGCGGTGCCGATGACATTCGGCCAGGAATTCGGCGCGTTTCACACCACGATCGCCAGCGATTCTCGCAGGCTTTCCGACATGATCGACCGTCTTGCAGTGGTGAATCTGGGTGGTACCGCCATCGGCACGGGCATCTGCGCAGACGCTCGGTTCCGCGGCATCGTCACCGAACGACTGCGCGCCGTGTCCGGCATTGCCGTGACGTCCGCCGATGATGCGATCGCGGCGACCAGCGACATGGCCGATTTCGTCGACACGTCGTCCGCGGTAAAGCGTCTGGCCGTGCACCTAGGCAAGATCGCCAACGACATCCGACTGCTCACCTCGGGCCCGCAGGCCGGTTTGGTGGAAATTCATATTCCGGCGCGCCAGGCCGGTTCGTCGATCATGCCGGGCAAGATCAACCCGGTGATCCCGGAGAGCGTGAACCAAAGCGTGTTCACCGTGATGGGCATGGACACCACGGTCGCGTTCGCCGCCGAGGCCGGACAGCTGCAGCTCAACGCGTTCGAACCGGTGATCGTGCATTCGCTGCTCGACGGCATGCTGATCCTGGCCCATGCCATGGATACGCTGCGCACCAACTGTGTGGAGGGCATCACCGTCAACGCGAAGATCGGCATGGAGCGCGCGGAGAACAGCGCTTCGCTGGCCACGTCGCTCAACGGCTACGTGGGGTACGAGGAGGCGGTGCGACTCGCACACAAGGCGTTGGCCGAGGGACGCAGCGTGCATGACGTGGCCGTGGACGAGGGCAGGATCCGCAAGGAGATTCTGGATGACGTGCTCGACCCGCTGAAGCTGACCCGTCTGGGACGATAGCGGCAACGCCGTCGTTCAGCCGATCGTTTAGCCGACGCGGAAGGTCCAGGGATCGGTGCTGGTTTCGGACAGCGCGATCTCCACGTCCGCGCCGGTTGTCTCCTTGAGGGCGTTCGCTACGTCCGGCACCAGATAGTGGAACAGCGAGCGCTCGATGGCCGAGTGCGGCGTGTTGATCAGCGCGGGACGGGGTACGCACTCCCCCGTGTTCCCCTGTCCGACGGCGAATCCGCGTTCGCGCAGTTCCGCCTCGTACAGCGCCTGCTGCCAGGCGTCGGTGGCGGGGTGATGCCGCAGGTCGCTGGTGATGTACACGTCGGCGCCGCTGGCACGGACCTCGTCGAACATCGAATCGCCGGAACCGGGCAGGGTGGCGACGGTATGGACCGTCTGGTCGGGATCGCCCGCCACCTGGATGCCGAGTTCCGTATGCGGCAGCAGGCCGGCAACACGTTCCGCGAGCGCGCGCAGTGTGACCGGTTCGGGAAGTTCGCCGATGCGTCCGAGTCCGACCGGGTGTTCGCTGGTCGGATCGTTGATGGGTTCGAGTGGACGCTGGTTGACCAGTCCCAGTCGGTCGGCGAAGGCGTGGGCGGTGCCGCGGTGGGCGGAGTCGGCGTTGGTGTGCCCCACCCAGAGTCCGCAGTGGTTGGCGATCAGCGTGTTGACGATGTCGCCTCGGAATCCGAGTCCGGAGATCTGGTGTACCGATCGGAAGAACAGCGGATGGTGGGTGATGAGCAGGTCGGCGCCGTAGGCCACGGCTTCGGCCACAATTTCGCGGGTGGGGTCGACCGCGCAGTAGATGCGTCGAACCGGTCGGGCGAGGTCGCCCACGATCAGGCCGGGTTCGTCCCAGCTTTCCGCGTAACGCAGCGGGTACAGCGTCTCGAGTACGTCGATGACCTGCTTGAGGGTGGGAGGCGTGGTCGGTTCGGTCATTTCGGCCCCTTTCCGAAGGATGGTTGCGTTCAGTGTGCGGCGAGCTGCCAGTCGTCGCCGATTCCAGTGGAGACGTCGAGCGGCACGTCGAGGTGCACGGCGTTCTCCATGGCGTCACGAATCAGCTCGGTGGCCGTATCGGCTTCGTTCGGCGCGATCTCCACCACGAGTTCGTCGTGGATCTGCAGGATGATGCGGCTGGACAGACCGTGGTCATGCAGGGCTTCGGCGGCGCGGATCATGGCGATCTTCATGATGTCGGCTGCGGTTCCCTGGATCGGCGCGTTGAGTGCGGCGCGTTCGGCCGCGTCTCGTACGCGACGGTTCGTGGATTTGAGTCCGGGGAAGTACCTGCGGCGTCCGAACATGGTTTCGGTGTAGCCGTTGCGCTTGGCTTCGGACACCAGGGATTCCAGATAGTCGTGCACCTTGCCGAACGTGGCGAAGTACTTGTCCTTGAGTACGTCGGCTTCTGCCGGGGAGATCTTGAGCTGCTGGGCGAGGCCGTAGGTGCTCAGTCCGTAGGCTAGGCCGTAGCTCATCGCCTTGACGTGGGAGCGCTGGTCGCCGGTGATTTCGTCCACCGGAATCTGGTAGACGAGCGAGGCCACGTATCGGTGGAAGTCGGCGCCGGAGCGGAACGCCTCGATCAGCGCCTCGTCTCCGGACAGGTGCGCCATGATGCGCAGTTCCACCTGTGAGTAATCGCAGCTCATCAGCGACACGAAGCCATCCCCCGGCACGAACGCGCCGCGGATCTCGCGTCCGGCGGCGTTGCGGTTGGGGATGTTCTGCAGGTTCGGGGCCGCGGAGCTCAGACGACCGGTGGCGGCCACGGTCTGTTCGAACGTGGTGTGGATGCGGCCGTCGTCGTGGTTGACCTCGTCGAGCAGACTCTGCACGATCTGCTTGAGCTTGTTGGTCTCGCGATGGCGCAGCAGCGCCACGAGGAACGAGCTGGCGCGTTCGTTGTTCACGTTGCGCACGGCCATTTCCTGTAGGGCGGCCGCATCGGTGGTGTATCCGCCGGATTTGGTCTTTCGTGTGCCGCGAAGCTGCATGTCGTCGAACAGCACCGCCTGCAGCTGCTTGGGGCTCTGCAGGTTGATGCGTTTGCCGGCCGCATCCCATGCCTGCTCCTGGGCGTCGCGCGCCTCGGTGGCGAACCGGTCACGCATGGCGATCAGTCGGCCTTCGTCCACGGCCGCGCCGATCGACTCCATACCGAAGAGCACCTGTGACACCGGCAGCTCGATGGTGTGCAACAGGGAGTACTGCTTGCGTGCCACCACCTTGGATGCCAGTTCGTGGGCGAGGGCACGGACCGTGGCCACATGACGGATCACGGATGTCGGTTTGACGGCTTCGGGCTCATCGTCGATGTCGAGCGCCAGCTCGCCCTGTGCGGGTTCGTCCCCGTCCTCGATCGGCAGATCAAGGAAATGCGCCGCAGCCGCATCCAGGGAATCGGGATGATAGTCGGATTCCACCAGATATCCGGCGAGCTGGGTGTCGAACCACGGTCGGGGAATGCGAACGCCGGCCTTGGCGAGCAGATGGGACTGTTCCTTGAGCCCGTGCAGCGCGCACGCTCCGGCACGGCTATCCAATAGCCGCTGCAGTACGGTACCGCACGCGGTCATGTCCGCTACGGTCAACATCACGGCATGGTTATCAGGTCCCAGAAGCGCAACGGCGTTCAGTGTCGTGGCACCGGGATGGACGTCGCCTTCGGCGTGAAGGAACCAGGATGATTCCAGTGCAGGAACGACGTCGTCGAGTTCGTCGTCAGGCACGGTCTTCGGCGTGATCGATGCGGTGATATGCGTGTCGATCCACTGCTGCAGCGATGTCGCAACGGCAGCATCTCCGTCGAGAGTATCGAGAATCGGATCCTCAAGCGCAGGCCCCTCGTCGACGGCCTCCTCACCGGCGCCCTCTTCGACGATGCCGCCCGGAAACGCCTTCAGCAGTCGGGTTTTGGTACGCGGCCCGAATTCCAGCGACGCGAAGAGCTTGTCGATTGCCGTGAGATTCGGCGGGGACATCACCAGATCATTCATGTCGACCCCAAGGTCGAGGTCGCGAACCAGAGCGTTGACCTTGCGGTTGAGTTTCACCTGCTCGATGTTCTCACGCAGGGCGTCGCCCTTCTTGCCCTTGATCTCGTCGGCGTGTTCGATGATGCCGTCGAGCCCGCCGAACTGGTTGATCCATTTGGCTGCGAATCCGTCGCCCACGCCGGGCACGCCGGGAATGTTGTCGGCGGTCTCGCCTCGCAGTGCGGCCAGATCGGGGTATTTCTGCGGACTGACCTTGTACTTCTCCTCCACGGCCTCGGGCGTCATATGCTTGAGGTCCTTGAAGTGGTGCCCTGGATAGAGCACCGTGATGCGGTCGTCGATCAGCTGGAACGCGTCACGGTCGCCGGACAGCACCAGCGCGTCGAAGCCCGCCTTCTCCCCCATGGTGGCGAGCGTGGCGATGACGTCATCGCCTTCGTATCCGGGTTTTTCGATATAGGTCACGCCCAACGCCTTGAGCATGTCCTGAATCACGGGCAGCTGCGGCAGCAGGTCCTCCGGCGCCGCATCGCGCGTGCCCTTGTATTGCGGCAGCAGATCATTACGGAACGTGCCGCCCTTGACGTCGAACGCCACGGCAACGTGGGTGGGATGTTCGTCCAGAATCACTCGCGTGAGCATGTTGGCGAAACCCCACACCGCGTTGGTGGCGAATCCGGCGGATGTGGTGAAATTCTCGGCCGGGAGCGCGAAATATGCGCGGAAGGCCAATGAATGCCCGTCGACGACGAGCAGTCGATGTTCTGCCGTCGCCCTTTCCGTAGTAAGAGAATCGTGCGAAGACAGAACCATGGATCGACTCAGCCCTGCACCTGCTCGATGACCGCGTCGGCGACTTCCTGCATGGTCAGACGGCGATCCATCGACGTCTTCTGAATCCAGCGGAACGCCTCGGACTCGGTGAGACCCATGTTCTCCATCAGCAGGCCCTTGGCGCGGTCGACACGCTTGCGAGCCTCGAAGCGGGCCTTCATGTCGGAGACCTCGTCACGCAGGGCGTTCATCTGGTCGAAACGGCTGATGGCCACTTCAATGGACGGGAACAGCTTTTCGGGAACGAACGGCTTGACCACGTAGGCCATGGCGCCGGCGTCGGCGGCCTTCTCCACGAGGTTCTGCTGGGAGAACGCGGTGAGCATGACCACAGGGGCGAGGTTTTCCTCGGCGATCTCCTTGGCGGCGGTGATGCCGTCCTTGCCGGGCATCTTCACATCCATGACGACGACATCGGGGACCAGTTCGCGGACTAGATCCACGGCCTCCTGGCCGCTGGCCGCCTCACCGACCACGTCATAGCCGGCGGCGCGCAACGACTCGACGATATCAAGACGAATCAGGGCCTCATCCTCGGCCACGACGACGGTGCGTCCCTTCGAATCCTCCGACAGCGCATCCATATCAGACATATCCGTCCCTTTCGCGTTTGGAACCATACTGAATCACGTTACATCATCGTAACCAATTCAAATCACGCACTCTGCAACGCAATACATTCATCACGTAAACGATTGCAGGCGCGTACCAGCAACCGTCACGTCAGTGCCCCGGGTGGGACTCGAACCCACACTGTACAGATTTTGAGGCTGTCTCCTCTACCAATTGGGATACCGGGGCAATCCTTAAGAGAGGGTACACCATTTGTCTCCGCGACACAAAAGTTTGGGCCCATCCGCGTGTTTCGCCACGCGAATGGGCCCAATGCATGTCGTAAGACACCGTTCAGCGGCTGTACACCGCTAGGTCATCTACGAGTTCACTTGGTGCTGCCGACAGTGTGCACGTAGATGGAGTCGGTGCTGCCGGGCTTGTGGTCGCCCTTGGAGCAGCTGAGCACGACGATGTGGTCGCCGTCCTCGACCTTGCCGGCGGCCTTCAGCGTGGCGTCGGTGAGGGCCATGATCTCCTTGCGGGTCATGTCGTGGTAATCCTTGTCCAGCAGGAAGGCCTCGGTGCCCCAGCTCAGAGCCAGCCAGTGGTAGGTGTGCTCGTTGGAGGTCAGACCGTAGATCGGGGCGGCCGGACGCTCACGGGCGATGCGGTGCACGGTGTCGCCGGTCTGGGTGAAGGCGACGATGGCCTTGGCGTTGAGCTTGTCGGCCAGATCCACGGCAGCGGAGGACACGGCGCCGGACTTGGACATGTCGAGGCCCTTGAGCTCCGGGATGCGGTCGAAGCCGTGGGAGGTGGCGTACTCGGAGATGCGAGCCATGGTGGCCACGGTCTCGGTCGGGTACTTGCCGACGGCGGTCTCGTTGGAGGTCATGGTGGCGTCGGCGCCATCGAGCACGGCGTTGGCGCAGTCGGAGGCCTCGGCGCGGGACGGCACCGGGGAGTTGACCATGGAGCCGAGCACCTCGGTGGCCACGATCACGGGCTTGGCGTACTTACGGGCCAGCTCGATGATGCGCTTGGTGGCCAGCGGGACCTCTTCCAGCGGGCACTCGACGGCCATGTCACCACGGGCGGCCATGATGCCGTCGAAGGCCTTGACGATGTCCTCGAGGTTCTCCAGAGCCTGCGGCTTCTCGATCTTGGCGACGATCGGGATGCGACGACCCTCCTCGTCCATGATCTCGTGGGCGCGGTCGATGTCGGTGGCGAAACGCACGAAGGACATGGCGATGATGTCGGCGCCGGTGCGGATGGCCCAACGCAGATCGGCCTCATCCTTCTCGGTCAGAGCGGGCAGGCTCACGGCCACGCCGGGCAGGTTGATGCCCTTGTGGGAGGAGACGGGGCCGGCCACGACGACCTTGGTGTGCACGTTGTTGCCCTCGACGCTGGTGACCTCGAGACGGACCTTGCCGTCATCGATCAGGATCGGGTCGCCGGGGTGGCAGTCGCCGGGCAGACCCTTGAAGGTGGTGGAGGTGATGGTCTCATCGCCTTCGATGTCGTCGGTGGTGATGGTGAACTCCTGGCCGGCCTTCAGGTAGACCTTGTCCTCGCCATCAGCGTTCTTCTTGAACCAGCCGCAGCGGATCTTCGGACCCTGCAGGTCAACCAGGGCAGCCACGTTGCGACCGACGGTCTTGCCGGCCTCGCGGAGGTTGTTGTAGACCCTGAGGTGGTCCTCAGGCGTACCGTGAGAACGGTTCAGACGAGCGACGTCCATGCCGGCCTCGACGAGCTTGGTGATGTTCTCGAGGGATTCGGTAGCCGGTCCGATGGTATCTACGATCTTGGCTTTACGCATATTGCCTGCCTATTTCTTCTAGACGGAACGAGGAACAGGATGTTTCCCCGCTGTTGCCATGGAATAGCTTACTAGCTGTTCCAGACCGAGCAAGGCACAATCATGGTGTGTTGTGTGAGCGTTCACATAGTGGGCACTTTCGTGTCATCGTGCTCAAAACGGCAAAAACAAAGGTCTTCGTCCATGACGACCGATTACCGGCCGGCCATGGACGAAGACCTGAAACATCGTCATGCGCGGCATTCGTCCGTGCGTGTCATCCCTGCGGAAACACGCGAACGTCCTGCATAACGCGGTATCAACGGATCATGAATCAGCAGATCAGTCCTGCGAATCCTTCGCCTTCTCCATCGACTTCATCTTGATGACGCTGGCGGCGGACGCGATGCCGATCGACAGCACGATCACCGCAAGCGAAAGCCACGTGGGCACCTCGGGAACGGCGTGGATGGGATGGCCGCCGTTGATGAACGGCAGCGTGTTGGCGTGCAGGGCCTCCATGATCAGCTTGACGCCGATGAAGCCAAGCACCACGGACAGGCCGATCGGCAGGTACACGAGCTTGTCGAGCAGAGCGCCGAGCAGGAAGTACAGCTGCTGCAGGCCCAGCAGGGCGAAGACGTTGGAGGTGAACACGATGAACGGATCCTTGGTCAGACCAAAGATCGCGGGAATGGAATCGAAGGCGAACATCACGTCGGTGGTGCCGATCGCAAGGAACACGATGAGCATGGGCGTCCAGTACTTCACGCCGTTTTTGGTGGTCCGCAGCTTCTCGCCGTCGTAGTCGTCGGAGATGCGGATCACCTTGCGCAGCGTGGCGATCAGCGCGTTCTCATGGTATTCCTCGTCATCGTCCTTGCCGAAGGCGAGCTTGAACGCGGTGACCAGCAGGAACGCGCCGAACAGGAAGAACACCCACGTGAACCGGGTGATGATGGCGGCACCGAGCAGAATGAAAATACCGCGCAGCACCAGCGCGATCGTGATGCCGATCGACAGCACGAACTTCTGCAACTGCTTCGGAACCGCGAAATTCGCCATGATGATGACGAACACGAACAGATTGTCGATGCTGAGCGAATACTCGGTAAGCCAACCGGAATAGAACTCCAGGGCCGGCTTGGAACCAGCCACGGCCCAGATGAGTCCGCCGAAGATCAGTGCCATGACCACGAAGAACGCGATGTGTCGCACGCATTCAGCAGTGGAGGGCACATGAGGACGACGACCGATGATCAGCAGATCGACGATAAAGAACACGGCGAGCACCGCGAAGGCACTCACCATAAACCATAGTGGAGTCTCAGCCATGGGTCACCATCATACGGACCGTAGGTGACCGGACGAAATCGCCGCAGCGTTTTCGTCACGAAACGATAGGCGCCTGCCCTATTTGTTCGCCTCGGTCATCTGCCGCAGCTCCTTCTTGAGATCGCGGATCTCATCACGAAGACGGGCCGCGAGCTCAAACTGCAGCTGCTCGGCGGCCGTGTGCATCTGCTCGCTGAGCTGTCGGATGAGATCGGCGAGATCCTGGGCCGGCAGACCGGCGGACAGCAGGTCGCGGTGGCGCCTCTGGGCCTCGTCCGGCGAGGACGCGCCCGGCACACCCAGATGCGAGTTGCCGGCCTTGTTGGCGTTGCGATAGCCGCCCTCCAGCAGTGTCTGGGTGTCGACGTCCTCCTTGGCGAGCATGTCGTTGACGTCGCTGATCTTCTTGATCAGCGGCTTGGGATCGATGCCATGCTCCTTGTTGTAGGCGATCTGCTTCGCGCGACGACGGTTCGTCTCGTTGATGGCCTTGGTCATGGCCTCGGTCCGTCGATCCGCGTACATGATCACCGTTCCGGACACGTTTCGCGCCGCACGGCCAATGGTCTGGATCAGCGAACGATAGGACCGCAGGAAGCCCTCCTTGTCTGCGTCCAATATCGCCACGAGCGAAACCTCAGGCAGGTCGAGGCCCTCCCTGAGCAGGTTGATGCCCACGATCACGTCGATCTTGCCCTCGCGCAGCTCGCGCAGCAGCTCCACGCGTCGCAGCGTGTCCACGTCGGAGTGCAGATACTCCACCTTGATGTCCCGCTCCAGCAGATAATCGGTGAGATCCTCGGCCATCTTCTTGGTCAGCGTGGTGACGAGCACGCGTTCGTTCCTGGCCACGCGATCCTTGATCTCGCCAAGAAGGTCGTCCACCTGTCCCTCAACCGGACGTACGTCGATCTTGGGATCGACCAGTCCCGTAGGCCTGATGATCTGTTCCACCACGCCGTCGGACAGCCCCAGCTCGTAGTCGCCGGGGGTGGCGGACAGGTAGACGGTCTGGCCGATGCGGTCAAGGAACTCGTCCCATTTGAGCGGACGGTTGTCCATGGCGCTGGGCAGACGGAAGCCGTGTTCCACCAGCGTGCGCTTGCGTGAGGCGTCGCCCTCGTACATGGCGCCGATCTGCGGAATCGTCACATGCGACTCGTCGATGACGAGCAGGAAGTCGTCGGGGAAGAAGTCCAGCAGCGTGTGCGGCGGCGTGCCGGGCTCGCGACCGTCGAAGTGACGGGAATAGTTCTCCACACCCTGGCATACGCCGATCTGCGACAGCATCTCCAGATCGTAGGTGGTGCGCTGGGTGAGACGCTGCGCTTCCAGATCCTTGCCCTGCTTCTTCAGCACGGCCACGCGATCGTCGAGTTCCTCACGGATGGTCTTGAGCGCGCGCTGCATGCGCTCCGGTCCGGCCACGTAATGCGAGGCCGGAAAGATGTGCACCTCGCTTTCGTGTGCGATCTCGTCGCCGGTGAGCGGGTGGAGCGTGGAGATGCGATCGATCTCATCGCCGAAGAACTCGATGCGCACCGCAAGCTCCTCATACACGGGAATGATCTCCACCGTGTCGCCGCGCACACGGAACGTGCCTCGGGTGAACGCGATGTCGTTGCGCTTGTACTGCATGTCGACGAACGTGCGCAGCAGATCGTCGCGGTTGATCTCCTGCCCCTCCTTGAGGAACAGCATGCGTCCCGCATATTCCTCGGGGGTGCCCAGACCGTAGATGCAGCTGACGGTGGCCACGACCACGCAGTCGCGTCGCGTGAGCAGGTTCGCCGTGGCGGCGTGGCGCAGTCGCTCCACGTCGTCGTTGATGTTGGAGTCCTTCTCGATATACGTATCGGTCTGGGGAATGTACGCCTCGGGCTGATAGTAGTCGTAGTAGCTCACGAAGTAGCTCACGGCATTGTCGGGCATAAGCTCGCGGAACTCCGCGCACAACTGCGCCGCCAGCGTCTTGTTCGGCTCGAGAATGAGCGTGGGCCGCTGCAGACGTTCGATGAGCCATGCCGTCGTGGCGGTCTTGCCCGTGCCGGTGGCTCCCATGAGCACCACATCATTCTCGCCGTTCTCGATGCGCGTGGCGAGTTCCTCGATCGCCGCCGGCTGATCACCGCTCGGCTGATATGGCGATTTGACCACGAAAGGACGGTTGGTTCGTTCGATGTTGTAGCCCATACAATGCCCCCGGTGTCTGCTTCATGCGGCACCCGTCGTTCGCGATCATCAGTGCGTGATCATCAGTACGATCAGTACGACGGATGCGTCAGTACGTGATACAGCCTATCAACATCTTCAAACATTTGTTCTAGCGGTTTGGTGGAGTCGATCACATAGTCGCAGATGTCGAACCGCTGCTGCTGCGACGCCTGATTGTTGATACGCGCCACGGCGTCCTCACGCTTCATGCCTCGGTTGCGGATCATGCGACGAATACGGGTCTCCTTGGGCGCCTCGACGGTGATGATCGCATCGAAATAGTCCCACCTCGAGGTTTCCACCAGCAGCGGTATGTCATGAACCACCAGTCTGCGGGTGCCGTCCTTCGGCTCGGGGTGCGTATCAAGCCACTGGTATTCCAGACGACCGGCCTCACGGAACACGATCGGATGCACGATGTCGTTGAGCTCCTGCAGCTTCTCCGGATCGGAGAACACGTGGGCCGACACCCACGCCCTGTTCATCTCGCCGTCACGGCCACGGGCACGACGACCGAATCGCTGTATCACCTGATCAAGCCCCTCGCTGCCCTTGGCCACCGCCTGCCGGGCCAGCTGATCGTAATCGATCACATAGGCGCCAAGCTGCACGAATCGCTTGGCCACGGTGCTTTTCCCGGCCGCGATACCCCCGGTAAGACCCACACGAGTGAACATTCTCATCTCCTCACATCGCGCCATAGGGCGTCCTTGCCCTCGGCCGCCTTCGACTCGAATGTTTTCAGTTTACAGAAAAACCCGGCTGCCATTGGGTAATGACAACCGGGTTTCATCGTTTAGTCAGCTATGCGACGGAACGAGTTCACTTCTTCTCGTTGAGCAGCTGCTCGCGCAGGGCGGCCAGCTGGTCGTCGGAAGCGAGGGTGCCCTCGGACGTGCTCTCGGAAGAGTAGTTGGAGGTCTCCTCGACCTTCTCTTCCTTCGGCTCGCCCTGACCATCGGCAGCGGCGGAAGCCTCGGCGTTCTCGAGCTCCTTGGCGACGAACTCCTTGTGCTGCTCCCACAGATCGTGGGCGGCGGCGTACTGGGCTTCCCACTCCTCGCGCTGCTTCTCGTAGCCAGCGATCCACTCGTTGGTCTCCGGGTCGAAGCCCTCGGGGTACTTGTAGTTGCCCTGCTCGTCGTACTCGGCCGGCATGCCGTACAGCGCCGGATCGAAGTCCTCGGAGGAGATGTCGACGGAGTCGTTGGCCTGCTTGAGGGACAGGGAGATACGACGACGATCGAGATCGACGTCGATCACCTTGACGAACACCTCTTCGCCCGGCTTGACCACGGTCTCCGGGTTCTCCACGTGGCGGTTGGCCAGCTCGGAGATGTGCACCAGACCCTCGATGCCGTCATCCACGGAGATGAACACACCGAACTGCACGATCTTGGTGACCTTGCCCTTGACGATCTGGCCGGGGACGTGGGTGCGAGCGAAGCGCTGCCACGGATCCTCCTGGGTGGCCTTCAGGGACAGGGAGATGCGCTCGCGATCGAGATCGACGTCGAGCACCTCAACGGTGACCTTATCGCCGACCTTGACGACCTCGGACGGGTGGTCGATGTGCTTCCAGGACAGCTCGGACACGTGGATCAGACCGTCAACACCACCGAGATCGACGAACGCGCCGAAGTTGACGATGGAGCTGATGACGCCCTCACGGATCTGGCCCTTCTTGAGCTGCGAGAGGAAGGTCTCGCGCACTTCGGACTGGGTCTCCTCGAGGTACTGGCGACGGGACAGGACCACGTTGTTGCGGTTCTTGTCGAGCTCCAGGATCTTGGCCTGGATCTTCTGGCCGATGTAGGGGGCCAGGTCGCGCACGCGGCGCATCTCGACGAGGGAAGCCGGCAGGAAGCCACGCAGACCGATGTCCACGATGAGGCCGCCCTTGACGGCTTCGATGACGGTGCCTTCGACAACGCCATCGGCTTCCTTGATCTTCTCGACATCGCCCCAGGCGCGCTCGTACTGGGCACGCTTCTTGGACAGAATCAGACGGCCTTCCTTGTCTTCCTTGGTGATGACAAGGGCCTCGACGGTATCGCCGACCTCGACGACGTCGTCGGGATCGACGTCCTTCTTAATGGAAAGCTCACGGGAGGGGATCACGCCCTCGGTCTTGTAGCCGATATCCAGGAGCACTTCGTCGCGATCGATCTTCACGACGGTGCCTTCGACCAGATCACCATCATCGAAGTTCTTGATGGTGGAATCGACTGCCTTGATGAAGTCCTCTTCGGTGCCGATGTCGTTGATGGCGACCTTGGTGACCTCTGCGTTGTTCTCTGCCATGTAAATGTACTGGTTTTCTAATAGTGGGTGGATAAGAATCGATATTCAGTTATCGCATGCCCTGCGGGCACGCACAAGGAAATAGTCTAGCCTAACGCATGGTCAAGGAATCCGGGCGTGTCGCGCTCGGCTGAAAACGTCTTCGGGCAGCGCCGCTCCCCCGCCTAATCCGCGGAATTCGAAGAGTCGGAGGACGGGGATTCCGAGGAACCGTCGGACGCCGAATCCGAAGCGTCATTCTGATCGGATTGATCATCCTGATCGGATTGATCGTCGGCGAGCGCCTTGTCGAATTGCGAGATCAGGGAGTTCATCCACGCGATGAGTCCGGTGGCGCCGTCCGGGACCTGCTCGGTCACGTCGATCACGGGCACGTCGGCTTCGCCGGCCGTCTTGGTGATCAGTGCGGTCATGTCGGACTCCTCCTGGGGGTTGTTGACCAGGAGGGAGGCCTTTTTCGAGGTGAGTGTCTTCTGCATCTTCTGCACGTCGGCGGGGGCTGGCTCGCTTTCGTTGAGCATGGCCTGGGCGTAGGACTGCGGGGTGACGTCGGTGAGCTTGAGGTCGCTCATCAGGTAGTAGGCCACGGATTCGGTGGCCGCGTAGGTGGCGTCGGGGTGCTTCTTGGAGAAGACGGCCATGTTCGTCTCGAGTTCGCGTTCGCTTTTCTTCCATGTGGCGAGACGCTGGGAGAAGTATGTTTTGGCGGATGGCTCGGCCTTGCCGTAGGCTTCGGCGATCTCCTTGGCCACCGCGGTTCGCGCGTCGCTGGAGAACCAGAGGTGCGGGTTGTCGCCGTCGGATGCGCCCACGGTGTCGGCGGCGTTCACCACAGTTGCGTTCGTGGTGGATTTGGTGGCCCATTCGTCGTATCCCGCACCGTTGACGATGAGGACGGTCGCCTTGGAGATGGCTGCGATGTCGCTGGTCTGCGGTTCGAAGTCGTGGGCGTCGACGTTGGTGGTGCCGAGGATCGAGGTGACGTTGACCTTGTCTCCGCCGATTTCCTTGGCGAGCATGCCCCATTGGTTGATCGATGCGACCACGGTGATGGTGCCGGACGTCGACGAGGCCGACGGTGTGCCGTCGTCGGACTGCGAGGATCCACATCCTCCGGTCGAGATCATGATGGCGCAGGCCATCACCGCGGCGGCCACCCTGCCTATGTTCGCGGAAAACGTCATGACTTCCTCCGGTCGTTCATACGTTGGCTTCCACATGCCGCCGTATATGCCGCCATGTGGGGAATCGTCAGTCGCTTCGGTCGGTTTTGTTCGACCGTCGAAACATACGCGATTCCGTTCTGTGGAATGATTTCACGATAGCCCATGAGGCGGAGTATCGTGACAGGACGCGTTATCGGCGTTCGAGAGACGGACGCGCGGAAACGCTCGGAATGTGAATGCAAGGAGAGAATATCGATGGCACTTCGACTGGACGGCAAGCAGGCGGCAGCCACCATCAAGGCTGATCTGGCGCAGCGGGTGGAGCAGCTGAAATCCAAGGGGATCACGCCCGGCCTGGGCACGCTGCTGGTCGGTAATGACGCCGGCAGCGTCAAGTATGTGGCGGGCAAGCACCGTGACTGCGCCGAGGTGGGCATCGCCTCCATCGCCGAGGAGCTTCCCGGCGATGCGAGCTTCGACGACATCGCCGAGGCCATTGAGCGTCTGAACGCCAATCCGGCGTGCACCGGCTTCATCGTGCAGCTACCCCTGCCCAAGGGCATCGACGAGAACGCGGCGATCGATCTGATCGACCCGAAGAAGGACGCGGACGGCATGCATCCCTACAATCTGGGCGAGCTGGTGCTGCATCCGCGAGGGGAACTGGTCACCCCGCTGCCGTGCACCCCTCGCGGCGTAGTGGAGCTGCTGGCCATGAACGGCATCGATCTCAACGGCAAGCATGTGGTGGTGCTTGGCCGTGGCATCACCATCGGCCGTACGATCGGCCTGCTGATCAGCCGCAAGGAGATCAACGCCACGGTGACGCTGTGCCACACCGGCACGAGGAACATCCACGAGATCATGCGTTCGGCCGATGTGATCGTCGCGGCGATGGGCAATGCACACTTCGTCAAGCCCGAGGACGTTCGACCTGACGCCGTGCTCGTCGACGTCGGCGTGAGCCGTGTGACCGATCCCGAGACCGGCAAGTCGAGGATTCTGGGCGACGTGGATCCCGCGGCGCGTGAGGCGTGCGCCGCGTACACGCCGAACCCGGGCGGCGTGGGGCCGATGACTCGCGCCATGCTGCTGCGCAACGTGGTGGATATCGCCGAGCGTCTGGTCTGACGCGGCATTCGCGCACAATTAGCGTTTCCAGGGGCGTGGCACTCCGTTCATCCGGGGTGCCGCACCCCTGTTCGTTTCCCGGGATCTTCCGCGTTCCCTCGGTCGATCTCGTGCGGGCGTCGGCGGACACGTCGGGAATTGGACGAATCCATTAAATACTGATTATTATTCTCAATAGCATTATCGGAATCGTCATCATAGGGATGAATCATGTCAGAAACGCCCGTTTCCCCAGGCACCGTTGCGGAGCACGACGCCGCGACGGACGCCGTCGTTCTCCGTAACGCCGAAGTGCGCCGCGGCGGCAGAACCATCTGGTCGCACGGCAATCTCGCCATTCCCGCCGGCACGGTGACCGCCATCGTGGGCACCAACGGCGCGGGCAAGACCACGCTGCTCGACGCCGAGCTCGGTCTGGTGCCGCTGTATGCCGGATCCATCACCGTCATGGGAAGCCCGGCGGGGCAGAACAACGGCATGATCGGCTATGTTCCGCAGTCGTACATCGCCGGACTGGACTCCAACATCACCGCACGCCAGTCGGTGATCCTGGGACTGACCGGCACCCGTTTCGGCATTCACTTCGTCACCAGGGAGGAGAAGGCACGCGCCCAGCAGGTGCTGGAGTTCGTCGGACTGGCCGACAAGGCCGACTACCGACTCAACGAGCTGTCCGGCGGACTGCGTCAGCGCGCCGCCATCGCACAGGCACTGGTCGGCGGCCCCAAACTGCTGTTGCTCGACGAACCGCTGGCCAACCTCGACATGGCCAGCCAGCGGGCCGTGGTGGAGCTGCTGGCACGGCTGAACCGCGAATGGGGCATGACCATCCAGGTGGTCGCCCATGATCTCAACATGCTGCTGCCGATCCTCACGGGCGCGATCTACCTGCTCGACGGGCATCCGCACTACTCCCCCATCAGCTCCGTGCTCGACTCCGATCTGCTCACGCACCTGTACGGCACCCGCATCGAGGTGGTGACCACGCCGCAGGGCGACATGTTCGTCACCCCCGACCGCACGCTGGAACCCAAGGAACGCGATCAGAACACGCACGCGGCGGCGGAGGCCGCACGCTTCCACGAGCATCACCATCACATTCCGCCGAAGGAGAACAACCGATGAACGTCACATTCGCATTCGACCCCGAATGGCTGTCGGTGCTCACCGCCCCCTTCATGACGAACGCCATCGAGGCGGGGCTGCTCATTGCGCTGGCCGCAGGCATCATGGGCTACTTCACCATCACCCGCCACTCCACCTTCGCCGCGCATGCGCTGGCCCACATCGGCCTGCCCGGTGCCACCGGTGCGGTGCTGTTGGGGCTTCCGGTCTCGCTGGGACTCGGCGCCTTCGCGCTCGGCGGCGCACTTGTGATCGGCGCGCTGGGCAAGAAGGTGTCGGAGCGCGAGATCGCTACCGGCACCGTGCTGGCGTTTGCCACCGGCCTGGGCCTGTTCTTCGCGCGACTGTCCTCGAGCGCCTCCCAGCAGATGCAGTCGATCCTCTTCGGCTCGATCCTGACGATCACCGACGGGCAGATCATCGGATTCGCCGTCTTTGACGTGGTGCTGCTCGCGGTGCTGGCGCTGGTCTACCGGCCGCTGCTGTTCAGTTCCCTCGACGAGCAGGTGGCTCGCGCCAAGGGCGTGCCGATCTCGCTGATGAACGTGCTGTTCATGGCGATCATGGCCGGGGTGATCACCGTGGCCGTGCCCGCCGTGGGAACGCTGCTGATCTTCGCGCTGGTGGTGACCCCGGCCGCGACGGCATCGATGGTGACCCGGTCTCCGTTCGCGGCCATCGTGGTGTCGTGCGTGCTGTGCCTGATCAGCATCTGGGGCGGCCTAGTGCTGTCCGCCATGTTCCCCACGCCGCCCAGCTTCGTCATCGTGACGCTGAGCACGCTGATGTGGGTCGTGGCCAAGATAGTATGCGGCAGGAAGCGCTAAAGCTGCCTCACCGGGAGACCAGCGCGGTGGCGATGGCGGCGATGCCCTCGCCACGCCCGGTGAATCCCATGCCGTCCGTGGTGGTGGCGGTAATCGTCACCGGCGCACCGAGAGCACGGGTCATGGCCTCGCAAGCCTCCTGACGGCGCTTGCCGACGCGCGGGGCGTTTCCCACGATCGACACCGATACGTTGACCACGTGCCAGCCGTCCGACGTCACGCGGTCGTGCACGAGTTGCAGCATGCGATCTCCATGCATGCCGGCTCCCATCGAATCAGCGCCGACGCCGAACATCGAACCGATATCCCCCATACCGCACGCCGACAGCACGGCATCGACCACGGCATGCGAGGCCACGTCGCCGTCGGAATCGCCGTCGATGCCTTCCACGCCGCGCCGTTCGTCGTCCGCCCAACGCAGACATGCCAGCCACAGTGGTTTGCACGTCCCCTGTTCGGCGAAGCGGTGCGCGTCGAATCCCTGTCCGATGCGCACCGCGGTCATATCGGCCATCACTTGGCCTTGCGGGTCGACTTCTTCTTGCCCTTGGCGGCCTTGGCCTCCGCCTCGATGCGAGCGAGGGTGTCGGCGGCAGGCTCCTTGGGGGCCTTGGTGTGGTGCTTCTCATCGCCCGGCTCGGGATCGCGGTAGCCGAGGTTCACATCGAGCAGACGCTGGGTCTCCTCCTCGCTGAGCTTCTCGCTGAGCGAGATCTCGGAGGTGAGGATGTTGCGGGCCTTGGTGAGCATGCGCTTCTCGCCGGCGGACAGACCGTGCTCGTCGTCATCACGCTGCGCGAGATCGCGCACGACCTCGGCGACCTTGTTGACGTCACCGGTGGCGATCTTCTCGACGTTGAGCTTGTAGCGACGGGACCAGTTGGTCTTCTCCTCGACGATCGGCGTGCGCAGGATCTCGAACACCTTGGAGACCGCCTTGCCGTCGACGACATCCCTCACTCCGACCTTTTTGACGTTCTCCTCGGGAATCTGGATGACAAGACCGTCGGAGGACAGCACGGAAAGCTTGAGATACGTACGCTTGACGCCGTTCATCTCCCTCTCGGTGATCTCGACGATCTTCGCGGCGCCGTGGCGCGGGTAGACAACGGTATCGCCAACCTGATAAGTCATAAAGACAGCCCCTCCAAATGATTACAGAAGACATTTCATAATCGCATATCGTATGGACGTCAACGAATTCCTCCGATACGACGCACGCGGAAACTAGGATCGGGACAGATTTGGGCGGTACGGCGTGTCGCCCAGAATAACGCGAAATCGCGGCGAAATCGCCATAAGAACGTTCAAACACCGGCACGTCATTTTTTAATTTTAGGCGGGGGTTTACGTACACTTTTGGTATGGCAAATTCAAATGAGAAGAGCATCCCGCAGCCTGTCAAAGTCGACCAGGCAGCCCTGGATGCAGTCAGCAACGGCGTTTTCTACAACCCGCACACCGTGCTCGGCGTGCACCTCAACGAGGAGGACGGCGAAGGCTTCGCCACCGTACGTGTGCTCAAGCCCCTCGCCAAGACCGTGACCATCATCACCCAGGACGGCGAATGGCAGGCCTGGCACGAGTGGAACGGCGTATTCGTGGCCGTGGTCCCGGCTGCCAAGGCCGACGACGGCTACACCGTGCCCGACTACCGCGTACGCACCGAATACGAGGACGGCTCCTCCTCACTGGCCGATGACCCCTACCGCTACATGCCCACCGTCGGCGACATGGACATGTACCTGTTCGGCGAAGGACGCCACGAGCGCCTGTGGGAGGTGCTCGGCGCACACGTGCACACGTACGACGACGCCATGGGCGAGCCCGACGGCTCCTCCAGCGACACCGTCTCCGGCACCGCATTCGCCGTGTGGGCCCCGAACGCCCGCGCCGTGCGCGTGGTGGGCGACTTCAACTCCTGGGGCGGCAGGCAGTTCGCCATGCGCGAGCTGGGCTCCTCCGGCATCTGGGAGATCTTCATCCCCGGCATCGGCGCCGGCGAACGCTACAAGTACGAGATCTTCAACGCCAACGGCGAATGGAAGCAGAAGGCCGATCCGATGGAGCGCCAGCATCAGGTGCCGCCGGAGACCGCGTCCATCGTCGTGGACTCCAAGCACGAATGGCAGGACGACGAGTGGATGGAGCACCGCCGCAACACCGATCCGCACGCTGGCCCCATCAGCATCTACGAGGTCCACGCCGGCAGCTGGAAGGAGGGTACGACCTACCGTAGCCTCGCCGACGAGCTGGTCCCCTACGTCAAGAAGATGGGCTTCACCCATGTGGAGTTCATGCCTCTGGCCGAGCACCCGTTCACCGGATCGTGGGGCTATCAGGTCACCGGCTACTACGCCCCGCAGTCCCGTCTGGGCACCACCGACGATCTCAAGGCCCTGATCGACGCCTTCCATCAGGAGGGCATCGGCGTGATCATGGACTGGGTGCCCGCCCACTTCCCGAAGGACGACTTCGCACTCGCCCGCTTCGACGGCACGCCGCTGTACGAGGATCCGGATCCGCTGCGCGGCGAACACCCCGACTGGGGCACCTACGTATTCAACTTCGGCCGCAACGAGGTGCGCGACTTCCTGGTGGCCAACGCATGCTACTGGCTCGACGAATTCCACGTCGATGGCCTGCGTGTGGATGCCGTTTCCTCGATGCTCTACCTCGACTACAGCCGCGAGAACGGCCAGTGGAGGCCGAACATCTACGGCGGCCGCGAGAACCTCGAGGCCATCGCGTTCCTCAAGGAGGCCACCGCCACCGCATACGGCCGCTACCCCGGCACCATGATGATCGCCGAGGAGTCCACCGCGTGGCCGGGCGTGACCGCCCCCACCTCCGAAGGTGGACTTGGCTTCGGTCTCAAGTGGAACATGGGCTGGATGCACGATACGCTCGAGTACCTGCACGAGTCGCCGATCAACCGCAAGTGGCATCACGGCGAGATCACCTTCTCGATGGTGTACGCCTACTCGGAGCACTATGTGCTGCCGATCAGCCACGACGAGGTCGTGTACGGCAAGGGCGCACTGTTCGGCAAGATGCCGGGCGACGACTGGCAGAAGTACGCAGGCGTGCGCGCCCTGTTCGCCTACCAGTGGGCGCATCCGGGCAAGAACCTCACCTTCATGGGCAACGAGATCGCCCAGTACGGCGAGTGGAACTATAAGACCTCCGTTGATTGGGACGCGCTCAACTGGCCGGATCATCAGGGAGTGCAGAAGTTCGTGGCCGATCTCAACGCCCTGTACAAGAAGAGCCCCGAGTTCTGGAGCCAGGACTTCGAACCGTCCGGATTCCAGTGGCTCACCAGCGACGACGCCGACCACAACGTCCTGAGCTTCATGCGACTGGACAAGGAAGGCAACCCGATCGTCGTGATCGTCAACTTCTCCGGTTCGGCATGGTCCGACTACCAGGTGCCGCTGCCCAAGGGCGGCAAGTGGGTCGAGATCCTCAACAGCGACGCCGAGGAGTATGGCGGTTCGGGCATCGCCAACACGGACATCGAGGCCGAAGAGGAGGAATACCACTCCCGTCCGTACTCGGGGAAGCTCACCGTGCCGGCGCTGGGCGCCCTGTTCCTCAAGCCCGAGGAGTGATCCAGCGGTCCCCAGCGTCCACACCGTGAACGGGCGCGAAGGGCATCCGTCAGCGTAAGGCCAGGATACTTTTCCTGGCCTTACGTATGATGGTGGTCAACAGACATGGCAACAACAAGGTGATGTAAGGCAACAATGAATACTATCGATGCACACACCCCCAGACGCACGATCCTCGTCGTCGAGGACGAACCCACGCTGGCCACTGCTATCGCCCAGCGACTGACCGCGGAAGGATGGAACGCCCGTGTCGCCGGAGACGGGGCCAGCGCGGTGCAGGCCGCCTCCCAGCTCAAGCCCGATCTGGTGATCATGGACATCATGCTGCCGGTAATGGACGGACTCGAGGCCACCAAGCGCATCGTGGCCAGTCGCCCCGTCCCCGTGCTCATCCTCACCGCCCGAGACGACGAGGCCGACAAGGTGATCGGTCTGGGCGCAGGTGCCGACGACTACATGACCAAGCCCTTCTCCATGCGCGAGCTCATCGCCCGGTGCAAGGCGCTGCTGCGCCGCGTGGAGCGTGCCAAGGTCATCGCCAAGAACTCCGAGAACGAGAAGATCCTCGACTTCGGCACACTGGTGATCGATCCAGCCCAGCGCATCGTGACGCTCGACGGACGTGAAGTGCATCTGACCCCCACCGAGTTCGATCTGCTCGCCACGCTCGCCCGACGCCCCAAGTCGGTGCTCACGCGCGAGAAACTGCTCGAGGAGGTGTGGGACTGGGTGGACGCATCCGGCACCCGAACCGTGGATTCACACGTCAAGGCCCTGCGTCACAAGCTGGGACCGGAACTCATCCGTACCGTGCACGGTGTGGGCTATGCCTTTGAACCGCCGGAAGCCAAGTAAGGCCAAATCGTCGCGTCCGGCCCCGACAGCCGGGCGACGCGGCGACGAGAAGACGGGGCTCACCGCGAAACTGGACCGTTGGCGGGATCGTCCGATCGGCATGTTCAGCTCACTGAAGGCCGAACTGAGCATCCTGATCACCCTGTCCACGGCGATCGCGTTCGTGCTGGCATGGCACTTCCTCAAATGGGGGTGGAGCGGTTGGATCGCCATGCCGCTGACATTGATCGTGGCCTTGGGCATCACGTATTTCTTCGCCCATGGGCTAACCGCTCCGCTGCGTCAGATGCGGGACGCGGCCGAGGCGATGGCCGCCGGCGACTACACCGTGCGTGTGGAAAGCGCCAACGACAGTCGGGATGAGGTCGGCCAGCTGGCCCGATCGTTCAACGAGATGGCTGGCGAGCTGCAGCACGCCGATCAGATGCGCAGAGATATGGTCGCCAACGTCAGTCATGAGCTACGTACTCCGGTATCCGCATTGCAGGCGCTGGTGGAGAACATGGCCGACGGTGTGGTGGAGCCCACCCCTGCCAATCTGGAGGGCATTCTCGACCAGACGCACAAGCTATCGGACCTCATCGCGTTCCTGCTTGACATGTCCCGTGTGGAGGCCGGCGCGGCCAGCCTCGAGGTGGAGCCGTTCGACTTCGCGGAATTCATCGACGACACCGTCAAGCCACTCGAGATCGCCGATGGCGGCCACGGACACACTATCCATGTCAACGTACCCGAACATCTGCGCATGGAGGGCGATCCGAACCGTCTGAACCAGCTGTTCACCAATATCATCGCCAACGCGCTCAAGCACTCCCCCGACGGCACCGAAGTGCTGATCGAGACTCACGAGAACGAGGAGCGAGGCACCATCGTGACGAACGTGGTGAACTACGGTTCACGCATTCCGGAAGAGGCTCGCAACGACATCTTCCGACGCTACGTCAAGGGCACCGGACGGCCCGGCACCGGTTCGGGAGGAACCGGACTGGGCTTGTCCATTGCGCGCTGGGCAGCGGGACTGCATGGCGGCACCGTGAATGTGGTGCCCGACCCTCGTGGCGCGAATTTCGAGATCGAACTGCCCAAATATCACAGTATTGACGACGAATGATCCCGTTCGGACGGCGCCGGCACGGCAGCGAGTGTAAAGCCCGTATACGCCGGAACGCCGGCATCGTCCAACGCTTGGGCGCATTGTCGTATCGTGGAGCCGGTGGTGATGATGTCGTCGACCAGCACCGCCATACGACAACCGCTCAATAGACCATGGTTCACCCGGACATGATTGCGAAGACGTTCGGACCGGGCCCTCGCTCCCCCGGCCTGCACCGATTTGGCCTTTGTGCCCATGATGCTTAGTGCCGGCACGCATCGTGCCCGCACTCCACGCATGCGAAGGCAGTCCGCCACCGCCCGCGCCAATACGATCGTGTGAAATCGTCCACGACGCCGCATGGACGATGACGTGGACGGCGCCGGCACCACCGCAATCGTACCGGAGCCCCGACGGCTCAATACCTCGGATACGCCGCTGCGCCGCACGCAACCGGCGATCACCCGGCTGAATTCAGCGTCGAGTTCCTGATCGTCATGGTCCTTCCACATCAATACGGCTCGCCGCACCTCACCCCGGTACGTGCCACACGCATGCACACGGCCGGAGAGAAGCACCGTCCTAGGCATCGGACGGACCATGTCGCGTTCGAACAGCGCCATACAGGAATCGCATAGCACGGCGTCCGGCAGATCGCAGCCGGCGCAGCCTCTGGGAAGCAGCAGATCACGCATCTCACGACCCAGCTCAGCCATAACATCCAGCACGGGTGCCAGACGAGAATAGGACTGTCCATGCATGGCGGCCTCGCCTTCTACCGGTTGCTCACCGGTGCCGCATCGTCGCCAATATCGTCGTCATTGGCATCGTCCGTCATTCCGCCGTCGTCAACGACAGCACGGCGGTCAGTCGTCGAATCGCCTCAAGCGTGTCGTCGGGACAGGTGACACGGATCGCGTATGCACCGGCCACCGCAGTCGGATAGTCGTTGCCATCCGGATCCATACGGTCGCCAATGAAGGCGATACGACTCACCGGTACGTGAAGAATGCCCGACAGCTGACGCATGGCGTAGGCCTTGTCGATGCCCTTGGCGACCACGTCAATGCTGGTGGAGCCACCCGAGCGAACGGTCAGCTTAGGCAAGTCGGCCGCAACCGCAGCGGCAAGCCTGTTCTTCTTGACACGGTCCGGATCCCAAGCCTCCTTGGCCTCCACCGGCGCCAGCTGTCCCAGTGCCGAGAAGGTGATCTGACTGCCGCGGTCCTCCAGCCGATCTCCCCAGATGCTGTCGTCGGGCAGCCACAATCCTTGTTCCTTGGCATGTCTGGTCAGGGATTCAATGGCGGCGTCACGATCCTCCGGACTGAGATCATGCGCATAACGACACTGCCATGAGGAACCGTTCCACGCATAGTATCTGGTGCCGCTGGTCGGCATGAGATGCAAGTTGTTCCGATCCGCCTTGTCGCCGATCATGGCGAGGATCTGATTGGTAAAGAGATGATATTTGCCGCCGGACACCACGGCGCAGGGAATGTGATGGGTCAGCTCGGCGAAAGCGTCGGCCATCTCGCGGGTCATGGGCGTCTTCGACTTGGCCAATGTGGTGTCCAGGTCGAATCCCACGGCGTCGATCAGCCCACCCAGCCGGCCGTAATCCACTTCATCCCAGCTGTGAATCGCCACGTCGCCCATCAGTCCTCCTTCGACACCTATGAACGCCCACGACAGGCATCCGCATTCCAGCATTATCGCACAAACGATACAGCGAAAGCAGGTCACACGCCATTGTTCACAACGCCTTCCAGAGGTTCGGAGTGTCGCCGTCCCGTAAGGGGGCACCCCACCATGACATCAGCCCCGCAGGCTAGTGTAGGGGCTCATGACCAAGGAATCCGAGTTCACCTCTCTGCTGCGCGCCACAGGCACCGTACTGCCGTGGGAACGCAAGATATACCGCAATCGACACGGCCGGGGAAGCCGTCAGGCGATGTTCGGCATACGCATGCCCCGGTACCGAACCAAGTCGGGCACGTTCGACGGCATGGTGGTGGCCCAGCTGAAACGTCTCAACGCCGCATGGCCGGAGCTGCTGAAGAACGTGGAATGCGCGGTGGAGGATGTTCCCCCGTCGGGACCGGTGTCGTGGGAGACGAAACGCGCCTTTCTGTCGCAGGGCTTCCCTGCCGAGCATGGTTCGCCCGCCCGCATCGTGCTGTACCGGAAGCCGATCGAACAGCGCAGCAGGGACCGTCTGGATATGCAGTTCCTGATCCGCGACGAGATCGTGGCGCGTCTGGCCGATCTGACGGGACGGCATCCCGAAGACATCGACCCGGATTGGGGTTTCTGACCTTCGGCCCCGACAACCGCGATGATATGAGTGATCCCCTGTCGTATACGCATACGGCAGGGGATCACTCGGTCTGTCGACCGACGAAGCCGATCGGACGGTCTACATAGGGGCCATAAGGGACTACCTGACGACGGACAGCGATTGGTCGGTACGCACTTGAGCCTGTGCCGGCATGAGGCTTGACGAGCCGATCACGCCGAGTCCGGCGAGCTGTGCGTCGTTTACCGCGCCGACGTTGATCATGGCGCTCCAGACGACGGACGCGTCGTCATCATCCATGGTCACCGCTACCACACCGTCGGCGATGTCGCCGGGATTGACCGATACGGCCTTGCGTGCGTCGATGGTGACGTCCTTCTCGCCCTTCTGCGTACCGTCGTCGCCGTATCCGGTCAGCTTCACCATGGTCTGCTTGTCGGAGTCGTTCACCAACGCCAGCGTGGCGTTCACGCCGTCCGGAACGGCGATCGCTCCAGAGGCCACCGCGACGGTGCCGTTCATCAACGAGAAGTCGGTCTGGCTGTCGGAGGACTCGGAACTGATTGCCGACGAATATGCAGCGACGCTGCCCTGCACGCGGACGCCAAGAGTCCCGTCGGGGGCCTTGCCCAGCGAGATCGTCTTGACTGTGTTGGCGGACACGCTGTCCTTCTTGGCCTCGGTAACGCCGGAATCGGTGATCCAGGACAGCGTCACTTCCCCATCCTGTTCGGAGTAGAGATTGACAGTGACATCCTGTCCCGCTCCGATGCCTGCAATCGTGGCGTCCGTGGAAGCAGCAGACGGCAATGCCGAAGCGTAGTCGGATCCACGCGGAGTCAGTCCTTCGGCATGCACCACGCGTACGACGGCCGCAACCGGCGCACCGCTGCTTGTCAATGACAGGTACAGGCCGTCCTGGGAGGGGGCCGCGGCGGAGATGTCCACTACGGTCTGCGACTTGCCGGCCACGGTCACCTTGCTGTCGGTGGACGATGCAATGGCCTGTGCGGAGCCGGTTCCCCACATGGTCATCGACACGGTGGTCGATTTCTCCGAGGGGTTGGCCAGCACGAGCTGCTGCGTCCAGCCGGTCTGCGTTGCGGGCAGCAGGAACGACTGACGCAGCTGGGCTGAAGCGCACTGCACGGCGGACACACCCCGCAGATCGCCTTCGGTGGCCCATGATGCGCTTGCCGCCGCCGAACCGGAACCCTTACCTACCTCGAGCATCTTGGCGGTGAGCAGCAGTGGGTCGGCGGCGATGTCAGAACCATGTACAAACGCCTTGGACGAGTCGGCAAGATCGATGTTCGCGGTGTCCTGCTTGTTGTCGCCGTTCAGCGACGTAACCGCGGTGCTGTACATGGAACCGAATGCGGCGAATCTGGCCTTGCCGGTGATATTGCCCTCAGAGATCTGGTACTCGGAGTCACCGTAGGATCCGGTGTCGGCCAGCTGCATACGCGCCGGACAATAGGACTGCAACGTGGTCTGGCCCACACCGACCGTGCGGAAGCCCGGCTGGGAATCGGCGCCGTCGACCAGCCATCCGGCGGGCGCAACGACGGAGAGCAGACCGAATACCGCCAGCAGCACTATTGCGGTGATCGAGGAGACGACCACCTTGCCGACGGTGCCCCATACGCTGCGGGAGCGACGCGTGGTCGAACGTGATGATCTGCTCATGCCTGTCCCCCATTGATGTTGATTCGACGGAATCGCGGGAATGCGACGATGCAGTACAGCGCCACGACGATCCCCATGCACCAGACCCAGGCCAGACGCCAGCCGTCGGACAATGCGCGGGATTCGGCACCGGTGTCGATGCCGATGTTGCCGCCCGACGTGGTAGTCAGTCGCACGTAGGTTCCGGATTCGTTACTCACCACGGACTGGGTGCCGCCACTGGCAAGGATATTCGACACCAGATCGCGATCGGCGGAATCGTCGGAATATGGGACATAGATGCCGCCGATGCCCAGTGAAGCCAGTGTGCTCACAGCCGAGTCGTCGTTGCTCTGCAGCAGGCTGGCCGCGGCTTTGGACACCTGTCGGATCGTCTTGTCCTGCGGCTGTGCGACGGACCGAGCATTGATGACGGGTGAGCTGTCGATGAAGTCGCCCTGACCGCTGCGCATGAACGCGTAGTCGATCGAGGTGGACGATTCGGCACTCAACGCGAGGATGCGGTGGCTCGAATCGGCGGCAAGATAGTCCTGCGCGATCAACGGCAGTTCATGGTTCTGCACGGAGAGGTGCGCACCCTGCTGCACACGTACGCCACAGATCGAGCCCCACAGTCCGAGGCACGCGGCGAGCAAGAGCACCAGTAGGGCACGCGCCACGATGATGAGATTGCGACGGCCGTAGAACCCCTTGTGCCGGGATTCAATGCGCGCTGCGGAGTCGCCGCTTTCCCGCACCAGCAGCGGGGAGAACGGGCGCACCGCACGGCCGGCGACGATGCATACGCAGGAGAACACACCGACCATCATGAATGCAAGTCCCGGCAGCGCGGTTCCCGCGATCGGTGCTTCCGTACCCGGAGCTATTGCCACACGCACTGCGACGATCGCCGTCAGAGCGCCGGTCAGCACGATGGTCCACATCATGCGGGAGGCGCGCAGCGCGAACGGCAGGAACAGGGCGATCATGGCCACGACGACGATCAGGACCACGGTGGCGAGCACCGCTGCCGATTCGGGATTACGGAGCATGGACAGCACCGGAGACGCACTGTTTTCAGAGATGCCCATGGCCTCTCCGAGAACGCTCAGCAGGCTTGCTGAACGAACGGACCCATTGACTGCGGTCGAGGGCAGCATCATGTCGGCGAACAGCTGGCGATATGAATGGTCGTTGAGGTTCAGGACGACGTTGAGCAGCGTAGGTGCGAGGAGGAATGCACCCGGCACCGGGATCAGCAGCAGCATCACGCGATGAGAACGCACCATAACAAGGAATGCGACGAACACCGTCACCAGCGGTAGCACCAGCTGAGGCTCGCAGGCCACGACCACGGCTAGGCAGAGTGAGGCGAGGCCCGCGGACTGCACGGATGCCGTCGGGGTGAGCACCGCCTCCGTGTGGTACATGCCCACGGCCCGGAAGACGAACGCCATGCCGGCGGGCAGGAAGACCATTACCGTAAGCATCGGCAGATTGCCCTGCGAATACAGGCCCAGCAGACCGCCGAACATGCACCAGAGCAGGCCCGTGGCGACACGTACCGAATTGGAACGGGTGAAGATGCCCGCGAGCGCCCAGAATGACAGTGCGGACAGCGGTGCCGCGAGGAAGACGATGAGCGCCATCGCCGCGGTGACATGGCCGAGGGTGACTGCGGTGGCCGCCATGAGGATCAGGAGGAACGGTGCGGGCGGTGCCGGGGTGCCCATGCCGTTGGCGTAGGTGAAGACGCCAGTGGCGGCCTTGGCGATCTGGGAGAGGCTGGCCGACGAGGGAACGAGCGTGGCGGAGTGGAAGGACGTGCCTGTCGTCAGTGAGGTGAAGACGCTGAGGTTGGACAGGATGCCGGCGACGAGTGCGAGGAGCATCATGGCTCCCACCCAGAGGAGGCGACGGCGACGTTGGGCGCGCAGGTGTGCCATGGCGAGCGGGCTGAGCAGCGTGGTGTCCTGCGAGTCGGCGAAGGCCGCACGGCGTTCGTGCCATTGGGCGATCTGGTCGCGCCGGGCGACGAGTACGGATAGCTGGCGCAGGTTCATGGTGGCCTGTCGGGCCACTTTGCGGCGCGCGTTGACGCCTTTGGGCATCCAGATGAGGAGCCGCCATGGTGTGCCGAGTTCGCAGAGGGCCTCGTATGGGCGTTTACGGGCCAGTTGGGTGAAGGCGAGTGCGAAGGACATGAGGAATCGCAGGAGCCAGACGGGCAGCCACATGATGCCGCGGATGTCGGTGAAGCGGTAGCGTTCGCGTGCGTCTGCCTTCATGGCGTATGGGTTGATCGACGTGTGGCTGCCGGTGGCATGGCCGTTGTGGGTGCGCAGTCCTTCGAATCGTGCGCGGCGGTGGCGGATGGCGCTGCGGGGCACGATGAGAACGCGGCCTCCGGAGAGGCAGACTCGTCGGCAGAAGTCGGCGGATTCGGCGAATGGTCCCATTTGTGGGCTGGTGCCGTCGAGAGTGGTCCAGGTTTGCAGGGATACGAGGGCGCCGGCGAGGTCGACGGCGTAGACGTCCTGTCGGGCGTCGTATTGTTCCTGGTCGGGTTCTCCGTCGACCACGAGGGAGGCGATACCGTGGCTGCGGGTGGCGTAGGCGCCGACGTCGTGCAGGTGGTCGCCGTCCCATGCGAGCTGCTTGCAGCCGAGGATGGATGCCGTCGGGGCGTTGCGCCATGCCTCGGTCATCGTTTCGAGGCAGTTGTCGTCGGCGGGGCGGGAATCGTCGTGGAGCAGCCAGAGCGCGCGGATGGCCGGGGTGAGTCGTGCGTGACCAACGGCGAGTCGTATCGCGTCGCCGAATGTGGTGGCGCCGGCGGCGCCGACGATCTGGATGTCGATGTCGTGAACCATGCTTGCCTGTTCACGATCATAGGAACCGTAGACGGGCGTGGCCAGTCGGAATGCGCATCGTACGGCGGACTGCGTTCCCCCGGTGCAGTCGGCGATGACGATGATGCCGGGCAGCGTGGTCTGTGCCAGCACGGCATTGAGTGTGTCGGGCAGGTATCGGGTGTCGGATTCCACGCAGATCACGGCCGCGACGGAGGAATTCACTTCCTGTCCGGCTTGCGCCCGGTGGCCGGAAAGTACGGAGCCGACCGTCTCCTGTATGCCTTGGGCCTCATCCATAACAGATTTCATCTTCTCCACTGTATGACAACCCGGGCGAACACGGCGTATCCGTCAGGCTTGTTCTTTACCATGTTCTTTCTTATAGCGGCGACGTTCGCGTTCGCTCATGCCGCCCCAGATGCCGAATCGTTCGTCATGGTCGATGGCCCATTTGAGGCACTGCTCGCGGACCTCGCACTGTGCGCATACGCGTTTGGCGTCCCTAGTGGAGCCGCCTTTTTCCGGGAAGAAGGCCTCGGGATCGGTTTGGGCGCACAGCGCCTTGTGCTGCCATGACACGTCCTCGTCGGTGTCGAACAATCCCCAGAGCTCAAACAGCGCACGCTCGGCGGCCTCAGGTGTGGCGGAGTCGGAATCGTCGCCCTTTTGGGAATCGTCGAACACTCCCCACATGCCGAAAACCTCCCAAAATATGCCGTGAAACGTCTTCCAGTACGGAAGACATGGTAAATTACACACTTGTCACTCAGTTTTTGTCAAGTTTAAGGGGTGTCGTTACCGACAATATTCATATGGAGTGGTAAAGGCGCGTCGGCATATGCTGTCGGCTAATGGAAGGGTGTTGTAAACAATTCTCATTTCCCGACCGTGTCACATGCTCGTCGTCGAAAGATGAATCTGTATATTACAGGTTCGTCGGCCTTTGCGACCGTACACCCCCGTTGTCTTCCATACCCGGCAGAAAGGCGTTCCCGTGGCTTCACACCGCCCAAGTAGTTCCCGAGGCAGGTACACCGCCCCCAATCTGGCGAATCACGGGGGCGCCAGGCCGCTTCATTCCCTCGGCTACACGGTGAGTCACAAACTGCGCACCACGATCGCGCTGGTGCTGGTCGCCGTGTTCGCCTTCGTCGCCACCGCGACGGGAGCCACTGCCAGCAATCTGTTCACTCTGATCAACGACAGCAAGACGGCGGTGCTGGGACAGTCGCATGTGAAAAGCAATCAGGTGGTCGATCCGAACGCGGGCAAGACCGTCAATATTCTCGTACTGGGTCAGGATACGCGTGAGGGTGAGGCGAACGCTGCGATCGGCGCCGGCGGCTCCGCGTCGGACCATCAGTCCGACACCGCCATGATCGTGCAGATCTCGGCCGACCGCAGCTATATCAACATCGTTTCCATTCCGCGTGATTCGATCGTCGACGTTCCGAGCTGCAACACGACCAACGGCACGGTGCCGGAACGCCATAACGCGCAGTTCAATTCGATCTTCGCACTGGGCTATTCGACCGGCGGCGACGTGGCATCCGCGGCCAGCTGCACGCTCAACGCGGTCAATTCGCTGACCGGACTGGACATCTCCCAGTTCGTGGTGGCCGACTTCGCCGGTCTGAGCTCTATGATCGACGCCGTGGGCGGCGTGGACATTTGCGTGAATCAGGATATGAAGGACGACACGACCGGCATCGATCTGACGCAGGGGCTGCATCATCTCGACGGTGTGGCGGCCACGCAGTACGCTCGCGTCCGTCATGTGGGCGACGGCACCGACATCATGCGCACAACCCGCCAGCAGTATCTGGTCAAGTCGCTGCTGCGCGAGGCATCAAGCAAGAATCTGTTCACCCAGACGAACCAGCTGTATCAGCTGGCCACGGCGGGCATCCAGTCCCTGAAGATGAGCGACGGCCTTGCTGACGCCGGCGTGCTGGTCGGCCTGGCCGCGGCCTTGAAGAACCTCGACACGTCTAAGATCTACGCGCAGACCGTCCCGGTGACCGAATGGGCACGCGATCGCAATCGTGTGGTGTGGACGAAGGACGCCGACACCCTGTGGAAGAAGCTCGCCGACAGCAAGCCACTGACCGTCGCCGACGACTCGAAGAACGACGACTCCTCGAATAATGATTCCTCGGACGCATCGTCGAGCACATCGAGCGCCACCCCGTCCGAGACGTCCTCCCCCACACCTTCCGAGTCGGCAAGCGATCAGCAGTCCGCCAATTCCGGCTCGTCCGCATCGGCCAGCGCCGATTCGACGCCCGATCCGGTGACCGGACTGATCACCAAAGCCGACGGCACACTGGTCGATCCGGATACGGGCGGCATCGTGGACCCGAAGACCGGAACCATCCGCGATCCCAACACCAGTCAGGCCATCGGCATCGCCGACGCCTATGTGAACAGCACGTTCTGTGCCGTTACTGAGAAGGAATAACCTTCACCGGCATCAGACCGGGCATTATGCGTCATAGTCAGGTGAGCACCGTATTCACCGCGAGAGGAGATTCATGAACGGCACGCCGGAAACCACGCCCCCGAGCTTCATACCCTCAGGGGCTCCGCGCCGCCGTTCCACGCCTTCTCAGGCCTCCGCCCAGCCGCAGTCCTTCCAGCCGCGTCGCAGCACCCCCAAGCGCGCCGAATCCCCGGCGGCGGAAGGCGCTGTGCCGCCGAGCTTCTCCCCCGTCGCCGCATCCCGCCGCGCCGAACCGCGTTCATCATCCGGTTCCGGCAACCGCATGGCCGACCGTTCCCAGAAGACCGCGGTCAACGGTGAGAGCGCACCATTCATCTCCCGTCGGGAGAGCAGGCTCCGACCCTTCACCCCCGAACCGTATCATCCCGCCGATCGTGGAATCCGTGAACGGCACGGCAACGATGCGCGAAACATGCAACGAACCGTCCGACCCCAACTGCACGGCATCGGACATGGCCGTACGCGAGCCATGGGGGCGCATCGCATTCGTCATCGTGCGCTGACGGTGTTGGCGGCGTTGCTGGTCGTGATCCTGGTGGCGATGATCGGTCTGGTCAACTGGGTCAACGGTCAGCTCACCCACAAGGACATGCTGTCGTCGATGGCCAACACCCCGGCCAGCACATGGCTGATCCTCGGCTCCGACGAACGTGACGGCACCGCGGGCACCGGTACCGAACAGGACGTGCCGGGATCCCGCACCGATTCGATTCTGGTGCTCACCCGTCCCAAGAGCGGTTCCAGTTCGTTGATCTCCATTCCCCGCGACTCCTACGTGACCGTGGACGGTCAGGACATGAAGATCAACGCCGTGGCCACGATGAGCGGATACAAGGCGCTCGTCGAGCAGGTGGAGGGCATCACCGGCATGAAGATCGACCATGTGGTGCAGATCGGCTTCGGCGGCGTGGAGAAGGTGGTCGATGCGATCGGCGGCGTGGAGCTGTGCTACGACAGTACGGTGAACGACGCCAACTCCGGTCTGGTATGGGAGGCCGGATGTCATCAGGCGGACGGCGGCACCGCATTGGCGTTCTCCCGCATGCGTTATTCGGATCCCACCGGCGATATCGGACGTGCGGCCCGTCAGCGTCAGGTCATCGCGGCCGTGGCGAAGAAGGCGTCCTCGCCCGCAGTACTCACCAACCCAGCCACCGTAAGCAAGCTCATGAAGGCCGGACTGTCCAGCCTCACCGTGGACGAGAAGACCGGTGCATTCGATCTGATCGGCATGGCACTGGCGTTCAAGGCCGCCACGGGGACCAAAGGCGTGACCGGCAGCGTCTACTACACAAACACCGACTACTATCCGAAGTCCGGAATCGGTTCGACGGTACTGCTCAACGAGTCGAAGAACACCGAACTGTTCAGCCAGCTCGAGGACGGCACCCATGATCCCGGCACGGTGGGAGGCATGTAACCCTTCCCTCCCCTACGCGGGCAATGTGCGCCGTCGTGCATTCACGTTGGCGCACATTGCCCGTTTTCTCTTGCGTCCGTATGCTCGGCCGGCCCAGACTCGGGTCATGGTTACCACACGACATACACGAGCCGGCTCTCGCACAGCAGGAGGCGACGGCTCGGGATTGCTGCTGCTGTCCATGATCGCACCGGTAGCAGGCCAGGCCATGATGCTGGTGATGATGATCATCGAACAACGATGGATGTTCGTCGGACTGATCGTACCCGGACTCATCGGCTGTCTGGCCTCGGCGCTGGCCAATATCGCGATGCGACGCCGAGCCAAAGCGAACGAGGAGAACGGCACGACGAACACCGGAACCGTTGCGTCCGGCAGCGGCTTCGGCACACCACCGGACGATCGCGACGCCGAAGCCGCACGGCGATGCGCAGCCATGCGCATGGAGCTTGAGGAGCTGCTCGGCGTGGAGGCAGGGGACATTCCTTCGGCGTGGAAGGCCATGGCCCGTCAGTGGGAGCGGTCTCGATGCGCGCAGGATCGCGGCGATCGGCGGCTGCTCGCCTCGCTGCACACCGTGCCCGTGGGCGTGAGTCCGACCGGTATATTCACGATCAACATGCCGAGGCAGGGACCGCACGCACTGGTCGCCGGCACCACGGGTTCGGGAAAATCGGTGCTGCTGGAATCATGGTGCCTGTCGTTGGCCGGCAGGTTCCCGCCGTCCATGCTGAACTTCGTGTTTCTGGACTTCAAGGGCGGTTCGGCATTCCGTGTGCTGCACCGGCTACCTCATACCGTCGGATTCGTGTCGGATCTTGATCTCAAGCACGCGGTCAGGGCGCTACGAGCCATGGAGCTGGAACTCAAACGACGTGAGATGATCGTCTCCCGTGCGCATGTGGCCGACGTCAACGAGCTAAAGCATCCTCCGGCACGTATCGTCGTGGTCATCGACGAGTTCCATGCGCTGAAACGCCAGCTGCCCGACTATCTGACCCAGCTGACCGCGCTGGCGGCGTTGGGTCGGTCCCTCGGCATGCATCTCATCGCCTGCACGCAGAATCCGCTCGGCCAGGTCAGCGGCGAGATGAAGGCGAACATCGGTCTTAACATCTGCCTGCGAGTGCGCGACCCCATGCAGTCGTCCGAGCTGCTCGGGTCCAAGGCGGCCTCGCTGATCAGCCCGCAGGCACCGGGCGTTGCGTTCGCCTACGGCGGAGAGGAACTGGAGGCCTTCCGATGCGCGGTCCCCGCCTCCAGTGAGGCGTTGACACGAGGGGCCCGGTGGGCATGCAGGTTCCTCGGCGAGCAGACCGCGTCACCGCTGTTCTCCCCGCCGCTGCCCCAGCGCATAGAGGCTAGGACCGAGACCGTCATCGTGGGCACGGAACCGGATGCGCCATTGCATATCGGCGTCGCCGACACCGGAGTCACGCTCGAACCGCTACTGCTGCCATTGGATCTGGGCAACATCGCGATCGTCGGATCGGGCCCGCGCGGCAAAACCACGATCCTGTCCGCGATCGCGCGGCTGCTGTCCGTACGCGACGGCGTTGACGTCACGATCACACATAAGACGGCGGACGGCTACGATACCGCGCATCCATCGGCGGATGGCAGCCAACGAGGCCCCTCCCCCGCCGCGGGGAGCCCACAGGTACGAGTCTGGCTGGTTGACGATGCTGATGAACTGCTCGATCCATTGGGACGTGGAACGGAGCACGACGATTTTCAGGAGGCGATCGCCGACCCCCACCGCACCGTGATATTCACGCTGAGCGCGGCACGCCATCTGCGGTTCCCCGATCACTGCGGCATACGTCTGGTGTTCCCCACCGGGGACCGCGCCATCGACATGATGGCCGGCGTGCCCGCACAGGCACTCGCCCAGTTCGACGGCGATGATGTGCGTGTTCCCGGACGAGCGATACTGCTTATGCAGGGTGCCGCCACGCCGGTGCAATGTCATGATTGCGTCCCATTCTGGTGAATCTTGCGTTCAGTTGCATAAAACCCTTGAAAAATCGTGCCATTCGTGGTTTGCTCATAGATGAGAGTTTTGTATTTCGTTTGGGATCGAGGACACCTATGAGCAGTGCATACGATTGGCGCGCGAAGGCCGCTTGCCGAGATAAGGACCCGGAGCTGTTCTTCCCCGTGGGCAACACCGGTGCCGCCTACCAACAGATCGAGGAAGCCAAGGCCGTCTGCCGCACCTGCAAAGTCATTGACGCCTGCCTGAAATGCGCCATGGACACCAACCAGGACTATGGCGTGTGGGGCGGTCTGAGCGAGGACGAGCGCCGCGCTCTGAAGCGTCGCGCCATGCGCGCGCGTCGTTCCGCGGCCCTGCAGATGCAGGCCTGACCGCTTCCGCATACGGGCATACGACATATACGGGAAAGGTCCTGTTCCAAACCCCCTGATCGGGGTTGGGAACAGGACCTTTTCGTATGTGCGGCCTATAGGAGGCGTTGCGTGACGGTCACTGTGCGGCGCGCAGCTTCATGTCGAGCACCACGCGGGTGCCGCCATCGCGTCGCGGCTCCCAGCGCACGGAACCGCCGAAGTCGTTCTTCACGAACGTGTTAATGATCTGCGTGCCGAGACCCGAACCGCTGGAGCGGGCCATGCCCTGATCGGATTCCGACGTGTAGCCGATGCCGTCGTCCTCCACCACGATGTTGAGGCTGCTGCCACCACGCCCCACGGAGATCCACACGTTGCCCTCGGTACGACCCTGGAAGCCGTGCTCCACGGCGTTGGTGACAAGCTCGGTGAGCACCAGGGACAGCGGCGTGGCGTCCTGGGCGGGCATCATGCCGAACTTGCCCAGATACGAGATGCGGATGTGCTGGTCCTTGCTGGTGGCGAGGTCCACGCTCATGCGCAGCAGGTCGGCGATCACCTTGTCGAAGTCGACGATCTCGTCGGCAGTCTGGCTCAGGCCCTCGTGCACCACGGCGATGGTCTCCACGCGGCGCATGGCCTCCTCAAGCTCGGACTTGACCTCGGGGGACTTGGTGCGGCGCGCCTGCAGACGCAGCAGTGCGGACACGGCCTGCAGATTGTTCTTCACACGGTGATGGATCTCGGCGATCGCCGCGTCCTTGGTCTCCAGCTCCTTCTCGCGGCGACGGACCTCGGTCACGTCTCGGCAGAGCACTACGGCGCCGGTACGGCCGTGGGGGCCAAAGAAGGGCATGGAACGCAGGGACACCGTGGAGCGATTGGCGTTGATCTCCGAATCGACGGCGGCCTTGCCGGCGAGCACAAGCGGAAGCGTCTCCGGCAGCATGTCGTTCTCATGGATCAGCGACGTGCCGATCTGGGAGAGGGACTGCCCCTCCATGACGCCGATGGATCCGAGACGGCGGAAGCAGCTGATCGCGTTCGGGGAGGCGTATTCGACGATGCCGTCCTCGCTGAGCACGATGAAGCCGTCGGACACGCGGGCATTGTGGCGCTGGTTGAGGATGGCGTCGCGGTAGGGGAAGGTGCCGGCGGGGATCATCTCGAACAGGTTCTTGCCCGCCGCGATACTTTCCGACTCGTACCGGCCGTTGAGCATGCGGGTGGCCATGTTGGTCTCGCGGACCACCACGCCCAGCACCTTGCCCTCACGGCGCACCGGTGCGTAGACGTCGCACACCGTGGTGTTGCCGACGGCACGGTAGTGATCGAGTCGCGAGATCTTCTGCTCGGTCATGGCCTTGGAGATCGCGCGGGCGTCCTCGCCTTCGATCGTCGAGCCGACCATGTCTTCGAATCGCACCGACATGACGGTGGAGGGACGGCACTGTCCGGCCACGACGTACTGGCCATTCGCACCGGGCAGCACCAGCAGCAGGTCGGCGAAGCTCAGGTCGGCGATGACCTGCCAGTCGGCGACGAGGTGATGCAGCCATTCACGATCCGCATCGTCGAAATCCGGATTATTCGCTACAAGATGTGAAAAATCAACCATGATACTTATGCTAGCGGGTAGTCGGGGGAAAACGGGGGCCGACACGGCTCCGACACCGTTCCGCCGCATATCGAACGACGGTATTGACACAGAAGCTACGGTGGCGTAAGTTACGGTGTCGTAGGTAATGGCGAAAGGAGACCCATGGCGAAGCAGTCGGCCGGGGGCACGGTCAGAACGCAGAAGGTTTCCGGCAATCGGATGGCACCGACCAACGACCTGCCCGACCCCGAACAGCTGGAACGCACACGCAAGGCGGTGCGCGAGGCGTACCTCAAGGAACGACAGGCCAAGGCCGACGAGGTACGGGCACACGCCAAGGCCAAGGCGGACCGCGTCATCGCCAAGGGCGAGCTCAAGGCGCAGCGCATCATGGACAAGGCGCACGGCATTCGCAAGGTAAGGCTTGACGTGCACGGCCGCCCGAAGCCGATGATGCGTGGATGGATCCACGCCTTCGCCACACCGCTGGCGCTGGCCGCGGGCATCGTGCTCATCTGCCTGTCCCCCACGGCGCAGCTCAAGTGGGCGTGTGCGGCGTTCATGACCTGCTCGCTGATCCTGTTTGGCAACTCGGCCATCTATCATCTGGGAGACTGGTCCCCCAAGGTCACCGACGTGCTGCGCCGCATCGACCACGTCAACATCTTCCTGCTCATCGCAGGCACGTACACGCCGGTCTCGTTCGCGCTCGAACCGTTCTGGAGGAATCTGATCCTCGGCAGCATATGGTCGTGCACGCTGGTCGCGCTGCTCATTCACGTGGTGTGGATCTCCGCGCCACGCTGGCTGTACACCATCGTGTACATCATCTTCGGCGTGTCCGGGGCCGCGTTCCTCGGGCTGTTCTGGATCTCCCCCCATGCGGGGCCGGTGGTCGTCTGGCTCATCGTGGCGGGAGGCATCTGCTATATCGCCGGCGCCATCGTCTACGGCCTGCGCAAACCGGACCCGTGGCCCAAGGTCTTCGGCTTCCACGAGATCTTCCACTGCGGCACCGTGGCCGGATACGCCTGCCACATGGTCGCCATCTACTTCGTGATCGTCAGCATCATGCTGGCGCAATGAGACGTGCGCTGCGGCTTTTTACAAAGGCACATGAAAAAGGGACGTTCCCACACGGGGAACGTCCCTTTTTCAGACGAGAAGCGAACTCACTCGTCGCCGAGCGGCTTGGCGGCCTTGACGGTCACCTTGATCTCACGACCGTTGGGAGCCTTGTAGCTCACCGTGTCGCCGACGCTGGCGCCCATGACGGCGGCGCCGATCGGGGATTCGGGGCTGATGATGTCGTAGTCGGTGGCGGCGGCCAGATCGTGCGCGCCGAGCACGTACACCATCTCGTTGCCCATGAGATCGAGCGTGACCAGCGAACCGTTGCCGACCTTGCCCTCCGGCGGGGCCTGCAGGATCTTGGCGTCGCGCAGCTTGACGGTCAGCTCCTCGATGCGTCCCTGATTCTTGCGCTGGGCCTCGCGGGCGGCCTGATAGCCGCCGTTCTCGCTCAGATCGCCCTCGGCACGGGCAGCGGCCACCTTGGCGATAATCTCGTCGTGCAGCTTGCCTTCGCGGTACTGCAGCTCCTCCTGGAGCTTGTCGTATGCCTCCTGCGTGAGCAGCAGGACCTTATCGTCTGCCATATGTGAAACCTCCTGGATCACAGGTCATTGTTATCGCCGTTGTCGTCCGCCCTCCGCGGGCGGCAGTCGACGTCAGCGAGTGGAGATGATGTCGATCACGAACACCAGCGTGTCGCCGCCGCCGATGCCGGCCTGCGGGACGCCACGGGAGCCATAGCCGTACTCCGGCGGGATGGACACGACCAGACGGGAGCCGACGTTGTGGCCCGGAACGGTCTGATCCCAGCCCTTGATGACCTGGCCGACGCCGATGCCGAAGCTGGCCGGCGTATGACGCTCGAAGCTGGAGTCGAACGGGGTCTGCTTGCCCCACACCACACCGTGGTAGTTCACGGTCACGGTGTCGCCCTTGCGGACCACAGGGCCGTCGCCCTCGATGATCTCAACGCTCTTGAGGCCCTTGGGCGCGGTCTCGGTCGGGAACTCGATCTCCGGCTTGGCGCCGAACTCGGCGTTCACCTTGGGCATGGTCGAATCGCTCATCTGTCACTCCTTACACGAATATGTGGGCACGCCCGACCGGCATACGGACAAGCGTGGCATATAACCGTTAAACGTATACGCAGTCGGAGACAGTTGCAAGCATCGCCTCACCAGACGAACGCATAGCGAACGCGACAGCGAACACGGAACGTACGGAGGCCGATCGGCGAGTGCGGTCAGTACAGCATGGCATAGAACTGCCACAGATAGAAGACGCCCAGTGCCGCGAGCGCGAGCATGACGATGCCGAGAACGATCGTCGCGGTCCGCCGCCGCGCCAGGCGCCTGCCGAACAGCGCGGCAAACGCGTACGACACCAGTCCGACGATCACGCAGTTGAACACGATGGCCCAGAGGTCTCCGCGGGAGATGGGGTCGATGCCCGCCGGTTCAAGGACCGAATTGATGAACGTGGGGTAGAGCAGCCCGCCCCAGACGCCGAACGACAGACCACCGATCACCGCATAGCAGATGGGGGCTCGGCGCTCGGAGAAGTTGTGCGCAAGATTGTCGGCCATCCACAGGAATGCGAATCCGAGGACGAGCACGAACAGCACGGCGAGCATGCACGCCACGGCAATCCATGGGATGAGCGCAAACGCGCCGGACGCCATGGAGATGATCATCGGCGCGCCTATGATTTCGCACACGCACATCACGCCGGCAGCGATGATGGCCTGGGTGAGTATGAGCGGCAGGGTCTTCGCTTCCCCCGCGGCGTGCGATGACGCCTTCGATGAGTGGGCGGCATTCCGTGCCGCAGTCTGTGAGATGGTTCCATTCTGTCGAGTCATGCGCATCATGGTGCCACGCGTTTCGAAAAACCACGTTACGAACGGGCACCGATGACCGTATGGCGGACGCCATTTGCGAAACAGTGCCCCCGGCGGGACTCGAACCCGCAAGCCGAAGCGGCTGATTTTAAGTCAGCTGCGTATACCGATTTCGCCACGGGGGCACGCCGGCAAAATGCCGACTTGGCTATTATGCCACGATCCGGGACGAGAATGCGCACCCGCCCCGGAAAAAATCATCGTGCCGTCGCACGGTGTCGTCGCATCACCGTGCGGACAACATCATCGTGCGGACAACGTTCTACGACCCAGATCCAGAACGATGCCGTCAAGCAGTCCGTGCTCGCTGGTCACGTAGGAGTTGAGCACGCGGCCGGTATGGTCGTGCACCGCGTCGCCGATGCGGTTAAGCACGCGGTTCCACACCAGCGCGCCGCCGCCGATCACGTCGATGCGGCCGGGGTGGATGACCGGATACTCACGGCGTTCGTCGCGGGTCATGGTCAGCACCTTGTCGCACGTGGAGCAGGCGTCGGCAAAGCCGATCACCGCGCCGTCCACGGCGTCACGATCGTATTCCCGGAGGCCGAGCGCGATGCCGGTCATGGTGGTAACCGTGCCGGACACGCCGATCAGCGTGCCGGTCCTCCACGCCGGAACCTTCTCGAACGCCTCGTCGATGTGCTCGTCGATGTCGGCGACCGCCTGATCGATCTCGTCTCGAGTGGGCGGGTCGCTGAGCAGATGACGTTCGCTCATGCGCACCGAACCGATGTTCATGGAGAACGCCGCAGCCACCTGATCGCTCGGCGTGTCCACGCCGTCGCCGCCGATGACCATCTCCGTGGAGCCGCCGCCAAGATCGATCACCGTGTACGGTGCGGGCGGCAGCTGGTCGCCGAACTGGGTGTGCAGCACCGACGTGGCGCCAAGGAAGCTCAGGCGGGCCTCCTCCGTGCCGGGGATCACGTCGGGACGTACACCGAGGCGCTTTTCCACCTCACTCTCGAACTCCTTGCGGTTCTCGGCGTCGCGCGTGGCGGACGTGGCCACGAACCGCAATGCATCGACCGGATGCTCCCTGAGCACGTCGGCGAATTCGTCGATGGCGCGGTAGGTGCGTTCCAGCGCGTCGTCGGCGAAACGGTGCGTCTTGTCGACGTCCTGCCCGAGTCGGACCACGCGCATGATGCGGGGCACCTCGACGTGCATGCCGTGCTCCCCCACCGTGGCGACCATGAGCCGGATCGAATTCGTACCGCAGTCGATACCTGCGACCCGTACCTCATGTACATCACTCATCGTGCATCATCCTTTCCGTCGTTCTCCCCTTCGGCGGCACCGTACGGCACCGCGCACCGGCACACGTTCGGGTCGAACTGCGCCTTGACGCGACGCAGCACGTCGTCGGCCACCGGGTTCACACCCTCGCCCATGACCAGCGCCTGACCGGTCAGCGCATGCAGGCACTTGACGCGCACGGGCATGCCGCCGGCGCTGATGCCTTCGATATGGCTCTCGTCATCGCCCAGACGTTCGGCCAGCTGATGGCGGAACTCGAGGTACATCTCATGCGCGCGTTCGTAGGCGGCCTTCGTGTCGGGATCGTCCTGCACCTGACGTGTGTATTCCACCATGTCGCCATCCGCCTCCAGACGCGACACGGCCTTCACGGCCTCCGGCGAGGTGAGATAGCAGGCGGTGGGGAACGGGATGCGTCCCTCGACCAGCGGACGCGTGATCACGGCCAGCGGATTGCCGCACACGCAGCGGGCACCGACCGCGACCATGCCGCGGGGGAAACGCCCCAGCTGACGCTGGACCACGTCGATGTCGCGCTGGTCGAGCCCCTCGCCCAGTCGATCCTGCAGAATAGCCGTCACCTTGCGGATGTCGTCGTTGTTCATTGACCTTCCTTCGTGTTGTTGGACGTGTTCTTGGAGTCGGTGCCGTTCGTGCCGTTGGAGTCGGTGTTTTGAGATTCCGACGTGTTTTTGGAGCCGTTCTTCGAGGACCCCTCGTCGGCCTTGCTCAGCGACGAGAACATGTCCTTGTACCATGGCTTGGTCTGCTCCGTGGTCGAGGCAGAGGTCTTGTCCCCTCCCGTCGCGGCGCCGCCGGTCACGGCCTCGGGATGCAGCACCCGTACCGAACGCTCGCCGGGAAAAACGAATCCCAGCCGTTCACGGGCCTGCGCGGTGACGTAGGCGTCGTCGTCCCAACGCTTGATGTCGTTCTCCAGCTCGGCCTTCTTGGCCACCAGAGCGGCCTCCTGGTTGCGTAGCGAATTGAGCTCCGCCAGATTCAGCGCATACGTATGGAAGGTGGACAGCAGCTGAATCGAACCGAGGATAACGATGATCACGGCGATGAAGAACGTCAGCGGCATGCTTGATGTGCGGGAGACGGAACCGGACTTTCCTTTGGGCTTGGGTGTTGGCTTCCGATTCGCGGATTTTGCGATTTTCGAGGTTTTGTCGCCCTTGCCTCTGCTCTTGGCGGTCTTGGCCCCTTTCCCGCCGCGGGGGGTCGTCGTGGCACCCGGTTTGTTCATAGCTATGAAAATACCCGCCGCATTCGACGAGGAATGCGGCGGGCATATGCCATGCGTCAACGTCTGTTCAGGCGCTAGGCCCATTCAGGCGTGATGCCGGTGAAGGGCATCGCTCAGGCAGCGATGTACTTCTTGCAGGCCTTGAAGGCGCTGTAGCCGGCGTACTGAGCGGTGGAGCCGAGCTCCTCCTCGATCTCGAGCAGGCGGTTGTACTTGGCGATGCGCTCGCCACGGGCCGGAGCACCGGTCTTGATCTGACGGGTGTTCTTGGCGACGGCCAGATCGGAGATGGTGGTGTCCGGGGTCTCGCCGGAACGGTGGGACACCATGGAGGTGTAGCCGTTGGCGGTGGCCAGCTCGATGGCGTCGAGGGTCTCGGTCACGGTGCCGATCTGGTTGAGCTTCACCAGCAGGGAGTTGGCGGCGCCCATGTCGATGGCCTTCTGCAGACGCTTCGGGTTGGTGACCAGCAGGTCGTCACCGACGAACTGCAGACGATCGCCGAGGCGGGCGGTGATGGCGGCCCAGTCTTCCCAGCCCTCTTCCTGGAACGGATCCTCGATGGAGACGATCGGGTACTCGTTGATCAGGTTCTCGTAGTAGTCCAGCATGTAGGCGGACTCGCGGTCCTCACCGTCGAAGTGGTACTTGCCGGTCTCCTTGTTGTAGAACTCGGAGGAGGCCACGTCGAGGGAGATACCGATCTGCTTGCCGGGCTCGTAGCCGGCGGCGGAGATGGCGTCCATGATGTACTTGATGGAGTCCTCGTTGGACTTCATCTTCGGAGCGAAGCCACCCTCGTCGCCGAGGCCGGTGGCCAGGCCTTCCTTCTTCAGGACGTTCTTCAGGGTGTGGTACACCTCGACACCAGCGCGCAGAGCGTCGCTGTAGGTCTCGAAGCCGTACGGGGAGATCATGTACTCCTGGATGTCGGTGGCGAAGTCGGCGTGAGCGCCACCGTTCATGATGTTCATGTTCGGCACCGGCAGGATGTGGCCGTTGGTGCCGCCGATGTAGCGGTACAGCGGCTGGTCGGTGGACTCGGCGGAAGCGTACAGAGCGGCCAGGGAGACACCCAGGATGGCGTTGGCGCCCAGCTTGCCCTTGTTCGGGGTGCCGTCGAGCTCGATCATGGTCTCGTCGAGAGCACGCTGATCGGCAGCGTCCATGCCGATGACAGCCGGAGCGATGACCTCGTTGACGGCCTTGACGGCGTCGAGAACACCCTTGCCCTGGTAGACGGACTTGTCGCCATCGCGACGCTCCCAAGCCTCGGCCTCACCAGTGGAGGCACCGGAGGGAACGAGGCCCAGACCCTGGGCGCCGTCCTCGGTGTCGAGGACGACCTCAACGGTCGGGTTGCCGCGGGAATCGAGAATCTGGCGAGCGTAAACGCTTTCAATTGCTGCCACAACTACTCCTTAAGACAAAATGTTGTGCTGACGAACACTAAGCGTAATGCCTTTTATGGACGAAGGACGATGTTCCATCAGCGTGTTTTCCAAAATGCGGCGTGGCGCGCCCATCGGTGGAACGCCGCGCATGGGCGCGCTCACGAATCGACTTCGTGCAGTTCCACGCCCCTGACGCTCACCTTGGCCATGATCAGCGCGACGATCAGACCGACGACGGCGAGAGCGACGAACACCGCCATGGAATGGGAGAACGCCTGCAGATACGCCTCGCCGCGCCCGGCGCCGGACGCCGTCGCGCCTGCCGCGAACTCGGTGATCAGCGTGCTGGCGACCGCCGTGCCGATGGCGCCGGCGAGCTGCTGCACCGTATTGAGCACCGCCGAGCCATCGGCGTTCATGCGCATGGGCAGCTGGTTGAGCGTGTGCGTCTGGTCGGGCACCAGCACGAAGCTGGCGCCGCCCATGAACATCAAGTAGAACACGGCCACGGCCCAGATGGACCCGGCCAGCATCAGCGCCACATTCACCACGGCGAGCGCCACGAATCCGCAGATGATGAACTTGGGCGGGTAGTGCTTCTTGAGCAGGGCGCCGATCAGCGGGGCGCCGACCGCGCCGATCACGGCGCCGGGCAGCAGGATCAGCGCCGAGACCATGCTGGATTCGCCGTAGCCGCGCTGCAGCAGGATCGGCAGCAGGAAGTTCACGCCGAGCACGGTGCCGCTGCTCAGGAGGATGATGAAAATGCCGAGCGTGAAGCCCGGATGGGCGAAGGTGCGCACCTCCACCAGCGGACGTTCCATACGCAGCTGCATCCGTGTGAACACGGCGAGCGCGACGATTGCGACGGCGAGTGTGGCCCAGACCCTCCAGTCGCCGTGCCATTCGGAGAAGAAGCTGACGGCGACGATGATGCCGCTGAGTCCGATGGCGGCGAGCAGCAGCGAGGGGATGCTGATGGTGCCGCCGTCTGCGGGTTTGCGGATGTCGGGGACGGTGGCGATGCCCATGATCAGCGAGAGTGCGAGGAATGGCAGCATGATGATGAAGATCCAGTGCCAGTTGAGGTATTCCATGACCACGCCGCCGAAGACGGGGCCGATGGCGGGGGCCGCGCAGGTGACGAGGCTGACCAGGCCAAGCATCATGCCTCGCTGGTCGAACGGCGCCTTTTCGAGGATGATTGTGGTGAGCAATGGCAGGGATACGCCGGTGCCGAGCGCCATGACGAGTCGCGCGGCGAGCAGCATGGGGAAGTTCGCTGCGAGCGCGCCGAACAGGGTGCCGGCGGAGAAGATCGCGACGGCGGTGACGAACAGCGCCTTGGTGGGGAATCGTCGTACCAGGAATGGCGAGCTGGGGATGGCGACGGCGAGGAGGAGCAGGTAGCCGGTGGTGAGCCATTGCACGACCGATGCGGAGATGGCGAATTCCTCCATGAGCGCCGAGTAGGCGATGTTGAGGGAGGTTTCGGAGAGGATGCCGAGGAAGGTGAGCAGGGCGAGGGCCACTACGGTGACGATGAGGCCTCCGCCGGCGCTGCGGCGTCCGGGTTCGTCGGCATTGCCCGTCGTGGGCGTGACGGCGTGGGCTGTTGTTGGTTCGGTCATCGCTGGTCCTTTCCGCGTTGGTCGTTCCGGTCGTTCTGCATGAGTCGCAGGGCGGTGTGTAGGGTGCGCACGGTGGTGTCGCATTGTTCCGGGGTGAGGCTGTGCAATACGGCGACGAGTCGGGCGTGGTATTGCTCGACGTAGGTGCGTCGGCAGTCGAGTCCCCGCTCGGTGAGGGTGAGGGTGACCGCTCGCCGGTCGCTGTCCGAGGAGTGTTTTTCGGCCAGTCCGAGGCGGACGAGTTCGTTGACGAGCTTGGTGACGCTGGGGGTGGTGACGTCGAGGAATGCGCTGACGTCGCCGACCCTGGCCGCGGGCGTCTGTTGCCCGGCAGCGGCGTTGATGTGCCAGATCGCGTCGATGACGTGGATGTGGCGTGGTTTCATGCCATGCGGGAGTTCCGGTAGAAGCTCGGTGATGCGCTTGGCCTTCCAGCAGGCGTCGAGCAGTCGGCGGATGTCCTCGGCGTTCAGCGGACCGTCGTGAGGCGTGTCGCAGTCCACGTTCTTCCTTTCCTTAGGTAATTACGTATAGTTATTACTATTGGTAAGTATATGATCGACGTGGACACGCCGTATATGGCGTGCCCCATGGTGTTCGTGCCATCACGCAGGTCTCATGCGGCCATGTTCGGTCAGAGTCGGTTCGGCTCCTCAATGGAGAACCGAGCCTCGCCAAGCACAGCCACGGGGCGTACGCCCATCAGCGAATTGGTGGCGTAGCAGGCGTCGAAGTCGCCGAGATCGTCGGGCCGGATGTGCGCCTCCACCGCACGATGCATCTCGCAGACGCGCTGGCGCACGGTGCCGGGCAGCAGGCCGCATTCGACGGCCGGGGTATACCAGCGTCCGTCCCTGACAAAGAACAGGTTCGCGTTGGTGGCCTCGCACACCTCGCCCCGGGAGTTGAGGAACACCGCTCCGTCGAATCCCCGTTCGCGCGCCTTGCGGAATTCGAGGATGTTGTCGCCCTGGTTGAGGGTCTTGTGGTAGGTCAGCGGGGAGCGTTCGTTACGCCGCGACTCGCACCATTCAAGACGCAGGGCGTGGCCCGGCTCCCAGTCGTCGTNNGNGNTGGCCGGCTCCTAC
>NZ_NEWD01000040.1 GCF_002234915.1 Bifidobacterium vansinderenii | reverse complement strand
GATAGTCCCATCTGGATGACGATATCGCCGAGGATACATCCGGTTCCGGCTTCTGCGCGCTCCTTCGGGTGGAGGATTGGCTTCGAGGATCCGTGATCTTGCATGATTCGCCGGCGGAATGTGGGATGTTGGTTCCCTGTATTCGCGTATTCAATATATTCACGATATTCACTCGTGTCCTCCATGTGTTCGTAACGCGCGACACGCCCGAAGTTATGGCCGGTCATCGATTTTCTTTATTTGTAATTAGTTTCATGGCGTGCTCAGCATTGAGCATGAAGTCACAAAATAGCACAAATATGTGCGTTAATGAGTAGAAAATCAATAAAAGATGTTCACTTAAGGTTGATTTATGTGAGCGCTCTCAGTTTTTTGGAAAATTGCGGAAAACGCATGGTAAACCACGGATGTGAACGATGCGCATTCGGCTTGACATGATTTTTTGTGAGCGGTAACATTTCTATCAGCTACCGAGATAGGAACAAACTTGGGCGAACATGTTCGTTCCTGATCGATTGGCCGACGGAGTCCTCCGGTTCGTTGGTGTCCCGTGCAGGGCTTCCGTCACAAGGGTGAAACAAAAATCAAGGAAGAACAATGTCTCAGACTTCTCAGGCGAGCGCTGTCAAGCAGGGCTCGATGAAATATGTGGTCATTCTGGCGATCAGCGCCGGTCTGGCTGGTCTGCTGTACGGTTACGATACCGTGAGCATCTCGGGTGCCATCGTGTACCTGACCGCTAAGTGGGATCTCACCGCTGGCATGGAGGGTCTCATCATCTCCTCCATCATGATCGGTGGCGTGATCGGTGTGGGTGTCTCCGGCTTCATCTCCGATCGCATCGGTCGTCGTCCGGTGCTGATGATCGGTGCCGCCGCCTTCTTCGTGGCTGCCCTGTGGTCCGCCATGGTGAACGATCCGACCTCCATGATCATCGCTCGTATCCTCGGTGGTCTGGGCATCGGTCTCGCCTCCTCGCTGTCCATCACCTACATCACTGAGTGCGCTCCGGCCAAGTACCGTGGCACCCTGTCCTCGATGTACCAGCTGCTTACCATTCTTGGTATCTTCCTGACCAACCTCATCAACTTCTGGATCGCCGGCTTCGGTGGCATCCACTCCGACTTCGCCGATCACGCCTGGCGTTGGATGCTGGGCATCGGCGCCGCTCCGGCCCTGATCCTCTTCATCGCTCTGGCCGTGTCTCCTGAGTCCCCGCGCTTCCTGCTGCAGTCCGGCAACCAGGAGAAGGGCTTCGCCGTGCTCGAGCGCATCGGCGGCACCGAGAACGCCAAGCAGGAAGTCAAGGAGATCAACGCCTCCATCGCCGAGAACGCCAAGGGCAAGCTCTCCGATCTGTTCCACGCTCCGCTGGCTCACGCCATGGTCATCGGCATCTTCCTGGCTATCTTCAACCAGGCCGTTGGTCAGAACGCCATCTCCTACTACGCTCCGACCATCTTCAAGCCGATCTTCAAGGGCGACACCGCTTCCTTCCTGTGCTCCACGCTGATCGGTCTGGTCGAGTTGGTCCTTACCTTCGTCGGCATGTACCTGATCGATAAGCTCGGTCGTAAGCCCCTGATGCTCGCCGGTTCTCTCGGCATGTGCGTCTTCTACTTCCTCATGGGTCTGTCCATGCTGCTCAACTGGTCCGGTATCCTCACGCTGATCTTCGCCTGCCTGGTCATCGCGTCCTTCGCCTTCTCGATGGGCCCGGTCACCTGGGTTATGATCTCCGAGCTCTTCCCGACCTACCTGCGTGGCCGCGCTTCCGGTCTGTGCACCGTGTTCCTGTGGGGCGCCAACTTCCTGGTCGCTCAGTTCACCCCGGTCATGTTCAGCGCCTGGGGCGGCGGCACCTTCATCTTCTGGGCCGCCATGGATCTCATCGCCTTCCTTGGCGTGAAGTTCCTGGTGCCTGAGACCAAGGGCAAGACCCTTGAGGAGATCCAGTCCTTCTGGACCAAGTGATTTCCACTCGGATCTGATCCACTTCGATCTCGTGACGGGTCGTCAAGGCGGTCCGGTCCTCCGGGCCGCCCGACCCCAGCGTGATCGCACCAAAAAATTGAACTTTGTCAGGCGACGCGGTTGCCTGACAAAACCGCTACTGCTACACTGAACAGTAGCTGGTATGTGAGCGTTCACATATCGCTTCGAAAACTTAACTCCAACCAAAAAGCACACAGCACAAAGGAGTCAATTATGGTTATGGAGAACCCCTTCGAGGGCAAGGAAATCTGGTTCGGCGTCGGCTCGCAGGACCTCTACGGTGAGGAAGCCCTTCGCCAGGTGGCCATCCACTCCGGCGAAATGGTGGACTACCTGAACAAGACCGGCAAGATCCCGGCCAAGATCGTTCTCAAGCCCACTCTGAAGTCCTCCGACGGCGTGAAGGAATTCATGGTCGAAGCCTCCGCCAACCCGAACGTGATCGGCGTCATCACCTGGTGCCACACCTTCTCCCCGGCCAAGATGTGGATCCGTGGCCTCGAAGTGCTGACCAAGCCGCTGCTGCAGCTGGCCACCCAGCACCACAAGGAGATCCCGTGGGAGACCATCGACATGGACTTCATGAACCTGAACCAGGCCGCCCACGGCGACCGTGAGTTCGGTTACATCGTCTCCCGCCTCGGCATCCCGCGCAAGATCGTCGTCGGCCACTACACCGACCCCGAGGTCGCCGAGAAGGTCGGCACCTGGGCTCGCGCCTGCGCCGGCTGGGACGCCTCCAACAACATGAAGGTCATGCGCTGGGGCGACAACATGCGTAACGTCGCCGTCACCGAAGGCGACAAGACCGAAGCCGAGCGCGTGTTCGGCGCCTCCATCAACACCTGGGCCGTCAACGAGCTCGTCGCCGCCTACGACAAGGTGAAGGACGATCAGGTCAAGGCCCTCATCGAGGACTACAAGGCCAAGTACGACGTGGATCCGGCCCTGCTGGACGCCAAGTACGACTCCCTCTTCATCGCGGCCAAGGAAGAGGCCGCCATGGTCAACATGATGCGCGAGAACGGCTGCACCGCCGGCGTTGACAACTTCGAGGACCTCGGCGCCCTCCCGCAGCTGCCCGGCGTTGGCCCGCAGCGCTTCCCGTCCGAGTACGGCTGGGGCTTCTCCGCCGAAGGCGACTGGAAGACCTCCGTCCTCGTCCGCATCGGTGCCGTCATGGGCTACGGCCTCGAGGGTGGTGCCTCCCTCATGGAGGACTACTCCTACAACTTCACCGAAGGCGACGAGCTCGACATGGGCTCCCACATGCTCGAGGTCTCCCCGGCCATCGGCACCATCGCCAAGCCGAAGCTCGAGATTCACCCGCTCGGCATCGGCGGCAAGGCCGACCCGGTCCGCCTCGTCTTCTCCGGCAAGCCCAAGAAGGACGCCGTCGTCGTCTCCATGGCCGACGAGCGCGAGCGCTTCCGCCTCCTCATGGACGTCGTCGACGTCGTCGAGCCACAGGGCTCCCTCCAGAAGCTCCCCTGCGCCCGCGCCGTCTGGAAGCCGCAGCCGTCCCTGAAGACCGCCGTCCAGTGCTGGATCACCGCCGGCGGCTCCCACCACACCTGCATGACCACCTCCGTCGGTCGTGAGGCTTGGGAAGACTTCGCCCGCATCGCCGGTGTCGAACTCGCCGTCATCGACGAGAACACCACCGCTCGCCAGTTCGAGAAGGAACTGGAGCTGTCGGAGATGTACCACCGTCTCAACAACCGCCACTAAAAATATTGCGGTGATGGAGCGTCATCGGCACAGTGGAAGACTCGACGTACCATTTGTACGCCTTCGCCTTCCACTGCACCGATGCCGCACGCATCACCACAATATTTTTGGGTAACAACTGAATAACGAGTTATTCGGTTGTATTGCCTGATCGGAGATGGATCGGTTTCTTCGATCGGGCAAAAACCGGATGTCGAAGTCAGTGCTTCGGTGTTCGGATGAATCTGAGACGGTTGCCATTCGGCTGATGACGGATGACGACCGGCAAAGATCTCCTTTGTGGGTGTGCGATGACATTTTGTCGCCGCACACCAAGCAGTAGTTATTCTCTTTCTTTTCTTCTCTCCTTCCTTCCCAAAAGGGCCGCTTCCAATCACGGAAGCGGCCCTTTTTTCTTTCCGTATGCGTTCCGTCCTCGATCGAACATCGGCCGGGCCCAAGCGAATCGACTGTCAGGCAAACAGTTCGTGATAGTTCGGTGAAACAGGGTGTGATACGGGATTCGTCGAATACATGCGATCCCAATACATCGTCAATATTCAGTGGGTATTTCACCGCGATAGGGGGAGTGTTGCGGGGGCTACAGACCTGCTACACGGTTGGTTAGCGTGATGCATTGAACTATCTCCATAAGACC
>NZ_NEWD01000004.1 GCF_002234915.1 Bifidobacterium vansinderenii | reverse complement strand
GGTTCCGCGAGCCGATGGTCATGATCTCCGAGCGTCCCGCGGAGGCGGAGGACCGTGCCGTGCCCGGCCATTGGGAGGGCGACCTGATCATGGGCGCGAACAACCGCAGCGCGATCGGCACGCTCGTGGAGCGCTCCACCCGGTTCCTGATCCTTCTGCATCTGCCCGACGGGCATGACGCCGAACACGTCCAACGGGCGATCATCGACCGGATGGGAGAACTGCCCGCCGTTCTGCGACGGTCCCTGACCTGGGACCAGGGTTCGGAACTCGCGCTCCACAGACGCATCTCGGCCTCGCTGGACATGGACGTGTTCTTCTGCGACCCGCATTCGCCGTGGCAGCGGGGCACGAACGAGAACACGAACGGGCTGCTGCGCCAGTATTTCCCGAAGGGGGCCGACCTGGGCGGGTATTCGCGGGCGTATCTGGACATGATCGCGGCCAAAATGAACAACCGTCCCAGAAAGACCCTTGACGCCAGGTCTCCGATCGAGGTCATGCTCGACCTGATCGAAGCGGCATGATACGATCACACAACCAAATCAGACAGCAACACAGGTGTTGCAACCACCACTAGAATCCGCCCATTTCTCCTCCTTCCCCTTGAGGGGAAGGTGTCGGCGCCAGCCGACGGATGAGGTGACCGTCAGCCTCCGGGAGCCCGGCGAGCCAGTCACCCAATCCCCGCCGCGATAAGCGGATTGATGGCGGCGATGCTGTCCCGTTGCACGAACGACGATTCGAAGTGCAGCGGTACGGCATCGCCGCCATCGTCGTTTGCGCCGCCCGTGCCGTCAACGCCGTCCGTGCGGTCGGCTTCGCCAACCCCGCCGCCGGGCGCGATGTGCAGCAGCCGGTCGATCACGATCTTTGCCGCCGCATGTCCCATATCCCTTCGTGGGAACGAAATCGTACTCAGCGACGGCGTGATCGCCCGACCCATGGGAATGTCGTCGATGCCCATCACCGAGATCTGCTGCGGCACGCCGACGCCATGCGATTCGAGGAATCGTATGAACTCCACGGCGATGGCGTCGTTGAACGCGATCACTGCCGTGGTCGGCCGCTCCATGAACGCGCTGAACGCCGCGGCCGCGTTGTCGCGCAGCGGGTAGGCGCACGGCAGCAGTCGGCAGGTCAGTCCCATCGTCTGGCATGTGGTGAGGATCGTGTTGCGGCGCAGCCCGTTCTGCCATGAATTGTCCGGCCCGGCGATGTAGCTGATCGACCGGTGCCCGAGCCGCGCGAACACTTCGATGGCCCGACGCAGGCTTGGCGCGCAGTCGAAGGTCACGCTGGTCACGCCCGACACCACACGGTTGAGCACCACCACGGGCTTGAGTCGCGCGAGTTTGCGGATGGCCGTGTCGGGCATGCGCGTGGAGTCGAGGATCACGCCGTCCACGTGGTTGAGGCTGCGTTTGATGATGGCGAGCTCGGCCGACGTGTCCTCTTCCGTATCGTTGACCATGAGCCCGTAGTTCTTTTCCACACAGTACTGCTGCACGCCGCGTGCGTATTGCGCGGAGATCGGATTCTCCAGATCGGTGACCACGATCGATATGAGTCCGCGCAGCTCGTCGTCCTCGCGGCTGTGATGCACGATCGTCTCGGTGCGGTAGCCGAGTCGTTCGGCGGCATCGTGCACGCGTCGCAGCGTGGCGGCGCTCACCTTGCCGGGGCGCGAGAACGCCCTCGACACCGTGGCGATGGACACGCCGGCCGCCTGCGCCACATCCCAGATCGTCGCCTGACCCGGCTTCGCCCGCTCCGTCCGGTTCTCGTTGCTCATGAGTCTCCCGCCGTTGTCTATTCCGCCGCCGCGATGGGCTGATCCGGCGCCGGCCCCACGCTTTCGCGTTCGATGAACGTCGAGTATCGCACCACCGGCGTGGTGCTGCCGTCGGACGTGTGCAGGATCTTGGAGATGAGCTTGCTTGACGCATCGGCGCCCATCTCCTCGCGCGGAATGTGCACGGTGGCCAGCGGGGGAGTGCTGCGCGCCGACTCCGGAGTATCGTCGATACCGATCACCGACACCTGTTCGGGGATGCGGATGTCCGCGGCGGCGAGCAGATCCATGAACTGCAGGGCGAAGATGTCGTTGAACAGCACCACGGCGGTGGTGGGGCTGCGCATGAATTCGCGGAATGCGTCCTCCATCAGCGAGCCGGTCACGCGCGTGGGCAGCGTTGGTCCGGTGATCCTGCGCAGTTTGATCTGCTCCCGCTGGCATGCCACGAGTAGCGCCTGCCAGCGCAGCCCGTTCTGCCAGGAGTTGTCGGGGCCTGCCACGTAGCTGATCGACCGGTGGCCGAGTGCCTTGAGTCGTCGCACGATTCTGGTGAGCACGGGCCGGTCGTCGCTGATCACGGACTGCACGCCGCTGACGAGCCGGTTGACCACCACGGTCGGACGCATCTGCGCGGCCTTGCGTACGGTGGAGTCGGACAGGCGCGACGACGTGAGGATCAGCCCGTCCACCTGCGAGGTCATGCGCATGATTGTGCTGCGCTCCAGATCGCGGTTCTCCTCGGTGATGGCCGTGAGCAGGATGAAGTTGCGGTCGAGGCACGGCTTCTGCATGCCGTCCACGAAGTCAGCGAACACGGAGTACTTGAGATCGCTGGCCGTGGTGAGGATCATGCCGCGCAGCGCGTCGTCGTTCTGCGGTTCGAGATTCTTGGTGCGATATCCCAGTCGTTCCGCCACTTCGCGCACTTTCGTGGCGGTTTCCAGATTCACCCTGCCGGGCCGTGACAGTGCGCGGGAGACCGTGGTGGGGGAGACGCCGGCCTCCTTCGCCACGTCGCGGATGGTGACCTTCATGGATTCGCTCATCGATATGCTCCTATGCTGTTCGGCGGGCGGACGCGGCCGTCCTCGGCGCGATCGCCCGTTTTCATGCTAACCGCTGGCCTTGCCGCATTCCAGTATTTTCACATGAATAGTTATCGACAGGTAAGTTTCTCGACATGGTTTTTCCTTCCCCTTGAGGCGAAGCCCGATCGTTCTCTTCTCCTCCTTCCCCTTGAGGCGAAGCCCGATCGCTCCTTTTTCCTTCCCCTTGAGGGGAAGGTGTCGGCGTAGCCGACGGATGAGGTGCGGCGCGTTCCGCTCAATTCCGTGCTCCCTCCATGGGAGGGAGCTGGCCGGCGCAGCCGGACTGAGGGAGGGTTCGCGTCCTTTTCCGTTCTGGTTCCCACCTCATCGCGTCCTTTTCTGTTCTCGTTCCACCTCATCAGTCAGCCTTCGGCTGCCAGCTTCCCCTCAAGGGGAAGCCCGACAAGACTCTCCTCATCCTTCCCCTTGAGGCGAAGCCCGATCGCTCCTTTTCCCTTCCCCTTGAGGGGAAGGTGTCGGCGTAGCCGACGGATGAGGTGATTCGCATCAGCGAAAACACGACATGACATCGGCGCAGCCGATTCCCCATCTCCTCATTCCACCCCGTCGCACACCGGGCCATCCCATCCACCTCTGTGGAAAACTATGGAAAGAAAATTCACCCCTGTTTTTCTCGCATAAAGTGAGAATCACTGGAACGGAACCGACAACGAGGTACCGGTACCGCTCCTCTACACCTCGTAACCAGTACACACATCAATCGAACCCACCTCGATTCGACAATTCGATCATGGCCGACGCCGATTGTCGGCCCGGAACAACCAAAAGGATGGCACACATGCGTTTTTCCGAAGCTCTTCACGATGGCTGGCTCTTCACCAAGGAGACCATCGACGGCGTTCCCGCCTACGCTCCGGGCCCTGAATGGGAGGCTGTTGAGGTTCCCCACACTTGGAATGCGTTCGACGGTCAGGACGGCGGCTCCGACTACTACCGCGGCGCCTGCTGGTACGTGCGCCAGCTGACCCTCAAGCCCCACGCCCCCGAGACCCGCGTGTACCTGGAGTTCCAGGGCGCGGCGAACGTGGCCGAGGTATACGTCAACGGCTGCAAGGTCACCGAACACGTGGGCGGCTATTCCACGTTCCGTGCCGACATCACCACCGCGCTCATGCCGGGCGAGAACGTGCTGGCCGTGAAGGTGAGCAACGAGGAGCGTTCCGACGTCTACCCGCAGATGGCCGACTTCACCTTCTACGGCGGTCTGTACCGCCCGGTCGAGGTGCTGTACGTCAACCCGACCCACTTCGATCTCGACTATCACGGCGGCCCCGGCGTGACCGTCTCCTCCACGATCAAGGACGGCGCCGCGGTGCTCGACGCCCGTGCATGGGTGACCGACGCCGCCGAGGGCGACGTGGTCAACTTCCAGATCTTCGACGACGACGGCAACGAGGTGGCCTCCGCCGCCCAGCCGGCCGACGTCGACGGCGGCAAGGTGCGCACCGAGATCGTCATCCCCGACGCCCACCTGTGGCAGGGCACCGAGGATCCGTACCTGTACGAGGTCGTCGCCACGATCATCCGCCACAACGAGGTGCTCGACGAGGTCTCGTTCCTGCACGGCGTGCGCGAGTTCCGCTTCGACCCGCAGGAGGGCTTCTTCCTCAACGGCAAGCTCACCCCGCTGCGCGGCGTCTCCCGTCATCAGGATCGTCTCGGCAAGGGCAACGCGCTGAGCCTTGAGGATCATGTCGAGGACGCCTACCTGATCAAGGAGCTGGGTGCCAACACCATCCGTCTGGCCCACTACCAGCAGTCCCGCGACTTCTACGATCTGTGCGACCAGCTTGGCTTCGTGATCTGGGCGGAGATCCCGTTCATCTCCAAGATGAACGACGATCCGGCCGCACATCAGGACTGCCTGAGCCAGATGACCGAGCTCGTGATCCAGAACTTCAACCACTCGTCGATCCTCATGTGGGGCATCTCCAACGAGATCCTCATCGGCGGCGACAGCCCGCAGCTGGTGCAGAACCTCAAGGAGATCAACGATCTGGCCCACTCCCTCGACCCCACCCGCGTCACCACCATGGCACAGGTGTCCAACACGCCGAAGGACTCCGAGCACAACCAGATCACCGACATCCTCAGCTACAACCACTACTTCGGCTGGTACGGCGGCCACCTCGAGGACAACGAGGCCTGGCTCGATGACTTCCACGCCATGCACCCGGACCGCTCCTTCGGCCTGTCCGAGTACGGCTGCGAAGGCATCATCAGCTACCACACCGACGATCCGCAGTGCGGCGACTACTCCGAGGAGTATCAGGCGATCTACCACGAGCACATGGCCCGTATCATTGACGAGCGTCCGTGGCTGTGGGGCACCCACGTGTGGAACATGTTCGACTTCGGCTGCGACGCCCGTAAGGAGGGCGGCGTCGAAGGCCGCAACAACAAGGGTCTGGTGACCATCGACCGCAAGATCAAGAAGGACTCCTTCTTCATCTACCAGGCGTACTGGTCGGCCGAGCCCATGGTGCACATCTGCTCCAAGCGCTACGCTCGCCGCGCCGCCGACGCGATCGACGTGAAGGTCTACTCCAACCAGCCCGAGGTGGCGCTCGTCGTGGACGGCAAGCCGTTCGCCACGCTGGCAGCCTCCGCGCAGGACGATCCGCACATCTTCGTGTTCAAGGACGTTCCGCTGGCCGACGGCTACACGCACGTGACCGTCCGCGCCGGCATCGCCGAGGACTCCGCCACTTGGCAGAAGGTCGCCGAGCCGTACGAGCCGTACAAGTTCGTCGATCCGGAGGGTGGCAACATCGTCATGAACTGGTTCGACGACGTCTCCGCTGATGATGGTCTGGCCGTTGACGCTCCGTACGATGAGTCCTGCTATTCGGTGCACGACACCGTCAGCGTGATCCTCGACAACCCCGAGGCGTCCGCCACGGTGACCAACGCCGCGTCCAGCATCGCGAACATGAGGATCAAGGCCAGCATGCTCGGCGTGCTCGGCAACAAGAGCCTCGTGGAGATGTTCGACCAGCTGCGCAGCATGTCCGGCAAGGCCGAGGACCTGGGCCAGAAGCTCGCCTACCTCAATAAGCAGCTCCAGCAGATCAAGAAGTAGGTCCTGGTCCGACAGGACCCCAACCATCCGTATCGCCTTGTGCGATGCCGCTATATCCAGAGCCCCGAAGCGTGTTCCCTTCCCCACGCTTCGGGGCGTTTTCGTATTCACACCGCAGCCTAGGTTTCCTTCCCCTCGAGGGGAAGGTGTCGGCGAAGCCGACGGATGAGGTGCCGCGCTTCCCGTTCGATTCCGTGCTCCCTCCATGGGCGAGAGCTGTCCGGCGGAGCCGGACTGAGGAAGGGCTCGCGTCCTTTCCGGCCCCATTCCCTCCCACCTCATCAGTCAGCCTGTCGGCTGCCAGCTTCCCCTCAAGGGGAAGCCCCAACGTTCAAAAGCATTCCCGCCCACCCCTATCCCCACTCCCGCGGAAACTCATGGAAACATTTTCGGCGCCATGTTTCCCCGTATAAAGTGGGAACCACGCAGCGAGGCGATATGCACAACATTCATCTCACGCTGCAAAGAGAAGTAACAGCAACAATCACACGTCACGCACAAACAGGGCCGTGCGTGGTCCGACTATCGCTTTTGAAACCTGGCAAGTGTAAAAAGCGCATCCGCACGAGGAAGCGTGGATGTTTGGTCTCCGAAATCAGGCTCTGTCATGCCCAAGGGAGGGAATGAAAGCAATGAGTGCTGCAAGCAATGCCAAGGCGGTCAAGCCGTTCGGCATGAAAGACAAGATCGGCTACATGTTCGGCGACTGGGGAAATGACTTCATGTTCATTTTCGCCAGCTCGTTCCTCATGGTGTTCTACACCAAGGTGATGGGCATCTCCGGCGCCGTGGTCGGCACCCTGTTCCTGATCGCGCGAATCATCGACGCCTTCGCCGACGTCACCGTGGGCGTGGTGGTCGACAAGGCCAAGACCCACCCGAACGGCAAGTACCGCGTCATCATGATGCGCATGGCCGCTCCGGTCACCATCTTCTCGTTCCTGATGTATCAGACCTTCGCCATCAACTCCTCGATGGGCGTCAAGATCGCGTACATGTACGTCACGTACATCGTCTGGGGCATTCTCTACTCCTGCGTGAACATCCCCTACGGCTCCATGGCTTCCGTCATCTCGCCCGAGCCTGAGCACCGCACCAGCCTCTCCACCTTCCGTACCGTGGGCGCCACCTGCGCCTCGCTGATCATCGGTGTGGTCGCCCCGCTCATCATCTACACCAAGGATGAGGCCGGCAACCAGATCATCCGCGGCGGTGAGGGCACGCACATCTTCATGTGGGTCTCCCTGATCTTCGCCGTCGGTTCCTTCCTCTGCTACTTCGTCTGCTACAAGATGTCCACCGAGCGCGTGAAGGCCGAGGATCACTCCGGCGCCAGCGCCGCCGAGGAGCGCAAGTCCATCGGACACATGCTCTCCAGCGCCTTCTCCTCCCGTGCCATGGCCGGCATCATCGGCGCCGCCATCGCCCTGCTGATGGCCATGCTGTTCATGCAGCAGATGGCGAACTACCTCTTCACCGACTACTTCAAGAGCTCCGCCCTGCTGTCCACCGTGAACCTGATCTGCAGCGTGCTTACTTTCGCCATCGCTCCGTTCGCTCAGCCGCTGGCCAAGAAGGTCGGCCACAAGGTCATGGGTGTCACCGGTTCGATCATCGGCTGCGCCTGCATGTTCATCCTGTACGTCATCCACACCACCAACGCCGTGCTGTTCTCGGCCCTGTACATCCTGACCTTCCTGGGCATCGGCCTGTTCAACATCGTGATCTGGGCCATGATCACCGAGGTCATCGACGACATCGAAGTGCACAAGGGTGTTCGTGAGGACGCCACCTGCTACTCCGTGTACTCCTTCGCCCGCAAGCTTGGCCAGGCGTTCGCCGGTTGGTTCTCCGGTGCCGCCCTCGGCTGGATCGGCTACAAGGAAGGCGCTGCCGTGGTGCAGTCCCAGGAGACTCTGGACGGCCTGTACATGTACGTCACCCTGCTGCCGGCCATCTTCTTCGGCGTGATGCTGCTCATCCTGATCTTCATCTACCCGCTGAACAAGAAGCGTGTCGACTCCAACGCCGCGGCCCTCAAGGCCAAGCGTGAGGCCAAGGCCGCTGCCGAAGCCTGATAATCCTCGAAGGGCTCCCACCGCGGGAGCCCTTCCCATTGCCCCTCTTTTTACGTGCTCCCTCCGAGGGAGGGCGCTGGCACGCGAACGCGTGACTGAGGGAGGGGTTTCGCGCCCACACACCTAACCTGTCCATCCACTCACCCCAACCGAAAGAAGACAACGATGCCTTTTGAATCCCTCTACCCCCGCGTCACCGCCACCCGCCGCATGCAGAGCATGAACGGCTCCTGGGACTTCCAGTTCGACCCCGAATCCAAGGGCGTGGCCGAGGGCTGGACCAAGGGCCTGCCGAACCCGACCGACATGCCGGTTCCGGCCAGCTTCGCCGACGTATTTACCGACAAGTACTCCCGTGAGTACACCGGCGACTTCTGGTACGTCACCACCCTGTTCGTGCCGGGCGAGTGGAAGGACGGCAGCGTCGACATCCGCTTCGACTCCGCCACCCACGCCGCCACCGTGTACGTCAACGGCACCGAGGTCGCGCATCACGAGGGCGGATTCCTGCCGTTCGTCGCGCACATCAACGACGCCGTCAAGTGGAACGACTACAACATCGTGGCCGTCAAGCTCAACAACGAGCTGAGCTGGCAGACCCTGCCGGTCGGCGAGACCTACCGCCTGCCCGACGGCACGCTCGTCAGCGCACCGTACTTCGACTTCTACAACTACTCCGGTCTGCAGCGCAACGTGAACCTGCTGTACACGCCGAACGAGCGCATCGAGGATCTGGACGTCGTGCACCACATCGACGGTTCCGACGCCCACGTCGACTACACGGTGGCCACCTCCGGCGATCATGACGTCGAGGTCGTCGTGCTCGACGAGGACGGCGTCGAGGTCGCCCGCGCCAACGGCAAGCAGGGTACGCTCGACATCAAGGACGTGCACCTGTGGAACCTGCGCGCCGCCTACCTGTACAAGTTCGTCGTGCGCATCAAGGACGGCGACACCGTCATCGACGAGTACTTCGACGAGATCGGCATCCGCACGGTCGAGGTGAAGGACTGCAAGATCCTGGTCAATGGCCGCGAGGTCTATCTCAAGGGCTTTGGCCGCCACGAGGACTCCAATGTGCACGGCCGCGGCTTCGATGCGGTGATGAACAAGCGCGACTACGAGGACATGAAGTGGATCGGTGCGAACTCGTTCCGTACCTCGCACTACCCGTACGCCGAGGAGCAGCTGTACGAGGCCGACCGCGACGGCTTCTTCGTGATCGACGAGGCTCCGACCGTGGGCATGTTCAAGTCCACGATGAACTTCCTGGGCGCGTCCGGCGCCGTGGGCAACGACAAGCCGAAGACCTTCTTCGAGGAGGAGTCGGTGCAGACCGAGACGCTGGCCATTCACCGCCGCACCCTCGAAGAGATGGTGGCCCGCGACAAGCGCCACGCCTCCGTGTGTGCGTGGAGCCTGCTCAACGAGCCCGACACCACGAACGAGGCGGCCGTGCCGTACTTCGAGTCCATCTTCGATCTGGTGGCCGAGATCGACACGCAGAAGCGTCCGAAGACCTACGCCTCGATCATGATGTCCCCGGCCGGTGTGGACAAGACCCATCACGTGGCCGACTTCCTGATGCTCAACCGCTACCACGGCTGGTACGTCAACGGCGGCTACGCGATCTCCAAGGGCACGATCGAGATGAAGGCCGAGCTCGAGAAGTGGCACGAGCTGGAGCCGACCAAGCCGATCATGTTCTCCGAGTACGGCGCCGACACCATGGCCGGCATCCACAAGCTGCCGAGCGTGATGTGGAGCGAGGAGTACCAGGTCGAGGTCATGAAGATGTGGGCCGAGATCTTCGACTCCTACGACTGGATCGTCGGTGAGCAGCCTTGGAACCTCAACGACTTCCAGACCACCGAGGGCATCATGCGCGTGGATGGCAACAAGAAGGGCCTGTTCACCCGCGACCGCCAGCCGAAGATGGCCGCGTTCTTCCTCAAGGACCGCTGGACCGCCATCCCCGACTACAAGGCCTGACGCCCGCTTCAGCCTTCTGTCGGTTTGCCCGTCTTCCTTCCCCTTGAGGGGAAGGTGTCGGCGCAAGCCGACGGATGAGGTGCAGTGTTTTGCTCCCCTCGTGCTCCCCCTCAGAGAGGGAGCCGTCTGCACAGTGGTCTGCACTTCTTCGTGCTCCCCTCCTGGGCTGAGCGTTCTCGAGCAGCCTGCGTCCCTTCGTGCTCCCCTCCTGGGCTGAGCGTTCTCGAGCAGCCTGCGCTCCTTCGTGCTCCCTCCTGGGGAGGGAGCTGTCTGCGTAGCAGACTGAGGGAGGGCTCTTCGCAGAACCAGCTCAGACCCCACCCTAAAAATTGGAAAATAATGGAAAGCCGTTACTGCCGTGGTGGCGGCTTCCTTACGATATAAAGCAGTTCGGTGCGAATGACGACATTCACCTTCCTCGATCGTCGTGCCCCGATCTACTTCCCCTGATTTTGTCCGCAATGCCAGGGCGGGCAACAGTAAATGGACGGCGATGCCGCGGACCAGCTTGGAGGCCGGGCCCGAGGCGTCGTCGTCCTTTCTTTTTGTGCTGTACTCACGCGGCCGCGCCCATATTGCGGAATCTGCCTGCGGATCCGTCTTACTATGCGAAAACTTCCGCTCTTTACAGCGTCAAATACCCGTTTTTACGTCGATTTTCGACCATTTGGCGCTGTGAATTGCGGATTTCGTCCTTTTGGTGCCCCAATTCTTTCCGACCTTGTCGATTCAGATATCAAAGTGATATCATTTTGATATCGGATGATCCGATTCGCCGAGGTCCGTCGATCAGGATGACGTGCGTCGACGTGGATCACGATAGGAAAGTGGGTGGTCGTGATGGGAAAGAACGACAAAACCGGCAAAGACAACGTCGATCGTATGAATGGGGGAGTGGCGACTACGATCTCGACTCCGACCACGGAATACGAGGGCAAGTCCGGGAGCGGATGGAAGGTACTTGTATGGTCGCTGATCGGCTGGGCGGCGGCCATCGCGTTCATCGTCGCCGGTGCGACGATGATGGGCTCCGGCGAAAAGGGCGATACGCCGTTCGTCGTCGGCGTCGTGCTGCTGATCGTCGGCATCGTCGCGGTGGTCGTCATGACCATTCCGATGAACGGATTCTTCACGTTGCAGCCCAACGAAGCGCGTGTGCTCGTGCTGTTCGGCGAGTACCGCGGCACGGTGCGCGGCACCGGCTTCTACTGGGCAAACCCGTTCTACTCGCGTACGCTGCGGCCTGCCGACGATGCCGGAGAGTCCGCTGAGGGGACGACGCCAGGCAAGGCCAAGGTCAAGACCAAGGCCGATGCGCCCACAGGAGTCTTGGCGAAGATCTCGCTCAGGGCGCGTACGCTCAACGGTCCGAAGCTCAAGGTCAACGACCGCAACGGCAACCCGATCGAGATCGCGAACGTGATCGTCTGGCGTGTGGTCGACACCGCCAAGGCCGTGTTCGACGTCGACCAGTACGAACAGTTCGTGACCACGCAGTCCGAGACCGCACTGCGTCACGTGGCCAGTCGGTACGCCTACGATCACAATGCGGAAAGCGACGATGCCGCCGCCGGTGAGATCACGCTGCGGTCGAATATCGCGGAGGTGTCGGAGGCGCTGAAAGAGGAGCTCGCCGAGCGCCTGGCCCCGGCCGGCATTGCCGTCGATGATGCGCGGCTGACCCATCTGGCGTATGCACCCGAGATCGCGCAGGTGATGCTGCGTCGTCAGCAGGCCGAGGCGATCATCGCGGCTCGCACCAAGATCGTGCAGGGAGCGGTGAGCATGGTCGACATGGCGCTCAAGGAGCTGGAACGCGATGGCGTGGTCGATCTCGACGAGGAGCGCAAAGCCGCCATGGTCTCCAACCTCATGGTGGTGCTCTGCGGCGACAGCGACCCCCAGCCCGTGGTCAACACCGGCACTCTCTACAATTGACCTCCGCCCGGCTCCCCCCCCCCGAGAGGAGCTGTCGGCGAAGCCGACTGAGGGGAGTCGTCGAACCCCTCGGTGTTCTTGCCCCCAGAAAAAACGCGTTTCGACGCCGAATTCCACGGGCCCCCAACCGCTCCGCCGACCGCGCTAAACTATATTGCTCGTCCGTGCGGAGTTCATCGGCCCGCAATCGATGACGCCGTCATGCTGCCCTCGGACTTGTCCGCGAATCCGCCTGACGGGTGCGCGCCCTTCGCGTGTTCGCATCCCCGGTCCCGATTCCCGTCCCGATTCACGATCCCCGGAAAGGAGACATCATTGGCGAAAAAGCAGTACCCGCTGAGGGTGGATCCCGAACTGTGGGCCGCCGTGGAACGCTGGGCCTCCGATGAACTACGCTCGGTGAACGGCCAGATGGAGTTCATCATTCGCGACTCCCTCAAACGCGCCGGTCGGCTCCCCAAGGACCTTCCGCCAGCCCACACCAACTCCCGTCGCTAGGCCATATCAGAGTGCTCCCTCCGAGGGAGGGAGCTGTCGGGCGAACGCCCGACTGAGGGAGGGATCCCAAGCAGAGAATCCACCGCCGACCATCCCCGCAACACTCCGGGCGTGTCGCGAACTTGCGTCCGTCCGCACCCATGGTGTATAGTCCAAGTTTTGTAAACCACAGACCGTTGGTTGGAGCCGCAAGGTTCCCGAAGATTGCCAGCGCAGGTTGAGAAACAACGCCTTGGATTCAAGGTGCCGTGATGCACACATGCATCACAATGCTTGTTCGCTCCGCCTGTGCGCGGGGCTTTTTTATTGCTCTCATGGCTTTCCGGAATGACTCACGGCCGAATTAGGAAGGAACGCCATGTTAAGGCCCGAAAAGGCTGAGGTCATCGCACAGCTTACGGAGCAGTTCCGTAACGCCGACGCCGTGTACCTCACTGAGTACCGCGGGCTGAGCGTGCCGCAGATCTCCGATCTGCGCGAAAAGCTGGGCCGCGATACTTCCTACACTGTGGCGAAGAACACGCTTGCTCGTATCGCTGCGAAGGAAGCCGGCATCGAAGGCCTCGAGGATCTCCTCAAGGGCCCGACCGCTGTGACTTTCGTCTCCGGTGACTACGTCGAGGCCGCCAAGGTCCTGCGTGATTTCGCCAAGGACAACAAGCAGCTCGTCGTCAAGGGCGGCTTCGCCGATGGCACCGTGTACGATGCCGAAGGCGTTACCAAGCTCGCCGACCTCGAATCCCGTCCGGTCCTCCTGTCCAAGATCGCGTACTCCCTCAAGGCTGTACAGACCAAGACCGCTCAGCTGTTCGTCGCTCTGCCCACCAAGGCGGTGCGCACCGTGGACGCTCTGCGCGAAAAGCAGGAGAAGGCCGCCTGATTCGCATCCGCCTAGGTTCCCTAGGACTGCGACTCGCCGCTTAAATAAACAAAAAAATTTTGGTTGGTCGGTGATTTCAAGACCTTAACAAACCGACCGCCGCTGAATGAAAGGAAGCCATAATGGCTAAGCTCAGCAACGAAGAGCTCCTGGAAGCTTTCGGTGAAATGACCCTCGTCGAGCTCTCCGAGTTCGTGAAGGCCTTCGAGGAGAAGTTCGACGTCGAGGCTGCCGCTCCGGCCGCCGTCGCCGTTGCCGCCGCTCCGGGCGCTGCCCCGGCCGAGGAAGAGAAGGATGAGTTCGACGTCATCCTCTCCGCCGTTGGCGACAAGAAGATCCAGGTCATCAAGGCCGTGCGCGCTCTGACCTCCCTGGGTCTGGCCGAGGCCAAGGCTCTCGTGGACGGCGCTCCGAAGGCCGTTCTCGAGGGTGCCAAGAAGGAAGACGCCGAGAAGGCCAAGGCTCAGCTGGAAGAGGCTGGCGCCACCGTCGAGCTCAAGTAATGATGGCGGCGTGAGCCGCGCATATTACATATGCTTGTTGGAACCCCGTTCCGTGTTCATGCACGGGACGGGGTTCCTGTATTTCCATACAATGTGCAGATGTGCGACGCGTCCGCTGTTCCACCGCAAATAATTCGCCAAATCATGCCACAATAGTGCATGAGTGTCGTTTTGGGTTAGAGGAGGCATGCGCTGTGAGCGATCAGCAATGGCTAATCAGGGTCAATGGCGTCGACGAATTCCGTGTCGATGCGGGGCAGACCGTGGTGATCGGCCGTAAGCCCCTGCGTCCCATGGCAGCGGAACAGGGAACGGTCCGTCTGGACGTGGAGGACACGACCAAATCGATGTCGAAGCGTCACGCTCGTTTCATGGTGGCGGACAATCTCAGTGCAAAGCTCGAGGACACGGGATCTACGAACGGCACGTACGTGGTCCGCGACGACGGCGAGCTCATGCGTATCCCCGCCGGTCAGGCGTTCATGCTGCCGCGTTCCCCCATGCGATTCCAGTTCGGTGACGTTCCGGTGGATTTCATGAAAGTGCAGGCCGAGGACCCGAACAAGCAGGTGACCGATCTGTTCTCGTTCGCAGCGCCGGGCGGTCAGCAGAACGTCGATGCCGCATCGATGAGCGTGGACGACATTCTCGACCTTCGTGCCGGTGAGCCCACAGGTCTGCTCAACACCAATACCGTGCGCAGCCGCATCGATGCGCTGCACGATCGTGCCGTGGCCGAGCAGCTGCGGCAGGGACGTGGTACCGGTGGATTCGTCGGAGGCTGGCTCAACCCCAACGGGCAGCCCGCCGAACAGCCGGCGTCCATCCAGCCGGTGTTCACCGCGAACCGTGCGGCACAGCAGCAGCCGGTCGCCCAGCAGCCGACGGACCAGCAGCAGGCCGTGGTCCGCGATACACAGCCGTTGCAGCAGAACGCGCCGGCAGTACAGAACGTTCAGTCCCAGCCCGTGCAGCAGCCCGCGCAATCCGATGTGCAGGCCGCGCAGAACATCGCGGACGATACCGCGCGCGACGCGTCGGATGAGCCGGTGCAGCCGGCCGTCGTCACCGTGAACCCGAACGTCGGCATCGTTGCGAATGATGCGGCGAGCGTTGCGGCGAACAATGTTGCAGGTGCAGGCGAAGCGAACACCGCAGGTCCCGTCGGCGCCACGCAGCAGGCAACCCCTGTGAATGCAACTCCCACGGCATCCGCGACCGATGAGGTCGATGTGCCCGTCATGCAGGAACAGCCCGAACGTCAGCCCGAGCCGCGTGATCTGTTCCAGGACGCCGCCGCGGCCCGCCGCAGCACCGCGGAACGGGTGAGTGCCCTGCCTGTCATCGATGCGAGCGGCGGCGTGATCGGCGGAGGCATGCGCCCGAACGCCGCTCTGGAGCAGGCCGCGGCCGCCGATCACGGTCCGGCTCCGCGTACCGCGTTCACGCCGGTGTTCGAGGCCGGATCCGTCTTCGAACGACTGTCGAGAGGCGAACTCAACCAGCCCGAACCCAGCATCGAGGTGGACGGCTTCACCTCGGATCAGGCCAAGACGTCACGCAACTTCGACGAACAGTTCGACATGGCCAACCATCCCGAACTGCTGCCGTTCCTGGCGATGAACCCCGCGCTGTACCCTGACCTGTACGCGTGGCTGGAACTGCAGGGCAACGACGACATCGACCAGGCGCTGAGCAACAACAGCGGCTATCAGGAATTCAAGGCCGCCAAAGAGGAGTAGAGACGAACACCATGAATGCAACCGAGAACAAGCTCGAACCAGCGGCCGCATTGGAGCGCATCCGTTCGTGGTACCGCGAGTACCGCAACGAGCACGGACCGTCCCCGGTGGAGGACCTGTCCCAGCTGGAGGCGCGTCTCGACCTGACCCACGCGCATCCGTCGGGCATCGCGCAGCTGTTCGCCAGCGGTCATGTGCAGCTGAGCAGCCTGTTCCGCGACAGCGGCATGCTGCGTGCCGGCCAGCGTCGCCTGTCGCGCGTGCTGGAGGACCAGATCGCGGTGGAGAGTGCCAGCGGCAACGCGCAGCTGTCCCTCGCCGTGGGCGTGGCCAGCTGGAAGGGTTCGGCCATGCCGCTGCTGCTTTACCCGGTGCAGGTGGATCAGGAGGAGGGAGCTGAATCCCTCGCCCACGCGCAGATCCGGTTCACGTCCACCGCCACGCTCAATCCGGCGTTCATCTCGGCCATGCACGATCAGGGCGTGATGCTCGACGAGGATGCGCTGCTCGACTCGTCGCAGTACGCCGACAATTCCCCGGAGACGTCCGCACTGTTCTCCCGCATCACGTCGCTGGTGGGCGATTCGGTGGATTCGTTCATCGTCGAGCGTGAGATCATCCTCGGCTGCTTCATCCATTCGTCCACATTGTTCATCGAGGAAGCGCAGACGCTGCTGCGTCGCATGGAGCGTGGCGTGACCGGCAACGATCTGCTTGACACGCTCGCCGGCAACGACAAGGCCGCCGCGTTCCTGTCGGAGTACCCGGTCTCCTCGTACACGCCGTACGACATCGATCCGCATAACGAGCTCGAGATCGGCGACGTCGACAACGTCACGCGCTACGCCGCGCAGATCGTGTCGTCGGGCGCATCCGCGTTCGTCGATCTGCCGGGCGGGCGCGATTCCGAATCCATCGCCGCCGGTGTGACCAGCCGCGCCATCATGAACGGCAAGACCGTGCTGTACGTGCCGTGCGTGCCGAGTCAGAAGCGTCGGTTCGTCAAGCAGGTCAAGCGTTACGACATGTCTGGCATGCTGCTCGACATCAACGACAGCGCGTTCAACAACGCCATCGACCATCAGCTCATCGCGGCCGTGGGCTTCCAGCCCGGCACGGCCAGTTCGCACTTCGATCAGGTGGCCGACGAACTCGTGGGCGTGCGCACCCGTCTGGCGCGCTATCTTGGCGACCTGCACGGCAAGAACAAGGAATGGGGCATCTCCGCGTACGAGACGATCCAGAATCTCGCGCGCATCTCCGCGCTGCCCACGCATCCGGCCACGCACGTGCGTCTGACCGAGGGGGCGGCCCGTCAGTTGGGCAATTCCATGGACGCGTGGAGCAAGAAGCTCGTGCGCGCCGGCGAGCTCGGCGAATTCGAGATCGGCCCGGAGGACACGTCGTGGTTCAAGGCCGCCGTGTACAGCGAGCAGGAGGCCGTGAACGCCTACCAGCGCGTGGTCCGTCTGCTGGAGAAGCTGCTGCCCGACGTGCGCGAGCAGATCCGCATGGTGGTGGAGACCTGCGGATTCCCGATCCCGAACACCATGCAGGAGTGGAGCCGTCAGGTGGTGGTGCTCAAGAACCTGCGCCGCGTGCTCGACGTGTTCCAGCCGGCCGTGTTCGAACGCGACATCCCCGCCATGATCGAGGCGTCCAAGTCCAAGGCCGCCCGCAAGGCGGAAGGCACCACGATGGGCTTCTGGGAGCGCCGTCGCCACGTCAAGGAGGCGAAGAGCCTGCTGCGTGTGGGCGCTCAGGTGGAGGACCTGCACGAGGCGCTGCTCGTGGTGGCCAAGCAGGCCGAACAGTGGCGCATGTTCGTGCCCCACGGCGGATGGCCCGTACTGCCGCCCAAGCTCGACGACATCATCGACACGCAGGACGCGATCCTCTCCGACCTGACCGCGCTGAACACCGTGCTCGCCACCACGCCCGACGGCGCCGAGCTCGAATCCGTGCAGTTCGCCGCGCTGGAATCCCGTCTGCAGTCCCTGTTCGACGATCATCGTTCGCTCGACACCCTGCCCGAACGCAGCGCGCTCGAACGTGACTTCGTCGCCAACGGACTCGGCGATCTCGTCGATGATCTGCGCAACCGTCGCGTCTCCAAGGACGCCGCCCCAGGCGAACTGCAGCTCGCCTGGTGGACCACCATCTTCGAACTGATCGTGCACTCCTCGCCGATCATCTCCAACCAGGACGGTTCCGTGCTCTCGTCCGCGTCCGAACGCTTCGCGCAGGTGGACGCCGAACATGTGGCAAGCGTGGGCCCGATGGTCAACCAGGAGATGACCAAGCGTCTGAGCGAACTGCTGTTCTCACGCTCCCACGAGGCGAACCAGCTGCATACGCTGCTGGCCAACCCCGCCCGCGTGCCGCTGAGCCGACTGCGCCGCGACTATCCGAACATTCTCACCGCCACCAAGCCGATCCTCGTGGCATCGCCCGCCACTCTTGTGGCGAACACGTCGCTCGGCCACCTCGCCGACATCGCCATCATCGACTCCGCGGCCCATATGAACCCGCTGGAACTGCTGTCGATTTTGGCGCGTGTGGATCAGGCGGTCGTCATCGCCCACCGCGAGACCATCACGTCGCCCGCCGTGGCCGCGCTCGTGCCGTATCTCAAGCAGCTGAAGGTCCGCGCACGCGTCGATCATCGCGACCCGCGCATCTCCCGCTTCCTCGAAGACAACGGCTACGGCAAGGTACCGCTCATGCTGTCGTCGACGCCGAACCCGCGCGGCGGTGTGCGCTACACGCGCGTCGAGGCCAGCGGCGTGCCGTCTCCCACCACCGGACTGGTGGAGAGCAGCAAGAGCGAGATCGACAAGGTGATCGAACTGGTCATCGGCCGCGCCACCGGCTTCTCCATCGTGCCCGCCTCCTACTCGCTGACCATCGTGACCATCTCGCAGGTGCACCGCCAGCGCATCGGCGCCGAACTCAAGTCCCGCAGCTCCAAGGATCCGGGCCTGCGCAAGTTCCTGCGCCACGTGCGCATCGTCGGCATCAACGAGGTCAGCGGAGTGGAATCCGACGACGTGATCCTCACCCTCGGTTTCGCCCGCACCACGCATGGCCGTCTGCTCCAGCAGTTCGGCATGCTCGAGCTCAACGGCGGCGACGCCATGCTGCTCGATGCGCTCGCGCTCGCCCATGTGCATGTGGATGTCGTCTCCTCGTTCGGATCCCAGGATCTCGACGACGAGCGTCTGCGCCAGCCCGGTGCGCAGCTCATGAAGAAGCTGCTCGCATGGTGCGAGCACATCGACGAGGTGAAGGTTCCCGTGCCGGGGCCGCTGCCCAAGGAGTCGAGCACGCTGCTCATCGATCTGGCCGAACGCATGCGCGCCCGCGGCCTGCATGTGGAACTCAACTACGGTTTCCCCGACGGCATGAGCATTCCGATGGTCGTCGGTCTGCCCGGCAAGCCGTTCGTGCTGGCCATCGAGACCGATGACGCCGGATTCATGTCGATCCCGTCCACCCGCCAGCGCCATCGCTTCGAGATGGAGGATCTGCAGGCCATGGGCTGGTCGGTCATGGTCGTGTGGAGTGTGGCCGCCTTCGTCAACCCCGACAAGGAGGTCGACCGCGTGGTGGCCCGCATGGCCGAAATCGTGGGAGCTCCCGGCGTGAAGGGTACTCAGCCGAGGCCCGCGTCCGGCGTTCCGAACGGTCGTACGGCCGGTGCGGGCGCCGCCGGTGCAAGGACCGGCCGATGACCGCCGATTCCGGTTCCGCACAGTCCGGCGCATCCCGTCGCAGGAAGCATCGTCGCGTGGTGTTCAAGGGGAAGGAGCGGTTCGACGCCGAGGGATTCTTCGACGTCGAACCCTCCGACGATCCCGACGCCCTGCGTGAACGAGCCAACAAGTCGCGCGATGACGACCAGCGCATCCTGACCGAACTGCCTCCGCATTGGGCCAAGTTCGACGCCGAAGGCCGCCGCTGAATAGACATATCCTTCCCCTTGAGGGGAAGGTGGCCGCCAACGGCGGACGGATGAGGTGCCGCCAGTGAACTCTCCGTTCGCGTTTGTCGTCATTCCGGTTAGGATATGTAACCGATTGTCTTTTGACTTTGACGTTCGACTTGACGCTTGATCTGTGAAGTCCTGTGAGTTGTGGAGGAGCTACTCATGCCTACGTATCATTACCGTTGCAAGAACTGTTCGTACGATTTCACCGAACAGCAGTCGTTCACCGACGACCCGATCACCGTCTGCCCGAAGTGCGGTGAGGAGCAGGTGCACAAGGTGTACGCCGCCCCGTCCATCGAGTTCAAGGGCCACGGCTTCTACCGCACCGACGGCGCCTCCTCCAAGAAGTGAGCCGCATTCGCCGCATAATTTGATAACGCGACGGTGGTTGCATGCGTGAAATCGTTGCAATTGCAACGCTGATTCACATTCGACCACATTGGTCGCCAACGCTGGCCAAGGCATGTCTTCATCACGCACAGTGGAGACATGCCTTTTTCATTATTCTCATCATCGTCCCGTCGTCGTGACGACACCGTGGCCGCCCGCCGACGTCGTGCCTTTGCCCGCCGTCTGACCATAGCGATATGCGCAGGTCTATCGGTGTGGCTGATCCTGCAATGCCTGATGTCACTGATGGAGCGCGGCCCCGTGGCGGTGGCGTCCGCATCGATATCCCGCGGATTGACGATCACCGCCGCCAGCGTGACCATTGAACAGGTGCCGGTCTCTGCGGTCACCGAATCGGCGTTTACGTCGTCGGATGACATCGACGGACTGATCGCGCAGATCGACATCGCCAAAGGCGAGCCGATCATGAAAGGGATGGCGAAACGTGCGCCCGTGGTGGGCGCCGACCACACCGCCGTCGAGATCACGGTGTCGAGTTCGGTGGAGACGCTGATGCCGGGACGTGCCGTGCGACTGGTCGCCGCCGACCGCGTGCTCGCCGAATCCGCCATGGTGGTGAAGGTACCGGAGCAGGGGAGTGAGGACTCCGGCGGAATCCTGTCCGGTCGGGACGGAGAGGACGCCACCGTGACGGTCGCGCTCACCGCCGAGGAGGCCATGGCCGTGCTCGCCGCCCAGGAGGAAGGCCCAATTCTCGCCGTAGCCCTCGCCGATGGCTGAACTAGGTTGCACGGGCGACCCTCCCTCAGTCACGCCGTGCGTGCCAGCTCCCTCCCAGGGAGGGAGCACAATCCGGTACAAGGACATTCTCTCCGAGGGGCGCCGACTGGGGAGACCAAAAAATCTTCGTGCTCCCTCCTCGGGAGGGAGCTGTCGGGCTGCGCCCGACTGAGGGAGGGAACCGCTCCGCCCAGATGGAAAGTCCGGTGACAAGTCAGTCGCTCGGCCTCACCAGGAGAGATCCTCCCCGTACAGGCGACGGTCTTCTACCGCACCCGCGTAAACCCCTCCGGCGTCAACACCCCGTCAACCGGCATGTCATGCTCTTCGCGGGGCAGTTCCCGATCCACAAACTCCCATGGCCACACCACGGCAGTCACGCCCGTGCCGGGCCTGCGCAACGCGAGCATGCGATCGTACCATCCGCCGCCGCGGCCCAGACGCCATCCGTCATGATTCACCAGCACCGCCGCGGTGATCGTCATATCGGCATCGGCGATGGCCTCGGCGGGCAGGGTCTCGCCCTCAGGCTCCTGCGGTCGGCGCTCGCCCGCGTCGGCAAGATCATCCATCCGTTCCAGCACGCCCCAGCCAAGATCGCGACCCGTACCCAACCGCGGCACCAGAACCCGCACATCCCGCGCCAGCAGTTCACGCAGCAACGGCAACGTGGACACCTCCGTGCCCATCGATACATATGCGGCCACCGTATGCACGCCATCGAACAGGCGGGACTCCACCGCGGCGGCGGCCACGCGCTCGCCGGCCGACTCCCTCTCCGCGGGCGTAGTCAGACGGCGTCGTGCCAGCACCGCATGCCGCAACGCGGACTTGTCGTGCACATCGTCGGGGAGAACCAGACCGGCGGATTCATTTGCAACTTCGCTCATGCCACGGTTCTATCAGTCGCCTTCCACCATGCACGCCCGCCGACCGCATGGCGAACATCCCCCTTGCGCAGGTCTGCCGCTTGTACGTCCCTCGGCGGAACATGGTAGCCATGTTCCGGCTGTTTTCCAGAAATCAGGTGTCCGAGACGGGTAATGCAAGCTTCCGCGTGCCGTCCGCGCTTGAGGCGCCGCAGGGGTTCGCGCCACTGCGACTACGCCCCATGGTCGGCGCGGATTGGGATGAATGGAGCGCCGCCCGCCAGCGCAACGAACAGTGGCTCAAGCCTTGGGATTCCGGCGATCCGCTGCACGGTGCCCCCGTAACGTTCGACGAATGGCTCAGCCGCCAGCGTGAAGCGGAACGACTGGGCCGCGGCATCATTCTGCTGATGGAACTCAACGGCTGCATCGTTGGACAGATCTCGCTGGGCGCGGTCAACTACGGTTCCATGCGCACCGGCACGGTGGGGTATTGGGTCGACGAGGCGCACGCCGGACGGGGGCTCGCCCCGCTCGCTCTGGCCATGCTCGGCGACTGGGCGCTCGCCGATCCGACCGGTCCGCAGCTGCATCGTATGGAGGTGGCAATCCTTCCCGAGAACGAGCGTTCCAAGCATGTTGTGGAGAAAGTGGGGATGAATTTCGAGGGGGTACGGCACAGTTATATGTATGTGGACGGCCGGTGGCGCGATCACGACGTGTATGTTCTGCTTGATTCCGACGTTTCCGGCTCGTTGACGAGTCGTCTGAAACCGGTGCCGGGCCCGACACACCGCCCGTGAGCCTGCGCGTTTTTTCAGGAGGTTACCCTATCGTAGAGTTCATGGATCTGGATTCGCTCGCAAGTGTTGTGTTGTGGGCGATAGTATTGATACTTATGTTCGGTCTTCAGCCGTGGAAAACGATGAACGGCATGAGGAACGCGATGGAGCATCGTCCAGACCGGTATTCCGCATCATTGCATATCATCGATATGGATGATGGTATGCACTTCGGCGACAGGACACCAACTACCGCCGGGAAAGGGACGGCTATGCAGTCTGGGGCACAGGCAACCAAGCTCGATGACAAGCGGATCGAGCATGTGCGCGCGTTGCGTCGTGCCGCCATTCGTCGCCGTCAGATTCTTGTCGGCTCCTTGCTCGCCGTCGCCGTCGTGGTGTTCGTTCTCGCCCTGCTGCTGCATTTCAGCCCGCTGTTCGCGCTGATTCCGGTCGTACTTGATGTGATCGTGCTCGCCTTGGGCGTGCGTGCGTCCAAGCAGGCGCGTGAGTGGGAACATAAGGTGGCCGCGGCCAAGCGTCGTGCCGCCAAGAAGAAATCCGCCTCTGCGAAGGGGGCGCGTAACCGTGGTGCGGGTGCCGCCGCTGCGGCATCGGCTTCCGGTGAGCCTGAGACGCAGACCGCCACCGATGCGATGAGCGCTCAGGATATTCAGGCCGCGCTCGAGCGTGCCAAGGCGGAGAAGATCGCCGCGCTCAGGGCGCGTGAACTGGAACGTCGTGCGCGTGAGGCAGCCGCCCGTGCACAGGCGCAGTCCGTGATGCCCGATGACGATGAGGATGCGGTCGAGGAGACGCCGGCCGCCGCGGCTCCGTCTTCCAGCGTTCCGGCTGCTCAGGCTGCACAGTCCCCGGCCACGATCGCGCCGCGCAGTCAGCGCCGCCATGAGACCGGTGAGACTCTGAAGGCGGCCCGTCAGCAGACTGGTGCGACGGGTGCCCGACCTGCAGCACAGCAGTCCTCTCATCAGGCCACTGTGCCGGTTGCCGGTTCGTCCAAGCCTGTCGCCTTCAAGCCGACGATCAAGGAGAAGCCTGCCGCCGAACCCGAGGACTTCACCAATGAGCTGGAGCGGGTGTCTCCGTCCCACGCGCTCGATGCATTCGAGCTCGCCTCGAATCAGGACCTCATCTCCTTCTCGCTGGGTGCGCCGCGCCATGGCAAGCCGGTCAAGGCCGCCGAGCCGCAGAGCCTTGAGATCAAGTCCACCAAGCAGGTGGCTCACGCCGAACCGGTGAAGGCCAAGACTCCGTCGGATGCGAAGCCCGCCGCTGCTGGATCCGATAAGGACGGAATGGCCTCGCGCTCCGATACGAAGGCCTCCGCCGAAGAATCCCGTCCCGGCCGTCCCGCGCAGGCCGCTTCCGCTCGCCCGCAGCGAGCCGACGCTCGTCCTGCAGTGAACGCCGCCTCGAAGCAGACCGCTCCGGTCACGCCCTCAAGCATTCGTCCGGCATCCGTGCCCAAGGACGACGCCGTGTCCCGTCTGGTGGGCGACAAGAAGGTCGAGGAGGCCGCCGCCCGTCGCGCCGAGCGCAAGGCCGCCGTCGCTGCCCACGCTCCGGTCGCCGCTCCCAAGGAGACCGAGGAGTCCCTCGGCGTAAACGTCGACGCCGTCCTGGCCCGTCGTCGCGGCTGACGCGTCTCTCGGTTTCTCGTCCCATCTAAGCTTCCATCTTTTCTGGCTCCCCTCCCTGCGGAGGGGAGCTGTCTGCCTATGGCAGACTGAGGGGAGTGCCCAATCTCTCTCCGCCCTATCTACGCTTCCGGCAAACTCCTTTAGCACTCAAGTTGGCAGAGTGCTAATTTCGCGCTACCATAACGAATAGCGCAAAGGGACGTTCACCCGAGTGATCGTCAGCCTCTCGGCGGCGTTCTGGCGTGGGAATTGTTCGATTGCTCTTTGAAAGAGGAGGCCCACAGTGTCGATTGCACTCACACCGTTGGAAGACAAGATTGTCATCAAGCAGGCCGCTGCCGAAACCCAGACCGCTTCCGGTCTGTTCATTCCGGACAGCTCCAAGGAGAAGCCGCAGCAGGGCGAAGTTCTGGCTGTGGGCCCGGGCCGTCGCGACGACAAGGGCGAGCGCATCCCCGTCGACGTGAAGGTCGGCGACAAGGTCCTGTACTCCAAGTACGGCGGCACCGAGGTCAACTACGGCGGCGAGGACTACCTGATCGTCTCCGCCCGCGACGTGCTGGCCATCCTGAACTGATCTGATTCAGTCCGACGCCGGTCGTCATGACCGCGTCTTGCACACTTCAAGGCTCTCACCGAATCTTCGGTCGGGAGCCTTTTGCATATCCGGTCCGGCGCCCCACGCCATCGTGTCAAATTTGGGGCGTCAACTACCCGAAATCCACTCTTTGGGGCGCCAACAGGACGAAAATCGCCGCATATTCGGGAAGTTGACGCCCCAAAGAGCAAAAAACGGGTATTCCGCGCCCCAAATTCATCCGTCTAGCCGCCAACACAGCCCGGCATAGCTCAACTCGGTCTTAGATTCTCCCTATTGCCGGTTGGAAAACGCCGCAATCGCAATGATTTCACCGCCCCGTCCCAAGGTGCGCGCGCATCGCCGGTATGGCACGCTGGAATCATGACCTCAGACCTCACGCATCAGGGCATCTCGTTCGACGACAAGCCCTTGGGATTCAACACGCTCTCCATCCATCTCGGCAACGGCGTCGATGCCGAAACCGGTGCCATCCGTCGTCCGATCACGCTCGCCAACGCCTACGCGCTGCCGTACGACCCCTCCGACATCAACTGGTCAAGCTCTGACGTGAACCTGTATACACGCAACGGGCATCCGAACCAGCGCTATCTCGAGGCGAAACTCGCCAAACTCGAGGGTGCGGAAGATGCGGTGGTGTTCGCCAGCGGTGTAGCCGCGCTGTCCGCCACGTTTACCACGTTTCTCAACCGCGGCGACCACGCCGTGTTCTCCGACACTACGTACATCGCCGCCTACCGTCTGCTTGAACAGATCCTGCCAGAGAAGTACGGCATTGAAACCAGCATCGTCGACACGTCCGACCCGGCGAACGTGGCCGCCGCGCTCAGGCCCAACACCAAGCTCGTGCACATCGAAACGCCGGCCAACCCCACGCTCAAGGTGTCGGACATCAAGACCATCGCCGCGCTCGTGCACGAGCACAATCCCGAAGCCGTGGTCAGCGTCGACAATACGTTCAACTCGCCGTTCAACGTGCGCCCGCTCGATCTGGGCGCCGACGTCGTCATCGAAAGCCTGACCAAGTACATCAACGGCCACGGCGACGCGCTCGGCGGCGCCATCGCCACCACCAAGGAACGCACCGACCAGATCCGCTTCACCGCGCAGGTGAACTACGGAGGCATCATCAGCCCGTTCAACGCGTGGCTTATCAACCGCGGTTCGGTCACCTTGCCGCTGCGCATGAGGCAGCACAACGCGTCCGCGCTCGCCATCGCCCGGCATCTCGAATCCCTGCCGCAGGTGCGGTTCGTGGCGTATCCGGGCTTGGAAAGCCACCCGCATCACGACGTTGCCGTCTCGCAGCTCGCCCGACCGGACGCCGGCTTCGGTGGCGTGCTCGCGTTCGGACTGGACACCGACCACGACGGGCACAACCGGTTCGTCTCCAAGCTCAACGTGATCACGTCGGCCGTCTCGCTCGGCCACGACGAAAGCCTGATCGTGTTCCTCGGCGAGGACGACGAACGCCAGTACCTCTACCCGGAGGAGTTCCACCGCGGATTCTTCCGCCTCGCCGTCGGACTCGAGGACACGGACGATCTGATCCGCGACATCGACCACGCGCTCGCCGAATCCGGCCTGGCATAGGGTGTACGGTGCGGTGGCTCGCGTGATTTGGTAGTCCGAACGCACTGATTTGGTAAGTCCAACCGAATTTGGTAGTCCGAACGTGACAGTGCAGGCCGGTTGTGAGCGATCACCCTGTCTCGTTTCGACTCCCAAGTTCGTTCGGACTACCAAAATGTCGCGTTCGGACTCCCAACTCACTGATCTCTGACTCCCAAATCCATGACCGACCGCCATACCGTCGCCACGTTATAGTGGGGAACGACAGACTTTTCGATGACGGGAGCCGATGATGGGGGAGCAGCATCACGAGGATCGATATCAGCGCGAATATCGTGACGCATACGACGACCGCGAACCTCATGACGGCCACGGTATGCCCCCGTCCGACCCTGTCGAGATTCCGCAACGCATTATCGACGCGCTCGCCGGCGTGCTGTCCTGCTCACGCGAAGTGATCGAACTGACCGTGACCGTGCTGTGCGCGGGCGGTCATCTGCTGCTCGAGGACGTGCCCGGCGTGGGCAAGACCACGCTCGCCCGCGCGCTCGGCCAGTGCGTCGGCGGCACCGTGCATCGCATCCAGTTCACACCCGACATGATGCCGTCCGACCTGACCGGCGTGAACGTGTACGATCAGCGCGCGCAACGGTTCGAATTCCACCCCGGACCGCTGTTCGCCGACATCGTCATCGCCGACGAGGTGAACCGCGCGAACCCCAAGACCCAGTCCGCCATGCTCGAGGCCATGGCCGAACGCCAGATCAGCGTGGACGGCGTCACCCGCCGGCTGCCCGAACCATATCTCGTGCTCGCCACGCAGAATCCGATCGAGCTTGAGGGCACGTATCCGCTGCCCGAAGCGCAGCTCGACCGCTTCATGGCCCGCACGTCGATCGGCTACCCCACGCACGACGCCGAACACGCCATGCTGCTCGGCACGCATGCCGGCGAACCGCTGACCGACCTGCGTCCCGTGTGTTCCACGCTCGAACTGGCCGACGTGCTCTCCCGTGTGCGCAGCGTGCATGTGAGCGAGCCGGTGGCCGACTACATCGTGTCGATCGTGCGCGCCACCCGCGAGCATCCCGACGTGCGATTCGGTGCCTCGCCGCGCGCTGGACTGAACCTGCTGGCCATGGCCCGCGCCCGCGCATACATCGACGGCCGTGATTTCGTCACACCGAACGACGTCAAGACGCTGGCCGTCGTCGTGCTCGCGCATCGCCTCGTACCCCGTTCGATGACCGGATCGGTCGCGTCCTCCGACCAGTGTGCGCGGATCGTGACGTCGGTGCTGGATTCGGTGCCCGCGCCGGACGCCGGACGATCCGCCGGTCGGCAGTCTGCACGATCGCCGCGTTCCGCACGTCCTGCACATTCCGCCCGATCGGCGCGCTCCCGATAGGCTCGGTGAACCGCCATGCCCGTCATCCCGCCAGTCCTACGCCACCGCGATGCGCCGTACCGACACGGTATGGTGCGACCGACCGTGCGGCTGATCGCATTGCTGGCGCTCGCCGGCGTGGCATTGTTCTTCGCGCTGGCGATCGACAGCGCCGCGCTCATGGGCTTTGCCATCGCCGTTCCTGTGCTGATGGCGGTATCGCTGGCGCTGACGATATCGACGTGGATGCTGATTCCGCGCAGACAGCTCCCCTCAGGGAAGGGAGCCAAAGCCAAACAGATGGCTGCGAGCTGGCTGATCCCGCGCACTGTGCGCATCGAATATCAATGGTCGCAGTTAGATCAGCATGATCGTGTGATTCGCCGCATTCGCAGTGCTGGCGGGCCGCCCGATCGGGGGCTCTACCGTCTGGACGCCACGGCGGTCACCTGGTTCGACGCGTTCGGCCTATGGAAAATCCGACGTCTGATTCGCGAGCGCAATGATCGAGACGAACTGCGCAATCCACCGGACCTGTCCCTGGCCGATGCTGCAGGTACCACGCCGATGGTATCAAGAACCGGGCGAAGCGAGGAGACCGACTCGGCCACGGTCCGGCGCTACGAGTCCGGTGATCCGTGGCGCATGATCGCATGGCGGGCGAGCGCGCACCGAGGCACGCTTATGACACGCGAAGGTTCGCGCGACGCGCGTTCCGACACGCTGATCGTGATCGACACCGCAACCCGGCACAACCTTGACGCATGCCTTGCCACAGCGCTGAACCGATGCGTACGGCTGCACGCGGCCGGCGTGCATGTGGCCGTGACGGACGGCGAGACGGTATACTCGAACGCCGATGCCATCGAACGGTTCCTGACGGCCGCCCAGCCGGGCGATCATGACGTGACCGTGGAGGAGCGCGCGCGAACCGTCGCGGAGACGCTGAACCGTCTGCCCGGATACGTTGCGGTACTGATGACGCCGGAGTCGGATGCCGATATCCCCACGGTTGTGCACACCGCGGTGGAAACCTCTGGGGATTCCCAAAATCTCAACGAATCCGGTAATACGGCGAGCACTACCACGGCAAGCGCCGATGAGAACGAATCCGCGCGAACCTTGTTGGCGCAGTCGCTACGAGCCGTACTGCCGGAACGTCGACTTCGCGTGGAGCGGATGACGGACGAGCGAGCTGCGCACGCCGATGCACACGGTGATACCCGTGGAGATACGCGTGAGAAGGCGAAAGCGTCGGGTGCATGGATCGCCCAGGCTCTTGCCATGCCCGCGTTGCTGGCGATCGCCGTATGGCAGTCCAGCGCGCTGTTCGAGTCGGGCTGGTGGACATGGTTCGCCTACGCCGCGCTGCTGATCGTCGGCCTGGAATCCGCGATTCCCGCCAAGCACCGGCGAACCGTGGTCCTGCGCGGTGCCATCGTCGGCATGCTCGCCGCGCTCGCCGGCGTCGTCCTCGCCGTGCTGCGCGTCCGCCAATACGATCTGCAGTCCGCCGCGCAGGCCGCGTCCGCATCCGCAAGCGAGTCGCTTCCCGCAACGGAGAAAACCGGCCTCACCCACATTCTTCATGCGCTCAAATCCGGTGCGACCGAAATCTATGAACAGTATGTGCCGGCCGTCGTCGGCGGCTATGCTGATGCGCTGCTCATCGTTGCGGTCGCCGCCATTGCGATCGTTCTGCGTCTGCTGCTCGCCGCGCGCCCGTTGTGTACCGTCTGCGCGGTTCTGCCGATCGTCATCACCGCCGTGGCCTATGCGTGGGCCGGTCAGGAACTCGCCCTGCCGTGGATCGCCATCTGTCTTGCGCTCGGCGGCATCCTGCTGTGGGCCACGCACGACCATCGCACACGCATGCGCCCGCCCGCGCCGATCATCGCATCCGTGCTCGTCGCGGCCATCGCCGTCGGATTCACGCCCATGGCCGTCACCGCCGCCCAGCGCGTGGACATTTCGCTGGGCGATGGCGGCGGAGTGTTCTCCAACGGCACGATCAACCCGATAATCGACCTCAAACGCGGCGTGAACCAGACCGGCGCCACCACCGTGTTCACGTACACCGCCGGCAAGCGCCTGTACTTCCGCCTCGCCACACTCGACGACTTCAACGGCGACACATGGTCGTTCTCCCAACGTCTTAGCGACCGCGGCGGATTCTATAGCGGACAGACCGGCGGACAGACCTCGTCGGAGGCCGGTTCAAACTCGTATTCCACGTATTCCACGAACGGTGGCTCCGGTTCGTTCGGCGGCGGATTCCAATACTCGTCCTATTCTCCCTACAATCGGTTCGGCTATGACACCCCGCTCGACCAGTACCTCGACATCCTCGGCGGCACCGAAACCGGCGGACTGGACGGCGCCGACTGGGAAGTCAACGCCAAGGTGACCATCGATACGCTCAACTCCCGATTCCTGCCCGTACCGTCCGGATCCGTGGACACCAACCAGGTCACCTCATCCGGCGTCTGGCGTCGTGGCGGCGACTCGGCCTTCTACAGCACCAGCGAAGCCACCACGCCCGGCATGACCTACACCGCCACCGGCACCTACATTTCGCCCATCCAATCAGCAAAGGACTTCTCCACCATCGACGCGCTCAACGCGTTGAAAGACAAGGCGAGCGAGGAGCGCACATCGCAGACTCTCCGCATTCGCATAGTCGACGACGACTCCCAGATCGTGACCGACACCGACGGCAACCGCATCGGCCGATTCACCCAGGCCGGTCTCAAACTCGACGACAGCGTGATCGACAAATACGATCTGCGTGGCCGCTCCTGGCTGATCGGCATCCCCGACATCGTGTCCGACGAACAGGAAAGCACCGACGGCATGACCGCGTATCGGATACGCGGCTACACCATCGAACTCAACCCCTCCGGATGGCTGATCCGACTGATGAGCGGCATGTACGGTGCGCTCGGCGCGGGAATGGAAAACCCGGACGGCGAGTTCGCGTTCCTCGTGCCGCCCCTGCAGACCCTGCTCAACGATGACGGCACGGTTGACGACGGCAGCAGCGTGACACAGGACACCGAAAACGGCGACATCACCGCACGGAACGGGACAACCGGCGGCAATTCGAACGCTACCGGAATCATCGACGAACAGATCCCCAACGGCTACGACGAACTGCCGAGCGCCCTGCCCAGTCAGGTGACGGCGATCGTCGACCAGGCCAAACGGCAGGGCGTGCCGATCAACGGCTCCGGCGCCGAAAGCCAGATCGCATCCATGGAATATCTGGTCGACTACTTCACCAACAACGGATTCACCTACTCGCTCAACGCGCCCGACGGGTCCGGCCGCAACAACATGCAGGTGATCGGCGACTTCCTCGACCGCAAAACCGGATACTGCGCTCACTACGCGTCCGCGCTCGCCGTGTTCGGCCGGGCCATGGGCGTCAAAACCCGCATGGTGCTCGGCTACGCGCCGGGCAGCGGCACCTCCACGGACGGCTCCTACGCGGTGGCCAGCAACCAGCTGCACAGCTGGGTGGAGGCCTACATCAACGGGCTCGGCTGGATCCCCTTCGACGTGACCCCCGCCAGCGGCGACGACTCCGGCGCGGCCACCACCGGAGGACAGTCCTCAGCCACGCAAAACGCCGGAAATTCCGCCAGCGCCCAGCCGTCCGCCAGTTCTTCCAGTTCCGCATCGGCTTCGCAGGGCCCATCCGACACGCCATCCGCCAGCGCGTCGAGCAGCGCCACCTCCGACGTGAAGAACGATTCCCGGAACGACGGCGATGCGAACGACACCGCCGGTGGCCGTCAGGGAATCCTGTCCGTGCTCAGCGAGCTCAGCTGGTCCCGATTCCGTGACTCGCGGGCGGTCAGAGCGCTCGCCGTACTGGCGTTGCTGGCTTTGGCGTACGTGATCGTCACCGCCGGCATGTGGCTGCGTGCGCTGCGCAGACGCCGGCGGCTGCAACGGATCCGCGAGGCGGGCCCGGGCATGTGGCTTACGGCATGGAGGGAAGTGACCGACACGGCATGGGACTGGTCGGTACGCTGGCCGAGCAGCTCCACGGAGCAGGACGTCGCCAACGCGATCACGCGATGGATGGGCGAATCGGCGACGCTGACGCCAGAATCAGCAGGAACGGGAACCTCGGCAGGACCGGCGGCCTTGTCGTCATACAAGACGACTTCCGCCGTCGACGCCGTCGCGCTCATCGCCCGCCGCGCCGAATCTGCCGCCTACGGCAATACAGAATCGCGTGATATGCGATCGTCGGCAGATACCGATCCGGAACGACTCATCGCCATGCTCGACGACGTCCGCGCGGCGATGGCACGATCCTGGGTCGAACACGCCCGATCGCTGCCGCCTATGGTGCGCGTCGTGCGGTCGGCGTCAACGCGGCTGATTCCGCGCTCGCTGTTCCGCCGATGACGACGGGCGCCTGCGACGGGCGCCTGCAGCAGGCGCGCATGACGGTCGTATGCGATGACCGGCGATGTGCCGAACGATCGTCAGTCCGTCATGAACGACGGTTTTGCCGCATTTTTTGACGTATCGTCCTCCAATTTCCCAGATAAGCCGTGCATAATGAGGGCGATTGTCGTGCCTGCACGGCAATGCGACCACTGACATGAATACGACAAGGAGGTGTCATGTCTCAGCAGACTTATATGGGGGAGACGCCTGCGGAATCTCAGGGGAAGCCCCGGGGATTCACCGCCAGCCAACGGCAGTTGCTGGAGAGTCTGGACGCCGTGAGCCACGTCGATACGCGGGGAAACATTCATTACACGAAAGAATTTTCCAAACATGCGATCGAGGAATATAAGCGAGGCAAGGGGCCCAAACAGATCTTCGCCGAAGCCGGATTTCCGTTGGAAATCATGGGATACAAGCGGATAGAACGGGCTATGTACCGCTGGCGACACGCCTACGACACGCCGATTTGCGTACCCCGCGAAAATATGTTTATATAGCCGAGTTGCCGATCACGGAGGTCTTCCTCCGGGATGAGCAATGGCGGATTTCCCAAGCGGTCAAAGGGAGCTGACTGTAAATCAGCCGCTTCGTGCTTCAGTGGTTCGAATCCACTATCCGCCACGCCTCGATAGCTCAGTGGTAGAGCACTTCCTTGGTAAGGAAGAGGTCGTGAGTCCGATTCTCACTCGAGGCTCTCATGGCGGGGTAGCTCAGCTGGTTAGAGCGTACGACTCATAATCGTAAGGTCAAGAGTTCGAGTCTCTTCCTCGCTACAAAACGTCGGAGAAGCCGGCGATGACACTATTATATGAGGTGAATGATGGCAAAAAGCGCCGATATCCGTCCCGGCATCACGCTGGCCTGCACCGAGTGCAAAGAGCGTAACTACATTACGACCAAGAACCGTCGTAACACCCCGGATCGTCTTGAGCTGCAGAAGTTCTGCGCCCGTTGCGGCAAGAAGACCCTGCACCGCGAGACCCGCTAAGGTTTACGCTTAGGCAAGGCTTCGAATCCCGATCACCATGCGGTGGTCGGGATTTTTTCGTATATGCGATTATGCGGCGGTTATTCAGTTTCGTTTGCGTGACATGCATATCCGCGATGCATGCGGTGGTGCATGCGGTGTACGCGTCGCCATCGCGCACCGCCCACTGGTGTTGATATGGTGGGCCATATGACTTCTCCTACTTTTGCGGATCTGACCACCATCGGCGTAGGCGGATCCATCGCACGTTTCATTGAACCCGACTCCCGCGTGGGCGTGATCGAGGCCGTCGAGGACGCGGACGATCGCGGCGTGCCGCTGTGCGTCATCGGCGGAGGCTCCAACATGCTGGTCAGCGACGAGCCGTTCATGGGATTCGTCGTCCGCGATGCGAGACGATCCATCGGCGTGCCCGACGAAGTGGCCCCCGTCGAGGGCGACGACCGTACCGTGCATGTGAACGCCGAAGCCGGCACGAACTGGGATGATTTGGTCGAATTCTGCGTACGACTCGGTCTGGAGGGCGTCGAGGGCCTGTCCGGCATTCCGGGAACCGTGGGTGCGTCCGTGGTGCAGAACATCGGCGCCTATGGCCAGGAGGTCGCCGACAGCGTGGATTCCGTGGAGGTGTGGGATCGCGAAACCAAGAAGGTCGTAGAGCTCACGCCCGCCGACCTGCACTTCGGATACCGCACTTCGGCGCTCAAGTCGAGCATGTACCAGGCTCCGGCAACGCCGGCCGACAAGTACTTCCCCACGCCGCGCTATGTGGTGCTGTCGGTCACGTTCGCGCTGCGACACAGCGCCACCGGTGTGGTCAACGTCGGCCAGCTCGCCCGCGCGCTCGGCGTGGAGACCGGAACCCGCCTGGAGACGCAGGCCATTCGCGACGCCGTGCTCGCCGTGCGCGCCGGCAAGGGCATGCTCGAGGATCCCAACCGTTACGCCTCGCCGTGGATGCGCGGCACCAAGGACACCCGTACCATCGACGCGGCCATGGAAGCGCTCAAGTCCGTGAACGGATCTACCGATCCCGACTACAACCGCCACAGCTGCGGCAGCTTCTTCATGAACCCCGTGCTCACCGCCGAGGCTGCGGCCAAGCTGCCCGAGGACGCCCCCCGATTCGCCGCGCCTCTGCCCGACGGTAGTGGAGCGCAGGGCGTTAAGACCTCGGCCGCGTGGCTGATCGACCACGCCGGATTCCACAAGGGATTCGCCGTGCACGAGGGTGCCGCCGCGTCGCTGTCCACGCTGCATACGCTGGCCCTGACGAACCGCGGATCCGCCACCGCCGCTGATGTGGCCGAACTGGCCCGCACCGTGCAGAATGGCGTCGAATCTGCGTTCGGCGTGCGTCTGGTGCCCGAGCCTGTCGCCATCGGCATCGATCTGCGCTGATCTGTTGATCCACGTCGATCGGTGCTCGACGAGGCGGCGAGCGTGAACGTCGAATATTGAGCATTGAGCATCGTGAGGCCCGTTGGATGACTTGCATCCGCGGGCCTCACGTCATTTCCGCCGAACCTTAGCCGCCTCCACCGGGGGCTCATCCACCCCACAAAACCGTTCCGAAAAACGATTGACGTCCCATATTTCGGACGTAACCTGCCTGTTGCCTGCAAAACCACGCTCGTTTACTTGTTTTTTCACAATTCTTGTCTAATCTCTTCAAGGAACTACAACGGGACGGCCTTGCAGCATCGCAGGTCCACTCCGGGAGAAGGACTATATGAATCTTTTACGAACCAAGACGGTCGAACAGACCCTCGCCGAGACCGACGAGGCCGACCGCAAGCTCAAGCGCAATCTGAAGTGGTGGGATCTGGCCATCATGGGCGTGGCCGTCGCCGTGGGTGCGGGTATCTTCTCCGTGGGCGCCCAAGCCGCCGCCTACCATGCCGGTCCTGCCGTGATCATCAGCTTCGTGATTGCCGGCATCGTGTGCGGTGCGGCCGTGATGTGTTACGCCGAATTCGCGTCGATGATTCCCGTGGCCGGATCCGCCTACACGTTCACCTACACCACGGTCGGCGAGATCGTGGCGTGGATCATCGGCTGGGACCTGATTCTGGAAATGCTGATGGCAGGCTCCGTGATCTCCAAATACTGGGGCGTGTACCTCAACGACTTCTTCCGCCTGATGGGTTGGAACCTCAACACCAACATCCAGATCGGTTCGTTCGCCCTTGACGTGGCGCCGATCATCATCGTCGCGTTCTTCACCACGCTGCTCGTGTACGGCACTCGACTGGGCGCCCGCGTGGACGGCGCGATGACCGTGCTCAAGATCGGCATCGTGTTCTTCGTCGTCATCGTCGGATTCTTCTACATCAAGGCCTCCAACTTCACGCCGTTCATCCCGCCGGCCGAACCTGCGTCCTCCATTCAGACCGCTTCGTCCGAGGTGACCGGCATCTGGGCGCAGCCGCTGTGGCAGTGGGCCACCGGCATGACCCCGTCCATCTACGGCATTCCGGGCATTCTGTCCGGCGCCGCGCTCGTGTTCTTCGCGTTCATCGGCTTCGACGTGGTGGCCACCGCCGCCGAGGAGACCGACAACCCGAAGAAGGCCGTGCCGCTGGGCATCGGCACCGGCATGCTGCTCATCATCATCATGTACGTGGCCGTGGCCGTCGTGACCACCGGCATGGTTTCCTACAAGGACCTCGCTAAGGCGCAGAGCCCGTCGCTCGCCACCGCGTTCGAGCTGGTGGGCGCCAACTGGGCCGCCAAGATCATCAGCTTCGGCATCGTGCTGGGCCTGGCCACTGTGGTCATGGTGCTGCTGCTCGGCCTCACCCGCATCGTGTTCGCCATGAGCCGTGACGGCCTGCTGCCGCGTGGCCTGTCCAAGACCGGCGTGCATGGCACCCCGGCCATCCTGCAGATCGTCTGTGGCGTGATCGTGGCCCTGGTCGCCGCGTTCTTCGACATCGGCGTGCTGTCCGACATGGTGAACATCGGTACGCTGTCCGCGTTCACCCTGGTGGCCATCTCCATCCCGATCATGCGCAAGAAGCGTCCCGATCTTAAGCGCTCGTTCACCATGCCCGGCAATCCGTGGATTCCGATCCTCATCGGTCTGGCCAACCTGTGGCTCATGCTCAACCTCACCGTGCTCACCTGGGTGCGTTTCGTGGTGTGGCTCGTGGTCGGCTTCGTGATCTACTTCTCCTATGGATATCGCCACTCTCGTCTGGGTCTCGACCAGCTCAAGGGCGACATCCCCGCCGACCTCCGCTAGCGCTCGAGGGCATCGGCATCCAAACCCACTACGCCGCCTCTGTTATGGGGGCGGCGTAAACTATATGTTCAGTATGTGAAACGCCGCGGGGATGTGCGGCGAGACTGAAGGAGGTCGACTATGCCTTATGTTGTTGCCCAGCCGTGCGTGGATGTGAAGGACAAGGCCTGCGTGGACGAATGCCCGGTGGACTGCATCTACGAGGGTCCGCGTACGCTCTACATCAATCCGAACGAGTGCGTGGACTGCGGCGCGTGCGAGCCCGTGTGCCCCACCGAGGCCATCTTCTACGAGGATGATCTGCCCGAGGAGTGGGCCTGGTACAAGGACGCCGCCGTGGAGTTCTTCGCCGAGGTGGGCGATCAGGGCGGAGCGTCCGGCTTCGGCGAGATCGACCACGATCAGGCGCAGGTGGCCGCCCTGCCCCCGCAGAATCAAGACTGATCAGGGGCGAACGTCCCTCGCGGACGCCCATTTCAAAACGAACGATTCCGGCACCGTACCTGTTCACATTCCCGCCAAAACGGGAGAATGAGCATGGTGGGTGCCGGAATCTCTTATGATTACGCCCAGTATGCATTCATTCGGAAACCCATGAACGGAGGCACCCCGTGGGATTCGCACCATTCAGCACGCCATACGACTGGTCCCGACTGTCCGCCGCAAAGGCCGTGGCCTCGCAGCATCCGGACGGCATGATCGATCTGTCCATCGGTTCGCCGGTCGACGATGTGCCCGCCAGCGTGCGCAAGGCCCTGGCCGGCGCGGCCAATGATCCGAACGCCTACGGGTATCCGGTCACGCGCGGCACCAAGCAGCTGCGCGAGGCGATCACGCGCTGGTTCGCCAAGACGCGCGGCGTGGATCTGAACGCGCTCGATGCCGGCATCTGCCCCACGGTCGGTTCCAAGGAAGGCGTCTCGCTCATGGCGTCGCTGCTCGGCCTCGGCAAGGGCGATGTTGTGGTGCAGCCGCGCATCTCATATCCGACGTACGAGATCGGAACGCAGCTGGCCGGCGCGGAAACGTTGAAGACCGACGTCGCCGACGTGGAGTCGTGGGCGCACGTGCCCGGTGTGAAGATGGTGTGGGTCAACTCGCCGTCCAACCCCACCGGCGAGGTGCTCACCGCAGCGCAGCTGCATGCGATCGTCGATGCGGCGCGCAGGATCGGTGCGGTCGTGGTGTCCGACGAATGCTACGCGCTGATGGACTGGCGTACGGCCGGTCCCGAGCTGACCGCCACCGACTGCATTCTTGGCAGTGACGTGTGCGACGGTAGCGCCAAGGGACTGCTGTGCCTGTATTCGCTGAGTAAGCAGTCCAACATGGCTGGCTACCGTACTGCGCTGATCGTGGGCGACAACGAGATCGTAGCCCCCATGCTGGAGACCCGTAAGCAGATCGGCCAGATCATTCCCGGCCCGAGTCAGGCCGCCATGGCCGCCGGACTCGACGATCTGGATGCCGTGCTCGACCAGCGCGCACGCTACCGCAGCCGTCTCGAACTGCTCGTCGAAGGACTGCGCACGGCCGGATACGAGGCCGTGATGCCCGAAGGCGCGCTGTACGTATGGGTGAAGGCCATCAGCGGCGACTGCTGGACCGACATCGACGCGCTCGCCAGGCTCGGCATCATCGTCAGCCCCGGCGAGTTCTACGGCGACAAGGCATATCTACGCGTATCCGCCACCGCCACCGACGCCGCGGTCAACGCCGCTGTCGAACGCCTCGCCCACGCCGCTCCCACCGCCTGACGACACCAGCGCGCGGGCTGATGCCGATCGTGGCATGTGCTCCCTCCACGGGAGGGAGCTGTCGGGAAGCGGATGAGGATCGCCTCGGAGTGGAGATGTGCTCCCTCCACGGGAGGGAGCTGTCCGCCACCGGCGGACTGAGGGAGGGCTCTCAACCAAGGAAGGGCTCCCCGCGCAACAAACTCCCACTGTCTTCCCCTATACGCAGAACGCGCCCCGTCGGTTCATCACCGACGGGGCGCGTTCTGCAAAAGGAGAAAAAGGAAGAAATGCCGGGGATGACGACGGGGCGAACGCCGCCATCCCCTCAATCAATCAGACGGTCAGACGTCAGTCGGACGCCAGCCGATCAGAGGTTGGCGACGATGGCCTTGGCCAGCTCGTCGTACTCGGCGTCGGACAGGTGTACACGGTCGGGGTTCATGGCAAAGGTACCGCCCCACTCGAACTCGTCGTCCTTGTACTTCGGCACCAGATGGAAGTGCAGATGATGACCGGTGTCGCCGTAGGCGCCGTAGTTCACCTTGTCCGGGTGGAACGTGGCGTGCAGGGCCTTGGCCACGCGGTCCACGTCGGCGAAGAAGGCGTTGCGGTCGGCCTCGCTCAGCTCCACGATCTCGGAGACGTGATGCTTGGACGCCACGATCACGCGGCCCTTGTGGCTCTGCTCCTTGAACAGCACCAGCTTGCTGGCCGGCAGCTCGTAGATCTTGATTCCGAAGGCATCGAGGGCAGCACCCTCATCGCAGTATGCACAAGCTTCGTTGCTCATTGAAGTTCCTTTCATAAGGTGCGATCTCGTCATGGAGACGCTGATTTCAGCATAGAAAATGCCATGTCCGTCATCATGTTCGTTGCCATGAGTTGCAACATTGTCAACAAAAGTCAAAAAAAGAGGCAAATGCTGGCAACAAAAGAAAGTGATCTGGCTCACGCTTCCTATCGTGTGAAGTGTTCAAAGGTTTGCATGGACGCAGACCTTACGGAAAGACGGAATACCACGATCACAGCCATACAGTGGCGGCTCAGGCCGTAGTATGCGCGGTGTTCGGAAGGACCGAAGGAGGTTACTGACCATGGCTTTCATGGATGATGACTACCTGCTGACCACGGATCTGGCCAAGGAGCTGTTCCACGGTTATGCGGAGAGCATGCCGATCGTGGATTACCACTGCCATCTGCACCCGGAAGAAATCTACAAGGATCCGAACTTCAAGGACATCGTCGAGGCCTGGCTCACCGACGGCAACAACTACGGCGACCACTACAAGTGGCGTCTGGAGCGCGCCAACGGCGTTCCGGAGGAGCTCATCACCGGCAACGGCGATCCGTGGGACAAGTTCTATGCCTACGCGCAGACCATGGAGAAGGCCATCGGCTCTCCGGTCTACATGTGGACCCATCAGGAGCTGCGTCGCTACTTCGGCATCACCGACGAGCTGAACACCAAGACCGCCAAGGCGATCTACGAGAAGACCAACGAAATGCTGGCCACCCCGGAGTTCTCCCGCCGTTCGCTGCTGCGCCGCATGAACCTCGACACCATCTGCACCACCGATGATCCGGTCGACTCCCTCGAATACCACATCGCGTTCGAGAAGGAGGGTGGCGACACCTTCAAGATGATCCCGGCCATGCGCCCGGACAAGGCCCTGAACCCGGACAAGCCCGGCTTCTCCGAATGGGTTGATCAGCTCGAGCAGGTCACCGGCGACACTGTCAACTCCTTCGACGACATGATGGCCGCCATCAACAAGCGCGTTGACTTCTTCCACGAGCACGGCTCCCGCCTGTCCGACCACGCGGCCGACCTGATGCTGTACGCGCCGTCCACCGCAGCCGAGCGCGACGCGATCCTCGCCAAGGCCCGTGCCGGCGAGCCGCTGACCCTCGAAGAGGTCACCAAGTACCGCACCCAGCTGTTCCTGGACCTCATGAAGATCTACCACGCCCACGGCTGGACCATGCAGCTGCACATCCACGCCATGCGCAACATCAACGAGCGCGAGTTCGGCATCCACGGCCCCGACACCGGCTACGATTCGATCAACGATCGTTCCATCGCCGAGCCGCTGGCCGCCCTGCTCAACGAGGCCGCCAAGACCGACTCCATCCCGAAGATGCTCATTTACTCGCTCAACCCGAACGACTACCTGGCCATCACCACCATCATGGGATGCTTCCAGGGTGGCATGAAGCAGCGCATGGCCCTCGGCAACGCTTGGTGGTTCAACGACACCCGCACCGGCATCCGCAAGCAGATCCAGACTATGGCCGAAGGCTCCCTGCTGGGCAACTTCGTGGGCATGACCACGGACTCCCGCTCGTTCCTGAGCTTCCCGCGCCACGAGTTCTTCCGCCGCATTCTGTGCGAGCAGCTGGGCGAGTGGGCCTCCCGCGGCGAGATCCCGTCGGATCTCGACACCCTGGCCCCGCTGGTGCAGGACGTCTCCTACAACAACGCCAAGGAGCTCTTCGCCTGATCTACTGATCCATACGGATCGGCATCCGAGAGAGAACGATCGTTCCGGCGGTACGGGTCGGCGCGTTTCCCGCGTCGGTCGGCCGCCGGCCGGTTTCATAACTGAATACCGTATAACTGAAGAAGAAAAAGGAAGGACCGCAACGACATCGTCGTCATTGCGGAGTTGTTATCAAAAGGTGAAAATACGATGACTAGTGCAGTACAGGAAAAGGCCGCCACGATCAACGGCCAGAAGAAGCTGAGCTGGCGTGAAAAGATCGGCTACGGCTTTGGTGATCTTGGCAACGGCTTCATGTTCGATCTGGGTCAGGCCTACCTGACCAAGTTCTACACCGACGTCGCGCTGATCAACCCCGGCATGGTCGCCACGATCATGGCCACGACCAAGATCTACGACGCGTTCATGGACCCGATCGCCGGCGCGTTCGTCGACAGCCGCAAGATCGGCAAGCACGGCAAGTTCCGTCCGGTCATGATGGTCGGCGCCATCGTGCTGTCCATCCTCACGGTCATCACGTTCACCATGCCCGACTTCCCGATGTGGGGACGCATCGCCTACGCGTTCGTCACCTACATGGCCTGGGGCACCTGCTATTCGTTTACCAACCTGCCGTACGTGGGCCTCGCGAACGTCATGACCCGTGACGTTGACGAACGTGCACAGCTGGCAACCACCCGTCAGGCCGGCTCGCTGGGCGCCCAGTGGATCACCGGCGTGGCCTTCATCCCGATCATCCTGCTGTTCTCCAACTCCGACGGCAAGGTCACCACGTTCCACGGCTACGCCGTGGCCGCCACGATCATGGCCCTGCTTGGTGTCTGCTGCTTCGCCGTCACCTTCTTCAACTGCAAGGAGCACATCCAGGTCAACCGTGAGAAGACCGGCGACAAGAAGAAGGAAGGCGTCGGCGCCTACATCAAGGTGGTCTTCACCAACAAGCCGCTGCTCGCCATCATTCTGATGACCCTGTTCACCATCTCCGCCATGAACACCAACAACGCCATGATGCTGTACTTCGCCGAGTACAACCTGGGCAACATGGGTCTGCAGCCGGTCATCAACGCCATCCAGATGGGCTGCTCCATCGTGGCCATCCTCTCCATCCCGTTCCTGGTCAAGAAGTTCGGCAAGAAGCAGGTCGCCGTGGTCTGCTTCGTCGTGGGCGCCGTCGCCAACCTGATCAACTACTTCCTGCCGACCAACCTCGTCACCTTCATCATCTTCGTGACCATCGGCTACGTGTGCCTCGCCATCCCGAACGGCATCACCTGGGCCTTCGTCAACGACGTGATCGACTACGGCGAGTGGCACACCGGCATCCGCAAGGAAGGCATCACCGTGGCCGCGTTCAACTTCTCCCGTAAGCTCGCGCAGTCCCTGGCCGCCGTCATCACCGCCGGCATCCTGGGCGTGACCGGCTACGTCGCCAACCAGGTGCAGTCTCAGGCCACTCTGAACGGCATCAAGGGCGCCATGACCCTGTACCCGGCCGTGGCACTGTTCGCCGCCATGCTGATCATCTTCTTCCTCTACGGTCTGACCGACGACAAGTACCGCAAGATCGCCGACGACCTGAACAACGGCAAGTGGGAGAAGGGCAACCTCTGATCGGACATTAAGCCGATCGGTCGCTGACCGGATCTCCTAGCTGATATCCTCCCAGGGCTTCCGCCTCGCATGATGCACATGCAGGGCGGAAGCCCTTTCTCGTTCTTCGTACTCTCTCCTAGGTAAGGAGACACACTGGATATCGTTGTGCTCCCTCCATGGGAGGGAGCTGTCACGCAACGCGTGACTGAGGGAGGGCTCACATCCAATACGCGTTCGGTCCGACGCTAAGCCGGTTGCGTCCACACGCCCCTCTCTCTGTCACGACTTGCGTCGCGACATCTCCCTCCCAGGGAGGGAGAACACAGGAACTCCCCTCGTGGGAGAGAGGGTCCGCGCTGCAAAGTGATAATTCGTATCGTGCTCTCTCCGTGGGAGGGAGCTGTCACGCAACGCGTGACTGAGGGAGGGATCCCACACCACTAACGCTCAACCTAATCTTTCCGCTCTCACTCTTTATCGGTCCGATGCGTCCCCTGCGGTCTGCGCAAACCCAACCGCACCGCATCACTGCCATACCGCTGACGGATCGAATCCAACGCCTTCTCGGCCTGACCCATCCGTATGGCATTCACGCTCCTAGCCGTCGTATTCGTCATATGATCACGGACGCCGCCGGTACCGCCACCGACGTTGTCGCTTCGGCCGCGTTTGCCGTCTGTGTCAACATTGCCGCCATCATCGTCGCTGTCGTCGTGAACTCTTGCACTCCCGGCAATCCGCGTCGCTCGCCCATCCGACGAACACGGACCCATGCCCGCATCCTCCTCCGCCAGCAGATCGTCAAAACTCGCCTGCACCGGCGTCGTCGCCGTGTCGGCGAGCCCCGAAACACTCACCCCGGCCAGCCTCACCGGACGGGGGAGACGCGCGTCGTTGTCGGACGCCGAACCCTCCGGCATGCCCAGCATGCGCTCCAACAGTCGCACGCTCTGCGGATAGATCGCGCTCGCCATGGTCACCGGGGTCTCCAACGTGTGCGATTTGGTTGAATACGACAGATCGGCGAACCGCAGTTTCACGGTGATCGTGCGCGCCATGAGCCGTTTGCCACGCAGCGTGGATGCCACACGATCGGCGCCCCACAGCAGCAGACTCGTCACCTCGCCCGCGGTAACGGCATCCATGTCGAACGTGCGCTCCGCGCCGATGGACTTCTCCGGGGAGACCGGCATCACCACACGCGTGTCGAGACCGCGCGCGGCCAGATACAGCGAATGGGCGTGCGTGGTGGAACCGCATGCCTGCGCGATCTCGGTCTCATCGAGTCGTGCCAGCTGTGCCACCGTGGTCACGCCCCAGTGCTCAAGTCGTCTGCCGAGCGATGGCCCCACGCCCGGAATCGATCGCAACGGCAGCATCTGCACGAATTCGGCCTGACGCGCCACCGGGATCAGCAGCATGCCGTTGGGCTTGGCATTGGTGGACGCCAGCTTGGCCACGAGTTTGTTCGACGCCACGCCCACCGAACAGGTGAGGCCAAAAGTGCGCGCCACTTCCTCGCGCAGCCATGCGCCGATCGCCGTGGGACGCTCCCAGCGTCGTAGCGCGCCAGACACGTCCATATAGCATTCGTCCACCGACACTCGTTCGATGCGGTCGGTCACCTCACCGAACAGGGCGAACACACGTCGGGAGATCTCGCGATAGTACGTCATGTCCACGGGAAGAAAGACGCCCTGCGGGCACAGGCGTCGTGCCGTGGCCGTGGGCATGGCCGAGTTCACACCGAACGGACGGGCCTCGTAGCTGGCTGCCGACACCACCGATCGGGGACCTGTGCCGATGATCACCGGCCTGCCCTTGAGCTCGGGATGCCGGGCGATCTCGCAGGAGGCGAAGAACGCGTCCATGTCGATGTGCAGCGTGGTGCAGCCGGTCTCGTCATGCCCCCAGTCTCGTTTGGCAGCAGCAAGACGTGGCGAAGTACTCATGACTCCATGGTAGCGAGGGGCGCGGGAGGCGCTGGGGCGTGCGGTTGGGATGCCAGAAACGGAATTTGGGGCGCGAAAATCCCGAATTCCGCTCTTTGGGGCGCCAAAATCCCGAAAATCGACGCAAAAACGGGATGTTGACGCCCCAAAGAGCAGATATTCCCGCATGGTGAAACATATCGGCCGCGTGATCTCGCTGTATGGACTCGTTTGGAGTCTTTCTGCTTTTCGCAGCGTCAAACACCCGTTTCTTTGTGGATTTTTCGGGTGTTTGATGCTGCGAAAAGCAGATGATCTCTCATCCTGAGATGACTCATCGCTCGGTTCCGGCATGTGGAACGCATGGCATGTCGAACCGTTGGAATACCGCCGAAAACGGCATGAAAAAGGGCTTCCGGGAAATCCTGGAAACCCTTGTGTGCGGAGTGAGGGGGATTCCGCTTGAATGTGTCTAACTTATTGGACTTTCAGCAATTTTTTGGTATCCCCTCTGTCGGTTCCCTTATTGGTTCCCCTATTGTTGGGAGTATGTCTCCACGGGGGATTGGTCTCATTGTGGTGGATCTGCAACACGCCGTCGGTGGTAAATTACCACCGATTGCTGTATGGTTAGAGATATCAACGGGCAGCACAAGGCAAGCCCGGACGGAGCAGGAAGGCTCTCATCATGGATATTCACCCGTATTACATTTCCAAGGCCGAGGACGTGTTCGGTCTCATGAAGTTCGACGATGACGCGGATCCCATGCCCCTGGCCGCATGGGCGCAGGGCGCGGAGCGCTACGAGATCGTGTTTTGCACAAGCGACGGCCACATCGTTGGTCACGGCCGCTACTACCACACCATGGCCGGCGACGTGGCGTACGCCGACGACGAGACCACAAAACGGTACAGGCTCATCGCCAACGAGGCCGGAGGCGCACGCTACCAGATCGGCCGTCAGATCGGCCGGCCGGTCGTCGTCGTGGGCGCCAGCCGGTTTTCCGGCCCCGCCACGCATCGGGCACAGGCCTGACCGGAACGAAGAGACGCGGGGCCGCTCGACGCAGCGCGGCCCCATATGGGAATCAAGGAGAATCATGCAGGACGTAACTATCATCGACACTGACGACGGCATCCGCCTCGTCAGTCCCTACCATCCCGACTGCCCCAAGCTGGCACGCAGGATCGGAGGCAAATGGGACCCCGCCACCCGATCATGGCGATTCGACATCCGTGACCGCGAGAGGGTCGAACAGCTCGCCGCCGACCTATGGGGATATTCAACCGGGAATACCAGTTCCGCGGTTACCATCCGAGTCAACGCTGATGCCTACACCGACGGTAATGAGATCCGCGTGGCAGGCCGCAGCATCGCTCACAGGGCGGGGCGGGACGAGCCAGTACGCCTCGCCGGCAACGCCATAATCGTCCATGGAGAGTTCGCGCCATCCGGCGGCAGCATGAAATATCCGGATATCGGCGAGTGCGATCAGGTGGTCATCGAAATCCGCGACCTGCCCGCCAGCGCGCTCGACATGCTCGAACCCGGCCGATACGAGCTCGTAGACGACGATCCGATCACCGTCCTCAAGGCCGAACGACAGCGACTCATGGACCGTATCTCCGAAATCGACCGCCGAATCGGGGAGATGACATCATGAGCACGCAACTACCCGAACGACTCATCTCCGACTGGCTCGCCGGCGGCTACAGGCCACGCACCGTCAAACGATACGCGGCCTCCATCACGGCATGGCAATCCTGGTGCCAGGCCAACGATATCGATCCGATGAGCGCCACACGTCCCGACCTCGAACGCTACGCCACACAGCTGGAACAGGTCGGCCAGCCAGCCACAACCCGATATGCAAGCTTGTGCGCGATCCGTGGCCTCTACCGGTTCGCCCACGAGGAGGGATGGACGCCCTCGGATCCCGGCGCCCATGTGCGCATGCCTGCCCGTCCCCGCGAGTCGAACGGCGTATGGCTGACCGCCGACGAGGCACGCCGCATGGGCGAAACCGCCGACCGGCACCCCGATCCGCGTGCAGGTGCCGTCTACTGGACACTCCTGCTCACCGGAATCCGCAACATGGAACTCGTCAACACGAACGTGACCGACATCGAGGACTACGGGGAGACTCGCACCCTGCGCGTCACCAGAAAAACCGTCGCCCACGAGACCTACACACAGCGCATCCAACTGCCCTACCATGCCGACATGGCGATCCGGCGAATGCTCGGTACGCGCGACGACGGCCCTCTGTTCCTCGGTAATACCGGCAGCAGGATCAGCCAAGACAGCGTCAACCGGCTCTTACGGGATCTGGCCGGCCGGGCCGGGGTCGGCAAGCAGGTCACCGCGCACGCCATGCGACGCACGTTCGCTACGCTGGCGCTCGACGCGGGCGTGCCTCCACGAGACATCATGGCCTCCGGCAACTGGACTGCCGAGCAAATGCTCCGATTCTATGACCGGGAACGCGCCGCAGTGGATCGGCATGCTGGCATTAGCCTCGCCGCGTGGCTTGACAACGCGTGATACTCTCGCATAGGGCACCGAGAGTATCAGGGGAGGACCATATGGCAATGAGCTGCGCTGAAATGAAATGCCTGCGCGAGTCCATGGGACTGACCACGAAATGGCTCGCTCGACGGTGGAACGTAAGTGAATTTTCGGTGCAACGATGGGAACGCAATCGGCCGCTACCTAACGAACTCGAACAGGATCTGCAGAAACTCAAAACCATGTTTGACCTCGAGGTGGATCAGGCAGCCCAAACCACAACTGGATCGCTGATCGTTCCCAGAACCGATGCGGAGTCCCCGGCAGGCCTGCCGTCAGCATGGCATCGAGCCGTCGCCCAACAGGCTGCACAGCGATCTGGAGTGCACATCATCTACCGTGACAGCGAATAGAACATAGAAAATTGGCCCCTCACCCGGCATTCATGCTGGATGAGGGGCCAATTGTTCCGGCTGATTCAGCATTACTTGCTGCCAAGTCGTACAGGGTTGTAGGCGGTGCCGAAGCCTGCGGCGATGATGCCGGCTGCGGTGCTGATGAACCCGCCGATGTCCGGGGATCCGAAGCACATGAATCCGAGTCCGATCACCGAGGCGAGCAGCGTGGCCACGTAGACCGCGGTGCGTACGCGCTCGTCGAACACGGGCGTATACGGGGTAGTGTCCGCAGCGTGCTGCGGAGTGTTCTCGTCTTCTGCCATGAATCCTCCTTCTTAGAATCGGTTTTCGTTCAAACGGGCCTGCAGGGCGCGTACCGTGGCCGGGCCAAACGACGCGTCCTGCTTGACACCGAGATGGCGTTGAATGGCTGTGATCGTGGCCGGCCCCAACAGACCGTCCTGATCCAGCCCGAGCTGGGCCTGGACACTGCGGATAAGCTCACTGCCCTTACCCCCGTAGGAGACGCAGGACGGGGCAAGGGCGGGACGCCAGTAGGTGCGCTGATTCGGTACCTTCTGACCGCTGATAATGCCATCGACGGTCGTGCCCATGACCTGCTGCCAGCGGCGGATCGTGGCCGGACCACACGAGCCGTCAATCGCAAGCTTGCCGTCATCCTGCGGAGTGCTCGGCGTGGACTGCGGCACCTGCGCCGGCACATCCGCGCCATTGGTCATGTTGTCGTACCACTGCTAGGCGCGCTGCATGTAGGCAGCATTCTGGTCGCCGGCGATGGATGCCGGACACTCCGTGGACGAGAAGTGCGAATGCGGGAACACATTGACCATCCACTCCGGGCGTCCCAGTCCGTAGTGCTTGCAGATCGCAGCCACGAGATGCGCGCCGTTGTCCAGTGTGGCGTCCGAGATATGCCACGGGTTGGTGGTCTCGTCGGCATGCTCGATGCCGATCGACGCCCTGTTTGCCTCGCCGTTGGCGGCGTGCCAGGCGGTGTCACGGTCCCAGACGAGCTGGCCGATCGTGCCGTCGACGCACACCTGGTAGTGCGCGCTGGCCTGGCGGGTCTGCCATGTCTGCCAGCAGCCATCCACGTCCAGTCGGCCGCCGTTGTGATGCACGACGACCATCTTGATCTTCCGCCCGTTGCGGCCGGATGTGAAATGCTTGGTGAGGATCCGATCCACATCGGCCTCGAGCGTGTCCCAGTTTTTCATGGTGGTTTCTCCTTTCGTTGGTTATGGTTTGCGTGCGATTGGTGCGCGTTGGATGTCATCGTTGACTGCGGTTCCGTGGCCGTTGCCGCCGAGCTGGTGGTAGGCGTCATAAACGGTCTGTGCGCGTGATTTGCTCTCGTTGTCGGCGATGCCGCCGTTGGCGACCATCTCCCGCTGCTGGCGCTCCAGCTCACACAACAACAGGACGCGCACACCGTCATCGATCGCCGTGTCCCTGCGACTGCGGCCGCGCAGCCACGCGAGCAGATAGCCGATCGCGCCCGACGCGATGCCGGTGATCGCCCACATGAGCAGGGACTGTTCGAACGGGCTCATACAACCTCCTCGTGGTGATATGGAAAATCCCACACGGGAGATCCGCGTGGACAGGCCACGCGACGTGTGGGATTACTGATTGATCGGAGTCAAAAATGCTGTTATCGGATTACTGGACGGACAGGTATCTGCCGTACTGCGAGCGGACGCTCCGCGAGTGCACGCTGGTCGGCTACGAGTCGGCGTGGAGACTGCACATCGAGCCCACCCTCGGGCACATGGACATGGCGGCCATCACGGTGGAGACTGTGGACTCGTGGATCTCGGGACTATCATCCTCCGGAGCCGCACGGAAGGCATGGGCGCTGTTGCGCGGCATGCTGCGCAAGGCGGTCCGCTGGGGACTGGTGGACGCGGACGTCACCCGCCGTGAGATCCGGCTGCCACAGAAGCGCCGATACGAGCCGCGTCTCCTGAGCATCAGCGAGACACGCACGCTCCTGCGCGGCGTCTACGGCAGTGATCTCGAGGCGTGGCTCCTGTGCGCCGCGACCTGTGGGCTGCGCACCGAGGAGGGGTACGGGCTCGAATGGGCGGATCTCGACCTCCGGGCGGGTACGCTACGTGTCAACCGCGGCGTGCAATGGGTGGGTGGACACGAGACCATCGTGGAGCCGAAGACCGAACTGTCCCGACGTACCCTCCCTCTTCCACGGTTCGCGGTCCGACGCCTGCGTGAGCTCAGGCCCCGCACGGGCGGCCGGCTGATTGGAGACCTCACCCCGCCGCAGCTCGCTCGCGCCTACCGGTCGTACTGTCTGCGGCATGATCTGCCGTACGTGCCGCCACGCAACCTGCGCCACAGTTGGGCGACGAACGCGCTGAGTGCGGGTGCCGACATCGCGGTCGTGTCGAGGATGCTCGGTCACAGCGATATCCAGACCACCGCCCGCTACTATCTCAAGCCCGACATCACCGCGCTGCGCGACGCGCAACGCCTCTACGAGCGGGCGCTCACCGCATAGGGATTCCCTGAACCACATCGAGCACCTGTTTAGTGACGGGCAATGGTCGGGGACGTTCCCGCGGAGGAAATTCAGCGCGACCGTCACCGGGCGTCATGTCAACATGAGCCTGCAGGTCGAGATGATCGACGACTGGGATGTCACGGCATGGGAGGCATGGGATATCCTCCTCATCCCGGACGGGTACCATTCGTCGCTGGGAGATCTGAATGTTCCTGCCGCGTGCAACGGCACCAACGGTGCTGTCGGTTTCCAGCTCAACGAGGGACGGATCGCAGTACGAACGTTCGCATCTCAGAAGTTGTGGAAGGGCATGTGGATCAGCTCGGTATTCGGTTGGGATATCGCTTCGTAGGGTTTCCCTGACCCAGCGCATCACGTTCGACCGTAGCGGCACGACCACGGTCTCGGATCCGCTGGCGATCGGCGGTCAGGTGTTCACCTCGGATCAGGGATCCCTCGCCATGGTCACATTGCGCTGGGTCAACGCCGGATCGTTCTACAGCGACGGCTGGGCGAAAACCCGTCTCGCCAAAATGGTCGGCTGGCGCGCAACCCGCGAGACCGTGCAGGTCTGCTCCGAGAACGTCGAGTGGGAGCACGTGGGCAAGAACTTCCTCCAGTGCGCGGACGAGTGGATCAACTGGATGCCTGCCGGCGGCTGGCAGGTGCCCGAGAACGCGTGGCACAACGGCTCATTGGTGTTCCCGGTCGAACGCGTCTAGACGCGGACGACGGGAAACACCAGCGCGGCCTGATGCCACTGCTGCTTCGGGATGTCGTACGCGCCGCCGGTGTGCTGCCAGTAGATCTCCTGATTCTGCACGCCGATGATGCCGCTGCCGGCCGTGTCCGAACCCGTGTTCTCCGCGCAGGGAAAATCGTAGCCCTCTCCGTTGGTCTTGAAGTTCAGCATCCTGGCGAGGCTGACGCGCTTCCACGACGGGCTGTTGAACCCGCCGTTATTCATCCAGTAGACGCGCAGGAGCGCGGTGTTGTTGACCACGGTTCCGGTCACGTTGACGGTGTCCGCGCCGTCGGCGAGCTTGCTCCACGTGACCGTCTGGGTCAGGGAATCCCACACCTCGCTCAGCGAGCCCAGTGTGCGGAACAGTTTGACCGGCGTGCCCAGCGTGATGCCGTTCAGGGGGAGCCTGTAGAGGGGCATGTCGTGCACGGTGGTCGAGCCGAGCAGGATGGACTGCCGGTTATAGCTGGGGTCGGCCGGGGTGCCGGTGGTGGGCGTGCCCTTGAGGCACACCAGCTGGGCTTTTTCGATGCTGTTGGTGCGCGTGTAGCGCAGGACGATCAGGTCGTTGCGTTTCTGTCCCTGCGTGCCGGACTGGACGGTGACGGTCTCGGCGGCGGTCACGTTCGCGGCGCCGCCGTTCATCATGGCCATGCCAGTGTCGATCACGACGTGATTGCTGTCCTGCACCGTGATCGCCAGCTGGTTCCTGAGTTTCATCACGTAGTCGTCGAGGCCTATCATGCTCGCGTTCATGCCGCGCCAGTCGTCGCCGTCGATGTGGTCCGTGCCAGCCTTGCCGGTGATGAAATCGATCGTCATCGTGTTACTCCTTCTTCTCGGCGAGGAACCGTTCGAACTCGTTGGTTTGCTGTTTGAGGAGGGTCTGGTAGTCGGTCCAGCAGGATCCGCACAGCACGTACGGTGCGGTGGTGGATCCGGTGGTCACGCGGGTCACGTCGTACCAGTCGCGCACCTGCAGGTCCGTGGACGTCAGGTAGTCCTTGCGGCCGCACCGGTCGCACTCGTACGCGGTCAAACCGGTTGTCTTGCTCATTATCTGATCCTTTCCCATGTGTAGGCGCCTAGCGAGGGGAGCTGCTGCCATGTGCCGCCGAACACCGTGCCGGGATCCTCTCCCGTGGTGTTGCGCACCACGTAGCCGACCGGGAACGTGAGCCCGCCCCCACTGCCGGTGGCGTGCGCGCTGATCGTCCCGTCCCCTGTGATGGTGATCGTGCTGCCGTCCGGCCTGACGCCGCCGAGCGAGTCCACGCTGGCGGCGGGTAGCGTGTAGTTGTTCGCGTACGGGCTGACGCCGTCGAGTTTGGTCTTGTCGGCTGCGCTCATGAGCCCGTCCGCGCTCTGTGTGGCGGTGTCGGCCCAGATCGTCGCGGACGCTTTGTCGTCCGACCGCCATACGTGGATCGGCGCGGTCCCCTCCAGCGTGCGGACGCTCTGGTTGGCGATCGATACGGCGTTGGCGGCGGTCTGCTGAGCCTGTCCGATCTGCTCCGAATAGCCGGATGCGGTGGTGTTGGCCTCCTCCGCGATCTGCCTGACCGCGTCCAATTTGGCCTGCGTGACCACGGCGCTGATCCGGTTGCCGTTGGTGATGGTGATGCCCTCGCCGGCCACGATCGTGCCCGTGGCGCCGCCCCCGCCTCCTCCGCTGGAGGTCTCGGCGCTGCCGGACCACGAGGAGCGGGACGAGGACGTGGAGCCGATCTCGTAGTCCACCGACAGGACGCCGGAGCTGACCTTGATGATCTTCTTGCCGACCGTGGCGGTCACGTCCAGGCCGAGCACCTGATCACGTGACGTGACCTTGTCGCCGATGTCGAACTCGATGCCAGAGCCGGCGCGCAGGGTGACCTTGGTCTCGCCCTGCGTCTGCAACTCCTTGAGCTTCTTCTCGGTGTCCTCCTTGAGGTCGTCGATCTTCGCGCTCGAATAGTCGTAGATCGCGCAGCGTTCCTCGAGGCCGAACAGGGTCTGGGTCTGGCTGACCCTGCCGTTGTTGTCGGCGTACCAGTGGGTGACGGCACGGTCGCGCAGCTCACCCTCGCCCAGGCCGATCAAATGGTTGACGGGCCGGTGGTCGCGCGTCGACTCGAACGACAGCAGATCGGAGTCGATGGTGTCCCCGTACGAGACGATGGGCAGCGCACTGGCCTGGACGACGCCATTCACCCACATGAGGTGGAGTTTCGCGCCCACGCTGGCCAGCATCGCCCGGATCCCGCTGTAGCAGTCCACGTACCGGTCGAACCGGTAGCTGCCGATCGTGATGTCCGTTTTGGGTGCGGCGCCCTGGAACAGGTCGGCGAGGCCGATGCGGGCGAACAGCTGGTTGAGGATGGTCGACGCGCCGCCGCTGACGGTCAGGTAGTCCTGTCCGCTGTCGGGCGAGAGGATCTTGCCGGCCAGTATCCCGTGCCAGGTGCGCCCCTGCGCGCTGCCGTCGCTGGACCTCTGCTCGATGATGCCGCCGTATTCGGTGCCGTCGATGCCGATGAACGCGCCCGCGTCGGGCAGGAACGGGGCGAGTAGTTCGAAATCGTTCTCCTCGTCCCCGTACGCCATGTCCATGCTGAACGCGTCGACCGCGGCGATGGGCGCGTGTTTCGCGTCGGTGATGATCAGTTCGACCACGGTGGCACACTCCTTTCCTCCACGACGGTCAGATCGAATCCGAACGAGTTCGACCAGCTGAGCGTGCTGGTGCCGGCCGGGATGCGTTCGAAGATATACTCGCCGCTGCCTTGTCCGGTACCGCGGCGGGCCTTGTCGAACACGTTCGTCCGGTTGCCCTGCTGGTCCACGAGTGTGACGGCCTTCTCCCCGTCGATCGCGTCGACCGTGAGGTAGCCGCCGTCGGGGATGGTCACGTCGATCTGGTGCGTGTTCCCGCCGATCACGATGCTCGGGTTCGTGGCCGGGCCGAAGATCGTCATCCGCCACGGGCGTGGCAGCAGGCTCGTGTTGACGAGCGTGTCGAGCTTCGCGCCGCCCGCCAGGTCGAACGGCATGTCCGTGGGCAGGTCGAGGTCGGCCGTGCCGCCGCTCGCACTGGCCGGCCAGTAGTGCAGCGCGTCGAGGTCGTGCCGCCACACGCCGTCCAGCAGGAGGAACCGGAACGTGCACTGGGCGAACCCGCGGAACGCGAGCTTGGGTTCGACGTGGGTGACGAGGCATTTCTGCCACCAGCCGTCCACCGTGAGGGTGCCGGCCGTCGCCCGCCCCTGTCCGTTCTTCAGCCCGGCGAGGTCGGCGTCGAACACCGTGACCGCCCGGTCCAGCTGTTCGAGGTCCGAGCAGTTGCCGGTGGCCTCGTCCTCGCGCGCCTCGCGCGTCGCGCTGGACACGGTCCGGTAGTCGGTGTCGACGTTCCACGCGGTGGATCGCAGTTCGCGGATCTGGCCGATCATGATGCCGTCGGGGTCGGCCAGATCCACCACCGTGTTCGCGTCCACACCGCTCGTGTACGTGAATGTTTTCATCTGTTGGCCTTCCATGTGAGCCGGTTGAACTCGCGTTCTCCGAGCCGTGGCGCGTACGCGCTGATGGTGGGGCCGATGTCCCGGTGCAGGGCGTTGATCGCGTCGACGACCTGACGGTTCGACTCGACCAGACGACTGTCGTTCGTCGGCAGTCGGGTCTGCGCGACCGTGTATTTCACGCCCGTGTCCGGCGTCCACCGCATGCCGTTGATCGCGTCCATCGCGGCCACGCCGTAATGGTCCACGGCTCGCGCGGTCATCACGTATTCGCCACGGCTGACGAGTGCGAGATTGCTGTCGCTGACGCCGCTGCCCACGCCGTGGACGAGCCCGCCGTAGCCGCCAGCAGCGAACCGTCGGATCACGCCGCCATGAGCATAGGTGCCCATACGTCCGTTGCCGGACGCGTCACCGTTCAGATCACTCATGTTGCTTCGCGCGTAGATCGTGAAATACTTGTCGCTGATCTTCTTCGCGTCGACCGCGTTGATGATCGCGGTTGCGGCGTCCTCGGCGGTGATGCTGACGCTCTTGCCTCCGATGCGGACCGCGTCGACCGCGGTCTTGGACGCGTAGAACGGGCCGTTGTCGCCGCTGATGACGCCGGTGTGTTCTTCGATCTTCCACCCGTTGGCCTGGGCGAGCTTGTTCCAGAAATCGTTGTTGTCGCCGAGCAGCTTACCGGTCTTCGGGTCGATCTTCGCACCGTTCGCCAATGCGAGGGCGATGTCGTACTGGCTTTTATCGAGATTGAGAGTTCCGGTCTTGGGGTCGATGGTCGCGTCGGTAACGGCGGCGATGGCCTGCATGGCCGTGGTGTTGTCGCCGCTGATGACGACGTTCTTTCCGTCGGGCGTGGCCTCGATGCGCAGCTTCAGCTCGTCGAACTTCCGGCTTGCCTCGTCGGTCAGGGTGACCTTGATGTTTTTGTCGTCGGGCACCATGCCGACCCTGTCCGCGAGCTTTTGGAATGCCTCGCTGGTCAGTCCCGCCGCGTCGGCGGCGGCCGCCGCGGCTCCGGGTGTCATGCCCATGGCCATCGCGGCCTCGACGTACCGGTTGTGCGCGTCGTCGAGGGTGGCGTTGATGTCGTCCATGCTGGCGCCGTTCTCGGCCTGCGCCTGCGCGGCCTTCAACGCGGACTGGGCCACGTCGTTCAGGGCGCTCTGGTTGTTGCGTCCCTTCTCCGTGTTCAGGTCGAGCGTGGCGCCGTTCTCCCTGGCGGCTTCGGTGGCCTTGTCGAACGCTGAGTGCATGGCGATCAGCGCGTCGGACGCGTTCAGGCTGAACCCGTAGTAGGTTTCCATGGCCGAAATGACCTCGCCCCATGCGCCGGCGGTCTCGCTGACGGCGTCCTCGGTCGCGCCCATCGCGTCGGTGAGGATGCTTTCGGCGTCCGCGGTCTCGGTCGCGCTGGAGGCGAGCTGGCTTTGCGCGTCGGAGGCCTCGCCGCTGGACGAGCTGAGCGCGTCGGTCGCCTCCTTGGATTCGGCGGCGCCCTTGGTCGCGGTCCCGTACGCCTCGGACAATTCGTTGAGACTGTCCCTGATCTTCGTGGCGGCGGGGGTCATGGACGAGTCCCCGCCCTCGGCGTTCATGTTTTTGAGCGCCTCGTTGACCTCGTTGATCGCGTCCTTGGAGCCCTGCGCGGCACGCACGAACGTTTCCATGCTGATGCCGGCCTTGTCGAGCAGTTCGCTCATGTTCGAGCTGCCGGTCTGCATCCTGTCGAGCCAGCTGAAATCGATCTGCTGGGTCATGTGGACCATCGTCTCGCCCACGTCCGACGCGTTCTCCAACGCGGACTGGAGCTGCTGGGCGTCCTGTTTGGCCTGTCGGGCCTTGCTGGCCCACGCGGTCAGCGCGGCGCCGGCGACGGTCAGGGCGATGCCCCACGGTCCGCCCAGCAGGCTGACCACACCCGAGCCGATGCTCTTCAAGCCTCCCATGGCGGCCTGCGCGCGTGACGCGGTGCCGGACAGGCTCTGGATGCCGGCCCCTCCGCCCGTGGCCGCCGAGGCGAGTTGGCGGAATCCCGACGACAGCTGGGGTGCTGCCGCGTTCAGGCGTTGCACGGGGTCGAGCATGAGGCCGAGGCTGCGGCTGGTCTGGCTGCTGGAGGAGGCGAGGTCGCCGAACATCTGGTGGAGTCCCGCGGTCGCGCCGACCATCAGGCCGAACATGACCGTGCCCTGCTGGACGGGGGCGGGCAGATCACTGAACGCGTCGACGAGCATGTCGATCGTCTGGACCATGGAGCGTAGGGGGCCGTCGGCGCCGGAGCCGATGGTGATGAGCATCGACTCGACCGAACCGGACAGGTTCTCGAGATCGCCCTTCAGGTTGTTGTTCTTGGCGGCGGCCTGTTCGGCCGCGAACCCGCTGTCGGCCACCGCGTCCGTCCATTCGCTGATGCCGTCTGCGCCCTCGTTGTACAGGACGTTCGCGGAGCGGATCGCGTCGGAGCCGAATATGGTGGCCAATGCCTGGTTGCGCTGCTCCTGCGTGAGCCCGCCCAACTGGGCCTGCAGTTGGCCGGCCAGCGCGGACAGGCCGATGAAGTTGCCCTGCGCGTCGTATGCGTTGATGCCGAGCTCGTCCATCAGGGCCGCGGCCTTGTCGGATGGGTTGGCGAGGGCGATGAGCATGGTCTTCAGGCTGGTGCCGGCGTCGGAGCCGATCATGCCGGCGTTGGCGAACGCGGTGAGCGTGCCCACCGTCTCCTCCATGCCGATGCCGAAACTGTTGGCGACCATTCCGGACTGCTGCAAAGCGTAGCCGAGATCACGGGCCGAACCCTGCGCCTTGCCGGCGCCCGCTGCCAGCGCGTCGGCGACGCGCCCGGCGTCCGAGCCGGTCAGATTGAACTGGGCCATGGCCGAGCTCATGAGCTCGGCGGCCTCGGCGACCTGCATGCCATCCGAGGCGGCGAGGTTCAGGGCGCCGGTCAGACCACCCGCGAGGATATCGCTGGTGCTCATGCCGGCCTTGCCGAGCTCGTTGATCGCGTCCGCGGCCTCGGACGCACTGTACACGGTGTTGGCGCCGGCGTCGATCGCGGCCTGCCGCAGCTGGTCCATCTCCTTCGCGCTGGCGCCGGTGTTGGCCTGCACCGTCGACATGGCGGCGTCGAACTGGGCGAACGTGGTGACCGCGGCCACGCCGATCGCCGCGCTGACCGCGCCGATCGCGAGCCCGGCCTTGGTGGCTCCCGCGGCGAGCTTCTCCTGCGTGGTCATGGGCTTCTCGAGCGCGGTACCGAACTGCTGCGCCTGCTTGGACGCGGCGGCCATCTTCGTGGTGTAGTTGCTCGTGTCGGCCATGAGCCGGATCATGATGTTCTCGTTCAACGCCATGAGATCGTCTCCTCCTCCATCATCGACGGCATGGTCAGTCCGACCGTGACCGCACCGTCGGCCAGCGGGTCCGGGGCGCCCGAATCCCGGTATTCGCCCAGCGCACGGTTGCGCTCGTACTGGGCGAAGCACAGTTCCACCCGGCCCTGCGCGTGCAATTCCTCGAACCGGTCCTGGTCATGGCAGATCGCCGAGTCCATGCCGCAGATCGGGCACAACCGGTCCTCATACGCCTGCAGGGCGAGCATCCACAATCGTTCCCGTTCGTCCCATTCGACAGGGTCGTCGCGTGTGGGCGTCCACCCGTCGAACCGTTTCAGGCTCATCCCCAGACTGCGTGCGCAGCGCAGGCGGGCCAACAGGTCCGGATCCGAACCCAACAGGCCGGCTAGATGGTCTGCAGCAGGCTGGTCACGTCTTTTGGGAGGCTGGTGGCGGGACTGTTGAGGGTCTGCATGGTCTGCAGCAGCTCGTACGCCTGCGTGTCGGCGAGGCTTTCGACCAGCGCCTTGATGTCCTGTTCGCTCATGGTCACGTTGTTGCCCTCGTGGTTGACGATGCCTTCGACCATGCCGGGCAGGCACATCATGAGGAGCTTGTTGCCGTCCTTGACGGGCTTGCCGTCGACCATGCGCGTGCATGCCATGACGTCCATGTTCCATTCGGTCGAGCGCATGCCGCGCAGACGGATCGTGATGGTGCTCTCGTCGACCCTGGAGGCGAGTTCGCGCAGGCGCGCGGTCAGGGTTTCGCGTTCCTCGCGTGCCGTGGCGGCCTCGGTTTCGGTCATGCCGTCCGTGGGCTCGAGGTGGGTGATCCGGTCGGCGAGCACGATGCTTTCGCGCAGACTGTTGAGGTCGGTGACGATCCGGTGCGAGCCGATCGGCTGCTGGACGGTGATGCCCATGGTTGATTCTCCTTGATCCCATGTGATTCCCCTGTGGTTAGGGTTCCCGCACGCTCAAGGGGAATCAGCGTAAGCGTGTGGGGAGCGTTAGTTGTCGAGTCTGACGAGTGTCGGGGTGACGGTGGTGTCGGTGAACGTGGCGCCGCTGTTGGGTAGGAACTGGTAGCTGACGCTGGTCGTGTCCGTGGGGATGGTGAACTGTTTCGCGGGGCCGGTGCTGTCGATCTTGGTGTCGGACTGGCTGTCGTGGACGCGGCAGGCCACCGGCAGACCCTCCGGCTGGACGGCCAGCCGGTAGATGCCGGCCGCGAGTTTTTGTCCCGACGTGAACAGCTGGGTGCCGGCCGTGGCGGTGCCGTTGAGCGTGAACGAGCCGTCGGCGTTCGGGGTGAGGGTTACGCCTCCACGCTCAGCGGCGAACGCCGGCCACAGGCTGGTCAGCTCAAGCCCCCCCCCGAGAGATCCAGCGTGTCGGGGCTCATCCATGTGCTGGCGTTTTCGCCGGGTTCGACCATGACCTTGATGTCCCCGTCGATCGGGTTGGTGGTGTTGGACGCGACCCTGAACTCGATCTCGGTGGCCGTCTCGGGCAGGGCTTGGGTCGGGGTCGAGGAGAGCAGCGTGGCCAGCACGCCGCTCGCGTTCCTGGCCTGCGCGTAGCAGTACACGCCGGCCGGCGCTGTGCTGAGCTTGTAGGTGACGGTTTTGCCCTTGACGTCGTCGGGGATGGGGAACCGCCATTTGAGGCCCTGGTTGGCGGCCGTGGTCTGGCCGCTGACGTGCAGGCTGCCGTCCTGGTTGACGGTGACGGTCAGGCCGTTCGCGCTGGCGGGCCCGTAGGCGAGCAGGTTACGGCTCAGCACGGTGACCGGCACGGTCTGTGTGGCGTTTCCGGCCGTGAGGGTGAGTGTGGTCCGGCCTCGTTTCAGGCCGGTGACGCTAAGCCCCCCCCCGATGCGATTCTTGCTCATATGGTGTGCTCCTTCTAGTTGATTCTGGTGAGTCGGGGCGTGAGGGTGCGGCCGATCGCGTCCTGGCTGTTGATGTTGATCTGGCATCGGTAGAGTCCCGCGTCCAGGCGGGCGCTGGGGGTGCCGGGCTTGATGATCGCGTCGCCGCTGGGATAGGGTGCGACCTGCAGGATCAGATCCCACGAGGACAGCGAGGTCAGGCCCGTGGTTCCCTCGATCGTGTAGAGCCCGGCCTCGAGAGTGGCCGTGGACTCGAACGTGGTCCACTTGTCCCACGTGCCGCCGGTCGTGTACGAGCCGTCCGTCCCGGCGGTCAGGGTGACCCCGTTTTTGGTGCCACCGGCGACGGCGGGCCACAGGCTGGCTAGACTAAGCCCCCACCGAGAGGTTCGTGACGTCGGGGCGCATCCACTCGTGGCTGGTGTCGCCGGTCTCGACCTGCAGGTGCAGGTCCGTGTCGGTCATGGCGGGCGTGGCGGTGTTGCACAGCAGCTCGAGACGCCATCGGGAGGTGCCCGCCGGGATGGTGACGGTCATGCCGTTGGTCAGCTGGTCGCCGACGCGCTGGCCCGACTGGTCGTAGAATTTCAGGCTCGAGCTCAGCCCGGCCGCGTTCTCCCGCTGCGTCAGTCTGATCCTGCCCGTGGTGACGGGCGCGTCGAACGCCCAGCCGATCCCCCTCCACTGGCCGGCCGCGGTACCGGAGATGTGCAGAGAGCCGTCCGAATTGATGGTGGCTGTCCACCCATTGCCTTCGGCGGCCCCGTATGAGAGCAGGTTACGACTGCGGACTGTGACCGGCACGCTCGCCGTGACCGTCGGCTGGCCGGATGATGTGATGTTCAGTCTGGTGGCTCCCATGGCCACGCCTGTGACGTTGATTGTCCCCATGTGTGGGGCCTCCTTGATGGACTGGCCCCACACGGGTGGGGCTATGCGGTTTTAGTAAGCGCGGGCGTGACGGTCGTGTCGACCGTCTGGCCGGGCGCGACCACGATCTGGCATTGCACGCTGCCCGTCTGCGCGGCGGTCAGCGTCACGCTCGTCGTGCTCGGGTTGAGCACCGTGGCTCCCGCGGCCTTGACCTGCATGTACAGGACGCTGCCGTTGAATCCCTGTCCGCCCGTGGTCGTGTATGTGCCGGCTCCCGGCAAGCTCGTGTTCACGGACAGCGTCGCGTACCCGGTGCTCGTGCCGGTCACATGGATCCTGCCGGAGCCGGCGTCGCTGAACGTGATGCCGTTGGCCGATACGGGCAGCGGCGCGGCAGGCCACAGGTTCTCGGGTTCGGCCTGCGTGACGGTGACCGGGATGGTCGTCGTCACGCCGCCTGCCTTGAGGGTGATTCGGGTGTCACCCGGCTTCATGCCGGTTACACGGATCCCCCCCCCCGTTGATGATCGTCATGTTGTTTTTCCTTCCGTGGCCTCCAATGTGAGCCATGGGTGCACGTCCAGGTCGACCGTGGTCCCCGCGTCGACGCTGATCTGCGCGTTCTGCCACCACGCCGACGTGTACTCGTGGGTGATGGTGCCGTGTCGGCCGTCGAGCTCGTCGGGGCGTACCCAGAATCCCAGGCCCTTCGTGGTCAGCAAATTCCCGCTGTCGGCGATCGAATATGTGCCGGCGCTCATCTGCTTGCTGGTGAACGCGAACCCGGTCCACGCCGTGGCGGTGCCCTTCAGGTGGTAGACGCCGTCGCCGAGCGAGGTCATGGTCACCCCGTTCGTCGTCAACGGCAGCGACGGCGGCGTGGTCAGCAGATTCGTCTTCACCGTCGGTGTGCTGGCTTTCACGGTCAGGGTGATGCTCCCCGACTTGCCGCCGGCCGTGGCGGTGACGGTCACGCTGCCCGCCGTGAGACCCTTCACGAGCCCGGAGGTGCTGACCGTGGCCACCGTGGTGGCGGACGATGACCAGACCACGGTACGGTCGGTCGCGTCCGATGGCAGCACGCTCGCCGACAATTGCAGCGTGGACCCCACGTCCAGCGTGCTCACGCCGCCCGGACTGCTCACGGTCACGGACTGGACGGCCACGGTGGCCGCGGTCACCGTCACCGTGCACGACGCGCTATACGCGCCGGCACGCGCGGTGATGGTCGCCCGGCCCACGGTCAGCAGCCGCACCACGCCCGCCGCGACCGAGGCGACGGCCGGTGCGGACGAGCTCCATGTGACCGTGGGATCGTCCGCGTCCGCAGGCTGCACGCTTGCCTTGAGCGTGAGCTGCGAGCCCGTGACACCGCTCGCGGTCGAACGGTCCAGGGTGATTCCCGTCACCGGTTTGGGCTCAGGCTCCGGTGACTGGTCCGGTTCCCCCAGCACGGCCACGCTCGTGTCGCTGATCGAGGCCGTGTACTTCTGGCTGGCTCCCTCGGGGAGGACGAGAACCTCAACAACCCGGCTTTCGCCCACCCGCAGCGTCAGGCTCTCGGGCGACGCCTGGATCGCTGAGGGTGCTATTTTCCCGCCGCGACCGTGGCGGTCTCGTCCTGCGAGCCCGGATCCGCGGAGAAGCTGATCGTGCTCATCTGACGCTGGTTCGCGGCGTGCGCGACCGGCGTCTTGATGCCGATCGTCACCGGATACACGCTGACGATCTGGCCGGCCGCGAACGCGTCGTCCGTCGGCAGGCCGCGACGGCGCACGATGTATCCCTTCACGCCCTGCGTGAGACGCTCGACCGCGTCGTTCGCTTCCTTGGCCTCGCCGGCCTTGACGTTGATGTTGTCGATCACCTGCAGGCTCGTGTCGCTGTACTTCTCCTGACCGGGGATCTGACCGACCGCGGCGGCGCCCTCACGGTCGTCGTCGATCATGTCCTGCGAGTGCGTGGCCTTGAAACCGTCCGACGTGAGCCAGTAGGACAGGTCGAGCGGGTTGGTGGTCAGTTCGGTCACGGTCGGGGCGGTCACGTCGGCGATCTCGTCGACGAAGATGGTCTTGAGGCGACCGTCCTCGAGATGCGCGTTCACTGTGTTCGGCATGGTGTGTTCCTTTCTATGCGGTCCATCCGGTTTGCCATGAGAGGACTCTCATGATGTATGGGGTGCTGGTATGTGGTTGTTGGAGTTCGCTGGGGTAGGTTCCCGAGTCCACGTCGGGGACGAGTGCGCTCATGCCTTCTGGGCTTACCCCGTCGATGGCATTCTGGAGTTTCTCGCAGGCGATGTTCACCCCGGTTTCGGACTCTCCGACCACGCGGATGGTGAGTGTGGCGTGGTGGGTGGTGACGGCGAGCGCTTCGGTGGTGTCTCTGGTGGTTTCTCGGAATGAGATGACGATCCAGGGTGGGTGTGGTCCGGTTGCGATGCCGTCGGGGTAGGTGGTCCATCCTGTGAGTGTTGGGATGTGTTTGAGGATGGTTTGTCTGGCGGTTTGGTAGTTCATAGGCCTGTCGCTGCTTGGTGGACGTAGTGGGCGATGGTGTCTAGTTGTTCCTTGCCGTGTTCGTAGAATTGGTGGGTTCCGCCGCCTTTGGAGGTGCCGAAGAAGGCGATGTTGGCTAGGTTGCCGGCGCCGCCTTTTGTTGGGGCGATGTCGGCTTCTATGTTGACGCCTTCCTGTTTCATCTCGTAGGCGATGGGGATTTTGGCGATGCCGCGGTTGGAGGAGCCGGAGACGTCGGTTTTGATGGCGGTTTTGATGTCTTGTGCTCCTTTTTTGATGGCTGCGGTGACGAGGAGTTGTTTCTTTTTGGGGGCTGCGGCAAGTTTGGAGGCGAGCGTGGTGACTTGGCTGGTGTCGATGAGCATCAGTCCTCCTTGGGGAGTTCCTGGACGTTCCAGCGTTTCGCTGTGGCGTGGGTTTTTTCGGATTGGAGGTTGATGAGTCGATATCGTCGTCCGATGAGGTCGGGGTCTGCCGCGTTGGTGCATTCGGCCATGTCGCCTTCCCTGATTCCCGTTGCGGTTATGGGGAGGTGGAGGTAGAGCGCCCATTCGGGGACGATGCCGCCGGCGTTGGTGGTGTCGCCGGTGGCGGTGACCTTGTTGGATGCGATACCGCCTGAGGTTTGGAGCTTGCCTTTGCCCTGATAGACCACGATGGTTTCCGCCGTGGTTATGCCGTTGCCGTCCACGGTCACGTGCCCGGTGGGGTGGGTGACCGTGAATTGGTCGGTCATGAGGGTTTCGGCGAGGCGTCGTGCTCGGTCGAGGAGACTCATTTGAACACTCCGATGCTGAGTCCGGGGGTTCCGAAGCGTTGCCGGAGGCTGCGTTTCGTGGCCTCCGGGAGTTCGGTCGCGTCGATGATCTCGGATCCTCCCTGACGGTAGCCGATCTGATAGTCGTCGATGCGTTCGTAGGCTTTGCTGCGGTCTGCTCCGGGGCCGCCGTTCTCCTGTTGGGAAAGTCCGGCGGCGACCATGCTGCATACGAGTCGGACGATGTCCGGTGGGACGGGATCGTACCCGGCGGTGAGGGTGATGGTGACTGCTCGGGGGATTGCTCCGGGCGGCCCCCACAGGGTTTCCCTGTAGAGGGCGTTGCCGAGGAGTTTCCAATCGGTGGTTTCCTCGCCGTCGATGAGGACCTGTTCGACCGATGTGACGGGCCGGCATGGCAGGTCGAGTTTGCGGGATTGCTCGCTGGGGATGGTGATGGTCCATGTTCCCCGGCTGATTGGGCAGCCTGCGGCCTCCCTTACCGCGGAGGAGACGGATTCGATCAGCTTGGCGGCGAGAATGTCGTCGTTATGGCTGATGCCGAATCCGTCGAGGTCCGTGATCGTGGCCAGTGGTGTCATGATTCCTCCGTGATGGACACGATGTCCGGGTTTTCCACCTCCGCCGTGTAGGGGCCATCAGGTTCGACGGTGACGTTGAGCGTCGCCGTTTCCCCTACCCTGAGAGTGAGCGTCGAGGGGTCGACGCTCAGCCTTTTGGGGCGGTGGTGCTGGTGTAGACCTGGACTGCCTTGGGGCGGATCACCTTGCCTCCATAGACATGGAGCCCTCGCACGCGGTCCGCGAACTTGTCCTGGCTGCGCAGGGCCTCCGTGCTGTTGATCTGGCTCACGTAGGCGAGAGCGGGCTTCCACAGTCCGATGGCGATGGGAGTATCCTGATCCGCGATGTAGTCGGATTCAAGCACGGTGAATCCGACGAGTCGGCCGATACTTGCCTCGCGCAGGCCATCGGTCATGCCGGACTTATCGAAGCTGGTGAGCTTGGATCCGTCGGAGAGCAGCAGCATCTCGAAGGCGCTGTTGACGATGAGATAGCGTTCGGTCTTGGGGGCGAGCGCGTCGTTCATGGCCTTTCGGACGGCAAGGACAGCATTGTAGGCTTCGGTCCAGGTGGTGACCTGGCCAGCTCCGGCGATGGCAGTACCTTCGGCGATGAGCTTCTTGGTGAGGAAGGCCTCGGCGTCGTCCACGAGTCCGATGCCGGCGCTGGTGGTGTATTCGGCGAAGCTGCGGCCGGCCTGAGCCTGATCGATGTCGTCGACGTAGAAATCGAAGTTCTTTTCTTCGGTGATGTCGAGTTCGATGCCGGTGTCCTGCACCTCGTCCGGCGTGGTGGTGCGCTTGTTGGCCTTGTAATCCTTGATGGTGATATCCACGATGCCGGGGATGTGGATCTTGTTCCCGGTTCGGAGTTCGCCTTCGTACTGGCGATTGGCCAGCTGGGTGATGACGGACTGCTTGTGGAAATTTTCGAGAATGCTGGCGGACCAGATCTCGGGAATGAAGTTGGTGATTGCCATGAGGCTCCTTTCAGTTGCCGGCCATCAGGTTCTTGAGCCGTCCGTCGAGACGGGCCTTTTCGATCTGGGCCGAGGTCATGTGAGAGATGTCATCCTTGGTGAGCTGGCTTGCGTTCCGGTCTCCGTCGCGCGTTCCGCTTGGGGGGATGATTCCCAGCGGGCCGGCCGCCCCCTTGGCTTTCCCGAGGTAGGGCTTGGCTTTGAGGAGTTCATCGAGACTGGTGGTGATGGCGTCGGTGTTGACCTCGCCGTCATCGGAGACCTCGAACTTGGTCAGGTCGAGATACTGCAGGGCGTCGGACGGGTCCTGCAGTCGCCCGCTGGCGGCGGCGCGGATCTCGGCCTTGAGGATGCGCGTGTTGGCCGCTTTCAGGGCGTCATCGCGGACTGCCTGCGCCTTGCGCGCGGCTTCGTACTCCGCTTCCTTGCCCTGCAGCTCGGCGATCTGCTTTTCGAGCTCGTCGACGCGGTCGGCCTTCTTGTACGCCTCGTTGAGCTTGTGCTCGAGATCACGGTTGACCTTCTGCTGACCCTTGAACTTGGACTGCCAGTCGGTTTCCTGCTGATCGTTATCGGGCGGGGCCTGCTGGTCGTCGTTCTGGTTCTTGGGAGTGGTTTCTTCGGTATCCATGCCGTTCCTTTCGATTGGCTACTGGGTGTATATCTGGCCTTCTCTCGAGAGCCAGTGTCGGTATTGGCGTTCGGTCTGCGCGAGGATTTCGGGCGTGACCGGCGCGTTCGACAGATAGGGGTTGCGGCCGGCGAGCGCGGCCTCGTAGCGCAGGCGCGCGTTCTGAACGCGTTTCTGCGCGGTGGTCATGGTTTCATGGCGTCCCTGTCGCCAATCGTTGTTGTGTAGCCACAGGCTGCGGCGAATGTCGGGGACGTCTTCTCTCCAGTGATCGGGTAGGATGTACCCCTCGCGTTTGAGGAGTTCCACGGCTTGCTCGCGGCTTCTGGAGAGGGTATAGATCGCGTCCACGGTCAGGCGACGTTTTTGTGTGCGTCCCTGTTGCCCGGCGATCATGTTGGACCAGCCGTAGCGGGTGGTGCCCTCCGTGGTGGTCATGGAGAAATATCCTCTTGCCCGTTGCGATCGGCCGATCTCGGTCATGCCTCTCTTGGCGTTGACGACCTGGTAGATGTCGGCTCCGTCACGGATGGCCTGTGCACTATGCCGGCCGAAAATTCTGTCCTGCTGTTCTCTGGTGAGATCACGGAACCCGTCCATGGGGTCCGTGACGTAGCCCAGTTCTTTCGCCTTGTCTCGGCTGGTGACGGGCACGTGCCGTCCATGACAGTGGGGGTGGCGCAGAAAACCTTCGTTCCACCGGAATATCTTCCCGGCGAGGATCATGCACCGGTCGCAGCAGTTCGGAGCCTCGACTCTGACCCATGACACTCCGGGCCGTGTCGCGATATCGAGTTGCGCGGCCTGTCTGGCCACGTCGTTGACCGCGAGCGCGGTGATGAGAGTGAGGAGGGTCCTGCCGGTCTGCATGGCTTCGAGCGGGGGAGTCCCGGTTTTGATGGCGTGCAGGGTGGCGGTGGCTGGGGCTTGGAGCGCTTCCCGTAGGGGTTGGCCTTGGGCTGTGGTCCCGGCGAGTGCTGCGGTGTCGGGGATGGCTAGAGGCCGGACATATTCGTGCTGTTCGGCAAGCATCATGAGGTTGGCGTCGGCGGCGGTCTCCGCGACGTGGATCTGGATGCTGGCGAGGATGTCCGCGAGCTGGTTGCTGAGTGGCTGCCAGGATGTTTGGATGTCATCGGGATTGGTTCTGTTCCAGAGTCTGCGTGCTGTCCTGGTTGCGGCCAGTTCCAGTCTGGTTAGGGTCTGTTGGCTGTCCGTCAGGGTTTGCAGTGTCATCGGTTTGTCCGATCTGGAGTGAGCGGGAGAGGGCTTCGAGTTCGGGGTCGGTGTCCTCGTCGCGTTTGAGCGTCATGATGCGTTCGATTTCCTCTGCGCCTAGGCCCATGCGTTCCGCGATCCATTGGAGGGGGAACCCCAGCTGCTTGTATTTGAGCATGGCGTCGGCCATTTGGGCTTCGTTGCGGTAGAGGGGGCTGGCGAAGTCGACGGTGGAGGATTCGATGACCTGTGCCGTGTAGTCGTCTCCTTCCATGATGGCGGCGAGACGGCAGAGCTTGCGGATTCCTCCGCGCATGTATCCGATGCGTTCGACGCATTTGCTGACGAGTCCGGCTTCGGCGACCTCATAGCCGGTGGCCGGCACCTCCGCTTTGGTGAGCAGATAGTGGCCGGGGGTGCGTGTTTCCGCGGCGATGTGTTCCACGGCCTTTTCGATGACCGGGATGAATGTTTGGAGGTTGGCGGCGCTCCATTCGGTGGCGCGTACGCCGTCGCCGGTGATCTGGAGGATGCGTTCGGTCACTTGTTTGTCGAGTTCGACGGCTTTGGCGCCGACTATATTGCCATGTTCGTCGAGGACGGGCTCCTCGAGTCTGTCTCCGCCGAGGATGAGACGGCCGGGCAATGTGGCCCAGTCGAGTCCGTTGAGCAGGTAGGCCCAGACGACGTTGACGGTGTCCTGCATGTCCTCGACCATGCTGATGTCGCTGACTGGACTGTTGTCGAGCAGTGTTTGATTGCGGAATTCGACGAGCGGGACTTCTCCGAGGGGGTTTGGCTTGTAGGATTCTGGGTCGAATTCCCACTGCATGTCCGGGGGAGTATGGGTCAGATCGCTGGCATCCGCGTTTTCCTGCTTGCGGGAAACGGTATAGATTGCGTCGGGCAGCAGGAGCTGGCCGATCTCGTGTTCGTCGTCCTGCCTGAGGAGCAGGCCGGCTTTGGTTTCTCCTGTGATGGCGTCGTAGATGACGGCGCACGAGTCGGGATTTTCGAATGAGATGCGGGCCAGCCCGTTGTCGAGGAGGCTGACGAGGCCGAAGCTCCTCCGGGATGATGTCATGACGAGAGCGGCTTCGGACAGATACCGGTCGCAGTCCGATCGGTTCCAGCACGCCCATACCCTGCGGTCGATCCTGTCCGAGGGATTGTAGGGTGTGAATCCCTTGAACTGGATACGTTCGACAGGAGCCTGGGCGACGGGGAGGCACCAGTTGTCGGTGAATCCTCTGAATCTGCTGCTGATATAGCGTTTGAATTCGTCGGATACGAACCGGAGCTCCCCGCGACGCCCTTTGACGTAGCCCATGTGCTTGTCGATGTCGGGGCGGCGCAAGGCTATCTTTCTGGCGAGCAGGTTGGTAATGGCGTTGATCTGTTCAGCGGAGTATGCCACGTGGTCTCCTTGTGCTTGATGCGCTGTAGATGAAGTTGTGCTTGCGTTCTCCCCAGCCTGCGGTTCTGGCGTCGCATGCCGCTTCATGAGCGAGGACGCTGGTCACCGCGGCGTCGATCTTTCGATCCTGTTTGGGTTTGCCGAGTCCGTAGCGTTCGAGACTTTTGCTGATCTTCCTGGCGTTGGCCATGTGGGTGGTGGTAATCGGGCAGCCGTCATGGTGGATCGTGCCGTTTGCCACATCGGCCTCGAATCTGCGCAGGGCCTCGTAGACGGCTCCGACTCGGCTGGATCCGCTCATGACCCATGGCAGGTACTTTCTGGGCCCATATCTTCGATCCCATGCTTCGATGTCGGATTCCCACGACACTTCGTCCCTGAATCCGGGATCACAGTAGGCTCGGATGATCTTGTACCGTTGGTTGATCTCCTCCCACGCGGCGTTGATCTCACCTCGGGGGATTCTTCCTCCCCAGACTTTGGGATTCCAGATGGTTGCTCTGCGGTCGTCTCCGTATCGTGGAGTGAAGATCAACCCGTTCAGGGTTTCGGCCTTGATGCATGTCCAGTCATCGTTTTCACTGCCATCGAAACCGCAGCAGATCTCGGTGCCGTCAGGGGGATTCTCAAGCCATATCTGGTGTGCCTGCATAAGCCTTTGCCCACACTCCTTCGTCAAGCCACGCTCCGGCGCCCTGGACAAGTCGGTTGCCGAAGAACCGTTCGGCCTGATTGGGATCGGTTCGCATCAGGGCGACGGCCTCGGCGTCGATCGAGTCGATACTCACCCACGGGGATCCCTCGTAGACGGTGCTGAGGATTTGACGGCGTTCGCGCTTGTTGAAGAAGCTAAACTGGCTGCCATCCTCGTGCCTGAGCCGCGGATCCAGATCCGGGTTGCGGTAGAAGATGAACACATCCTCTGCCTGCGCTTCCCAGATGCGTTGCGCATAGCTGTTTTCGCTGGGATCCCATGCGTTGGTCCACGCGTGGGTTCTCCCTCCCATACCGGCTGCGCCTCGTCGCTGGGTATCCGCGACCTTGATCATGCCGTTGGAATCGGTGTAGAGTCCGGCCTCATCCTGTTCCGCGTCACTGATCGGGTTGCCGAGTCGTGATTTCGCGGAGCTGGTCACGATATCTATACGGTCGAGGTCGAGTCCGTCGTCTTCGCCGTCGATTCCTGGTTGCAGAATCCTGATGAAATTGTCTCGGACCAGCAGCAGATGCTTCAATGGGCCGAGCTGGATCATGGCCTGCAGGGGACGGTAGGCGTTCTTGACCTGATCCTCCGAGTTGGCGGTCATCTGGATCAATGGCGATGGGTGCGGACGGCCTTTGGGTTCTCCCGCTTGGTAAGGGAATTCGAACCCGCAGGGGCATCCCCAGTCCGAACAGCGGTAGCAGTCGCCTGGCTGGGCCCATCCGTCGAAGATCACGGGGCCCTTGGCCTCGTCCGCGACGAAGGCGGCTTCGGTCGGACCCTTTCCGGTTTTCTGCGGTCCTACCGTCAACGTCTGGCGGTAGGTGAATGCCTGATTGAGCACCATCGGATTGTCGATGGTGACTTCCTCCGGAGGAACGTATTCGGCGTCGTCACGGATCCGCAGCCGATTGGCGAGGATCCAGAACTGCCAGTCCGACAGTTGGAAAGGTCGGCCTCGTAGCGGGCCGTCCGGCTGTCGGCAGTGGGCGGTGATCCAGGCATCGTTGAGATCGCCAAGAGTGGGGAAGTCGATGACGAATTCGTTCATGACGCCCTCAGACGACGTTTGCGGACGGTCATGCCGTCGCCATTTGCCTGCTGTTCCGTAATGTCGCGTTCCATTCGCCGTTGGGCGAACTCGTCCGGCGCGATTTTCCAGCCCAATGAGGCAAGCCCTGCGGCGCTCATGCCGATCCGGTCGGCGTAGCGTGGGATCAGTGCACGATCGGCGGCCTTGGCGGTCGATGTTTCACTGATGACCATCAGCCGACAGTACATGGCCACGTCGTAGACCATGTACTGGTATTGGGGCAGGCTCCACGCACATGCCTGCGAGGTTTTCCAGAGTTCCCGCCAGAGTTTCCTCTCGCGGCGTTTGAACGATTGGCTGCCTTCCTCGTCGTAGACTCGGCCGTCATCGTTGGTGACGTTTTCGATTCGATAATCAGCCAGCGGAAAGCGCGGCGGCTTGCCGTCGTATCCGCTGTTGGGCAGCGACATCAGCGTGTATCCCGCTCGTTCCGATGTCCGTGAGTTTGGATTCTTGGGAGGGCCGCTGCGAGCCCTTGCACCTCCGCTCGTCATGATCGTTCACCTCATTCGTTCGGGCCTTTCGCCCTCGCCATTGGATGATTCGGAGTGGCCGTTTCGGCCTCCTCCGAGGAATGTTTGAACGCCGCGCACCTTGGAGACACCTCACCGGCGGTCCGGCCTCCCCGAGCGTTTACCCCCACCCCCCATGGGGTGAAACCGCTGGTATTTCAACGTTTTGATTGATTTTTCCGAGGCGTTTGCTTGGTTTGTATGACGCTTCCGGTCCTGTCGTGTGCCGTGCGCGTGTGTTGTTGTTTCGGTTCGCTTTGCGCGCCTGTTGTCATTGCGCTCTGAAGCCTGAAGGACGTGTCAGGCCGGTCTTGGTGTCGTGGCATCGGGCGCACAGGCCGCGACCGTAGCGCGGATCGTTCGGGTTCAGGCCCAGCTCTATGAGCTCGGTCCTCTCGTATGGGTAATGGTCGGCCACGGTGCTGGGCCGAGCGCACATGCCGACATGCTTGCCGCAGCCGCCATGGTCCACGGCGCCGGGGCATACGCACCGGGGATCCCGTGCCAGTACCTGCCTGCGGAATCCCTGATGGCCTGCGGTATTGTATGGGTTCCTGATCCGGGTGCGGCGGCGGTCCTTCCTCCTCCGGCACTCGAGGCATTTGCTCTCGGTGTCGTCGATGATGTTCGCGCAGCCCGCTGTCGAGCAGACCTTCCATCCCATGGCTAGCCTTCCCGTGGTGTGTGGAGGATGGTGAGGGATTCGAACCCCCGGAGGATACGCCTCGCCTGTTTTCGAAACAGGTGCCTTCGACCGCTCGGCCAACCATCCGGCGTGTCGCATCCCCGCTGACTGCCGACGGGGAGGTGACACGGTGTCCAATTGAGAGAAAGGGTGCAATACGCAGAGAACCCCGGATCCACAAGGGATCTCGGGGTTCTCATACTTATCGCTGAAGCGAGTATATCACAGGTGCGTGTAGGCCTACTCCCGCTTAGAATCCATTTTCGACTCGGCGAGCTCGATCAGCCGCAGGATAGGAAACTCACGATAGCCGTTCTCGAGCCTCGGTGCCGTGATTCTGCCCGAGCGGATCCAGTTGTTGACGTCATCACGCGTGACGTCGATCCCGGTTTCCCGGCTCACCCACACGGCGGCCCCGGACGGGGTCTGCGTGGTATGCAGCGCGTCCAGTCTGGTCCGCGCCGCCCGGCGCACCGAGGGCAGATGCAGCAGACTGTCGCACCTGCCACATACCGCCCACTCCTCGCCCTGAACGGCATGGACCATCGCCCCGCACACGTCGCACACCCCGACAAGCCTGCGCAGCCGCGGCCGACGATCGGTCACCCGCTCCAGCCGCCCATTGATCCGAATGAGCCCCTCGAGATGATCCGCCGCATCGGGCAGTCCCGCCAGCGTGTGCAGATTCGCGCCCAGCCGCGGCAATGCCCGTTGCCAACGGCCGCCGGGCAGCCCGGCCACGGTGCAAATCCCATCGATCAGCCGTTCGGCCTCGGTCTCGAGATCGGCCGCGGACACGTCGATGCCCAACGGCGCGAACGAACCCCTCCCGCCGCCGCGCTCACGCAGATGCACCTCGCGGCGGATGACCAGCTGCAGGACGGTCAGGTGCTGGCGCAGGAGCGTGAGCTGCCTAGCGTAGGCGTGCATGCACTGCCGGCAGATCGTCATTCCGTCAGCGAGCGCGTTGGCGGTGCATATGGGGCAGGTGTGGTGTGTGGTGTTGATTGGGGTGGGGTGGTGTGCAGTCATGGTTGTCCCTCCCGTGCTTGTGTGTATCGGCCTCTGCCCTCGGGCGGGGCGTTTTCATATGGTCCGGATTTCGGGTGGTTGGGTTGGTGGTGGGCTGCTGGTAGTTGGTGTGGGTTGTGGTGTCTCCTGGTGTGGTGTGGGGGTGAGGGCGATGATGGTCAGGAGGATGAGGTTGATGATGAGGCTCCCGGTGCACAGGATCGTGAGGAATCGGGTCATCGTGGTTTTCTCATGCTGGCGGGTGGGCGCATTTCCTCCTCGAGCACGCGGATGATCTCGTGTCCCATGCGACGGTAGCCGACACGGGCCCGTGGATCCTCCACGTGCTCTGCTGAATCCTCGATCATCGCATTGACCTGGTCAATCACGTGCCGGTACGCGCGGTCGCGCTGCGTGATGTTCGTCATCTGCCGTCCCTCCCTTTCGGCGGGTCGTACAGGGGGCAGCCGGCCAGGTTCGAGCCGTCCTCGTCGATGAGTCGATGCAGCGCATACGACAGTCCGTCGTGCCGGCCAGTCGTGAACGCGTCGTCCGCCCCGTATTTGCTGTTCTTGAGTATTTCCCGGTACAGGGTCCTCTGCAGAAGCGTGGTCATTGGTTTCCCTTCTTGGTGGTGTTCATGCGATCAGGGTCAGGATCCATCCCGCAAGCTGATAGCAGACGTACAGGATCCCCGCGATGCCCAGCTCGGATATGGCGACGAGGATAAGCGCGGTGATCCAGTCGTCAGGCTGCGGATGCCCTGGGCATACGGCCCACAGGTTGGCGAGCAGCCGGGTCGGCAGACCGACCACGAGACAGAGCAGGACGGCGAGCAGCAGGGTAAGCAGGATGACCATCAGTCCTCCTCCGGTCGTGTGCGGTCGTACGGATTGATCGGAGGATGATAGGCGCCCATCCTGTCCGGGCCGACCATGTGTTCTGGTGTGTGTGCGTGGTATCCCTCGTCCCATGCGATGGCCATGAGGCGACGTTGCGTTTCGGTCAGCATGATTCCTCCGTGTCGGTGTCGTAGGGGTTGGCGAGTGGCTGGTCCGCGTTGCCCTGGGCCCAGCGGATGCCGGCGTTGCAGCCGATGAACCAGGCTCGGGCCATCTGCTCCCTGTCATGCTCGGCAAGCCATTGGGCGAACCGCTGGGCGCGCAGGTCGATGTCGTCAGGATCGCCGGACCATGCATGGCTGTAGTCGTGGAGGATGCTCGACAGACTGATTTCCTCGTCCTGTGTGGTGTAGATGCTCATGATTCCTCCATGCCTGCGAGCGCGGTGTGGATGGCTTCGGTGATGGCGACGAATTCCTCGTAGGTGAAGCCTTGGGGGATGAGGATGGTTCTGGTGCTGATGGGGTGGATGTCGTCGACGTCGTAGCGGAGCTTGTTTTCCGGATCTTTGAAGGCGATGTCGGTCAGGGTGCCGCGGATTACGTTTATCGGGAAGCTCATTGCTGGTCCTTTCGTGTTTCGTAGGTGCCGATCAGTTCGGCGAGCTGGTCGTGCGGGATGAACGGGATATTTTCTTGGATCTCCTGGATGGTCAGGCCTGCCCGCCACCAGCGGATGATGATGCGGGCCACGTGCTCGCCGATCATGCGTCCTCCAGCATGCTGATGTCGGTCTCCATGCCCTGCTCGTACACGCCGTCGGCGAGCGCCTGGATGGTTTCCCAGTCGGCCTCTCCGTCGTCTCGCTGGTTGGGGGTGATGGTCAGGTCGAGACGGTCGAGCGTGTCGCTGATGGCGTGGGCGAGTTCGGTTTGGGTGTAGATGCGGGCCGTCTGGTCGTTGTTCATGCGGTCTCCTCGATAATCATTGCGGTGTGGAGTGCGTTGAGCGCGTGGAGGGCCTCCTCGCGCCAGGTCTGGCGGATGGGTTCGGGCAGGCGATCCCAGTCGTCCGGGTCGCCGGGACGGTAGCGCATGCGGCTGAAGTCGGCGAGCGCGTGGGCCATGGCGTCGATCTCGGGTGGCGTGGGTGGGCGTAGGGCGCCATTGGTGTAGGCGAGACGCTGGTACGGGTCCGGGTAGAGGCGGTTGGCCTCGTCTGAGATGATGCTCATTGGTTCTCCTCTTGGTGTTGTTTTTGCCATGCGACGCCGGCGGCGAATGCCTGGGCCTGCATGACCGCGAACTCGAGCCGGCTTATCTGGATGGGCTCGTACGGGTGGTCGGGGATGGGATAGCGTTCGGTCAGGATGTCGCGCATGCTCATAGCTGCTCCCTGATGCAATCCAGATACCATGCGAATCCCTTGTGGCCGTTGACCGCGCGGTTCCACACGCGGATCCCGGTACGCAACGCTTTGTCCGTGGGGATCCGGGAGGTGGTGTGCATCGTGTAGAAGCGCACATGGCAGGACGGGCACTCGTACCGCCACTTCCACCCGTACGGGGCGGGGATGCGCGTGACACGAATCCTGGTATGGCAGAACGGGCATGGGCTCAGCCGGTGGTATTTCCTCGGGGTTGTCATTGGTTCTCCTTCCTGCGGCGTTCGCATTCGTCGAGCGCCTGATCCAACTGGTCGGCGAGCGCCTCGGCCTGTTCCGGGGTGATGCGCCAGGATGTGAGCTCCCTGGCTTTGCTGCCGCGGGAGTGGGTGAGGTCGGTTTTGAGGATGACGCAGTTGCCGTGCTGGCTGGCCTGCGCGGTGACTTTCAGCTGCATGGGGTCACCTCGTGGAATCCGAGGGGGCCGATGAGCATGGCTTGGCGCAGGAGCCTGTAGACGCTTATCTCCCTGTCGAGGCACTGGTCGCTCCTGTGATCGGTCTGGGGCGTCTGGTCGAGGATCCTCTTGGCAGTGTCGGGGGACAGGTGCTCGAGCAGTGCGAACGCGGACTGTACGTCCATCCAGTGGTAGTCCAGCAGGCCCAGGGCGTCGGGTGCCGTACGGGTGAGCCAGCGCATGTCGAACTGCGGGTTCCATCCAGCCGGACGGAGGACCGCCTCACCGGCCTGTGCGGCGATGAACGCGGTCAGACCGAGTCCCGCGAACCGGATGTCGCCCAGATGCGGGGCCACTGCGTCGACCGCCTGGATCAGCCCGTTGACGGTGTGCGTGTGGCGCCAGCCGGCGTCCATGGTCTTCAGGACCGTCTCCCAGTGCTCGGGGCGGGCCAGCACGTGATGGCGGGAGAGCTCCACGCCACTCAGGTCCGTGACCCTCACGCTCGCCTCCAGCAGGTGATCACGCACGGGGTCCAGTCCCGTGGTCTCCACGTCCACCCACAGCAGACGGACGGGCTTGTCGGTTTCATTCATTTCGTTGGTTTCCTTCCTAGGCGATCTGCATGAGCTCGTCGGGCGCCAGTCGGCCGGTCAGCACGCCGCGGATCTCGCTCGGATCCTTGCCCTCGTTGAGCATGTCCGCCGCCAGCTGGCGTGCCTGCGAGCGCGGCGAGCTGCCGAATCGGCCTCCTACGCGGTCGGTGGGGAACCGGTGTTCGATCGGCTGGATGATGGCGGTGACGTGCTGGCATCCGGCCGTGTGCTTGTGTTCGCTGGTTTCGTGGCGGGCGGGGATCGGGGTCGGCTTGTCGGGCTTGTCCGCGGGTTCGGGCCACAGGGGGCGGTCGGTCGGGTCGACGGGGCGTCTGGTCTGGGTGTCGCGGTGGTGCTGTGCGCGGATCGTGTCCCAGTTGCGGTCCAAGGCGGTCAGGCTGCGGACGGTGGACTGCCACCAGTCGTGCATGACCGCCCAGCGGGCCATGGCCTGGATGGTGTCCAGGTCCGTCCGGTCGAGCAGTCGGCGTGCGGCCTGCAGTTCCCGGCGGCGGCTTTTGGCGTTGGGCTGGATGTGCTGGCCGGCGAGCAGGGCGCTCATCCAGTCGGCGAGCATGGTCTCCGGTTTCGTGGGGTTGGTTTCGGCGGGCGGGTTCTCCCCGGCAGGGGAGATGTCCCCGTAGGGGACAGAAGGGTTATTACGTACTAGGGATGTACTGTCTGTCACCGGTGACACCTGGGTGGTGTCATGGGTGACAGGGGGTTTCCGCTTGAAACCGGGTGTCGTTTTGACAGTGGGTTTGGTGGAACCCACGTTCTTTTTGACACCGGGTTTGCGGGGTTTACCCACTGTCTTTCTGACACCGGGTTTCCTACCGCCCTTCGCCTTGTCGGGGTCGTCCCGAAGGTCCAGCTTCCGCTCGCGGGTCATGACCAGATCCCACACGACGGGACGGTGGAACTCGTCGAAATGGCTCACCAGACGCTGGTCGCCCCTACGGATCAGCCCCTCGCCCTCCAGGTACTTCATGGCGCGGCGTACCGTGGACTCGCTCATCTCGAGCCACGCGACCAGCTTCGATACCGGGGGATGCGCGTCACGGCCCTCGTCGTCCACGAGATTCGCGAGCGCGATCAGCACCAGTCTGGCGGACTGGTTGCTTCCCACGGGCGCCTTGCGCAGCGCCCAGTCAACGGCTCCGACACTCATGACTCCTCCTTGTTGCCCTCGTCGTCGAGCAGCAGTGTGTGGAAACGGTCGCCGATCCGGTATCGGACCGGTATCAGGGCGGGATCATCCCATCCATGGACGAGCCAGCCCTGTTCGTAGGATTCGGCCGGATGCGCGTGCACCCAGCCGTGACAGCCCGTCGAGCCGGATCCGCACAGGAGGATCAGATTCGACGGGCGATTCAAGAGTTTGGGGTTCGGCTGCTGGCTGCGCAGTTGCCGGTGATGCCGGCTGCCACCAGTGGCATACAAGGAAACGCCGCAGCGGACGCACGACCAGTTGTCGCGCTCGTCCACCACGGCCTTCAACCCCTCGGAGGGCTCACGGCTCATACGTGCCTCCTGGCCAGCAGATCCTCCAACCGGGACGCCTGATCTTCGGTGAGGAACAGGCTCATGTGCGAGCCCTGCTCGGCCGAGGACGTGACGAACCTCGCGTCGTCCATGTCCACCAGGATCCCGTCCGTGGTCTTCTGCACCGCGATCATCTCGCGCCTCCAATCATCGTGTCGAGTATCTGGATCGCTTCGGGGATCCACCCGTTGCCCGCGATCAGCTCCGCACGCGACAGGGATGCGGGCGTGCCGTGCTTGCCCTTGTGGTCCAGGTCACGGCCCAGCCGGTGGATGACGCTCTTCGCCACATCCGCCGCGGGCCCCGGCCTCAGCGTGCCGTTCGTCTTCCTGGCCTGAATGTCCTCGAGATCCCTGAGAGCCTCGCGGATCAGATCACGCTCCCAATCCACAAAACGACGCGACTTCCTTTGCGGTTCCGTACCGAACACCATCAGAACTCGGGCTCCTCTCCATACCCGGAGCCATACGTGGCACCGGCCGCCCACGGCTCCTGACTCTCCTCGCCAGCCGGCTGCTGCGGCTGCTGACGGTTACGCGCGGCTCCCGCGAACCCACCCTGATAGCCGGGCTGCGGGGTAGCGGATGCAGGCGCCGAGGCGTTGGATCCGCTGGTCTTCTCGCATACGGCGATCTGGTTCGACAGGTCCGGGCCAATCGCGGTCACACGCAGCTCCGTCACGGTACGGTTCGTGCCGTCCTGCGCCTGATAGGAATGCTGTCCCAGACGGCCCTGCACCACGACTCGCTGCCCCTTCGACAGGGATTGCGCGATGTTCGTGGCCAGCGTCCAGGTACGACCGTCCCACGCGCTGCAGCGCAGGAACATGGGCTCGCCGTCAACCCATTGGCCGGCACGCGCGTCCCATGTGCTGGGGGTCGATGCGACCGTGAAGTTCGCGACAACGCTGCCGCTGGGAATGGTTCTGAGCTCCGGATCGGCTGTAAGATTGCCGACCACGGTGACGATGGTCTCTCCGGCCATGGTTACTCCTCTCCAAGAAAATGAACGAGAACGATGAAATAGGCGATCATGATCAGAACGAACCCGGCGAGGACCAGCATGCCGTCAGCATTGTGGGTGCCAACGGCCAGCATGATCAGCCCGAGTACCCCGATCGGGATGGCGAGCAGGGTCACAGCGAATCCACCAGACGATCCAGCAGGCCGGACCTGTCGATGACGATCATGGCCGCGGCCAGACACAGGACCATGCTGACGGTGCAGGGGATCCCGTCCAGCAGGATCGTGGCCAAAAACAACAGTGGAGTGACACAGGCGGCGATGCCTGCAAGAATCTTGTCTCTCATGATTGGACTCCAAAAGATAGAATCCCCGCCGTCTAACCGATCAGAAGGCATTGGCAACCTCAACGGCGGGGAAGAACCGGGTTACTGGACGAGCGCCTTGACGCTCTGCGGGTTGATCATCCACTGACTACGCCTTGAGCGCTTGCTCATCCGCTTGCGGGCCTTGATGTCCCCGCAGGCGATCATGTCGTAGACGGTCTTGCGGTTACGGATGCCCAGCAGCAGCGCGGTCTCGGTGACCGAAAGACTGATCCTCCGATCGAGATCCTCGACCGTGAGCTGACGAGTCGTGTCAGTGACGTGAACTGCCGTGGTCATCGTTGGGCTCCCGATTTGTAGTCGCGCTCGTACAGCGGGTCGAGCCTGCCCTCCGTTTTGCCTTGCCGGGCCGCGGCCATGGCGCGATCCATGCCGGCCGCGACCGCCGAAGCCAGCGTCTTCTTGGACGTGGTCAGCTCCTCGGGTACCTCCACGCTCAGCAATCCCTCCCCGCCATTGACGGACAGGGTTGCCCGGATCAGAACCTCGACCTTCTCGGGACGATCCTCCCTGTAGGCGACCAGATCAAAAACGAGATCATTCATCGAATACCCTCCTTGTCAGCGAGCGCCTTTTTGTGCTGCTCGTAAGCCTCCGAGAGAATTTGAATGGGATCGACTCCGATGGCTTCGGCTGTGTCGAAAAATGCGCCGATGCGGATGTCGTCGCTTTGAAGACGTTTGGTTACGGCATCGCGTCCTACGTTTGTACGCTTTGCGATTTCATTCTTTGGCAGCCCGCTGCGAACCGATGCGGCGCGGAGGGCGTCCATGGCCTTCATGGCGATGACACTTGTAATCATGGCTATATGATTACACATGTCATCACTTGATGGCAAATGCGGTGTGTCGCTTGCTATCATTTGAGTATGCCTAGCAGAAGTTATCAATGGAGCAATCTGGACATCGCGGCCTCGGAAGCAGTCGATAGAATGATCGACTCTGCTGGGCTCAGCAACAGAGAGATCGATCGCATTACCGACGGAGGGCTCTCCTACGGGAGGGTCAGGGATATTCGCAAGAGAACTAAGGCTCCCGTCCGGTTATCTGAATTTTTCTCTTTGTCTGAACTTTGCGGAGTGGATCCGATCGCTCAGTTGAAATTAATCCGTGAAGAAGCTCGCAGGCTCGATAAGGTTGCAAGCGCGGAAGATGTTGAATCTATTGCCGATGAGATCGCGTCCAACCCCGAGGCATTCGACCTGGCCGCCGACAAGGAATCCGACAAGGAAGCCGAACGAGAAGGCGGCGACGGCCGATAACCCAACCCCTCAAAAATAGAATACAGAGAAAGGGAATTCAATGAAGAAGACCATCGCCATCATCGCGAGCGCGGCAATGCTGATCGGGCTCGCGGCATGCGGCAGCACCACCGCGTCCGAGGAGCCGACTCCGACGAAGACGCCGACCACCGCCACCCCCACCAAGACCGCGGAAAAGAACGAGCGCGGCCACCTCGTCAAGCACATCGGCGACACCGCCATGTACACCAAGTCGCAATCCTCCACCGAGCCGCTGGCCGAATGGACCGCGACCGACATCACCATCGACTACCAGTGCACTGCCGACTACTCCGAGCAATCGCACAACGGCCACTATGTCGCCGTTAACTTCGACGTGCAGACCCAGCCGGAATTCACGCAGTCAAGCCTCTATCTCGGCGCCATGGGCGGATGGAAATACATTCAGAAGGACGGCACCATGTGGAACGGCATTCCCGAAGCCGAGACCGTCTGCATGCCTCAGGAGGAACAGCTCCCCGGATCGATCGGCGCCGGGGTGAAGGCTCAGGGCAAGGTCCTCTTCGACCTGCCCACCACCGACGGATATCTCGTATACGACGACACCTGGGAGTATCCGCTGTCCTGACATGGGGCGGGGAGAGCGACGGACAATCCGGACGACAGTGAGGTTTGAATGGCGTCCATAACGATCGATGATCTCTACCGGGAGGCCGAAATGCTCGGCGTGCGCATTCGCGAGCGCAGGCTTCCGGAGCACTGGTGCGGTGCGTATGTCGATGACTATCGGCTGATAGTGCTGGATGAAACGCTGCTGGATCATCAGAGGCTGTGCACTCTGGCGCATGAGCTGGTGCACGCGCGGTATCACGATCGTTCGTGCAATCCGCTGTCGTCCGGAATGTTGGAGCGGCGAGCGCGACGGGAAAGCATGCTGAGGCTGATCGATCGGGAATCGTATCGGATGGCTGAGCGCGTGTATGACGAGGATGTCTACGCTATCGCGTGCGAGCTTGGCGTCACGGTACGTATGGTCCGCTGCTATCAGCGGTATCTCCATGATCAGGGTACCGTGGCATGAAAAAGGCCCCGGCGTTCGATATCGGGCGTCGGGGCCTTTTTTCTCAGTCGTTGAAGACCATGGAATGGTATAGTCGCAGTCTTGAGGTTTTCTCCGGGGTGAATTCCTTTGACCAGATCTCGTAATCGGGATCGTCCGGATCGGTGCCCTCGTTGACGAAACCGTGATCGGAAAACAGTTTGATGCTTGCCGTGTTCGCCGGGGCGATCTGGGTCATGACATATGGGGTGCGATCGTAGGAGGCGGCATCGTTCGCCATGTATCTTAGTGCCGCCTCCAGCATCAGCGAGCCGAGGCCCCTGCCCCGCGTGGAGAGTTCTCGCGCGATGTAGGAGATGGCGTAGGCGCCCTCCTGCTCCGGGGTCGTTTCGATGACGACGCCGAATTCGCAGAATGCCAGGATGCTGGAGGTTCCCTCGATGTCGAGGACCATTCGCGTGCACCAGTCCGGGGTTTCCCGGACGTCGATGTCGCGAATGTATCGCTGGACCTCCATCGCATACTCCGGCGATCCCGGTTCCGTGCACTGGAATCGCCGGAGCGCATGCTGGTCGTCGCTGTTGCAGAGACGGCTCTCGACCATTGCCAATCTCATGCGGCGAGGCCCTTTCGGCCCAGTCTCGATGCCTTGTTCTTGGCGGCTCTGTGGAGGCGTGCCCATTTGTCCTCGGTCTTGGTCGGAGTCCGGTCGTTGGCCGGCGGGGTGTAGGCGGGCATGCGCTTTGCCGTTGCCGTTGTCGTTGTCTTCATGGCGTCCCCTTAATTTAAGGTCTCTTTTTCTGGTTTGGGTATGACGTATCCGAGGGTTGCCATACGTGTTGTTCTGCGGGGAATGCCCTTTAATCTTACCCGGAACACGCCGGATTGGATTCCCTTTGTTTCTGATTTGCGTAAATATACATACTTTGTTATTATATAAATGTAAGGAAAACACCAAGAGAAAGGAGGAACCGGATGGAGACACTGGAGACCATCGCCCTCGTGCTCGGCATCATCGCCGACACGATCGCCATAGCCTCGGCCATCATCGTCATCGCCACCAAGCGCGACGAGAAACCGAAGCACAAGAAGTAAACAAGGGGTTCCGGCTAGACCTAGTAGCCAGAACCCCGTACCTCCAGAATACTCCACCCGGACACATCATGACCACCAGAAAACTGCTCGCCCTCGCCGGACTGGCCTTCGGCGTCGCAGGCCTCGCCATGGGCGCCGCCGACTGGCCTCTCCCCGCCGGACTGTTCGGCCTCGCCGCCGGCATCATGTGCATCGCCGCCGGATGGGCGAAATGATCCGCTACCTCAGCCTGACCGAGGTGGCGGAAAGACTCGGCATTACCAAGGGAGCCCTCGCCCGCTACCGGCTGCCCGAACCCGACGCCATGGTCGGCCGGGCGCGCGGCTGGCTCCCATCCACCATCGACGAATGGAACGCCGCTCGTCCCGGACACGGAGGACGTCCCCGAAAATGACGGGGTGGGCGCCGGCCCATCCCGTCACTCTATGAAAGCAGCGCCGTCATGGCCCGCACCTGCAGCTCGCGCGGCAGACGCGTGATGAGGCCCACAGCCTGTTCGGCCGGCATGGACTTGAGCACAAGCGTCCGGGCCTCATCGTCCATGCCGGCGAGCGCCGTGATGATCGGATCCGCGTCGGTATTGGCAGGGTTGACCATGTTGTCCGCGGCGCTTTCGTCGAGGCTGGCCGTGATGGTCCGGTCGACGCGTTGGACGACCTGTTTGGCGTGGCTGGCGGAGTGCTGCTGGTAGATGCTGACGGTCTTGATGTCGGCGTGGCCGCCCCATGCCATGAGTTCTCCGGGGCTGGCGCCGTGTTCGGCCATGCGGGTGAGGGCCGTGTGCCGTAGGTCGTGGAATGTGATGTCGTCCTGCTTGGCTTTTCTGACGGCCTTGCCGAACACGTTGCGCAGACTCTGCGGGGAGAGTATGCCGCCGCCTCGCTGCGGGGTGAAGATGAAGTCGTCGGGTTTGGGGCCGACGAAGCGGCGCAGGTGCCGTTCCAGTGGTTCGATGAGGTTGTCGAATATGGGGATGTCCCGTTTGCCCTGTTCGCTTTTGGGGTCGCCGACGATGAGTCGTCTGGGGGAGCCGGGCCTGTCGTAGACCTGCTTGACGGCGCGGCGGATGTGCAGGACGTGGTTTTCGAGGTCGATGTCCTGTCGTTGCAGTCCGCAGATCTCTCCCTCTCTGGGGTCGAGTTGTCCGGCGATCTCCACGGCGAGGGCGAGCCGTTCGGGCATCATGTCTGCGATGGCGTGGATGGTTTCGGGCTCCAGTACCTTGGGTTCGCGGCGGCGCTTGGGGTTTTTGGGGCGGAGTCGTGCCGGGTTGCGGTCGAGGAGCGTGTCTCCCTGTGGGTTGATGGGCTGTTCGGAGGCGGTGCGCAGGATCGCGTGCAGGGTGGCGTATGCGCGTCGTCGTGCGGTGGTGTTGGTCCCGTCCTCTCCGATGGGGAATGTTCGGTACCAGTTTTCCACGTCGGTGACGCTGATCGAGGTCATGGGCTTGTTGCCGAACGTGGGGTCGAGGTGGATTCGGAGGTGTTCGCGGTACTTGTTCTTGGTGGTTTCGGCGATGGGGGATCCGTCGGCCTTGAGGCGTTCGTCGATCCACCGTTCCGCATAGTCGTGGAACGTGATGGAGTCGCGCTGTCGCTGGATTTTCTTCTTGGCGGGGGATTCCCATGTGCCGAGTTCGATGGACAGTTGCGCCTGTCGGAGCCATTCCTCGAGTTCTCCGGAGCGGTCCGGCGCGACGGTCTTGGTGATGCGTTTCGGCAGTGAGTGGTCGCCGGCGAGCGCGTCTGGCGGGGTGGGGTAGGATCCTTCCAGGTACTGGCGTCCTTTTTTGGTGACTGTGCGTATTGCGCCGAAGCTGCGCCGCGTCCGTGCCATGGCTCTCCCGTCGTATGGGGGAACCGTGGCGGGGTGGTTTTCTTCCCCTGTTTGTTCCCCTGTTAGGAATGGATTATAACGGGTTTTCTCTGGATATTACTGGACAGGTCTACCGATGGAGAAATGTCGTATGAGAGCTTGAAAACACTGGCTTTTCGTTGAAAACAAAAGGCTCCCGGAATTTCTTCCGGGAGCTGCTTGCGGAGTGAGGGGGATTCGAACCCCCGAACCGCTTGCGCAGTTAACACCTTAGCAGGGTGCCCCTTTCGGCCGCTCAGGCATCACTCCGTGTTGCGTCGTTTGAGCGCAACAGATCAATACTGTACCACGACCTGCTGATTTTGCGAAATCTGGCATGTCTGCGGTGGTGTCGGGTGACGAAGCGGCGTTACGGAGCCGTGCGCCGGCCGTGTGCCAAGTGTGCGCCAGCCGTGCGCCAAAACGTGCGTCAAGCATGTGCCGGCCGTGTGTCGAATCTTGCGCCGGCCGTGCGCCCAAACTTGTGCCGACCGTGTGTCGACAAGACAGTAAATCGCGTTCAGGGATGCAGGTGTGAATGACGACGTATGCGAAAGCCGCTCGAATGAGCGGGGACGGAGGTACGCCGTTGTCCGCCCGTCTCCGCGTCTCACAATATCTCGTTTTCGCGCCGTCATGTGGACGTGATTCTTGCACGTATGTCATGCCCGAGTCCGCTGATTCATTCAAGAGAACACAATCGAACGAAGTCGCACATTTTATTGATCAATCGATTCGTCGGCATCAAGCGGATGTTATTGCTCACATGATTTTTGAAACGAACATGTCCGTCAGGGGATAATCAGTTGACGATATGGCAAACAATTTTGGATACCGTCGTGTCGTGGGCGTGTCGTCCGTACACGTCCGATCGACCGCTTTGCAAGCCCGCGTAGTTTTCCCCAAGTATCTGCGTAATATACACGAACAGGAACCCGGATGTCCTGACGGACGCGCCGGCGATACACTGGCAGCGGGTCGACAGTGGACCGGCGACGGTTGCAAGTCGCGCGAAAAGGCACATGGAAAAGGGGAGACGATGATCATCGAACGGAACATGGAACGTACCGATCTGCCTCTGGTGGTGATCCCCGCCTGCTTCCCGTCCATGGTGCCCTATCTCGAACGAGGTCTGGACGAGATCGCCGCCAAGGCGCGTGTGCGCATGCATACCGACATGACCCTCGATCGTGACGAGATCATGCGGCGTCTTGACGGCGCGAACGTGGCCATGACCACCGGCATCCATTTCACCGACGACATGCTCGACGATCTCGCCCCGACCATGCGATGCATCACATTCGGCGGCACCGGCATCGCCAATTTCGTCGGCGTCGACCATGCGCACGATCTCGACATCATGGTGTGCAACGCCGTGCATTACGGTGACAACGCCGTGGCCGAACACACGATCGCCCTGCTGTTCGAAATCACCCATAAGGCCGGACGGCTCGACGTACGCACCCGCGCCGAAGGCTGGCCGGGATCCGACATCACCGAAATCGGCGGACTGACCATGGGCATCATCGGATTCGGCGGCATCGGACGCCGCGTGGCGGAGCTCGCCCACGGTCTCGGCATGAACCTGACCGTCTGGGCGCGCCACCCCGACGACGATGCCCTGCGGAAGCTCAACGCTCGGCGCGCATCGAGCATCGACGACGTATTCTCCACGGCAGACGTGGTCAGCCCCCATCTGGCCCTCAACGACGCTACGCGAGGCATCATCACCGCGCATCATCTCGGCCTGCTTCGCCCGGGCAGCATCTTTCTCAACACGGCCCGCGCGGAACTCGTGGAACCTGGCGCTCTCGAACAGCGACTGCGCAGAGGCGACGTCTTCGCCGGACTCGATGTTTTCGCCCCCGAACCGCTGCCCGACGACGCGCCCCTGCGCGACTGCCCCAACACCGTGCTCACTCCGCATGTGGCGTGGCGCAGCGGCAAGGCTCTTGACGGCATCGTGCGGCAGAACATCCGATCCGTCATCGCATTCCTCGACGGCGAATCGTACAACGCCGTCTGAGCCGCACGACGAACCCCGCCTCGCACGACGAGAACCCAGCCCGGCAGAAACGTCCGCCCGGCAGCGACGATCCGCCCGGCCCTGCCGTATAATCCGTCCAGTTCTACCCCGAAAGCCTACCTATGCGTACGATCCTCAACACCCCCGATTCGCCGGCGCACGACTCGCTGGTGGAGAAGAAGTCCGAATTCATCGGCGATGCCTGCCACATCGATTCGCAGGACGAGGCGCTTGCGTTCGTGCAGACGATCCGTGACCAGCACCCCAAGGCCCGTCATGTGGCGTTCGCCGCCATGTGGGGTGGCTCCGACGGCCGGCTGGGGGAGCGGATGAGCGACGACGGCGAGCCGAGCGGCACCGCGGGCAAGCCCATCCTCGACGTGCTGCGTCAGGGAGGGCTGACCGACTGCGTGGTGTGCGTGACCCGATACTTCGGCGGCATCCTGCTTGGATCCGGAGGACTGATCCGTGCGTATTCGTCGGCCGCGTCGCTGGCGGTGAAGGCCGCACAGGGAGCGAACATCATCCCGTGCGTGCAGTACGAGACGGTGGTGGAATACCCGCAGCTGGCCATGATGCGCCAGCTTGTCTCCCAGCTCGACGGCACGGTGGACGACGAGGAGTTCACCGACTGCGTGACCATGCTGGTCTCCGTGCCCCAGCCGTCGGCCGACGAGTTCGAGGCGCGCGTGGTGGAGACGTTCAACGCCACGGTGCTGGTGGAGCGCCGCGGCAGCTTCAACCGGCCCATCGCGGACCGCGGCTAAGCTGGATGCCCATGACCGAAGAAACCCCGCAGCCCGCACAGTCTGAACACGCACAGTCTGGGAACGAATCCCACGCCGACCCTACCGAGCACGAGCCGCTCACCGTCACCTACGAACGTCTCCGTCACTCCGAAGATCCGAAGGAGCTCGGCGAATTCGCCCGCCGTCCACTGCCCGACCGCTCCGACGCCGCGGCGTTCTCCCGCGCCACCGCACTGCTCGAGGCCGTGGCCGGCAACCTGCACACCGATGTGTCGGACCGTGTGTTCCTCGCCGAGACCATGCCGTTCCCGAACGTGCTGGTCAAGCTCAGCGTGGATCCCGATCCGTCCGTGCGCGAGGCCGTGGCCAAGAACACGGCGGACAAGAACTGGCTGGTCGGACGCCTGACCAAGGATGACGTCGACGAGATCCGCGAGGTCGCGTTGCGCAACCCGAACACGTCGTGGAAGATGCGCATGGAAGGCGCGGAGGATCCGCGCAACAGCGCAGATATCCTCGACTACCTTTCTCGCTTCGGCGCGGACGACGATATGCCCGGACCGGCCGTGCTCACGTCGATGATCCGTCGGGCCGTGGCCCTCAACCCCAACACGAGCGCCGATACGCTCGCCCGTCTGGCGGACGATCCCTCCGACGAGGTCCGTCACGCCGTGGAACGTCGCAACGGCACCGCACAGTAAAACGACACCGCACGGTAAAACGGCGGCATACAGTAAAAAAGCCGTTTCGATAGGGTAAAAACGGAATGTCAAACGATGTAACCGGCGTTTCAGGGTTAAGCTGAAACTATGGAACAGCGAGAAGAAACCAAAGAACGCCTGTCGCGCCCGCTGATTCAGTTGGCGAAGATGAAGGGTGTGGCCACGTTCTACGTCGGCCAGCAAGGTGAATACGTCGAGATCGACGATGACGTCCTGGTCGATGTGCTGCGCAGTCTCGGCGTTGACGCTTCGAACAACGAGGCCATCCTCGATTCCCTGCGCAAGGCCGACGCCGAGCGCTACAGCCGTCTTGTGCCGGCAACGTTGCTGCACATCGCCGGTCAGGAAAGCAAGGTCAAGGTCAACAACGAGGTGTTCGACGTTCCGTCGGCCAAGCTCATTCTCGAGGACGGCACCGAATACTCCGAACCGATCAAGTGCGTGGCCGGCGACGGCGCCATGGCCAAGGCGATCGGAGACAAGTTCATCGTCAATTCCGCACTGGTGATCCCGGCGGGCGTGCCGCTCGGATACCACAAGCTGATCGTCACGGTGGGCAATCGCACCGAAGAGGCGACGCTGATCAGTGCCCCGGCGAAGATCGACCTGCTCGACCCGATGAAGAACGGTCACCTGTGGGGTTGGATGGCCCAGTTCTACTCCGTGCGCTCGCAGGACTCGTGGGGCGTCGGTGATTTCGCCGACCTCAAGACCATGCTGCGCGACGCCAAGGAGAAGACCGGCGCCGACTTCATGCTTATCAATCCGGTGCACGCCGGCGAGCCGTGCACGCCGCTGACGCCGTCGCCGTACCTGCCGATCTCGCGCAGGTTCGTCAATTTCACGTACATCAACCCGCAGAGCGTTCCCGAGTATTCGGAGCTGTCCGACGAGGCAAAGTCCGAGATCGATCGTCTGCATGAGACGGTCGGCGCGTTGAACGAGAACGCCGAGAAGATCGATCGCGACGCCATGTGGAACGCCAAGATGCCGGCCCTGTGGACGATCTTCAAGGCCGGTCGCACGCCCGAACGTCAGAAGGAGTTCGACGCGTTCAAGGCCCAGGCCGGCGAGGACCTCGAGGGTTACGCCACCTGGTGCTTGGCCTACGACAAGTGGGGCGCCCCCACCGGCGAGCCCGGATCGTGGGTGAAGACCTTCAACCGCAATTCTCCCGAGGTGGCCCAGCTGCGCAGCCAGTACCCCGATACGCTGGACTTCTATCGCTGGCTCGAATGGATCGCCGATGAACAGCTGGCCGACGCCCAGCAGACCGCCCAGGACGCGAACATGGCGATCGGCCTGATGAGCGACATGGCAGTGGGCGTGCATCCGTACGGCTCCGACGTGTGGTGGAACCCCGAGCGCTTCGCCTACGGCGCCACCGTGGGCGCCCCGCCGGACTTCTACAACCAGCAGGGTCAGAACTGGAGCCAGCCGCCGCTCAACCCGAACTATCTTGCGGCCACCGGCTACAAGGCCTACCGCGACATCGTGGCCGGCATGTTCGCCCACGCCGGCGCGGTGCGCATCGACCACGCCATCGGTCTGTTCCGTCTGTGGTGGATCCCCGAGGGACGCAGCGCCAAGAAGGGCGCCTACGTGTACTACGACTCCGCGGTCATGCTGGGCATTCTCGCCCTCGAGGCCACGCGCGCCCATGGCGTCGTGGTGGGCGAGGACCTTGGCGTGGTGCCCGAGTACATGGCCCACTCGCTGGCCGAACACGGTCTGCTCGGCTGCGCCATCGAATGGTTCGAGCAGCGCGATGGCAAGTTCCGCAGGCCGCAGGATTGGCGTCCGCTCACCCTTGCCTCGGTGACCACGCACGACATTCCGCCCACCGCTGGCTACCTCACCTATGAGCATGTGAAGCTGCGCAGCCAGCTGCATCTGCTCACCGGCAGCGAGGAGGAGTTCATGGCCGACGCCAAGCGCGAGCACGATGCGCTGCTGTCCATGCTCGCCGACGGCGGCTTCATCAAGCGCGGCTGGCTGAACAACGAGGCCGAACACGAGCAGGATCTCATCGAAGGCATGCACCGTGCGCTGTGCGCGGCCCCGTCGAAGCTGCTGTGCGCCACCATCACCGACGGTGTGGGGGAGAAGCGCACGCAGAACCAGCCGGGTACGAACAACGAGTATCCGAACTGGCGCATTCCGCTCGCCGACGGCGACGGTCACGTGGTGGGTGTGGAGAACCTGTTCTCCAACGAGCGCGTGCAGTCCCTCGCGGCCGTGATGCGCGGCGAGAAGTGAGCTCCACAGACTCCGTTCGATCGATGAAGGCGGGGACCCGCAAGGCCGCACAGGCCGGGTCTCCGCCTTCGTCCGTTCGGGCAAAACACAAATCGAAGCGTGCGGAGAAACATGCAACGAAACACGTGAAAAGGCGTGCGGACGGCCGTCCCGAGAAATACGAACGCGGCACCCGCAGTTACACGATGTCGCACATTCGCGGCAAGGACACGTCGATCGAGGTGATGGTCCGCCGGTATCTGTTCTCCCGAGGTCTGCGATTCCGCAAGAACGACAAGCGCTATCCCGGCCATCCCGACGTCGTCCTGCCGAAATGGCACGCCGTAGTGTTCGTCAACGGCTGCTTCTGGCATATGCACGAAGGCTGTTCAAAACATACGATGCCCAAGTCGAACGTGGAATTCTGGACGGCGAAGCTCACCCGCAACCGTGAGCGCGACCGTCGTCAGCACGCCGAGCTCGAGGCCATGGGATGGCGTGTGATCGTGGTGTGGGAATGCGAGCTCGGCAAGGCCGTGCGCGAGAGCCGTCTGGAGCGACTTTACGCCGAAATCACCGGCGTGTCGTGATCTTGCGCTTATTTTGACGAACGCGAAAAACGCGGTATGCTAATTGATTGTTGTGTTTCCCAGGGGTCCTTCAAAGCGCTGTCCCACTCGCCATTAGGACTTTCAGGGAGCCCACGGATAATGCGGCATGACGGATCTGACCAATCCACGACTGCCCGGAACACAATAGATAGAAAAGGTATATCGTGAAAACTTTCACTCCGAAGGCTAACGATCTGACTCACGAGTGGTACGTCATCGACGCCACCGACGTGGTGCTTGGCCGTCTCGCGACCACCGCCGCTACTCTGCTGCGCGGCAAGAACAAGCCGACGTACGCTCCGCACGCTGACGGCGGCAACTTCGTCGTCATCGTCAACGCCGAGAAGATCGCCCTGTCCGGCAACAAGCTGGGCAAGAACCTGTACACCCACTCCGGCTTCCCGGGTGGTCTGCGCGCCGATTCCTACGGCGAGCTGCTGCAGAAGGATCCGGCTCGCATGATCAAGGCCGCGGTCAAGGGCATGCTCCCGAAGAACCGCCTCGCCAAGGTGCAGCTCGATCGTCTGCGCATCTACACCGGCCCGGAGCACCCGCACGCCGGCCAGCAGCCCGTCCAGTACGAGATCTCCCAGGTCTCTCAGCAGGCTAAGTGATCTAGGACCGAAAGAAGGAGTAACCGATTATGGCTGAAAACACTTCCGCGGTCCAGGAGACCGAGACGGAGCTCACCGAGTACACTTCCGAGACCAACGCCGGCGCTGGCACCGGTACTTCCACGATCGCCCCGGGCTACGGCACCGGCCGTCGTAAGGAAGCCGTCGCCCGCGTGCGTCTGGTTCCCGGCACCGGCAAGTGGACCATCAACGGCCGCTCGCTGGAAGAGCACTTCCCGGGCAAGATCCAGCAGCGTGAGGTCAACTCTCCGATCGTGCTGCTGAAGCTCGAGGGCAAGTTCGACGTGATCGTCCTCGTTGACGGTGGCGGCACCACCGGCCAGGCCGGCGCCATCCGCCTCGGCGTGGCCCGCGCTCTGAACGCCATCGACCGCGACGCCAACCGCGCCGCCCTGAAGAAGGCTGGCTTCCTGACCCGTGACGCCCGTGCGGTGGAACGCAAGAAGGCCGGTCTGCACAAGGCTCGTCGCGCTCCGCAGTACTCCAAGCGCTAAAGCTTGCGGTATTGCATGTGTATGCTGCCTTCGGTGGTGTGCACGGCGCACAGCATACGGAAAGCCCCTGTCTCCCATGTGGAGGCAGGGGCTTTCCCTGTTTTCCCGTGTCTGCGGGGACGTTCCGTTATGCGCCGATCTGCTGGAACAGACTGATCGACAGACCGGTGACCAGCCACGGGTCGTTCTCGCGCTGGGGCTCCTGCACGCTAGATGCCTCGGGGACGCCGGCTCCGTCATTGGATTCGTTGACGGTAGCGCGCTGCGACTGTCGTCCCGCATCCTTTACCCGTTCGTTGATCGAACCATCGGAATGATCGGACATATCCCCACCGTCGGCGCCACCGTCACCATCGTCATCAAACGGATCATTGTGCTGTTGCACCAGACGCTGGATGGCCTCGGTCGGCACGGTCTGTGTCCACGTCACGATGTCGTTGTCCTCCTTCGACGCCTTGCGTGCGCGCGCCGAATACTGGTCGAATGCCTCATCCACGCCGTCGTGCTCGCTCAGATGAATCGGCGACGTGTCGTCCACCTCTCCGGAACTCCACATCATGCGCCATTCGCAGTCGGCGGGCAGCGTGAACTCGGTCTCCTCGTCCACGCCGTTGATCACGATGGCCACGTCCGGCACCTCGTCGGAGACCAGACGCATGGTGAAGCTGCGCTGCGTGTTGTTGAACCAGTCGTGTTCCATCGGCGTGGTGCCGTCGGGCAGGAACCACTGCACATGACTCGACGGTTTGGGCAGGCCAAGCATGGACAGTCTGGTGAAGAACTCCTCGTGATGGTACTGGTCGATGGACTTGCGCAGCGCTATCAGGTCGTGCGTGAGCTCCAGGCGCTTGAGCTGCGGCGTGCGCTTGGAGGAGAACAGCCAGTCCCAGTTCAGCCAGCCGATGTTGCTGTCCTGGCAGTAGGCGTTGTTGTTGCCGTGCTGGGTGTTGCGGAATTCGTCGCCGGCGAGCAGCATGGGCGTGCCGAGGCTGGTGAGCACGGTGGCGAGCAGGTTCATGGCCGCGCGTTCGCGCTTGGCCTCGATGACCGGGTCGTTGCTGGGGCCTTCCACGCCGAAGTTCACCGAGTGGTTCACGCTGGAGCCGTCGCGGTTGTCTTCGCCGTTCGCCTCGTTGTGCTTGGTGGAGTAGCGGGTGAGGTCGGTGGTGGTGAATCCGTCGTGGCAGGAGACGAAGTTGATCGACGCGATGGCGCCGCGTCCGGGTTCGGTGGCGAACAGATCGGCCGATCCGCACAGTCGGGTGGCCATCTCCTGCATGCCGATGGCGTTGCCGTGCCCACGGGAGAGGCTATCGACGTCGGTGAGCCAGAATCGTCGTGTGGAGTCGCGGAAACGATCGTTCCATTCGGCGAACGGCACGCCGAACTGTCCGGTGCGCCAGCCGCCTTCGCCGATGTCCCACGGCTCCATGATCATCTTGAGATTGCCGAGGATCAGGTCGCTGCGCAGCGCGTAGAGGAACGGATGATGACGGCTGAACGAGCCTTCGAGACGGGCCAGTGACGCGCCGAGATCGAAGCGGAATCCGTCCACGCCGATGCGCTTGGACCAGTATCGCAGCGAATCCACCGCATAGTTGATCACACGGGTGTTGGTGAAGTCGAGCGTATTGCCGCAGCCGGTGGTGTCGACGAGCATGCCGGGGTTGTCGCCTCTGCGGCAGTAGTAGCTCACGGCGTCAAGTCCGCGCCAGCTGTATGACGGTCCGTCGAGCGCGCCTTCGCACGTGTGGTTGTAGACCACGTCGAGGATCACCTCGATGCCGCCGGCGTGCAGCGCGCGCACCATGTCGATGACTTCCTGGCGGACCGCTGCCGGTCCCTTGCGCTGCGCGGCCTTGGTGGCGTATGAAGGTTCCGGTGCGAAATAGCCGAGTGTGGAGTATCCCCAGTAGTTGACGGCCCCGCGTTCGGCGAGTCCGATCTCGGTCTGCTTGGCGAAGATGGGCAGCAGCTCCACCGAGGTGATGCCGAGGTTCTGCAGATAGGCGATGGTGGTGGGGTGGGCGAGTCCTGCGTAGGTGCCGCGAAGCTCCTCGTCCATCCATGGCGCGTTTTTGGTGAAGCCCTTGACGTGCAGTTCGTAGATCACGGTCTTGCTCCACGGCACATGCGGATGCTCGGGATCGCCTTCGTGCTTGTGCGTGTCTCGGTCGTCAATGACCACTGAGCAGGGCATGTGCCCGAGCGAGTCGAGTCGGCTTGGCGGCCCGTCGTATGCGCCGTCGACGTGTCCGTTGGTCACCGTGCACTCGTAGGGGAAGATCTCCGGGCCGATGTCGACATGTCCTTCAATGCCCTTGGCGTAAGGGTCGAGCAGGAACTTGTATGGATTGAACTGCACGCCGCGGCGCGGATCCCATGCGCCGTCGGCGCGGTAGCCGTACCTCATGCCGTTGCGCACCTTGGGCAGATGCACGTACCACATGCCGTAGTTGGGGCCCTTCATGCGGAACAGGGTCTCGCGACAGTACTGCTTCTCGAGAATGCGGGAGCAGATGGGGAACTGTCGGATCTGCTCGTGGAACGGCATGGTCGAATTCTTGGGCAGCTCGGTGGCGACGTTGTAGAAGTCACTGGGCTGATCCAGGGACTCGATCACGCTGAGCCACACTTGATCGGCGGTGTCGGACCAGACCACGGCGTCTGCCCCTCCATCGTCTGTGAGAAACATGCCAGGTCGTGTGGCATAACGATGCAAAGATGTCTTTTCCATACCTCAATTATCCCCGTTTTGATTTCACCGGGGGAGTATGTGACGACACGCAGGCAAACGGCTCGTTGATGGCAATTGATCAACAATGATCCCTTATTGAAGATCATTGGAATTGCAACGATATCAAGTAATGGTCGTGGAGACTTCATCTCTTTTGGAAAATACTTTTATAAAACTTTGCGTTTTCGGTTGGCGTGTTGCCGAGGGAGGTGTTATCGTGATGTACATCACATCCCGCGGTGTGATGAATTCCGAAAACGTCCGCAAAACGAACATCATTTTTGTGATCTTTTGCGCCCTTTTTTGGATAGGTACACACGTCGGCACACGATCAGAGACTCGATTGGGTGCCACCGCACAGACACGTATTTATTTGGATACCCGATCAAGGAGGACACGTGGCAGCATCCAAGAAGGCGGAAGCCGCTCCCGCCGCAGCCCAGGTCACTGACATCAACCCTGCCGAGCAGGAGGTCGATGCCCTCGTCAAGAAGGCGCTGGTCGCGCTTGACAAGTTCGAGCAGCTCGACCAGAAGCAGGTCGATCACATCGTGGCCAAGGCCTCCATCGCCGCTCTGAACAAGCACCTGGTGCTTGCCAAGATGGCCGTAGAGGAGACCGGTCGTGGTCTGGTGGAGGACAAGGCCACCAAGAACATCTTCGCTTGTGAGCACGTCACCAACCACCTCGCCCGTCAGCGCACCGTGGGCATCATCCACGAGGACGACGTCGAGGGCATCACCGAGATCGCCGAGCCCGTCGGCGTGGTCGCCGGCGTCACCCCGGTCACCAACCCCACCTCCACCGCCATCTTCAAGTCCCTCATCGCTCTGAAGACCCGCTGCCCGATCGTCTTCGGCTTCCACCCCGGTGCGCAGAAGAGCTCCGTGGAGGCCGCCCGCATCGTGCGTGACGCCGCCATCGCGGCCGGTGCTCCCGAGGACTGCATCCAGTGGATCGAGCACCCGTCCATCGAGGCCACCGGCGCGCTCATGAAGCACCCCGGCATCGCCACCATTCTCGCCACCGGCGGCCCCGGCATGGTCAAGGCGGCGTACACCTCCGGCAAGCCCGCCCTCGGCGTGGGCGCCGGCAATGCCCCGGCCTACGTCGCCCCGGACGCCGACATCGTGCGCACCGCCAACGACCTGGTGCTTTCCAAGCACTTCGACTACGGCATGATCTGCGCCACCGAGCAGGCCGTGATCGCCGACAAGTCCGTGTACGAGCCGCTGCTCGCCGAGATGAAGCGCCGCAAGGCCTACTTCGTCAACGCCGAGGAGAAGGCCAAGCTGGAGAAGTACATGTTCGGCGTCACCGCCTACGAGTACGAGGGCCAGAAGACCAAGCTCAACTCCGTGGTGCCGGGCAAGTCCCCGCAGTTCATCGCCCACGCCGCCGGATTCGAGATCCCGGAGGACGCCACCATCCTCGCCGCCGAGTGCAAGGAAGTCGGCGAGATGGAGCCGCTGACCATGGAGAAGCTCGCCCCCGTTCAGGCCTTCCTGCGTTCCGACAACAAGGAAGAGGCCTTCGAGATGTGCGAGAAGATGCTCCTGCACGGTGCCGGCCACACCGCCGCCATCCACACCAACGATGAGGCTCTGGTCCGCGAGTACGGCAACCGCATGCACGCATGCCGCATCATCTGGAACTCCCCGAGCTCCCTCGGCGGCATCGGCGACATCTACAACGCCATCGCCCCGTCGCTGACCCTCGGCTGCGGCTCCTACGGCGGAAACTCCGTCTCCGGCAACGTCCAGGCGGTCAACCTCATCAACATCAAGCGTGTCGCTCGGAGGAACAACAACATGCAGTGGTTCAAGATCCCGGCCAAGACCTACTTCGAGCCGAACGCGATCAAGTACCTGCGCGACATGGGCGGCGTGAGCCGCGTCGTCATCGTCTGCGACAAGGTCATGCTCGACCTCGGCGTGGTGGAGAAGGCCATCCAGCAGCTGCGTCTGCGTCCGAACCACGTCGACTACCGCATCATCGACTACGTCGAGCCGGAGCCCTCCGTCGACACCGTCGAGCGTGGCGCCGCCATGATGCGCGACGAGTTCCAGCCCGACACCATCATCGCCATCGGTGGTGGTTCCCCGATGGACGCCGCCAAGATCATGTGGCTGCTCTACGAGCACCCGGAAATCGAATTCTCCGACATCCGCGAGAAGTTCTTCGATATCCGCAAGCGCGCGTTCAAGCTGCCCGAGCTGGGCAAGAAGGCCCGCCTGGTGTGCATCCCGACCTCCTCCGGTACCGGTTCCGAGGTCACGCCGTTCGCCGTGATCACCGATCACAAGACCGGCTACAAGTACCCGATCACCGACTACGCGCTGACCCCGTCCGTGGCCATCGTGGATCCGGTGCTCGCCCGCACCCAGCCGCGCAAGCTGGCCTCCGACTCCGGCTTCGACGCCCTGACCCACTCCTTCGAGGCTTACGTCTCCGTGTACGCCAACGACTTCACCGACGGCATGGCGCTGCACGCGGCCAAGCTGATCTGGGAGAACCTGGAGACCTCCGTGAAGGAAGGCCCGGCCAACCCGCTGGCCCAGGAGAAGATGCACAACGCCGCCACCATGGCCGGCATGGCATTCGGCTCCGCGTTCCTCGGCATGTGCCACGGTATGGCGCACACCATCGGCGCCCTGTGCCACATCGCACACGGTCGCACCAACTCCATCCTGCTGCCGTACGTGATCCGCTACAACGGCCAGATCCCGGACGAGCCGACCAGCTGGCCGAAGTACAACAAGTACGTGGCCCCGGAGCGCTACCAGGAGATCGCCAAGAACCTTGGCGTCGATCCCGGCCGTACCCCGGAGGAGGGCGTCGAGAACCTGGCCCGCGCCGTCGAGGACTACCGCGACAACAAGCTGGGCATGGACCGCTCCTTCAAGGCCACCGGCGTTGACGAGGAGTACTTCTGGAGCGTGCTCGACCAGATCGGCATGCGCGCCTACGAGGATCAGTGCACCCCGGCCAACCCGCGTATCCCGATGATCGAGGATATGAAGGACATCGCCATCGCCGCCTACTACGGCGTCTCGCAGGCCGAGGGCCACGCCAAGCGCGTGGAGCGCGAAGGCCTCAAGGCCGTCGAGGAAGCCTCCCAGCGCGACTAGTCCGCATCTGATCGGTTCGTCATGCGGCTGACCGATCCAACCTAACTCAGGGTCCTAGGAATCCCAAGATTCCCGGGACCCTTTTTTCGTCTCCTTCGGCTCCCCTCCCCACCGGAGGGGAGCTGTCGGCGCAGCCGACTGAGGGGAGGTGCTCAAAAAGGTCCTAGGCTCTCATTCCCCAACCCGTCTGAAGGGGGTCGTAACAGTTTCAGGGCCACCCCATCCTCATGTTTCACGTGAAACACGCTCCTTCCCAATCTGTTTCACGGCGCCATCGGCATGCAAGCCCATCTCTCTATCCATTTCTCGAGACCAAAATCTTCCATCTTCCACCCACCCCTTTAGACTCTCGTTGGAACGATCTAAAAGGAGAGGAAACACAACCATGGATCTTGTATTGGCCGCCATGCCCTCGCTGGTGTGGGGCATCTACGCGCTGATCATGCCGGTGATCGGCGGTACATCGCGGCACCAGACGTTCGGCGTCACCATCGGATGCCTGCTGTTCGCGCTGATCGCCTTCCCGTTCGTGCCGCACACCTACACGCCGCTCACGGTGCTGATCAGCTTCCTGTCCGGCATCTTCTGGACCATCGGCAACTATGGACAGATCTGCGGATTCAAGGAGATCGGCGTCTCCAGCACCATGCCGATCTCCACCGGCGAGCAGCTGGTCGGCACCAGCCTGGTCGGCGTGCTGTTCCTGGGCGACTGGGCGTCCACGCAGGCCAAGGTGCTGGGCTTCCTGGCGATCGCGCTGTTCATCGTCGGCGTGGCCTTCACGTCGTATGTGGAACGTGGCGACGGCGACGAACGGGCGAACAACATGATCACTGGTCTGACGGTCATCACGATCTCCTCGCTGGGATTCATCGCCTACGTCTCGGTCATTCAGCTGTTCTCGATCAACTCGTTCGACGCGATGCTGCCGCAGGCCGTGGGCATGTTCGTCGGCGGACTGGTCATCGGCGCGCGCGAGCCGGGCAAGTTCTCCAAGAAGACCCTGGTGCTCATGCTGCCGGGCATCCTGTGGGCCATCGGCAACCTCATTCTCATGATCTCCAACAGCCGACTTGGCGTGGCCATCAGCTTCCCGATGTCGCAGATGGGCCTCATCATCTCCACCATCGGTGGCATGGTGTTCCTCCACGAAAGCAAGACCCGCAAGGAGAAGATCTCCGTCTGCATCGGTCTGGTGTTCGTGGTCGTCGGCATCGCCCTTGTGGCCCTCACCAAGACCATGTGAGTGATTCAGCGGATCGCATGGTCTTACCGGCCACGTGATTCCATGCGACTGACCGGATGAATCCCACCAGTCAACACGGCTGTCATCCGGTCCTGCCGTCAATACGCCGCGTTGTGTGACCTCCTCCCCATCGAGGAATCACGCAACGCGGCGTATTTGTTTTAATCCTTCCGTGGCTCCCGTTCAGCCTTCGCCAGCGCCGCCGCGATCGGATCATTCGAAAAGTCGTGGCTGCGGTAATCCGGGTCGTCCACCGGCAGATGCTGCACCAACGTGTCGAACACCTGACTAAGGATGTCGCCGCGCTCCAGCACGGCGTCAAGCACATGCCCGCCGATCGTATGGTCGTCGGACAGAAAATGCTCATGGAATCCAGCCACGGCGGCCCCGTTGAACATGAGCGGCGAGAAATAGCCGAGCATCGTGCCCTTCACATCATGACCGAGGAACATGGCCTGCTGATCGGCCACCTGCTCCAGTGTGGGGTAGGGGGCCTGCTGCTTGATCACGGCCCTCGTCTTAATGAAACTGAACGTGCCGTGCACGATCACGGAGAAGAACGTGTTCGCCCGTCCGTTGGCCGCCACGATCTTCTTGTTCAGCTCCTCCAGACCGATGTCAGAACGCTGGCACTGGTACTGGAACGCGGCGCGATGCACGCTGGCGAACGGCAGGGTGAAATCGTCGGGCACCACTTCGGCCACACCACTCGGACCGACCTTGTACGCGATGCCGTCGAGGATGATCAGTTCGCCGTCCAGTCCCTCGCCCGTGCCGATGCCGGTGTCGCCGTGCGTGAGAAGTTCACCGATCGTGGTGGTTCCTTCCAGAAGACCGGGCACGAGCTGGGCAAGCGTGCCGTGCTGGTAGAGCACGTTCGCGTCGCGCTCGGTGATCGGTTTGATGTTCGAAGCATGGGATTGTGTCACGAATCCACCCTACGACGGATTCCCCGTTCCGGTCCATCCCGTTCCACCGGTTTGCCGGCCGGGATCTGGGTATTTCTGTACCGGTTATGCCCAGAAACTGATTCCCGATGACCGGATACCTAGTTTTTAACCGATGCGTGGCGGGACTACGGTGACGGTCAGGACGCAGGCCAGCAGAATCGTGACGAGTTCGGTGAGACCCACGACCACGGGTTTGATTTTTCGATGACGGGCGAGTACGGGGAGTGTGACCGCACGGATCAGCAGAACCAGACCGAGACTGCCAAGCCAAGGGGAGACTGTGAACCCCGCGACGGTCAAGGTGGCGTGCCAGATCCACGACGCAGTTAGATATACACGACTGCCGCGCTCGCGAATCATGGTTTTGACGAAGAGCACGGATCCAAACTCGTAGAGTGCGAAGACCGCGGCGGCGATGAGACCGGCGTGGGGGAGTGGGATGGCCAGCCAAGCCGAGATCGACCAACGGTCCGGCGAGAAAAGATCGATGCCATGTGATGACAAGGATTGTGTGGCCGATGAATGTGGTGAGAGTGACGGATCGCCGATCCAGCAGATGACCACAGTCATGGAGCAGGCGGCCAGAATGACGGCGATGTTCGCCCAGATCGATCGTTCCTGGCGTTTCCATGCAGCGATGAATGACAGGGCTGCGAGTACGGCAAAGAGTGGTGACCACAGCAGGACCGCCGGATACAGAAGTATGAAGGGGACGCCGATTGCGGCCAGCACCGCCATATATACGATCATCGGCGGCAGATACCGGCGTGAGCGTCGTGACTTGAGCCAACGGGCCGTGGCGTACTGCACGCAGTAGCAGAGGATCCAGCACGCCAGCAGCCAGATGGTGGTGACGCTGGCTCCGACCAGTCCGAGGCCGGTCAGAGCGGGGAGGATCGCCATCGCCCATGCTCCCGGCTGTGAGGGAATCCAGTCGCGCATGGTGAGCGGGCGTACGGTACGGGGCGTTGGCGATGGGTTCGGGGCGGCTGGGACCGGCACTGCGGCTCGGTTCTGATCGTTGGCTGCGGAATCTGACATGGATTCCACCGTAAGGCATGTTCCCCCGTCCGGTCCAGAGTCTTACGGCCCGTAGGCGATGCGAGCGCGATTTTTGAGCGTGAGGCCTTGGGAAACAAGGCGTGAGGGCGTGCGGCTCGTCCGCCGAGCCGTGAGGGAGACAGTCCAGCTGAGCCGTGAAGCGGGCAATCCGGTGGATTGTCCGTAGGCGATGCGAGCGCGATTTTTGAGCGTGAGGCCTTGGGAAACAAGGCATGAGGGCGTGCGACACGCCCGAATTCTGCTAGGGGCATGGGTTGTGCTTTAATAAAGAAGTTGCCTGTTTTGGGCTCGCAAAATTGTTTACTCAAAAGCGAGCATGGCACGGCTCCCGGGAGGGTTGCCGCATGGCCATGCACTGATACGGTTAGGCCGCTTCACGGGAAGGGATTCCGAAGTGGGCCGCGCCTTGACGTGCCCTCAGAGAAACAGGCTGGTAATAGTCAAGAAATTCGCAAGAAAGGGCGGACGGCAATGGCGGGACAGAAAATCCGCATCAGGCTTAAGTCCTATGACCATGAGGTCATCGACCAGTCGGCGAAGAAAATCGTCGAGACGGTCACGAACGCGGGCGCAACCGTAGTTGGCCCGGTTCCTCTGCCGACCGAGAAGAACGTGTTTGTCGTTATCCGTTCTCCTCACAAGTACAAGGATTCCCGCGAGCATTTCGAGATGCGCACTCACAAGCGCCTCATTGACATCGTTGACCCGACGCCTAAGGCCGTCGATTCTCTGATGCGTCTCGACCTGCCGGCGGACGTGAACATCGAGATCAAGCTGTAAGGGAGGAGGGAACCGTCATGAGCAACAACATCAAGAACGCGCTGCTGGGCAAGAAGCTCGGCATGTCTCAGGTGTGGGACGAAAACGGCTTCTTCGTGCCCGTCACGCTGGTGGACGTTTCCACCAACGTGGTCACGGCTGTCAAGACCGAGGAAACCGACGGCTACAAGGCCGTGCAGATCGGCTACGGCCAGATCGATCCGACCAAGGTGACCAAGCCGCTCGCCGGTCACTTTGCCAAGGCCGGTGTGACCCCGCGTCGTCACCTGGTGGAGTTCCGCACGGAGGAAGCTGAAGACTTCCAGCCGGGCCAGGAGCTGACCGCTGAGGTGTTCGCCGAGGGCTCCAAGGTCGACGTCACCGGCACCACCAAGGGTAAGGGCTTCGCCGGTACCATCAAGCGCTGGGGCTTCAAGTCCTACCGCCGCACCCACGGTTCTCACAAGAACGAGCGCCGTCCCGGCTCCGTCGGTGCATGCGCCACCCCGAGCCGCATCCTCAAGGGCAAGCGCATGGCCGGTCGTATGGGCCATGTCACCAACACCACGCTGAACCTGACCGTCGTCTCCGCCGACGTTGAGAACGGCGTCATCGCCATCAAGGGCGCCATCCCCGGCCCCAAGGGCGCCATCGTCGTGGTTCGTTCCGCAGTGAAGGGAGCCTGATCATCATGGCTATTTCTCTGAACATCACTAGCGCTGAAGGCCAGAACGGCACCGTCGAAGCTCCTGAGGAACTGTTCGGCATTTCCGCTGAGGAAGTGCGCAACCACATTCCGCTGGTGCACCAGGTTGTCATCGCGCAGCTCGCGGCCGCCCGTCAGGGCACCCACGCCACGAAGAACCGCGCGAAGATCTCCGGCGGCGGCAAGAAGCCGTGGAAGCAGAAGGGCACCGGTCGTGCTCGTCAGGGCTCCATCCGCGCCCCGCAGTGGGCTCACGGCGCCATCGCCCACGGTCCGCAGCCGCGCGATTACTCGCAGCGCACCCCCAAGAAGATGAAGGCTGCTGCCCTCCGTTACATGCTCTCCGATCGCGCCAACGCCGGTCGCGTGCATGTGGTGGACTTCGGCATCGGCGAGACCCCGTCCACCAAGGCTGCCAAGGCCGCTCTGGATCCGGTCATCGCGACCCGCTTCACCACCATCGTGTTCTCCCGCGAGAACATCAACGAGTGGCTGTCGGTCCGCAACCTCGCCTACGTGCACCCCATCTTCGCCGATCAGCTCAACACCTATGATGTGGTGACCGCTGAGGACGTCGTCTTCACCAAGGAAGGCTTCGAGGCTTTCGTGGCCGCGAAGACCGCCAAGGCTGAGAAGGAGGCCTGATTCCAATGGCAGCAATTCACAAGCCCGCACACGACATCATCATCAAGCCTGTCGTCTCCGAGAAGAGCTACGCCAACTCCGACATGGGCCAGTACACCTTCGTGGTGGCCCCGAACGCGAACAAGGTGCAGATCAAGCAGGCTATCGAGCAGATCTTCAATGTCAAGGTGACGAATGTCAACACCCTTAACCGCGCCGGCAAGCGCGTCCGCACCCGTGCAGGCTTCGGCCAGCGCGTGAGCGAGAAGCGCGCCATCGTTACCGTCGCCGAGGGTCAGACCATCGACATCTTTGGTAACTGAAGGCTAGCCGAGAAAGTTAGGAACTAAATTATGGCTATCCGTACATACAAGCCGACGTCTGCAGGCCGTCGTAACGCTTCCGTTTCGGATTTCTCCGAGATCACGCGTTCCACGCCTGAGAAGTCGCTGGTCCGCAAGCTGAGCAAGACCGGTGGTCGCAACTCCTACGGCCGCATGACCTCCCGTCATCGCGGTGGCGGTCACAAGCGCCAGTACCGTCTCATCGACTTCCGTCGTTGGGACAAGGACGGCGTGCCCGCCAAGGTTGCCGAGATCGAATACGATCCGAACCGTTCCGCTCGCATCGCCCTGCTGCACTACGCAGACGGCGAGAAGCGCTACATCATCGCCCCCGAGGGCATCAAGCAGGGTGACCGCATCGAGACCGGCGAGAACGCCGATATCAAGCCGGGCAACAACCTGCCGCTGAAGAACATCCCGACCGGTACCGTGGTGCACGCCATCGAGCTGCGCCCGCTGGGTGGCGCGAAGATCGCCCGCTCCGCCGGTGCCGCCGTGCAGCTCGTCGCCAAGGACGGCGCCTACGCCCAGCTGCGTATGCCGTCCGGAGAAATCCGCAACGTCGACGCCCGCTGCCGTGCGACCGTCGGCGAGGTCGGCAACTCCGAGCACGCCAACATCGAGCTTGGTAAGGCCGGTCGTGCCCGCTGGATGGGCAAGCGCCCGATCACCCGTGGTGAGTCCATGAACCCGGTCGATCACCCGCACGGTGGTCGTACTCGCGGTGGCAAGCCGCCGGTGTCTCCGTGGGGCAAGGGCGAGGTTCGTACTCGTCGTCCGAAGAAGGCTTCGAACAAGATGATTGTTCGTCGTCGTCCGTCCGGCAAGAACCGCAAGTAAGGGAGTGTCGAAAAGATGACTCGTAGCATCAAGAAGGGCCCCTTCGTCGACGCCCATTTGCAGAAGAAGGTCGACGAGCAGAACGAGAAGGGCACCAAGAACGTCATCAAGACGTGGTCCCGCCGTTCGATGATCACCCCTGATTTCATCGGACACACGTTCGCAGTCCACGATGGCCGCAAGCACGTCCCGGTGTTCGTCACCGAGGCCATGGTCGGTCACAAGCTCGGTGAGTTCGCCCCCACGCGCACCTTCAAGGGTCACGTGAAGGACGACAAGAAGGCACGCCGCTAAAGGCGAGGAGAGTAAAGACGTTATGGAAGCTAAAGCAATCGCTCGTCACGTCCGCGTGACGCCGCGCAAGGCTCGCCGCGTCGTCGACCTCATCCGAGGCAAGCAGGCGACCGAAGCGGTGACCATCCTCAAGTTCGCTCCGCAGGACGCGGCCGTTCCGGTCCGCAAGGTCCTGGAGAGCGCCATCGCCAACGCCCGCGTGAAGGCCGACAAGGCCGGCGAAGCGTTCCGCGAGAACGATCTGGTCGTTAAGGAAACGTTCGTCGACGAGGGCGTTACCATGAAGCGATTCCGCGCACGTGCCCAGGGCCGTGCCGCTCGCATCAACAAGCGCACCAGCCACATCACGGTTATCGTCGCCGACAAGGAAGGAGCCCGATAATGGGTCAGAAGATCAACCCGTTTGGGTACCGTCTGGGCGTGACCGAATCCCACCGCAGCCGTTGGTTCTCCGATTCCAACAAGCCCGGTGAGCGTTACAGCGACTTCGTTCTCGAAGACGACAAGATCCGCAAGGCCCTGAACGCCGATCTCGAGCGCGCTGGCGTGTCCCGCATCGTGATCGAGCGCACCCGCGACCGCGTGCGTGTGGACATCCACACCGCTCGTCCGGGCATCGTCATCGGCCGTCGTGGCGCCGAGGCCGACAAGGTCCGCGCCAAGCTCGAGAAGCTGACTGGCAAGCAGGTCCAGCTCAACATCTTCGAGGTCAAGAACGCCGCCATCGACGCCCAGCTCGTGGCTCAGGGCATCGCCGAGCAGCTCACCAACCGCGTGACCTTCCGTCGCGCCATGCGCAAGGCCCAGCAGGACGCCATGCGCGCCGGTGCCAAGGGTATCCGTATCAAGCTCTCGGGCCGTCTTGGCGGCGCCGAAATGAGCCGTTCGGAGTTCTACCGCGAAGGCCGCGTGCCGCTGCAGACGCTGCGCGCCCTCATCGACTACGGCTTCTTCGAAGCCCGCACCACCTACGGCCGCATCGGCGTGAAGGTGTGGATCTACAAGGGCGACATGACCGAGCGTGAGTTCGAGGAGCAGCAGGCTCAGCAGAACAACGGCCGTGGTCGCCGCGGTGACCGCCGTCCGCGTCGTGGCTCCCGCAACAACGCCCAGGCCAAGGCCGCTCCGGCTCAGGCCGAGGCCAAGGAAGCCGCTCCCGCCACGGAAGCAAAGGAGTAACCCAGATGCTTATTCCGAAGAGGACTAAATATCGCAAGCAGCACCGTCCGGTCCGTAAGGGCATGTCCAAGGGCGGCAACGAGATCGCTTTCGGCGATTTCGGTATCCAGGCGCTGGCTCCGGCTTACGTGACCAACCGCCAGATCGAGGCGGCTCGTATCGCCATGACCCGCTACATCAAGCGTGGCGGTCGTGTGTGGATCACGATCTTCCCTGATCGTCCGCTCACCAAGAAGCCGCTCGGTACCCGAATGGGTTCCGGTAAGGGCACCCCGGAGTTCTGGATCGCCAACGTGCGTCCGGGCCGTGTGATGTTCGAAATCGGCGGTGTCTCGGAGGATGTCGCACGCGAGGCTCTGCGCCGCGCTGTGGACAAGCTCCCCATGAAGTGCAGGATCATTGCTCGTGAAGGTGGTGACAACTGATGGCAGTCGGTACCGCTGATTACACCATTCAGAATCTCAACGCTAAGACCAACGCGGAGATCGAAGAGGCCCTCAAGGCCTCCAAGGAAGAGCTGTTCAACCTGCGCTTCCAGAACGCGACCGGTCAGCTCGACAACACTTCGCGTCTCAAGGCCGTGAAGCGTGACATCGCCCGCATGTACACGGTTCTGCGTGAGCGCGAGCTCGGTATCTCCGAGGCTCCCGCGGAATCCGAGAAGACTGAGGAGAAGTAAGCATGGCTGAAGAGCGTAACTTCCGCAAGGTTCGCCGTGGCTATGTCGTGTCCGAAGCTATGGACAAGACCATCACGGTCGAGATCGAGCAGCGTTCGACCCACCCGCTGTACGGCAAGGTCGTCCGCACCACCAGCAAGGTCAAGGCCCATGATGAACACAACGAAGCCCACGTTGGCGACCTTGTGAGTATTATGGAGACTCGGCCCATCAGCAAGACGAAGCGCTGGCGTCTGGACGCCATCGTGGAGCGCGCCAAGTAAATAAAGTTCGGCAAGGCTCGCCCAACACCTGGGCGGTTGGAAACGACCGCCCAGGTGTTGGGGGAGGACCAGCTCGGCTTAAGGAGAATCAATGATTCAGCAGGAATCGCGACTTCGTGTCGCCGACAACACGGGTGCCAAGGAGCTCTTGACCATCCGCGTGCTCGGTGGTTCGAAGCGCCGCTATGCAGGCATTGGCGACGTCATCGTTGCCACTGTCAAGGACGCCATTCCCGGCGGATCGGTGAAGAAGAGCGACGTGGTCAAGGCCGTGGTCGTTCGTACCGTGAAGGAAACCCGCCGCGCCGATGGCTCCTACATCAAGTTCGACGAGAACGCCGCTGTCATTCTCGGTTCCGGCCGTGAACCCAAGGGCACTCGTATTTTCGGACCGGTCGGTCGTGAGCTGCGCGACAAGCGCTTCATGAAGATCGTGTCCCTCGCCCCGGAGGTGATCTGAGTGGTAGCAAAGATCAAGACCGGCGATGAGGTCAAGGTCATCCGTGGCAAGGATCGCGGTAAGGAAGGCAAGGTCCTCCGCATTCTGCCGAACGATCGCCTGATCGTCGAAGGTGTTCAGATCGTCAAGAAGCACGTCCGCGCCACCCAGCAGGGCCAGCAGGCCGGCATCGTGTCCGTCGAGGCTCCGATCCATCGCTCCAACGTGATGGTCATCGATCCTGAGACGAAGCAGCCGACCCGCGTCGGCGTCGTCGTCAAGGAAGAAGCCCGTGACGGCAAGGTGAAGACGGTGCGCGTGCGCGTCGCCAAGAAGTCCGGAAAGGAGCTGGCATGACCGATACCACTATCGAAGCGCCGGCCACCCCGCGCCTGAAGCAGTTCTACAAGGACAGCATCATCCCCGAGCTGGAGAAGGAGTTCAAGTACTCCAACCCCATGCAGGTCGCCCGTGTGCAGAAGGTCGTCGTCTCCATGGGCGTCGGCGCTGCCGCTCGTGACTCCAAGCTCATCGAAGGTGCCGTCAAGGACCTCACCGCCATCACCGGTCAGAAGCCGAAGATCACCAAGGCCAAGAAGTCCGTCGCGCAGTTCCACCTGCGTGAAGGCCAGGCCATCGGTGCGTACGTGACCCTCCGCGGCGATCGTATGTGGGAGTTCCTGGACCGCCTGCTGACCCTGGCCCTGCCGCGCATCCGCGATTTCCGCGGCATCAACGGCAACCAGTTCGACGGCAACGGCAACTACAACTTCGGTCTGACGGAACAGACCATGTTCCTGGAGATCAACCCCGACGAGATCGATCACCAGCGTGGTATGGACATCACCGTCGTGACTTCGACCAAGGACGACAAGGAAGCTCAGGTTCTCCTGAAGCACCTTGGCTTCCCGTTCAAGGAGAACTGATATGGCAAAAACCGCTCTGAAGAACAAGGCGGCCGGCAAGCCCAAGTTCAAGGTGCGCGCCTACACGCGCTGCCAGGTCTGCGGTCGTCCCCATTCCGTGTATCGCAAGTTCGGTCTGTGCCGCGTCTGCCTTCGTGAGAAGGCCCACCGCGGTGAGCTGCCCGGCGTTACGAAGTCCAGTTGGTAAATATCGACGCTGAAGGTCCGCTGCTTCATCTCGTCTGAGATGTTGCGGCGGAAACCACGGCGAGGAAGGGCATAAGCCCACATGACAATGACAGATCCCATCGCAGACATGCTCACGCGTCTGCGCAACGCGAGCGCGGCAAAGCACGAGACCGTGGATATGCCGTACTCCAAGTTCAAGGCTGCTATCGCCGAGATCCTGAAGCGTGAAGGCTACATCAAGGACTTCACCGCCAAGGAAGCCAAGGTCGGCCAGACTCTCGAGGTCACCCTCAAGTACGGTCCGAACGGCGAGCGCAGCATCGAAGGCATCAAGCGCATCTCCAAGCCCGGTCTTCGTCGTTACGCGAAGTCCGACGCCCTGCCCATGCCGCTGGGTGGCCTTGGTATCGCCATCATCTCGACCAGCTCGGGGCTGATGACCCAGAAGGAATGCCTCAAGGAAGGCATCGGCGGCGAGATCGTCGCCTACGTGTGGTGAGAAAGGAGAGCTGACACATGGCATCGCATATTGGTAAGCTCCCCATCGCCATCCCGGCTGGGGTTGAGGTCAAGCTCGAGGGCCAGGCGTTCTCCGCCAAGGGTCCGAAGGGCACCGATTCCTACACCATCCCCGAAGGCATCACCGGCGTCGTCGAGAACAACGAGATTGTTCTCACCCCGGCTGATGATCTTCGTCCCACCCGCGCCAAGCACGGCCTGAGCCGCTCGATCATCGCCTCGATGGTCAAGGGCGTGCACGAGGGCTACGCGAAGCGTCTGCAGATCGTCGGTACCGGTTACCGCGTGGTGGCCAAGGGCAAGGGCCTGGAGTTCTTCCTGGGCTACTCCCACACCATCACCGTGAACCCGCCGGAAGGCATTGAGTTCGAGATCGTGAACCCGAACGAGCTCATCGTCAAGGGCACCGACAAGCAGGCTGTCGGCCAGGTTGCAGCGAACATTCGCAAGCTCCGCGCTCCGGAACCCTACAAGGGCAAGGGCGTCAAGTACGCGGATGAGCGCATTCTGCGCAAGGCTGGAAAGGCTGGTAAGTAATATGTCCGTCAAGATTTTCGGTAAGGGTAAGAAGGTCGCTCGTCTGCGCCGTCACGCCCGTCTGCGCAAGAAGGTCGTCGGCACCCCGGAGCGTCCGCGTCTGGTCGTCACCCGTTCCAACCGTCATATGACCGCTCAGATCGTGGACGACACCAAGGGCTTCACCCTGGTGAGCGCCTCCACGATGAACGCCGACTTCCAGGGCTTCGAGGGCGATAAGACCGCCGCCGCCAAGAAGGTGGGCGAGCTCGTCGCCGAGAAGGCCAAGGCCGCTGGCATCACCGCCGTCGTGTTCGACCGCGGTGGCAACAAGTACCATGGTCGCGTCGCAGCCGTTGCTGAAGGCGCCCGCGAGGGAGGTCTGGCACTGTGAGCGACAACGAAGTGAAGGAAACCCAAGTGGCTGAAGATTCGAAGAACGAAACCGAAGCCGCCTCCAAGAACGAGGATCGCAAGGGCCGCCGTGGCGGTCGTGGCGAAGGTCGTCGTGGCGAGCGTCGCAACCGTCGCGAGGAGAACCGTGGCGACGAGCTGATGGACCGCGTGGTCACCATCAACCGTGTGGCCAAGACCCACAAGGGTGGTCGTACGTTCAGCTTCGCCGCTCTCGTGGTCGTCGGTGACGGCAACGGCACCGTCGGCGTGGGCTACGGCAAGTCCCGCGAGGTCCCGGCTGCTATCGCCAAGGGCCAGCTCGACGCCAAGAAGCACATGTTCACTGTTCCGCGCGTGCGTGGCACCATCACCCACCCGGTGATCGGTCACGACGCCGCCGGCACCGTGCTGCTGCGTCCGGCTGCTCCGGGTACCGGTGTTATCGCCGGTGGTCCGGTCCGCGCCGTCCTGGAGTGCGCTGGCATCTCCGACATCCTGACCAAGTCCATGGGCTCCTCCAACGCGATCAACACCGTGAACGCCGTTGTGGACGCCCTGAAGCAGCTCGAAGAGCCCGAAGAGGTTGCCGCCCGTCGTGGCCTGAGCCTCGAAGAGGTTGCTCCCGAGTCCCTGCTCCGCGAGCGTGCCGCCGGCATCGCCGAGGCCCGCAAGGCTCGTGAAGAGGCTGCTGCCGCCAAGGCCGCTGAAGAAAAGGACGGTGAGTGATGGCTAACCTGAAGATCACGCTGGTCCGTGGTTTTGCCGGCAAGACCGAGGTGCAGAAGGCTAACGCCCAGTCCCTCGGCCTGCGCAAGATCGGCCAGTCCGTTATCCGTGAGGACACCCCCGTGTACCGTGGCATGATCGACAAGATCCGCCACATGGTCACCGTTGAGGAGGCAGACTGATTATGGCTGAGAACAACGAAGAAGTCACGATCATCCGCATGCATGACCTGCGTCCTGCCCCCGGCGCCAACAAGGACCGCATCCGTGTCGGTCGTGGTGAAGGCTCCAAGGGTAAGACCTCCGGTCGTGGCACCAAGGGCACCAAGGCCCGCTACTCGGTTCGTCCGGGCTTCGAAGGTGGACAGCTGCCGCTGTACATGCGCCTTCCGAAGCTGCGCGGCTTCAAGAGCCCGTTCAAGAAGCAGTTCCAGGTCGTGAACCTCGCCCGTCTCGCTGAGCTCTACCCGCAGGGTGGCGAAGTGACCGTCGAGGATCTGGTGGCCAAGGGTGCAGTCCGCAAGGGCTTCCCGGTCAAGGTCCTCGGTGACGGCGAAGTGGCTGCCGCCTTCACCCTCAAGGGCGTGAAGGTCTCCGCTTCCGCGAAGTCCAAGATCGAAGCTGCCGGAGGCTCCATCTCCGAGGAGTAATTCCCCGGGAGAAGGCTTCTAAGCTAATGCAATGACCCTCCCCACTCAACTGTGGGGAGGGTCATTGCGTATGTGTACACTGTGTGTCTGTGCGTGTCACGCGCATGAACACCAAGGGAGGAACACCCAGTGAGAACGCTTATTCAGGCTCTCCGTACCAAGGAGTTGAGGAACAAGATCCTCTTCGTCTTCGGTATCATCATCATCTACCGAATCGGATCGTTCATTCCGACACCGGGCGTGGACTACACCGCGGTACAGGACTGCGTGGCCGGCACCACCAACGAGGACTTCATCGGTCTGGTCAACCTCTTCTCCGGCGGCGCGCTGCTGCAGCTGTCGATCTTCGCGTTGGGCATCATGCCGTACATCACCGCATCCATCGTGGTGCAGCTGCTGCGCGTGGTCATCCCGAGGTTCGAGGCCCTGCACAAGGAGGGTCAGTCCGGCGAGGCCAAGCTCACGCAGTACACGCGTTACCTGACCATCGGCCTGGCCGTGCTGCAGTCCACCACGATCCTCGTGACCGCCCGCACCGGCGCCCTGTTCGGCTACGCCTGCGACGGCACCAAGATCATCCCCGACAACTCCGTGTGGAACCTCATCGTCATGGTCCTGATCATGACCGGCGGCACCGGCCTGATCATGTGGATGGCCGAGCTCATCACCGACAAGGCCATCGGCAACGGCATGAGCGTGCTGATCTTCATGTCCATCTGCTCCGGCTTCCTGCCCCAGCTGTGGGAGATCGGCTACGGCACCAACGGCGCCGACGGCGACTGGACCAAGTTCGGCATCGTCGTGGGCACGCTCGTCGTGATCCTGATCTTCGTGGTGTACGTGGAGCTGGCCCAGCGCCGCATCCCCGTGCAGTACACGCGTCGCATGATCGGCCGCAAGATGTACGGCGGCACCAGCACGTACCTGCCGCTGAAGATCAACATGAGCGGCGTGATCCCGCCGATCTTCGCGTCCTCGATCCTGGCCGTGCCGACGCTGATCGCGCAGTTCGGCAAGACCGACCAGTCGTGGGTCAAGTGGATCAACACGAACCTGGCGGACACCACGAGCGTGTGGTACATCGCGCTGTACGCGCTGATGATCGTGTTCTTCTGCTTCTTCTACACGTCGATCACGTTCAACACGGACGAGACGGCGGACAACATGAAGCAGTACGGCGGCTTCATCCCCGGCATCCGCGCCGGCCGCGCCACCAGCCAGTACCTCACCTACGTGATGAACCGTCTCAACACGGTGGGTGCGGTCTACCTGCTGTTCGTGGCCCTGATCCCGACCGTGCTGATCATGGCGCTGAACCTCAACGCCAAGCTGCCGTTCGGCGGCACCACGATCCTGATCATCGCGGGCGTGGGTCTCGACACGCTGCGTCAGGCCAAGGCCCGCACCGAGCAGTTCCAGTACGAAGGCTTCCTTCTGGAAGACGAAACCAACACAGAAAGCAAGTGATATGCGACTCCTCATCATGGGCCCGCAGGGCGTAGGCAAGGGAACCCAGGCGGCCAAGCTGGCCGAGCACTACGGCATCCCGACCATCTCCACCGGCGACATCTTCCGCTTCAACATCAAGAACAAGACGGAGCTGGGCGTGGAGGCCCTCAAGTACATCGACAAGGGCGAGCTGGTTCCCGACGAGCTGACCAACCGCATCGTCGAGGACCGTCTGGCCCAGGACGACGCCAAGAACGGCTGGATCCTCGACGGCTACCCGCGCAACGCCTCCCAGGTGGAGGCCCTTGACGGCATCCTCGCCAAGCTGGGCACCCCGCTCAACGCCGTGGTGGCGCTCGACGCCGACCACGACGTGCTGATGGAGCGCATGAAGAAGCGCGCCGAGATCGAGGGTCGTTCCGACGACACCCCGGAGGCCATCGCCAAGCGCCTTGACGTGTACGCCAAGGAGACCGCCCCGCTGCTCGACACCTACGCCGAGCGCGGCCTGCTGGTCAAGATCGACGGCGTGGGCGAGATCGACGCCATCCAGGCGAACATCGTCAGCGCCCTCGACGCCCGCTGATTCGGTTCGGCCGTTTCGACGCCGATCGATAGTCACCGATAGTCGATAGAACCGTCGCATCCCGTTATGGGGTGCGACGGTTTTTGCTTTCGATGGGCATACCAGGGTGCTCCCTCCGGGGGGGGCTGTCACGCACAGCGTGACTGAGGGAGGGAACGCATCCGTGTACCTGCCATATTCAGGTACGGCAGGTAAAAGTCATAGGCGACTATTGTTTGACGTAGTCGCAAATCCTTCTCTATATTGGGGGTAATCCATTACCAACGAAGGGACCGTGATGCTATGACAGCAAAGCGTGTGACCATGGCGGACGTCGCCAAGGAAGCCGGCGTCTCCATCAAGACCGTGTCGAACGTCATCAACGGTGTCGGCAATGTTCTGCCCAAGACCCAGAAGAAGGTCAATGCCGCGGTGTCGAAGCTGGGGTACCGCGTCGACGCGGCCGCCCGGTATCTCAAGACCCGCAGGCATCAGACGATCGGTCTTGCAATCGGTGGATTCGACAGTCCCTTCTATTCGCAGCTGCTGGAGGGCGTGATCGAGGAGGCCCACGCCCATGGATTCACCGTCACCATCAGCACGTACAACCATCTTGACGGCGGCGTCGACGCGCTGCTGCGCGAGGCTCCGTATTCCAATGCCGACGGGTGGATCGTCTACGCTAATCATCCTCTCGGCGATGGCGGCGCGGCCTTGGATATCGACTATCCGATCGTGCAGTGCGGCAACTACACCGCCTATGGCAAGGCCGACCTGATCACGCTGGACAATCAATCCGCGTTGAAGGACGCCACGCAGGCGCTGATCGATCGCGGCTGCACGCGGATCGGAGCATTGTGCGCGCCGCTGGGCATCGACCGCGATACCTATCACAAGCGGGACGCGGTTCCCGGCGCTGCAACCATAACAAGGCTGGAAGGGTACATCTCCGCGCTGCAGGACAACGGCATGGACGTGAACTGGGACTACATTCCCGCGGGGCGGCGCTGGACGATCGCCGGGGGAGCCTCCGCGATCGTGGACATGCTCGATTCCGGCGTGCGGCCGGATGGCATCGTCTGCTACAACGATTCCGCAGCATTCGGCGCGCTGTACGAACTGCAGCTGCACGGAGTGCGCGTGCCAGACGACGTGCAGGTGATCGGATTCGACAACATCACCGAAAGCGCGTACTCCTCGCCATCGCTCACCACGATGGATCCGATGTGGAAGGACTACGCGAAGATGTGCGTGCTCCGTCTGATCGAGCGCATCAACGGCGACGACTCGCCATACGCCACCATTGCGCTGCACCCGCGTCTGGTGGAGCGCGACTCCACCCGCCGGTAGATGGTCAACGTCTCGCGCAATCTGTTCATTTCCACGGAGTCTCCCGGTCGTCCCTTTTGATAAATCAAGCAGAGGCCGTCAACCAGGTGATGTTGAACAGACATCTATAGGTAAACGATGGAAGTATATAGACGAAAAATATAGTCGATGATCGTGGCTGAATCGTATATGCATTCATGATTGCTCTATCAAGAATTGCACTATTCTGCGTTTTATATAGGGAAAAGAGTTGTTCTTGATGCTGCAGGTTGAAAATTACAACGTTGTAATGGCATACTTAAGTCAGTTGTCATCTTCCAACAATGTAGCGGACGATGACGGCTGTTCATGGAAGAACGAGGAACGCGAGGCAGTCATGGTGGATGTGGAAATGCAGCAACACGATGCGTTTCATTCGAGCGGCAATAATCCGAACGAGGATCACGCAGTCCGCTTCCCAGACGACGTCGAATTATCCAGTCGCTTCTACTTCCATCACGGCTGGCATTTCCTGCTGGCCGACGTCTATCCGATGCGCGACGCGATCGATCGGTGGAAGGATTCCAAGGGCCGTCGCTTCTACGAGCCCGACTACGACGAGGACTCCGCATCGCCGGACACGTCTCGGACCGATGCCGAAGGCCGGCTGGTCGAATGGCAGGACGTGACGCTGCCGCACACCTTCAACGACGTCGACCTGTTCCGCGACCGTATCCTCGACGCCGGCGATCGGCAGAAGCGCTGCGCCGCGTTCTACCGCGCGTGGCTGACCGTGCCCGAGGCGCATCGCGGCGAGAAGACGATTCTGGAATTCGAAGGCGTTCGTCAGTCCTGCTATCTGTATGTCAACGGCACGCTGGCCGGATACGTGGAGAACGGCGTGGCTCCGTTCGGCATCGACGTGACCGATCTCATCGACGACGGGAATCCGAATCTCATCGCCGTGGCGGTGGACAACACCAGCGCCCGCGGACTGCCGTACTATGCCGCGGAGACGCCGAACGAACCCGGCGTCGAACCGGGCAGCTATCTTGCGCGCGGCGAGGGAGACATCCCCGACGGCTACCACGAGGGCGTCGGCTACTTCTGGAACACCAACGAATTCAATCCCACGCTCGGCGGCCTCACCCGCCCCGTCGTGGTGCACTTCAAGCCGAAGACCTACCTGACGCTGCCGCTGTACTCCAATCTGCGCACCAAGGGCACGTACGTGTACGGCACGGACTTCGACCTGCGCAAGTCGGCCGCGCAGGTGGCCGTGGAATCCGAAGTGCGCAACGAACAGGGCATTCCCGTTCGCGCTCGCCTGCACGTAAGCGTCAGAACGATCGACGGCGACGAGGTGACGTCGTTCGACTCGGAGGAACGGACGATCGAACCGATGGCCGCCGCCGCGCAGCCGCTCAGCATCGCGCCGCAGGACGCCTACACGTGGAACGCCGACGAGGGCCGATACGTTCCGGTGGACGACGAGGACGCCGTGACCCCGACCCGGACCGATTCGATTCCGACCGCGACCCTGTCCGCACGATCCGAGTCCACGTCCCTACGCCTGTGGAACCTTGACGATCCATACCTGTACCGGGTCGTCGTCACCCTGATCGTGGACGGTTCGCCTGCGGACGAGACCGTCGTGGAGACCGGATTCCGCGCCATCGGCTACGACAAGGACCGCGGCGTGCTGATCAACGGCGTGCCGGTCTGGCTGCGCGGATACGCCCAGCGTTCCGCCAACGAATGGCCGGCCATCGGCATCGCGCCCGAATGGCTCAAGGACGAGGATTGCGAACTCCTGCGCCGCAGCAACGCCAACCACGTCCGCTGGATGCACGTGGCGGCCCCGCCGGCCGACGTAAGGGCCACGGACCGGCACGGCGTCGCCATCGCCCAGCCGGCCGGCGACAAGGAGAAGGAGAACTTTGGCAGGCAATGGGATCAGCGCGTGGAACTCATGCGCGACGTGATCATCGCCTTCCGCAACCATCCGAGCATCCTGTTCTGGGAGGCCGGCAACAACTCACTGCACCGGAACCACATGCACGAGATGCTGGAACTCAAACGACTGCTCGACCCGCACGGCGGACGATTCATGGGATGCCGCACACTGAACACCGACGAGGTGGTGAACGAATCCGAATACGTGGGCACCATGCTCAACCGCCACGCGGCACGGTTCATCGCGGAACACGGTCCGATCATGGAAACCGAGTACGCGCGCGAGGAAGCCCCCGGCCGCGTATGGGACAACTACTCGCCCAGGGACTACGACTACCGGAACAAGTGGATAGGCGTCGGCGGGCGCAAGGCGAACGGACTGGACTTCTACGATCTGACCGCCGAGGACCTCGCCCTTGCCGACGCCCGCGGATACGCCGAATTCTTCAACGACCGGCTCGGCGGCGCCTCCGGACGCGACCTGTACTCCGGCTGCGCGGCCCTGTGCTGGACCGACTCCGTGCAGCACGGCCGGCAATCCTACAGCGAAAACGCCAGGATGTCCGGCCGGGTGGGGCCGTCGCGCGTGGAAAAGGAAAGCTTCGACGTGTTCCGCGTGATGCAGAGCGAAGACCCGGCCGTCAAGATCCTCGGACACTGGAACTATCCCAAGCCGGACGGTACCAACTACCGGTACGAGAAGAAGCGGTTCAACGGCAGCTACTGGGAGGGCACCGGCGAATACGCCTACCGGGATCCGACCGACAAGACCGTATATGTGATCGGCAGCTACCCCGTGGCCCGCGTGGAACTCGTCGTGGACGGCGAGACCGTGGGGGAGTGCCACACCCCGACCGACACGTTCGTGTTCCCGATCGAACACGTCGACGTGACCCGCGGTCACGAGGTCAAGGCGGTCGCCTACGGCTACGACGGCGAGGTCTGCGCGCACGACGTGATCGAAACGGCCGGCGCTCCCGCAGCACTCAGACCGCATCCGCATACGTCCCCCGACGGATGGCACGCCGACGGCGCCGACATCGCCTACGTGGACATCGACATAACCGACGCCGATGGGCGGATCTGCCCGCTCGCCGACGATCGCATCGACTTCCGTCTCGAAGGCGAGGGCGAATTCCTCGGCGGCTACAGCGAAGGCCGATTCAACGACAGAAAGGACAGGCGACCCGACGACAGCGTGATCCATAAACCATGGACGTACGCCGTATGCGGCAGGACCAGGGTGTTCATCCGCGCCACGCGTACGGCAGGCACGGTCACGCTCGTGGCCAGCGCCGCAGGACTGCCCGAAACCCGCATCGATCTGACCTCGGTCCCCGCCGACCTCTCCACGCTGACCGACGCCGAACCCTCGCGCCGATACGGGTTCCCGGCCGAACGGCCGCCCCATGCACACCGGGAATTCGAGCCCATCGCGCTCGCCGACCGCTGCAAGTACGTGCCACCGACCGAGGACTTCTGCAAGATCCTCATCGACGGTCAGGAGCCCGACTCCCGGTCCGTGCCCACGGTCAACAAAAACGGTGCCGTATGGGGCAACGTGATCGTGGTGCTCGAACGCATGCGCATGCAATGCGGCGACCGGTTCTCCTACGACTGGGCGCCGGACGGTTCGACGCTGACGCTGCGGTCCGGCGGACACGTGGTGCAGGCCGAGGTGGGGCGCACCCATCTGCTGGTGGACGGCAAGGAGAACCTGATGGACGGCGAACCGTACCTTTCGCCCCGCGGCGACATGGTGATGGAGGTGTCGGCGCTCGTCGGCTGGGTCGAGGACGTGACCGTGCAGTACGACGAACGCGTGCACGTGCTGCGCGTCGACACCGGCGCGCTCGACGGAGGCGACGCCTTCACCGCGGCCGGCAACTGACCTGTCGGCACGATCGCGAAGCCGCTACGCCCCCCAGACAATCAGGCAATACGAACGACAAACAACAAATACAGATCACAGATATAGGAGTGCACAATGACGTCACAGACATCGCCCGCCGTACGACGGGAACGACCCTTCGGGATGCGTGACAAGATCGGCTATATGTTCGGCGACTTCGGCAACGACTTCATGTTCAATTTCTCCGGACTGTTCCTCGTGGTGTTCGAGACCAAGGTGATGGGCATTCCCGGCACCATCGTCGGCGGCATGTTCTTCATCGCCAGGCTTATCGACGCCGTGGCCGACGTGACGGTCGGTGTCATCGTCGACAAATCCAAGTCCACGCCAAACGGCAAATACAAGGTCATGATGATGCGATTCGCCGGGCCGGCCGTCATCGTATCGTTCCTCATGTTCCAGACATTCACCATCGATTCGCCGATGTGGGCGCGCATCGTCTACATGTACATCACCTACATCATCTGGGGCATCCTCTACTCCACGGTGAACGTGCCCTACGGATCCATGGCTTCCGTGGTCTCGCCGGAACCCCACCACCGCGCGGCCCTTTCCACGTTCCGCTCCACAGGTTCCGTGCTTGCCGGACTTATCGTCACTACCGTCACGCCGCTGGTCATCTACACCTCCGACGCCGAGGGCAACCAGATCATCCGCGGCGGAGACCACACGCACATCTTCGCATTGGTGTCCGGCATTTTCTCCATCTGCGCATTCATCTGCTACATCCTGTGCTACAGGATGACCACCGAGCGAGTGAAACTGGCCAGCCACAAGGAGACCCCCAGGGGCGAGCGCAAGTCCGTGGGAGCCATGGTCAAGTCCGCGTTGTCCAGCCGCGCGCTGCTTGGCCTGTGCTGCAGCGCCATCTTCATGCTGTTCGCATCATCCTTCGGCAATTCCGTGAACACGTTCCTGTACACCGACTACTTCAACAGTGCTGCCTTCCTGTCGATCTACAGTCTTCTGAGCTCCTTGGTGATGCTGTCATGCGCCCCGTTCTGCACGGCGCTCTCGCGCAGACTTGGGCATAAGTTCATCGGTGGATTCGGATGCCTGTTCTCCGGATCGGTCATGGTCTTCCTCTTTTTCACCCACACCAAGAACGCACCGTTCTTCATCACGCTGAATATCATCTGCATGCTGGGCATGGGCGTGTTCAAAATGCTGATCTGGGCCATGGTCACCGATGTCATCGACGACATCGAAGTGACCCGTAACCTCCGCGAGGATGGTACCTGCTACTCCGTCTACTCGTTCTCCCGCAAGGTTGGCCAGGCGCTCGCCGGATGGTTGTCCGGCTTGGTGCTCAGCATCATCGGCTACCAGTCCGGTGCCACCGCCGTGCAAAGTGAATCGGTGACCAACGGTCTGTACATGTGTGCCACGTTGCTGCCCGGACTCATGTATCTGGTCGCCGGTCTGTTCATCACGTTCGTCTACCCGTTGAGCAAGAAGCGAGTGGACCACAACGCCGTCGTGCTCAAGGCGGCTCGTGAGAACAAGGCCGTTGCCGCCGAATCGGAGGCATGATCGAGACACTGTCGTTTCTTGTTCCCTGCAACGATGCGCCCGGCGGAATCCTCCCGTTCCCGCCGGGCGCATTCGCGTTTCCGGACCGCGATCGAGGCATCGGCGGCCATGGCGCGACGAGTCGCGTATAATGGTGATTCGTATGCGACACGCCGCGGTGTCATGCAGTTTCAGTTCTGTTATACTCAGAGTTTGGTGTGTCTTCGGGCATATCTTTAAGTAATTGTAGCCAAGGATCGGATCAGGAGCTCATGGCAAAAGACGGTGTGATTGAGGTAGAAGGTCGTGTTGTCGAAGCATTGCCGAACGCAATGTTCCGTGTCGAACTGGAAAACAAGCACATCGTTCTGGCGACCATCTCCGGAAAGATGCGGAAGAACTACATCCGTATCCTCCCGCAGGATCGCGTCGTGCTGGAAATGAGCCCGTACGACCTGAACCGCGGCCGCATTACCTACCGTTACAAGTAAAAGGAAAACCATGAAGGTCAGCCCCAGTGTGAAGAAGATCTGCGACAAGTGCCGCGTGATCCGTCGTCACGGCCGCGTCATGGTGATCTGCGAAAACCCGCGCCACAAGCAGCGTCAGGGCTGAGAGCAGACCCAGCGGCAATAATCAGGCGCTAAATCACAGCGTACGCACCACCATATGCGGCGTTGAACCCCAGGTGCGGAGGCCTGGGCCGTGAGCTCGGACGATTTGGCGTAAGACCTCCGATGAACAGAAGGAATCGCAATGGCACGTCTTGCCGGAGTCGACATCCCCAATGAGAAGCGCATTGAGATCGCCCTCACCTACATCTTCGGTGTGGGACGCACTCGTGCGAAGGAAACGCTCGCAGCGACCGGTATCAACCCGGACACCCGCGTCAAGGACCTCTCCGATGAGCAGCTGATCACGCTGCGTGATTACCTCGAGGGTAATTACAAGATCGAGGGCGATCTGCGTCGTGAGGTGGATGCGGATATCCGCCGTAAGATCCAGATCAATTGCTACCAGGGCATGCGCCACCGTAAGCACCTGCCTGTGCGTGGCCAGCGTACCAAGACCAACGCCCGTACCCGCAAGGGCCCGAAGCGCACGGTCGCCGGTAAGAAGAAGGCCTGATCTTTCATCAGGCACGCGCCTAGGCCACGAGAGTTCGCTCTCATCGCCTAGACCATAGGAAATATTCGTAATCTAGGAAACGAGGATCCATGGCAGCTGCGAAGCAGGCCACGCGCAAGCCCCGTCGTAGGGACCGTAAGTCGGTTCCCGTCGGACAGGCGCACATCAAGTCCACATTCAACAACACGATCATCTCGATCACCGATCCGTCCGGTGCCGTCGTCTCCTGGGCGTCCGGTGGCGATGTCGGCTTCAAGGGCTCCCGTAAGTCCACGCCGTACGCCGCTGGCATGGCCGCCGAGGCCGCTGCCCGCAAGGCCATGGAGCACGGCGTCAAGAAGGTCGACGTGTTCGTGAAAGGCCCGGGTTCCGGTCGTGAGACCGCCATCCGCTCCCTGCAGTCCGCAGGCCTTGAGGTCGGTTCCATCTCCGACGTCACCCCGCAGGCTCACAACGGCGTTCGCCCCCCGAAGCGTCGCCGCGTCTGAAGCACTGACTAGAAAGTAAACGTCCAACCCGCGAGAGCCGGTGCGTGCACAACCGGTTCGAGCTGAAAGGATAAGAAAAGTGCTTATTGCCCAGCGTCCGACCCTGACTGAGGAAGTCCTTAATCCCCAGCGTTCGCGCTTCACCATCGAGCCGCTCGAGCCTGGCTTCGGCTACACGCTCGGCAACTCGCTCCGTCGTACGCTGCTGAGCTCCATCCCCGGAGCCGCAGTGACGAGCGTGCGCATCGACGGTGCCCAGCACGAGTTCACCACGCTTCCGGGCGTGAAGGAGGATGTCGCTGAGATCCTCCTGAACCTCAAGAACCTCGTGCTGACGAGCGAATATGACGAGCCCGTCGTCATGTACCTGCGCAAGAACGGCGAGGGCGAGGCCACTGCCGGCGACATCACGCCTCCGGCCGGCGTCGTCATCTCGAACCCGGATCTCCACATCGCCACCCTCGCCGAGGACGGCTCCCTGGAGATCGAGTTCACCGTCGAGCGTGGCCGTGGCTACGTTCCTGCCCAGATGAACAAGCAGGAGACGGGCGAAATCGGTCGCATCCCGGTGGATTCCATCTACTCTCCGGTGCTCAAGGTCAGCTACAAGGTCGAGGCCACCCGCGTGGAGCAGCGCACCGACTTCGACAAGCTGATCCTCGACGTGGAGACCAAGCCGGCCATCTCCCCGCGCGACGCCGTGGCTTCCGCGGGTTCGACCCTCGTTGAGCTCTTCAGCCTCTGCCGCGAGCTCAACAACCAGGCCGAAGGTATCGAGGTTGGTCCGGTTCCGGTTGTGGAAGAAGCCAACCCCGAAATGGCGGTTCCGATCGAGGAGCTGAACCTCACCCAGCGCAGTTACAACTGCCTGAAGCGCGAGGGCATCTCGACGATCGGCGAGCTGGTCGCCCACACGGAGCAGGATCTGCTCGACATCCGCAATTTCGGTATGAAGTCCATCGACGAAGTCAAGGAAAAGCTGCAGGGCCTGGGCCTGTCGCTCAAGGCTTCGCCGCTGGGTCTCGATACCATCAATCTCGAAGGAGGCACGTTCTTCTCCCCGGAAGATGAGTGATCGCCCCGGCGAACTCGCCTGACGGGAAGACGAACGTCTTCCTTGAACAATAAGCCCCGTGCCATGCAGACGTTTGGGCCTCTGCCCTCCTGCGCCGGCACGGGACATAAGGAGTAATTACAATGCCTACACCCAAGAAGGGCCCGCGCCTGGCTTCCAGCCCCGCGCATGAGCGCCTGATGCTCGCCAACATGGCGACCAGCCTCTTCCAGAACGGCCGCATCACCACCACGCTGCCCAAGGCCAAGCGTCTTCGTCCGCTCGCCGAGCGCCTGATCACGTTCGCCAAGCGTGGCGACCTGCACTCCCGCCGTCGCGTGATGCGCGTCATCCGCAACAAGTCCGTGGTGCACATGCTGTTCACCCAGATCGCCGAAATGATGGAGCAGCGTGAGGGCGGCTACACCCGCATCACCAAGATCGCTTCCCGTCACGGTGACAACGCCCAGATGGCCGTCATCGAGCTCGTCACCGAGCCGCTGAGCGCCAAGAAGGCCACCGTTGCCGAGGCTGAGGCCGCCACCAAGGTTGCCGCCGAGAAGGAAGCCGAAGCTCCCGTCGCCGAGGCCACCGAGGCTCCGGTCGAGGCCGCTGCTGAGGCTCCCGCCGAGGAGACCGCCGAGAAGGCCGAGTGAATCACTCGCCGCAAGGCTAGGGCTCTGAACTAAGGCTCACAAGGTCGGAATTCGTTCCACGTGAACGGGTTCCGACCTTTTTGTTTGCCGTTTTACCGCGTGACCGCGGCGTATCCCTCCCTCGGTCGCCCCCTTTCGTCAGCATGGACGTATGCGTTTGAGGATTGATCTGGGATATGACGGCGGTGGATTCTACGGTTGGGCGCGGCAGCCCGAACTGCGTACCGTGCAGGGGGAGATCGAGGCGGCGATCCGCAAGGTGCTGCGCGTGCGCGCCGACGATCCCGATTCCCCCGAAATCCGTCTGGTGGTGGCCGGCCGCACCGACACCGGCGTGCACGCCCTGCATCAGGTCTGCCACATCGACCTTCCCGAGGACGTGATCGCGCGGGCCGTGGGCCACATGGACGTGACCCCGGAGATCGCATTGGAACGACGACTGCAGCGCGTGCTGCCCGACGACATTGCCATTCATCGCGTACGGCAGGCACCCGGCGGATTCGACGCACGGTTCTCCGCGCTCGAACGCACCTACGTGTATCGGGTGTGCGACAACGGACGGTTCGTCGATCCCCGTACCCGAGGATTCGTCGTCGCCATCGACGAGACGCTCGACATGGACGCCATGAACCGGGCGGCGGCGCTCACCATCGGTCTGCACGACTTCGGCTCGTTCGCCACGCCGAACCCGGGCGGTACCACCATCCGCGAGGTCAAGTATGCGCAGTGGCGTCGTGTGGATCCGGGCGTGATGCTGCACGGGGGAGCGGCCGACGGCGGATACGGCGAACCGGTGCCGTACGCGGAGTCGGGCCTGCTGTGCTTCACCATCGTGGCCGACGCCTTCGCACGCAACATGGTGCGATCACTGGTCAACGGATGCATGCAGGTGGGACGCGGACGCAAAAGCGTGGACTGGTTCGCGCAGAAGATGGCCGAACCCAAACGCGAGGGGTCTACCGGACCGGCCGCGGCCAAGGGCCTCACCCTCGAATACGTGGCCTACCCGCCCGACGACCAGCTCGCCGAACGCGCCCAGGCCATCCGCGCCGTGCGCACGCTGTGATTGCGACGACCGAGGGGAGCGCACCCCACCCACAACCCCGAAGCATATTGGAAACATTAGTGTGGGCTTCCGTTAACGGCGCGCGGCTAGGGTGAGACTGTTCTTACGGGAAGGCCGCATCACGCCTTCTCAGGTATGGCATGAAGCTATGGCGTGCAATGGGAGGAATGGGTAGTGATCGAGTCAAAAGCGCAGAAGATGGCCTCCGAGCTGGTGGACCGCAGGGCTGCGATCAATCGTGAGCTGAGCCGCAACGGCGTGCGGTTCGGCATCTACAAGAACGGCCAGTACCACGATCAGCTGTTCCCCTACGATCCGGTGCCGCGCATCATCGAATCCGACGAGTTCGACGAACTCGACCGTGGTCTGAAGCAGCGTGTGAACGCGCTGAACGCTTACCTCAAGGACATCTACTCCGACAAGCGCATCGTGCACGACGGGGTGATTCCCGAGGAGTACGTGTACACGTCCGAAGGCTACTTTCCGCAGGTCAACGGCGTGACGCCTCCCGGCGGCGTGTTCGCGCACATTGCCGGCGAGGATCTGGTGCAGGGCGAGGACGGCCGCTGGTGGGTGCTCGAGGACAATCTGCGCATCCCGTCCGGCGCCAGCTACCCGCTGTTCGTGCGCGACATCGAACGCAGGATCTCGCCGCGACTGTTCCGTGACGTGCGCGTGCGTGACAACCGCGCCTACCCGACGATGCTGCGCCGATCCATGGATTTCGTCTCCACCGAGGGCATCGCCGTGGTGCTCACGCCGGGCCGGTTCAACTCCGCGTTCTTCGAACACGCCTACCTGGCCGAGAAGACCGGTGCGGTGCTCGCGTTCCCCGAGGACCTGGAGGTGGAGAACAATGAACTGTACTTCATCGACTACTCCGGCAGGAAGCATCGCGTGGGCGTGGTCTACCGTCGTCTGTCCGACGAATACCTGGATCCGTTCGCGTTCAACGCCGACTCGGTGATCGGCGTTCCGGGACTGCTTGGCGCCTACCGCGCTGGCAACGTGGCCATCATGAACGCGCCGGGCAACGGCGCGGCCGACGACAAGGCCATCTACTACTTCGTACCGGCCATGATCCAGTACTATCTGCACGAGGATCCGATCCTGCACAACGCGCCCACCTACATGCCCATGTTCAACGAGGACCGCAAGACGGTGCTCGACCGTCTCGGCGAACTCGTGATCAAGGACGTGGCCGAGGCCGGCGGCTACGGCGTGGTGTTCGGCTCGAGCCTGGACGCACGCCAGCGCGAGGAGCTCGCCGACAAGATCAAGGCCGAGCCGCGCCGGTTCATCGCCCAGGAGGTCATCCAGTTCCGCGACATTAACGTGGTGGATCCGAACACCGGCCGCATGGAGCCGCGCAAGGCCGATCTGCGCGCCTTCGTGGTCACCGGACCGGACACGCACGTGTGGTATTCGGGTCTGACCCGCTACTCGTCGATCCCGGGCCAGATGATCGTCAACTCGTCGCAGGGCGGCGGATTCAAGGACACGTGGGTGCTCGCCGGCGAAGGCGAGTCGTTGAAGAACGACTGGGCCAACGAGCGCATCATCGCCGACTCCGAACGTCACAGCCTCGCGCTGCTCACCGCGTCCAAGGCCGACAACCTGTACTGGCTGGGCCGCTACACCGAACGCGTGTTCACCACGCTCACCCGGTTCTTCCCGTTCTATGATCAGGTGATGGACACCGACGTGGACGCGTTCCGCCCGTTTGCCCGCGCGCTCGACCTGCCGGAGGACTTCGAGGACTTCGACGCGTTCATCCACACGTTCCTTTACGACAAGAGCAACCCGAACTCGGTGCGCAGCGCCATGGACTGCGCGTTCAACAACGCGGTGATCCTGCGCCCCGAACTCACGTCCCGCGTGCTGCAGTACGTGGAGATGGCGCTGAGCAGCATCGCCGACGCGACCGCGCTGAGCTCCGACGCCGAGGACATCTACGCGCAGCGCGACGTGAACGACGATCTGCTCGCCTTCTGGGGTGCGATCGAGAACTCCACGATCGACCAGACGCTCAAGGCGTTCCTGTTCATTGGCAAGTATCTGGAGCGACTCGACCTGTACACGCGACTGTCGGTGTCCTCTGCCGAACTCAAGGCGCCGATCCGCAAGCTCGTCAACTACGCTATGACGCTCGACGGCCTGCCGGTGCCCGAATGCTTCGCCTCCGGCCTGCGCTGGCTCATCGGCCAGCTGCCGCAGCGCGGATACGCCGAGCTTGCGGAAACGCTCAAGAAGTTCCAGGAGGGATTCAGCGACCGCGTGACCGCCGAAACGTTGCGTCCGCTCACCGAAGTGAACACCATGAACCTGGCCCGCTAGCCGCTCTGGTTCGTCTCTGGCTCCCCTCTTTTTCTCTTCCCTAGCTGAGGGGAGGACCGAGGGGAAGCTTCCGAACCGCCGCCTCGCGTACCGGATGTGCACATCTGGAACACGAGGCACGTTCGTTTTCACGGGGAACTAGAATGAAAAAGGTTTGCGTCCGGCGCCCCAAGGAGAGAATCGTTGAAGAAACTGTATTTTGATTACGAGATGAAGCTGTCGTTCAGCTCGCCCGTGACCGATCATCGTTTCCAGCTCAGGTGCATTCCCGCCACGGGCCCGCGTCAGCAGGTGGTCGACACCAAGGTCGTCATCGATCCGCATGTGGAGGCCGAAACCGCCATCGATTCGTTCGATTCCGTGGTCATGACCGGCTTCATTCCCGAACCGCACACCCACTTCAACTATCGGGTGACCGGCATCGCGTTCGTCGACAATGCCAATATCAAGCCCGAGATCTACAAGCCGCTCTATCGTTTCGACTCGGCGCTCACCGTGCCCGGTCCGGCCGTCAAGGCGCTGATCGAACGGTGCAAGGACCGTCTGCGGTCCGAATACAATTCCGGATCCCCGATCGCCGTCGGCCAGGTGGTGATGGACGAGGTGTACAAGGCGTTCACGTACACGCCCAAGTCCACCACCGTTCGCACCACGGCCGAGGAGGCGCTCGCCCAGGGCAAGGGTGTGTGCCAGGACTACGCGCACGTGATGCTGTCCGTATGCCGCCACGTGGGTCTCACCGCTCGCTACATCGCCGGTCTGTTGGGCGGCGAGGGGGCCACGCACGCATGGGTCGAGGTGTATCACAAGGATCGTTGGATCGGACTTGACCCCACGCACAACCGTATGGTCGACGACAACTACATCACCATCGCCCACGGTCGTGACTATCGCGACTGCATGCTCGACATCGGTGTGTTCTGCGGTAATAATGTGCAGCAGGACCAGTGGGTCAATGCCTCCGTTCACGAGCAGGGCCCGCAGGTCTGAATCGTGCGCGACACTTCGACGACGCGATGATTTTGCATTGTCCGCAAAACGTGGCATACTAGTCAAGTTGTCTTTTGCGACAACGATGGATAAGTGTCCGAGCGGTCGAAGGAGCACGCCTCGAAAGCGTGTGAGGGCAACCCCCTCCGCGAGTTCGAATCTCGCCTTATCCGCCAACGAATCCCGGGATCATACGATTCCGGGATTTTTGTTTTCACGGCCGTCTTGTGACGGTCGGACGAACTACTTCAGCAGCGCCGTCTCCAGTGCGGGGTAGCCGAGATCGAGCGCCGTTGCGATATGTGCGGAAACAAGAGTGGAAATCACGGCGAGATCATGGGCTTCCGCATCGGTACGGCTCGACGACGCATCATCCGCAGTCGAATCGGAAGACGATCCCGACGATGAGGCGGAATCGGACTGCTTTCCGGTGCCGGCGCTCACCGCGTCCAATTCCTCCAAAGCGCAGTTCATCTCCACGACGGCGGAAGTGGCGGCCTTCAGCCCGTTCGTCGGATCGACCGTCTCGTCGGGATTGGCGATCAGCGAATCCACGGCATAGACCTTCTGTCGCGGATCCGACTCGTGCGCAACCACGGTGGCGAGAATCTGCGCGTTCGACTTGCGCTGATCGCTGAGCTTGTACATCGTGGCGTCCGCGCCATGACGGGCCGCAAGAATCTCGAACGCGAACCCGGCCCGATCCTCGGCCAACGACAGTCCCGCGGCGGTAGACGTGTCGACATGCAACGTCAGATCGTCGTCCAACGACGCCGACGACGCGGTGACGACACCGCCGATGCCGGTACGATCGGCCAGCGTATTCGCGGCATGGAAGGCCAGAGCACTGCGCACGGTACCCTCCGCGAAACGCTGCGGACACTCCACCGCGGCCGTATGCCACCGCGACTGCGCATCCGCGGCTGAAAACAGACGAAGATACGACGGCAACGCCGACTGATAGCGTTCCAGATCGCCGAATCCCAACGACAGTGCGCGCTCGCAGACGCTGAGATCGGACTCGTCGGTGCCGCGTCCGCTGATGCCGGGCACCGCGGCCGAGGCGGCAGGGGAGGGGAGTGCGGCAAGCAGACCCAGACAGCACATCAGCGACACGAACGCCGTGAGTATCGATGCGAATACGTTGGTAAAAGACGTGCGACGACCGAAAACTCGACGAATGCCGCGAACGGTACGACCACCATGGGCATCGGGAACGACAATTCCCCCTCGCAGGTCGCGTTCTCCGCCGCGGCCGGCCCCATCCCCGAATTCGCCGTAAGCGCATAGTGGTGTCTGCATGAAACGTTAGACTAATAGCCGTTGCAGACCATTTCGCGGGCAGGGTGCCCGCTATAACTTCATATGGGAGGTCTTGGGCATGGAATTGGACTTGGCAGGAATGCATCAGCTCGCTGCTGAGCAGGGAATAGATGCCGAGACTCTGGATAACGCACTGGCAGAAGCCCTGCGTCTCGCTTACCTGAAAACCCCTCATGCGGCGAAGCACGCCCGCGTGGAACTCGACGCCCGCGCCGGATCGTTCACGGTCTGGGCTCAGGACGAGATTCCTCAGGAACCCACGGAAGACAACCCTCATCCCGCTCCCCAGCTGGGTGAGGAGTACGACGACACCCCTCGTGATTTCGGCCGTCTCGCCGCCGCCACCGCTCGTCAGGTCATTACGCAGCTGTTCCGTCGCGCCGCCGATGAAAAGGTGTTCGGCGCGTTCTCCGGTCAGAAGGGCAACCTGATCACCGGCGTCGTGCAGCAGGATGCGAAGGATCCGGCCAACGTGCATGTGGCCGTGGGCGACGTGGAGGCGATTCTGCCTCGTCGTGAGCAGGTGCCGGGCGAGCGCTACCGTCACGGCGAGCGCCTGCGTGTGTATGTGGTGAACGTGGCCCGTGGCCTCAAGGGCCCGGAGATCATCGTGTCCCGTTCGCATCCGGAGCTGGTTCGTCGTCTGTTCGAGCGTGAGGTGCCGGAACTGGCCAGTGGCGCGGTGTCGATCATGTCGATCGCGCGTGAGGCTGGCGCTCGTACCAAGATCGCGGTGCGCGCCAATGCGCAGGGCGTGAATCCGAAGGGCGCGCTGATCGGCCCTGGTGGTTCGCGTGTGCGTGCGGTGATGGAGAACCTTGGTCAGGAGAAGATCGATATCGTCGACTGGTCGGCGGATCCGGCGCAGTTTGTCGCCGCCGCGCTGTCCCCGGCGCACGCCACCGAGGTGCAGGTCGTCAGCGAGAAGAACAAGACGGCGATCGCGTTCATCCATGACGATCAGCTGTCGCTGGCCATCGGCAAGGAGGGGCAGAACGCCCGTCTGGCCGCCAAGCTCACTGGCTGGAAGATCGGCATCGAGTCCGAGGAGGCCCGTGCCAGGAAGGCCGAGCAGGGCGAGCACTGAGCGACAGTGATCGCATCAGCGGCATGATATGAATTCGGGGTGGTTGTCGTCATTCACGGCTGCCGCCCCGATCGCGTATCGTGCCGTACGGTATGCGCGACACATCGGCGTTTTTCGCCGCCGTTGCAATCCATAGGGCTGAGTATGCTTGCAGCGGTACCTGAAACGGAGGGTGTAGTATGCCTTCTTTCAGCAAAGAACGAGGTAACACAACCATGGTCGCACGATGAGACAGGACATGTTCACCATCAGTGATCATTGATCGCGCGGAGCCATATGCGCGGTCGGGAATAGGAGATATTGGTGCCCAAAGCACGCGTATATGAATTAGCCAAGCAGTTTGGTGTTGACAGCAAGACCGTCCTTGACAAGCTCAAGGAAATGGACGAGTTCGTGAAGTCGGCCTCGTCCACCGTGGAAGCGCCCGTAGTGCGCAAACTCAAGGCTGCGTTCCAGCCTTCCTCTGAAAAGTCCGACAAGGGCACGCCGGCCAGGCCGCATGCCAAGCCGGCCCCGAAGCCGATGGCGAAGAAGCCGGTCCACTCCGGCGAAGACCGTCCGGCAGCCCCTCATCCCGCCCCGCATGCGCCGGCAGCCGCCAAGCCCGCGGCCCCGCACGCTCCGGCGGCCACCCCCAAGCCTCACGCAGCGGCGCCGACTCCGTCGCCGCGTTCCGCACACGCTCCGACCCCCGGTGATCATCGTGGCGCCCGTCCCCGTCCGCAGGGCGGTCGTGGCGCGGCCCCGCATCCTGGCGATCGTCGCGGTGCCTCTCCGCAGAACCACGGTGGACGCCCGCAGCCGGGTCGTTCTCAGAACCCGCGCGGACCGCGCCCCCATGGCGGCGTTCAGCCGGGCGGCAACGCCCCCGCCGGCGAGCAGCAGCGTTCCGCGGCCCCCACTCCGGGTCCGCGTCCGGGCAATAATCCGTTCAGCCGCAAGCAGGGTATGAGCGTGCCCACTCCGGGTGATATCCCGCGTCCGCATCCGATGGCCCGTCCGACGGTGAACAACAACCGTCGTGGCGGTCGCCCCGGTCAGGGCGGCAGGCCGACTCCGGGTGCTCGTCCGGGTCGTGGCGGTCAGGGCAGGCCGAACCAGTGGGGTCACAGCCGTCCCGGTCAGGGTGCCGGCAACGGCGCTCCGCGTCCGGGTGGCAACCGCTTCGGCGGTGCTCCGCGTCCGGGTGCCGGCAACGGTACGCCGACCAACGGTCCCCAGCAGGGTGGAGGTCGTGGCGGCCGCGGCGGTCGCGGTGGCGCTGCTGGCGCATTCGGCCGTCAGGGCAGCCGTTCCTCCAAGGCACGTAAGGCGCGTCGCGCAAGGAGGCATGAGTTCGAGGAGATGAAGGCACCCGTCATCGGCGGCGTGCGCATCCCCTCCGGCAACGGACAGACCATCAAGCTTCGTCAGGGCGCGTCCCTGTCGGATCTGGCCGAGAAGATCAACGTCAACGCGGCGTCCCTGGTCACCGTGCTGTTCCACCTGGGCGAGATGGCCACGGCCACGCAGTCGCTCGACGAGTCCACGTTCCAGATTCTGGGCGAGGAGATCGGCTGGAACATCAAGATCGTTTCCGCCGAGGAAGAGGACAAGGAGCTGCTGCAGCAGTTCGACATCGACCTCGACGAGGAAGAGCTGCAGGACGACGAGGATCTCAAGCCGCGTCCGCCGGTGGTCACCGTCATGGGCCACGTCGATCACGGTAAGACCCGACTGCTCGACACGATCCGCAAGACCAACGTCATCGCGGGCGAGGCCGGCGGCATTACGCAGCGCATCGGCGCCTATCAGGTGTCCGTGGACCTGAACGGCGAGCACCGCAAGCTCACGTTCCTCGATACCCCTGGCCACGAGGCGTTCACCGCCATGCGTGCCCGTGGTGCCGAGCTCACCGACGTCGCGATCCTCGTGGTCGCTGCCGACGATGGCGTGATGCCCCAGACCGTGGAGGCCATCAACCACGCTCAGGCCGCCAACGTGCCGATCGTGGTCGCCGTGAACAAGATCGATAAGCCGGGTGCCAACCCCGACAAGGTGCGCGGTCAGCTTACCGAGTTCGGTCTGGTGCCGGAGGAATACGGCGGCGACACCATGTTCGTCGACATCTCCGCCAAGCAGAACATCAACGTGGACAAGCTCCTCGAAGCCGTGCTGCTGACGGCCGACGCCACGCTCGACCTGCGCGCCAACCCGGATATGGACGCCCGCGGTGCCACCGTGGAAGCCCGACTCGACAAGGGTCGCGGCGCCGTGGCCACCGTGCTCGTGCAGCAGGGTACGCTTCACGTGGGCGATGCCATCGTGGCCGGCACGTCGTACGGTCGCGTCCGCGCCATGCTCGACGAGAACGGCAAGCAGATGAAGGAAGCCACGCCCTCCACCCCGGTGCAGGTGCTTGGTCTCACCTCCGTGCCGACCGCCGGCGACCTGTTCCTGGTCGCCCCGGACGATCGCACCGCCCGCCAGATCGCCGAGAAGCGTCAGGCCACCGAACGTGCCGCCCAGCTGGCCAAGCGCCGCAAGGTCGTCTCGCTCGAGAGCCTCAAGGAGCAGTTCGCCAAGTCCGAGATCGACATGCTCAACATCGTCATCAAGGGCGACTCCTCCGGTTCCGTGGAGGCGCTGGAAGACTCCCTGATGAAGATCGAGGTGTCCGACGAGGTCGGCATCCAGGTCATCCACCGCGGCGTCGGTGCCATCACGCAGAACGACGTGAACCTGGCCACGGTCGACAAGGCCGTGATCATCGGCTTCAACGTGCGTCCGAACCGTCAGGTGGCCGACCTCGCCGAGCGCGAGGGCGTGGAGATCAAGTACTACTCGATCATCTACAAGGCCATCGAGGATGTTGAGGCGTCCCTCAAGGGCATGCTCAAGCCGGAATACGAGGAGGTCGTCACCTCCCACTCCGAGATCCGCGAGATCTTCCGTTCCTCCAAGTTCGGCAACATCGCCGGCGTCATGGTGCAGGACGGCGAGGTCAAGCGTGGTACGAAGTGCCGTATCCTGCGCAACGGCGTGGCCACGGTCAACGACCTGGAGATCTCCTCGCTGCGTCGCTTCAAGGACGACGTCACCTCCGTCAAGGAAGGCTACGAGGCCGGTATCAACCTGGGCAACTTCAACGACATCCAGGAAGGCGACATCATCGAGACCTTCGAGATGCGTGAGGTTGAGCGCCAGTAGTGTTTCACAGGCTCCCCTCCCGGAGGGGAGCTGGCCGCCGGAGGCGGTCTGAGGGGAGGCTGAACGCCGTTAATCGTCGACGTTCGCCGCTTCACCTCAGACCGTTTCCCCAGCCGGCTCCCCTCCGGAGGGGAGCCGATTTGTATCTATTCGTTAGAAAGAAAGGGACATCATGTCCGGAACCAATCCTCGCGCAGTGCGCATCGCGGGACTGATCAAGCGCGTGGTCGCGCAGTCCCTCGAGCGTGAACTGCATGACCCCCGTCTCGCCGGCGTCACCATCACCGACGTTCGCGTGACCAACGATATGCAGATCGCTCGTATCTTCTGGACCCAGCTGGGTGACGACGGCAAGGAGAAGGGCCAGCGCCGCCGCGCAGCCCAGGCTCTCAACCAGGCCAAGGGACGTCTGCGCTCCCACGTGGGGCACAAGGCCGGTCTGCGCCTGACTCCCGTGCTCGAGTTCAAGTATGACGACGTGCCGTCCGAGGCCACCGAGATCGAAGACATCCTCACCGTGGCGCTCAAGCGCGACGCCGAGCTCGCTAAGGCCCGCGAGAACGCGCAGTACGCCGGCGAAGCCGACCCGTACCGTCACGACGAGCCGAAGACCGACGATGACGAGTTCGACGAGGACTCCGACGACGTCGAGGCCGACGACTCCGAGGACGAGACCCCCGAGGCCGACGCCCACTTCATGGCCTGAGCCCATTCGCATCGGCTCTCCTCAGAGAGGAGAGCCGGCGGTTATCTACAACGAGCAAGAAGGATTGATATTGGCAGCGCGTTCTTCTAAGACCTCGGACATCTCCGGCATCCTGGTGATCGACAAACCGCAGGGCGTGACCAGTCACGACGTGGTCGCCGCCGTGCGCGGCGCGTTGCACATGCGTCGTGTGGGTCATGCCGGCACGCTCGACCCGATGGCCACCGGCGTGCTGGTTGTCGGATTCGGCTACGCCACGCGACTGCTCAACTACATCGTCGGCGCGGACAAGACGTACGAGGCGACGATCCGTCTCGGTCAGCGCACCACGACCGACGACGCCGACGGCGAGGTCCTGCCGTGGGGGAGCGGCACGTCGCAAAGGCCCGACGATGCCGTGGACGACCTTGCAACCGCATCTGTCGGCGAATCCTCCGAAGTCGATGACGAGTCGGCCGATCATGAGCCGACACAGGACGAGGTCACCGTACGTTTAAGCGCACTGACCCGCGAGACGGTCGAGCGGACGATCGCCGAGCATTTCCTCGGCCGTATCGAACAGGTGCCCAACACGTTCTCCGCGATCAAGATCCACGGCCAGCGCGCCTACGATCTGGCACGCGAGGGCAAGGACGTGAAACTCGAGGCGCGCCCGATCACCATCCACGACTTCACGATCCTCGACTACGATGTGCCCTCGCCCGTTTCCTCCGTACTTCCGCAGAATGACGCCGTCACGCCGAACGACCTGACTGTCCTCAACCCATCTGTGCTCCCTCCGGGGGAGGGAGCTGTCACGTCGAACAACGCGACTGTCTCCAACCCATCCGTGATGCCGGGAGGCATCGTCGCGTTGAACGCCGTTACTGCCTCCGATTCTTCTGTGCTCCCTCCGAGGGAGGGAGCTGTCACGTCGAACGACGTGACTGAGGGAGGGATCACACCTCCCGCCGAACGCAACACCCCCCACCTCGACCTCACCGTGCGCGTCACCTGCTCCTCCGGCACCTATATCCGCGCTCTGGCCCGCGATCTCGGACGTGAACTCGGCGTCGGCGGCCATCTGACCCGCCTGCGCCGCACCCGCGTGGGCTCCTTCGATGCCGGTGCGCCGAACGTGGTCACTGCGCACACGGAGAACCGCACCTTCACCAACCGCGACGGCGAGACCATCACCCGAGCCAAGGCGATTCTCGACATTCCCGAAACGACCGTGCCTGACAAGGATAAGCCGTCGTTGAATACCGACGGTCACGCCGATCGCCGCACGGCACTGCTCTCCCGCATGATCGACATGCCACACGCCGCGCGTCTGACCATGCCGTGCCTCGACATCACTGCCGCTGAAGCACAGGAACTGCGGTTCGGACGTCGCATCGAGCACAAGGTCACGGAACCCACGGCGGCCATTGCGGGAGACGATCTCGCCGCCATTATCGAGCGCGCCAACTCCCATCAGTCCAAGCCGGCCGTCGTGTTTCCGGCGGTGTCGGCTGCATCGGCAGGGGAGTAGCGGATGATCGGCCTGTGGTCGGAAGGCCGCTGCCGAGCCGTTATCGTAAGCTTGAACATCGGAAAACAGGAAGCGTGTGAAACACGCAGCGTGAAATGTGCCACGTGAAACCAAAACATTGTGGGCACACGGCAATACGGAATGAGGAACCATGAAGATCACCACACTGATCCCCGACACCGAAGGCATGCTGGCATGGCCGCCGTTCGGACAGAACAAGCGAACCGTCGTGGCCGTCGGCAGCTTCGACGGCGTGCACAAGGGACATCAGGCGGTGCTCCGCCGCGCGGTCGACCTAGCCAAGAGCTACGGCGCCATCTCCGTGGCCATCGTATTCGATCCGCGTCCGTCCGTCGTGCACGAGTATGCGGCCGCGCATGACGGCGCGGAACTGCCGAACGATCAGGAGTATCCGGACACCGACGCGCTGACCGGCATTGACCGTCGACTCAAGCTCATCGAGGAGACCGGCATCGAACACGCGCTCGTGGTGCGCTACACCCTCGAGTTCGGCGCCAAGTCGTACCAGTACTTCCTCGGTCAGATGGTCGGCAAGATCGGCCTGCACACGCTGGTCATCGGCAAGGACGGTCGCATGGGCGCCGGACGGGTCGGCGACGTGAAGGCCATCGACTCTGTCGCTCAGGCCACGCGCATGTTCCAAGTGGATGTGGTCGACGACCGCGGTCCCGGCGAAGTGCGCATCCCTCTGGACGAGAACGCCTCGCCCGAGGCGGCCGCTGCGCTCGCCCGCGTGAACGACCCCGACTCCGGACTCACCAAGGCCGAGCGTCGTGCGCTGAGCAAGAAGACGCCGAACCGTCTGGTGCGCGCGTGGAGCTCATCGTACGTGCGGTTCCTGCTGTCGCAGGGCATGGTGAAGGCCGCGGCCGACATTCTGGGCCGTCTGCACGCCGTTGAGGGCGTGGTGATCGGCGGCAAGCAGCGCGGACGCACGCTCGGATTCCCCACCGCGAACGTGGCCAAGGACGTGCACGGCTACATGCCCGCCGACGGCGTGTACGCAGGTTGGCTGATCGACACCGATCCGCAGACCGGCGAGGAGCGTCGATACGCCTCCGCCATCTCCATCGGCACCAAGGAGACGTTCGACGAGCCCGAGGCCCGCGTGCTCGAGGCGTACGCGATCGCCCCGGTCGACGCCGACGGCAACGCGGAATGGCTGGATCTGTACGATCACACCGTGCGCGCCGAATTCGTGGAGTTCCTGCGCCCGCAGGTGCACTTCGACTCCGCCGAGGCGCTGGTCGCCGAACTCAAGCGCAACGTGGAGCAGACCAAGACCATCTGCGCGCAGGCCTGAGCCATCGACTGCGGGCCCTGAGCCATCGGGTACGGGCCTCGGTGCGATCACGTGGGCCGGGTTCAGTCACGTGGCTCGGGCGGTCCGCGTGACCGGTACCCGTGCCACGTGACCGCACACCGGCGCATGTGCATAGACTGGTGCATACCAATGAAATGGCGAGGAACAAAGGAGTGCTGGCCATGAGGAACATCATCGTCGTCACCGGGGCATCAAGCGGCATGGGCCGTGAGTTCACGCATCAGATCGCCTACTGGGCGTCGGTCGGCCGCGTGGCCGCCGACGAGATCTGGGTGATCGCCCGACGTCGCGAACGACTCGAGGAGCTTGACCGTGCCGTGCCGATCCCCGTTCGTCCGCTGGCACTGGACCTCACCGATCCCGACGACATCGACGCCTACCGTCAGCTGCTCGCCGAGGAACGGCCGAACATCACGATCCTTGCCAACTGCGCCGGATTCGGTGCGATGGACCACTTCGAAAACGTGCCGCTGCGGACGCATCTGAACATGGTCGACCTCAACATCAAGACGCCCATCGCCATTGTCACGCACAGTCTGCCGTACATGCGCGCCGGCGCCCACATGATGAACCTGTGCTCGATCAGCGGATTCCTGCCCTGCCCATACATCAACGTGTACGCGGCCACCAAGGCGTTCATGGTCAGCTGGTCGCGCGCGCTCGGCCGGGAACTCGCCTACCGGGGTATCAAGGTCACGGCGGCCTGCCCGTACTGGGTGCGCACCGAATTCATCGAACGGGCGCAGGGGAGCGGCGGTGCCGGGATCCGCAAACGGTCGGGTGGAAACTCGTCTGTGCTCTCATCCCCATCATCCAAGGAGCAGCCGTTCACCAACTTCATCGGCATCATGGACGCGGATGCCGTGGTCGGGCACATCATCAATGACATGTTCCGCGGTCGCGCTCTCTCACTGCCGGGTCTGCCGGCCAAGGCTATCTTCGCCGCCACGAAGCTGTTCCCGGCCCGCACGCTCATGTGGTCCCAGCTACGCCTCCAGCACCTCGACGGCTCGCCCCAAGGACACGAGTAGCTCAGGCACCTGTGCGCTCCCTCCGTGGAAGAGAGATATCGGGCGGATGTATGACTGAGGGGGCACGAGATTCACAATTTCTGATTGCGGGACTGGTGGAATCGCAATGAAAATCGACGTACCGTTCAACCGCCTTACCGCTTAACTGCTCTTTCCGACGTGTCGTGGCAGTTCTTAGGTTGGAGTCCAACGGACATCGACTTCTACGCCGTTCATCACTCCTCGAACGGCTTTAGCTGCTGTAAAAACTATGGTTGAAGCATTGTTTTCCTCTTCGGATTGCGGGCTTGCTACCCATTATGCTTAAGATTAGTTGCTAGTTCAACTGAGGGAGAAGAACAATGGCGTTGAATACCACGCAGCTGGAGCGCTACTACAACGCGTCCATCGGAGAAGTGTATGGGGCGATGAAACATTATCTGGAATCAGATCAGTCTCGTTTTGTCTTGAAGAATGTCGATGATCTGTCCTGCTCGTGCACGTTTTCATCCGGTATCAGCATGACTACGTGGGGTGAGAATCTGACGGCTTCGGCTGTACCTAGCGGAGATGGTGTCCTTGTCAAACTGACTGTGGCCGGCAAACTCGGATCCACGGCAGCTGGCTTTCAAAACGCGCACAACGTTGCAATCGCGGATGAGTTCTTCTCTGGGGTATCTGCAACTCTTTCCGCGGACAGAACGGTAGAAGTGTCACAGAATCCTGAGCAACAGGTAACGGCTAAAGCAGATACGACATTATCCGAAGATTCTACGGAGCGTCAGCAGCCATCTCTGATGCAGGAGAATCCTATGGTCTCAGAAAGAGAGACTGATTCCGCGGAATCCCTTACTTCGGCAGCGATACCAGTAGCTGCCGAGTCCGGTACCCCTACCACGCAAGAGAATCATTCACTGAAGAACAAAGGAATATGGGATAGACATAAGCTGCAAATCACAATTGCCGCAATTGTAGTGGTGGCCGTTGTAGTGGTTTCCACAGTTGCGTTTGTCGCGTTGCGGAATAATCAAAGTGATGATGATCTTGTTGTCCAGAAAGTGGCTTCTGCTTGTAACCAAGATAATAAGGTTGCAGTCTTAACTGAAGGAAACTACTCGAATAAGCCTGCTTTACAAATGGTGTGGAGAAATACGGATGACATGAAAATAGTAGAATGCATCGCTAACCATACTAATATGGATGACGATATAGTGTATGAAATTGGTGATTCGCACACATCCAAAGATAATTCATCAAGAGTATGGGGTAACTGGGTCATTTCGTGGACCGTCGACGACGAAACGGAGGCGGTTGATATGACGATTCGATATTTGGGGGATGATTCTGCTGCTAAATCCAAGGCTAAAGAAACGTCCTTGGCTAATGAGCAGCAGAGGAAATCAGCAAATGCCCAGTCTCTAGTGTTTGATTTAAGCTGTTATGAATCCGCCTCTGATTCAGATACGTCGACAGGGACAAGGATTGCTGGAGTAACCAGTAGCAATTACGAGGATACCGTCTGGAAGAAGGATGTACTTGTTACTTGCCATACGACAGGCTCATATCCAGCTGGTACTGCGGATAATATGAGCGAGGACGAAAAGGAAGCGATGATAGATGCTTATGGGACGGTGAATAAAGATATTAGCTCTTTGGGTGTTCTGTATAGTCTTTGTGCTTCTACTGCATTTGTAGAAATGGGAATGCAGACGATGACCTCCGACCAAGCAAAAGAATTGGTAGCAGCACTTACGTTGTGTCCCAGCCATCCACGAGCAGATGAGATAAAGCAGAAAGCCGAAAAGGATACGGCTAGAGAATCGGAAGTTGCTTCTAAGCGTCAGCAGGGGATGATCAAGGATGATGGAACCTATAAGGTTCCATCTGAGATGTCTACTGGTACTTGGAAAACCATGAGTGAAAAGGTCTCGAATTGCTACTGGGAAATGCAGGATGCAAATGGCCAAATTTATGACAATAATTTTGTGTCCGCAGGAATTGCTCAGACAATCACGATTCCTAATGATGTAGCCGGGTTCAGTTCCCGAGGATGTGGTGTCTGGGAGAAACAGTAGTGGTATAGATACGCTCCCGTAAATGCGTGAATAGCGCGAGAGCCGGCCCCCAAGATACTCGGGGCGTCCGGCTCTCACTTCCATTTCCCCAGCGGGGTTGGCTTACTTTGAAGTATACACGGCCTGACGATGTCAGTCACCGTCGATAAGTACGGTTCGCACACAGCTGAGGAAGCTGCCGTACCTCTCCGTGCCGGTTCGGGCGTCGCCATAGGCCCCCAGCAGCTGATCGGGGAGCCAGAGCCTTGCGTCGGTTTCACCCGCTTGGAGTTCGACGCGAATTGCGCTGATGAATCCGCGGCTGCGCAGACCGTCGATGAAACGGATGTCGTTTCTATCCTGCGAGGCTTCGCGCCGTTCAAGCACGAGCGTGTCCACGCCGTATTCTGTTTCCAACAACGGGAGAAGACATTCCAAACATTTGCGTCGGGCTCGTTCGGCGGTATTCCAACGGTCCATGGGCACGGCGGCTACGATGACATGATCAAGGTTCATGGCGTCGATTGCGTCAATGACTTTGCCTCGCAATGAAGGTCGCATATCTCGCCAATGTAGTTTCTTTGCGCCTTTGGGCTTGAGTGAGGCCAGCCTTTGCCGGGTCAGGGTCTCTGCATCGTCGCAAACGCATGCTCCCATCAGGTACATGGGTGAGGGAACGCCGGTTTTCCTGACGCTTTCATCTCCCCAAGCGGTTGCCATGTTTTACCTCTTCTGCGTGATACGGACAATGGTTCGATGGTACCGAATATTGATGCTGAGAGACGCAGGCGCGGCACTGTGCCCCATGGACCAGAATGCAAAACGCAAAATGCCGAAGATATGTCCCAATTTCTAGAAGTCTCACATTATTGCAAGCTTGTGCACGATATCAACTTTCGGTGAGTGCCACATTTCCGGTTCCGTTATGGTTTTTTTTGGGGGGGGCGGAAGATCATGCTTCCGCGCCAAGTTTGGACATCAAGTCCAATCCAGTTGTCGTTATTGGACGATCCACCATCATGCCGTCATGCGTGCGTCACACAATCACGCGCGGAGGGAAACACGCAAACCTTAGAGTTTGAGCCGTACAGCAACGGTACGGCACCGCCATCCGACCATTCGCGACCCACTCATGATCGCGGCCGGGACAGCGCCATGGCGATAAGGAGCATGAGATGAAGCTTGCGGAAACTGGACTCTCCCAGGATGAGCTCAAGGGACTCGTCAAGAAGTACATGATCGAAACCTACGAACGCTACGACTTCGTCGCCGAACGTGCCGAAGGCATGTACATCTACGACCCGGACGGCAACGCCTACCTTGACTTCTACGGCGGCATCGCCGTGAACAACGCCGGCAACTGCAACCCCAAGGTCGTGGCCGCCATCCGCGACCAGGTCGGCGACATCATGCACACGTTCAACTACCCGTACACCATCCCGCAGGCGCTGCTCGCCAAGAAGGTGTGCGACCTGTCCGGATTCGACAAGATCTTCTACCAGAACTCCGGCACCGAGGCCAACGAGGTGGCCATCAAGCTCGCCCGCAAGTACGGCATCGACCACTTCGGACCGCACAAGTACGAGATCCTCTCCGCGCTGCACTCCTTCCACGGCCGCACGTTCGGCGCCCTGGCCGCCACCGGCCAGCCCGGCTCGCTCGCCCAGGACGGCTTCGGCCAGATGACCCCGGGCTTCGCCTACGCCGAGTTCAACAACCTCGACGACTTCAAGGCCAAGATCACCGACAACACCATCGCCATCATGGTCGAACCCGTGCAGGGCGAAGGTGGTGTGCACCCGGCCACACAGGAGTTCCTCGAAGGCCTGCGCAAGCTGTGCGACGACAAGGGTCTGCTGCTCATCTTCGACGAGGTGCAGACCGGCTGGGGCCGCACCGGCTCCCTGTTCGCATGGCAGGGCTACGGCGTGGAGCCTGACATCTTCACCATGGCCAAGGGCCTTGGCGGCGGCGTCCCGATCGGCGCCATGGTCACCAAGGACCCGATCGCCGCATCCCTGACTCCCGGCACGCACGGCACCACATTCGGCGGTTCGCCGATGTGCACCGCCGCCGCGCTTGCCGAGGTCGACGAGATCGTCAGCCGCAAGCTGCCCGAGAACGCCGCCACGATCGGCAAGTACTTCATCGAGAAAGGCAAGACTCTGCCACACATCAAGGAGAGCCGCGGCCGTGGTCTGCTCGTCGGCTTCGAATTCGACGGCACCGTCAACGCCGTGGACATCAAGCATGCGGCACTCAAGCGCGGACTGCTCACCACCGCCATCGGCGACAGCATCATCCGCTGCATCCCGCCGCTGATCGTCACGAAGAAGCAGGTGGATCAGGCACTCGAGATCCTCACCGACTCCGTGAACGCCGTCGCCGCCGGCAAGGAGTGACGCCGATCATCGCATCGATCATCATGCCGTGAGCGGAGGGATCCGCATATGCCATGGGGTTTCTCCGGCCGAATAGATCGTATAGATCGTATAGATCGTATAGGCCGGGAACCCCACGCTTGTCTCTCCATTCACGCCGGTCTATGCTGGAAACCGTGGCGACGACGCCGCAGATTGAAGGGACCATCATGCTCAAGTTTTCCGTACCGCAGAACATCATCGTCGACTATGGTGGCGTGAGCCGACTCGGCACGTACGCCGGCGAACTCAAGATGACAAACGCGTTGATCATCGCCGACCCGTTCCTGGCCGACGCGCCCCTCGCCAAGCAGGCCACCGATTCCCTCGACGAGGCCGGCATCAGCCACGTCATGTTCACCGATGTGAAGCCCAATCCCACCGCGGTGTGCGTGGACGAGGCCGTCGCGCTGTTCAAGGAGCACGACTGCGACTCGATCATCGCCATCGGCGGCGGCTCATCGCTCGACGTGGCCAAAGCCGTGGGCGTGGTCGCCAAGTTCGGCGGCGAAATCGGCGACTACGAGGGCATGAACACCGTGCCCGGCCCGATCGTGCCGTTCATCGCCATCCCCACCACCGCCGGCACAGGCAGCGAGGTCACCTCGTTCTCCGTGATCACCGACGAGGCGCGCAACTACAAGCTCACCGTCGGCAGCAAGCTCCTGCTGCCCGCCTACGCGATCCTCGACCCGGGCGTGCTCGCCACCGTTCCCGCCCGCGTGGCCGCCGCATGCGGCACCGACGCCATGGTGCACGCCATCGAATCGTTCACCAACACCGTGGACAGCACGTTCTCCGGCATGTACTCGCTCGAGGCGCTGCGCCTGATCGGCAAATACCTCAAGCGCTTCTACGCCCGCCGCGACGACGCCGAGGCCGCGCGAGGCATGATGGTCGCCGCCACCATGGCCGGCATCGCATTCGAATCCACCAGACTCGGACTCGTGCACGCCATGAGTCACCCGATCTCCGCGTTCTTCCACGTGGCGCACGGCGAGGCCAACGGCCTGCTGCTGCCCAGCGTGCTCGAATTCAACGCGCTGGCAGACAAGGGCCAGTACGAGCTCATGCACGAGGCGCTGTTCCCCGACGTCGAATACACCGACACCGACGACTTCGTCTACGAGATCCGCTCCCTGCTAAGCGCGATCGGCATCCCCGACACGCTCGAAGCGGCTGGCGTGGACCGTCCGGACTTCCTCGCCGTGGTGGACCGCATGACCCACGACGCCATGGCGTCCGGCAATATCGCCGTCAACCCGCGCGCCGTCACCCCGAGCGATGTGGAGGCGATCTACAGGGCGCTGTAGCCGTACCGGGCGCTGTTCCCGTTCGCGCCCCGCATCACCGCCTCCGGGTGCGGGTACCATAGCGATCTATGCTGCAATCCGAAGCCCTCGCCATCCTCAACGCCGGCGCCAACGTGTTCCTCACCGGTGCGCCCGGCGCCGGCAAGACCTATGTGCTCAACGAGTTCGTCGCCGCGGCGCGCAAGGCGGGCGCTTCGGTGGCGGTCACCGCGTCCACCGGCATCGCCTCCACGCACATCAACGGCCAGACCATCCACTCGTGGAGCGGCGTCGGCGTGAGCACGTCCCTCGAAGAGGCCACGCTCAAACGCATCCGCACACGACGCCGCAAGGCCATCGACGCCACCGACATCCTGGTGATCGACGAGGTATCGATGATGCACGCCTGGCTGTTCGACATGGTCGACCGCGTCTGCCGAGAACTGCGACGTGACCCGCGGCCGTTCGGCGGACTGCAGGTCGTGCTGTCCGGCGACTTCTTCCAGCTGCCACCGGTCAGCCGTTCGGGACGCAACAACGACGTGGTGGCACCCACCGAGGAGTTCCTGCGATCACGCGAGGAGTACGCGCGGCGAGGACTGGACCCGGAAGGGTTCGTCACCGAATCGCTGGTGTGGGAGTCGCTCGCGCCCACGATCTGCTACCTGACCGAACAGCATCGTCAGGACGACGGCCAACTGCTCACCGTGCTCACCGACATTCGCGACGGCGGCGTGACCGACGCCGATCGCACCGTGCTGGGCGGACGCATCGGCATGATGCCCGAACCGGGCGTGGTGGCCACGAACCTGTTCCCCACGAACCGTCAGGCCGACGCGCTCAACGATCTGCGGCTGAACGAGATCGACGACGAACCGCACGGCTTCCACGCCACATCGGCCGGCAGCGCGCAACTGGTGGAACGGCTGAAGAAGAACATGCTCGCCCCGGAGCATCTGATCCTGAAGACCGGCGCCGCGGTGATGGCACTACGCAACGACGCGGACCGGCAGTACGTGAACGGTTCGATCGGCACGGTGACCGGCTTCTCCGACGAGAGCAAGGGCGGCTGGCCGATCGTACGGTTCGAGAACGGCAATATCGTGACCATGAAACCGGCCGACTGGGAGATGATGGACGGCGAGAAGGTACTTGCATCCGTCAGTCAGGTGCCGCTGCGCTGCGCGTGGGGCATCACGATCCACAAGTCGCAGGGCATGACGCTCGACCGTGCCGTGATGGACCTGCGTCGTACATTCGCGCCCGGCATGGGCTATGTGGCGCTCTCCCGAGTCGAGGCGCTCGACGGTCTGTACCTGCATGGCCTGAACGAACGTGCGTTCCTCGTCTCGCCCGACGCCGTGATGTTGGACTCCCAACTGCGCGAGGCCTCCGACGATGCCGCCGCGCATCTGGCTGCCAACGGCCCGGACGCGTTCAATCCGGTTCTGCTTCGGCGCGCGGCCGCGGATGCTGAGTTCGGTGGTGCGGCATCCACTACGCCCGCCAACCCTGACGACGAATTTGCTCAGGACGCCCTGTTCTGAAGTCTCATCTGGGGCGGTACCGGCTGAAGCGATACTCTGATCCGCGCTGCACGGCGTTAATGAACGGCTATCTGCCGTTTGTGAGGTTCTTCGCATGGGTTGACAATACCTAACCTTGATTTGTGAGGTCCTTCGCCAAGTAGAGACTGTCGTTTATATTGCATTTTTCGATAGTTTGTTGTGGAAAGCTGTCTTGGTGGCCCTTAATCACGGTGCCTATGAAGCGAGCCCGCCGAACAAAGGACCTCATAAATGCGGGTTAGGTGGCGGAGATGTCGCTGATCTGTACCACAACTACGAGATAGGTCGTCATGATGCCAATCGCGGTGCGGTCTTGGTCTGCCGTCATTCTGGTTGATATGGTGAAAAGAAATTGTGTCCCCGGCAGCTCGCTACGCTGACGAAGGAGGGGGATCTCATGAGAGATGAGCATGACGCGGACTCCGCCGACATCAACTCGGGCGACTTCGATTCATTGGCCAGTCAGTGGGCGGACGTCACCGGTCTCTCTGACGGCGGCACCGATGACATGGCCTCGGAAGACCGGCACGATGCTTCCGCAGACATCACCGCTTCTGCCCGGCGCCTGCCCCACAGCCGTCCAAAGCCACTACTCATCGCGTTCCTCTCCGTGTTCGCCGTGCTTGCGCTGATCGCCGGCGTCACGATCGCCCGTGGCGTGGCCGATTTCCGTGCGCAGGCGCATGCCGAAGCGTTGCGTTCCTGCCAGAGCGCGCAATCGAAATACGCCACCACGGTCACCACCTACACCGCCACCATGAAAGCCGCGCGCGAACTTGGCAAGACCCCGTCCGACGACGTGGCCAACACCAAACTGCTCGACATGCTCAACGATCTCGCCGGCACCAATGACAGCTCCGTGATCGGCCTGGACCTCAATGCGCTCAACGAAAGCCAATGCTCGGGCAGCGCCGGCATCGACGACCTCAATACCCTTGCCGGATCGTTCAATGACGCCATCACTCCCATGTTCAAACGCACCGGCGAAGTGCAGTATGCGGCCGACAATGTGAAGGCCAGCATCGAGGATCAGAAGTCCGTCAACGTGCGGACGCGACTGTCGTATCTCGTGTCCACCGCGCAGACCGTGCTCGACGTGTCCGCAGGTAAGGTCGATGAATCGTTGCGCACCGCGCTATCTGGTGCGATCGATGCGGCAACGGCGTTGCAGAAGACCAACAATCTGACCGCGGAATCCACCAAGGGCGTGATGGCCGATCTGCAGTCCGCCACCGACGCCGTGCGCGACGCGATGCCGCTCGACTGCCGGCTGAGCAAATGCGTGGCGCTCACCTTCGACGACGGGCCGGACAAGACGAACACGCCTAAGGTGCTCGACGCGCTCAACAAGGCCGGCGTGCCCGCCACGTTCTTCGTGCAGGGACAGAACATCACCGGCAGCAACGTGGACCTGCTCAAACGAACAGCCGCGGAAGGACACGAAATCGGCAGCATGTCGTGGTCGCATACACAGCTGCACGCACTGTCGGCCGGCGACCTCAAAACTAGTCTTGACAAGACCTCCGATGCGATCGAAAACGTGACCGGCAGTCGTCCGACGCTTCTTCGGGCACCGGACGGTGCGTGGAGTGACACTGTGCTGAACCAGGCCAAGGCCGATGGTATGAGTCTGGTGCTGTGGAACATCGATTCGCAGGATTGGAAAAGCCGGGACGCCAACGCCACTGTGAAGCAGGTGGTGGATACCACGTTGAGCGGGTCCATCGTTGACCTACACGACACGTATGGCAGTACGGCCAGGGCGATTCCGCAGATCGTGAAGCGGCTGCAGGACCAGGGATATCATTTCGTGACCGTGAGCAAGCTCCTCGAAGGCGGCGCCCGACCCGGCGAGATCTACTACTCCGCAGGCGATTCCGACGCCTATGCCGGTGGAGTGCTCGCAGACCGGTAGGTTTCGTCCCGCATGTGTTACGCCTCTCAAGAAGAGGATGCGGCGGTTCGGGGAGGGATGAGACTGCGATAGGGGCTGGACCCCTCCCTCTGTCATGACGTTGTCATGACATCTCCCTCCCTTGGAGGGAGAACGGGGGATACGACGGCTACCGGAGCTGCGAGATTCTGGTGACCAGTGTTTTCGCCGCTCCCAGGCTGCGCTCGTAGCGGGCGGCCACGATGATCAGGACGATGCCGCCGACCGCCAGCCATACCCACCAGAACGCCAGCGAAAACATGACGATCCATGACCACAGCAGTACGATCACGTGCAGGATCAGCGTTGCCGCACCGGCGATGATCGGCGCCTGCCATCCGAGCAGCGCGCCCGCGATCAGCACGGCCAGCGCGATCACGAACAGCAGAATCTCACGCACCGGGAACGGGTGACCGGAGCTGGTCGGTGTCATGCCGTCGGGCGACGTACTGTACATGATCTGATCGCGCGCCCACCGTTCATTCCACGAGACCAGCAGCATCGGCGCGAGCAGCGTCGTCAGGCCGGGCCAGAGCGCGGGCCAGCTGCGCAGTGCGGGGCGTCGTCTCATCCACATCGTGCCGACGATGAGCGCCGTCACGCCGAACAGCGCGGTGGGCACATCCGGCGGCAGTGGACGATAGTCGTTCGTCATCGACAGTCCCATCATGCCCACGCCCATGATCACCGTGATGATGGTGAGAATCCAACGGTTCGCGTCGGTGATCGTGGTGCGTACGCGTTGCGGGGACCGCGGATCCGGCATCGGTTGGGTGGCCTGCATCGGCGGAACAATCTGAGGGGTGGCGGCGCGCACCCACATCAGCGTGGCGATGATCATCGGGACCACGTAGGCGGCCAGTGACGTGACGGCCGCGAATCGTACATGGTTCGGATTCGCGAAATCACCGAAGCCGATCACCATCAGAATGAAGGACGACTCCAACGTCATCAGCAGTCGTTCCGCATCCGGCAGTCGTGGCGCGGGCAGCAGATACGTTGCGATGAGTACGGCGGACATCAGCGTGATGACCGCCAGACTCTGCCCGGTGCGGCCGAGCAGACCGGTGCTGCCGATCATGGCCAGTCCCATGGGCGTGAGCAGGCTGGCGGCCAATGAATAGGCACGGGTAGGGGTCGTTCGTTTCGCTGTTGCCAGATGCAGTGCCACGGCGATTGCGGCGACCATGAGCAGTAGAAGTCCCGTGACCAGATCCCGTAGATGCAGTCGAGGTATCGGCCCGAGTTTGCTGGCCAGTACGCTTGCGGTGACCAGCGCGAAGAACGACGCCCATGCCACGCCTTCCGCGGTGACGCGCGTTTTGCCGCCGATCGCAACGGATACGGCGAGTCCGATGAAGCCGGTGACGGCGATGCATATCGTGCGGGCGTCGTTGCCGAACAGCGGGTAGGTGAGGAATGCGAACACGGATACGGCGAGTCCGATGAGTCCGACTCCAAGCACCAGCAGCAGGATCTGCACGGCGGAAACGCGGAAACGTCTGGGGAGCGCCGCAGCCGCTGGGTCACTTGCCGGGGATTGTGTGAACGGGGTTTGTGGGGCCGTGGCTGGAGCCTGCGGTTGGAATCCGAGGGGTTGCGGTCCGAGGGGTTGCGAAGGATCGGGAAACGCTGCCGCCGCTGATCCCGCAGGCGTGGTCCGTGTCACCGCGGTCGTCGTCGACGAACGGATCTCGTCGATCAGTCGCGCCCGTTCGTCGAGCAGATCGGCCGCCGAACGGCCCAACTCCAATACCGTGGCACAGCGCGGATCCTCAAGATCGAGTCCGGTCGGCGTGAACCGTCCTCGAACCGGTGAGAAATCATCGGGGTTCAGCGTGGCATCACGGAGCTGCGCGGTGCTTGTCGGCCAAGCGCACGGTTGTGGCTGCGTGACCGGTTGCGGCTGCGTGACCGGTTGCGGCTGCGTTTCCGACATCGGCTGAGGCACAGCCGTCTGCCGCGTGCCATCGTCGGACGTCAATGCCGCGGATTCGAATTCGGGGACTGGGTCGGGCATGGGAGCCTCCTTCGTCCACTCCATTGTGTCCACAACATCGTCGTCATGACAAGGCCGACATCGATATTGCGCCGTCGATCGTCGTTCATCAAGCCGTCGGCCGCCGTCGATCATCGGCGCCTGTCATCGATAACCACGCCGTCGTCATGATGAAAATCCGTGCCGTCGATGATGTCCGTGAAACCGAATACCTTGGAACACATGACTTCCAATACCCTTCGTATGTCTACTATGTTCCTGCGCACTCTGCGCGAGGATCCCGCCGACGCGGACGTCGATTCCGCGAAGCTGCTGCAGCGTGCCGGCTACATTCGCAAGGCCGCCCCCGGCATTTGGACCTGGCTGCCGCTGGGCCTGAAGGTCCTCAACAAGATCGAGGCGATCATCCGCGAGGAGATGGCCAGCATCGACGCCCAGGAGGTGCACTTCCCCGCACTGCTGCCGCGCGAACCGTACGAGGCCACCCACCGCTGGGAGGAGTACGGCGACAACATCTTCCGCCTGAAGGACCGTCATCAGGCCGACTACCTGCTCGCGCCGACGCACGAGGAGATGTTCACCCTGCTGGTCAAGGACATGTACTCCTCGTACAAGGACCTGCCCGTCACCCTGTACCAGATCCAGACCAAGTACCGCGACGAGTTCCGTCCGCGCGCCGGCCTGATCCGCGGCCGTGAGTTCGTGATGAAGGACGCCTACTCGTTCAGCATCGACGAGGAGGGCCTGAAGAAGGCGTACTACGACGAGCGCGGCGCCTACGAGCGCGTCTTCCAGCGTCTCGACCTCAAGTACGTGCCCGTGTTCGCCATGTCCGGCCCGATGGGCGGCTCCGCGTCCGAGGAGTTCCTCGCCCCCATGCCGATCGGCGAGGACACGTTCGCGCTCGCTCCGTCCGGTAAGGCCTGGAACGTCGAGGCCCTGCACACGCCCGAACTGCCGGAGATCGATTGCTCCAACACCCCCGCCGCCGAGAAGCGTGCTACGCCCGACGCCAAGACCATCGACAAGATGATCGAGCGCGGCAACGCCGACAAGCCTCGCGACGACGGCCGCGAATGGCAGGCCTCCGACATCCTCAAGAACGTGGTCATCGCCGTCAAGCACGCCGAGGACGCGGATCATGATGAGCCGTGGCGCGAGGTGATCGTGGTCGGCGTTCCCGGCGACCGCACCGTGGACATGAAGCGTCTCGAGGCGCAGTTCGCCCCGGCCGAGCTTGAGGAAGCCAATGAGGAGGATCTGAAGAAGCACCCGGAGCTGGTCCCCGGCTACATCGGACCGATGGTCTTGGGCCCGCAGGCCAAGGCCGCCGGTGTGGAGGATCCGATCCGCTACTTCGTGGACGCCCACGTGGTCAAGGGCTCCGCATGGTTCACCGGCGCCGACGAGAACGAGGTCGACTACTACAACCTCGTCTACGGCCGTGACTTCCAGGCCGACGGCACCGTGGAGGCCGTTGAGGTTCGCCACGGCGACATGAGCCCGGACGGCTCCGGCCCGCTGAGCTTCGAACGCGGTGTGGAGATCGGCCAGGTGTTCCAGCTTGGCCTCAAGTACTCCAAGGCGCTGGACCTCAAGGTTCTCGACCAGAATGGCAAGGCCGTGCCGGTGTGGATGGGCTGCTACGGCATCGGCGTCTCCCGCGTGCTGGCCTGCATCGCCGAGACACATCACGACGAGCGCGGTCTGGCCTGGCCGACCGTGATCGCCCCCGCTCAGGTGCACGTGGTGGCCACCGGCAAGAACGCCGAGGCGTTCGAGGCCGCCGAGAAGCTGGTCACCGAGCTGGAGGAGCGCGGTCTCGAGGTCATCTACGACGATCGCAAGAAGGTCTCCCCGGGCGTGAAGTTCAAGGATGCCGAGCTCATCGGCGTTCCGGTGATCGCCGTGGCCGGTCGCGACACCGTGAACAACGGCACGATCGAAGTGCGTGATCGCAACGGCGAGAACAACGTCGCCGTGCCGGTGGCCGAGGCCGCCGACGCCATCGCCGATCGCGTCAAGACGCTGCTCGCCTGAGCACGATGACCGACGGTCGCTGAACCACAGCGACAGTCGACAGACATACAAAGGGGCCGACCGCATTCTCGCGGCCGGCCCCTTCATCGTTCTATTCCAAACCGGTTGAGTGTTGTTCTAGACCCCGACCGGGGCTGGGGCAGATTGGGGATCGGCTTGCTGGGGTGGGGCTGGGTAGGTTTGGCCGACGCTCTGTCCGCCGCTGGGATTCGGCCAGCCGCCGTTGCCTTCGAAACCGTTGAACTCGTCGTTGCCGTCTCCCATGGTCGGATTGTCGTACGGATCGACGCCGATCCTGCCGCCGCCGTTGCCCGCGTTGGGCGATCCATTCGGAGCGGAGGCGCCGTCCGGCCCGTTGCCGTCCCCGTTGCGTGGTCCGGGCCAGCCGCCGTCATTGCCTCCCGATTGATATCCGCCGCCGTTGCCGGGATTCCTGACGAACATCGATCTGCCTTTGGTCAGGTCATGTCCCACGGTGGCGGCCTCGATGACCAGATTGGTGCGAGTCATACCGTCCCGTTCCCATTCCTCGGTGGCCAACGTGCCCGATACGATCACCGCATCCCCTTTGTGCAGTGATTGCATCGCGTTCAAAGCCAACGACCGGAAGGCCTTGACGGTGATCCACGTCGTGGTGGCCTCCTGCCATGCGTTGGTTCGTCTATTCCAAAACGAACGGGTGGATGCCAGTCGAAAGGAGCACGCCGGCGTGCCGCCCTCCTGGCCGAATCGTGTCGGATCTGCGCCCACATTTCCGGTGATGGTGATCTGTGATTGTGCCATGGCTGATGCCCCTTTCCTTGTTCGCATCGGTTGCGTCGTCTGCATTGACGTGATGCGATGCACGTTGGCCCGTCACCGCAGCGGAGCAGGATCCACGGGCGTGAATCGGCGTGTGCTTTATCGGCATGTGCCTGAGTGAGGAGAAGGAGTTCGCCCATGATTCCGGTCACCGCAGCAACGGTGATATCCACTGTGCGCCGGTCGTGTGCGAAAAGGAAAGCCGTGTGGGGAATGTGCATCAACGTGCCCCACCGTCGAAAAAAATGTGGATAACTTCGCACGCTGGGTGATCCCCCCGTGTGCTCCCTCCCTGGGAGGGAGCTGGCGCGCAACAGCGCGACTGAGGGAGGGGTCATATTCCGTAAAGGTGCCGATCCCTCCCTCTGTCATGACGTTGTCATGACATCTCCCTCCCGTGGAGGGAGAACGTCGGTGACGTCGGTTGGTTTCCGTGTGCTCCCTCCTTGGGAGGGAGCTGGCCGGCTGCAGGCCGGTCTGAGGGAGGGGCTCATATTCCGTTAAGGTGTTGGATCCCTCCCTCTGTCACGGACGGGCCGTGACATCTCCCTCCCGTGGAGGGAGAACGTCGGTGACGTCGGTGGTTTCCGTGTGCTCCCTCCTTGGGAGGGAGCTGGCCGGCTGCAGGCCGGTCTGAGGGAGGGCTCGCATTTCGTAAAGGTGTTGGATCCCTCCCTCTGTCACGGACGAGCCGTGACATCTCCCTCCCGTGGAGGGAGAACGCTGGCCTTCCACGGGAGGGAGAATTTCGGGGTTGAGACGAACTACCAGATGCGGACGCGCTGGTCGGGGGCCAGCCACATCTTGTCGTTCTCGGTCACGCCGAACGCCTTGTAGAACAGATCCACGTTGCGCACGATGCCGTTCGTACGGAACTCGGCGGGGGAGTGCGGATCGATCTGCAGATACTGTTCGGCCAGCTCGTCACGGTTCTTGCCGCGCCAGATCGACGCGTACGAGAGGAAGAAGCGCTGCGTGCCCGTGAATCCGTCGATCACCGGAGCCTTCTCCAGCGCCTTGGACACGGCCTCGGCAGAACCGTTCGGCGCGCCCAGTGAGATCGCGTACGCCTTGATGGCGATGTTCACGCCGCCAAGATCGCCGATGTTCTCGCCGATCGTCAGCGCGCCGTTCACGTGCGGCGCCTTCTCCGGGTGTCCGGCGGCCGCGTACTTCTCGGCCAGCTGCGCGGGAACGAATCCGTTGTACTGCTCGATCAGCGCCTTGGTGCGGTTCTCGAAGTTCGCACGGTCCTCGGCGGTCCACCAGTCGTGCAGCTTGCCGTCGCCGTTGTACTTGCTGCCCTGATCGTCGAATCCGTGGCCGATCTCGTGGCCGATCACCGCGCCGATGCCACCGTAGTTGGCCGCATCCTCGGCGTTCGGATCGAAGAACGGCGGCTGCAGGATCGCCGCGGGGAACACGATCACGTTCATCGTCGGCTCATAGTAGGCGTTCACCGTCTGCGGGTTCATCAGCCACTCGTCCTTGTCCACGGCCTTGCCGGCCTTAGACAGCTGATAACCGGCCTCATAACGGAACGCGTTGCGCAGGTTCTCGACCAGCGACAGGTCGTCGGACACGCTCAGCGCGCCGTAGTCGCGCCAGTGGTTCGTGTAGCCGATCTTCGGGGAGAACTTCGACAGCTTCTCCAGCGCCTTGCCCTTGGTCTCCTCGCCCAGCCAGTCGCTCGCCTGGATCGACGCACGGTAGGCGCTGATCAGATTGGCGACAAGCTCCTCCATACGCTGCTTCGACGAATCGGGGAAGTGCCGGCGCACGTACTCGCGGCCCACGTCCTCGCCGCTGATGCCGTTGACCAGCGACACCGCACGCTTCCAACGGTCGCGCTGCTTGGTGGTGCCGGAAAGCACCTTGCCATAGAAGTCGAAGCGAGCCTGATCGAACTCGTGGCTCAGGTAACCGGCCCAGCCGATCAGCAGGTGCACGCGCGCCCACAGCTTCAGATCGTCGAGATCGGTCTCCGCCCAGAAGCGGTTGATGCCCGTCAGGAAGCTCGGCTCATGCACGATCGTCTTGGCGAGTACGGCATGCATGTCGATCGGCAGCAGGCCGGCGGCCACCGTCTGATCGTACGCATTCTGCCACGCCTGCGCCCACGCCTCGATGTCGAAGTCGGCGAGCGTGGACTTCAGATCCGCGTAATCGGTGGGGTTGTAGGTCTTGTCCTCGTCGCGCGTGGCCACCACGTCCCAATGATGACGGGCGATGCGCTTCTCCACGTCGAGGAAACGCTCGGCCGTGCGGCTCGCCTCGTCGCCGGTGGCCGCGTACTTGGCGAGCTGCAGCAGGTTCGCCACCATGTCCACATAGGCGGCGCGCACCTGCTCGTAGCGGTCCTCGCGGTAGTACGCCTCGTCGGGCAGCGCCAGACCGGCCTGCTCCACGTGCGCCACGTTCACATCCGGATCGCCCGGGTTCGGGTAGACCATGAGACCGATCAGATCCGGGCCGCCGGCCGGGTTGAGCGCACCCAGCACACGGGTGAGTGCGGCCTTGTCCGCGGCGGAATCCACGGCATCCAGATCGGGACGAAGCGGTTCGATGCCCGCCGCGTCGATCGCGTCCTGGTTCAGGAACGAACGGTAGAGCACGGCCGACTTGATCGCCGGACTGTCCTCGTCCTCGAGAATGTCACGAACGTCCTTCTCCGCGTTCTCGGCGAGCTTGTCGAATGCGCCGAACCGCGCACGATCCTCGGGAAGTGAATACGTGTCGATCCACGGACCGTTGACGTAGCGGAAGAAATCATCGGAAGGCTTGATCACGGAGGAGAACGATGCCGGATCGATGCCGGAAATAAGCGTGTCTGTCATGACTCCAGAGTAACGATCCGGTCATACTTATGACTTCGATATTCCGTACGGCTGATGTTTCACACGACGTTTTGTGCGATCGATCACAGGCGGCCACTGGCATGAGAACGGTTATCAACGCATGCCGAGACGTTGCAGTACAGTGACGATGAGTACAGTGGATGAGAACTGTAGCAACCTGTAGAAAGTGAATCAGCAGTGATCGAACTCAAGACACCTCAGGAAATCAACGAAATGCGCCCCGCAGGCAAGTTCGTGGCGGGAATCCTCTCCGACCTCAAGAAGTCCACCAAGGTGGGCACCAACCTGCTCGAGATCGACGACTTCGTCAAGCGTCGCATCGAATCGCGCAAGGGCGCCGAATCCTGCTACGTGGACTACGCCCCCGACTTCGGCACCGGCCCGTTCGCCCACTACATCTGCACCTCCGTGAACGATGCCGTGCTGCACGGCGTGCCCTACGACTACACGCTCAAGGACGGCGATCTGGTGTCGCTCGACCTGGCGATCAACGTGGATGGCTGGGTGGCCGACTCCGCCATCAGCTTCGTGGTGGGCAACGACCCCGACCCCGAGGATCTGCGACTGATCAAGTGCACCGAGGAGGCGCTCGCCGCCGGCATCGACCAGGCCCGTTCCGGCAATCGTCTGGGCGACATCTCCGCCGCCGTCGGCGATGTGGCGCACTCCTACGGCTACACCGTGAACCTCGAGTTCGGCGGCCACGGCGTGGGCCGCATCATGCACGGCGACCCGCACGTGCCGAATGACGGCAAGGCGCACCACGGCTACAAGCTGCGTCCGGGTCTGGTCATCGCCATCGAACCGTGGTTCCTCAAGAGCACCGACGAGATCTACCAGGATTCCAAGGACGGCTGGACGCTGCGCTCCGCCGACGGCTCCCGCGGCGCCCACAGCGAGCACACGATCGCGATCACCGACGGCGACCCGATCATCCTCACCGCCCGCGACTAGTCTCCAGTCCCACGCGATTCCGCCGGCTTCCCCCTGAGGAAGCCGGCAGTCGAATCTCACTCGATTCCTTTGGCTTCCCCTTGAGGGGAAGCTGTCGGTCGAAGACCGACTGATGAGGTGATACACGGCCGGATACCGGATACACGGCGGATATATGTCATCGACAGACCGATTCGATATATTCGCATTCCAGCCGTTTTGCACTCACCTCATCAGTCGACTACGTCGACAGCTTCCCCTCAAGGGGAAGCAATACAAGATACAAGGACCGTGTAATGGGAGGCTTGCGGGCACGGTCTCCCAAAAATGGGCATTACGCGGCATCGGCGTCGCGCATCCTGTAACCTAAAACGACATTACGACTCGTACACTTCGTGAGTCGGACGATCCGTACGTTTTCAACGTTCATTTCGATGTACGGTCACGCGTCGGCATGCGAATATCGCAGATATGTAGACGGTGATGGGCGGGTCGCATAGTTTTAGGGAGGGCAAATGTCTACAGCAAAGCTGGAGGTGGAATCCACCGCGTACAACCTGCCGGTCGTGAAGGCCACCTGTGGTCCCGACGGCATCGTGGTGTCCAAACTCCGCAACGACGGTTGGGTCACGCTGGACCCGGGCTTCCTCACCACCGCCCAGTGCGAGTCCAAGATCACGTTCATCGACGGCCATAACTCAGTGCTGCGCTACCGCGGATACCCGATCAGCCAGCTGTGCGAGCATTCGAACTTCCTCGAGGTGGCGTGGCTGCTGCAGTATGGTGAACTGCCTACCGCGGCCCAGTATTCGAAGTTCCGTGAAAACATTCTGCGCAAGACCGTGGTGGGTGAGGAGTTCCGCGCGTTCCTTGGCTCGTTCCCACGCACATCCCACCCGATGAGCGTGCTCGCCTCGGCGGTGAACGCGCTCGCCGCCTACCACCCCGACACCGTGGACATCAACGACCCCGATCAGCTCAACGAGGCGGCGGCCAACATCATGGCCAAGGTGCGTACGATCGTCTCGCACATCCACCGTCGTCGCCGTGACGAGCCGATGCTGTATCCGGATTATCTGCGCGGTTATGTGGATGACTTCCTGCGCATGAGCTTCGCCGTGCCGTACGTCAAGTTCGAGTCCGATCCGCTCATGGTGGACGCTCTCGACAAGCTGCTCATCATCCACGCCGATCATGAGCAGAACTGCTCCACGTCGGTGGTGCGCATCGCCGGCAGCGCGCACGCGAACCTGTATTCGGCCGTGGCTGCGGGTATCAACGCGCTGTCCGGCCCGCTGCACGGCGGTGCGAACGAGGCCGTGCTGCGCCAGCTTGAGGAGATCATCGAATCCGGCAAGAGCGTCAGGGAGTTCGTGGAGGAGGCGAAGAAGGACGGTCGTCGCATCTCCGGTCTGGGCCACCGCGTGTACAAGTCGTACGATCCGCGTGCGGCCATTGCGAAGAAGTACCTCAAGCAGATCATGGAGCAGCGCGCCGACGTGTTCGCCGGTGAGCAGGAGCTGCTCGACGTGGCGTTGGAACTGGAGGACATCGCCCTGCACGACGACTACTTCGTGTCGCGTCACCTGTATCCGAACGTCGATTTCTACACCGGTCTGATCTACCGTGCGATCGGATTTGACCCTCAGATGTTCACGACGCTGTTCGCGCTGGGCCGTATTCCGGGTTGGATTGCGCAGTACCGCGAGATGCTCGCCGATCCGGCCACGAAGATCGGCCGCCCGCGTCAGGTATACACCGGCGAGCCCGAGCGCGCCTACGTGCCCATCGACCAGCGGTAGGCTTTGCGGTTCGCTTGCCGATTAACAACGGACCCGCAGCAGGGATCTTCCCTCGCTGCGGGTCCGTTTCGTTATTGTGACAAACCCACAGTGTACGGGGTCGCCTGCTGCGGGTTTGTTTGGTTGTGATGACAAACCCGCAGCGTGACGTGTGCTTGGCTGCGGGTTTGTTCGGCTTCGGCACCAGACCCGCAGTGTAGTGGCTCCTCCGCTGCGGGTCTGGTGCGGATCGCATACGTACCCGCAGCTGGAGATCTCGCGGCGGGCCGATTGCCCCTTGTCTCCGGAAAGAGGGTGCATGGGAGTTAAGGTCGGGCACCGGTGTTCTCCCTCCGTGGGAGGGAGATGTCATGACGGACGTCATGACAGAGGGAGGGCCCCAGCGCCTATATGCGTCGCGATCCCTCCCTCAGTCCGACTGCGTCGTCCAGCTCCCTCCCCAGGAGGGAGCACGGATAAAAAATTCGGGGATGCGTGCGTCGTCAAGGCGCCGAAGGCGAAGGCGTATTCACATACGTCGAGTCTTCGGCAACGCGGACGACGCTCCATCCCCGAATTTTTTAGTTCTTGTGCCGAGCCGTTAGGCGGAGAGTCCAGTGGACTCTCCGTAGGCGAGGGGAGCGGCCGCAAAGGCCGCGCACGGCTGCATGAGAACGTTAGTTCTTATGCAGCGCGGCGTTGAGTTCGATACCCTTCTTGCGGCTGCGTGCCTCGATGGCGCCGCTGACGGAGTTGCGGATGAACATGATGTTGTCCTTGCCGGAGAGTTCGGCGCCCTTGACGACGTCGAGCGGCTGGCCGGCGGCCACCTTGGCCTTGTCGTAGATGGTGACCTTGGTGCCGGCGGTGACGTAGAGGCCGGCTTCGACGACGCAGTTGTCGCCGAGGGAGATGCCGATGCCGGCGTTGGCGCCGAGCAGGGAGTGCTCGCCGATGGAGTTGCGCAGCTTGCCGCCGCCGGAGAGGGTGCCCATGATGGAGGCGCCGCCGCCGATGTCGGAGCCGTTGCCGACCACAACGCCCTGGGAGACGCGACCCTCGACCATGGAGGTGCCGAGCGTGCCGGCGTTGAAGTTGACGAAGCCGGCGTGCATGACGGTGGTGCCTTCGGCCAGATGGGCGCCCAGACGCACGCGGTCGGCGTCGCCGATGCGCACGCCGGACGGCACGACGTAGTCGATCATGCGGGGGAACTTGTCCACGGACAGCACGTTGACGTCGGCGGTGGGCAGCGGGCTGCCGGCGGCAGCCTTGAGCACGTCGAGCTTGCGCAGGGCGAAGTCCTCCACGGCGAACGGGCCGTAGTTGGTCCACACGACGTTGTTGAGCTTGCCGAAGATGCCGTCGAGGTTGAGGGTGTTCGGCTTGGCGAGGCGCATGCTCATGAGGTGCAGGCGCAGGTAGGCGTCGGCGGCGTCGACGATCGGCTCGTCGAGTGCGGAGACGGTGAACACGGGCACGCGGCGCACGCCACGGGCGTCGGCCTGATCATGGACGAGCGCGCCGAAGTCGTGGTTGGGACGCTTGTCGTCGGCGGGCGCTTCGCCGAGCTCGAGCTGCGGGTACCACACGTCGAGGGTGTTGCCGGCGGCGTCGACGCTGGCGAGTCCCCAGCCCCATGCCTTGCGTGATTCGGTCATTTGTGCTCCTTCGGATTGGATGCGAATCGAATCGGCCGGCCATATCCGGTGATATGCCGACCGGCCGTGTGCGAACCCGATCCGCGCATGAATATGCACGGGCCGCGCATACGGATTCCGCTCTTAACAATAAATCCTCCCGTCTACCCGTCCGGCGAACGTCTCACGGCCGCAAAACGCTGTGTTTTGTGAGGGGGAGCCGTTACAATGGCGCTTTGTGAACGAATACCGGAAAGAACGCGAGCAGCAGGCGCGTCGTCGTCGCACCGTCGCACGGGCGGTGAGCGTCGTCGTGGCCGTCGGCATGCTCGGCAGTCTGGTTATTCCGGCGTTGTACGCCGGTCTTTGACGCGTCGATCTCGTAGACGTCATCGAGCCCATCGGCAGCGTTTCACGTGGAACGATCCCAAGTGGCGGAACGGTTCCACGGGAAATACGCGCAATGTCGTGACCGGTGTCGGACACGCTCCGACAGCCGTTCGACACCGTCCGATGCGGAGACGACGACTAATGATTCTCCTTGTTCCCACCAGCCGCGACATGCCAGTCGTCGCGGTTTGTGCAAGGCCTGTTAAATCAGGAAGACCGACCGGCAATGAACGACCAGCATGATTGTAAGGTGAACAACGATGGCAGAATTTGATTTTTCCCAAGGCATCAGCGAACTGCGTGCCAAGTACGACATGATCGCCACCGCGATCGATCTTGATTCCCTGCGCTCGCAGATCAAGGATCTCGAGAAGGAGGCCAGCGCGCCCGGCCTGTGGGATGATCCCGAGAACGCGCAGAAGGTGACGAGCCGTCTGTCCGCTGCGGAATCCCAGCTCAAGCGCATCGAGGGCGCCGGCTCCCGCATCGACGATGTGGAGACTCTGGTGGAGCTCGGTCAGGAGGAGGGCGACAAGGACACCCTCGACGAGGCCGAGTCCGAGATCCAGACGCTGGGCAAGGATCTGGCCGATCTGGAGATCCAGACGCTGCTCGACGGCGAATACGACGAGCGTTCCGCCGTGGTGACGATCCGCTCCGGCGCCGGCGGCGTGGATGCCGCCGACTGGGCGCAGATCCTGCTGCGCATGTACCTGCGCTGGGCCGAGCGTCACGGCTACAAGGCCAAGGTTATGGACACCTCCTACGCGGAAGAGGCCGGCATCAAGTCCGCCACCTTCCAGGTGGACGCCCCGTACGCCTACGGCCGTCTGAGCGTGGAGGGCGGCACCCACCGTCTGGTGCGCATCAGCCCCTTCGACAACCAGGGCCGTCGTCAGACCAGCTTCGCCGCGGTCGAGGTGGTGCCGCTGGTCGAGGCCACCGATCACATCGACGTGCCCGATAGCGACATCCGCGTGGATACGTACTGCTCCTCCGGCCCCGGCGGCCAGGGCGTGAACACCACGTACTCCGCGGTGCGCATCACCCACCTTCCCACCGGCATCGTGGTGACCATGCAGGACGAGCGCAGCCAGATCCAGAACCGCGCGTCCGCCATGGCCGTGCTGCAGTCCCGACTGCTCGTGCTCAAGCATGAGGAGGAGGCCAAGAAGAAGAAGGAGCTCGCCGGCGACATCAAGGCCAGCTGGGGCGATCAGATGCGTTCCTACGTGCTGCACCCGTACCAGATGGTCAAGGATCTGCGCACCGGATACGAGACCTCGCAGACGCAGGCCGTGTTCGACGGCGAGATCGACGAGTTCATCGACGCCGGCATCCGCTGGCGCCACCAGCAGCGTCGTGAGGCCCAGGCCGAGGCCGCCAACTAGTCGATGAGCCGGCCGTCGGCAGCACGCTGGCGGCCGGCTTCGAATATTCGAATATCGGTATGAAAATCGGTAGAGATTGAGTCTGATCGATCATTGATTGATCGGGGTAGGGGATACCAATGGCACTGATTTCGCTCAAGGACGTTACCAAAATATATCCGCGCGGATCGCGTCCGGCGCTTGACGACATCACGCTCGACATCGATCGCGGCGAGTTCGTCTTCCTTGTGGGCGCGTCCGGCTCCGGCAAGACCACGCTGCTGAGCCTGCTGCTGCACGAGGAGCTGGCCACCGAGGGCGACATTCGCGTGGCGGGCAACGATCTGCGTCGTATGCGCAACCGTCAGGTGCCGCAGTATCGTCGATCCATCGGATTCGTGTTCCAGGACTACAAGCTGCTGGCCAACAAGACCGTGTACCAAAACGTGGCGTTCGCGCTCGAAGTGATCGGTACGCGCCGGTCCACGATCAAGTCGCTCGTGCCGCAGGTGCTGCAGACCGTGGGCCTGACCGGCAAGGAGGACCGTCTGCCGCACGAGCTGTCCGGCGGCGAGGCGCAGCGCGTGGCCATCGCCCGCGCCTACGTGAACCATCCGCAGATCCTGCTGGCCGACGAGCCCACCGGAAACCTGGACCCCACCACGTCGGTGGGCATCATGGAGGTGCTTGAGGCGATCAACCGCACCGGCACCACCATCGTGATGGCCACGCACAACGAGGAGATCGTCAACTCCATGCGCAAGCGCGTGGTGGAGCTGCACAACGGCAAGATTGTGCGTGACGAGGCCCAGGGATCCTACGATTCCGCCACGTACTTCCCCGATGCGGAAGTGGAGGCCAAGGCGCAGAAGGCGCTCGGTGTGGACGGCCGCACCCAGCTGCGTGCACGCGCCGAGGGCACGACCGATGCCGAAGACTCGCAGTCGAAGTCTGCTGCCAAGTCCGTCGATCGACTCGACGACAAGACCCGTTCCGTGACCGAAGGCGTGCTGGCCGCCGCCGAGGCCGTGAACAACGTGACCGCCGGCGACGAGGGCATCGCCCGACTCGCCAATTCCGTACACTCCGGCCGAACCGGCCGCTACGGTGAGGCATTCGCCCCCGTGGAGACCACGCTCACCTGGGGCAGGGGCATCGTCATCGACGACAGCACCGTCATCAACGACGACGGGAACACGACGAACGCCCCCGCAATCGACGACAACACCGACGATCGAGCGGAGAACGTGCCGGCCGCATCGGCGCCCGCCCAGCCCGACAACGATCCCGACGCCAAATTCAAGCCCAGGCGCGCGCCGGCCCCGCCCGCCGCACCCAAGCCCAGCCAATCGGCATCGTCCAAGCCCAAGGCGAACGGCACGAAGAAGAAGTCCGCGCCCAAGCCGCCCACCCCGCCGGCCCCGCCCGCACCTCCGCGCGGACGTCGCGGAAACGGCAACCAGAACCATACGAACGACCAGCAGGAGAGCACACGATGAGATTCCGATTCGTCCTTTCGGAGACCTGGACCAGCATCAAGCGCAACGGATCCATGATCCTGTCCGTCATGCTCGTCACCTTCATCTCGTTCGTGTTCATCGGCGCCTCCGTGCTCATGCAGGCGCAGATCACCAAGGCCAAGGGCACCTGGTACGACAAGGTGGAGGTCGTGGTGTGGCTCTGCCCCGACGGCACCAGCCAGTCCGCCAACTGCGCGTCCGGCAAGGCTCCCACCACCGAAGAGATCATGGACATCCAGGACACGATCAAGGAGGAGCTGCACAACGAGGTCTCCAAGATCACGTACGTGAGCAAGCAGCAGTTCTTCGACGACACGTTCACCAAGCAGTATCCGGGCGGCGTGTACCAGGGCCGCACGCTCACCGCCGACGACATGCAGGACTCGCTGCGACTCAAGCTCACCAACGCGGAGAAATACCAGCAGGTGTCCGAAGTGCTCTCCGGCAAGACCGGCGTTGAAGAGGTGCAGGACCAGCGACAGATCTTCGAACCCGTGTTCGCCGTGCTCAACCGCGGCACCGCAGTCACCGTGGTGCTCGCCGCCGTGATGGTGCTCGTGGCCATCATGCTCACCGGAACCACCATCCGCATGTCCGCCGCGTCGCGCAAGAACGAGACGGAGATCATGCGACTCGTGGGCGCATCCAACTGGATCATCCAGCTGCCGTTCATCCTCGAGGGCGTGATCGCGTCGCTCATCGGATCGATCCTGTCGTGCGCGGCGCTCGCCGGCATCGTCAAGATCTTCGTGGAGGGGTCGCTCGCCCAGACGATCACGTGGATGCCGTTCGTGAACATCGGCACGGTGCTGCTGATCTCGCCTGCACTGATCGCTGGGGCCATACTGTTGTCGGCCGTGGCGTCCCTGATTTCGCTGAGAAAGTATCTGAAGGCCTGAGATCGGTCTGAAATCAGGCATTCTCAGGTTCATGGGTTATTATTGTGCGCCGAATGCGTAAGGAGACGTTATGACCGTAATGCGTAGAAGCACCAAAGCCATCGCGATCGTCGCAGGCTTGGGGATGGCCGCGTCGATGGCGCTGGCGTCGCTCGGCGTTCCGGCCCAGGAGGCCAACGCCGTTCCGTCGTATAGTCAGCTGTCGGAAAGCAAGGCCAAGCAGAAGAGCCTCGAGGCGCAGCTCAGTGGCGTAAGCAGTGATCTGGCACAGAAGATCATCGAGCTCGACGATCTGACCAACAACCAGATTCCGGCCGCCATCGAGGCCGCCGACAACGCGGCCAACGCCGCCGAGGCGGCCCAGGGCGAGGCCGACGCCGCTGCGTCCAGGCTTGAGGCTGCACAGAAGGACAAGGCCGATCTTGAGGAGAAGATCCAGCAGACCGGCGAGGACTACGACGACGCGCATGCCGCCGTGGCCCAGCTGGCCCGCGACAGCTTCCATGGTTCGGCCGCTTCCGACACCATGAGCGTGGTGACGGGTGCGAAGAGCACCGATGACTTCATCAAGACCATGCAGTCCGATGCGGCCGTGACCCGTTCCGAGTCCACTGCCGCCAACGAGGCCGCGACCACCAAGAGCACCCAGATGAATCGTAAGGATCGTCTGGACGCCATCGAAAAGCAGATCACCACGCTGAAGACCGCGGCCGAGACCAAGGCCGCCGAGGCCAAGCAGGCCGCGGCCGACGCCCAGGCCAAGACCGCCTCGCTCAACGACCTGCGCAACAAGGGCGATCAGCAGCGCGCCGAGCTTGAGTCTCGTCAGAGCGAGCTGAAGACCGCTGCTGCGCAGCAGGCCGCGCAGACCGTGATGATCCAGTCGCAGATTGACTCCTATAACCAGCAGATCGCCGCGCAGCAGGCGGCGGCCAAGCAGAGCGCCCAGCAGCAGATCAATGGCAACAGCGGCGGTCAGGGCACGACCCGCCCGTCGAGCGGTTCGTCGTCGTCCAGCAGCAGGCCCAGCAACAGCGGCTCGTCTTCCTCGGGCGGCAGCAGCTCCGGTGGTTCTTCGTCGTCGGGCGGTTCGTCCTCGAGCGGTGGTTCGTCGTCCGGTGGTAGCTCCTCCGGTTCGTCCTCTTCCGGCGGCGCCTCCGGCATGAACTACTCTGTGCCGGGCAACTGCGCCGCGGGTGCCTCCTACTGCTACGGTCACAACACCGGCAATGTCGGTAACGTGTACGAGTACAGCCAGTGCACCTGGTGGGCGTACGTCCGCCGCTCCCAGCTCAGCCTGCCGGTTGGCTCCTACATGGGCAATGGTCAGGACTGGGGCAACAGCGGCCGTCGTCTCGGCTACCTGGTGAACACCACGCCGCACGTGGGCGCCGCGATCTCCTTCCGCGCCGGTCAGAACGGCTCCAGCGCCGTGTACGGCCACGTGGCCATTGTGGAACAGGTGCTGTCCGACGGTTCGATCGTCACGTCGAACTGCGGCAAGTCGATGAACGGCAAGATCTACTACCAGACCATCCGCAACGCTTCGAGCGGCGCCTACACCTACGTCCACTACTGATCGAACGGCTCCCGGCGTTCTCCGTATGGGGAGCGTCGGAGACCTAGCCTCCACGGCCTCTCCCTCAGTCCGACTGCGTCAGCCAGCTCCCTCCCGAGGAGGGAGCACATGGGTTGGGCCCGTCCCCCAGCGTTCTCCCTCCGAGGGAGGGAGATGTCGCGACGAATGTCGTGACAGAGGGAGGGGTCCGTTCCCTTACCGTTTCCAAAAACCACAAAACTCGCATACCCAACGGCACCCGGGGGTGACTGGGCATGCGAGTTTTGTGGTTTTCTGTGATTACGGCAGCATCACGGTGAAGCCGTGGGTCTCGTTGTAGGCCTGAATCAGGGAGGCGGGGTCGGCGTAGCCGACCGCCACGTACCAGACGACGAACAACAGCGCACATACGGTGATCAGCGGAATCCTTGGCTGCATCATTTTGGCGATGCACAGGGCAAGTACCATGGCGAGCAGGCCGATGAACGCCATCGAAATGAACCGCAGCCAGGTCAGGCCATACGCGCCGATATAGAGGGCGAGTCTGGTGGCGGCCGATGCGAGCAGTATTCCGGTGGCGGCGATCAAGCCGATCAGCATGCCGGTGATCGTGCGGTTGCGCTGCGGTCTGGAATGCAACGTGGGTGTGAGCGCGGACGCTGGCGTAGGCATAGACGCTGGTGTCGGCGTGCCGTGCGTGTGGACGCGCGCATACGTGAGCACGAGCCCGAATCCGGCCAGATTCACAGTGGCGACGAACAACAGTTGGAAGAATCCGCTGCGTGCGTATTCCGCGTAGGTGAGACCGTCGGGCAGTCCGGCGCCGGCGAACAGGAACGTGAACTGCACCGAGCAGAACACTGCATACACGATCAGCACCGCGCCCAGCACGATCATGGTGATCGTGGGATCCAGCGAGAACCGGACGTCAAGGGAATACAGGGCGCGGAGATCTCCGGCGAAGCGGGAGGGGCGGCGAGAGTGCGAGAAAGCGCCGGAATCCTCGGCGGCCGATTCTCGAATTGGTGATTTCTCCGTGGGTGGTTCCTTGGTGAGTGATTCCGCGGCGTTCGTCGGTACATCATTCGGCCCCAGATTAACCAGCAGCGAATAGAGGAACGGGATCGGCACCACGATCGCCGTGCCGTGAAACAGAATCGCGTTGACATTGACATCGCGGACCATGCGTGACAGTCCGTAGGCGAACACCATGTCAGCGCTCGCCAGCAGTGCCAGCAGTACGCCGATCAACGGAATGCAGATCAGCAGGGCGATGCCGATCCTGGCGAGCATCGGTCGTTTGCCGCGGTTGGCGATGTTATTGACGAGTCGTCCGAGCGTTGCAGCGAACGCATTGATCCGATTGAACGGCTGCACTACCCAGCCGGACAGCCAGCGCAGCACAAGGCCGAACGGATGCGTGGGGGAGAACAGGCCGCCGACCAGCTGCGCGTGCAGCATGAGCAGGGCGGGCACGACGATCAGGCCAGTCAGCATTTCGTACTCGTCATTGGCGATGAACGGCAGGCCGTCGGTAGGGGCGAGTCCGTATGAGAGCCACGGTTGGGGATCGATGCCGGCCATGTCCGACCGATTCCACGCGACGATGGAGTTGCGCTCGGCGATGATCAGCCAGATCGTGAGTGCAGCGATGGCGGCGGCGGTGAACCATGCGAACGGATTGCGTCGGGCGGTGCGCCAGTTGAGAGTGGTGATGATCGCAACGCATGCCAGCCAGAAGACACCGAGCAGAATGATGACGTGCCGCGCGGCGAGGTTGGCGACGACGAGCCGGTCGAAGAGGACGGGGATGAGGATGGATGCGGCGAGCGTGAGGATGATTCGGCGTGGTAGTGGGGGAGCGGGGTTGGTTGTGGGATGTGGTTGCTTTGGGGTACTCCCCTCAGTCGGCGTTGCCGACAGCTCCCCTCCGCGGGAGGGGAGCCTAGGGGTGTTGGGGCTTGATGGGATGGGCATGGTGTCTCCTTTGGATGGTGTGGCTGTGGCTCCCTCTCTGAGGGGAGTGCTTCCCCTTGAGGGGAAGCTGTCGGCCGTAGGCTGACTGATGAGGTGAGCCGTCGGAAATGGCATGGACCGGCATCGGCGTTAGCCGATTCCGATATCGGGACGGTCGATCACCTCATCAGTCCGCTGCGCGGACAGCTTCAGCGGCAAGTGTCGACGGACTGCGTCCGACGTTGTTTTGCTCGCCTGTCGGCTCGCCCGAGTCCTGCAAACGTCGCCGACGTTTGCCGTACGGACTCGACCTACGGGGAAGCCTGGAGGGTTGGCTGGCTGCTGTTCTGGGAACCACGGTAGGTATCGAAAAAACGATAGATCGATATCGAAATTCGATTCTTCACGGAATTTGCATATCGAAAAACGATAGGTTATTATCGAGTTGCGATTAATGGGGGTTGGGCGTGATGGTCGGTCACCTCATCAGTCCGCTGTGCGGACAGCTTCAACGGCAAGTGTTGACGGACTGCGTCCGACGTTGTTTTGCTCGCCTGTCGGCTCGCCCGAGTCCTGCAAACGTCGCCGACGTTTGCCGTACGGACTCGGCCTACGGGAAAGCCGGCTGTGTTGGAGGGTTGGCTGGCTGCTGTTCTGGGAACCACGGTAGGTATCGAAAAACGATAGATCGATATCGAAATTCGATTCTTCACGGAATTTGCATATCGAAAAACGATAGGTTATTATCGAGTCGCGATTAATGGAGGTTGGGTGTGATGGTCGATCACCTCATCAGTCCGCTGTGCGGACAGCTTCAACGGCAAGTGTTGACGGACTGCGTCCGACGTAGTTTTGCTCGCCTGTCGGCTCGTCCGAGTCCTGCAAACGTCGCCGACGTTTGCTGCGCGGACTCGGCCTTCGGGGAAGCCGGCTTTGCCGAAATAATCATCGACGTAAAGTTGGCTCTCTCTTGCTCGTCTGCAGGGACTCGGCCTTCGGGGAAGCCGGGCCTGTGGAGGAGTCGGCTTTGCCGGGAAAGGAAAAGGAACGTAAATGCAAGAGGTGAACGAAAAGAATGCTGGGCGGCGAGGGCGGTCGGGCGTTGTTATCGCGGTGCTCAAGGGGTTGATCGTGCTGTTCGAGCTGATCTGCCTGTGGGGGCAGTTCGTGGTCGTCGTCATGTCCGCCGACGTCGTGACGCTCTACCCGGAACTCGCGCCGGCGCGCTGGCCGTACGCGATCGCCGGCCTCCTCGGCATCGCCTGCTTCGAGGTCGCGCTCGTCCCGCTCTGGCAGCTCCTGACCCTCGCCAAACACCGCGATGTCTTCTCCGGCAAGGCCGTCACGCGCACCGACGCCATCATCGGCTGCGCGCTCGCCGAAGCGGCACTCGTATTATTCGTACTGCTTTACGGGTCGCTCGCGCACTCCGAATACTACGATCCGGCGCAGGGCGTGTCCGTCGACATCGCCATGGGCGCCGCCGCCATGAGCGTCGCATGCATCGTGGCGCTGCTGCTCATCGCCGCGTTCGTGCTGGTCATGATCGTCATGCGATCACTGCTCAGGGACGCCATCGCCCAGCGTGACGAACTCGCGGAGGTGATCTGAATGGCCATCCGCGTGAACCTCGACGTCATGCTCGCCAAACGCAAGATGAGCGTGAACGAACTCGCCGAGCGCATCGGCATCACCCCCGTCAACGTATCGGTGCTCAAGAACGGCCGAGCCAAGGCCATCCGATTCTCCACGCTCGACGAGATTTGCAAGGCGCTCGACTGCCAGCCTGGCGACGTCCTCGAATACGTCGAGGACTGAAACGGCCGGTTTTTCGGCGAACCGGCGGGTAAGATGCTATGTTGAACTGCGAATGAACGCGGGCGGCGCATTGAACGAGCGCGTCGAACCGTCGATGAACGACGAAGACCGAAACGCAGACTGAAGACGCAGACTGAAGACACGGACTGAAACACAGACCAGAAGGAAGAACGAAGCAATCATGGCGAAATCCGACATCACGGCGAAGGAACAGGGGCTCAAGCCCATCGCGGTGAACCGCAAGGCGCGTCACGACTACGCAATCGAAGACAAGTACGAGGCCGGCATCGCACTCTCCGGCACCGAGGTCAAGTCGCTGCGCGAAGGCCGCGCATCGCTGGCCGAGGCGTTCGTATCGATCGACCGTCGCGGCGAGATCTGGCTTGAGAACGCCAACATCCCCGAATACCTCAACGGCATGTGGACCAACCACGCGCCCAAGCGCAAGCGCAAGCTGCTGCTGCACGCCCAGCAGATCGCCAAGCTCGCCCGCCAGACCGAAGCCAAGGGCTACACGATCATCCCGATCAGCCTCTACTTCAAGAACGGCCGCGTGAAGGTGGAGATCGCGCTCGCCAAGGGCAAACGCGAATACGACAAGCGTCAAGCGCTGCGCGAGGAACAGGACAAGCGCGAGGCCCAGCGCGCCATGCGACTGCGCAACCTGCGCCACGGCTGATCGACGCAATCCGTCGTCGGCCCCGCTGCCGTCTGGCCGACCGACATCCGCAACCAACCATTCGTAACCTCCCGCGACTTATGATGAACCCTATGAGAAGACTGAAGACCGCGCTCGCCGTTGCCCTTGCCGCCCTGATGATCGTGCCGCTCGCCGCATGCGGCACCACGGACGCCACCGACTCCGACCCCGACATCGCCCGCAGCTACAACGTGGACGGCATCCAGAAGGACGACGCCATCGCCGCCATGCTGCCCGAATCCGTGACCGACGACGGCAAATTCACGGTCGGCGTGAACATCACGTACGCGCCCGCCGAATTCCTCGCCGCCGACGGCAAGACGCCGGTGGGCTACGAGATCGACCTCGACAAGGCACTCGCCAAGATCTTCGGACTGGATCTCGATATCCAGAACTCCACGTTCGACACAATCATTCCCGCCGTCGGCAGCAAGTACGACGTGGGCATCTCCGGCTTCACCGTAAACAAGGAACGCATCGAGGCCGTCGACTTCGTCACGTATGCGCAGGCGGGTCTCACCTTCGCCGCGCGCAAGGGCAACCCGACGCATGTGAACGTGAACGATCTGTGCGGCACGCGCGTGTCCGTACAGGTGGGTGTGGTGGCCGAGACCGAGATGTACAAGATGCAGGATGCGTGCCAGGCCGCCGGCAAGAAGCGCATCGAGATCCTGCCGTACCGCAACCAGACCGACGTGACGACCGCGCTGATCGCCGGACGTGTGGACCTGATGTACGCCGACACCCCGGTGACCGGCTACGCGGTGGCACAGACCGGCGACCGCCTGCAGGTGATCGGCGAGAACGAGGGCGTGGCGCCGATGGGCGTGGCCATCAAGAAGGGCGACGCCGCGACGGTCAAGGCCGTCAAGGCCGCGCTGGACAAGCTCCGCCAGACCGGTGACTACGAACGCATCATGAAGGCCTGGGGCGTGGAGAACGTGATGGTCGACAAGTTCGAGGTGAACCCGAAGGTGGAGAGCTGACGCGCCGTCTGCGTCTGCCATCTGCCGTCTGTCGTCGGCGTGGCGATAGTTGTCGCAAGTTTGGCTGGTGTCCATAAAAGTTTGGTTGGTAGCCTCCTCGTAACATAGTCAACCTAGGTTCGGATCTTGGATTCGTTGACATCTTTGAGAGGAAGCAACCATGTCCATCCAGACTCGACTCAAGGCCATCGCAGCGGCCACCATCGCCGCCGCCACACTGTTCTCCATGGCCGCCTGCGGCACGTCGGATTCCGCTGATTCCAGCAGTTCCAGCGGTTCGGGCAGCTCCTCCGCCGCCACCAAGGGCTACGACGTGAGCAAGATCCAGAAGGACGACGATATCGCCGCCATGCTGCCCGACTCCGTCAAGTCCGACGGCGTGCTCAAGGTGGGCACCGACACCTCCTACGCCCCGGCCGAGTTCCTGGCCGAGGACGGCAAGACCCCGGTCGGCTTCGATGTGGACCTCACCAAGGCGCTGGCCAAGGTGTTCGGCCTCAAGCCCGAAACCACCACCGCCACCTTCGACTCCATCATCCCGTCCGTCGGCTCCAAGTACGATTTGGGCATCTCCTCGTTCACCGTGACCAAGGAACGCCTTGAGGCCGTCGACTTCGTCACCTACTTCAAGGCCGGCTCCACCTTCGTGGTGAAGAAGGGCAACCCGGAGAAGATCGACTCCTCCGACCTGTGCGGCAAGAAGGTGGCCGTGCAGACCGGCACCACGCAGGAGGAGGAGATCAACTCCGACAACGACGCGTGCAAGGCCGCCGGCAAGTCCGAGATCACCATCCAGTCGTCCAAGCTGCAGACCGATGTGACCACCGCCGTGGCCACCGGCAAGGCCGACATCTTCTACGCCGATTCGCCCGTCGCCGGCTACGCGATTGAGCAGACCGGCGACTCGCTCGAGGCTCTTGGCGAGGACGTGGGCGTGACCCCCGAGGCCGTGGCCATCAAGAAGGGCGACGCCGACACCGCCAAGGCCGTGCAGGCCGCCATCCAGAAGCTGATGGACGACGGTACCTACAAGAAGATCCTTGACACGTGGGGTGTCTCTTCCGGCGCCATCGACAAGGCCGAGATCAACCCGGCCACGGAATCCTGACCGATTCCGAAAAACCCGTTGTGAAACACGGATGACGGAATCGTGGGTTACACTCACTTCCCATACGTGTATCAGCAAAAACAAGTCACCCGTGAGGTCCCGGCCCCATCCGATAGGGGGTCGGGGCGCGCGGGTGACCATAGTCGTTTTTCCGAGAAAAGAGAGAAAGCCGAAACCAATGGCAACCAACAAGAACGAGTCCGACGGACTCAACATCCCCAACAGGATCAACGCGCTGCCGGTCAAACGCATCGGACCCGTGGTGGCTGGCGTGATCGTCGCGCTGCTTGCGGCCATGCTGGTCTACGGCATGATCGTCAACCCGAACTTCGAATGGCCCGTCGTCTGGAAGTACCTGTTCAACGAGAACGTGCTCGCCGGCATCGGCTGGACGCTATGGATCACCGTGCTGTCGATGGTCATCGCCATCGTGCTGGCCATCATCCTGGCCATCATGCGCAAGTCGATCAACCCTGTGCTGCGCGGCGTGAGCTGGTTCTTCATCTGGTTCTTCCGCGGAACCCCTGTGTACACCCAGCTGGTGTTCTGGGGTCTGATCTCCGTGCTGGTGCCCAAGCTGGGACTCGGCATTCCGTTCACCTCCGTCACGTTCTGGTCCGTGGACACGCAGGACGTGATCACCGCGTTCCGCGCCGCCGTGATCGGTCTGGCGCTCAACGAGGCCGCCTACCTGTCCGAGATCGTGCGCGCCGGCCTTGAGGCCGTGGACCCCGGCCAGGCCGAGGCCGCCGAAGCGCTCGGCATGCGCCGCTCGCTCATCATGCGTCGCATCATCCTGCCGCAGGCCATGCGCATCATCATCCCGCCCACCGGCAACGAGACCATCGGCATGCTCAAGACCACGTCGCTGGTCCTCGCCGTGCCGTTCACCCTTGATCTGCAGTTCGCCACCAACGCCATCGCCAACCGAATCTACAAGCCGATCCCGCTGCTGATCGTGGCATGCTTCTGGTACCTGCTCATCACCTCCATTCTCATGGTCATCCAGTCCCGTCTCGAGAAGCACTTCGGCAAGGGCTTCGATGCCCGCCCGATCGGCACCAAGGGCAAGCAGCCGCCGCTGCCCGGCAAGACCGAAGGCGAGCCCAAGGACGACATCCAGAAGCAGAACCAGGCCACCATGGCCGGTCTGACCGCGTGACGAGGAGAGGACGAAGACGAAAATGAAGAACACCGCGAACAGCAACGACTACGTTGCCGCACAGACGGGCGTGACGCCCGCCGTCCAGGCCAAGGGCGTGCACAAGGCGTTCGGCTCCCTGCACGTGCTCAAGGGCATCGACCTGACCGTGATGCCCGGCACTGTGACCGTGATCCTGGGCCCGTCCGGCTCCGGCAAGTCCACGTTCCTACGACTGATCAACCAGCTCGAGACGCTCACCGGCGGCGAGATCGACGTGGACGGCGAGATGATCGGCTACAAGTGGGTGGACAAGAACGGCCAGCGCGTGCTGCAGACGCTCGACGACAAGCAGATCGCCGCACAGCGAGCCAAGCTCGGCATGGTGTTCCAGCGCTTCAACCTGTTCCCGCACATGACCACGCTCGAGAACGTGATGGAGGCGCCCGTGCACGTGGCGCACAAGTCCAAGGCCGAGGCGCGTGAGGAGGCCATCAAGGAGCTGCAGCGCGTGGGCATGGGTGAACGACTCGACTACTACCCGATGCAGCTGTCCGGCGGCCAGCAGCAGCGTGTGGCCATCGCCCGCGCGCTCGCCATGCACCCCGACATCATGCTGTTCGACGAGCCGACGTCCGCGCTCGACCCCGAGCTGGTGGGCGAGGTGCTCAACGTGATGCGCTCGCTCGCCAAGGCCGGCATGACCATGATCTGCGTGACGCACGAGATCGGATTCGCCCGTGAGGTGGCCGATCAGATCGTGTTCATGGACGGCGGCGTGGTCGTGGAGAAGGGCGGCCCCGAGATCATCGACAACCCCACAGAGCCGAGGTTCAAGGACTTCCTCAACCACGTGCTGTAAGGGTGAATCCCTCCCTCAGTCCGGCTACGCCGGCCAGCTCCCTTCCTTGGAGGGAGCACGAAGCCATTTACCCGCGTGCTCCCTCCAAGGGAGGGAGCTGTCGCGCGTAGCGCGACTGAGGGAGGGATCCCTGTTCAGAACGCCCCGATCTCCCATCCCCACCCTGTATAGGTTCGGCCAAGGTCGCGTTTTGCGCTGAGCGTTCGCAACATGAACCCCGTACACTGGTGTTCCATGTGTGGAATCGTTGGATATGCAGGAAACATTTCAACCGCGTGCGGCAAGCCCCTTGAGGTCTGCCTTCAGGGCTTGCAGCGCCTCGAATATCGTGGATACGACTCGGCCGGTGTGGCACTGACGGCACCCGGCATGGACCATGTGGAGGTCCGCAAGAAGGCGGGTCGTCTCTCCAATCTCATCGAAGACATCAAACGCAAGCCCATGCCGGCCGCGACCGTGGGCATCGGCCATACCCGCTGGGCCACGAACGGCGTGCCGAGCGATGTGAACGCCCACCCGCATACGAGCCGCGACGGCAAGGTCGCCATCATCCACAACGGCATCATCGAAAACGCATCCCAGCTTCGTCTCGATCTGCAGGCCGAGGGCTATCGTTTCTCCTCCAGCACCGACACCGAGGTGGCCGCCAAGCTGCTTGGCAAGATCGTCGACAAGATCATCGAGGACGAGGGCAAGCCGGATCTGTTCAAGGCGATTCGCCGTCTGGCCCGCATGCTCGAAGGCGCGTTCACCATCCTCGCCACCGACTGCCGTCAGCCGGACATCGTCGTCGGTGCCCGTCACGACTCCCCGCTGGTCGTGGGACTCGGCGACGGCGAGAACTTCCTCGGCTCCGACGTGGCCGCGTTCGTCGCCTACACCAAGCGCGCCATGGAGATCGATCAGGATCAGGCCGTGTGCGTGTCCGCCGACAAAGTGGTCGTCACCGACTTCATGGGCAACGTCGTGGAGGATCCCAAGACGTACACCGTGGACTGGGATGCGTCCGCCGCGGAGAAGGGCGGCTGGGATTCGTTCATGGACAAGGAGATCCACGAGGATCCCGCGGCCGTGCAGCGCACCCTGCTGGGCCGTCTCGACAAGAACGGCGACATCAACCTCGACGAGGTACGCATCGAGGAGCACGACTTCAAGGCGATCGACAAGATCATCGTGATCGCGTGCGGCACCGCCGCCTATGCGGGCATGGTGGCCAAGTACGCGATCGAGCACTGGGTGCGCATCCCCGTGGAGGTGGAGCTGGCGCACGAGTTCCGCTACCGTGACCCGATCCTCACTCCGCGCACGCTGGTCGTGGCGATCTCGCAGTCCGGCGAGACCATGGACACGCTCATGGCGCTACGCCACGCGCGCGAGCAGGGCAGCAAGGTGCTGGCCATCTGCAACACGCAGGGCGCCTCCATCCCGCGCGAATCCGACGCCGTGCTGTACACGCACGCCGGCCCGGAGGTGGCCGTGGCGTCCACCAAGGCGTTCGTGGCGCAGATCACCGCCGCCTACGTGCTGGGCCTGTACTTGGCGCAGATCAAGGGCGCCATGTTCCGCGACGAGATCCAGCAGACGCTCGACTCGCTCAAGGACATGCCGCGCAAGATCCAGTGGGTGCTCGACACGCAGACCTCCACGATCCAGAAGGCCGCCGAGCAGATGGTGAACGCCAACTCGTTCCTGTTCCTGGGCCGCCACGTGGGCTACCCGGTGGCCATGGAGGGCGCGCTCAAGCTCAAGGAGATCGCGTACACGTTCACCGAGGGCTTCGCGGCCGGCGAGCTCAAGCACGGTCCGATCGCGCTGGTGGACGAGGGCGAGCCGGTGGTGTTCATCGTGCCGCCGGAACGCGGCCGCAACGTGCTGCACGCCAAGGTGATCTCCGGCATCGAAGAGGTGAAGGCCCGCGGCGCGTACATCATCGCCGTGGCCGAGGAAGGCGATCAGGATGTGGAGAACTATGCGGACGTGGTGTTCTGGCGTCCCAAGTGCCCCACGCTCATGAGCCCGCTCGTCGACGTGGTGCCGCTGCAGCTGTTCGCCATGGACATGGCCAAGCTGAAGAACTACGACGTGGACAAGCCGCGCAACCTCGCCAAGTCCGTCACCGTGGAGTAAGCCTTCCTCTGTTGCCTTCCCCTTGAGGGGAAGGTGGCCGACGAAGTCGGTCGGATGAGGTGACGTGCGCCCGAATTACCAAATTCACAGCGCGAAAAACCCGATATTCGGAATTCACAGTGCCAAACACCCGAATCCGCCCTGGATTGGCGGGCGTTTGACGCTGCGAAAAGCGAATATCGGGTTTTTCGCGCTGCTTTGTGGGACAGAGTGGGACAGGATGTGACGAGCCGTGACAGATCGTGAAGTCTAGGAGAGCAATCGTATGAGCAGGATCGCTAAACCGCATCGATGGGTGATCGACGAGCCAGACATTCCGTTCGAGTTCACCGTGCTGTATGAGGACGAGCGGATCATCGTGATCGACAAGCCGCACTTTCTGCCCACCACGCCGCGCGGCATGTGGTATCGGTCCACGGCGCTGATCCGTCTGCGCGAACGGTACGATGAACCGCAGATCACGCCCGCGCACCGGTTGGATCGCGACACCGCCGGTGTGGTCGTGTTCGTGCGCGATCCCGCGGCGCGCGGACGATACCAGATGCTGTTCCAGGAGCATCGCACGACCAAGACGTACGAGTGCGTGGCGCCGGCACGACCGATCACAAGACCGCGGTTCGGTACGATCGAACGGTTGGATGCGCCGCGAGTGTTCCCGCTGCGACGCCGTTCCCGCATCATCAAGGACCGGGGGATTCTGCAGGCGTACGAGGAGCCGGGGCTGGTCAACGCGGAGACCGTGATCGAGATGGGTATGCCGGCTGTGGATACAGCGGATACGACTGCCGAGCCGATTGCTGGATCGACTGCTGAAACGGTTGGATCGTCTGTCGGAACGGTCGGATCGACGGTCGAGAATGCGGCCTCTGACTCCCGTTCGACGATGATGCGTGCATACACGCTGCGGCCGCGTACCGGCAAGACACATCAGCTGCGCGTGCATATGAATTCGTTGGGTCTGCCGATCAAGGGCGACCCGATGTACCCAAGGATCGTCGACCGTGCCTACGACGATTTCTCGAACCCGCTGCAATTGGTGGCGCGCACGCTCGAGTTCGCCGACCCGTATACGGGGGAGAATCGTCGATTCGTCTCGCAGGTGCCGCTGGACTTGTGAGGGGTGGATCCCTCCCTCAGTCCGGCTGCGCCGGCCAGCTCCCTCCGCGGGAGGGAGCACGTGGGTGCTGGGGCGGTGTGTTCTCCCTCCGTGGGAGGGAGATGTCGTGACGTATGTCGCGACAGAGGGAGGGGTTCGGATTCCTGTTGGTTGTGGATGCGTGTGAGGGGTGGATCCCTCCCTCAGTCCGGCTGCGCCGGCCAGCTCCCTCCCGTGGAGGGAGCACGTAGAGACATGGGGATGAGCTACTGCAGCGTGGCGACGGAGTCGCGTTCGATCAGGGTGCAGGGGACCAGCTGATGCGTGATCCCGCTGCGACGCCCCTCGATCACCTCCAGCGTCTGCTCGAACGCCATGCGCCCCACCTTGGAGAAGTGCAGACGAACCGTGGTGAGATTCAGTCGCGGCACCACGCTTTTGAGCGAGTCGTCAACACCGATCACGCTGACATCCTCCGGGACGCGCTTGCCGGCCGCCTTCACGCCCAGCATCACGCCATTGGCCATGTTGTCGTTGGCCGCATACACGGCGGTGCAACCGGGGGTGGCCGCCAGCTGCAGTCCGGCGTCGTATCCGCTTTCAGCCTGCCAGTCGCCGTGGATCACACGTGGGGGAGTGATGCCATGCGCCTCAAGAGTTTCACGCCAGCCGCGTTCGCGCTCGCCGTTGGCGATGGAATCCTCCGGTCCGGAGACATAATGCACGTTGCGGTGCCCGTGCTCGAGGAAGTATTCCACAATCGTCCGGGAGCAGCCGTACTGGTCGGAATCGATGGTGGAACAGGTGGCGGAATCCGCGGTGGTGATCAGCGTGACGTCGATCGTGGGCGGCGGAGTGAACGTGTCGAAATCCAGCGGCTTGTGTTCCAGGATCACGATGATCGCGTCGACGGGCATGTCCTTCATCTTGCGCACGGCCTCGGCGAGCGTGGGCTTGTCGGCCCAGTTCATCATGCCGATTGTGACGGCGTATCCGTGTTCGGACGCCGCGTTGGTGATGCCTTCGAGTGCACGCAGATTGCCGGTGGATCCGAGGTCGAACGTGATCACGCCCACGGCGTTGAACCGACCTCGTTTGAGTGCCCGTGCGGCGAAGTTCGGCCGGTATCCGAGCTCCTTCATGGCGGCGAGCACCTTGTCGCGGGTGTCCGGCTTCACGGCGTCGCTGCCGTTCGACACGCGGGATACGGTCTGCGCGGAGACACCGGCCAGTCGGGCCACATCCGTCATGGAGACGATTCGTGCGGAGGATTTCCTCGTACCTCTCATGATGAACTCCTCCGATGGCCGATCTCAATGATTGCGTTCACATTGTTCATCGTATAACGATCGTCGGGGAAACGCAGTGTCGAATATCGACCCCCCGTCGCTCGTCGTCGTTGGCTGTAGTCCTGAGCGGGCACTTATGCCATCCGTCGCGGGACATTGCTGCGGAATCAAACGTTTGACTTGTCGAAGATCGTTGAAAATGCAATAATGGTTACGTAAACATCCATTGATGAATGGAGGCGTAATGACGCGCACAACATCGTCTGCGCGCAGGGAATTCCGGTGGCCGCAGCCGCTCGCCGGAAACAAGCCCCGCATCTGGTACGGCGGCGACTACAACCCCGACCAGTGGCCGGAGGACGTCTGGGACGACGACATCCGCCTGATGAAGCAGGCCCATGTCAACTTCGTATCCCTCGGCATCTTCTCCTGGGCCAACATCGAACCCGAGGAAGGCGTGTGGAACTTCGCCTGGCTCGATCGCATTATCGACAAGCTCGGCAAGGCCGGCATCGCCGTCGATCTCGCATCCGCCACCGCATCCCCGCCGCCGTGGCTCACCTCCGCCCACCCCGAGGTGCTGTGGCAGGACTATCGCGGCGACACCTGCTGGCCCGGCGCACGCCAGCACTGGCGCCCCACCTCGCCGATCTTCCGCGACTACGCGCTCAAACTGTGCCGCGCCATGGCCGAACACTACAAGGACAACCCGTACGTAGTGGCCTGGCACGTGGGCAACGAATACGGATGCCACAACCGATTCGACTACTCCGACGACGCCATGCGCGCCTTCCAGGAATGGTGCCGCGAGCGCTACGGCACGATCGACGCCGTGAACGACGCGTGGGGCACCGACTTCTGGTCGCAGCGCATGACCGACTTCAGCCAGATCATCCCGCCGCGTTTCATCGGCGACGGCAACTTCATGAACCCCGGCAAGCTGCTCGACTTCAAGCGGTTCTCGTCCGACGCGCTCAAGGCGTTCTACGAGGCCGAGCGTGACGCGCTCGCCGAGATCACGCCGGACATGCCGCTGACCACGAACTTCATGGTCAGCGCGTCGAACAGCGTGATGAACTACGACGACTGGGGCAGCGCGGTGGACTTCGTGTCCAACGACCACTACTTCACGCCGGGCGAGGCTCATCTCGACGAGATGGCGTACGCGGCGTCGCTCACCGACGGCATTGCGCGCAAGAACCCGTGGTGGCTCATGGAGAACTCCACGTCGGCGGTGAACTGGCGTCCGATCAACTACCGCAAGGAGCCTGGTCAGACCGTGCGCGACGCCATGGTGCATGTGGCCATGGGCGCCGACGCCGTGGGATTCTTCCAGTGGCGTCAGTCGCGTGCCGGCGCCGAGAAGTTCCATTCGTCGATGGTGCCACTTGCCGGTGAGGATTCGCAGGTGTATCGCGACGTGTGCGCGCTGGGCCGTGACCTCGACAGGCTGGCCGATGCCGGACTGCTCGGCTCTCGCGTGGAGCGGGCCAAGGTGGCCGTGGTGTTCGACTACGAGTCGCAGTGGGCCACCGAGCACACCGCGACGCCGACGCAGCAGGTGCGGCACTGGACCGAGCCGCTCGACTGGTTCCGCGCGCTGCTCGACGTCGGTGTGACCGCCGATGTGGTGCCCGTTCGCGGCGATTGGGACAAGTACGACGTGGTGGTGCTGCCGAGCGTGTACCTGCTGAGCGAGGCCGATTCCGAACGTTTGCGTACGTATGTGAACGGTGGCGGCAGGGCGATCGTGACGTACGCGACCGGCATCTCCGACGAGCGTGACCACATCTGGCTCGGCGGATTCCCCGGATCGATCCGCGACGTCGTGGGCGTGCGCGTGGAGGAGTTCGCTCCGTTGGGCGACGACTTCCCCGGCACGCAGTCGTCGGTCGAGCTGTCGAACGGCACCGCGGCACACGATTGGGTCGACGTGATCACGTCCGTGGCGGACGGCGCCCGCGTGCTTGCCACGTACGAGGATGATCCGTGGACCGGTCTGGACGGCATGCCCGCGATCGTGGCCAACGAATTCGGCAAGGGGCGTACCGCATACGTCGGATGTCGACTCGGTCGTGACGGGCTGGCGGCCTCGCTGCCGGACGTACTGGACGCTCTTGGCGTGGCCGATGCGGCCGATGCCGACGCCAAGGTGCTGCGCGTCGTGCGCGAGGGTGAGGCGGGGAAGCGGTTCGCGTTCCTGTTCAACCGCACCCGCGGCAAGGTCACCGTGCCGTTGGACGGCGAACTGGTGATCTCGTCGAAGACGGCCGTCGTGGGCGACGGTGATGCGGCCGAAATCGAACCCAACGGATTCGTGGTGGCGCGCTCGCTGCCCACGGACTGACTGCCGTACAGGCTGATACGGACTGACGATCCGTGCTGATGCCCATCGATGTGGTCTGCGTCATGCGGGCCGTGTCGGCGGGCATTGTCGTATGTCGACGGACGTTGGCCGTTGGTGTGTGTTGGATGCCGGTCATCGATATGTGCGGTCGTTCATGCGTCGGCGAAACATGTGGAATCAAAAGGTACTATCATTCGCGGCAATGATATACTTTCAATCGCGGGGAAAACCGTGCTCATGGGCGGAACCGTGGACCAGCCATGGAAACGTGGAATCGCGATCCCGGAATCGCGGGAATCGCGCCGCCCGATGTTCTATCGAAAGGCAATGATGAGCGAAGCACAAGCCAATATCGGTGTTGTCGGTCTTGCGGCGATGGGAGCGAGCCTGGCTCGTAACTTGGCGCACAAGGGCAACACGGTGGCCGTATACAACCGTCACTATTCGCGTACCGAAACCCTGATCAACGAACATGGCGACGAGGGCAAGTTCGTTCCCGCCAAGACTCTTGAGGAGTTCGTCGCATCCCTCACCAAGCCGCGCGCCGCCATCATCATGGTCAAGGCCGGCGAGCCCACCGACGACATGATCAACCAGCTGGCCGACCTCATGGAGCCCGGCGACATCATCGTGGACTGCGGTAACGCCTACTACAAGGACACCATGCGCCGCGAGAAGGCCATCCGCGCCCGCGGCCTGCACTTCGTCGGCTGCGGTGTGTCCGGCGGCGAGGAAGGCGCTCTCAAGGGACCGTCCATGATGCCCGGCGGCACCGCGGAATCCTGGAAGACCCTCAAGCCGATTCTGGAGAGCATCTCCGCCGTGGCCGAAGGTGAGCCGTGCGTCACGCACATCGGTTCCGACGGCGCCGGCCACTTCGTCAAGATGGTGCACAACGGCATCGAATACTCCGACATGCAGCTGATCGCCGAAAGCTACGACCTCATGCGTCGCGGCCTGGGCATGGAGCCCGCCGAGATCGGCGACCTGTTCGAGGAGTGGAACAAGACCGAGCTCAACTCCTACCTGATCGAGATCACCGCCGAAGTGCTCCACCACGTGGACAAGAAGACCGGCAAGCCGTTCATCGACGTGGTGCTCGACCACGCCGGCATGAAGGGCACCGGCACCTGGACCGTGCAGACCGCCCTCTCGCTGGGCGTGCCGGTGACGGGCATCGCCGAGGCCGTGTTCGCCCGTGGCCTGTCCTCGCAGACCGAGCTGCGCGCCGAGGCCGCCAAGCAGGGTCTTGAAGGCCCATCCGAGGTCGTGCCGATGCCGCTCGAGGAGCGCCAGGCGTTCATCAACGACATCCGCGAGGCGCTGTACGCGTCCAAGATCGTGGCCTACGCTCAGGGCTTCAACGAGATCTCCGAGGCCGCCAAGGAGTACGGCTGGGACATCGATCTGGCTGCCGTGGCCCGTATCTGGCGTGGCGGCTGCATCATCCGTGCCCAGTTCCTCAACCGCATCTCCGAGGCGTTCGAGTCCGGTGAGGCCAACGTGTCGCTGCTGTTCGCCCCGTACTTCAAGGATGCGGTGGAGACCGTGCAGCGCTCTTGGCGCCGCGTGATCTCCCGCGCCATCAGCTTCGGCATCCCGATGCCGGTGTTCTCCAGCTCCCTGGCCTACTACGACGGTCTGCGCTCCAAGCGTCTGCCCGCCGCCCTGATCCAGGGCCAGCGCGATCTGTTCGGCGCCCACACCTACCAGCGTGTGGACGAGCCCGGCGTGTTCCACACCCTGTGGACCGAGCCCGGTCAGGAGGAGATCAAGCAGGCCTGATCTGCTGATTGATCCTGTGAACGGCAGGTCTGCTGATCCACTGATCTGTGGTCCTGCCGGGTAACTGATGACGGGTGACGGTCCGACGGATCGTCACCCGTATTTATTTGTATTTGTATCTATATCGGGTGGATGGGGATCGTTTGTGAATCCCCATCCACCCGTCAACGAAACGCGGCCTCCCGGTTAGGGGAGGCCGTTCGTGGTTATGACCGATGGTTTCGGGCGGGCGAGGTCCTTGATTAACCGGTCTGGTCGGTCTGGTCGATTTGGTGGTTACTCCGGGGGATCTGGGTATAACCGCATCATAAAAATTGGTTCTGGGTATAACCGCATCACGAAGACCCTGAAAACCGGATCTTTATGATGCGGAAATACCCAGAACCAGATAAATGTGCCGGTTTTACCCAGAATTATTGTCCGGTTTTACCCAGATCGGTGCCTGGTTGGGCCCAGATTACTGTCCTGTTTGACCCAGATCGGTGTTCCGAAAGACCTGGGTAACAGACCGGGACGAATAGACGGGCGGTTATTCCGCGGAACCGCCGCGCAGGATGGAGGCCGCGTCGTCGTCGATGAGCCACAGGGACTCCTTCGCGCCACCGGCGAACGAGCTCGGCACCTGCGGATTGTTGATGCTGCCCAGAGCCTTCGCCACGGCATCGGCCTTGCGCTCGCCGGACGCGATCATCCACACGCGACGGCACTTGCGGATGAACGGTGACGTGAGGCTGATGCGCACCGGCGGCAGCTTGGGGGAGTCGCTCAGACCGATCACGCGCGTCTTCTTATCATGGCTCTTCAGCGCCGGATGGTTCGGGAACAGCGAGGCGAAATGACCGTCCGGGCCCACACCGAACAGCGCGATGTCAAACGCCTGCTTCTTGCCCAGCTCGTTGACGATCTCCTTCTCGTACGCGTGCGCGGCCTTGGCAGCGACGTCGTAGTTGTCCTTGTCGGACGCGGCGGCGATCTCCTCGGGAGTACGGGTGTCGGCCGGCATCTCATGCACGTGAGATTCGGGCATCACGCCGCTCTCCACCAGCTTGCCGAACCATGCCTCGCGAGCCTGCACGGCGTTGCGATCGGGATCGTCGGCGGGCACGAAACGTTCGTCGCCCCACCACAGATGCACGCGGCTCCAGTCCACTGCCTCGCTCAGCGGGCTCGCCGCCACGGCGCGCAGCACCGCATTGCCGTCAGTGCCGCCGGTGAGGGCCACATCCACGCGCTGATGACGGGCGAGACGATCGGAGATCTTGATAAGCAGACGTGCGGCTACGGCCTCGTGCAGCACATCGGCGTTCGGGTATTGGATGACACGACGTTCGACCATGATTCCTATTCCTCTGTCCTACGTTTCCGCTGCGGATTCGCTTGGTTCCGCGCGGTTTTCCAATCGCTACGATTTTAGTACGGAGCGGTTACGAGGTGGGATTCGCGTGCGCTTTTCGGGGTATGGGGCGTTGTAGGGCGTGGGAAGGATGCCTTGGTCGGATTTATGGTGGTGGCTCCCCTCAGTCAGCTGCGCTGACAGCCCCCTCCCTGCTGGATCCGGAGATCGTGTTTGCTTTCGGGTTTAGAAAACGGCTCCCCTTGGGGAGGGGAGCCGGGATGAGGGTGTGGGTCAGGCGATCTGGCCGTGCTTCTCGTAGTTGGTCACGCGGGTGGCGTGGTTCTTCTCGTCTACGAACACCACCTTGGGCTTGTGGGTCTTGGCCTCCTCGGCATCCATCTGGCAGTAGCACATGATGATGGCCGTGTCGCCGGGGTCGAAGAAGTGGGCTGCGGCGCCGTTCAGGCAGATCACGCCGCTGCCGGGTTCGCCGGCGATGGTGTAGGTCTCCAGACGCTGACCGTTGTTCACGTTTACCACGGCCACCTTCTCGTATTCGAGAATGCCGGCCGCGTCGAGCAGATCGGAGTCGATGGTGATCGAGCCGACGTAGTCGAGACGGGCCTCGGTGACGGTGACGCGATGGATCTTGCCTTTCAGCATGTTGAGCTGCATGAGTGTTTTCCTTTGGATTGAAGTTGTGGGATTTTTATGGGGTTGGGCCTTTGCCTTCCCCTTGAGGGGAAGGTGTCACGCGCAGCGTGACGGATGAGGTGGGTCGGCGTGAGCCGACGGGGTATTGCATCGACCGTAGGCCGATTCTGTCTGACTGCGGCCTTGCGGCCGTGTCACCTCATCCGTCCGGCGTTCGCCGGCCACCTTCCCCTCAAGAGGAAGGCGATCAGAACAAGCGGGAACTCAGTGGAGTTCGGGGTAGAAGAAGTTGTCGATCAGGCGGGTCTTGCCAATGCGCACGGCGATGGCCACGAGCACGGGCTGGTCGAGCGTGGCGACCGGGTGCACGTTCTCCAGATCCACCACCTCAACATACTCCGGGTCGGCGAGCGGTTCGGTGGCCAGCACCTCGCGCACCTTCGCCTTGATCGCGTCGGCGCTCTTCTCGCCAGACTTGGCCAGCGCACGACCGGCCTCCAGCGCCTTGTGCAGAATCGGCGCGGCGGCGCGCTCCTCCGGATTCAGATACGTGTTGCGAGAGCTCTTGGCCAGACCGTCGGCCTCGCGGATGATCGGGCAGCCGATGATCTCGATGTCGAAGTTGAGATCGCGCACCATGCGCTTGATGACCAGCAGCTGCTGCGCGTCCTTCTGGCCGAAGTAGGCGCGGTTCGGCGTCACGATGTTGAACAGCTTGGCGACCACGGTGCACACGCCGCCGAAGTGCACCGGACGGCTCTTGCCGCACAGCTCCTCGGTGATCGTGGCCATGGTGATGGCGGTGGTGCGGTTCGGGTAGTACATCTCCTCGGGGGAGGGGTTGAACAGCAGGTTCGCGCCGGCGCCGGACACGAGCTTGGAATCGCGGTCCAGATCGCGCGGGTAGGCCTCCAGATCCTCGTTCGGTCCGAACTGCACGGGGTTGACGAAGTCGGAGACGACCACACGGTCGTTGTCGGCCACGGCGCGCTCGATCAGGCTCTTGTGGCCCTCGTGCAGGAAGCCCATGGTGGGCACCAGGCCGACGGTCAGGCCCTGGGCCTTCCACGCCTTGACCTGTTCGCGCACCTCGGCGATGGTGTGAACGACGGCGAATCCGTTTTCGTTTTCAGTGGTCATGATGTTGTCCTTTGTGATTGTCTGTTTGATTGATTGGATTAATGACGTTTCGTTGGGTGTGGGTGCTCATCTCTGTCTTCCTTCCCCTCGAGGGGAAGGTGGCCGGCGAACGCCGGACGGATGAGGTGACCGACCGCAAGGCCGCAGTCAAGCGGAATCGGCCTGTGGCCGATGCGATATTCCGCCGACCATGCCGGCCCACCTCATCCGTCACGCTGCGCGCGACACCTTCCCCTCAAGGGGAAGGAAAGCGGGACTCAGTGGAGCTCGTCGAGGATGGACTCGTCCATCTTGAAGCCTTCGCGATCGTTGTCGGGGAAGGCGCCGGACTTCACATCGGCGCTGTACCGGGCGAACGCGTCACGCATCTGCGCGCCGATCTCGGCGTAATGACGCACGAACTTCGGCTTCATCTCGCCGTACATGTTCAGCAGATCCTGATACACGAGAATCTGACCGTCGGTCACATCTCCAGCACCGATGCCGATCGTCGGAATCGACAGCTCCTCAGTGATCTTCTTGGCCAGCAGCGTCGGCACGCCTTCCAAAACCACTGCGAACGCACCGGCGTCCTCGATCGCACGTGCGTCGTCGAGAATCTGCTGCGCGGTCTTGATGTTCTTGCCCTGCACCTTGAAACCGCCGAACGCGTTCACCGACTGCGGGGTCAGACCCAGATGGGCCATCACCGGAATCGACGCGGTCACGATCGCCTGAATCTGATCGTGGAACGCCACACCACCCTCGAGCTTCACGGCCTGCGCGCCGCCCTCCTTCACCAGACGGCCGGCGTTCTCCACGGCCTGATCGACGGTGTGATACGCCATGAACGGCAGATCGACGACCACGAGCGCGTTCTTGGCGCCACGCGTCACGCACTTGGCGTGGTGGATCATGTCCTCCATGGTCACCGGCAGCGTGGAATCGTAGCCGAGCATGACCATGCCCAGCGAATCGCCCACCAGAATGCCGTCGATGCCGGACTCGTCGACCAGCTTGGCGGTGGTGTAGTCGTAGGCGGTGAGCATGGACAGCTTCTCGCCCTTGGCCTTTGCCGCACGGAACGTTACCGCAGTGTTCTTCATCTGTTGTTTCCTTTCGTTGGTCGCAGTCGGGAAACCCGATCCACGCCGTGTTCAGTTATATTCAGTTATTGGGAAATCCAAAAATCTATTCGGCCGGTATGTGGTCGGCTATTCGGTTGGGTGACTATCGGCGGTGTCGTCGCCGAGCAGTTCCCGCAGAGCCGCATAGTCGCGGTTCGGGTTCTTCGCCTCAGCGATGCCTAGCAGCGCGCGCGACAACGGTTCGTACAACGCACGGGCCTCGGGGGAGAGCGCGGCAAGATGCGCGCGAACCGTGCCCACATCCGCCCGTTCGACCGGACCGGTGAGTGCCGATTTCGCGCCGCGCTCGCAGAAGCTTTCCGCGTTGTGCACGATCATCGCGCGCAACGCATCCCGTGCATCGGATTCCGTGAAACCGCACGATCGCAACGTTTCCACCGCCGCATTCCACAACGCGATCGGCAGATTGCTCGCCATCGCGGCCGCCGCATGATACCGGGTCTTGGCATCGGCGTCGATCACACGCGAACGATTGCCAAGCGACGCCAGCAGCTGCCCCAGCATCTCCGTCACGCGGGCATCGCCCTCAAGCGCGAAGAACGCGTTGTCGAGCTGATCACGGCCGTCAGCGGGGAAGCGCTCGCTCACCGCCTGCATCGGATGCATCGAGAACGTGGATACGCCGGCCTTGTCGCTGCCGTCGAACACGCGCGACGACAGGCATCCGCTGCAGTGGCCGATCGACATGCCGGATATCGAGTCGCCGGGCAGCTCCCGCAGTTCCCGCCACACGGATGCGATGGTGTCGTCCGGCACGGTGATGAACAGCATGTCGCTTTGTTCCACGATGTCGGTCAGTGACGTGAACTCGGTCACGCCCAACGCGTTCGCTGCGTCATGCGCAGCGTCGGCCGGCCGATTGTAGTAGCCACTGACGGTGACGAGCGCCGATCGGCGCAGATGCGCGCCCATCGCACAGCCGACCTTGCCGGCACCGATGAATCCGATTCTCATGTCGCCGCCGTCCTGTTACTTCCTGCGGGACTTGCCGTTGGTCTTGCCGCCCTTACCCTGCGCGCGGAACCGCGCGTAGATGATCGCCAGACCCTTGAAGATCAGCTGGCTGTCGTACACGTCGATCGAATCGGTGGCATCGTACAGCACGCGGCCGAGTCCGCCGGTGGCCACCACTTTGAAGTCGTGGCCGATCTCCTTGCGGAACTGCGCGATCGTGTACTCCACGCCGCCGAGGTACTGGTAGTAGATGCCGGCCTGCATGGCGGTCTTCGTATTCGTTGCGAGGATCGTGTCCGGCCGGTCGATTTCGATCTCCGGCAGTTGCGCGGTCTGGCTCCACAGGGAGTTCGCGCTCGTCTCCAGACCCACGCCGATCACGCCGGCGCTGAACACGCCATCCGCGTCCACGTAGTCGAAGGTGGTGGCCGTGCCGAAGTCGATCACCAGCACCGGGCCGCCGTACAGATAGTAGGCGCCCGCGCAGTCGGCGATGCGGTCGGCGCCCACGGTCTTCGGGTCGTCGAGACGCAGGTTGATGCCGCACTTGATGCCCGGCCCGATGATGATCGGCTCGAGTCCGAGGAACTTCTTGATGCTCGACCGGAACGCGTACATGACCTTCGGCACCACGGACGAGATGATCACGTCGTCCACCTCGTCGGGGCGGATGCGCGACATCGACATGAACGTGGACAGCATCATCGCGTACTCGTCGCTGGTGCGGCGGGTCTTGGTGGTCAGACGATAGGTGCCCACGATGTCGTCGCCATCGATGAAGCCGATGACGATGTTGGTGTTGCCGATGTCGACGGCGATCAGCATTGTTCTCCTCTTTTCCTACTTCTCGTTGTGCTGCTGCGCGTTTTGTGTGTGGGGTGTTTGACGATATTGGCGTTCGCTAGGACAGTGCCGGTTCGGACGGTCTGTCTGTCTGGCGCGGTGCGCGGATCAGTGCCTGTTCCGCAGACCGTTGAGCCGGGCGAGGATCAGCTTCGCCAGTTCGGTCTTGGGCATCTGCCCGATGCGTTCGATGTCGGCGATGTTGTGCGATTCGTCCGCGGGATCGTCGGCGTCGGCGGCCGGCGTGAGAATCGTCACCACGTTCGTGTCGGTGGCGAATCCGGCACCCGGATCGCGCAGATTGTTGGCCACGAGCATGTCGCAGTGCTTTTCGGCGAGCTTGCGCGCGGCATTCTCCACCAGATGCTCGGTCTCCATGGCGAATCCGCACAGCGTCTGCGAACCGTCGGTGCGCTTGTGTTCGCCGGCCCAGGCGAGAATGTCCGGATTGGCGACGAGCTCGAGCGTGAGCGTGGTACGGCCGTGCTTCTTGATCTTCTGCGGGCTGGCGGTCTCGGCTCGGAAGTCACCAACGGCGGCGGCCATCACGGTGATGTCGGCGTGCTCGAAGCTGTCGGACACCGCGGCGAACATGTCGCGTGCGGTGGTCACGTGCACGATGTTCACGCCCTCCGGTTCGGGCAGCGAGACCGGCCCGGACACGAGCGTGACCGTGGCGCCCAGATCGCGTGCGGCCTCGGCCAGCGCGTAGCCCATCTTGCCGGTGGAATGGTTGGTCAGGTAGCGCACCGGGTCGAGCGGCTCCTGCGTGGGGCCGGCGGTGACGAGCACGTTGAGGCCCTTGAGGAAGGGCGTGGTGTCCGGAGCGGCTGCGGGGGTGGTCGCGGTGGCTGCGGGGGTCGCGTTGCCGCTCGGCGTGGTTGCTCTCTCTGTCTCGGCCAGAATGTCGCCGATCACCGTCTCGATGTCGGCCGGCTCGGCCATGCGGCCCTTGCCCACATCCTGGCAGGCGAGCATGCCGGACGTCGGATCCACGAAACGGAAGCCGAGCTCACGGCAGATGCGAATGTTGCGCTGCGTGGCCGGATTCTCATACATATGCACGTTCATCGCCGGGCAGACCAGCTTGGGGCAGGTGGCGGCCAGCACGGTGCTGGTCAGGTAGTCGTCGGCCAGTCCGTACGCGAACTTGGCGATCACGTTGGCCGTGGCGGGCGCGATCACCACCATGTCGGCCCACTTGGCGTCCTCGATGTGGCTCACGCCGACGCGCGCGTCGCCGTATTCGTCGGTCGAAACGGCGTATTCGGAGGCGGGGAACATGTCGGTGCGGGTGGTGGTGTGCGTCAGAGCGTCGAACGAGGCCGGGCCGATGAACTTCTGCGCGGCGGCGGTCATCATCACACGCACCTCGCAGCCGTGCTTGGTCAGGCTCGACGCCAGCTGGCAGGCCTTGAACGCGGCGATCGAACCGGTGACGCCAAGAAGAATATGGAGCGGACGCTGCGTCTTGTGATGGCGGCGCTGGGAATGGGAGGTTGGGCGACGGCGGTTCTGCGCGGCGGGGGATGAAGTTGTCGCGGCGTCGGATGTGGTTCGGGTGGTGGTCGTCGTCTGCGGGGTCGTCGTCTGTGTGACGGTGGTCTGCGTGGTGGAGGTGGTTCGTACGGCGTCGGACTGCGCGGCTTCGTCGATGCCGCCGGTGTTGCCGGACCCGCCGTGGGTGTTGTGGTGCGATTCGTCGTTGAGCATGGCGTTCATTGCACTTGCCTCCATACGGCACGGTGCGATCATCGGTCGGTCGCGGTGCCACTGTTCCTAGTCTCTGCGGGAAGTCCCCGTCAAAGCCGATACAAGTCTAGTAAGAGTGCCGCGCGTGATGCCACTTCATGCCAAAGATTGCCCCTGTAATCTTCCTCACAGTCCGTCCCAACTGTCTAATTGCCGAATCCTCTCTCCGTACCGACTCGTGCTCTCCCTCTCGGGAGAGAGGCGTCGTAACGAATGTCATGGCAGAAGGAGGGCTTGTCCGGCCGCAATGACGAACCCGCAGCAAGGCGTTGACTTGGCTGCGGGTTCGGCTGGTGTGGTGGAACGGAAACGAAGACGTATGATGTGTTGCCGCGTTACCGATCCGAAACCGGAGTCGGGTTGCCGTCCTTGTCGAGGAGGTGGGTGCCGTCGTCGACCGGGACGGGCTTGCCATGCTCGTCGAACAGCTGCACGGTGTTGCGGTCCCGACGCAGCAGCGTGTACTGATGGAACAGGCCATCCCCGCCCCACGCATGCAGGAAGACCGTGCGACCCGGCTTGGGCAGGTCGCCGTTGGGTGCGAAGTCCATGTTCCATGCGTTGCGAATCGGGGTGAACGGGTCGGGGAGATTACGTGGCGGCTTCCGTTCTGACGGTGAGGGCAGGGCGAACGTCAGACCGATGAATACCAGGCATAGGGCGATCCAGGTGCGCGGGCCAAGTGCCGGGCTGGTTCTGGCGATCGCCGCGGCGCCGACGATCAGTAGAACGCCGAGAATTCTGACGACCCAGACCGAAATCTCCTTGATCTTGAACGACTGATCGTATTCGTCCGCCCACTCTTTGATATCGAGTGCGTTCGACGGTGTGTGGGATGCGTTTGGCGTGTCCGGGGATGTGCTCGGCGTGCTCATATCACTGCTCCTGATGCGGGTATTACGTAGGATTCCATTCTATCGATCACCATTGCGCCGAATTTGGTAGTCGGAACGATACATTCGCAAATTTGGTAGTCGAAATGAGACAGTTTCTCCGACTGTGTGCGCTCACATTGTCGCGTTTCGACTACCAAGTTTGTGCAGTGTCGCGTTTTGACTACCAAATCTGTGCAATGCTTCGTCGTGACTGCTGAAATCCACTCACGTATTTTGAACATGGGAAATGTGAGCGGGAACATGTTATTGGCAAAGCGTGGCAAGTTCCTACGCCAATGATTCCAATGCCTGTACAGTGAGAATCACCTTCCGGCAGTGACGCTTTCGGAGGGAATCTCACATTGTTCGGTTTCGTTTCACGATGGTCGTGATGTTGGCGGAACGGGCAGCGAAAGGACAAGCATGGGCGTTTACGTCATTACCGGCGCTACCAGCGGCATTGGAGCCAAGACCGCCGAAATTCTGCGCAATCGCGGGCACGAAGTCGTCAACATCGATCTCAAGGACGGCGACATCAGCGCGAATCTGGCCACCAAGGAAGGCCGCCAGTACGCCATCGACCAGCTGCACGAACGCTACCCCGACGGCATCGACGCCATGATCTGCAACGCAGGCGTGGCCGGTGGTCGTGCGCCCATCCCGCTGATCGTCTCCCTCAACTACTTCGGCGCCACCGTGATGGCCCAGGGCGTGTTCGACCTGCTCAAGAAGAAGCACGGCAGCTGCACCGTCACCTCCTCCAACTCCATCGCCCATGGCGACGCCCGCATGGACGTGGTCGGCATGCTCAACAACAACCCCGACGAGGAGCGCATCGTCAACCTCGTCAAGGACTACGATCCGATCGGCGGCCACGCCTTTTACGCCGCCACCAAGTACGCGCTCGCCCGCTGGGCCCGTCGCATGAGCGCTCAGTGGGGTGCTTCCGGCGTGCGTCTCAACGCCGTGGCCCCCGGCAACGTGCGCACCGCCATGACCGGCAATCTGCTGCCCGAGCAGCGCGCCGCCATGGAGGCCATCCAGGTGCCCACGCACTATGGCGAGGAGCCGCTCATGGATCCGGAGGAAGTGGCCAACGTGATCGCGTTCGTGGCCAGCCCGGAGGCCAGCGGTCTCAACGGCGTGGTGCTGTTCGCCGACGGCGGCACCGACGCGCTGCTCCACTCCGAGAAGGTCTACTGATCCGTCTCCCCGCCGGATTCGCTCCGGATTTCCGTTATTCCCCAGACTTGTGGGACTTTTCCCCGACTTTTCAGACCTTTCAGACCTTCAGACAGGAGACTTCATGATCATCGACGACTACATCAAGGCGCTGCAGGACAAGGATTACGAGGCGCTCGGTGCGTGCTTCGCCGAACAGAGCCGCATGTTCGACTACTGCCCCTCGCTCGTGGGCAAGGAGAATATCTTCCTCTACGGCAACAAGGCCGTTGATATGTTCTTCCACAACCAGTTCGTGATGGGCGGATTCTCGGTGAGTGATCCGCATATGGTCAACAGCCGCACCGTGAACTTCTACGCCAACTATGCGGGCGTGATCATCCATGCGCTTGCGCAGATCGAGAGCGTGGACGACGACGGCAAGATCCAGGAGCTCGTGGTGCGCCCCGCCTGAGCCTGGCCTAAGCCTGAGTCGTGTGTTCTCTTCTTTGGGAGAGCGCGGAGAAAAACCTTCCTCTCCTGAGGAAGGTTTTCTTGTATGGGGGTGTTTTGCACGATCACAATGTTGCATTTGTGCGGTAATATCGTTAAGTAAATAGATTTACTGACACGATGCGCACTGACGATGGCGCGCACTGGAGATACGAAGAAGCATGGTCACGATCAAGGAAATCGCCAAACGGGCGGGCTACTCGCAGGCGACGGTGTCCCGTCTGCTCAACGGTGATCCCACGCTGTCGGTCAAGGACGAAACCCGTCGCCGCATCATTCAGGCGAGCGAGGAACTGGGATACGCCACCCAGCCGTCACGTCACGTCACTGTGCCGCGCACCGTGGCGATCCTCGACATGATCGATCCGGGCGACCACCTGCAGGACGCCTACTTCAACGAACTGCGCGACGTGGTGGTCGGCACCGCCTCCGAACAGCATATGGACATCACGTTCTACACCGACGTGGAACAACTGATCGCCGAGGCCGCTCGATACGACGGATTCATCACGATCGGCGCCGAAATGCTGCCCGTTGAGGCCCTGCACCGTCTGCATGACGTGCTTCCGTACGGTGTGTTCCTCGACACCAACCCCGCGCCGAATTTGTTCGACTCCGTGCAGCCCGACCTGCAGCAGACCGTGCTCGACGCGCTCGATGAGTTCGCCGCGGCCGGCATGAAACGCGTCGGATTCATCGGCGGCACCGGCCGCATTATGGGCACGCACGAATACCCGGAAGACATGCGACTGCTCGCATTCCGCAACTGGGCGGATCGTCTCGGATTCGACACCGACGGGCTGATCTACATCGATGGCCCGTTCAACGTGGAAAGCGGTCGCAAGCTGGGGGAGAGGATCATCGCCGAACGTGGGGGCGATCTGCCCGACGCGTTCCTGGTGGCGGCCGACGTGATCGCCGTGGGCGTGCTGCAGTCGTTCACCGCGGCCGGTGTGATCGTGCCGCGCGACGTGAGTCTGATCAGCGTCAACAACCAGCCGATCGCCCAGTACACGTCGCCGCCGCTGAGCACGTACGACATCGACCGACGCGAACTCGTGCGCACGGGCATCGACGCTCTCGGCGAGGCGATCGCCGGTCGGCGCAAGGTGAAGCACCACGTGCTGCTGTCCACCACGCTCGTACCACGCGGCAGCTTCGTGCCGGCCGGCAGGGTGCGGTAGTCGCGCGGTAATGCGATAGGGGAGCGGTCGGCGGATGTCGGCCGACTCTCTACTCTGCGGAGGCGGAAACGAAATCGGCGCTTTACGCGGTATCCCGCTGTGGCGGGGGCCGCGTAAAGCGCCGATTTTTTATGGGATGGTATGGGGTCCTCCCTCAGTCACGCCATTTGGCGTGACAGCTCCCTCCCTTGGAGGGAGCACGGAGGTGGCTGAGCCCTCCCCTCAGTCCGCCGTTTGGCGGCCCTCCCATGGAGGGGAGCCAGAGGGGAACGGGTCGCACCCTCTAAAGGGGACGTCGACTCAGATCAGGGTGAGGGTGACGTCGAGGGTGTAGGGGTCGGAGGCGGGCAGCTGGAACTGCGGGTGCACCGGAGCGCCCCACGAATCATCGCCGCCAACGCCCATCTGGGCGGCCAGCAGACGCAGGAACGTGTGACGCGGTGCGGGCAGTTCGTTCTGATGACGGGCCTCCTCGAGCATCAGCGTGCTGTACGGCAGCAGGCTCGCCGAGAACGCATCGGCACCGGCCTCACCGCGGCCCGCGGCCACGCGCATGCCATGGCCGGTCGCATCCGTGACCTCGGCCCAGCGCACGCCCTCATGGTTGCCGGTCTCCTGCGGCACCAGATACGGCGCCACGGAATCGGCCGCCGTCGTGGTGAACACACCCAGCTTGCCGCCGTGCTTGCGGTCGAGATACGTCTCGTCCTGACCCAGACCGTAGAACTTCAGGTTCTCGTACTCGGCGGGCAGCGTCCACTCCAGACCGAACGCGGGCAGCGTCGGCGCGTCCACGCCGCCGGGGTAGGAGGCGGTCAGGTGCACGGTGCCGTCGGCCGCCACCTCGTAGCGCACGGTCACATGCGTACGGTTCGGCTCGGCCAGCTCGTACGTGTACGTGGCGGTGGCGGTCTCGTCGCCCGCCTCGAACGCGGTGTCCACCACTCGGGCGTAACGGCCGGCACCGAACCACTGCGCACGGTCGAAACCGCTGCCGTTGCCGCGGTCGTTGTCGGTGAGCGGACGGAACGTCACCAGATCCGGACGACGGATCACCATCTCGCGGTCACCCGAACGGAACGACACCATGCCGCCCTGCGTACGGGAGAGGATGACCTCGAAGTCCTTGCCGTTCGTGCCGTGCACACCCAGGTTCCAACGGGAGTCCACGACCTCCACATCGGCCTCGGCCGCGGCGCCGGACAGTACTCCCGCACCGGACGCAACGGCAGCAGCGTCATCATCAACGTCGTCAGCAACACCCGCGCCCTTGACCACGGTCACGTACTGGCCGAACGCCAACTCATAGCCGGCCTCCGCCCAATCGGTGGCCTCGGCCAGACGCTGATCCACCTCATACGTCACCTCAACGTCGTCGGCCTCGCTCACGTCGGGGAACGCCACGTCGAAGCGACGGGTCTCGCCGGCCGGCACGTCGAAACGGTAGTCGGCGCTCCACGTCTGCACGCCGTTGACCAGCAGTCGCGCGGTGAACACGTAGCCGGCGGTGGACACGAACAGGTTGTCGTTCGTGATCGTCACGTCGGTGTCGGTCGGCGCGATCTTCACATTCGCATACAGCTGCTTGACCTCCTGCGCCTTGGGGGACGCGGTGCGGTCGGCGAACACGATGCCGTCGCCGGAGAACTCGTAGTCGTGCGGACGGTCACCCCAGTCACCGCCGTAGGTGAGGCGCTCGCTGCCGTCGCCGAGCTTCTGCCAGATCGCCTGATCGATGTAATCCCAGATGAAGCCGCCCTGATAGTGCGGGTAGCGCTCCAGTTCGGTGTACAGGTGCATGCCGCCCACGGAGTTGCCCATCGCGTGCATGTACTCGCAGGAGATGTACGGCTTCTTCGGGTCGTTGGTCAGATACTCCTCGATCTCGGCCGGCTTGGCGTACATGCGGCTTTCGATGTCGGACAGCGCGTCGAACTCGCGGTTCCAGAACACGCCCTCGTAGTGCACCGGACGGACCGGATCGAGCTCGTGCGTCAGATCGCTCATGGCCTGGAACACGGTGCCGGCGTAGGACTCGTTGCCCATCGACCAGATCACCACGCTCGGATGGTTGAAGTCGCGGCGCACCATATTGTTCACGCGGTCGAGGCAGGCGCCGAGCCACTCGTCCTTGTTGCCGGGCACGTTGGTCTCGGCGGTCACCTGGTCGCCGGGGGCGTTCCACGTGCCATGCGTCTCGATGTTGGTCTCGTCGATCACGTACACGCCGTACTCGTCGCACAGCTCGTACCAGCGGGTCTGGTTCGGGTAGTGGCTGGTGCGCACGGCGTTGAGGTTGTGGCGCTTGAAGAAGCGGATGTCCCACAGCATGTCCTCTTCGGTGACGGCACGGCCGTGGCGGGCGTCGAACTCGTGACGGTCCACACCCTTGAACACGATGCGCTTGCCGTTGAGCTTCATGATGCCGTCCTCGATGGCGAAGTGGCGGAAGCCGATGCAGGTCTGCGCCACCTCGATCACGTCGTCGACCGTGTCGTTCAGCGGGCCGTTGAGCGTGACGGTGAGCGTGTACAGCGTGGGCTCCTCGGCGCTCCACGGGTTCACTTCGCCCACGCCGGATTCGATGTGCAGGACGCCGTCGGCGATGTCCGCGGTGGCGAATTCCTGCTTCCAGACGACGTTGCCGTTGGCGTCGGTGATCTCGGCGACGCCGGAGTCGACCGCCTCGGCGTTGGCGATGCGCGCGGTGACGTCGATCGAGCCTTCCTCGGTGGTGTGATCGTAGTCGGCCACGGTGCGCAGATCCACGACGTGGGCCTCGGGCTGGGCGGTGAGCTCCACGCTGCGGAACAGGCCGTACAGGCGCCAGTAGTCCTGATCCTCGAGCCAGCTGGCGGACGTGTATTCGTAGCAGGCGACGGCCAGCACGTTCTCGCCCTCGTGAATCGCGTCGGTCACGTCGAACTCGCTGGGCGTGAAGGAGTCCTCCGCGTAGCCGATGAACGTGCCGTTGAGCCACACGTAGATGGCGGTCTGCGCGCCCTGGAAGGTGAGGGTGACGGGGCGCGCGGCGGCGATGGCCGCGGCGATCTCTCCACCGGCGGTGAACGTGCGACGGTAGAGCGCCACGTGGTTGTTCGCGGGCACATCGGGGGCGATTGGATCGTCGTGGCCGTCCCACGGGTACTGGATGTTCACGTACTGCGGGTTGAGGTAGCCGCCTTCGCTCAGGTGGGCGGGCACGGCGATGGTGCCGAATGCGGAGTCGTCGTAGTCGGGCTGGGCGAAGTCGGGGGCGTGCTTGCCGGGCGCGCTGGCCACGGGGTAGCCGTCCGCGCCGGTGGTGACCACGTTCACGCGCCATTCGCCGTCGAGGCTGGTGCGCAGGGCCATGGTCTCGCCGGGCTGGGGCTTGTGATCGTAGAAGCGGTGGCTGGTGTGGGCGGGCAGACGGTTGACGGCGAACGTCTGCGGGTCGGTGATCCATGCGGCGCTGGCCTCGGTGGCGTGCGCGATGTGGATGGATTCCGCGAGGGATGCGTGTGCGGTGGGCTGGGTGGTCATGTTCCCTGTCTTTCTGACATATAACGTCGTTGTCTCAGTCGGTGGCGGTCGTGGCGGCGAGCGTGTCGACCGCATGACCAAGAGTTAAGTAAAACTCTTTGCTGATAACGGTAATAACAGATGGCGGTTTATGCAAGTCGATGCTTCGTTGTGTCGTGGTCATGCCGATATTGTGCGACGATCTGTGGGGTATATGAGCGCTTTTGTTGACATTTTGTGCGATTTACCATGGGATTTTGTGTAGTTTCGGCGGTGTCTGCGGGCGTATGGGTCATACCTCTTATAGAAAGCAAATCAACGCAACAAAAACAATCTGACGTGCGACTGACTAATATCGTTGATATTGCAACGATTTCCGATGCTGATCGCATTTGTCGCCGAAAATCCGAATTACTTGCGCAAACGCACACGACACGCCCGGATTGCCAACAAAATAGTAATGGATTTTACTTTATTGTGGTAACGGCATACACTAACGAATGTCAGATCAACGGAAGATCTCGCACACGTTTACGTCTTCTAAGGAGAAGCACGAACATGAAGGAAGAAAACCAGCCGACCGCCGCCAAGTCGGGCGGCATCGGACGCCGTATCTGCTACGCCGTCGGCAACTTCGGCCAGTCCGCGTTCTACAACGCACTGAGCACCTACTTCGTCGTCTACGTGACCAGCACCATGTTCGCCGGAGTCGACAAGGCGCTCGCCACCAAGCTCATCGGCATCATCACCGGCCTGATCGTGGCCATCCGCATCGGCGAAATCTTCATCGACCCGCTGCTGGGCAACCTCATCGACAACACCACCACCAAGTTCGGCCGCTTCCGCCCGTGGCAGGTCATCGGCGGCTGCACCTCCGCTGTGCTGCTCGCCCTCGTCTACACCGGCCTGTTCGGTCTGGTCAACGTGAGCGAGACCTGGTTCATCATCCTGTTCGTCGTCGTGTTCATCGTGCTCGACGTGTTCTACTCCCTGCGTGACATCTCCTACTGGGGCATGATCCCGGCGCTGTCCGAGGACTCCCACGAGCGCAGCGTCTACACCGCACTCGGCTCCTTCACCGGCTCCATCGGCTACAACGGCATCACCGTGGTCGTCATCCCGATCGTCACCTACTTCAGCTACGTGTTCACCGGCTCTCACACCGAAAGCCAGTCCGGCTGGACCGCCTTCGGCGTGATCGTGGCCCTGCTCGGCATCCTCACCGCACTCACCGTCGCGTTCGGCACCAAGGAGAACGAGAGCGCCCTGCGTTCCAAGGCCCAGGAGAACGGCAACCCGCTGCAGGCGTTCGGCGCCCTCGCCCACAACGACCAGCTGCTGTGGGTCGCCCTGAGCTACCTGCTGTACGCCATCGCCAACGTGGCCACCACCGGCGTGCTGCTCTACCTGTTCAAGTTCGTGCTCGGTCAGCCCGCTGCCTTCTCCATCGCCGGCGTGATCCCGATCATCACCGGCCTGATCGCCGCGCCGCTCTACCCGATCCTCAACCGCTACATCCCGCGCCGCTACCTGTACCTCGCGGGCATGGTGTTCATGATCGCCGGCTACGTGATGTTCATCATCGGCGCCCAGAGCCTCACCCTCGTGATCGTGGCCCTCGTGCTGTTCTACATCCCCGGCACATTCATCCAGATGACCGCCATCCTGAGCCTCACCGACTCCATCGAGTACGGTCAGCTCAAGACCGGCCGCCGCAACGAGGCCGTCACCCTGTCCGTGCGCCCGATGCTCGACAAGATCGCCGGCGCCTTCTCCAACGGCATCGTCGGCTTCATCGCCGTGGCCGCCGGTATGGTCGGCACCGCCACCGCCGACGACATGACCGCTGCCAACATCCGCACCTTCAAGATGTTCGCCTTCTACACGCCGCTCGCCCTGATCGTGGCCAGCCTCCTCGTCTTCATGTTCACCGTGAAGATCGACGAGAAGATGCACGCCAAGATCGTCGAGGAGCTCGAGGCCAAGCTTGCCAGCGGCGAGATCACGTCCGAGGACGCCCAGGACGCCGACGTGGTCGAGGAGAACGCGACCGAGACCGCCGACGCCTCCGGTGCCGCTGCCGGTGCGAACGCCGCCGGTTCCGCCTCCGCCAAGTAGGCGCAAACCAAATCATCGGTCGTCGCCGAGCCTTGACGACGACGGCCGGCACCCTCCCTCCCCTCGGAGGCGGGCGAGCCCTTCACCTCCGCTCGCCCGCCTCCGTTTTTCATATCTTTTATCTTTTCCGTATTCGCATCGCAAGGAATCATCATGACCGTTACCAACACCGCCGCATTCGCACAGTCCACCTCACCCGTGCCATCCGCCGACAAGCCGCTCGGCCACGGACCCGACGCCGTGCGCCGACCCTTCCGCTGGCCCGCCCTGCTTACCGACAACGGCCGCGGCATCGCCTACGGCGGCGACTACAACCCCGACCAGTGGCCCGAAGACGTGTGGGACGACGACGTACGACTCATGGTCAAGGCCGGTGTGAACACCGTCGCGCTCGCCATCTTCAGCTGGGACCGTATCCAGCCCACCGAGGACACGTGGGACTTCGACTGGCTCGACCGCATCATCGACAAGCTCGGCCGCGCCGGCATCGCCGTCGATCTCGCCTCCGCGACCGCCGCCGCACCGCTGTGGCTGTACGAGAAGCACCCCGAAGTGTTGCCGATCGAACGCAACGGCGACGTGGTCAACGCCGGCTCCCGTCAGTCGTGGCGGCCCACCAGCCCCGTGTTCCGCGAGTACGCGCTCGACCTGTGCCGTCGCCTCGCCGAACATTACAAGGACAATCCGTACGTGACCGCCTGGCACATGAACAACGAGTACGGCTGGAACAACCGTCACGACTACTCCGACGACTCGTTGCGCGAATTCCGCCGCTGGTGCGAGCGCAGGTACGGTACGATCGATGCGCTCAACGAGGCGTGGGGCACCGCGTTCTGGTCGCAGCACGTCAACTCGTTCGACGAAGTGCTGCTGCCGCGTCACATGGGCGGTGACTCCATGGTCAATCCCGGCCAGATGCTCGACTACGAGCGCTTCGGATCCGACTGCCTCAAGGAGTTCTACAAGGCCGAGCGCGACGCCATCGAGGCCATCTGCCCCGGCAAGCCGTTCACCACCAACTTCATGGTCTCCACCGACCAGTGCACCATGGACTACGCCGACTGGAGCGACGACGTGGACTTCGTGTCCAACGACCACTACTTCACCGCCGGCCGCGACCATCTCGACGAACTCGCCTGCTCCGACTCGCTCGTCTCCGGATTCGCGCAGCGCAGGCCCTGGTACCTCATGGAGCACTCCACGTCCGCCGTGCAGTGGAAGCCGCTCAACTCGCGCAAGCGCCACGGCCAGCTCGTGCGCGACGCTCTGGCGCACGTGGCCCTCGGGTCCGATGCCATCTGCTTCTTCCAATGGAGGCAGTCCCGCTCCGGCGCCGAATGCTTCCACTCGGCCATGCTGCCACACGCCGGCGAGGATTCCGCCGTCTACCGCGAGGTGTGCGAACTGGGTGGCATGCTGCGCACGCTGTCCGACGCCGGCGTGCAGGGGAGCGAGGTGCGGTGCTCTCGCACGGCCATCCTGTTCGACGCCGACTGCGAGTGGATGACCCGCTGTGAGACCCTGCCCAGCATGAAGCTCAACCACTGGCATGACGTGCGCGACTGGTATTACGCGTTCCTCGACGCCGGCGTGCGTGCCGACGTGGTGCCGCTGCGTGCCGACTGGAGTGAGTACGACACGATCGTGATGCCGACGATGATCAACCTGTCGGAGTTTGCGTGTGACCGCGTACGGGGGTATGTGCGCGGCGGCGGTCGCGTGGTGATCGGCTATGCGACCGGACTGATGGATGAGACGTTCCACACCGCGCTTGGCGGCTATCCGGGCATGCTGCGCGACGTGGCAGGCGTGCGCGCCGAGGAGTTCAACATCCTCGGACCGGTGGACGGCGACCCGGATGCGGTCGGTCTGTCGAACGGCGCGATTGCGCGCCTGTGGGCCAACGTGGTCACGTCCGTGGCGGATTCGGCGACCGTGCTTGCGACGTACGAGGGCGCGGATGCCGAGGAGTGGGAGCTCGACGGCGTGCCCGCGCTCGTGCGCAACGCCTACGGCGACGGCGAGGCCTACTACGTGGGCTGTGACCTCGACCGCGAGGCGCTGGGCGATTTCGTACGGGGGTATCTTGCTGGTGCTGGTGCGGCCGGTGCGGTCGCCGGAGATGACTCCGAGGATGGTGTCGACGTTTCCGATGCCGCCGGTACCGGCGCATCTACAGGTGTGGTTTCCGGTGGTGTCGTTGCGGGCGATGCTTCGATCCTCCACACTGTGCGTGAGGCCGCGGACACTCGCTTCGACTTCTACCTGCCGCGCGGCAAGGAGGACGTGACCCTGGAGTCCGTGCCCGGCGACGTGATCATCGCCCACCGCTGCGAGCCGAACGCCAACGGCGGCTACACCCTCCACCGCAACGCCGTCCTCATCACCCGCACCACAAAGTAGCTGCTCCATCTGCGTTAGTTCCCTCTGGTTCCTCTGGCAGGGAAAAATACAGCGCGACTGCTGCCCCCCTCTGGCTCCCCTCCTTGGGAGGGGAGCTGTCGGCGCAGCCGACTGAGGGGAGGGCGCCTCAACCCAATCACGAACTTGGTAGTCGATCCCGCACACTTTGGTAGTCAATCCGAACTTGGTAGTCCAAACGCGACATCCCAACCCCTCTGTGCGCGCTCACACTGTCCCGTTTCGACTACCAAATCCGTCAAGCGTCCCGTTTTGACTACCAAATTCACCAAGGAAGGAACTTCGATTGTTGCGACACGCCGGGGTGGATGGGTGTGCTACGGTTTGAGTCATGACGTTCTTTTCATGTTGTTGTCGCTAGCCGCCGCCCCTCAGGGTATGCGCACCGAACCGCGGATCGCGGTCGCCGAGTGCAGGCATACGGGGTGCTGGCCAGTGACGCATAACTGAAACAGAACGGTTTTTCATATTCCGCCAAGTCGGGCGACGAATCCACTTCACACTTCAGCCGATCATCGGTTGACCATACGGATTCGGCATCACGAACGAATCACACACCGACGATCGACGGAAATCAACGAAATCCTCGGAACCTCCTCCCGGCCAGCACCGGACGGAATCCACAATCCCCGCTCTTGTTTCACGCGATTGCAACACCGGTTGGCAAAGGGGTCGGCGGTGTTACCGATGCCAATCAAATCGGCACCACATCAAGCATCCGATACCAAACAAGCCAATCGCATATCGTGAAACAAGGGGAACTGCAATGACCATCGTCAACTCCATCACCTCGCTCGTCGGCAACACTCCGCTCGTCCGCCTCAACCACGTGACCGACGTCATCGACGCCACCATCGCCGTCAAGGTCGAATACTTCAACCCCGGCGGCTCGTCCAAGGATCGCATCGCCGCTCGCATCATCGACGCCGCCGAACGCTCAGGCCAACTCAAACCCGGTGGCGTGATCGTCGAACCCACCAGCGGCAACACCGGCGTCGGCCTCGCGCTCGTCGCCCAGCAGCGCGGCTACCGCACGATCTTCGTAGTGCCCGACAAGGTCTCCGAGGACAAGCGATCCGTACTGCGCGCATACGGCGCCGAAGTCGTCGTCACGCCCACCGACGTGGAACCCGACGACCCGCGCTCCTACTACTCGGTGTCCGACCGACTCGCCCGCGAGATCCCCGGCGCGTTCAAGCCCAACCAGTACAGCAACCCCAACGGCCCCGAAAGCCACTACCGCACCACCGGACCGGAGATCTGGGAGGGCACCGACCGCAAGATCACGCACTTCGTGGCCGGCATCGGCACCGGCGGCACCATCTCCGGCACCGGCCGCTTCCTCAAGGACGCGTCCGCTAACCAGGTGACCGTGATCGGCTCCGACCCGGAGGGCTCCATCTACTCCAACCCCGACAACGTGCACCAGTACAAGATCGAAGGCGTGGGTGAGGACTTCTACCCCGAGGCGTATGACCCGACCGTGGTCGACTCGATCGTGCAGGTCAACGACGCCGAGGCGTTCGAGATGACCCGCCGACTCGCCGCTGAGGAGGGGCTGCTCGTGGGCGGCTCGAGCGGCATGGCCGTCGTCTCCGCGCTCAAGTACGCGCGCATGCACAAGCTCGGCAAGGACGCGCTCATGGTGGTGCTGCTGCCCGACTCTGGACGCAGCTACCTGGGCAAGATCTTCAACGACCAGTGGATGATCGACAACGGATTCGGCGACATCGTGGCGCGCACGGCACAGCCGTCGCTCGTGGACGCGGTGCTCAGCGAGCCGGTGTACGCGTAGGGCGCGTCACCTCATCCGTCCGGCGTTGCCGGACACCTTCCCCTCAAGGGGAAGGGGAATAAGAGAAGAGCCCCGAGTCTTTTGCTTCCCCTTGAGGGGAAGCTGGCAGCCGAAGGCTGACTGATGAGGTGGCAAACGAACGGCGACGTGAGATTGCGACTGACGCTGCATCGCCTCATCCGTCCGGCGTGGCCGGACACCTTCCCCTCAAGGGGAAGGACAAGTATTAGACCTATTAAACAAACACAACACCATAAAGGAAACCAGATCATGACCATCGACTTCACCGCAACGCAGCTCGCCACCCGCGCCATCCACGCCGGCCAGGAACCCGACCCGATCACCGGCGCAGTCGTCCCGCCGCTCTACCTGACCTCCACGTTCAAGCAGGACGGCGTCGGCCAGCTGCGCCACGGCTACGACTACAGCCGTTCGGTGAACCCCACGCGCGACTCCTTCGACACCCAGCTCGCCGCGATCGAAGGCGGCAAGTACGCGCTCGCCTTCTCGTCCGGACTCGCCGCGATCGACGTGCTGCTGCGCTCCACCCTCAAGCCCGGCGACCGCGTGCTGCTCGGCAACGACGTGTACGGCGGTACCTACCGACTGCTGAGCAAGGTGTTCGTACCGTGGGGCATCGGCCTCGACGTGGTCGACATCTCCGACCCCGACGCCGTGCGCGATGCTCTGGAATCCAACGACTACGCGTACATCTGGGTGGAGACCCCGTCGAACCCGATGCTGCGCGTCACCGACATCGAACTCACCGCCGACATCGCTCACAAGCACGGCACCAAGATCGTGGTGGACAACACGTTCGCCTCGCCTGTACTCCAGCACCCGCTCGAACTCGGCGCCGACGCCGTGGTTTACTCCACCACCAAGTACATCGGCGGCCACTCCGACGTGGTCGGCGGCGCGATCGTGCTCAACGACGAGGAGGTGCGCGACCAGGTGGCGTTCCTGCAGAACTCCGCCGGCGCCGTGCCCGGACCATTCGACTCCTGGCTGCAGACCCGCGGTCTCAAGACCCTCGAACTGCGCGTGAAGCGCCACAGTGCCAACGCGCTCGCCATCGCCGAGCACCTGGCCGCCCGCCCCGAAGTGGAGCGCGTGCTCTATCCGGGCCTCGAATCGCACCCCGGCCACGAGATCGCCGCCCGCCAGATGCACGGCGGATTCGGCGGCGTGGTCTCCGTGCAGCTGGCCGCCGGTCGTGACGCGGCGCTCAAGTTCGCCGCCGGCACCGAGATCTTCACGCTGGCCGAATCGCTGGGCGGCGTGGAATCGCTGATCGAACACCCGGCCGCCATGACCCACGCGTCCGTCTCCGGCACCACCCTGCAGGTGCCCGACAACCTGATCCGCCTGTCCGTGGGCGTGGAGAACGTGGACGATCTGATCGCCGACCTCGACCAGGCGCTCGAGCGCAGCGCGCAGTAAGTAGGCAAGCGGGGATGGAAGGTCCGCGGGAATGGGGGATTTCCGCGGACCGGGCTCCCTGGCTTTTGGGGGATTTTTTCTTACTCGCAATGGGGTGAAGCCCTCCCTCAGTCCGCCTACGGCGGCCAGCTCCCTCCCTCGGAGGGAGCACCAAGCGATCGTCGGTACCCACACCACCATGTTCGCTCTGTCCGCAGCTCCCTCCCTCGGAGGGAGCACCAAGCGATGGCACCTGTGTGCTCCCTCCAGGGGAGGGAGCTGTCACGCCGAACGGCGTGACTGAGGGAGGGGTCCAGTTGTAACTGAGGGAGGGGTCCAGCCTCTACGCGCCTACAAACACCATGACGATCTCGTCATCGTCCCGCACGCACCCATATCGCACATCGTGCTGTTCCCGCACATCGCGTCGTCGCGCTAGCCCAGCACCTTGGTCTTGCTGAGGGTGGCGATGGACTTGGCATTGAAGCTGATGAGCGGCTTGCGCAGCACCAGACCGAGCAGCAGCATCGGCAGCACGAACGCCAGCAGACGGCCCATCGAAATCCAATAATCATTGCCGTAGATGCCGGCGATGGCGGAACGGAACGCATCCACCGCGTGCGTGGCCGGCAGGAACGGATGCACGTTCTGGAAGAACTCCGGCAGCATGGCCACCGGGAACGCGCCGCCCGCACCGGTGATCTGCATCACCATGATCAGCACGCACAACGCCTTGCCCGGATTGCCGAACGACACGACCAGCGTGTACACGATGAACGCGAACACCAGCGACGTGGTCCAGCCGGTCAGCATGAACAGCATCGGATGCTCGCACTGGATGCTCTACGGGGGCACCGGTGGCGGCGTCGATCTTCGGCTCCACATGCTGGATGATCTCCATGGGGATGTCTTCCTGATGGAAGCGGCGGTTGTGGTGCAGCACGGCCATGGATTCCTTTGACGTGCGGAAGGAGTTCATCAGCGTCAGCGGCAGCTGCACGTTCTCGCGGGTGCGCGCCGTGATGACCTGGCCCAGAATGATGTCGAGGAAGCGCATGCGCTTCGCCTTGTGACGGCGGACGGGCAGGAGCGACTTCGGACCTGCGAGACCCATCGAGGTTCCCAGACCGCCATTGAGCTTGAGGAATGCGGTCTTGCGGAACGCCTCAAGCGCCTTGTCGTGATCGATGGTGTGGTGGATGTCGCGCACGGCCGGAATGTCGGTCAGAGGCTCAACGTCCTCTTCGCGGATCCACTCGGACTGATCGGCCTGCCATGTGCGGTAGAGTCGCTCGAACTGCGAAATGGCGATCTCGCTCATGCCATGTTCGCGCATCTTGGCGGCGGACAGGCTAAATGAATCGTTGGACACGGTTCCCCTTTCGTTTGGACACAGGATTTCATTTTATAGGACAAAAGCGAATAAGGGGGTATGGTTTGTCAAAAAAGACGGCTGTCGTTCACCGTCCGTTGGTTTTGAGGCAAAATCATGAGATCCGGAAACGATGGGAGGCGGCAATGTCGGCGTCCTCTTGATTCCGTCTGCGGGAATACAAAAAACCCGGAATCATTGTGATTCCGGGCTAATTGGTCGGACCGGCGGGATTTGAACCCGCGACCCCTTGTTATTTTGAAGGGTTGATTTGCTCGGTTTCCGAGGACTTCATTAGGTGCGTTTTCGTTGCAATGACGCCGTTTTGACGACTTTCGTGAGATTTCGCTGATTATAGTAGCCCACCGACCTGGCTAGCACCATTGCGTCGTAGGGTGTTTCGCCGAGCATGGTCATCGCCCCGCTTCCTTATTCCGTCCGATGATGATGCCGATGGCGGTCTGCGCGACGGCTAGTATGGCCAGCATGATGAGCACCGTCCGCCATCCCGAGGTGATGTCGTAGATCGTTCCGGCCAACGTGGGACCGACTGCGGCGAGTAGGTATCCGACGCATTGAGCCATGCCCGACAGTTGCGTCGTCTCCTCGGTGGTCGAGGTCTTCAATCCGATCAATGAGAGTGCCACGACCAGAGAGCATCCCGAGCCGATGCTGGCGACGATGATCCACAGCAGATCGAGCCGCGGTGCGAATGCCAGTCCGAGTGCACCGATGGCCAATGGCACGCTGGCGACGACAACGGCGGCGACCTGGCTGTCGCCCTTCAACAGCACGGGGATGAGCAGTCCCATGACGATACCGACGAGCTGGAAGACCGCCAGATGCCAGCCGGTCCGGTCGGCGGGCACCCCGAAGGAGACCTCGATGGTGGGCAGCCAGGTGACGCACACGTAATAGTTCACAGATTGCAGCCCCATGAACAGGGTGACAGCCCATGCCTCCGGCCTTTTTCCACATGGAGACGCGGAGTCGGGTCTCCGATGCCGTACTCTGTCGGCTGCGGGGCTGCTCATCGGCGGCGGTCTTCGCAGCCGGGGTCGTCCTTTGCGCATTCGCCCGTGAACGCCATAGCCACAGCAGCGTGACGATTCCGGCGGGAATGGCCCAGATGCCGAGCGTGCCCTGCCACCCGATTGCATCGGACAGGGGCAATGTCACGGCCGAGGCGAACGCGGCCATGCCGGTCATGCATGCGGAGTATATGCCGGTGGCAAGTGATGTGTGACCGGGGTAATCGCGTTTGACTATGGCCGGCACCAGAACGTTGCCCACCGCGATCGAGCAGCCGATGACGAGCGTGCCGGTCCACAATCCGATGGTGCCACATGCCGAACGGATTACGATGCCGAGCGTCAGGAACGCCATTGCGGCCAGCACGGTGCGTTCGATGCCGAGGCGTTCGGCGGCCCGGTGCACCATCGGGGAGACAACGGCGAACGCGAGGATGGGCAACGAGCCGAGCAGACCCTGCATCGTCGCGTTGAGATGTTCGGACGCCCCTATCCGTGGCAGCAGCGGGCCGACGGATGTGAGTGGGGCTCGCAGATTCAGCGCGACGACGAAGACCAGCGCGGTCAGTATCGATGCGGCGAATCGCGATGCCGACGATGGGATGTGATGATGTTCTGTTATCTGTTCCATGATGATTGAGAGTATCCGTGTGATGATGCCGTTGATTCGTATAGGGGGTGTTCGTTATCGTCCGTCGGGGATCCGAGCGGCGATGGCGTTGAGGTTTTCGACGACAGCCGCGATGATCTCGTCGTCGCTTTGTCCGCCTTCCAGCTTGAGCAGGCCAAGCGAGTGGAGGGCCCCGGCGATGGAGAAGACGGCGGCGATGCGCTCGCGCTCGTTCGCTGCTCGGGCGGAGTAACGTTCGACGAGCATCGATTCGATTTTGCGGAACATGACTTCGGGGCGGCCTGCGAACAGGACGCGCAGATCGTCGATCTGGCTGTCGATGGCCGGTCTCCAGCCATTGAGGAATGCGGGTGGATCGGACAGGATCTTGTCCTTGTCGGGGTAATGCTCCAGCATCGCGTCGATGGTCTCGTCCTCAAGCTTGTCGTTGAGGTCGTATACGTCGAGGTAATGCTTGTAGAACGTGCTCGGGTTGACGAGCGCAAGGTCGCAGATGTCCTTGACCTTGACCTTCGAGACCGGAACTCCTGATGCTCGTAGGCGCAGAAACGCCTCGCGGATTGCCTTGCGGGTTTTGACGATGCGCAGATCGGTCACCATGCTCCTTTCGTTCTGCCGGTAGCGTCATTCCTGCTCCGTCCATAAGCCGCGTGTTATTCGACGATTCAGGCAAATCGTCGAATAAGCGAGAAATGTCGCATATCGGTGGTTGTCATCCGTTGCGTTTCGATAATAATTGATGCTCGTTGAATAATCAATAACTATTGTTTATCGGAGTGTTATTGTGAAACTTGGCATCAACAGAAAACAATGGATCATGGTCATCGTGCTGCTCATGGGCACATTGCTGGCCGTGCTCAACATGTCGGTGGTCACGCCGGCACTGCCGTCCATCATGAAGGATCTCGGGGTGGATTCCACCACCGTTCAGTGGCTGTCCAGCGGCTATTCTCTGGTCGAGGCGATGGTCATCCCGCTCGCAGCGTTCCTCATGGGACGCTTCTCCACCCGCAGACTGTTCATTGGATGCATCTCATTGTTCGCGGCCGGCAGTCTCGTCGCCGCATTCGCGTCGACCTTCCCCCTGCTCATGGTCGGCCGGGTGCTGCAGGCCCTGTGCACCGGTGCGATCATGCCGATGGTCACCGCGGTGATCCTGCTCGTGTTCCCCAAGGAAAGCCGCGGTACGGCAATGGGCATCACAGGACTCGTCGTCGGGTTCGCCCCGGCGCTCGGCCCGTCCGTCTCCGGCGTGATCATCGACTCGTTCGGCTGGCGCACGCTGTTCGTCATCATGGCGGCAGTCTCGCTGATCGTCATCGCGTTGGCCGCCGTCTACCTGCGTAACTTCGACGGCTTCCAACCGGGTGCGTTCGACCTTGTCTCCGTGCTGCTCTCCTCGGTCGGTCTGGCATGCCTGTTGTACGGGCTGTCCACGTTCACGTCCACCGGCAACATGATGCTCACCGTCTCGCTGATCGTCGTTGGCGTGCTGCTCGTGGCCGTGTTCGTGCGCCGACAGCTCAAGGCGAAGGAACCGATGCTGCGCGTCGGAATCCTCGCCAACCGCACCTACGCGCATTCGGTGATCATCGTGGCATGCATGCAGGCGGCCCTCATGGGTTGCAACGTCATGGTGCCGATGTTCATCCAGACCGTGCTCGGCGCATCCGCCACCGCCAGCGGGCTCGCCATGCTTCCCGGCGCCCTCATCGGCGCATGCTGCGGTATCGTCTCAGGCCGCATGTTCGACAAATACGGCATCCGCAAGGTCGCCCTGCCCGGCCTGACGGTCATGACCATCGGCGGCGTGCTTATGGCTCTGCTCGGCGCGGACGCCTCGGTCATCCTCACGGCATGCGCCTATACCGTGCTCTACGCGGGACTCATGTTCGCCATGACCCCGGTGAACACCTGGGGCATCAACGCACTCGACAACGAAAACATCGGACACGCGCAAAGCGTGACCAACACCGTCGGACAGATCGCCTCCTCGATGGGCACAGCCCTCATCGTATCCATCTCCGCGCTGTCCACCACCCTCGCGCCCACCGCCACCGGACACGCGCAATCCATACTCGGCTCGACGCTGGCATTCTCCGCCATCGCGGTCATCCTCGCGGCCGCCCTCGTCACAGCGCTTCTGGCGACTCGAACGCGCCGAGGCACGACGAAACGGACTCTCGTCGGACAGTGACCGAAACGACAACGTATCAACAGACACGGAACCAAAACGAAACGAGACATGATGAACAACACGAACAACTCGCTGACCCACAACATCCGTACCTTCCACCACGGCACCGAACCGCTGGTGGATCCCATCCAAGACACATTCATACGCACCGACAAAGTCGGCAACTCATGGTTCTGGGTCGGTCATTTCGAGACGGGCGGCCACACCCTTAACTTCATGTACCATGTCAGCGTCCTGCAGTTCTCCAAATACCTGCCGGTGCGCATGATCAACAGCGTGCTGTCCATCACCGATGAGACCGGACGCATCTACCGTCACGAAGACCGCTTTTACAAGGTCAGGCGAGGACAGGTCGCAGGCCAGGGACTGCACATCCACACCGACAAGGACGTCATCGAAGGCGACCTCGACAACATGCGCATCGCATCGGCCATGCCGGACGGATCCATCTACCTCGACCTGCACGGCACCGGATACCCACTCTACAGTCTCGGTACCGGCTACTTCCAGATCGCCGGAGTGGCCAACTACCAATACTCGTTCCCGCACATGGCTGCCAAAGGCGTCATCACTCTCGACGGCCAGCGCCACGAGGTGGAGGGAATGGTATGGATGGACCGTCAGTTCGCCGGCATGCCCAAAGGCAGAAGCCTCAAGGACGGCTACAACTGCAAATGGCTGTGGATGAACCTCTGCTTCGATAACGATCCCGACGTGATCAGCCTATGGGGTGTAACCGAACTGGCCACGGGCAGCGAACATTGCTGGGCCAGCGTCCTGCATGAGGACGGCACCCAATCTTCCGCCGGCGTGGATCCGATGGTCGGCGACTCCTTCAACGTATGGGAAAGTCCTGTGACCGGCATGAAATACCCAACCGGATGGACTATCTCCATCCCTGAATGGGAAGCGAAACTCATCGTTACATCCATCATGGACGAACAGGAAATCGCTTCGCCGAACCCCTCAGGGCGCAAATACGAAGGCGCAAGCCAAGTGGTCGGCACTTACCGAGGCCACTCGGTAACGGGCCACTGCTGCCTCGAACTCGTCGGAGGATGGAACTAACAACACCGGCCCATTTTCCGAAAAACACCGGCATCGGTCCAATTCCGCCAACCCGCCGAAGAAAGCCACAACCCGACGAACCGGTGAACAACAAGGGATTTGGAATGGGCGTTGAATAGCCTTTCGGGGGCTCTCGCACAAGTTAAGCCCGTCTCGCGCATAACACGAGACGGGCTTAACTTTTATTTAGCTTCACTGTCTTTGCTGAGCTTGCCGCCGAACGCTTGGTTCACCAAGGTGTAGACGACTTATGCGACGCCGATCGACCATGGCGGCGTGTTGCGCGTCATCGGCAAACCACGCAAGCAGTGGAGACTCGCCGTCGTCTACATCCGGCGTGACCGTCTGACGAACTTCCGCGTCAGAAAGGTGTTCGATCCGAAGGTGCTGCGTTGCATGGCGAGAGACGAAGGACAGGACCGGCCGCGGCCGGGAAGGTTCAGCATCTGGTGGGGCAGGAACGAGGAAGCCCACAAACGGGTCGAGGAACAAGCGGCCTACTACAATCAGGACATCTATTCGGTCAGACAACGCGAACGGCACCCCTCAACAAAAACCGTGTGAAGAAACTGTGGAGTAGGCTTCGCGTCGGATAAACGCGGGCCGTGCGGCCTCAAGATACAAAAAACCCGGAATCATTGTGATTCCGGGTTAATTAGTCGGACCGGCGGGATTTGAACCCGCGACCCCTTGACCCCCAGTCAAGTGCGCTACCAAACTGCGCTACGGTCCGATGTTGCCGTGGCAACGAGTAGATAATCTAGCACAGCATTTTCGGTAATGCAAAATCGTGTGTCGCAATCGGAGTGTTGCAAGGAATTGCAACGATTTTATTCATACCGTATGAGTTCGCTGGCCACCATGCAGGTGGTGTCGTCGGTCAATACGCCGTCGATCGCCTGCCGATCGAACAACTCATCAACCCACGAGCGATAGGATCCATAATCAGGATCGTTCGGCAACGGACTGTGCGAATGCGAGTCCATGTAGGCGTGCCACGACTCCTTCGTGTAGCGGATGGAGTTGGGGAATGAGCGAACGGTAGGATTCCGGAAGAACGAGTTTCTGGTGTCTTCGAAGTGCTGGATGCTGCCCGTGATGACATCCCCGTGCTCGTCTCGCCGATCTTGCCTCATCGCCGAGTCGAAGGATGTGACGTTGTACAGAGAAATCAGCAGGTACCGTCCGCCGCGTGCGATGCGTCGGCATTCGGTCGCGAACGTCTTGGGATCGAACCAGTGAAGCGCCTGCGCAACCGTGATCACATCCACACTGCGTGCCGGAAGGGTGGTGTCGTCGGCCGTGCCGTCGACGACCGTCACGGTGGTGATCCCCCGTGTACGACCAGCCAGTTCCGCGCGCATGTCCGCGTCGGGCTCGATCGCGTATATCGGCCGGCCAAGTCTAGCCAGAGGAATGGTGAGCTTGCCCGTGCCGGCGCCGATGTCCGCGATCGTCTGCATATTGTCGCCGATCATCGTTCCGGGTTCATACCGGACCAATTCGTCGATGTACCGGATCGCCTCTGCGGGATAATCAGGCCTTCCGTTGCAAGTTAGTTTGTTCTAGCTTGTAGGACGCTCTTGCGGGCGTCCGCTCCAAGTCTTATACGGCTGTCGCCGTTGCTTGGTTCGCACTTCACCGGGTCCTGCGTTGCGCGACGCGAGGCGTCGTTCCGTCTTCCGGTCCCTCCATGCGCGTTTAGGGTCTCCGGGGCACTCCCGGCGACCTGGATGTTGACGGCCGCGTTCAGGTCACGGTCGATGGTCAGTCCGCAGTCTTCGCACCGGTAGGTTCGCTCGCTTAGGGAGAGCTTGGCTTTCACGCTCCCGCAGTTCGAGCAGCGTTTCGAGCTGGGATACCAGCGGTCGATGACGTGCAGTCTCGCGCCCGTGCGGACGGTCTTGTACTCCAATTGGCGGCGCAGCTCGGCGAACGACACGTCCATGACGGCCTTGGCGAGCCGGTGGTTTTTGACCATGCCGGCCACGTTCAGATCCTCGATCGAGATGTCCGAGTACGTGGATGCGAGCATCGTGGTGAGCCTGTGCAGCAGGTCACGGCGTTGGTTGGCGACGCGGGCGTGCAGCCGGGCGACCCGCTCGCGCGCGTCGCGCCTCCGATGTGATCCTTTCGTTTTGCGGCTCAACGACTTCTGCGTGTGCTTCAATCGACGTTCGCCGGCCCTGAGCGCATGCGGATTCGGGATGACGGTGCCGTCCGAGAGCGTCGCCAGGGTCCTGACGCCCAGGTCGATGCCGACCGCCTCGCCCCTTGGCGGGCGGATGGGTCTCACGTCCGGTCGTTCCACGGTCAGGGACGCGTACCAGCGGCCCGCATGCCGGCTGACGGTCATGCGCAGCACCCTCGCGCCTCCGACCCGTTTCGTAACGTTCTCCATGCAGTGGACACGCCCGATGCGTGGCAGCCTCAGCGCCTTCGGGTCATCCCCGACGAGGCCGAATGACCCGGTCGTGTACGCGAAGCGGGGTGCCGCCTTGTCCTTCGTCTTGAACTTCGGGAACCCGACCTTGCGGCCTTTGCGTCGGCCCTTCCGGCTTTTTGACCAGTTCGACAGCGCGTCGGCCAATGCCTCGAGACCGCTGTTGTATGCCTCCTTGCTGTTCTCCCGCCACCATGGCATGCCGTCCGCGTCCACGGCCAGCGCGTCCTTATTCGCGTTCCACCAGCGACGCAGCGCGTACAGCGACCACTCCGGCTTTCCCTTGGATTCCAGCACGTCCCTGACGTGGGCGAGCCCCGCGTTGAACGCGAACCGGGCCGCGCCCGCATGCGACATGAGCCCGCGCTCCTGCGCGGGAGTGGGGTCCAATGCGACCCTGACCGCCTCAAGCATTCTCCGCCGCCTTCAACGCGGCCCTCGCCTTGCTCCTCGCCGCGCGACGCCCATACAGGCGCGCGCAGAACGAGGTCAGCACCTCAGTCATGTCGCGTACCAGATCATCGTCGAGCTCCGTATCATCCACGACGATGAGACGGCGGCCCTGCGCCTTCAACGCGGATTCGACCAGTCCCGCGTTCATGCGGGTCAGCCGATCACGATGCTCCACGATGATGGTACCCACGTCCGGGTCGGCGAGAATCCGGTTGAGCTTGCGACGCCTGTCGTCCACGCCCGAACCGGTCTCCATGACCACCCGGATGTCCGACGCCCCCAGGTTGATGGCGAACGCCTTCAACCGGTCCGCCTGCCGTTGCAGATCCGCCTTCCGGTCCGCGGATGACACTCGCGCGTAGCATACGGTGCGCGAGCCCGCGACGGGAGTGTCGGCCCTCTCGTATTTCGGGTCGTGGATCAGCCACACGCCCCCGGAACGCTCGAACGGCACGGGCATACGATTCTCACGACACCACTTCCACACCGTCTGCTCGTTCAAACCCTCACGGGCCGCCCATTCCCTGACACGCATGAACAAATCATAACACTGGCGAACAAAGAAAAACAAGCCAATAACACAACAGGCGACAACCCCATGATCCCAGCATAGGTGCGTTCGCGCGAATATGAGAAACGCCCCTGTCCCATGCAGGCATGGGACAGGGGCGGTCAGTGATCGGTCTTCACACGATCACTTGCGGCGCTTCTTCTCCCTGATCTTCACAGAGATCTGGATCGGAGAGCCTTCGAAGCCGAACTCCTCACGCAGGCTGCGCTCGATGTAACGACGGTAGCCGTGCTCAAGGAAGCCGGTCGCGAAGATCACGAAACGCGGAGGACGGTTCGACGCCTGAGTGGCGAAGAGGATGCGAGGCTGCTTGCCTCCACGCAGCGGATGCGGATGCGCGGCCTGCAGCTGGCCGAGGAACGAGTTGAGCTTGCCCGTGGGCACGCGCTTGTCCCAGGAGTCCAGAGCGGTGCGCATGGCCTTGGCCAGGCGGTTGGTGTGCCATCCGGTCTTGGCGGACAGGTTGACGCGCTGCGCCCACGTGACACGATCGAACTCGGTGGCCCACAGACGTTCGACACGCTGCCGGCCGAACTCGTCGAGTGCGTCCCACTTGTTGAACACCAGTACGACGGCTCGGCCGGCGTCCACGGCCTGGCTCATCACCTTGAGGTCCTGATCCGAGATCGGCTGCGACACGTCGAACAGTACCAGGGCGAGTTCGGAACGCTCCAGGGCGGCCTGCGTGCGCAACGTCGAATAGTATTCGGCTCCCGACAGCTTGTGCAGGCGGCGCTTGATACCGGCCGTGTCGATGAACAGCCAGTCCTCGCCGTCTACGGCCACGATCTCATCGACCGGGTCGCGCGTGGTGCCGGCAAGATCGTTGACCACGGCACGGTCCTCACCGGCCAGACGGTTCAGCAGGGACGACTTGCCCACGTTCGGACGGCCGACCAGCGCGACACGACGCAGATGCGACGGCGTGAGCAGACCGGAGGTCTTCTCGGCCTTCTTCAGCTTGTCCAGCGCGGCATCGAGCAGATCGCCCACTCCCCTGCCATGCATGGCGGAGACCGAGTACGGTTCGCCCATACCCAGCTTCCAGAAGTCGGCGGCGAGATACTCGTTAGCCTGGGAGTCGACCTTGTTGACGGCCAACGTCACGGGCTTGCCGGACTTGCGCAGCATCCTGACGATACGTTCGTCGCTGGCGGTCATGCCCACCAGTCCATCGACCACCAGCACCACGGCGTCGGCCATCTGCACGGCGATCTCGGCCTGGTTGGCGATCGACGATTCGATGCCTTCGACGTCCGCCTCCCAGCCGCCGGTGTCGACGAGCTTGAAATCGGTGCCCGCCCATTCCGCGTCGTAGCTGACACGGTCTCGGGTCACGCCGGGAGTATCCTCCACCACGGCGGCACGACGGCCCAGAATACGGTTGACCAGCGTGGACTTACCCACGTTCGGGCGGCCCACCACAGCCAGCACGCCCACGGCCTTGGGGCCGGTCTCGCGTCCGCCTTCGTGGAATGCGCCGCTGATCAGGCTCTCATCCTCGGCGTCAAGCTCGTAATCGGCAAGATTGGCGGCATAGCTCTCATACGCCTGTGCCTCCATGGCGTCCTCGACCAGTCGCACGAGCACGTCCAGCGTCTCGCCGAAATCCAGATCGGAGTTGTCGACGGTGGTCACGCCGTCGGCGGCGCTCAGGAAGTTGGTGACCTTGGAGTCGGCGCGGTCGCGGGCGGCCACGTCGTCGGTGCCCACACCACCATGTTCGCTCTGTCCGGACTGGGCCGACTGGGCGGCGCGGCGCTGAGCGCGTACCTCCTCGCGGGCGGTCAGCAGCACACGGACCTCGGCATCGGGAGCCACAACGGTGGTGATGTCGCGTCCCTCGGCGACGATTCCGGCGCCGTTCGAGAAGGAATCGGGGCCATCCTCGCCGGCGATGAACGCACGCTGGGCGGCGATCAGCAGACGACGGACGGACGGGATCGAGGACACCACCGAAACATGCGACGAGACTTCGGCGGAACGGATCTCCTCGGCGATGCTTTCGCCGTCGGACATCACATCGGGATCGTCGGGATTCACGGAGATATCGAAATGATCGTCAGTGAAGAACCGGCCCACGGTGGCGGTGATGAGGTCGGCGTCCGGCTGCTCGGCGTCAAGATCCACGCCCTGGTCCAGGCACCACCACGTCGCCGCGCGATACATGGCTCCCGTGTCGAGATACGCGAATCCGAAGTACTTGGCCAGCGCCTTGGACGTGGACGACTTGCCCACACCGGCGGGACCATCGATCGCAACGCGGATCACAGGCCGACCTCCTTCTCCAGGGACTTCACTTCGGTGGCCGACAGCACGCGATACGAACCGGGCTTGAGCTCGCCGAGCTTGATCGGGCCGATCTGCGTACGGATCAGACGGCGGACCGGGAATCCGATCGAGCCAAAGATACGACGGACGATGCGGTTGCGGCCGGAATGCAGCACGACGCGCACCATGGTGAACTCGCGGTTCTGATCCAGGATCGAGCACTTGTCGAGCTTGACCCAGCCGTCATCGAGCTTGACGCCGGTGCGCACCAGACGTCGGCAGACATTGCCGCCCAGACGTCCTTCGACCGTGGCGATGTAGGTCTTCGCCACCTCGTACTTGGGATGCATGACGTGCTGCGACAGCTCGCCATCGTTCGTCATCAGGATCAGACCCTCGGAATCGTAATCGAGCCTGCCCATGTGGAACACGCGCTCGTACTTGTCTCCGATGATGTCGCGCAGCGTCCAGCGTCCCTTCGGATCGCTCATGGTGGACAGCACGCGCTTCGGCTTGTTCAGGGCAAGCGTCACATGATGATCGTCGATGTGAATGCGGGATCCGTCGACGAGGATCTTCTGACGCTTCGGATTGACCCGGGTTCCCAGCTCGGTCACCAGTTCGCCGTCGACCTCCACACGGCCTTCGGTGATGATCTCCTCGCACTTGCGACGGGATCCGAAGCCCGCCTGGGCCAGGACCTTCTGCAGGCGAATATTTTCGGAGTCGCGATCGGAACGCTCGGATGATTTCTTGGAGGATGAATACTGTTCTGGCATCGTTCTCCCAACGTGGCCTTTCATAACTTGCATATCTACTGCTGTTTTTCACAGATGATTCTCAGGAAATCACAGTGATTACATTCTATCGGTACGCCTGAACCACTGGTAGCATATGAGACGTTTTGTCGGACTATCAAAGGACTTTTATGTCACAGACAACCCCGTCGGCACCCGTGAAGGAAGCGGCGCCGGATACCGAGGACACCACCGCGGAACAGCCCGTCGCCAGCATCGATTCCAGTCCTATTTCGACTGACGGTGCGACCTCGCTGAGCAAATCCCCTCTCGCCCGAGCGCTTGCCGAATTTGCCGGCACGTTCCTCATCTGCTTTGCCATCTACACCGTGAGCACGTATGGCACCGTGCTCTATGGCATCAACATCCTGCTCATCGCAGTGCTGACTGGTGCGGCCTATGCCGCGGCCACAGCGGTGTTCTCCCGCTTCTCCGGAGCACATTTCAACCCCGCCGTCACACTGGCCGCCGTGCTAACTTCCCGCATTTCCTGGCTGGATGCGCTGCTGTATCTGGTGGCCCAGGTGCTGGGCGGCATCGCAGCCGGTGCCGTGGCCATCGCCATTCTGCCCACCACCGAAACGGTGACGGCCAAGGCATGGCTCACTTACACGATCAACGGCTTCGATACCACGTCCCTGTCCTATCTGGCGAACAGCACGCTGCAGCAGGCCGGACTGAGCTTCGGATCCACCATGGCCATCGTCGTCGAGGTCGTCATGAGCCTGCTGGTGGTTGCCGCGGCCATCGTGACGATGCGTGAGGACGGCTCTGCACTTCCCAATCGCACGACAGCTATTGGCTTCGCCTATGGTGTCGCCGTCGCCGTCGCCTACCCCATCACCGGGGCCGGCCTCAACCCGGTGCGTTCCACCGGCATCGCCCTGTTCGCTCAGGGCAAGGGATTGACCGTCGAGCCGTTGAGCCAGCTGTGGCTGTTCTGGATCTGCCCGCTGCTTGCCGGTGCCGTCGTGGCTCTGGTCATGCTGCTGAGTTCCACGTTCTCCGAGATGATTGCCAAGAACGCCATGGCCAGGACCGCCGCTGCCGGTCTGGACGTTGCCGAGAGCACCGAGAATGGCGAAGCCGTGGCGGCGGATGCCGGACAGCGGGAGGCGGCCGATATCGAGACCGTTTCCGACGGAACGTCCGCCTCCGAACCGGTGCAGACCGAATCCACGGAATCGGAATCGGCAGACGCGGAATCCGTCACCGGTAAGTCCGAAGCTGTCAAATAGCTTTAACTTTTTGAACGTTTAAGACAAGAAGGCTGTGCACGAGGAGTTCGTGCACAGCCTTCTTGTGTTTTGTCAAGGTCCGAATGCGGGCAATGTCACAGCAGTACGATTGCTGCCCACGATGCCATCAGTCCGATTCCGAGTGCGAATCCGAAGAAGGAATCGAATCCGACGGATCGGATCTTCCACGGACTTCGTTCACGAAGCACCAGACGTACGGCGGCGCAGACGATCGACGCTGCCGAAATGACCAGCGTGGCCGCCAGCAGGTGGCCGAATGCGGCCAGCACCGCGGAGACGAGTACGCAGGCCGCCACTCCCCATTCGAAGGGCGGCTTGCCTTCGTGAGCCTCGGATACATACGGATGAGACTCCGCTCGAACTCCGTTCAGATCCTTCCGTGGTTTCACCTTCATACCTTGCTGAATCCCGCCGATCAGTGGAAGAAGTGACGGGTGCCGGTAAGGTACATGGTCACGCCCGCCTTCTTCGCGGCTTCGATCACCTCTTCGTCGCGAATGGAGCCACCGGGCTGCACGATCGCCTTCACGCCGGCCTTGATCAGGATCTCGGCGCCGTCGGCGAACGGGAAGAACGCGTCGGAGGCGGCCACGGAACCGGTGGTGCGATCGGCGCCGTCGGCCAGCGTGTTCGCACGTTCGACGGCGAGGTTGCAGGAGTCCACGCGGTTGACCTGGCCCATGCCGATGCCGACGGTGGCCTGATCATGGGCGACCAGGATGGCGTTGGACTTGACGCAGCGGATGGCACGCCAGGCGAACACGAGATCCTTGAGGGTCTCGGCGTCGGCGGGCTCGCCGGAGACGAGCTTCCATGCATCCGGATCATCGCCGACGGCGTTGATGAGATCGGTGGACTGGACCAGCAGGCCGCCGTCGATCTGACGGATCTGACGCTTGGCCTTCGGCGGTTCGGCCACCTTGAGGATGCGCAGGTTCTTCTTCTTGGTCTGCAGCAGTTCCAGCGCTTCGGGCTCATAGTCGGGAGCGACGATGACCTCGGTGAAGATCGGACGAACGCCCTCGGCCATCTCCAGCGTGACCGTGGAGTTGGCCGCGATCACGCCGCCGTAGGCGCTCATCGGATCGCAGGCGTGCGCCTTCCTGTGGGCCTCGGCCACCGTGGCGCCCAGAGCCAGACCACAGGGGTTGTTGTGCTTGACCACGGCGACGGCGATCTGCGGGGCGAAGTCCCATACCGCGCGCCATGCGGCGTCGGCATCCACATAGTTGTTGTAGCTCATCGGCTTGCCGCCCAGCTGCTCGGCGTGGGCGAAGCCGTTGCGGTTCAGCGGGTCGAGATACAGGGCTGCCTGCTGGTGCGGGTTCTCGCCGTAGCGCAGCACGTGGGTGCGGTCCCAGGTCTCGGTGAACGTGGCCGGGAACTGCTTCTCGTCGATCTGCGGCTCGTCGTTCGCCTCGTCCTTGGCGAAGGACTGCGGCTTCGGCCACTGCTTGGACGTCCACTCGGTGATGGTGGCGTCGTAGGCGGCCGTATGGGCGAAGGCCTTGGCGGCCAGATAGCGACGCTCCTCGAGCGTGAAGCCGGTGCCGTTCTCCACGCGTTCGGCCACCAGGGCGTAGTCGGCGGGATCGGTGACGATGGCCACGGTGGCATGGTTCTTGGCGGCGCCACGGACCATCGACGGACCACCGATGTCGATCTTCTCGATGGTGTCGGCCTCATTGGCTCCGGAGCGCACGGTGTCGGCGAACGGGTACAGGTTCACGACCACCAGATCGAACGGCTTGATGCCCAGTTCGGCGAGCTGGCTCACGTGCTCGGGATTGGTCATGTCGGCGAGGATACCGGCGTGGATATGCGGATCCAGCGTCTTGACACGGCCGTCGAGGCTTTCGGGGAATCCGGTGACCTGCTCGACCGGCGTGACGTTCACGCCGAGTTCGGCAAGCTTCTTGGCGGTGGAACCCGTGGATACGACTTCGGTGCCGGCGGCCACGAAGGCCTTGGCCAGCACCTCAATGCCGTCCTTGTGGAACACGGACACCAATGCACGCTTGATGGGACGCGCGGTGTTTGACATTACTTGTCCTCCTTAGTTGTCGGATTGACGGATTCCGCCGAGGAAACGGTGCGGAAAGTCTTGGCTTCCACTGTAGAGGCAGTGGCGGATTGCGTGTCTGTCCTTCGGTCGCTGACCACGGTGCGCGGCGTTCTCTCGTCGGTTCCGGTCGGCTTCGGGGATTCGTCGTCTGCCTTGGAGGCCTTGGCGGTGGTGGAGATCCGGCTATTACGGTTACGGATGGTCTGCGAAAGTCTGGCCATGCCGTATCGTGCCGCAACCGCAATCACTCCAAGAAGCCAGGCGGCCAGGAATCCCAATGCCGTGGGGCGGGTCAGTGTCTGGGTCGATGCGGCGATGTCCACACCGATGTGGGCCAGACGGTCATAGCCCAGCGAGCCGTTGGCCATGGCGAAGACGGCTGGCAGCAGCACGCTGATCAGCACGCAGGTCAGACAGAATGCGATCGTCGGGGGAACGAACAGACGCACGGTCTTCCAGGAGACGAGTTCGGGCGTGTCCCTTGTATCATCGTCCTTCGTCGTCGACGACGAACCGTCGTGTTCTCGCCCAAGGACGTTGAACCGGCTGGAGGCGAACATCTGCCACAGTCCGAGGATCAGAGACAACGCAAAAGGCATGGCCATGAGTGCGATTCGTGCCCATGGCAGTTCGACCGCCTCGGGGAACAATGCGAACACAGGAATCGTCGGCAGCGACTGGGCCTGACCGTTCCACAGCGAGAACGTGGTCAGGGATCCGATGGAGAATCCGGATCCACTCACCCAGGACAGGGCCCACGTCATGAACGTCGGCAGCCAGATCATGCTGGCGATCGTGGTCATGATCGCCGATCCGGTCTCCATACCCATGGAGGAGAACAGGCGTCCCATGGCCTGATGGTTCAGCGCCGTCCATGTGCATACCGTGACGAACGATATGACGACAAAGCATGTCACGATAATGGCCGTCAGACGTAGTGCAGCGCGCACCGCATCGATCACGGGATCCGGCAGGAACGCCATGTCCTTCCACGTGATGCGTCGGGGCAGATTGGTGCGGGGAATCAACGCCCACAGATATCCGACCGCGTATACGGCTCCCGTCTTGAGCATGACGAACGGTATGGCATCGATGATCACCATCTGCACGGTGGCGGCCATCCATGCATGCACGGCCGCCCAGACGGCCAGTCCGGTGAGGAATCCCGACCAGGAGCATCCCAGTCTTGCCGCAGCGGAGCGAATCAGCACGACGAGCAGAATCGTCAGACCCCATGGGACCAGTGTGAGGCGAATGGACTCGAACTCGAGTCCGACGCCCTGCGACAGCAATATCACCGATTCGGTGAAAGTCATGGTGTAGTCGGTGACGCCCTGACCGCCTTCCTCCATGGAGATGATCAGCAGCATCAGGGCGTTGAAGCATGTCAGTGCTATGGCATACAGGGCAAGGGACAGAGCGGAAACGCTCAGTCCCTTGCCGAAATCCTTCAGGGTCGGCCTCATGCGATGTTGTTCGCGGCCAGAATCTCGTGCATGATCTGGGCGGTCTGACCGGGAGTGCGACCGACGCGGATGCCTACGGCTTCCAGCGCCTCCTTCTTCTCCTTCGCGGTGCCCTTGCCTCCTGAAACAATGGCGCCGGCATGGCCCATCTGCTTGCCCTCAGGCGCGGTGAAGCCTGCGATGTAGGCCACCAGCGGCTTGGTCATGTTGTCCTTGGCCCACTCGGCGACCTCCTGCTCGGCACTGCCGCCGATTTCACCGATCATCACGACGGCCTTGGTGTTCGGGTCGGCGTTGAAGGCCTGCACGGCCTCGAGCAGCGTGGTGCCCACGATGGGATCACCACCGGCGCCCAGAGCGGCGGTGAAGCCGATGTCGGACAGTTCGCCCATCAGCTGGTAGGTGAGCGTGCCGGACTTGGATACCAGACCCAGCGGTCCGCGCGGCACGATCCCGTCCGGGATGATGCCCAGGTTCACGCCCTGCGGGTCGTCTCCGCTGCCGAAGGTGACCAGACCCGGGCAGTTCGGCCCGACGATGCGCACACCCTTCTCGCGCGCGAGGGCGACGAAGTATGCGGAGTCTGCGACCGGGATGCCTTCGGTGATGACCACGATCAGCTCGATGCCGGCCTCGACGGCCTCGACAACGGCGCCCTTGGCGAACTTCGGCGGGACGAAGACCACGCTGGCCTTGGCGCCGGTGACCTCGCGGGCTTCGGCGCAGGAGCCGAACACCGGGATCTCGATCTGCTGGCCGTCCACGGTGAACGGCACCTTGGTGCCGGCCTTGCGGGGGTTGACACCGCCGACGATATGGGTTCCGGCCTTGAGCATGCGTGCGGTGTGCGTCATGCCCTGATGTCCGGTCATGCCCTGGACGATGACCGGCGCGCCATCTTCGATAAACAGTGTCATCGTGCATCTCCCTTGTTGTTCGCTGCGAGTTCGGCTGCCTTGGCGGCGGCCTGTTCCATGGTTTCGGCAACGAGGATGTGCGGATTGTTCGCCGTGGCGAGAATACGCAGCCCCTCCTTGGCCTTGTTGCCATCGAAGCGCACCACGATCGGTCGGATGCTGCTGATGGAGTCGATGGCCTCGAGGATGCCGTTGGCCACCTCCTCGCATGAGGTGATGCCGCCGTACACGTTGATGAACACCGAGTTGACCTCCGGGTCCGACAGCACGATCTCCAGGCTCTCGGCCATCACGGCCGCGGAAGCGCCGCCGCCGATATCGAGGAAGTTCGCCGGCTTGATGCCGGTTCCCTGGCTTTCGCCGGCGCCGGCCACGGCGTCGAGCGAGCTCATAACCAGGCCCGCACCGTTGCCGATGATGCCCACCTGGCCGTCAAGATGCACGTAGTGCAGACCCAGTGCATGGGCCTGGTTCTCCAGCGGATCGCCGGCGTTCGGATCCACGAAGCGCTTCCACCCGTCGTGGCGGAAGGCCGCGTTGTCGTCCAGCGAGATCTTGGCGTCGAGTGCGCACAGGGACTTGGAGGATTCGTCGTCGGGGTCGCCGATCTTCGCCAACGGGTTGATCTCCACCAATGTGGCGTCGGTGTCGCGGAACGCCTTCCACATGTTCAGCAGGATCCTGGCGGCCTGATCGCCGTCGGCATGGTAGAAGCCGATCTGCTCCGCCATGCGCTTGGCCGCGGCCAGATCGAAGTCCTCCAACGGCTCGATGTGCAGACGCTTCACCGATTCAGGATGCGCCTTGGCGATCTCCTCCACTTCGGTGCCGCCGTTTGCGGTGGCGAGCACGTCGTAGTCGCGCGAGGTGCGGTCCACGGAGATCGACACATAGTATTCGTGGAGGATGTTCTTCGCCTCGGCGACCAGAACGCCGTTGACCTTGTGGCCGTGGATCGTCATCGGGAACAACTGCTCGGACAGTAGAATGGCCTCGTCAAGGTTGTGGGCGATCTTGACGCCGCCGGCCTGGCCACGGTGTCCGATCTTCACCTGAGCCTTGATCACGCAGGGGAAGCCGATGGTTTTCGTTGCCTCTGCCACGTCGTGGGAGTTCTGCGCGAAGATCGCGCGCGGCGTGGGGATGTCAGCCTCTTCGAGCAGTTCTCGCGCCTGGTATTCGTAAAGGTCCATGGGACGACCTCGTATTTCCTTTCGTCTCTTGCAAATGGGAATGCGCCAACCTGCCGAGGCTTCGAAGGCCAATTGGCGGATTGACGAAAACGTATTCCCGTCAGGCGGGCATGGTCAGCAGCGAAGACCGCTTGTGCCGACTGATGGACGCCGGCGTGGGAATGCCGGTCAGCTCCATTACGAAACTGAATCCCGCCACGGTCGCGCCGTGCTCCTGGATCAGCTTCTCAGCCGCCTGTGCGGTACCTCCGGTGGCAATGAGATCGTCGACGACCAGTACGCGTTCGCCGGGGCGAATGGCCTGATCCTCGACTTCAATGGCGGCGGTACCGTATTCGAGAGAATACTCCATACGCTTGGTGGGCGGGGGCAGTTTGCCCGCTTTGCGGATGGCGACGAATCCCTTGCCGAGATGCAGCGCCAGCGGAACGCCGATCAGGAAGCCGCGGGACTCGAGTCCCGCCACCGCATCGATCTCGTCCGGAGATACCGGAAGCGACTTGGCAAGCGCGTCGATAAGAATGGAAAGCCCCTTCGCGTCGGCGAGAACGGGCATGAAGTCCCTGAAGTTGATCCCTTCCTTCGGGAAGCCGGGAATGGTGCGGATCAGGGACAGCAGGTATTCAGCGTTCTCCTCCCCCACGATCGACAGCTGATTGACGGTGATGTCGGATGTCATTTCTTCACCCCTGACGAAATATGTGGCCGGCACCCAAGGGAGCCGGCCACGGTTTGCCAATACTGGTTTGGCGGACCCGCCTCCACTTACTTGGCGGGCTCGTCCTTCTTGTCCTCGTCGTCCTTGTCGGACTTCTCGGACGTCACGGTTTCAGCGTCTTCCTGAGCGTCGGAAGGATTGACGTAATCGGCGGATTCTCCGTTCTCGTCCTTCGCTTCCGGGGTTTCGGCCTGATCGGCTTCGTCGGCCTTGGCCTTCTGCTCGCGCTCGTACTCCTCGTCGGACACGTAGTTCGGAACCACCGGCGGTTCGGTGACCGCCTGAATGCGCCAACGGCTCAGCGTGCCTTCCGAATTGATGACGATCTGGTCGGCATCGAGATCGACCTCCTCGACAACGCCGATCAGACCGGAGAACGTGGCAACCGGGTCGCCCTTCTTCAGGTTCGTGCGGAAGTCCTGCACCTGACCCTGCTTCTTCTTGGACTGGCGGGACTGGTACCACATCATGCCGGCGAAGACGACGATGATGGCGATGAGCATCATGGTGTTTGAATTACCACCCATAATGTTTGGATCTCCTTTGCAGGCTAGTCGTGATGTTTCCGAATGGTTGAAAACCCTCGGGAACCAACCCATTCAGGCTAAAACAGCACGTTGACATCATCCGGCGGAGTGATTCCCAGATGCTCCCATGCGCGAGAGGTGGCCACGCGCCCCTTCGGGGTGCGGACGAGGAAGCCCTCACGCACCAGATACGGTTCGCAGACGGTCTCCACGGTCTCCGATTCCTCGCCCACCATGGCGGCGAGATTGTTCAGCCCCACAGGCCCACCGTTGAAGCTGCCGCAGATGGCCCTGAGCACGGCGATGTCGAGACGGTCCAGTCCCTCCACGTCGATCTGATACAGGTCCAGCGCCTCCTGCACGGCGGTCGCATCCACATGATCGAGATCATGCACTACGGCCCAGTCGCGCACTCGACGCAGCAGACGGTTCGCGATTCGCGGTGTCCCTCGGGAACGGCGCGCCAGCTGATCGGCCGCGTCCTCGTCGATGCTCACGCCCAGCACTCCGGCCGAACGCAGGATCAGCTTGCGCATCTCATCCTTCGGATAGAAGTCCAGATGCGCGGTGAAACCGAATCGTGCACGTAACGGCGACGGCAGCATGCCCTCACGGGTCGTGGCGCCCACCACGGTGAATCTCGGCAGGGTCAACGGAATGGACGAGGCTCCCGGCCCCTTGCCCACCACGACATCCACTCGAAAATCTTCCATGGCGATGTACAGCAGTTCCTCCGCGGCTCGCGGAAGACGATGGATCTCGTCGATGAACAGAACCTCGCCCTCCTCCAGGGACGACAGTATGGACGCCAGATCCCCGGCATGCTGAATGGCCGGACCCGAAGTGATGCGAATGGGGGACTCGAGTTCGTTCGCCACGATCATGGCCAACGTGGTCTTGCCTAGACCGGGAGGACCAGCCAGAAGGATATGATCCGGCGGCACCCCGCGTTTCATGGCTGCATTGAGGAACAGCTTCATCTGCGCCTTAAGTCGGGGCTGGCCGATGAACTCATCGAGACCTGACGGTCGCAGTTCCTCGTCGCTGACCTGATCGGCCCCCATGGGAGACGCGGAAACCATGCGTAGAGATTCCTCCCGCGCGCCGTCGTTGGTCTGCATGTTGTCGTCCATCATCGACTACCTCCCCCTGTCCATGGATGCCAGCGTGGTCTTGAGCAGTTTCGGTACGTCCTTGGACGTGACCGGTCCCTCATGCTGCTCGTTCTGCAATACACGGCGAACCGCCTGCACGGCGTCCCGCTGCTGCCATCCCAGCGAGACCAGCGCCTCTACGACCTGCTCGGTGCCGGAGTCTTGCGTCTCCTCCGGCGACTGGTCCCCGCCCTCGATCTCGTCGAGGTTGATCGAGCCCTTGAGCTCGAGGATGATCTTCTGCGCGCCCTTCTTGCCCAGTCCCGGAGCTTTGGAAAGGGCCGCGGCGTCACCATTCGCCACTGCGCTCATCAGCTGTGTGGGGCCGAGTGTGGAGACGATGGACAGAGCCACCTTCGGCCCCACGCCGCTGACCTTCTGCAGGCTGAGGAACAGATCCTTGGCGGTCTTGGACAGGAATCCATACAGGGCGATGGCATCCTGTGAGACGGTCATACGGGTGAAGACGGTCGTCTTCTGACCGATATGCATGGAGGCCAGATCACTGCCGGGCATGCGGACCTCGTAGCCCACTCCCCCCACTTCGATGATTGCGGCGTCCTTCATGACCGCCGCAATCGTGCCACTCAGGCTTGCGATCATTGGCTACCTCGTTTTCCCAACATAGATTTCGAACATCTGTTCGTATTGTAGCGGAAGGTGGAACCTATGTCCACATACCCCTACATGCCGCGATGGAGCATGTTGCCCCCGCGGTTCGCCTTGCGCGTCGCCTCGGCCCACTGTCGTTGAGCCTGGGTGAGATGCTGCTCGCGCTCGCCACCCTGCAGGGCTCCCGATGGACGCAGGGCATGGCATATGGCCAGTGCCAAGGCGTCGGCCGCGTCCGCCGGCGTGGGCATCGTGTTGAGATTGAGAATGCGAGTGACCATGCGCTCGACCTGGATCTTCTGCGCCTGGCCGTTGCCGGTGATGGCCAGTTTCGCCTCGGTCGGCGTGTGCAGAGCCACGGGAATGCCGCGTTGCGCCGCCGCCAGCATGGCCACTCCGGCCGCTTGGGCGGTGCCGAGCACGGTGTTGCGGTTGGACTGGGCGAAGACTCGTTCGATCGATACCGCATCGGGGATGAACTCGTCGAGCTTTGCGCATAGTCCCCGGTATATCGTGAGCAGGCGAAGATCCTGCGATTCGTGCGGATCGGAGCGGACGACATCGACGTGAATAAAGGAAAGCCGGCGGGATGCGCCGGCTTCCACAACGCCGACTCCGCACCTGGTGAGTCCGGGGTCGACTCCAAGAATGATCATGAAATGAATTCCTTGGTAGTTTGCTGGAGTGTTGGACTACTCCTCGTCCAGCTGGGCCATGATCTCGTCGGTGGCCTTCCACGTGCTGTAGATGTTCTGCACGTCGTCGAGGTCGTCGAGGGCGTCGATAAGCTTGGACACCTTGCGGGCGCCTTCGAGGTCGAGCTCGATCTCGTTCTGGGCGACCATGGCGGTCTCGGCGGAATCGTAGTCGATACCGGCGTCCTGCAGGGCCTTGCGAACGGGGATCAGGTCGCTCGGGCTGGTGGTGACGGTGAACACGTCGCCGTCCTCGGTCACGTCCTCGGCACCGGCCTCGGCGGCGATCTCGAACAGGTTGTCGAAGTCCACGCCCTCGGCCGGGACCTCGATGAGGCCCTTGCGCTCGAAGTTGAAGCTCACGGAGCCGTTCTCAGCCAGGGAGCCGCCGTTCTTGGACAGGGTGGAACGCACGTCGGCGGCCGCACGGTTGCGGTTGTCGGTCAGGCATTCGATGATCAGGCCAACGCCGCCGGGAGCATAGCCCTCGTAGACGATGTCCTCGTAGTTGGCGCCGCCGGCTTCCTCACCGGAACCACGCTTGACGGCACGCTTGATGTTGTCGGCCGGCATGGAGTTCTTCTTGGCCTTGACGATGGCGTCGTACAGGGCCGGGTTGCCGTTCGGGTCACCGCCGCCCTGACGGGCCGCGATCTCGATGTTCTTGATGAGCTTGGCGAAGAGCTTGCCACGCTTGGCGTCGATGGCCGCCTTCTTGTGCTTCGTAGTCGCCCACTTGGAATGTCCTGACATGACTCTCCTAAGGAATTATGAATGGTTAAACAGTGCGATTTTATGGTGGTATGCCGACAATGCCGGGCTTTGGAACGCATGATCATATCGTTCTCGAGCCCGGCATCGCCGGCTGCCGGTCGTGGACCGGCTTGGAATGCAAGGGAATCAGTCCTCGGTCGCCGCGGCGAAGTCGTCGGCGGAGTTGACCTGCACGCGCTTGGCGATCACCTTGAGGATCGAGGCCTTGGCCTGATCCACCGGAACGCCGTTGAGCTGGCTGCCGTCGCGGAAGCGGAAGCTCACCGCGTTCTTGTTCATGTCGTCCTCGCCCACGATGAGCGTGAACGGCACCTTGGACTTGGAGGCGTTGCGGATCTTCTTGCCGAAGCGGTCGTCGGAGGAGTCGATCTCGCAGCGCACCATGTTGTCCTCCAGTTCGTGGATGAACTTCTCCAGATGCGGGGCGAACTCGTCGGCCACCGGGATGCCGGTCACCTGCACGGGGGCGAGCCATGCCGGGAACGCGCCGGCGTAGTGCTCGAGCAGGATGGCGAAGAAGCGCTCGATGGAGCCGAACAGCGCGCGGTGAATCATCACCGGACGCTGGTGCGTGCCGTCCTTCGCGATGTACTCGAGCTTGAAACGCTCGGGCAGGTTGAAGTCCAGCTGGATCGTGGAGACCTGCCAGGTGCGGCCGATGGCGTCACGAGCCTGCACGGAGATCTTCGGGCCGTAGAAGGCGGCGCCGCCCGGATCGGCCACGAGTTCGAGGCCGGACTCCTTGGCCACCTCGGCCAGCGTGTTGGTGGCTTCCTCCCAGATCTCGTCCGAGCCGACGAACTTGTGCTCGTCCTTGGTGGACAGCTCCAGGTAGAAGTCGTTGAGACCGAAGTCCTTGAGCAGGCCGAGCACGAAGTTCAGCAGGCTCTTGAGCTCGTCCTTCATCTGCTCGCGGGTGCAGTAGATGTGGGAGTCGTCCTGGGTCAGGCCACGCACGCGGGTCAGGCCGTGCACCTCGCCGGACTTCTCGTAACGGTAGACGGTGCCGAACTCGAAGAGGCGCAGCGGCAGCTCCTTGTAGCTGCGCTGACGGGACTTGAAGATCAGGTTGTGCATCGGGCAGTTCATCGGCTTGAGGTAGTAGTCGAAGCCCTGCTTAGTGACGTTGCCGTCCTCGTCGCGCTCCTCGTCGAGGCGCATCGGCGGGTACATGCCGTCCTTGTACCACTGCAGGTGGCCGGAGGTCTCATACAGGCCGCCCTTGGTGATGTGCGGGGTCTGCACGAAGCTGTAGTGGTGCTTGCGGTGCTGCTCGCGCGAGTAGTCCTCCATAGCGTTGATGATCGCGGCGCCCTTGGGGTGGAACACGGCCAGACCCGGTCCGATCTCATCCGGGAAGGAGAACAGGTCCATCTCCTGGCCGAGCTTGCGGTGATCGCGCTTGGCGGCCTCCTCCAGCTTGGCCTGATAGTCCTTCAGTGCCTCCTTGGTGAAGAAGGCCACACCGTAGATGCGCTGCAGCATCGGGTTCTTCTCGCTGCCACGCCAGTAGGCGGCGGCGCTGCGCTCCAGCTTGAACGCCTTAATGAAGCGGGTGTTGGGCAGGTGCGGTCCGCGGCACAGGTCCTTCCACACCACGTTGCCGTCATGGTCCACGTTGTCGTAGAAGCTCAGCTCGGACTCGCTCACCTCGGTGGCCGCCTCCGGGTCGAGATGCGCCTCCTTGTCCTTGATCAGCTCGATCTTGTACGGCTGGTCCTTCTCCTCCTCGAGGGCCTCCTCTTCGGTGACCGCGCGACGGCGGAAGGTCTGACCGGACTTGATGATGCGCTGCATGCGCTTCTCGATCTCCTTGAGATCGGCCGGGGTGAACGGCTCGTCCACATCGAAGTCGTAGTAGAAGCCGTTCTTGATCACCGGACCGATGCCGAGCTTGGCCTCGGGGCGGATCTGCTGCACGGCCTGCGCCATCACATGGGTGGCGGAGTGGCGCATGATCGCCAGACCGTCCTCGCTATCCAGTGCGACGGGCTCGACCTTGTCGCCGTCATGCAGCGGCGTGTACAGGTCACGCAGCTCGCCGTTCAGACGCACGGCGATGATGTTCTTGTCGTCGGCGAACAGTTCGACGCCGGTGGTGGTTGCTTCCACCTCCTTCGCCTCATCGTCAACCGTGATGGAGATGGTAGCTTGCGCCATGGTATGTCCTTTGCTATCGGGGGTCCGCGTTACTAATGTGCAGGCCTGGACTGAACTTGACGATGCAACTGTATGCGCCGTCGGAGACAATCGCCATGCCTCGTGTGAGCGTGCGCAATCGTTGGAATCGCACTCAGAGCTGCCGATGGATATAGGCGGCCATGCTGCCGCGGGACAACACTACGCACCCTAGTGTGAGCAAGGTCACACAAGTCAGCGCCGATGCCGCCGCGAACATGACCGATTCCACCGGTTCGAAGATCGTGCGTTGCGTCCAGACCAGAATCAGCACTGCCCACGCCAGGCCGATGCCATGGCCGATCGCCGTCAGCAGCATGTTCGCCACGATGTAAATCAGCGCCGTGGGATTCCGCCCCGCGCCGAGACTGCGGTACAGGGCGAACTCATGACGACGGAACACCATCGGCAGAAACAGGAGCAGGAACGACATCACACCGCCCGCCGCCCACAGGAACCGGGTGGGGCGAGACATGTACCGGTCGAGCAGCCTGCCGGCATCGGACTGCGTCATCGACGTGACCGATACGGTGGACCGTCCGTCATCCAACGCCGCCGACAGCCATCCCACCGCCTGCTCGTCATCCGTCATCGCACCGGGAACGAACTCCACATAGCAGTCGGTGAGACTGCCCTGCGGCGCCGCATACGACCACAGCCTTGGGGTGTCCGCGAAACCGCGTTCCGCCTCGACAACATGCGCCGTCGCGGTCTCGACGGCGCCGTCGTCCATCCTGATCCGCACATTGTCCCCGTCGGATATACCGATCCCCGCGGCCGTCTGACGTTCGATGAAGACGCCTTCGCCGTAATCGGGCGCGTTGCCCACCGACAGGATTCGAGTGATGTTGCCGACCATGGGAACATAGGAGAAACGCTGCCCGGGAGCCTTGACGATCGTCGCCGCCCGAGAACCGAACACCCGGCCGCCGCATTCACCGACGGATTCGTATTCAACGACGCGCACGACGCGGCACTGATCCGTCCGGTACCATCATCGCCCGCGGCATGCGCGCGATACACGTTCAGCCCGGCCGAGACCGCCTGATCGTGTTCAGCCATGATCTCATGACGTGACGAAGCGTCAAGAACCACGCACGCACCCGCAATCACGGCCACGGCAGCCACCAGCAGCAACGCCATCAGCCGTTGCGCGGCCAACGTCCGTCCAACCTGACGCAGCACCACACGAAACGACCACTCAACATCATGTTGTTTAGTAATATTTCGCCGTACATCATCGTTCCAAGCACGGCGCCGACCATGCTTTCCACGATTGTTATGCACACTACTCATCGGAGGCTCCTACCACCATGTCGCAGTCATCCATCCGACGCGCATCCCCATCCTTGACGGAATGAATCCGCCCGTCCTCCAGACGAACAACGCGCTCGCAATACGAGGCCACATACTCGTCATGCGTCACGAGCACCATCGTCGTGCCATGGTCACGCGCCTTCGCGATCGCATTCATCACCAACGTGGTGGTCGCATGATCCAACTGGCCAGTCGGCTCATCGGCCAGCACCACCGGAGGTCGGCACGCCAAGGCGCGGGCGATCTGCACACGCTGCTGCTGACCGCCCGACAACGTGTTGACCCGATGATCGGCATAGCCATCCAGACCCACATCGGCAAGCATCTCCCCCACACGGGCCTCACGGGTCCGCGCATTCCAGGGCGCGGTGCTGATCGCGATGTCGATGTTCTGCCGAACCGTCTGCCGTGCCAGCAGTATCGGCGTCTGAAAGATCCACCGCATGCGACCGACCGGCGTATCGCAACGAACCATACCGTCACTCGGCTTCAGAATGCCACCGATGATCTGCAGCAACGTCGTCTTGCCCGACCCGGACGGGCCGACCAACGCGATCATCTGACCATCCGGAATCGTCAACGTCACCCCGTCCAGCACCGCCGGGCCCTGTGACGAATACCGGAAGCGCACATCAATCATTTCGATGGGCATTGCGCGCCTTCCCCCATGATCGTCAATGGATCGGCAAGCACATAGAAGTCCGCCAGATCATCCGCATACTGCACATGCGTCTTCCCCAACGTGCCACTGGTCACTGTCACCGCAACGGCACGATACTTCGCATCCTTCGACGAATACTTGCCATACACGCAAGTACTGCCACCGCTCTTATCGGTCAGCACGGCGGCGGACGGCACCGACAGCGCCTGAACCGGCTGCTCATACCGCAACGACACCTGATACTGCCTCGCATCGGCATTCGACGAATCGTCCGCCTGCAAACGGCCCAGCAGATCCTGATTCACATCCTCAGCCCTGCTCACCGTGGCTACATCCTGCCCATGCTGGCTCAACACATACGTGCCGTTGAACGCGAACGCCCCACCGGCGGTGGACGTACTGATCGCATCCAACGACGAAGCCGAAACGAACACCGTCTCCCCCGCAGCCGGCGCCTGCTGATTCACCTGCACGTTCACCGAACCGACCGTCAACTGATCCGCCGGAAGCCACACCAGCCAACCCGGATCGAACACTCCAGACGGATTGGCGACTCCAATACGCTTCTCCAACGCGATCACCGCAACACGCGTGGCATCATCGAACACCGTATTCGGCTTGCGTTTGAAATATCCCAACGTCTGCAGCACCGACTCCAGATCACGTACGTCCTCGCCTTTGTCATTCACCGTCAGCGACCGGTAGAACGGGGACGCGCTCGCCGCAGCCAGGCGCGCCACGCCATCGACTTTCAACAGTTCGGTTCCAGTGGACACGGTGGCGCCGGGCGCAACGGACACGCCGGTGACCGTTTCCTGCCATGCCGGTGCGAGCACGGCCGTGCCCTGCCTATAGGTGGCGGTGATCGTGGCGTTCACCGAGCCGTCGTCGGTGATGGTCGTCGGCTTCTGAAGAACCGCCGTGGGTTTCGGCGCCAGTTCCTCAGGATCCCGCGCCTGCACCCAAGAGAACACGCCCACCCCTACCAGTGGCACCACCGCCAGCACCACGATGATCAGCCACGACACCACACGCTTCATTACGTCAATCCCCTTTCGCCGTCGGTTTTTCGTCGGTATTCAGACGACTGCTGCGTCATTGAGACTGTTCCGACAGCTGCCCTTTGGCTATCAGTTCCTTGCGCTCCTGCTCGGTGAGCTGATCCAATGGTTTGGATGCGACGCCGAAGGTCTCCGGTGCCGTCGTGTAGTACGTCTGACAATTGGTGAGTGCAGTCTGATCCTCTGAGGAAAGATCCTTCTCATGCGAAGAGATGAGTTCGCTGAGTTTGCTCAGACCATCGCTGTCATGTGGCCAGGAATCATCGATTGCGTTATTCAGGGACGGAACGCGTCCGATGATGCAATCCACCGTAGCCTCGTACTGGTTTTTCGCCAAACTATCCCAATCGGCGTGACTCTCCAGATACGTGGATATGGGATTGAAGACAGCATCGCAGGAACCTTTCTTCTTGCTATAGGTTGCCTGGATCTTCTCGGAAAGCTTCTTCCCCGCTGCGGTGCTGGGATCCAGATCCATATATCGGAAGTCGGGGCTGTCGTATGAGATTTCGCCATCGCCGATGAGAATCCAATAGTCGGTTGCGGGGTCATAGTGATACTTCCCACTCAGCCCGGCCTCGGTCAGGCATTGAACATACGACTCCGCAGACTGCTGCGCCTCCGCGGTCGTCACCTTTTTATCACTCATGATCTCGTTCACGATCGTCTGATAGTCGCTTTTGCTTGATTCCCCTCCCTCAATGAACTGCTCGTCTTGCTGTTGGGAATTGCCGCATCCCGATAACAGTGCTATGCATATCCCGATACTGATGAGCGCTGAACAGTGTCGCATGACGGAACCTTTCGCCGATCCACTCTCCCTGTCTTCCTCGATGGGGGGGGGTAACTCCAGCATATGGTATGCGAAATCGGCAACACGCGTTTGATCAGAAACGGTCAGATAACAAAAAACCGCTCCGAAGAGCGGTAGTGGAGCGGACAACGGGACTCGAACCCGCGGTCTCGACCTTGGCAAGGTCGCGCTTTACCAACTAAGCTATGTCCGCAAAAAGATGACCGGTTTGGTCAAATCGTGGGCGATACAAGATTCGAACTTGTGACCCCTTCCGTGTCAGGGAAGTGCGCTACCTCTGCGCCAACCGCCCGGTTGTGTCGGAACCAGTCGATCACTCAACCGATTCAAGAGCGGACAACGGGACTCGAACCCGCGGTCTCGACCTTGGCAAGGTCGCGCTTTACCAACTAAGCTATGTCCGCATAGTACTGTTTCCAGCACCTGTGGGTGATGTAGGAATCGAACCTACGACCCCTTCCGTGTGAAGGAAGTGCGCTAGCCGCTGCGCCAATCACCCAAACTGAACCTCTTCAATTAGTCAAATCGGCTAGGCCGATCTGGTGGGCGATACAAGATTCGAACTTGTGACCCCTTCCGTGTCAGGGAAGTGCGCTACCTCTGCGCCAACCGCCCGGTTGTGTCATGCCAGAAACTTTCATTCCCGACATAAGAGGTGGGTACGAGAGTCGAACTCGTCTATACGGCTTTGCAGGCCGCTGCCTAACCGCTTGGCTAACCCACCACTTGCGGTCCTTTAGGGACTCGAGCGGACAACGGGACTCGAACCCGCGGTCTCGACCTTGGCAAGGTCGCGCTTTACCAACTAAGCTATGTCCGCATGTGATTTCAACCCCGACCTGACTGGCCGGTGCCGTAAGCACGAGTAATTAATATAGCGATCACCTTGGGTTAGCGCAAACTCGGCGTGTCGCGTCGCTGTATGCGCTCCGTGGATGGGTGCTCCCCTCGTTCTCGCTGGGCATACTCAACCGTTGGAAACACAGGGCTGCGGTAGTGTGGGAGGCATGAGTGAGAGTATGAGCAAACGACGTTTTCTGATCGCCGCCTTCGGTGGCTGGAACGATGCCTGTCAGGCCGCCACCGACACGGTGCGCCATTTGCTGGATGCCTATGAGTCCCGGGAGATCGGACACATCTGCTGTGACTCCTATTACGATTACCAGACTTCAAGGCCGATGATGTGCACCGTGCAGGGACGCAAACGCATCGTCTGGCCGGAGACCACGTTCTATGAGGTCACGATCGACGAGAACACCACCATCTATGTGGAGATGGGCCCCGAGCCGAACTTCCACTGGTCCGACTACTGCCAGAGGTCGCTGCGCTTCGCCGACGAATGCGAAGTGACCGACGTCATCACGCTCGGCGCCATGTTCGCCGACTGCGTGCACACCCGGGCGCTGCCGGTCAGCCACTCCGACGGTGACGATGACGACCCCCAGAACGACTCCTATTGCGGCCCCGTGGGCATTCCCACCGTGCTCAACTACGCGGCCGCGGAAGACGGCTTCGAGGCCCGTTCCCTGTGGGTTTCCATTCCCCAGTATCTTGGCGGCGACGACTGCCCGGCTGGAACCATGCGTCTGTTGGAGGAGCTTGGTTCGATCATCGGCGTGGGATTCGATGAGACCGATCTGGCCGCACGCGCCGAGAAATGGCGTAGAAAGGCCGACATGCTCACCCGTTGCAACGACGATCTGAGCGATTACGTGCACCATCTTGAACGGATGATGGACGAGGACGGCGAACAGGACGTGCCCACTCCCCACGCCAAGCAGCTGGTCGAGGAGACCGAGGAGTTCCTAAGGTCGTTCGATCATCCCGCCACGCCGGAGGACTGACGGAACGCCATTGAGCAGTCGCACGGAAGCGACACGACCAAAACAATAAGGGCGGCTGGTTCCGAAATGAACCAGCCGCCCTTATATGTAGTATTTGGCGATTCGCGTCTTCGGCTAGGCCGCGGCCGCGACAGACGGATCAATCGCCGGCAGCACGCCGGTAATGAGCAAAATAGCCACCACGACGGCAAGACCGATACGGTAGATGGCGAACGCCTTGTACGAGAACGTGGACACGAACTTCAGGAAGCCGATGATCACGATATAGCCCACGAAGAACGACACGAACGTGGCGGCGATCGTCGGACCCCAGCCGGGGAACGCGCCGATGGCTGCGCAGGCCTCGGCGGCGGCCTTACCGCCGGCGGAGCATGCGCTCACGTCCTTCACCGCGGAGACCGTCTCGAGAATGCCGGCGCCGAACACGGCAGGAATGGCCATCAGGAACGCCACACGCACGGCAGCCTCACGGGTGTAGCCCAAGGCGCGACCGAAGGTGATGGTACCGCCGGAACGGGAAACGCCGGGAATCAGCGCCAGCATCTGACCGATACCGAAGATAATGGCATCCTTGGCGGTCATACGATCCATGGTCTTGATCTGCTTGGAACGGGCATCGAACACCCACAGCAGCACACCGAAGACGATGAGCACGGTCACCGTAATCCACAGATTGCGGAACGTGGTCTCGATCACGTCCTTGAGCAGCAGACCGGCAATAAGAATCGGCATGGTGCCGATGATGATGTACCAGCCCATCTTGGTGTCCTCGTTATGAGCGCCAAGACGACTCTTCCAGTCCTTGCCCTCCTTGCCGAACAGGGAGCCAAACCAGGCGCCCAGAATACGGATGATGTCACGACGGAAATACAGCAGCACGGCCAACTCGGTACCGATCTGAATGATGGCCGTGAACGCGGCGCCCGGATCCGAACCGATCATCAGATCGCCGACGATACGAATATGCGCACTGGAAGATACAGGCAGATATTCGGTCAACGCCTGTACCAGACCGAGGACGATGGCTTGGAAGAAATTCATATACCCCTCGTTGTCCCTTATGTCTCTTGACTGGTTATCTACGATACGTTGCAACACAATAGCCGCACCCCTCTAAGAAACGATGAAGAAAGGGGTGGGTGCTCACGTAATGAACACGCGACCGTCACGAGCATGTCATATGCGGTCTCGTCCATCGACATGGGGGTATGGGATTGCACGGTTGTCAGCGACACGACAGCGGCCCTAATATGAGTCGTGTTTTCACCAAGGAGGAATGTGATGTCCAAATATCGCAAGAGCCGCGTCATGGCACCGGAAGGATTCTTCGAATGCGAGGGACGCGGCCTGCAGTGGCTGGGCGAGGCCCAGTCCAAAGGCGGTCCCCGCGTAGTGGACGTATACGAATGGGGCAAGGACTATCTGGACATCGAACGCGTGGCATCGGCCTCCCCCACCGCCGACGCGGCATACGCGTTCGGCGCAGCCCTTGCCCGCATGCATGACGCCGGCGCCCCCTATTTCGGATCAGCACCGGAAGGATACCAGGGAACCTGCTACTTCGGCCCCCTGCAGGATCCGGTTCCCATGGACACCGGCGAATGGACCGACCCCATCACCTACTTCGCCGAAGGCCGACTGCTACCAATGGTGCGCATGGGCATCGAACGCCGTGAACTCGACCAATACGACTACGAAATGGCCCAGGAAGTGGTGGACGCCCTGCCCGACCTGATGGGCGGCGCCGCCAAGGACAAGCCGGCACGCATCCACGGCGACCTATGGAGCGGCAACGTGATGTGGACCAAGGACAAGAACGGCAAGTCAGAAGCGGTGCTCATCGACCCCGCAGCCCACGGCGGCCACCGCGAGGAAGACCTGGCCATGCTGCACCTGTTCGGCATGTCATACCTCGGCCAGATCATGGACGGCTACCAGTCGGTGCACCCGCTCAAGGTGGGATATGAAAAGCGCTACACGCTGTGGCAGCTCTACCCCATCGCCGGACACTGCGTGTTCTTCGGTGGCGGATACGTCAGCGAATTCCGCTCGATGTGTCGATCGCTGCTGCGATAACAAACAAGGAAGGGGAGGAAGAGGAACCACGCAGGCTTCCCTTCCTCCCCCTCCTTACATTCAGACGGTTCACCTTGCAAAGGAGAACCCAAGATGCCTGAAATACTTAAGCGTCAGCTCAGCGCGTCCTTCAACTTCGAGAAGAAACCGCTCCTCTTGGAAGAACCGCCAGCCGGACGCGGCTTGGACTGCTGCGTGACATGCTGGGCATCACCATCATGGGATTCCGCGAACTCCTCCATCAGCTTGCGCTCCTTGTCGCTGAGCTTGGTCGGAATCGCCACCATGATATGCGCGATAATATCGCCGCGCTCGCCCTTGGAGCGCAGACGCGTCACACCCAGACCATCCAACGTGACCGTATCCTCCTGCTGGCTACCAGCGGGAATGCTGATGGTACGGGCTCCGTCGAACGTGTCGATCTCAAGATCGTGACCGAGTACGGCCCAGCTCATCGGCACCTCGATCCAGCAATGCAGATCATCGCCATCGCGGACGAACGTCTTGTCCGGGGCGATGCGCACATCGATATACAGATCACCGGCGGCACCGCCACATTCGCCGACCTCGCCCTGCGAGGCGAGACGCAGACGGGTGTCATCGGAGATGCCTGCCGGAACGGAGACGCCGACGTTGCGCTTGGAACGGATGCGACCATGGCCCATGCAGGACGGGCACGGATTCTGGATGATCGTGCCATGGCCCTCGCAGCGCTCGCACGGCGCCGAGGTCATCATCTGGCCGAGCATGGTGCGTACCACCTTCTGCGCGAATCCACGACCCTGGCAGTCCGGGCAGGTCACCGGCTGCTCGCCCTTGACGGCGCCGCTGCCCTGGCAGTCCGGGCACAGCGACATCGTGCGGATGTCCACATGCGCGGTGCCGCCGAACACGGCCGTCTTCAGATCGATGGTCACGTTGGCCAGGGAATCGCGGCCCGGCTGAGTGCGTGGAATCGGTCCCTGGGAGCCGCCGCCGAAGCTCTGACCGAAGAACTGGCCGAAGATGTCGCCCATGTCGAAGCCGGCAGCTCCACCGAATCCGCCTGCGTTGGGATTGTTGGGGTCCACGCCCTGGTCATACATACGGCGCTTGTCCGGATCGGAAAGCACCTCGTATGCGGAGTTAACCTCCTTGAACTTGTCCTCGAATTCAGGACCCGCGATATCGGGATGGTACTTGCGGCTCATCTTGCGGTAGGCCTTCTTAATCTCATCCTCGCTGGCGTTGCGGTTCACGCCCAGCACTTCGTAATAATCAGCCACTTCCTGATCTTTCCTGTCGTCGGTATGGGTATTGAAGTTGAACTAGTCGAATAGGGTTTTGCTGTCGAATATTGTGCCACAAGGTATGGCGGGATCAGTCCGTATCGTCGTCCGTTTCGTCCTCCCCCTCTTCGTTCAGCATGAATTCGGTGAGATACTTCGCCACGGCCCTAACCGCGGGAATCGTGTTTGCATAGTCCATATGCGTGGGGCCGATGGAACCTACGAACGCCACGGGCTCGACCGTTGTGGAATCGGAGGATGCGTTTCCGGGGGTCTTGGAGATGCCGGCCGTCGACTGGCCGTAGCCGGAGGTGATCACCGAGGCGTGCATCAGACCGGGCGTGTGGGTTTCGGAACCGATGGCGATGCCCACGCCATGCAGTTGTGAGACCTCGGTGAGCGCGGTCATCAACCGCATCAGCACCGCCTGCTCCTCTAACGCGTCGAACAGGGACGCCAGCGATGCCATGTCGGAGACGGATCGATGGGCCAGTTGCGATGTGCCGGCCATGTAGAGGTTGCTGGTCTGTTCCTGTGTGGCGAGCTCGTCGAGCACGCGTGCGACCGCCTCCAGGAAGGAACGCATCGGAGCATCGGGCTCATCCTGTGAGAACAAGCGGATGCCGTCCGCCGCCCGGCGAAGCGATTCGCCCTGACATGCGGCGTTGATTCGGGAGCCCAGCTGATTGAGGACATCATCCGACGGTCGGGCCGCGGTGACGATCGTACGCTGCTCCACTCTTCCCGTATCGGTAATGACGACGACAAGCACGGTGGCCGACGACACCGGAACCATTTCGATATGACGCAGCGCCGAACGGGCCAGTGATGGACTGGCCACCACGGCCACCTGTCCGGTGATCTGAGCGAGAAGACGCGCCGAGCGACGCAGCGTGTCGTCGAGATTCACCGAACCGGAGAGAAATGTTCGAATCCCCCGCTTCTGAGCCTTGGATAGTGGCACCACCGTGGCCAGCTTGTCCACGAAATACCGATAGCCCTTCTCGGTAGGGATTCTGCCGGCGGAAGTGTGCGGCTGCACCAGATAGCCTTCGTCCTCCAGCGCGGCCATGTCGTTGCGCACCGTGGCCGAACTCACCCCGAGTTTGTGTCCGCGTGTCAACGCGCCGGATCCGACCGGTTCCTGTGTGCGAATATAGTCTTCGATCACGGCACGGAGAACCAGCATGCGTCGTTCGTTTGCCATGGAACCTCCTTTGAAAATCGCCGTACTGTACCTTTTTAGCACTCGGAGGTGTCGACTGCTAGCCGACGGCGAAAACCGAACTTTTGAACGGTCTTAAACGAACAAAAAAAGACATATTTGAACATTTAGTTCACAACTCGCGTACGGAAATGTTGAAAGAAGTCTCCATACTGGGTTAGCATGAAAGGGCAAATGAAGCCAATGCGCACGTTCTACTCGTCCGTGCATGCACGGCGGCCGGAACGGGCACGCTGGTTCCATCCGATTGGAAGGAAAGTTGATCCATGACCGAATTCAAGGAGACCGAACTGGACGAGCGCGCCATCAAGATGGCCAAGGTCCTTTCGGCTGATGCGGTCGAGAACGCAGGAAGCGGCCACCCCGGTTCCCCCGTCTCGCTGGCACCTATCGCCTACACCCTCTATCAGCATTTCATCAAGCATGATCCGAACGATCCCAATTGGGAGGGTCGTGATCGCTTCATCCTTTCCGGTGGCCACGCCTCCCTTACCCAGTACGTCCAGCTGTACTTCTCCGGCTACGGCCTGACCCTGGATGATCTCAAGCACTTCCGTGGCGGCGCCGACACCCACACTCCGGGCCACCCCGAGTACGGCCTGACCCCGGGCATCGAGATGACCACCGGCCCGCTTGGCCAGGGCTTCGCCTCCGCCATCGGCTTCGCCTACGGCGAGCGTTTCCAGCGCGGTCTGCTTGATCCGGAGACCAAGAAGGAAGACTCCCCCTTCTACCACAAGATCTGGGCCATCTGCGGTGAAGGCGACATCGAGGAAGGCATCTCCGGCGAAGCTGCCGCCCTTGCCGCCAACCAGAAGCTCGGCAACCTGACCGTGATCTTCGATGCCAACCGCATCCAGATCGAAGGCGACACCAACCTGGTGCTGGCCGAGGACGTGCTCAAGCGCTTCCAGGCCTACGGCTGGTACACCGACGAGTTCAGCTTCATCCAGCCCGACGGCTCCTACAAGGAGGACATCGAGGGTCTGGCCGACGTCATCGCCAAGGCCGAGAAGGAAGCCCCCGATCAGCCGAAGCTCATCAAGGTCCACTCCCTGATCGCATGGCCGACCCCGGGCAAGACCAACGACCCGTCCTCCCACGGCTCCAAGCTGGGCGCCGAGGCCGTTGCCGGCCTCAAGGAGCTGCTCGGCTACGATCCGGAGAAGAGCTTCCAGGTCGACGAGGAGGCCCTCGCCCACGCCCGCAAGGTCGCCGAGCGCGGTCTGGCCGCCCACGCCGAGTGGGACAAGAAGTACGAGGAGTGGCGCAAGGCCAACCCCGACAAGGCCGCTCTGTACGACCGCCTGAAGGCCGGCGAGCTGCCCGAGGGCTTCGACAAGGCTATCGATGACCTTGAGGCCACCTTCGAGGTCGGCAAGAAGGTCGCCACCCGTGGCGCCTCCGGCTCCGTGCTCAACGCCATCGCCGCCGTCATGCCCGAACTGTGGGGCGGTTCCGCCGATCTCGGCGGCTCCAACAAGACCGATCTCAAGGGTGCGGCCACCTTCGCTCCCGAGGAGTGCGCCACCAAGCAGTGGCCGGTCTGCAACGAGTTCGGCCGTCAGCTCCACTTCGGTGTCCGCGAGTTCGCCATGGGCTGCATCACCAACGGCATCCTGCTGGGCTCCCACACCCGTCCGTTCGGTGGCACCTTCTTCATGTTCTCCGACTACGAGCGTTCCGCCGTTCGTCTGGCCGCCCTCATGGAGATCCCGAACCTGTACATCTGGACGCACGATTCCGTCGCCGTCGGCGAGGATGGCCCGACCCACCAGCCGATCGAGCACCTGGCCTCCTTCCGCGCCATGCCGCAGCTTGAGGTTGTCCGCCCGGCCGACGCCTTCGAGACCGCCGAGGCCTACCGTTACTTCTTCGAGAAGAAGAACACCCTGCCGTCGGCTCTCGTGCTCTCCCGCCAGGGCGTGCCGGTGCTCGCCGAGACCGCGGCCAAGGCCAAGGACGGCGTGAAGAAGGGCGCCTACGTGCTCGTCGACACCGAGGGCACCCCGGACGTCATCCTCATGGCCACCGGTTCCGAAGTGCAGCTGGCCGTCGAAGCCGCCAAGACCCTCGCCGGCGAAGGCGTGAAGGCCCGCGTGGTCTCCGTTCCGTCGCTCGAGTGGTTCGAGGAGCAGGACGCCGACTACAAGGAGTCCGTGCTTCCGGCTTCCGTGAAGGCCCGTGTGTCCGTTGAGGCCGGCGTTGCCATGCCGTGGTACAAGTACCTCGGTTCCTACGGCAAGCCCGTGTCCATCGAGCAGTTCGGTCTGCAGGGTGACGGCGCTCAGAACCTGATCGACCTCGGCATCACCGCCGAGCACGTGGTCGAGGCCGCCAAGGCGTCCATCGCCGAAGCCAACGCCTGATCCGTCCAGGTAACCGGCAATAAAGATTTTCCGTCTCCCCTTTTTCCGATCGAGGGGAGACGGAATGAAATAAACAAGGAGAAAAACACTATGACTGCTGCAACTCAGCGTACGTCCGATTCCGGCGTTTCCATCTGGCTGGACGATCTGTCCCGCACCCGCATTGAGTCCGGCAACCTGCAGGAGCTCATCGCCGACAAGAACGTCGTCGGTGTGACCACCAACCCCTCCATCTTCCAGAAGGCCCTGAGCCAGGTCGGCCCGTACGACGCCCAGCTCAAGGAGCTCGGCAAGGTCGATGTTGAGACCGCCATTCGCGAGCTCACCACCACCGATGTGCGCAACGCCACCGACATCTTCCGCGAGATCGCCGAGAAGACCGACTTCGTCGACGGCCGCGTCTCCATCGAGGTGGATCCCCGCCTCGCCCACGAAACCGAAGCCACCGAGAAGCAGGCTGTGGAGCTGTGGGAGAAGGTCAACCGTCCGAACGCGATGATCAAGATCCCGGCCACCCTGGAAGGTCTGCCGGCCATCACCGCCACCCTGGCCAAGGGCATCTCCGTGAACGTCACCCTGATCTTCTCGCTCGAGCGCTACGAGCAGGTCATCGACGCCTTCATCGAGGGCATCGCCCAGGCTGATGCCAACGGCCACCCGCTGGAGCACATCGGCTCCGTGGCCTCCTTCTTCGTCTCCCGCGTGGATACCGCCGTGGACAAGAAGCTCGAGGAGATCGGCACCGATGAGGCCAAGGCCCTCGAAGGCAAGGCTGCTATCGCCAACGCCCGTCTCGCTTACGAGCTGTTCGAGAAGAAGTTCGCCGAGGATCCGCGCTGGGCCGCTCTCGAGGCCAAGGGCGCCAAGAAGCAGCGTCCGCTGTGGGCCTCCACCGGCACCAAGAACCCGGCCTACTCCGATTGCGTGTACGTGGACGAGCTCGTCGCCCCGCACATCGTGAACACCATGCCGGAGAAGACCCTGAACGCCCTCGCCGACCACGGCAACGGCGCCCCGACCATCCCGGGCACCTACGAGGAGAGCCACGCCGTCATGGCCAAGCTCGCCGACCTGGGCATCGACTTCAAGGCCGTCACCGACAAGCTCGAGGCCGACGGTGTCGCCGCCTTCATCAAGTCCTGGGACTCCGTGCTCGCCGACGTGCAGGCCGGTATCGACCGCGTCAACGGCTGAGACTCCTAACCGTCATGCGATTCGTCTAGTGCATCTAGCACGAGTCGCATGACAATGGACCAAGGGCTCCGATCCAACCGGATCGGAGCCCTTTTGCATGTCCACTTTGGTGGACAACAACGGTATTCGTACATACCCGTAAGGGGTGAATTCGACGAATGACGTAGCGCGGGGACACCGATATGAGGTTGCCTTGAATCAACGAACCATCAATGATTCAAGGAGCGTGACATGAGCATGCGGTACACGGCCCGTTCGGGCAATCCCGCAATGGATGCGGTGACCACCCGAGGATTGGTCAAGCGATACGGAGACTTTACGGCAGTGAACGGGCTGAATCTCAACGTACCGGCGGGCGGCGTCTACGGGCTGCTCGGACCAAATGGTGCCGGCAAATCCACCACAATGAAACTGCTGCTGGGACTCGTCTCCCCCACATCCGGCGATATGTGGATGCTGGGTCGGAAACTCGGAGGGCATCACCGGATTCAGCCCGGTTTGGTCGGATCCATGATCGAAGGCCCAAGCTTCTATCCGGGACTGTCGGGCCTGGATAACTGCCGTATGGTGGCCGACTACCTGAACCTGCCACGGTCCGTCGCCCCGTCGATTTTGAAGCAGGTTGGCCTTGCCGGTCATGAGGACAAGAAGGCGAAGGACTATTCGCTGGGCATGAAGCAACGTCTCGGCATTGCGATGGCCCTGATCTCCGATCCCGAGCTGCTGTTGCTGGACGAGCCGACGAACGGTCTGGACGCCGAGGCCGTGGTCGAGGTGCGCGAGATGATCATGGGTCTCAGCCGGCAGCGGGGCATCGCGGTGATTATCAGTTCGCACATTCTGTCCGAGATCGAAAAGATGGCGTCGGTCGTAGGCATTATCGCGTCCGGGCATCTGCTGTACCAGGGATCGCTTGACGCGTTGCGAGAAGAGGGGCATATCGATCTGCGCGTTTCGGATGCAAGACGGGCGGCGGCAATACTGGCTGCGAACAACATCGATCCACAGTTGGTGTCAGATGCAAACGGTGCCGTACTACGTCTCCCGGAATTGCCCGATGACCGTGTGGGTGGGATCATCGCGCGACTCGTTGAACGGAATATTCTGATCTACCGGGTCGCTTCGGAACGCAAGACCCTGGAACAGGCGTTCCTTGAACTCATTGAAGGCCCGCAGTATCACGAGGATCGGCAATCCAAGCCATCGACACGGCGCAAAGCGTTTTCCTCGAAGGACGGAGGTGTGCGATGAACGGCGTGTTCTCTGCCGTCACTGCTCCGAATCGCACACGGCGACCGCGCACGAAAGGCAATGATCCCTTCACGCTGGCACGTCTGGAGTTATTGAAGGTGCGGGGATCGTCCTTCTGGTGGATGTGGTTCGGCATGATCGCGCTGGTGTCGGCATGGGTGGGGATGGCGCTTATGAAGCGAGCCGGCAATCCGAATCCTGCCCTGCGGTCGATCGTGCTGGCCGACGGCGAGATCTACCAGATCGTCAGTCTCCTGGCGCCGATTCTTGCCGCATTGCTGACCAGTCGTATCGCCGTATTGGAGACTATGGAACGCATGAATCTGAAGTGGCTGTCGTTCGGCCAGTCCGATGCGGCGCGCTTCGTTGGCAAGCTCATCGTCTCCGGCACGGCCGTGGGTCTCTGTTTTCTCATCCCGTTGCTGTGGGTACCGCTGGCGGCCAACGGCCTTGGCTTTACCATGGATAGTTCACTCGTTGAATTATTGTGGGCGCCGTCTCTGATCGGATTTCTGTCTGCGCTGGCAACGGCTGCGGTTCACCTGATGCTCTCGATGGTGATCGACCGGCAGGCCGTCGGTCTGGGATTGGGGGTGATCGCCGGCATACTGGCCTCCGGACTGGAGGCGGTGAACCTCCCCTATCTGGGCTGGGCGTTCCCGGCCGGACTGAGCTCAGCCGCAGATCCGTTCGTCAGATCCATAGGCTCGGACGGTGGCGCAACGATGCTGCTTGCTGACCGTCCATGGATGCTCGTGGTCGCCGCGCTGCTTGCGGCCCTTGGATGGACGCTGATTTCGGTGGTGGTTGTCAGGATGAAGGAGTCGAACCGATGACGCGTGTAACCGTAACCGATTCGAATCGCATGATATCCGGAAATCATATAATGCTGCGTCACCGGACTTCGTTGGCGGCCGCATTCCGATGGGAGATGCGCAAGGCCGGCAATCTGTGGTATTGGATTACGACCGCTCTGTTCGATGCGATAGGCATGTTCAACGGGTGGAGCCAATACGCTGACTATCAGGATGAGTTCGTCAGACAGAACGTGACATGGACAGCGATCTGGGGACAGGCGATCCTCCTGCCATCCATGGTGTTCATGCCGATGCTGGTGGCCGCGTTCGCCGCGCAGATTGAATCCAATGAGCATCACGGCCGCAACTGGCAGCGACTCAACGCCGTCGGCACTGTGGACGTGGCTGTTGCCGGCAAGATGCTGCATGGATGCATGGTCTCGTTCCTTACGGTGCTCGTGTTCGAAGTCGAGTTCATCCTCGTCGGACGGTTCGTTATGGGCTTTGACCTTGCGCAGTCGGGGCCGTTCCTGCTACGTAGTATTCCACTGACCTTGTCGGTGTGGGCGATCGTGACCATGACCCAGGTCGTGAGCGTGAAGACCGAATCGTTTGCCGGAACGATGAGCGTAATGATGATTCTGACCATTGGCGGCTGCGTCCTGAGTCTGGCAGCCCCGGCCATCGCCCAGCTGTATCCGCTTGCCCTGATCACCAGTGCGTCCGCTGTCCGAGACCTTGCCGGCATTGCGGACCCTGGATCGATGATCGTGTCCACGGCTGCCTCCGGCACCTGGATTCTTATCGGCGCCGTGGTCTTTCGCCGACTGGCTCGGCGCGCCATATAAGAGCGTACGCCCCCTACGCTCTGCGGACGTCGCCGATATGAGCCTTGTCCGCCGAACGCAGGCGGTACGCTACTGTGTGGGACACGACGATTCAAGAAGGAGGGACGTGAAGAGCATAATCCCAGCCGTATCGCATCTGGCAGATTTTTGGAGGCGCAGTGCTGCCGCAGGAATGATCGTGCCGGCGGCATGCCTGTGCTACGACGTGATGATGATCACTCGTCTGGTATTCGTCGGGCAGGAGGCCGACCCTGTGGCATGGCGGCTCGTCCGTCACGAATGGGGCGCAGCCGTGCTGATCGCGCTGTGCCTTGTCTCGGTGATCGCGCTCGTGTTCCGCCGGCATGTCCCCTTCATCTCGCTGTGCGTCACCTGCATGGTCGCGGTGGCGGGAATGATGGCGGGTATTCGTCCATATGTGATGCTGCCGATGTTCTTCGCACTGTACGTCTGCGTGGCGATCACGGATATCTCCCGTATGATCGGCGGCATTATCGTGACGATCGCCGCCATGCTCATGGGTTCGGCAGTCGAATGGAATGATGCCGGCGTTGGGATCGCCGCGCTGCTGCCAATGATCTTGATCGTGGCACTGGTTGTCATCCTGGGACTATGGTCATACACGGCTCGTCAGAAACGCAACGGAATGGCGGCGATCGCCAGAGAGCACGCCTATGCGACCGAGCTCCAGCGACAGCGTGATCTGGAACGTCGCCGCTCCGACATCGCGGCGGAACTGCACGACAGTGTGGGACATAATCTCACGTCGATCATCGCGCTGACCGAAGGACTGCATGTGGCGTTGGAGGATTCCGACGATGGCGATCTCCGCGAGGCGATCGAATCGGTTGATGTGCTCGCCCGCGAGGCATTGAGCCAGACTCGGCACGCCGTACGCGCACTGGACCGACTGGCGGATCCGGCTGGAATTTCATCCGTCGAATCCGGGGAGGCCGCAGCGATCGAACACCCGTCATGGAACGACATCCGTCCCGTGCTCGATCACGCGCGTGCCGTTGGAATCGCCACGGCGTTGACCGAGACCGGAGCACGGTCGACGGACCCCGATCAGGCGGATCTGTGCTTCCGCATCAGCCGGGAGGCGGTGACGAACGCCCTGCGTCACGGAGGGGAATGCCTCACGCGCATCATCGTGTCATGGGACCACCATCAGGATGGTTCGATGGATATCATGGTGCGCAATGACGGACACGGAGAGCCTGATGGCGAACATTCCGGAGCTGACGGTTCGGGAAGTGGCCTTGCACGTCTCCGTGCACGTGTCGAGGCAGTGGGCGGGGTCTTCACAGCTGGTCCTGCGGAGTCCGGCGACGGGTGGGTGCTCGCCGCGCATCTGCCCGCCGGCACGGGAGACGCTACGGACGATGCGGCGAATCATAGGGAGGATGGACGATGATTCCGGTGATGCTGATCGACGATCAGAGACCCACGCGACTGGGATTCTCCATGATGCTGCGTGCGGATCCCTCCATTCGTGTCGTGGCGCAGGCCGGCGACGGACAGGAGGCGCTGAACGAACTTGACGCCATGCATCGGGAAGAGAGGCCTCTCCCCCGCGTGGCACTGATGGATGTGCGCATGCCGGCCATGGATGGCATTGATGCCACGGCGGAGATTGCAAAACGGTATCCCGACGTGAAGGTCATCATTCTGACCACGTACGATCAGGATTCCTACGCGTTCGGCGGGCTCGCGGCCGGAGCCAGCGGATTTCTGCTCAAGGACGTGCGAGCCAACGACCTGTGCAAGGCGATCCACGCCGTGGCCGCCGGGGACGCCATCCTGACTCCACGGGTGACCCGGGAGGTACTTGCGCAGGGACTGGGATCAACCCGCCGCGCGACGCGGCAGGCGGAATTGCAGGGCGCATTCTCGTCATTGACCCCTCGAGAGCTGGACGTTGCCGGACTGGTGGCCGATGGTCTGAACAATGCCGAGATTGCCGAACGTCTCGGGATCCAGCCCGACTCGGTGAAGAAGACCATTACCAGGATCCTGGACAAGCTTGGTCTCCGAGACCGTCTGCAGATCGCCGTCGCTTGGTACAAGGCCGATATGGATCACGATTCCGACGGCCTGGCATGGGAATAGACGGACGTCCATAGGAGCATCAGAGGCGTCACAGACTTTCCAGCCATGCGCGCATGCGGCGCAGTCCCTCGGCGGTGGCCTGTGCCGTGCCCACGTACGACATTCGTACGAATCCCCTGCCGCGTGAGCCGAATCCCAATGCCGGAGTGACCACGACCTTGCCCTCGTGCAACAGCCGTACGGCGAACGTCTTCGAGAACGAATCCACGACAATGGTTCGCTCCTTCATTCCCGGCATCGACGCGATGGACAGGCAGCGGACGTCATCGTCGTAGACGAATGCTCGGTACACCTCATCGCTGATCACCCACAGATCATGACTGACTGCCACTTCGGCGATGGCGGCAAGTTCATCGGGATCGATGATCGCGCCGGTGGGATTCGACGGGGAATTGAGCAGCAGCACCTTGGTGCGGGGCGTGATCGCCGCCTCGACATCCGCCGCGCGCATACGGAACCCGTTGGCTGCGGACAACGGGACCGGCACCACGTTTGCGTGGACCATGCGCACCTGTCCGAAGTAGTTCGCGTAGCCGGGATCCGGGATGAGGATGTCGTCGCCGATGTCCAGCGTGGCGATCAATGCCAGATAGATCGCCTCCATGCCGCCGGCATGACAACCCCCTGCCAGTTCATTCATATGACAATCGCAAGGGCATTGTACACACGACGATGTTGCCGGGATTCGCATCGTTCCGCATCGGCGAGAGCGACGTGACGACAGAACCTTCGCCGATGCGATTTACCGTCACATTCCTACTGCCTGTAGTAGCTGAGGAAGTCGGTGAGCTTTGCAGTGGCGTCCTTGAGGACCTCGATGCGGGGCAGGTAGACGATGCGGAAGTGGTCCGGCTCGTGCCAGTTGAAGCCGCCGCCGCGGGTAATCAGAATGCGCTCGTCGTGCAGCAGGTCGAGTGCGAACTGCTCGTCGTCGCTGATGTTGAACTTCTTCACATCGAGCTTCGGGAAGATGTAGAACGCCGCCTTCGGCTTGACCGCAGTCACGCCGGGAATCGAGTTCAGCGCATTGTAGATGTATTCGCGCTGCTCGTAGATTCGACCACCGGGCACGATGTAGTCGTTGACGCTCTGATGGCCGCCCAGTGCGGTCTGGACGATCGACTGTGCGGGAACGTTCGAGCAGATGCGCATGTTCGTGAGCATGTTGATGCCCTCGATGTAGTCCTTCGCCACGTTCTTGTTGCCGCTCAGCACCATCCAGCCCACGCGGTAGCCGGCGATCATGTGGGATTTCGACAGGCCGGAGAATGTCACGCAGAACAGGTCCGGTGCCAGCGATGCGATGGAGGTGTGCTGCAGGCCGTCCATGACCAGACGGTCGTAGATCTCGTCGGAGAAGATCATGAGCTGGTGCTCGCGGGCGAGATCGACGATCTGCTGGAGCACTTCCTTCGGGTAGAGTGCGCCGGTGGGGTTGTTCGGGTTGATGACGACGATCGCCTTGGTCTTGTCCGTGATCTTGGAACGCATGTCGTCGATATCCGGATACCACTCGGACTGCTCGTCGCATAGGTAGTGCACGGCGGTACCGCCGGCCAGATTGACGCAGGCGGTCCACAGCGGATAGTCGGGGCTGGGGATGAGCACTTCATCGCCATTGTCGAGCAGCGCGGACATCGAAAGGTTGATCAGCTCGCTGACGCCGTTGCCGGTGTAGATGTCGTCGATGCTCACGTTCGGCAGGTTCTTCAGCTGTGAGTACTGCATGATGGCCTTGCGCGCGGAGAACAGGCCCTTGGATGCCGAGTATCCTTCACAGTCCGGCAGCTGGTGGGCCATGTCGTAGATCACCTCGTCCGGGGTGCGGAATCCGAACGGCGCGGGGTTGCCGATGTTCAGCTTGAGCACATGCGTGCCGGTGGCCTCCATTCGGGCCGCCTCGTCGACCACCGGGCCTCGCACGTCATAGAGCACATTGTCGAGTTTGGTGGATTTAGTGAAGCGTCGCATGGGTCGTCCTTCCGGGATCGTGGTGGATGGTGTGGTGTGGAGCGTAGGGAGAGTCTGGGTGGGAGCACTGGATGCGGCACTCGCCACTGTCGGTTCATCTGAGACTGATGATTGTGCCGCTTGTCCGGTGACGTCGGATGAGTCGGTGCGCTCCATGGGGACATCGTCACCGTGGAGCCATTGATCATTGACGTTCAATGTGGCGGCCAGGAATCGTAGGGTGTCGACTCGGGGAACGGTCTTGCCGCTGACGTATTGGCTGATGTGGCTCTTACCGAGTTTCAGCCCTTGCTTTTGTGCGGCGCGTACCACGTCGATCTGTTTCATATGACGTAGAGACATGGCGGAGTTCAACCGCTTGGCGAACGTTTCCCGACTCATACCGCTCCTCAGAAGTTCAAATTACCGGAATCTGGTTCAAAGACTAGCACGGGCTGGATGAAGGAAACGCCTAAGTTCGAAATATGGACGTCTGCAAACGTAGTCATATGAAAGACGCGGTTCAAAATAAGATTTACATGAGGTGTAAAGAGACTGAAAACTCTGAAAAGAACGAATGACAACGTTTGTAGCAATAAGCAAATGCAAGGCCTGGGTTCGTTGCTATGAAAAAGTGATGGTGAAAGCGTGTGTAAATTGAACTTTTGGATGAGTATACTGCTTATGCAATAGCGACGATTGCGGTTGAATGGGCTCCCCGATCATGCCGTGTGTCATGTACGCGTGACGACGCTTTTCGGGGAAAGCCCGATACCACATGACGTAGCGATAACTTAGTTCAATTTACTTTCGATCCATTGCGCGACGCCGTCCTCGTTGTTGGATGGGCAGATCTCGTCGGCGATGTTCAATACCTGAGGTACGGCGTTGGCAACGGCCACTCCCCTGCCGGCGCGCTGCAGCATGGTGATGTCGATGAGATCGTCTCCGAACGTGGCGGTCGAGTTCAATGGAATCTCGAACTTGGCGCACAGCAGGTCCAGCGCATGGCTCTTGTTGGCCAACGGGTTCATGAGCATCCACATCACACCCTCGCTGATGCTGACATCGAAGTCCGGGGGAATCAGCGTGCGCAGGCGATCCCACTGTTCCGGTTGCGGCAGAATGATGATCTTGTCGGCGGTACCCTCAGGCACGTCGGTGAAGTCGGTGTACCGGAACGTCTGCGTCTTCCAGAGCTCACGCACATCGAAGTTCGTGTATCGGATGTCGTTCATCACGATGCCGATACGGATGCCGGGGAACTCCTCCAACAGAAAACGGCAGACTTCGCATGCTCGCCGTGAGGAGAAGCCAAGTCGGAGCAGATGCCCATCGTCGGGAATGACTCCCGTGGTGAGCATGTCGTAATCGGACCGACTCGGATCCATGTCGATGAGTGCTCCATTGAGATATGCGCAGGCGTCGACGGGAAGACGATCAACGAGTTCAAGAGCGGTACTGACCGGTCTGGCGGTCGCCACTGCGAACCGCACTCCCCTATCGTGCATGCGGTTGATCGCATCGATGGTTCGCTGCGTGATGAATCGTCCTTCGAAGGTATCGGAATCGTGAAGCAGAGTGCCGTCGAGGTCGGCGACGATCAGACGAGGGGTTTCGCGGTCGATCATGGAATCGGATTCTCCTTATGGCAAACGGATGGACGTTTTCGTGAGCGTTTGGAAACGTGAGGGCAAGCGAAAACGACAAGGCCCGCGGCAATATCAGCCACGGGCCTTGGAATGATAAGAATGGAATCAGGCGAGACCGTACTTGGCCATGAGTCCCAGTGCGATGATGATGGCCACCCAGATCAGTGCGACGATGACGGTGAGACGGTTCAGGTTTTTCTCTGCCACACCGGAGGTGCCGGCGTTCGCGGTCAGGCCGCCACCGAACATGTCGGACAGGCCGCCGCCCTTGCCCTTGTGCATAAGGATCAGCAGGGTCAGCAGAATGCTGGCCAGCACGACGATGATTTCAAGAACGATCTTGACAATGGCCACGATTACCTCCGAATTACGACTCTTAGCAAGGATACCCCACATATGGGATAAATGCCGATGTTTTATGGGAAAAATCCTATGGAACGGTTTCGGCGCGACAAATGTCAGCGACGGTTACGTGCCGCCTTGGCTGTCAGGCGGGCGATCGTCGCGAATTCGTCGGCGTCGAGTGACGCTCCGCCAACAAGGAATCCATCGATGTCGCGTCCCTCCTGCATGAGCTGGGTCGCGTTCGAGGCATTCACGGATCCGCCGTAGAGAATACGGACCTTGTCGGCCACCGTGTTGCCGTATACCTCTCCAAGATGAGAACGAATGGCGGCCGCGGCCTGCTGCGCGGACTCGGGGGTGGCGACCATGCCGGTGCCGATGGCCCAGACGGGTTCGTAGGCGATGAGCATGCGTTCCGCTTCCTTGTCGGAAAGATCACGGATCACATCCTGCACCTGTCCGACGGCGAATTCGAGCTCGATGCCCTGTCGTCGTTCCTCAAAGCTTTCTCCCACGCAGAGGATGGGACGCATGCCGGCTGCGAGAACCGCACGTACCTGATCGACGATGTTCGCATCATCCTCGGGATGGTACTTGCGCCGTTCGGAATGGCCGACCAGCACGTAGCTGCATCCGAGTCGGGCGAGCATGTCGGCCGAGACGTCTCCGGTGAACGCCCCCTGATTGGTGACCGACACGGCTTGGGCGCCGTAGGTGAGTTTGAGCCGATCGGCGTCGATGAGCACCTGCACGCTGCGGATGGAGGTGAACGGCGGCATGAGCGTCACCTCGCAGCGTTTGAAGTCGAAGTTGGCGTCGCGAAGTGTCCATGCCAGTTTCTGAACGAAATACGTGGCCTCAAGATGATCGAAGTTCATCTTCCAGTTGCCGGCCACCACCGGTGTGCGTGCCATGGATACTCCTTGTTATTTGTACGGAAGCGATGCCTGATCGAAAAGAACGGGAGGGATCGCGTCGATGGAATGATGCGGGATTGGTTGTCGTATCGGCCTGTTGACATGCAGACTCCCCGGCAGTCCGATACGTACGGTTGACGCATCGGACTGCCGGGGAGTCAGCAGAAAGGCGAAACTACTCGAGAACGCTCAGGCCCGGCAGTTCCTTGCCTTCGAGGAACTCGAGGGAGGCGCCGCCACCGGTGGAGATGTGCGAGAAGCCATCCTCCGGGAAGCCGAGGTTACGCACGGCGGCTGCGGAATCGCCACCGCCGACGATGGTGAACGCACCCGCGTGGGTGGCGTCGACCAGAGCTTCGGCCACGGCCTTGGTGCCTTCAGCGAAGGTCGGGATCTCGAACACGCCCATCGGGCCGTTCCACACGACGGTCTTGGAATCGACGATCTTGTCGTGGAACAGCTTGCGGGTCTCCGGACCGATGTCCAGGCCCTCTTCGTCGGACGGGATGGCGTCGGCCTTGACGACCTTGGGGTCGATCACGGCGTCATCGCCGGCCGGGAAGCCGGGGTTCACGACGATGTCGATCGGCAGCAGGAGCTCGACGCCGTTCTTCTTGGCGGTCTCCATGTAGCCCTTGACGGTTTCGATGTTGCTCTCGTCGAGCAGGGAGTTGCCGACCTCGTAGCCGAGGGCCTTGAGGAAGGTGTAGGCCATGCCGCCGCCGATGATGAGGCGGTCGACCTTGCCCAGAAGGTTGGAGATGACGCCGAGCTTGTCGGCGACCTTGGCGCCGCCGAGGACGGCGGTCAGCGGACGATCCGGGTTCTCGGTGGCCTTGGACAGTGCGGTGACTTCCTTTTCGACCAGCAGACCGGCGGCTGCCGGCAGGTCGGCGGCAACGTCGTAGTTGGAACCCTGAGCGCGGTGCACCACGCCGAAGCCATCGGAGACGAAGACGTCGCCCAGAGCGGCGATCTTCTTGGCGTACGGGGCACGCACCTCGGGATCCTTGCTGGTCTCCTCCGGGTTGAAGCGAACGTTCTCCAGCAGCACCACGTCGCCGTCCTTCATGGCGGCGACCTTGGCCTGGGCGTCCTCACCGTAGGTGTCCTTGGCCAGCGGCACGGTGATGCCCAGCAGCTCGCCGAGGCGGACGGCCACGGGGGCGAGGCTCAGCTCGGGGACGACCTTGCCCTTCGGACGGCCGAGGTGGGCCATCAGAATGACCTTGGCACCCTGCTCGCGCAGGTTCTTGATGGTCGGCAGGGCTGCCTTGATACGGCCATCGTCGGTAATGGTCGTGCCATCAAGCGGAACGTTGAAATCAGCACGCACCAGAACGCGCTTGCCCTGAAGATTTCCTAGATCCTTGAGAGTTTTCATTGATATCCTTTCCTGCTGCGGCGCGGACAAAACAAAATCCGCATGTGCTGCGCCATTAAGGAATCTTACCGTGCCAGCGGGAAAAAACCTATTAACCCGGCTCATGATGTCGCGCATCCTTGGATTTCGGGAGTGGCGCGGAAGAATGGGTGAACGGAAAGCGGGTTCCGCTCGGACGATGCCGAGTGGAACCCGCCTGATTGGCCATGACGATTACATGGCGTCGCGTCTACTGATGCATGTGCTGCATGGGGAGGATCGTGGTCACTCCTGTTCGGCCGCCGCTGCCGCCGCGCGCTGCTTCTCCACCTTGTTGGCGAGCTGCAGAAGTCGACGGATTCGGCCGGCGATCGCATCCTTGGTCACGGGCGGATCCGCGAGGCGTCCGAGCTCTTCGAGGCTGGCGTCACGGTGATCGAGACGGAGCTGTCCGGCGGCGCGCAGGTTTTCGGGAACGTCGTCGCCCAGGATCTTGAACGCCTTCTGCACCTTCTCGCTGGCCTCCACGGCGGCCTTGGCGCTGCGGCGCATGTTCGCATCGTCGAAGTTCGCCAGACGGTTCGCCTTGCCTCGGTATTCGCCGTCGTTGCGCTTGCCGCTCCATTCACGGGCCGTGCGGGTGGCTCCCATCAGGGTGAGCATGCGTTCGATCACGTCGGGATCGCGCAGCGTCACGCGTTCGGAGCTGCGCACCTGACGGGCCTTGGCGGTGATGCCAAGACGTCGTGCCGCACCGACCAGGGCCAGTGCGGCCTCCGAACCCGGGCAGACGATTTCAAGATAGCTGGCCTTGCCGGGGTCGGACAGTTCGCCATGGGCGAGGAAGGCACCACGCCATGCGGCCTTGATCTGCGCGATGTTGCCGGAGACGATCTCCGCGGGCAGGCCGCGAACCGGACGCTTGCGACGGTCGAGCAGACCGGACTGCAGGGCCAGAGCGCCGCCGGCCTTGAGCACGCGCACCGAATAGCGTTCGACGGTGCCGGTGGGGGTCTTGCGCGCCACCTTGATCAGATCGGCCTCGTGTCCGTAGACCTCCTGAATGGTGCGCTGAAGCCACTGGGCTGCATCCAGTGAATCAAACTGACTTTCGACGACAATGTGGCGTTGGATGAGGTGCAAGCCGCCTCCGAAACGGATCATCGCAGCCGCTTGCGCCTTCTTGGCGGCAGGCAGTTCGTCGTCGATTGCGGCCAGTTCGCTTTTGACTTCATCAACCAGAGCCAAGAGCTAACCTCCTTTAAATTGTACAGCTTCAATGGGGGTGTCGATCGAGTATCGCCGTTCGGGCTGTCGTATGCACCGATCTTCTGTGTTACAGAATCAGGTGGACAAAAACGGTGTTCATACCGCTCCCCATCCAAAGGTTTTCAGGATGTGAGATAACGGGGTGAATCCGACCCGGCGGAACCGGGTCGGGGGGATCGGGGTCAGTGGTGCTTCTTCAGCTCGCGCGCCGAAACGGTGACGTTGAGTCCCTTGGCACTCAGACGCTTCGCCAATGCGCGGCTCATGGCCACGGAGCGGTGCTGGCCGCCGGTGCATCCGATGGCGATGGTCACGAAGTGTTTGTCCTCGCGCGAGTATCCGGCGATGGCGGTGAGAATAGCGTCCGTGTACGAGTCGAGGAACTTCATGGCACCGTCGCTGGAGAGCACATAATCGCTCACCGCCTTGTCGTTGCCGGTGAGCTCCCGCAGCTGGGGAACCCAGAACGGGTTGGGCAGGAATCGCACGTCGGCGACGAAGTCAGCATCCAGCGGAATGCCGTACTTGAAGCCGAAGCTGAAGATATGGACGGCCACGGTCTGCGGCCCCTTGCCGAGCAGAGCATCGTAGAGCTTGGTAGACAGCTGATGGATGCTCAGCGTGGAGGTGTCGATGACGATGTCGGCGCGCTCCTTGAGATTCTCCAGCAGTGCGCGCTCCTCTTCGATGCCGTCGATCAGACGGCGCCCGTGCTGCAGAGGATGGGGGCGCCGTACGGACTCGTATCGTTGGATGAGCACATCGTCGGCCGCGTCCAGGAACAGGATGCGGCACTTGACGCCCAGATCGTCCAGATGACTGAGCACCTGGGCCAGATCGTCGAAGTAGGATCGAGAACGTACATCGATGACCGCGGCGAGCTTGTGAACCTTCGAACCCGACGAGGTCATCATGTCGACGAGCGGGACCAACAGGTTCGGCGGCAGATTGTCTACCACGTACCATCCCATGTCCTCCACGCTGTCCGCCGCGCGGGAGCGGCCTGCGCCGGACATACCGGTGATCAGCAGCACCTCGAACGAATCGGCGGGCTGCGGACGTTCTTCCTCGTTCATTTCGGTACCGGTCATTACAGCACTTCCTCCAATGCGTGACGGATGGTCGAATCAAGATTGGTCGGCAGGGCATCGAAATCGGTGCCGGTCATGTAGGCGATCTGCGGGATGGCCTGATACAGCAGCATCTCCTCGCCGCCGAGCGCAATGCCGCCAAGACGGCGCCATGCGCTCATCAACGCGGTGGGGCGCGGATCATAGACGACGTCGAGCAGTGTGCCGCGCACGCTGCCGGAACGCAGCGAAGACAGTCCGGCCGCAGTGGAGTCCGCGGCATGTGACGGCAACGTGCTGACGACGATCTGTTCGCCTCCGACGATCTCCGGAATCTGACTGAGCGCGATCACGTCAACACTCATGCCGAACGTCTGCGCCAACGGAGCCAAGGCGTGCGCCTTGTCCGGGTGCCGGGCGGCGATGGTCACATGCTGGATCTGCAGTGTGGAGAACGCGGCGATGGCGGATGTCGCGGTCGAACCGCTGCCGATGACCAGACCCTTGCCGCGAATGTCATCGGGCACGACTCCCCTGCTGTGCCTCATCGCATTGGTGATGGCGAGATTGATGCCCGCCACGTCGGTGTTGTACAGCTTGATGTCGGGGCCGCTCGCCTCGGGACGCCATTGGAAGATGGCCGTATTCGCCACACCGAGCTTCTCTGCCCAGCGATTGCTTGGCTCGCCCATCGGCATGATCGCCTTCTTCAACGGCATGGTCAGACTCAGGCCGCTCCACCGGGGATCCAGCTCGCCGATGAAATCCCCCAGCGTATGCTCGTCCACCTCATGGCTGTCATAGAACCAGCCGTCCAGACCCATCGCCCTGTAGGCGGTGTTGTGGATAAGCGGGGACAGGGAATGTGATATGGGCTTGCCCAACACGGCTGCGCGGTGCCTGATTTCTGTCATCGAATGCTCCTTGCTCTCTGGGTCTCATGCTAGCCCATGGAACCGATTATCCATGGACGATTGTAAATGCGCCGACATGACGTCATGATGACGCGCGTTCATGCCCCTCGGCGTGCAGGGCGTCGTATATGGCCTGAGCCTTCTTCGCACCGATGCCGGGAACCTCCATCAGCTCTTCGATGGACGCGCCGCGCATCGTCTTGACCGATCCGAACCGTTGCAGCAGTTTCTTCTGATGACTTAATCCGATGCCGGGAATCGCATCCAACGCCGAACGCAGTCCGCCTTTCGTACGCGCCTCACGATGATAGGTGATGGCGAACCGGTGGGACTCGTCACGCACCCGCTGCAGCAGATACATGCCCTCCGACTGACGCTTGAGGATGATCGGATAATCGTCATCCGGCACCCAGACCTCCTCCAGACGCTTCGCCAAGCCACACAGCGCCACATCATTCACGCCGCAGTCCGCCATGGCTCGGGCTGCGGCCTCCACCTGCGGCTGCCCGCCATCGACCACGATGAGATTCGGCTTGTACGCGAAATGCCGACGATCCGTGTTCTGCTGCACGACCGCATCCGACGACGAGACCGACGTGGAATCCGCATCGCCACTGAGACCATGCGAGCCCGCATCCATGGCGACGCGACGCTCGTTATCCATGCTCTCCCCGGAATCCCCGGCGATGTTGCCGTGACGGAACCGACGAGTCAGCGTCTCGTACAGTGCCGTAGTGTCATCCACCGCGCCCCTGCCGTCCTTGCCACGGATGGCGAACCGACGATACTCGGACTTCTTGGCAATACCGTCCTCAAATACCACCATTGACGCGACCTGATAGATGCCGCCGACCGTGTTCGAGATGTCATAGCATTCGATACGCAACGGAGCCCGCTGCAACCCCAGCGCACGGGCCACATCATTCATGGCCTCGGTACGGGTGCCCACATCCTTGATCCGACTCATCTTGCTGCGCTGCAATGACTGCTTCGCATTCGCCGTCGCACGATCCATCAACTCCTTTTTCTCGCCGCGCGCCGCAACGCGAATGGTAACCGCGGAACCACGAAGACCGGTAAGCCAACGTTCCAGATCCTCACGGCGGGACGGCTCGACCGGTACGATGACCTCACGGGGCACCGGCGCGATCGGCGCCAGAAGATCGGCCCGGCCGGTTACCTCCTGACGGGAATTACGCGAACGCGTGGCCTGGGCGCGAGCCGACGCATCCACGGCGGTCACACTCTGCGTGGAACCGATCGCATCACGACTGCGCGACACCGACACGGCGCCAGCCGGCGCGGCACCATCCATGCCGGCCGGGGACTCCCCCGTCACATCGGCATACACCTGCGTGACCAGATCGGCAATCAGATCGGCGTCATCCACATCCTCCACACGTTCCACACTCCAGCTTCGCTCGCCTCGAATGGCGCCGGAACGTACGAAAAACGCGTGCACGCTGGCTTCAAGCTCGTCCGCGTCATAACCGAATACATCCGCATCCACGTCCGAATCGAATGCCACCGCATTACGCTGCAGCACCGTGTTCAGCACCGCGATCTCGTCACGAAGCCGAGCGGCCCGTTCGAACTCCAGCTCGGCGCTCGCCGCCTTCATCTCCGAGGTGAGTTGGGCGACGTATGATCTGCCGAGCCGCCCGGTCATGACGCCGACGAGGCGCTCGCACATGAGCCGGTGCTCTCCGGCGTCGATGCGCGCCACGCATGGGGCTGAACATTTGCCGATCGACGCGAGCAGACAAGGACGGTTCGTCAGACGGGCCTTGCGGAATGCGCTGTCCGTACAGGTGCGCACCGGGAAGCTCTTGAGCAGCAGGTCAAGCGACTGCCGTACCTCCCACACCTTTGCATACGGGCCGAAGTATCGAGTACCGCGACGATTGCGACTGCGCGTGATCCATACGCGGGGATATTCGTCGTTGATCGACAGTGCCAGATACGGGTAGGTCTTGTCGTCGCGGAACACCACGTTGAATCTTGGATCGAACTCCTTGATCCACGTGTATTCGAGTGTCAGAGCCTCGATCTCGGTGCCCACCACGGTCCATTCGAGACTGCGGGCGGTGAGCACCATCGTCTGGGTGCGCGGATGCAGCTGGTACAGCGGCTGGAAGTAGTTCGTCAGACGGTTGCGAAGGTTCTTCGCCTTGCCGACATAGATCACTCGCCCTTCACCGTCGCGCCACTTGTAGACGCCCGGCTGAGCGGGGATGTCTCCGGTCTTCGGCCGGAACAGATCACGGGAGTCTCCGAGCAGCGGCGCCCCGTTGATGTTGACCGCGGAGCCGGGCGTCGTCTCACCGGATTCGCCCATGGCCGCGTCCTCCTGTTCCCGTTGCAGTCGTTCGGCGGTCTTGCGCCATGTGCCGGGTGCGTGCCGTTCGATCATTCCCGATGGCATGGTCACCTCGCCGGCGTAGAGGACGCAAACGCCGGCAGCATCGGCCTGAGGAACCGTCCGGTCCACGATTCCTCGCACTGCGCCACCTGTTCCGGCGTGCCCTGCGCGACGATGGTGCCACCGCCGTCGCCGCCTTCGGGGCCGAGATCGATGATCCAGTCGGCCGACTTGACCACGTCGAGGTTGTGCTCGATCACGATGACCGTGTTGCCCTTGTCGACCAGACTCTGCAGAACGCCGAGCAGCTTGCGCACGTCCTCGAAGTGCAGACCGGTGGTCGGTTCATCGAGAATGTAGATGGTCTTGCCGTCCGAACGCTTCTGCAGTTCGGTGGCGAGTTTGACGCGCTGCGATTCACCGCCGGACAGCGTGGGCGCAGGCTGACCGAGTCGAATGTAGCCGAGGCCGACATCCACCAGCGTGTCGAGGTATCGGGAGATGGACGGGTATGCCCGGAAGAAGTCGGCGGCCTCCTCGATGGGCATGTTCAGCACGTCGGCCACGCTCTTGCCGTTGTACTTCACCTCCAGGGTCTCGCGGTTGTAGCGCTGGCCATGGCAGACCTCGCAGTCCACGTACACGTCGGGCAGGAAGTTCATCTCGATCTTGAGCGTGCCGTCGCCATGGCATGCCTCGCAGCGGCCGCCCTTCACGTTGAATGAGAACCGTCCTGGTCCGTAGCCTCGCACCTGTGCCTCGGGGGTCTTGGCGAACAGCTGGCGGATCTTGTCCCATACGCCGGTGTAGGTGGCCGGATTGGATCGCGGGGTGCGGCCGATGGGGTTCTGGTCCACATGGATGACCTTGCGCAGCTGGTCGACTCCTTCGACCCGCGTGTGCTTTCCGGGCACGATGCGGGCGCCGTTGAGCCGGTCGGCAAGCACCGGGTAGAGGATCGTGTTGACCAGTGTGGACTTGCCCGAGCCGGATACGCCGGTCACGCAGGTGAACACTCCCAGAGGGAAGTCCACCCTGAGATTCTTGAGGTTGTTCTCGCGGGCACCCGTCACGGTGATGCAGCGGGTCTTGCGCACCTTGCGTCGCTGTTCGGGAACGTCGATGGAGCGACGCCCGGCGATGTAGTCGCCGGTGATGGATCGCGTGGCATCGACCAGATGACCTGCCGGACCGGAGTAGACGACCTCGCCGCCGTGCTCGCCCGCCCCGGGGCCGATGTCGACGAGCCAGTCGGCCTCCTCGATGGTCTCCTGATCGTGTTCGACCACGATCAGCGTGTTGCCGAGATCACGCAGGTGATGCAGCGTCTCGATCAGGCGCTCGTTGTCGCGCTGGTGCAATCCGATGGACGGCTCGTCGAGCACGTACATCACGCCCACCAGTCCGGAGCCGATCTGCGTGGCCAGTCGAATGCGCTGAGCCTCACCGCCGGACAGGGTCGCCGCCGCGCGTGACAGGGTCAGGTAGTCGAGACCGACGTCGTTGAGGAAGCCGAGTCGTGCACGGATCTCCTTGAGCACCTCTCCGGCGATCATGGCGGCCGAGCCGGTGAGCTTCAGTCCGTTCACCCATGCCAGGGCTTTGCGCACGGGCATGTCGCACACATCGAAGATGGACTTGCCGTCCACGGTCACGGCCAGCACCTCGGGCTTGAGTCGTTTGCCGCCGCATTCCTGGCAGGGCACCTCGCGCATGTACGACTCGTAGTACTGCTTCATGGCGTCCGAATCGGTCTCGTCGTGGCGGCGCATCAGGGTGCGCACCACGCCCTCGAATCCGGTGGAATACTCGCGCAGGCGTCCCCAGCGGTTGCGGTACGACACCTTCACCTTGAAATCGTGCCCGTACATGATCGCCTGTCGGATGTCCTTCGGCAGATCCTTCCACGGGGTGTCCATGGAGAATCCAAGATCCTCGGCGAGGCCTTCCAACACGTGTCCGTAGTACTGCGAGGTGGTCTTGGTGTTCGACCACGGTTCGATCACGCCTTCGGCCAGCGACTTGTCCGGGTCGGAGATGACCAGCTCCGGGTCGATCTCGAGCTTGAATCCGAGTCCGGTGCACACCGGGCAGGCGCCGTACGGTGCGTTGAACGAGAACGTTCGCGGTTCGATCTCATCGAGTTCCAGCTGGTGTCCGTTCGGGCAGCTGCGCTTTTCGGAGAACGGCTGCCTGCGTTCGGGACTGTGCTCGTCCACATCCACGAAGTCGGCGATCACCACGCCGTTCGCGAGCTTCAATGCGGTCTCCACGGAGTCGGTGAGCCGCTGCCGGATGCCGTCCTTGACCACGAGACGGTCCACCACCACCTCGATGGTGTGCTTCTTCTGCTTGGTGAGCTTGATATCGTCCGACAGCTGCGTCATCGTGCCGTCGATGAGCGCGCGGGCGTATCCGTCGGATCGCAGCAGTTCGATCGTCTCCACGAATTCGCCCTTGCGACCCTTGACCACCGGGGCAAGGATCTGGAATCGGGTACGCTCGGGCCTGGCCATGAGCGTGTCAACGATCTGCTGGGGCGTCTGCGCGGTGACGAGCTCGCCGCATTCTGGGCAGTGCGGGATGCCGGTTCGGGCGAACAGCAGACGCAGGTAGTCGTACACCTCGGTGATGGTGCCGACGGTCGAACGCGGATTGCGGTTCGTGGTCTTCTGATCGATGGACACGGCCGGGCTCAGACCTTCGATGAAGTCCACATCGGGCTTGTCCATCTGTCCGAGGAACTGACGGGCGTAGGCGGACAACGATTCAACGTAGCGGCGCTGGCCTTCGGCAAACAGGGTGTCGAACGCCATCGATGACTTTCCGGAGCCGGACAGGCCGGTGAATACAACCATTTTGTTGCGCGGAAACGCTAGATCCACGTTCTTCAGGTTGTGTTCGCGCGCACCCTGAACCACGATCTTGCGGTCGTTGGGCACGGCCGACAGGTCCGCGATCAGGGATCCCTCCGCCTCCTTGCCGTCGTGAAGCCATGTGATGGAGTCGGTGGTTCCTGCGTTCGAGCGTGTCGCCATTCCTGTGCCTCGCTGTCCTCATGCCCCCGTCGGAGTCCTCTCCGTTCGGGTTCTCCGTGCCGTGATATTTCCGGACTCAAGGATAGCGCAGTTCGCCCATCGTTTCGAACGACTGTTCGATATCGGCGAAGGTGTCCAAAATCTGGTCCAATATGCGGGCAATATTTCGGGATGCGACCTTTTTGATGCCATGTAGATGAATTTTCCCTAAATGACGTTGACAATCACTTTCCTCCAACGTACCTTTACAAACCAGAAGTGCAGAGTCGCGCTTCTGTAAGGAGAAGGGGCCATGAGCAAAGTGGCTGCAAAGGAAGGGATCCCCTCCTACACCGAGGAGGAAGAATCCCGAATCATCAGAAACAAGCAGGGCGTTCCGGTTGGGGTGGAACCCGATTACAAATGGACACCGAAGAAGGTGGCTATCTGGGTGGCCATCACCGCGCTGGGCGTACTCGCGTGGCTGATGATCGCCGTGATCCGAGGCGAGGAGGTGAACACGCTGTGGTTCGTCATCGCTGCGGTGTGCACCTACGCGATTGCCTACCGGTTTTACGCGCTCTACATCCAGCAGAAGATCATGAAGCCGGACGACCGCAACGCGACGCCGGCTGAGCGCATCAACAACGGCAAGGACTTCGATCCGACCAACCGCGTGGTGCTCTACGGACACCACTTCGCCGCCATCGCCGGCGCCGGACCTCTGGTCGGTCCGATCCTGGCCGCCCAGATGGGCTACCTGCCGGGTACGATCTGGATCATCGTCGGCGTGTGTCTTGCCGGCGCCGTTCAGGACATGCTCGTCCTGTTCTTCTCGATGCGCCGCGGCGGTCGCTCCCTCGGTCAGATGGCCAAGGACGAGATCGGCAAGATCGGCGGCTCCGTCGCCACGATCATCGTGTTCGTGATGCTCATGATCGTGCTCGCCGTGCTCGCCATGATCTGCGTGAACGCTCTGGCCGCCTCCCCGTGGGGCGTGTTCTCCGTCGGCTGCACCATCCCGATCGCCATCTGCATGGGTCTGTGGCTGCGCTATGTGCAGCCCGGCAAGATCACCGAGGTGTCCATCGTCGGATTCGCCGTGCTGATCTTCGTGATCATCGCCGGCCGCTGGGTGTCCGAATCCTCGTTCGGCCAGTACCTGCACCTGTCGCCCACCGCGCTGGTGTGGTGCATGGTGATCTACGGCTTCTTCGCCGCCATCCTTCCTGTGTGGCTGCTGCTCACGCCTCGTGACTACCTGTCCACGTTCATGAAGGTCGGCACGATCTGCATCCTCGCCCTCGGCATCGTCATCGTGCGTCCGATCGTGGAGATGCCGGCCGTCACCGCATTCGCCACCAACACCGAAGGCCCGGTGTTCGCCGGCGCCATCTTCCCGTTCCTGTTCATCACCATCGCCTGCGGCGCCCTGTCCGGCATGCACGCCATGGTCTCCTCCGGCACCACGCCGAAGATGATCCAGAAGGAGAGCCAGGTGCGCATGATCGGCTACGCCGGCATGCTCATGGAGTCCTTCGTGGCCGTGATGGCCATCGTGGCCGCCATCTCCCTCAACCAGGGCATCTACTTCGGCATGAACACGTCCGAGGCCACCAGTGAGAACCTTGCCGGCACCGCCGTGGTGCAGACCGCCAAGGACAAGGAAGACATCATGGCCGCCGCCGTGCAGAACCTCGGCGTCACCGACGTGCACGGCAACAAGATCCACGCCGAATGGGACTCCTGGGACGAGAACGGCAACGACAAGGTCTACAAGGACGCCGACGCCTACCGCCAGCTGGCCAAGGACGTGGGCGAGCCCTCCGTCGTCTCCCGTACCGGTGGCGCGCCGACCCTGGCCGTCGGCATGGCGCACATCCTGCACCAGATCGGTGGCGGACGTACGATGATGGGCTTCTGGTACCACTTCGCCATCATGTTCGAGGCGCTGTTCATCCTGTCCGCGGTCGACGCGGTGACCCGAGTGGCCCGCTTCCAGCTGTCCGACGCATTGGGCAACATCTGGCCCAAGTTCAAGGATCCGTCATGGCGCATCGGTGCATGGTCCTGCACGGCCGTCGTGGTCGCCGCATGGGGTTCGCTGCTGCTGATGGGCGTGACCGATCCGCGAGGCGGCATACAGACGCTCTATCCGTTGTTCGGTATCGCCAACCAGCTGATAGCCGCCGTGGCACTGCTCGTGGTGACCGTGATGGTGGTGCGCAAGGGCTATGTCAAGTACGTGTGGATTCCGGTGATCCCGCTGGTGTTCGACACCGCCGTCACCTTCGTGGCTTCGTGGCAGAAGATCTTCTCCACGGATTCCGCCGTCGGCTACTGGCAGCAGTGGCGTGACGCCAACGCGAAGCTCGCCACCCTCACCGATCCCGCCCAGATCGAGATCGAGAAGGCGATCGTGCGCAACACGTTCATTCAGGGCACGCTCTCCGTGGTGTTCCTCGTGACCGTGGCGTTCGTGATGGTGTGCGGTCTGGTGCGCATCGTGCAGACCGTCCGCACCAAGGACACCGCCACCAGTGAGGATCCGTTCGTCGAGTCGAACTTCTTCGCCCCGGTGACGATGATCCCGTCCAAGCTCGACCGCAAGCTCGTCAAGGAGTACGCGATCGTCGGCGACCCGGAGCTCATCCCCGGTCTCAGCCGCGAGCAGCGCGACGAACTGGAGGGCAAGGTCAAGCAGCCGGCGTGATGAACGCCCGGACATGACCCGATTCCAATGATTCATTGTGGCCGTCGGAATGGCATCAGCCGTTTCGGCGGCCACAATGGTTTCGGTTTTCGAAGGAGACTAACGATGAACATGGCAGCCATTCGCACCACATGGCATGAGTTTCGCGCGTTCTGGCGTGATCTTACCGGCGAGAACGCCTATGATCGGTACGTCGAACGGCATTGGCGCAATCATCCCGACCACGAACCGATGAGCGAACGCGAATTCTGGCGCGCACGCGACGACTTCAACGAGACCCACCAGTCCACCGGCTGCTGCTAGTCGATCGATATCTGATTTAGTATCCGTGGGCATGCAGGTAGTCGTCGTCGAAGCCGAAGTAGTGGCCGATCTCGTGCATCACGGTTTTGCGTATCTGTATGACGAGTTCCTCGTGCGTGGCGCAGATGCGCTCATGCGGCCCTTTGAAGATCGTGATGACGTCCGGCATCACTCCCCCGTATCCGTTCGTCCGCTGCGGCAGTGGAATCCCCTCATATAATCCCAGCAATTCACTGCATGCATCATCCATGGTGGCGATTTCGCGTTCGTTCGGCTCGTCGTCCATGGCGATGCCGATGTTGTTCAGCGCCCGATGGAAGCGCGCCGGGATCGATTGCAATGCCTCTTCGATGGCCTTCTCGAAATCCTCGTCGCTGATGCGCATCGGCGCCCCTTCCGTCATCGTTGGTGGACATCAATCCCACTGTCCTATGGTCCACCGACTTTTATTTGACGCCGGCGGTCAAATGTCCAGACTCATGCGGTTTACTACGCAATGGGTCAAGCTGCTTGCCCCGCGAAAAAGAGTGAAACCAATGGCATCTAGAGGCAACTGATGGATAGCGAACTGTTCGAGAAGGCGTCGATTCCCAAAGCGTATTTCAGCTTGGCCATGCCCGTGGTGATGAGCATGCTTGTCACCCTCGTCTACAACATGGTCGACACGTATTTCATCGCCCATACCGGCGACGCGAACATGGTGGCAGGCGTGTCGCTGTCCGCACCCGTGTTCATGGTCATGATCGCCATCGGCGACATCTTCGGTCTTGGCGGAAGCTCCGTCATCTCCAGGCTTTTCGGTCAGCACCGGTATGCCGATGGCAAGAGACTCAGCGTGTTCTGCTTCTATGGTGCGTTGTTCGTCGGCATCCTCGTCATGGCATTCGGATTGATCTTCCATGATCCGATCCTGCGCCTGCTCGGCGCGAACGACGCCACCTGGTCGTACGCCTCCGCCTACTACACGTGGATACTTATCGGATCGCCGCTCATCATCGTCTCCATGACGCCGGTCAACCAGTTGCGCACCGAAGGTCATGCCGTACCGTCCATGATTGGCCAGATCGCCGGCACCGTGATCAATATCATCCTCAACCCGCTGTTCATTCAGGGATTCGGCTGGGGAGCCGCCGGCTCCGCGTTCGCCACCGTGCTGGCCAACGTGTGCACCGACGCGTACTTTGTCTGGTTCCTGCTGTTTCGCAGCACCAATCTGTCGATCGACCCGCGGCTCATGCTGCATTCCAACGCCGATGCCGGCCGCGCCGCGCATGATTCCGGCAAGACTTACGGCAAGGCGTTCGAGGAGCATCCGGTGCCGGTACGCCGCCGTCTGCTCAACATCACGTCCCTAGAGATCAAGGACATTCTCGTCATCGGCATTCCCTCGGCCATCACCAGCTTCACGCAGAGCTTCGGCATCATCATGGTGAACCTGTACCTACTGCGCTACGGTAACGATCCGGTCGCGGCCATGGGCATCGCGTTGAAGGTCGTGATGATCGCCGTGTCCGTGTTCGTTGGTTTCGCGTTCGGCGCGCAAGCGCTCATCGGATACAACTATGGTGCGCGCAACATGAGGCGTCTGGCCGGAATTCTCAGATTCTCCTACATCTTCCTCAGCTGTTTCGCCATCGTCATGACCGTCATACTCAGCGTGTTCGACCGTCAGCTTATGGGTTTCTTCATCAGTGACCGGCACATCATCGATCTGGGTGCGGGCATGCTACGCGTGCAGCTGCTCAGCTTGGTGTGCGTCGGCATCATCATGGTGACCACCTGCACATTCCAATCCACCGGCAAGGCGCTTGGCGCGTTCATTCTGTCGCTCAGCCGCCAGGGCGTGGTGCTGGTCGTCGTGTTGGCGGTTGCCTCCCGCATGGCCGGATACGATGGGGTGATCGCCGCACAGGCCATCTCCGATCTGATCACCGCGATCATCGCCATCGTCCTATTCATCGTGATGCTGCCGGAACTGCGCGGCGGAAAGCGGAAAGGAGCCAACGCATGACGATTCGATTGCTGGTAATGGATGTGGACGGCACGCTGACCGACGGTCGTATCTGCATCGGCGCCGACGGCGAGATGATGAAGACGTTCAACTGCAAGGACGGATACGGCATCAAGCATCTGCTGCCCGATGCCGGGATCACGCCGATGATCATCACCGGACGTAATTCGACGATTCTCGCCCGCCGAGCCGACGAGTTGGGCATCACCGAGCTGCATCAGGGCGTGCATGACAAGCTGCCGCTGTTGAGGCGTCTCATGGAGGAGCGCGGGCTCACGCGAAACGAGGTCGCCTACATCGGCGACGATCTCAACGATCTCGAGGCCATCCGGTTCGCGGGATTGTCCGGATGCCCGGCCGACAGCACGCAGGGCATCATTGACGTCGTCGACTATGTCTGCCGTCGTGACGGCGGACGCGGCGCTGTTCGTGAATTCATCGAACATATGATCCGGCTGAACGAATCCGAGGCCGGTCGATGATGTTCTCTTTCGAGGACATCCAGCGGTTCAACGACACGGAGACAGGCATCTATCGGTACGTGATCGCGCATGCGGAATCCGTGGCGTACATGACCATCCGAGAGCTCGCCTCCGCCACGTTCGTCTCGCCGTCCACGATCCTGCGCTGGTGCGACAAGCTCGGCTACCCCGGTTACACGGAATTCCGCAACGCGCTGCGCGAGGTGAACAAGAAGCGGACCGAACCTCGCCTGGAGCCTCGTCAGGATCTGCACGATCTGGCGTTGTTCTTCGATCGTGCGAACTCCCCCGCGTTCGAGGAGCATCTCGACATGGCCGTGCGGCTGATCGGCGACGCGGAGCCGATCGTGTTCATCGGCGAGGGATCCTCCGGGGTGATCGCCGAATACGGAGCCCGCCTGTTCGCCAATCTCGGCATCTTCGCCATCGGCATGACCGACGCCTTCTACCCGGTCTCAGCCTATGCGCGCGACCATATGGCGGTGATCGCGGTGTCGGAAAGCGGGGAGACGTCCAAACTGGTGAAGGCCGTGGAGGCGTTCCGGGCGGCGGGGAGCGTGACATTGGGCGTGACGAACAGCGTGCACTCCACGTTGGGACGACTGTGCGACTGGTCGTTCAGTGCGGGGCTGCCGTCGCAACGGGTGAATGGCGGGTACAACGCCACCACGCAGGTTCCCGCGCTGTTCGTCATCGAATCGCTGGGGCGCCGTCTGCGCTAACGGGCGTCCGTCGCGCCGGGCTCCGCATCGCTGTCGTTGATCCGACGCAGAACGCGACAGGGGTTGCCGGCGGCCACCACGTTGGTCGGAACGTCTTTGGTGACGACCGAGCCCGCGCCGATTACCGTACCGTCGCCGATCGTTACGCCCGGCAGCACGATCACGCCGCCGCCTAGCCAGCATCCGCAGCCGATCGTGATGGGACGGGCGTAGGTGTGCCACCGGTATCGGGTGTCTCCCGGTGTCCAGTCGTCGCGCAGACGATCGTGCAGCTCCACCGGATGCGTGGCCGTGTACAGCTGCACGTTGGAGGCGATCAGCGTGTCCGATCCGATGGTGATGGTGTTGCAGTCCACGAACGTGCAGTTCATGTTCACCGACACGTTCGACCCGATGTGGATGTTGCGCCCGTAGTCGCAGATGAATGGCAGTCCCACGGACACGTTCTCTCCGATCGAGCCGAACAGCTCTCGCAGGATCGCGGTCTTGCGCTCCTTCTCGTCGTAGGCGAGCCGATTGTATTCGGCCAGCAGACGGCGGGCATGGTTCTTGTAGTCGAGGAAGATCGGATCATGGCAGTCGTAGATCTCCCCGGCCATGCATTTGTCCAGTTCGGTGCGCCTTGGTTCGTTCGCGGCCATCGCCGCTCCTCCTATTCCCATACGTCGAGGCGACGGTTCTTGAAGTAGTATTCGCGGTCCTTTTCGCCGATCTCGCGAACCGGCCTGCACGGCACGCCAGCCGCGACCACGTTGGCCGGGATGTCGTCCACGACCACCGAACCGGCGCCGATTACCGAATTGTCGCCGATCGTCACACCGGGCAGGATCGACACGTTCGATCCCACCCACACGTTGCGTCCGATATGCACGGGGATCGCATACGTGTAATGGTGCTCGCGCAGGATCGGCAGGATCGGATGCCCCGCCGTGGCGATCGTGACGTTCGGGCCGAACATGGCGTAGTCACCGATCATGATCTCCGCGTCGTCCACCATGCTCATGAACGCGTTGATGTAGATGCCGCGCCCCATGTGCACCCGGCGGCATCCGTTGTTCGCGTGCAGCGGTGTCTCCACATGGCATCCCTCCCCCCACTTCGGCGCACATGTCCTTCAGCAGGCGTTGCCGTTTCTCCTGCTCGGTGGGCTTGGTCTGGTTGTATGCCCACAGCTTCTCCTGCCATGCCAGCTGGCCATCCATGATCGCCGGATCGTCGTAGTGGTACGGCAGTCCCGCATCCTTGCGCTCCACGTTGGTCAGCGGTCGATCGTCCATTCCGCTCGACTGCGTATCCGGTGAGTTCGTACCCGTCATCATGCGTCCTTTCGTTCGTCGTCGACATCCATCGTAGATGCGACGACATCGTTGTGGCTATTGTCCGGAGACAGACGGAACACCCTGTTCTGGGAATGGAATGCGGACGTTGCCATGCGGGTGGCGGGCGTCGTTATTCGCCGTCGTTGAGCAGGGCGTGGGCGTAGTGATGGAGTTGCGTGCGGGTGAGCGTGTGCCCGCGAAGGTATGCCCAGTCGAGAACGAGCATCAGGGTGGAGGCGTAGTGGTCGGCGATCAGTTCGTCGGGCAGTTCGTGGCGTTCGTGATCGGTGCAGGTGCGCATGAGGATGCGCGTACGTTCGGCGATGAATGTGCGCAGGCCTATGAACAGCGGGCCGTCGGCGGGATTGTGCTCCAGGATGGCCGCGAGCAGGTCCGCGTTCGATTCAAGCAGGTCCGCCATCGCGTCGAGGGCGACGTCCACGCGACGTTCCGGTTCTACCGATTCGAGATCGATCATGTTCGCCCGTCCCGCCAGTGCGATCCAGCAGTAGTGCATCAGATCGTCGCGGTCGTCGAAGTAGTTGTAGAAGGTGGCGCGCGGGTAGGAGCTCGCCTCGCAGAGCTCGTTGACGCTGATCGCGGTGAACGGCTTGGTGCGCAGCAACCCCATCATCGCGTCGAAGAACGCGTCGAGCGTGCGGATGGTCCCGCGCGTGAGTCTGCCGTTGAGGTCTTTCTTCATGCTGTCTTCCTCAGTGTGTTGTGAATCGTGGCAATGGTTTTACGCTATCGCAACGTCCAGAATTTTACAAATGTCCAGAAATTGACTACTCTCAAATTTAGACATCTGCAAAATTGTCAACATTCGCAAACGGATGGAGGAAGTCATGACAGACAATCACGTGCCCAACGTCGCCACGCCGCTCACGCTGCCCTGCGGTGCGACGGTGAAGAACCGCTTCTACAAGTCGGCGATGAACGAGGCGATGGCGGGCCGGGACTGTGCGCCCACCGAGCGGCATGTGCGCCTCTACCGGACATGGGCCGATGGCGGCGCCGGCGTGCTGGTCACAGGCAATGTGATGGTCGATCGCACCCAGCTGGGAGAGCCAGGCAACGTGGCGGTCGAGGATGAGCGCGATCTCGGCATGCTACGCCGTTGGGCCGAGGCCGGCACACGTAACGGCACCCACTGCTGGATGCAGATCAACCATCCAGGACGACAGTCCCCCATCACCATCAACCGGCACCCCTACGCGCCCAGCGGCGGAAGGCTTGAAGGCGAGTATGGCCGGTTCTTTGCCGAACCGACCGAGCTGACGGTCGGACAGATCCGCGACATCGTGCGTCGATTCGCCAACACCGCCCGCATCGCGAAGAAGGCTGGGTTCACCGGAGTGGAGATCCACGCCGCCCACGGCTACCTCATCAACCAGTTCCTCTCCCCCGCCGACAACCGGCGCACTGATGAATACGGCGGTGACATCGAATATCGTGCTCGATTCCTGTTCGAGGTGTTTGACGCGGTGCGCGAGGCGGTCGGCCCCGCATTCCCCATTGCGGTCAAGCTCAACTCGAGCGATGTGCCCATCACCGTGAAGACCGGTGATGGCGTGTTCGCCGGATTCGATGAGACGGAATCGATCTGGGTCATGAAACAGCTCGAACGACGCGGCGTCGATCTCATCGACATCTCCGGCGGAACCCTCGAAAAGCCGGTTATCCAGACCACCAGCGGCGCCATCGAGGATCGCAGGCGTGGCGTGTACTTCACTGAGTTCGCGCGCCGCGTCAAAGGTGAGCTCACCGTGCCGGTCGCGCTGACCGGAGGATTCCGCAACGCACGCGACATGGAGCGCGCCCTCGGCGAAGGCATCACGCAGATGATCGGCATCGCCCGTCCCCTGGTGCTCGTCCCCGATCTGCCCGCGCGCATCATCCGTGACCGTTGGGATGGCACCGTCGACCTGCCATGGGTGACGACCGGTCTCAAGGCGCTCGACAAGGCGTTTGGAGGCATTCTCGTCATCAGCTGGTTCGAATTGCAGATGAATCGCCTTGGCCGCGGACGGAAGCCAAACCCCCGCATCGGCGGAATGCGTGCACTGCTTTTCGCGATCGGCAAGCATGGACCCGCCGCACTGGCGCCGCGTCGCCGCAAGGGACACCAATGAGATCCCGTCACACGAGAAAACGCATCATGACTGTGAATGCGACAGACAGTATTCGGCGCCACGGCATCGGCAAAAACATTGCGGTGATCACCGGTGCCTCATCCGGACTCGGCGAGGTGTTCTACGAGACGATCGCACGACGCTATCCGGACCTCGATGAGATCTGGCTGATTGCACGACGAAAGGATCGTCTTGCTAGGCTGGCGGTCAGGTTTCCCGATATCCGCGCGCAGGTGCGCTCGTTATCGTTTGATCTCGCCGACCCGGCATCCTATGACGCCCTTGCCGCGATGCTCGCCAATGAAAAACCGGTCGTTCGTACGCTGATCAACAATGCCGGTGTCGAACGCGACGGACTGTTCCGCAATGCATCCGCCAGAGACATACACGCCATGATCGACCTCAACGTCATGGGCGTGACGATGGTCAATCACGTGTTTCTGCCATACATGTGCGAAGGATCGTTCGAGGTGATCACCGGATCCGTCTCTTCGTTCGCCCCGATCCCCTGGCAGGCCGTGTACTCCGCAAGCAAGGCATACGTGCGTTTCCTCGCCCGCGCTCTACACGAAGAGGAACGCAGACGCGGCGTGAACATACTGCTCATGAGTCCCGGGAATATGAACACGGAAATGAACGTGAAGGGAGCCTCGGGAGGCAAGCTCGGCAGACTTCCCTATCTCGATCTGAGCAGGGAAGTCGAGCGGACACTCATTATGGCGGAATGCGGCCGTGCCGGCTACACTCCGATGCTGTTCTACAAGCTCTACTACGCGTTCACGAAGCTGATGCCGAGCGCGCTTGCGGTCAAGGTCGCCAGCCTTGAGGACGGCGGTACTGTCAGACAGCAGTGTTGAAACCGTTCCGGGTGGAATTCCGCGTAGTCACGCACGTTTTACGGGTTCGTATCGTGCGTGACTACGCGAGACCGTCGTGGTGACGCGGAGTTATGCAGGATCGCAGCGGTATTCGCAGTCAGAGGGACGCCGCTGGTTTGGCAGACCGTTCGGTATCATGGTCGGTTGGACTTTACGAGAGAACGACGAACTGACACAATCGGCAGGTGAACCATGGCAATTGACGCACAGGGACTGGAAATCCGCATCGGCGCACGTACGCTGCTCAACCCCACGGACTTCCACGTGGCGAAGGGCGACCGCATCGGTCTGGTCGGCCGCAACGGCGCCGGCAAGACCACCCTCACCCGCGTCATCACCGGCAGTATGCTGCCCACCGCCGGCAAGGTGCGTGTCACCGGCAAGCTCGGCTACCTGCCGCAGGACACGCACACCGGTGACCAGGAGCAGACCGCGCTCGATCGCATCATGAGTGCCCGTGACATCAACACCATCCTCACCCGCATCCGCAAAGCGGAAAAGGACATGACCAACCCTGACCCCGACATCATGGAGAAGGCCATGAAGCGCTACGACAAGGCGCAGCAGGACTTCGAAAATGCCGGCGGCTACGCCGTCCAGTCCGAAGCCATCGTCATGGCCGAAAGCCTTGGCCTCGACCAAGAGGTCCTCAAGCGCGAGCTTGGCACCCTCTCCGGCGGTCAGCGCCGACGCATCGAACTGGCTCGCATCCTCTTCTCCAACGCCGACACCATGATCCTCGACGAGCCCACCAACCACCTTGACGCCGACTCCATCGAATGGCTGCGCGACTACCTCAAGAAATTCCAGGGCGGATTCCTCGTCATCTCCCACTCCACCGAACTCCTGGACGAAGTCGTCAACAAGGTCTGGCACCTCGACGCCCAGCTCGGCCAGATCGACATGTACTCCCTCGGCTGGAAAGCCTACCTGCACCAGCGTGCCGTCGACGAGGAACGCCGCCGCCGCGAACGCGAAGTCGCCGAAAAGAAGGCCGAACGCCTCATGAAGCAGGGCATCCGCCTGCACGCCAAAGCCACCAAGGCCACCGCCGCCCAGAACATGATGCGCCGCGCCGAGAAGCTCCTCTCCGAAACCAGCGAAGCCCAGAAGCAGGAAAAGGTCGCCGACATCCGCTTCCCCGAACCCGCCCCCTGCGGCCGCACCCCCATCATGGCCAAGGACATCTCCAAGGCGTTCGGCTCCAACATCGTCTTCGCCGGCGTCAACCTCGCCATCGACAAGGGATCCCGCGTCGTCATCCTCGGCTACAACGGCGCCGGCAAAACCACCACCCTGCGTATCCTCGCCGGCATCGACAAGCCCGACACCGGCGAAGTCGTCTTCGGACACGGCGCCAAGATCGGCTACTTCGCCCAGGAGCACGACACTCTCGACAACGACGTGACCGTCCTCGAAAACCTCACCCACGTCGCCCCCGAACTCAACGACACCCAAGCCCGCAGCATCCTCGGATCCTTCCTCTTCTCCGGAGACGACGCACTCAAACCCACCCACGTCCTCTCCGGCGGCGAAAAGACCCGACTCGCACTCGCCACCCTCGTCACCTCACGCGCCAACGTGCTCCTCCTCGACGAGCCCACCAACAACCTCGACCCCGCATCCCGCGACGAAATCCTCAAAGCCATCGCCAAATACGAAGGCGCCATCGTCCTCGTCACCCACGACGAAGGCGCCGTCAAGGCTCTCAACCCCGAACGCGTGCTCCTCATGCCCGACGGAGACGAGGATCTGTGGAGCGACGACTACCTCGACCTGGTTGCTGAGGAATAATGGAGCGTCGGCCGCGTTGCTCCTCAGTCGACGTACCTTTGTACGTCTTCCTTCGGTGCGCCTTGCCGCCGCACACGTTATTCCTCCGCAACCCCAACCTTGGGCAGTGCGTTGCGGAGGAGCTCGACAAGGTGAACGGGATTGCAGACCACATATGGACCACGGCCTGGCCATAATCCGCGAAACCCGACATCCCAGGCACGGCAACGGCATATACTGAATGCTGTTTACGCAACCAACGTCAGGGAAGAACGGGGTGAACCGCCATGGACGAATCCACGGATTCGGCTACACAGGCTACAACAACCAACAACACCAACCGCACGACACCAGCCGTACAGGAAAGCAAACACGCAGGATCAGCCGTCAAAGCCGCACTCGCCGCCAACATCGGCGTAGCCATCGCCAAACTCTGCGCAGCGGCATTCACCGGCTCATCCGCCATGCTCTCCGAATCCGTACACTCCATCGCCGACTGCTCCAACGAAATCGTCCTCATGATCGGCGGACGATTCTCCCACCACAAAACCGACGGCGACCACCCATTCGGCCTGTACCGCACAAAGTACCTCGCCTCCTTCGTCGTCGCCACCCTCCTCTTCTTCGTCGGCGGATTCTTCTCCACCTCCGAAGCCATCAAGAAGATCGTCGCCGTCATGGAAAACCCGGCCATGCGTGACGCCAACCAGGGAGAACTCCTCGTCGCGCTCGCCGTCGTGGCCATCAGCGCGTGCCTGGAAGGCTACGGCCTGCATCAGAGCGCCAAAGAGGCCAACGAACGCATGAAGCGCACCAACACCCCGCACATGGGCCTCTACAAGTTCTGGGGACGTACCAAGTCCGCCGAACTCGCGGCAGTGATCATGGAAGACACGCTCGCCCTGATCGGCCTGGCCTTCGCTGGCGCCGGCATCGGACTGGCCATCCTGCTCGACAACGAACTCTGGGATGCGATCGGCGGTCTCATGGTCGGTCTGGTGCTGATCTGCGGATCCCTGCTGCTCGCCTTCAAGTCCGGTTCTCTGCTGATCGGAGAGGCGGTTGACCCGGATACGCGTTCCAAGATCGTCGACGCCGTCAACGCCACGCCCGGCGTAACCCGTCTGCTCAACATGCAGACCGTGCACATGTCCGAGAACGACATCCTGCTGTGCGTCAAGATCGAAACCTCGAAGCTCGATCGCGACTTCGATGTGCAGACCGTCGACAAGCTCGAGACCTCAGTGCGCAACGCCCTGCCATGGTACACGTTCGAGATCTACGTGGAACCCGACATCTACCGCAAGGACCACAGCAAGCCGATCGATCTATGAGCAGACCCGACCGAACGTGAAAGGCGTAGTGATTGGTTGTGCAATCACGACGCCTTTCCATAAGTGCCAAGGTACCGCCGCTTCGAACGTCATGCAGGTAGAAGCAGAATCTCCGGGAAGCGTGCGATGAATGCCATCGGTATTCTTATTGCTCCTCCCGAGATAACATGATGAGGAAAGTCATCGTTGACGATGGGTCATCAATGGCGATCTTGCAGTAAGAAAGAAGTTCATCGTGTCACATGATTTCCGCAGCTCCCTGCCCATTGGTACCACGTTCCGCAGTATCACCGGATACCTGTACGCGTACGACGGGGACAATCCCGTCGACGATTCCCAGGAGACCGCATGGTTTTCGGGAGCCGTCCAGCACGATTCGGATTCCCGCGACTCCGTGGAAATGCATATCGCCGATGCCGTCAAACAGTCCATGTCCAAGCGGGATCAGCTGCGCTCGCAGCTCCGTCTGCTTGCACAGGCCCTGCCGGAAGAGGCAGGCGGCCCCTTGCAGCTGTTCAACCGGTACGGGTTCACGGACTCCGGCTTACCTGAAGACGCCCTGTACATCGCCCAGTTCCGTATGGACGTCACCATCGCGCCGGACGGTTCTGGTGACGTGCGCAACGGCATTGCCGTCAACGACGATCTGCCGGATACCGTGCTCGCCGGTACGCGAAAGAGACTCTCCGTCTTCGCACGCTATGCCGCCAGTCTGTTCGACACACTCGATCCGACGGATCCCACTGACGGCGGGGACGACGATTCGGACGAGTCGCAGTCGCTTACGCTCGCCGTCCTCGCCGCTTTCGACTCGGTCGACGAACTGGACGACGCCATCGCCACCGACGACAGTTCGCCGATGACCGCCTTCCGGATGATGCCCAACGACGACGGCAGCATCCACATCGACACGCAATGGTATGAGACCCCGGACAATGCTTCATGGCTGCTACCGATGGGCTTCGACTTCTACGATCGACTGGTGAGGGACCTGCCGGACGGGACCATCCCGTCGGATTCCTCCTACACGGCGTATGCATGCTTCAGCGGATCCCGTATCCCCGACCGTGCGACCCCGGTCGCATGGTTCTTCGCGGATCATGACGTCCGACCCGCCATGCTGCGCTGCCTTGTCAAACTGCCTGAAGACCAAGAGTCGTTCGACATGCTCGTCCTGCTGCGCCAAATCCTCGCGACATATACCACCAGTGCTCGCCAGACCGCCATGCGATCAGTTGACGAATGAGCAGGCAAGAACAACGTGCGGCGGAAAGGCTTGCCGCGTGTGTTGATCTCAGCTCTCGGCCGGGATGTCGGTGACCGGAAAGCCACGGCGCCGAAGCTCATGGACGGCATCCGATATGGGGATGCGTTCCTGTTCGAGACGACGGTATGGAATTCCCTCTCCGGTGCACAGCATGCGGTACAGCTCCTCTTCCTCGTGAGAAAGTGCAAGATCGGTGTTGGGGATCGTAACGGGAATCTCTTTGCTGTCGGCGGTCAGATTCGTGCCGTATGCACTGTAACGGTGATAGGCGGTGCAGTCCATGAACATCGAGCTGCAATCAATCCCCGCCATGCGTACTTCGGAGAGGATCTCAAAGCCGGCGGCATCCATATCTCCCCAGTAGACAACGGTGATGGATGATCCGGTCGACTCCGAATCGGCGATCCATGGCAGAAGCTGCAGTCCATCACACGCCGCATGTCCATTGCCGAATACGCAAAGCCCGTTCTTGATGGCGGGCATGGCCTGATACGTGTCCTTGTTCTCCACGATAACGACATAGCGAATGCCAAGCATTGCGCCCTCGAACCATGGACGTGTGGCGATCATGTCCGGTTGCTCTTGGCGTGCCGGATCCAGGTGGCGGAATCGAAGCTCTCGAGGTCTTTCCTGCAATGGCAGCGAATCGATGTTCAATAGACGGCAGATCGCGGAACGGCGAGATTTCTTCTGCGACAGCCATTTCGTGCTGAATCCGGCAAGCGGAACCTGACGGGGAGTCAATTCGGCCAGCTGTTCCATGCCATGGCTGGCAAGGTACCGTGCAAAGAAGTCGGTTGCCCGAATCAGAAGATCAACATCCATGTCCGACTCATTGCTGAGCAGTTTCGCTACGGATAAGGCCGTTGCCCTGTTCACGTTGCATTCGTCGCCAAGACGATGCGCACGCGACCGTGCTTGTTGATACTGGCCGGCGATCGTCCTATCGACAACGTGCAATGCCGTCTGCTCATCGGGAATGGTCACGGCATCAATCAGGTCGATCACAACCCCGATCTTTCGTCGACGCAGAACGACCTGACAGCCATGTTGCTCAGCCCACCGTCCAATCGACGCATTATTCGCATGCACATCCAATACATGCAATTCCGCCTCGCTGCTTTTCGGCAGTTGCACATTCACCGTATAGGGCCACAGATCCCTGTCTTCATACATGCCGGAACGCAGGCGCCTGGCAACCATGCCGACGATTGTCGCGACATCCCTCATGCCGCGGTCTCTCCCCCGGACACCTGCTCCGAGCGAACGTCGTCCAACAGCACCTCCTGCAGGTAGGAGCGGGAGGTGTCGGGGTCCTTGTAGGCGACGTAGGCCTTCGAGGAAACTTCGAGAATCTCCGCGGTCTTGCTTTCCGGAGCGGACACGATGACCTGGAAGCCCAGCCTTGGCAACACGGACAACGCACGCTGCGTATACCGGCCGTCGGCCTTGATCAGCGCCTCGTCTAGGAACAGCGTGGTATACGTGGGCTGTCCGGTCACATCACCGCCCAGCAGGTAGATCAGCGCCGCGCCATACACGAACGAAGTAAGCTCCTGCAACGCGCCGCCCGACTTGCCTCCGGTGGACGTGATGCGCTCATCCTCGCCGTCCTCATGATGCACGACCGCGTAGAACGACGACCGGCAGCGCGGATCCAGATTGCGGGCGCCGTAGCTGCGAATGCCGTTCGCGTCACGAACCTGTTCAAGCTCCGTCCGCAGGCGGTTCACCAGACCAGAGCACCGGGCGAACACCCGACGATTCTCCTCCGGAGTCGAAACACCACCGGCCTTCCACTCATTGAGCAGAACCATCGTACGCTTCAACGGGCCGGTGAACGCCGCCTCCGGACGACGGACATCCGCGCCGATGGACAGGCTGCCATGCTTGGGACCGAACTGCTGGCCGCGCAGCATGGCGTTGATCTTGTCGAGCTGATCGCCGATGTCGCGCGCGTCGGCGTCGATCGCACGATTGAGCTGCGTGAAGTCCATGAGCATCTTGTCCAGACAGTTCACATACTCCTCGTTGGTCGCGTTCACCGCGGCCAGCAATGCCAGACTCTTCAGCTCCTCCTGATAGAACCGGTAGTCCCCCACGGTGGCCGTGACCGTGTCATCATCTGGCACATACAGTTCGCAGTACGTGGCCATGCGATCCTCGACGGCGGACCGTGCGGAGCTCACGCCGGCGCGCAGCATGCCGATCCGCTGACGCAGGTCATTCTCCACACTGGCCACGGTGCGGGCGACGAACGATTTCCCCGTGTCATCGGCGTCGGTCTCCCCCGCGCCCGCCGCTGCCATGACGATCACATGCGCGCGGTCATCATGGTTGAGCACGCTGGAGAATGCACGCTCATAGGCCGCATCCAACACCTGACGAACATCGTCGGCGAAAACCGGTATCGTCGTCCCCTCCTCCGACGCGCGGGCGGCATGGCTGTCGCTTGCGGCGGCAGGAGCATGCGCTTCAAGCCACCGCCGCGCCGACTGGATCGCCTGCTCGGTCCCCTGCCTGGTCATCTTGGCTTCGACGGCGTGTTCACGGGCCTCATCCAGTTCACGTACAAGGCCCTGCTTGATGTCGAGCAGTCGGGCCAGTTCGGGATCGTTGCGAATCGCATCGATGGTTGCCTCGAGATCGGCAATCCGCCGTTCGGCGCCATCAACGTCGACCTTGTCCCACGGCGTGTATGACAGCTGTTCGGCAAGAGTCTCCTTGGCCCTCAGGGTCTCCAGATCAGCGTTGGCCGTACGGTATTCGTCGTCGGCGGAGGTAAGTCTGGCTTCCGCATCGGCAATCTGGGCATGCAGCTCCTCAAGATACGCCTCGGTCACGAAGCCGATGACCGGGTGCATGCCCTTGCTGCCATGATGGCCATGCTTGCCGGACTTGACCTGTCCGTCACGCTGCACCTGCCGCGTCGAACGATCCTCATCGTCGATGGCATCCACGCACAGGGCGTCCAGCCGTTCGGAACACGTTTGGGATTTCAGCCAGTCGGCGAACGGGGAATCCTCCCGGTAGCGCAGCTTGCCGGACATCCACGCTTTCTCGCTGTCGGAGATATAGTCCCGCGTGGTGTCCACGAACGTCCACGTACGACGGACCATCAGCTTGGGGTCGATGGCGCTCACCTTGGCCGCGAATCCCGGTTCGTGCCGCTTGTCCACGAGAATGGTCTGGGCCAGCTGACCGTACACCACGTTCATGGCGTTCCGCCATTCCTCGGCGTCCTCCCGTACGTCCATGAGCTCGGCCACATACGGCAGCTCGGCCACGGATAGCCCGGTGGCCTTGGCGATCAGCGCACGGGCCTCATCCATCGGTTGGGAGATGCGGGTGCGCTGCGTGCGCTGACGTTCATAGTCGCGACGTAGCACGGCCAGTTCGCGTTTGATGCCGCCGCTCGTCTCCACGGCGGTGTTGCGTCGTTCCTCCAGTTCGGCCTTGTGCTGCGCGAGATCAGCGTCGAGCGCGGCGAGACGAACGCGGCATTCCTCCCACGACTGCCGATCGGTCGGCATGGTTTCGCCGGCAGCCGTGAACCGTGCCTGCACGCGTTTCCGTTGCTCCTTCACGTCGTCCAGCGCATGCTCGGCCTGTTCGAGCTCTGTTTCCAGACGGCTCAGATTGCCGCCGTCGCGCTCCTGCATCTGCGATTCGATCTGTGTGACTCGCTCCTGCAGGTCATTGACTTTGCGCTGCAGAGACTCAAGCTCCTGCTCTTGACGCTGCAACGCGAGTTCGTCAAGCGGCAGCTGCGCACGCACCTCACCGGTCATACGGGACGTCACCCAGGCGGCAACCGTCGCATGCCCCTGCCGCTCGTCGTCGGGGTCCACCGCAGTAAACGCACGCTCCTGCTGCACGGCGTCGACGTAGACGTCGTGGCTGGTCTGGATGTCCTTGAGCTTGGCGATCCGCTTGGCTTTTTCCTCCATGCTGCGGAAGTTCGCGTCGTATCGCTCGTAGTCCGCGACGGCGGCCTGGGCGAGTTCGATCGCCTTCGGTACGCCGAGCACGCCCTGTTTGAAGATGTCGTCGAGTCTGGATGGGGCATCCGCCGACTGCAGCTTGTGCAGCAGCCGGCATGCCTCTGCGCTCAGGCCCATGATCCGCCAGATGTGCGCATGGAACACGTCGGCGTTCGGGAACGTGTCGCACCCGTCGTATGTGTTCTTCAGCTGGGTTGGGGTGAATGGGGTGTCGCGGTACCGGTCCATCAGTCGAGGATCGATGGCGTGATCCCATGTGACGTACTGGCGGCGAACCTCTCCCTGACCGTCTCCGGCGGACAGATACAGGAACTTGCCGCATGACAGCGTCTGACCGGTCGTGCGGTTCACGTAGGTGTCCACGATGGCGCCCCACACCGGCTGAGGTGTGCCGTCATTGCCTCGACCGCGCAGGAACACGGGGACGTCCCCGCCTCCACTGTTGCCGTAGCCGAGCATGCCGCGCAGATACGTGTAGTCGCTGCGTTCGGAGCGTCCGGCATTGGATGCTTTGTTGAACGGCGTGCCGGTCGGGTACAGCAGGGAGATCTGCGCGTCCACCAACGTGGATTTGCCCGACTCGCTGGCGCCGGCGAGCAGGGTCACCGGAAGCCTGTCGTCGGTGGACGGACGGAACTCGTGATAGCCGTCGTACGATCCCCAGTTGACGATGCGGCGACTGTTCAGCATCCATCGGTCGGCGATGATCTGCATATCGGACGGCATGGTCACTTCCTCTCCTCATCGTTCACGGTGTCTGCGGAGGCGTCGTCATGATCGTCGTCCGCGTCGTCGAACAGTGTTAGGGCGTCGTCTGCAACGGTGTGATGCTCGGCTGGTTCTGTGGCATCCGTTTCCGCCAGCATTGGCCTCGTGTGATTCGTCCGTTCCCGCCTCCGGTGATGTGGATTCGGGCGTGGCGGTGTCTGTGGTGGGATTCGCGTTCAGCCATTCGTTGGCGAGCCGTCGGTCCAGTACCACGGGCACCAGCGGTGTGATGCGGTACATGCCCTCGTCGTCCTCCACCGCGGTCAGATATCCGTGTGTCAACGCCATGGAGACGGTGATGGATAGCTTCTTCAGCACGCCCTCCTCGTCGTTGCGTGCGGCGAGATAGCCTGCGCCGGTGGTCAATGCGGCTCGGATCTCCTCAAAGCCGACGATCCATTGGTCGACGTCGGTATTCACGTTCTCGTACTCCAGCACCCGGATGCGCAGGAACGCAAGTAGCGCTGCCTCCTCGCGGGTTAGGCTCGCACGGGTCTTCAATGATCGGATCGTCACGTCCGGACCGCTGACCGGTGTGGCGTACATGATGCGATACCGGTCGTTGACCACCAGTTCCAGCATGTCGTTGTTGAGTGAACGAACCACCGCGTCTCGATTGTCCAACACCGTGTCGTACAGACCGCCGGCGATGTACCGGTCGCGTTTGAGCGCAATGGCCGCCATGCGGGCGTCGGCAGGCATGGTGCTGAGATCACCTTCGAACAGTGCGTTCGGATTGACGTCGTTGACGGCGTCGTCGCTGTCGATCATTCCGGTCATCGTTGCGTTCATCCTTCCTCCATGATGTCGTCCAGCAGATGTTCGTCCACCATTACCGGACGGGTTCTCCAGGAGCGTTGCGCACCATTGAGCGTGACGCAATGCCAGATCACGTAATCATCGCCTTCGGCGCGCATGCTGCCCAGAAAACCGATGATCTCGCTTTCCCGTCGTTCCTCCGCCGGCAATTGGTTGAAGCTGGCGGCCATATCCACCAGATCGCCGCGTTTGCGGGGATGTTCGCGGATGAGCGAGACCATGCGCTTGAGACGGGGCCCTCCTACTTCGATCATCGAACGAATATCGGGAGGCGGAGCCTGCGTGTTCGTACGATCGTCCAGCTCCGGTGTGGTGGCGCGTGTCATAGGCTTGGCCGGCCGTGTGGGAAGACCCGCAAGGCGGACGAATGCCGTATCGGTCTCATACGGCGCGTCACTGTCATCCGGGTCGGCTTTCGCTTCGGCGTTGAGTTTGACGAACAGTTTGTTCAGTGTGTCGAGCATGGTGCGGTACCGGGTGTCGGTCTGCTGCCGGACCAGACGGCTGACCGCCTCGTCGGAGACGCGCATCTGTCGTCGTACGTCCTCGATGCCGTCGTAGATGTGCGCGAGCTCCGACTTGACCTGTCCGAGCAGTGCGTTCGTCTCCCCCGCCAGATACGGGGTCTTGGCGATGGCGCGCATGGCGTCGTCGATCTGCTGACGGCCCTCGTCGGTGACGATGACTTGGAACGCATCCTCGAAACGGCGACCACTGTCGGACTCGCGGAAGGCCCGACGATATTCGTCATGGTAGGCGGTGAGGATCTCGTCCACGCTCATCCCGCCGGACTGCATGCGCCTGCGTAACTCGTCACCGTTATCGCGTTCGGACAATGCCAGCTCGTGCAGTTCGACGGGTACGCCACGCAACGTGTTGTGGATCACTGCGATGATGTCGTCCACATCCTGTTCCGACAGTCGATTGTCGCTCCGCCCCTGCAGGATGCGCTTGATCTCATGCTTGCGGGCCTTGATCTCGCGGTTGAGCAGGGTGATGCGCTCCCGGGGGTCCTCGGTCAGCTGCATGCGCGCATGCTCGACCTCCATGATGATGCTGTTCGCCTGCGCGCCGGACAGGGTCTGCGTATCGTCATCGAGTCTGGTGAGCGCGTCGATTGCACGATGGGCGCGGGCTGTGAGCCGGTACAGGAACCGGTGTGTTCCCGTATCCAACGAGTTGGCGAGCCATGCGTAATCGCCAGCACCCTCACGAGTGAGCTCGCCGAGAATCAGCCGCGAGGCCGACTGATAGGTCTGGTCCTCGGCAAGCGTGTAGTCGCCGATCTCCGCAAGGCCTCGTAGCCCCTGGGCGATGCGGTCTTCTAGGATCTCGCGAGGCAGTTCCACGGTCAGCGGGTCGAACGCGGAGCGCAGCAACGCCACGTACATCTTCGAATTGGTGCGGAGAAGCAGTCGCAGCACGCCGGTCTCGTACACCGGTCGCAGCCGTTCCATCTCCTGTCTCACATCACCCAAAACCGACCTCGCTCTTCCATATGTCACGTGTGCGATTGCATATAGAAGCTAGCATACGTCGTCATACATGGTGCGGTGTGAAGCGACTCCCGCCGTCGTCCGGTTGTCCTACCCACGCTGGTAGTACAGCGCGAATCCGATGCGCAGAGCCTGCATCAGGCAGACCATGACCCCACAGGTAAGGCCGATGGTGCCGAGCACCACACTGTGATACGTCGGCAACAGCAGCAGCGTTCCGACCATCACGATGACCAACACCACCTCCACCACCTTGGCGGTCATGGCATTGGCCTGGGCGATGATCTGCCGATCGCGTTCATCGAACGGCAGGGTGGTTTCCGTGGCAAGCGACATCTTCTCGGAGAATGCGCTTGCCAGTTGCATCATGCCGACAACGAGCCACAAGGCCGGAAGAGCCCACTTGAAGATGCGGTCGAAAATCGGCATTCCCGTATATGGAGCGGTGACGAACACCGCCTGAATCAGAAAGAACGCCGCCGCGAACAGGCTGATCACCGCCCTGTGCAGCGTTTTGCGTCCGTGGATCTTCATGATGATCACCTCTCGTCTTCGAGTCGTCGGTTTTCCTCGAGCAGACAGAGATCCTCGACCGTGGTGCCGAATACGTGTGCCCGGGATCTCAGTCGTCCGCCGACCGTTCCTCGGACAGGTCGAAGTCTGGCTTGAGGATCCTCTGCAGATCGGCCAGATACCGGTCGAACGCCGCCTTGCCTTCACGTGTGAGCTTCACATGTGTCGCCGGAATGCCGGTCGCGGAGAACGACTTGATGATCGTGATGTAACCGGCTTCGTCCAACTTCTTCAGCTGCACCGAAAGATTCCCCTTGGTGACTCCGAGTAGCTTCACCAAACGTTTAAATGAGATGCGCCGACCTACGCCGAGCTCCGCCATGGTGGCCATCACGCGCAGACGCGTCGGAGAATGAATGATTTCGTTCAAGATCCCCTCCCTTCAGTGCAGTAGTGAGGTTATGGATGACGTTGTTTGGGCAGGTGTTTTGTGATTGGCAGTGTCGTTGGTTTTTATTATAGAAGAGGTCTGTGATATAGACTTGTCTATGAATGATAGTTTTTCTGATCGCCTCGTTTGGCAACATCGACATAACCCACGCCGCCGTTGATCTCCGCACATGGTTCGGGGTCGCGCCTTCCGCAAAGGTGAGACACGACCCCGAACCTCCGATGGTTACCGATGTCGATCGGTACCGTCAGTCCCCTATCACCGCGTTGACGATGCCGGAGACGATCGACATGATCAGTGAGCCGATCACCGCCCACAGGAACCCGTGGATGACCACGCCTACGTCGAACAATGACAGAGCAAGCCACGATGCGAGCTCCATGAACAGCCAGTTGAGGATCAGCGCGAACAAGCCGAAGCTCATGATCGACAGCGGCAGGGCGATCAGATGCACCACCGGTTTGATCGAGGCGTTGATCAGCGCGAGGAACAGCGAGAACGCGGCGACTCCGAGAATCGGCGGCTCCCCCACTGCTTCCATGCCGGGCAGGATGGCTACCATGACGCCGGCGGCGATGGTGAGCACCAGCCAGCGGGAAAGAAATCGTGTCATGCCCCGATTATGGCATCACCACGCCAATGAAAGCGGCATGGCGACAGACTCTCCCCATTTCGTACACTTGTTCGATCGACGGGATGATGGCCACGTCCGCTCCCCTATCCCGCGAGCGCGGTTATGTTTCCTTCGTTCTGCGAGTGCGGTGGTTGTTGGCTGGGTTTAGTCGGTGATGGTGTTGTTGTCGGTGATGGTGTTGTCGAGGAACCAGTAGTCGTGTGGGTCGCCGCGGAGTGCGGTGAATGGTGTGAGTTCGGTGTCTTGTTGGTGGGCTTGGTTGATGAGGTAGGCGCGGATGATCCAGGGGTATTCGAGTCGGTTGGTTTGGAGGTTGATGATGCGTTCGATGGTGTGTGGGGTGACGTTGAATGTTTGTGCGAGTTGTTGGGTGGTGAGTCCGAGGCGTCGCATGTTGTCTTTGAATTCTTTGATGGTGGCGGTTCGTTGTGTGGTGCTGAGTGACATGGTGGTTCTTCTTTTCTGGTGTTGGTTTGTGTGTTCTGTTGCTGGTTGTTGATTGTAGGTGTGTGGTGTTGGTTGTGTGTGGGGTTTTGCCGTGGAGGTAATGGTGGTTCGGTAGACTGGCGCGTGCTGTGGTGCTGGTTGAAAGGATGGGTATGGTGGTTGGTGTGAATCGTGGTGGGCGTTCGTGGCGTGAGCGGGTGCGTACGTTTGGTAGGGCGATGAATTTGGAGATTCATCAGCATAGGGCGTCGTTTGCCGTGTATGCGATTTTGCGTTTGTTGGTTATTGCCATGGCGGTGTTGCAGTTTTTCAATGGTGATTATGAGAATGTGTTTTTGTGTGCGTTGACGTTGTTGATGTTGATGGCGCCGGCGTTTGTTCAGGTGCGGTTTCGGATTGAGTTGCCGTCCGTGCTTGAGGTGATCATGCTGTCGTTTGTGTTTGCTGCGGAGATTTTGGGTGAGATCAGTGCGTTCTATGAGATTTTTCCGTTTTGGGATACGGTGTTGCATACGTTGAACGGGTTTTTGGCGGCGGCGATTGGTTTTTCGTTGGTGGATTTGTTGAATCGGTCGGAGCGGGTCAGGTTTGAGTTGTCTCCTGCGTATTTGTCGTTGGTGTCGTTTTGTTTTTCGATGACGATTGGTGTGGTGTGGGAGTTTTTTGAGTTTGCGATGGATTTGGTGTTTGGTTTTGATATGCAGAAGGACACGGTTGTTCATGCGATTAGTTCGGTTGCTCTTGATCCGGCGCATGGTAATACGCCGGTGCGGGTTGATGGGATTGTTGCTACCAGTGTTAATGGGGTGGATTTGGGTGTTGGTGGTTATCTTGATATTGGTTTGATCGATACGATGGAGGATCTGTTGGTGAATTTCATTGGTGCGGTCGTGTTTTCTGTTATTGGTTTTCTGTATGTGAGGAATCGTGGGCGTGCTGATGCGTTGATTGATAGTTTGGTTCCGCGTCGTAAGTCTGAGGATCAGGATTATTTGCGTTTGGTGCGTGACGGGGATGAGGGGCTGGCGGACGGCGAGGCGCGTGTTTAGAGCGTTGTGGTGTCTCGTGGCGTGTGGCTGGTCTTGCTATGCTGGTTGGGCGAAGGGTTTCGGATTGGGGGCGTCATGTCCATTACCATCAGGCATTTGGGTAAGCGGTACGGCGAGCGCGTGGCGCTTCGGGATGTGAATCTTGAGGTGTGTGATGGTGAGTTGGTGTGTTTGTTGGGGCCGAGTGGTTGTGGGAAGTCGACGTTGTTGAACATTGTTGCCGGGTTGTTGGATCCGTCTGGTGGTGATGTGCTTATTGATGGTGAGTCTGTGGTTCGTACGCATCCTAAGTATCGTGGTATTGGGATGGTGTTTCAGGATTATGCGTTGTATCCGCATATGAGTGTGGAGGAGAATGTGATGTTTCCTCTGCGGGTTGGGGAGCATAGGGTTGCGCGTCGTGAGGCGTTGGTGCGGGCGCGTCGGTTTATGCGGTTGACGGGTATTGAGGATTTGGCGCGGTTGCGTCCGGGGAGTTTGTCTGGTGGTCAGCAGCAGCGGGTGGCGGTTGCTCGTGCGTTGGTGCAGGAGCCTCGTGTGTTGTTGTTGGATGAGCCGTTGAGTAATTTGGATGCGCGGCTGAGGTTGTCGATTCGTGAGGAGATTCGGCGTATTGTCAAGGCGACGCGGGTGACGACGGTGTTTGTGACGCATGATCAGGAGGAGGCGTTGTCGATTGGGGATCGGATTGCGGTGATGGATCGGGGGGTGATTCAGCAGTTTGCTGCCCCGCAGGATTTGTATTTGGATCCGGCGAATCTGTTTGTTGCCCGGTTTATGGGTTCTCCTGTTTTGAATACGTTCTGTTTGTCGTATGACGGTGGGCGTCGTGTGTTGGCGGGTGATGATTTTTCGGTGCCGTTGGGTGTGTTGGATGTGTCGCGGTTTCGTCGGCCGGTCGGTGAGGCCGAGTCGGTGTTGGCTGCCGGCGGATGTGTGTTGGGTGTGCGTCCTGAGCATTTTCATCTTGTTGGCGGGTCTGATGGGCTGGCTGACGCTGGGGCGGATCGTTTTCCGGTGGTGTTTGGGACGCTGGTGGAGTCGGTGGAGATGATCGGCCGGTATGCGGTGGTGCATTTTACGGCTGATGATGAGCGCTGCCGGTGTGTGGTGGATGTGCGTCGTGCGCCGCGGGCGGGTGATCGTGTGCTGGTGGGTTTGGATTGCGTGAGCGTGCATGTGTTTGATGCCGATGGTGGGAGGTTGTACTGATGGCTGGCGGTGTGCGGGGTTGGCTGGCTCGGGTCGGCTCGTATAGTGCGGAGCGTCAGCCGCGGGCGTGGCTGTTGTTGTTGCCGGCGTTGGCATGTATTGGCGTGTTCAATGTGCTGCCGTTGGTGCGGGTGTTTGTGATGGCGTTTCAGTCGGGGTCGTTGCGGCATTTGCGGTTTGCTGGATGGTCGAATTTCGTGGCGGTGCTCGCTGACCCGTCGTTTGTGCGCGCGTTGGTGAACACGGGTGTGTTCGCGTGCGTGACGGTGCCGGTTGGCCTGGTGGTGTCGTTGATGCTGGCGGTGGCGGTGGATTCCCGGATGCGCGGGTCACGCGTGTTCGAGGCGCTGCTGTTCGTCCCGTATCTGACGAGCGTAGTGGCGGTGGGCGTGGTGTTCCGCTACCTGTTCAATGGTGATTTCGGCGTGGTGGATTATGTGCTGTCCCTGGTCGGGTTGGGGCCGTTTGATTTTCTCAACGATCCGCGGTTGAGCATGGTCACGTTGTGCGTGTTCGGCGTGTGGCTGTCGTTGGCGTTCAACATCGTGATCCTGCTGTCGGGATTGCGCGCGATCGACCCGTTGTTGTATCGGGTGGCCGACCTGTATGGGGCGTCCGCGTGGGAGCGGTTCTCGAGGATCACGCTGCCGCAGCTGGCGCCGATGATCACGTTTCTGTCGATCATGGATCTGATCAACGCGTTCAAGGTGTATACGGAGGTGTACGTGCTGTTCAATGGGATGCCGGGCGTGGCGGACAGTGCAGTGACGGCGGTGTTCTACGTGTACGACAAGTTCTATGTGCAGGGCCGGTATGGTCAGGGCATGGCGGCGGCCGTGGTGCTGTTCGCGCTGATTCTGGTGTTCACGCTGCTGCAGTCGCTGCTGGTCAGGAGGCTGTCGAGGTGAAACGTATCGGCCGGTTGTTCGCGTACGGGTTCGTGCTGCTGACGACGGGGGTGACGGTGTTCCCGTTCCTGTACATGGTGTCCGCCTCGCTCATGTCGTTCCAGGAGGCGACGGGCGTGCCTCCCGCGCTGCTGCCCGCCCACGCCCGATGGTCGAATTTCGGGGAGGCGCTACGCGCGGCACCGTTCGCCCGGTATGCGGTGAACACGCTGATCGTGTCCGGCTTGTCGACGTTGGGCACGCTGGCCACGACGGTATTGGCCGCGTTCGCGCTGGTCCGCCTGCGGTTCCGGTTCAAACGGCTGCTGATGGGCGTGATGGTCGCACTGCTGATGGTGCCGTATGAGATCCTCGTGTTCACGAACTATCGGACGATCGCACAGCTCGGCCTGCTGGACACGTACGCGGCCCTGATCCTGCCCTCCCTGGCCAGCGTGTTCTACATCCTCTACCTGTGCCAGTATCTGACCGCGATCCCGGACACGTACTACAAGGCGGCGATCGTGAACGGGTGCGGCGACCTGGAATACATGTGGAGGATCATGATCCCCATGTCACGCTCCGCGCTGTTCACCATGGCGCTGCTCCTGTTCATCTCCGGATGGAACTCGTTCCTGTGGCCGATCCTGGTGACGAACACGACGGACATGCGTCTGGTGGGCAACGGGTTGAGCGCGTTCGTCACGGAAAGCGGCACGGCCGTCCAACTGCAGATGGCGGCGAGCACGATCATCGTGCTGCCGATCCTCATCCTGTACGCGGTCTTCCACCGCAGGATCATCGAAGGAGTGCACGTCAATGGCATCAAACGCTGACCCCACACACGATCCGGCACACGCGACGCCGGTCGGCGAGCGCACGCGGATCACGCTGTTGCGCGGCACGGATACGATCGGCGGGAATCTGATCCTAGTCGACTATGGTCGGGATCGGATCGTGTTCGATTTCGGCTGCGTGTACGATCCAGCGTCCGGTTCCACGCCGCAGGATCTGCCGGGCTTGGTGGCCTCGGGCGTCGTCCCCTATCTGCCGGGCGTGTTCGACCGGGATGTTCCGGTGCCCGGCCACGCGTGGCGGGATGAAGACCGTGATCATGTCGCCGTGTTCGTTTCGCACGCGCATCTGGATCATTCGGCGATGATCAATCTCATCGACCCGGCCGTCCCCCTGTACATGATGGAGGACACGCGTCGCCTGGTGCGGGCGATGAACGCGGCCGGCGGGTTCTGCCTGCCGGCCGGGGCTCGCCATGACGGGTGGGATCATACGCGGCCGATCATCGGCGTGCCCGCGGGAGGCCAGGTGACGGTCGGCTCGATCCGGGTGATGCTCATGCCGGTGGATCATGACGCGTATGGTGCGGCCGGCTTCCGTATCGACACGCCGGACGCGGCCATCGCGTACACGGGTGACCTGCGCTTCCATGGCTGGCATGGCGGCGACTCCATGGCGTTCCTCGCCGCCAATCGTGGCGTGGATGCGCTCATCATGGAGGGGGTGAGCATCTCGTTCCGCGAGCCGGGCGAGCCGGCCGTGGAGCCGGAGACCAGCGAGGCGGACGTGCTGCGTGAACTGGTCGGCCTGGTCGAGGCCAATCCGGGCCGGCAGATCACGTTCGACTACTATCCGACCGACGTGGAACGCGTCCGTCATCTCATCGCCTTCTCGCCGCGCAGGATCGTGCTCACCAGTCGTAGCGCCTCCGTGCTCGCCGCCGTCACCGGCGAACAGGCATACTATTATCGGCTGCCCGGCGAGCGGACGGTCGACACGCTGGACCCAGGCATGGAAGTGGACATCGAACGGCTGATCGCCGACCATCACGACTACTGTTGGCAGTTGGACGCCCGCGCGCAGGACCGGGTCTTCGACCGGCTTGCCTCCGGCGGCCTGCACCTGCATACGGGAGCCCTGCCGTTGGGTGACTTCGACCCCGCGTACGAGCCGTTCATGCAACGGTTCGCCGATCACGGCATCCAACCGTATGACGTGAACTGTTCCGGTCACGCGTACGTGGAGCAGGCGGTCGGCATCATCGACATGGTCCGGCCGCGCACGCTCATCCCGGTGCACGGCGAACGACCCGGCCGATACCATAACCCGTATGGTTCGACGGTCATCCCCCGTCCGGGCATGATCGTCGAACCCTGAAACAACGTTTCACCCCGACACCATCCACCCCAGTAGAGAGGAAACCATGATGAGGATCAGAAGGACACTGCTGCCGGCCGTACTGGCCGCCACGCTCGCCCTGGCCGGCTGCGGTTCGGCCGATAGCGGTCAGGACACGGCCGACGCGACACCGGACACGACCATCAACGGGAACGTGACCATCACGTTCTGGCATGGCATGACCGGCGACCAGGAGAAGACCCTGCAGCAGATCACCGACGCGTTCATGAAGGAGAACCCGAAGATCACGGTCAAACTGCAGAACCAGTCCAGCTACGACGGGCTGCAGCAGAAGCTGACCGCCGCCCAGCAGAGCCCGAAGAACCTGCCCACGATCACCCAGGCGTACTCCAGCTGGATGATCAACGCGATCGACGACGACCTGGTCGTCGACCAGACCCCGTACATCGAATCCAAGGACCAGAACCTTGCGTTCGACAACTGGGACGACGTGCTCGAAGGACTGCGCAAGAGCGTCACCCTCGACGGGAAGATCTACGGCATGCCGTTCAACAAGTCCACCGAAGTGCTCTGGTACAACAAGGACATGTTCGACGAGCTCGGCCTGAAGGTGCCCACCAGCTTCGAGGAGCTGGAAACCACCGCCAAGGCGATCCACGACGCCAAGGGCATTCCCGGCGCCGGCTTCGACTCCCTGCAGAACTTCTACTCCGTGTACCTGTCCGACCACGGCAGCGAATTCGGCAAGGACCTCGACGTGACCGGCAAGGCGTCCCAGGACGCGTTCACCTACTATCAGGACGGCGTACGCGACGGCTGGCTGCGCACCGCAGGCACCAACCAGTACATGAGCGCCCCGTTCGCCAGCCAGAAGGTCGGCATGTACATCGGCTCCAGCGCCGGCGAATCGTTCGTCAAGGAAGGCGCCGCCGGCAAGTTCACGTACGCGGCCGCGCCCGAACCGTCCAAGCACGCCATCCAGCAGGGCACCGACATCTACATGTTCACCTCCGCGTCCAGCCAGCAGCGCACCGCCGCCTACCTGTACGAGAAGTACCTGACCGGCAAGGACAACCAGATCACCTGGGGCGTGCAGACCGGCTACATTCCGATCCGCACCTCCGCGATCACGGACAGCAAGTACACGTCCGCCGACACCGCCATCGCGCCCATCCTCGCCGACGCGACCCGGAACCTGATCGCCGCGCCCATCAAGCCCAGCTCCGAACAGGCCACCACCGACGTGGAGAAGAGCCTCGAGGCGGTGCTCGCCGACCCGAACAGCAGCGTCAAGGACGCGCTCGCCAAGCTCAAGCCCACGTTCGAATCCGACTGGCAGGAGTAGCAGCGCACCCCGGCATGCGCACCCCGCCACACAAGGCAATCGTACGCATGTTCTAACCGACGGCTCCCCTCGACGAGGGGAGCCGTTCGCATATCGGAGACAGTATTCGGCACAACGGCTTGCCGAACAGCGAGCAGCATGCTAAGATACGGTCTCGTGCATTGATTTTCATGCCTTCGTTCCCCAATTGGAACGCCTCGACCAGAAACCGAGGGAGTAGTGTACCCACACGCTCTCAAGGGGACTGGAACAGGACAACCAAACAGGAACGAAAGGATACCATGACGACGATCCAGTCGATCAGCCCAGCACACACCACCAGCATCTCCCCCATCAACCTGTCCGCCCTATCCGAACGCCTCCGCGCATCGACGCGCACCATCGAGGTGACCGACATGGGCAACGGGCTCATCGTCACCGACGAACGCACCCCATACCTCAGGACCTACATCCGCCCCGACGGCATCGTCCTGCCCCGCTGGGAATACCCGGCACCCGACCGCCGCGGCCGCATCCGCGGACTCAAGCCCTTCGACGTGCAGGCCGTCCGCCAGCTCGCCTCCCCCATCATCCCCCTCACCCCGTTCACCCTGACCGGCGACACCGGCCAGCAGACGCTGCTCATGCGCCTGCACCTCGACCGGCAGGCCAACCGGCTCGCCCCGCACCAGGTGCACACCATGCTGCGCCTCGACCAGCTGACCGTCTCCGCCAACGCCCGCCACGACGTGTGGGGAGCCTTCCAGCACCTCCTCGCCGACGCGATCGACGCGGGTGGCACCGACCGCCTGTTCGCCGACGACCCGAACCGGGACATGCAGATCCTCATCGACGCCATGGCCTCCCCGGCCGCGCCAAGCCTCATCGCCGCGCTCATCATCGGCGAAGTCGAACGCCTCATCCCCGACAAGGACCGGACGGCCCGCGACCGCGAACTACGGTTCATCATCGACGACATCAGCTACGAGAGGGACCACGACACGCAGGCCGACCAGGCCGAACGGCTCACCGGCATCGCCGTCGAACTCCTCTCCCACACCCGGATCCGCCCCGACCAGACGCGCGTGCGCATGATGCGCGCCCTGCTCACCGGCATCGCCAACCGGCTGCCCGCCAGCGCGCTCGCCGCCTCCGACGTCAGCCGGGCCAGCCTCGGCGGCACACTCATCCTCATCTCCTGGTGGCTGGGCCGCGACCTCGACCGGCTCGCCGAAGCGGCGCTCCGACTGGAGCTCGCCACCGGAGCCACCACCGGCACGCGCGCCGTACGCAACGGCCGGCCCGGCTGGCTCAGCTAAGCCCCTGGCGGTGCGGGTGGCCTCCCCACTACGCCGGGAGGCCACCCGCTCTCCCGTCCCATGGCACGCCCTGCGCGAACGCGATGTCAGCTGCGAATGGCACGATGTGTGGCACGAACGGCACGACACGGAGGCGGCATGGGACAACACGCACACTACGGACAAGGCGGCCGGCGCGGCGGCATCGGCGCGGCGCTCGCGGTGATGCTCACCCTGGTCGCCGCGCTCACCGCCATCGCCATGATCGCCCTCCTGATCAACCTGCGCCGCACGGACACCACACCCGCCCCACGCTCCGCATCCGACGCCTACTGCACGGCCGGAACCGACACCATGCCCCTCAACCCCACACAGGCGGCGAACGCGGCGCTCATCACCCGAATCGCCATCGACCGGGGCCTGCCCGACCATGCGGCCACCGTGGCGCTCGCCACCGCCATGCAGGAATCCAAGCTCACCAACATCGCCTACGGCGACCTCGACTCCGTGGGACTCTTCCAACAGCGCCCCAGCCAGGGATGGGGCACCGTCGACCAGCTCACCGACGAAACCTACGCGGCCAACGCGTTCTACGACGCGCTCGTCAAGGTGCCCGACTGGCAGACCATCCCCACCGAGGACGCCGCACAGGAGGTGCAACGCTCCGGATACCCCGACCTGTACGCGAACTGGGACGGGCTCGCCCGCGCCTGGGCACAGGCCCTGACCGGCGAGGTGACGGCCGGCGCCACCTGCGCGCTCGAACCCGCGAGCGTCTCCGACCGTGACGGGCTCGCCGCCGCGCTCGGCAAGACGTTCCCCACGATCGGTGTCGCGACGGGCGCCGCGAGCGCGACAGGCGGCAGCGCATCCCCGTCCGCATCGGCGTCATCGGCATCGTCATCCCCGGCTTCCTCGTCGGCGAGCGCGGCGGATGATGCGAAGACGCTCAAGCTGACATTGCCGGCCGGCCTGTCCGACGCGGATGCCACGCGCCTGGTCTGGCAGGCGGCCACATGGCTGGTCACGCAGGCGCGCGCGTACGGCATCGACGCCGTGCACGCGAACGGGATGGGCTGGAACCGTACCGACGGCGTGTGGACGGGAAGCGAATCGGGTCAGAGCTCGTTGAGCGTCACGCTCGCGTGAAAACCGGTACCCGTCCCGGCTGGATCGATACCGGACAGGCTCCGGCCGGCGTTCCCGAGCCGTCGGTGGTCAGAGGTCAGCCGTGCAGATCTTCCACGGCTTCGGCGATGTTGCGCAGCAAGCCGAGTACGGCGCTGTTGTCAAGCCTCGTCGGCAGCTTGCCCTTGTCGTGGGTGACAAGGGTGAGCAATGCGAGCGTGTTGTCCAGGAACAGTTCGCCAAGATCGCCCGTCGCAAGATAGTCGTCGAGATCGTCCGGATCCTCGAGGTTCATGTCCTCCACCGCGGAATCGATCTCGTCGTCGGCGAGATCGAGACGGTCGACGGCGTCAAGGCATTGGATGACCAGCGGATCATACGTGACGTGTCCATCCGCGTCCGTCGTGTAGAGGTGGCGTCCGTCCGTAAGCGCGGACTCGAACGGGTCGGCGAGCGCGGCGAGGCTTTCGAGAGTGGAATCGTAGTCGTCGGTGGCTGTCATGATGGGTCTCCCTTTCTGAATGCGGGATCGTGTTCTCCGTTCCTCATCGACGGAGCGTTTTCTCCCGTACTCACGGTGCATGTTCACTGTACATCGTGGAGTGTTCCTTTCCGTGTCTTCGGCGTACCGGTCGTGGGAAGGCGATCGTCATGCGTATCGTATGGAGTGGAGGTGTGGCATGTGCAGGAGGTTCGCGATCGACCTGGATTGGGATGCCGTGGCGGAGCGGTTCGCCGTGGACGATGATGACGTCAACGCTCCGACACTGCCGGCTGTCTCGTATGATGTCGCGCCGGGGCAGACCATTGCGGTCGTGGCACAGGGCGGGGATGGGCGTCGTCGTCTGACCGGCGCACGCTGGTCGCTTGTCCCCCGATGGAGCGCGACCGACGACCTGCCGTATCCCACGTATAACGCGCGCGTGGAGTCGGCCGCATCCAAGCCGACGTTCGCCGAGTCGACGCGGTCCATGCGATGCATCATCCCCGCGTCGGGATACTACGAGTGGCGTGGCATGCGACCGTTCTATTTCCATGCCGCCGATGATGCGCCGCTGTTCATGGCCGGCTTGTACTCGTGGTGGCGGGCGTCCGATTCGATGCCGTGGCTGTTGACGGCGACCATCATCACCTGCAGGGCCGTGGATGGTCCGGCGAGCGTACACGATCGCATGCCCTTGCTTGTGTCGCCTGTGATGCGCGACGCGTGGCTGGATCCGACGGTCGATGGTTCGACGCTGCTGGGGCCGGCTTATGAGCGTGGTCTGGCGTTGTCGCGTGCGCTCGCCTTCCATGAGGTCGCGCCGCTCGACGAGGCCGAGCGTGCCGGTGTTCATGACCGTCGGCTCATCCGGCCCGTCGTCCGTGAGGAGCCGTTGCGCCTGTTCTGAACGGCCCGCCCGGATGAGCGGCGGACGTCGGCGGCTGTGTCACGCCGCGCCGGCGCACGTGATGCGATGATTCACGCTTCGGGGGCGAGTCGTTTCCGACGCGCCCAGTTCGGTGCGATCATACGGCCGTTGCGCTGCAGGTGGATCAGGATGATGAGGGCGAGGCCGCCCAGTAGGATCACCGGGACGATGCTGGCCTCAAGGCCGAAGGATCCGCCGGTCAGCAGGTCCGGGCCGTTCCAGCGTGCGACCAGCCATGACTGCTGCGAGCCGGTGCCGGAGACGACCGAGCCGAAGATCGGGCCTTCGGCGATGTTCCACATGGCGTGGAAGCCGATGCACCACCACAGGGAGCGTGTCGTCAGGTAGATCGCGCCGAACAGGAGTCCCGCCTCGATGGCGATCGCGACGCCTCCCCACAGTGTGCCGTCCGGATTGATCATGTGCAACAGGCCGAACACGAGCGCGGACACGATCACCGCGCCCCATGAGCCGAGCCTCTCCTCTACCAGGCGCAGCAGGATGCCGCGCATGATGATCTCCTCGGCGACCCCGGCCACCAGTCCCACCGTCAGCAGGTCGGTCCACGGATCATAGCCGGCGTTGAAGCCGACGATCCGATACCCGCCGAACAGTGCGATGACGCCGATGCACACGGTGATGCAGGCGAATGCCATGAGCCCGCCCCACAGCAGTCCGACAATGCGGGCCGGCTTCAGCTCCACCGGCGATCGACGTTGCTCCATCGCCAGTACGACGACCGCGTAGGCCGCGAGCGCGCCCGCCAGCTCGCCGATCCTCGCCATCAGCATCTTCGAATCCCCGGCCGTCGTCACGGAGAGGATGACCCCTCCCATGACCTGGACGGTCACCATGATGCCAACGAGCACGGCCGTGAACGCGAGACCACGCATCGGCGCCTTGAGCCGTAACGGTTCGCCCGCATACTGGCGGATCGGATGGTCCTCGGTGAGCAGATCATGATCCCGTATTCGTGAGACATCATCCGCCGGTGTCAGATGGCCATTGCTTCCCCGCCTTGCAGTCTGTCGCATATCGTTCATCGTCATACCCCTTCGTGTGAGAACGTTTCAAACCCTCTTCCAGTATGGCACCGCCACGGGAGAGACGCCATGGGGACGGGCCTTATCCCTACACCCAGACAAGTATTGATGAGATGTCCACGGCGATAGACCATCCAATTTGCCTCCCTACTTGAGTGCAGACAGGACGTTGATGTGGTCTCCGCTCCCGGATTAAATCTGAAATTGCCCGCTCATCAGCCTGCGCATCATATTAGCGAATCCTGGCATGCCGGAATGCTCAAGTCGTTCCAGTTCTTCCTGCATGGTGCGCGGTGGATGTTTCTTTGATGCGACCAGTTCGGTCATGGCCTTGATTGCGCGTTCAGGATATGCCTCGGCGACACCGGTCAGAAACATGTCAGGGTGGCGGGCGGACAATCCGATCTTGGCGAGTTGGTTCGCGGGGAAGTCTTTCAGGTTAAAGGTAACGATCACGTCCGCATCGCCGTTATAGGCGGCGGCCGCTACATGCCGATCGCCGGCGTCCGGCAACACGACCTCACCAGTCAGTTCCGGAATGGAGGAGACAAGATAATACGGCTTGATATTGCGGATGGCGGACAGATAGTGGCCAACCCAAGCAGGATCCTTGCCGAGATCATCGACGAATGCCCGGCGGGCTTCTTCGAGTACGTCGTCGGAGTATTCGGGGTCGAGCAGGTGATGGTCGGCAAACGTGAGCAGCACATCCGTCAGCCAGGTGTGCGGGAAGATGTTCGCGTCGAGAAAGGCGACTACCAACTAGACTCCCCTCGTTTCAGCTGTAACGAGCCAGATAGGCTGAGTAGTCGATGTCGTCCAATCCGCCTTGGCTGGCGGCCTCGCGCATGGTCTCCAACGCCTCGTGGCCGTGGGATTCCGATTTGTCGCGGTAGGCGATGACCTGTGCTCGGGAAACCATGCGGTTGCCTTTCGCGCCGTAGCGGACGAACGGAATCTCGCCGGCGTCAAGCATGCGCGCGACGGTCTTCGCCGATACGCCGAGAATCTGAGCAGCCTCGCCGGTGGTGATCATTTCGGTTGAATTGTCGTGCACGATGGCCGCGAACGCGCGACGCAGCTCCTCCTCATCCAGTGGGTATGCCTTGCCGTCGCCCGTGGTGATGTATGCGGATCCCTTGCCGATCTGGGAAATAGGGATTGCCTCGAATGCGGTCATGGCGAGTCCTTTCCTGAAGCCTTTACGTCCAGCCTACTCCGGACCAGACATTTCGGCAATATCGGACATATCGGACACCATAGTCGGCATGTAGAAACAACGACAGAATCCAGCCACTCGGGACAAGGAAGAGCGGCAGCGAAATAACCAATGCAGCGAGCAAGCGAACCCAGCCCCGGGCCTCCGTCGCATTGACTATCGGAGTATGGCTTATTATCATTCGTCATGAAATCCCCCAATGGGCCTCTCCGGACGGTCTTCGACTGAGCCGTGATGCACTGGGGGTTCTCTTTTATCCCACGAAAGCACGATTTCCGCCCGGAACATGTCAGGCGTGGGGCGGCTGATGTTGAGTCTGGCGCCGATGGCGTCTGCGCAGGCTTTGGCGATGGATAGTCCGAGGCCGTGGCCAGGTCGGTTGGCCATGCGGGTGGCGTCGCCTCGGTGGAACGGTTGGATGAGGTCGGCCGCGGCTTCGGAATGGTCCGATCGTTTTGTGGTGTTGTCGATGCTGATGGTGACGTGCTGTCCGTCGTTGCGGATGGTGCAGGTGATGGCGCCGTGGTCGGTACCCCCACACCCATCAACGCCGGCCAGCAATGGGACGAATGCTGGGCCACCATCAATCCCGCCAACCCCGACGCCGAAGACCTGCTCAACACCACCGCAACCGCCATACCCGGAGCCGCGCCCGCCACCCAAACCAAACAAGCCAACACCATGCTCGGCACCAACCCCGACCTCGACACCCGCCACCAGCAGCGAACCACCCGCATCATGCTCGCCATCACCCCCATCGCCGCGTTCGCCATCGCCATCATGGCCACACGCGCACGACGCATCGAAATAGCAGACGACCTGCACATGGGAATACCCCGCCAAGGCATCCTCGCCACCACCGCACTCGAAACCCTCGCATGGACCCTGCCCGCCATCCTCACCGCCACCGCCATCACCTACACCACGGCACGCTGGACCAGCAGCCACGCCAACGCGCTCACCCTGACCGCCATCCAACTACCCCCACTCGCCACAGCCCTCATCACCGCGCAAATCGGAGCCGCCATCACCATCACCGCCATACACGACAACCAACTCTTCGCCTTCTTCAAGAACAGGCAATGAGCATGAACGAAAAAACGGATGGGAGCTGCGCGATGGAAGCTCACGCTGAACGCGTTCGCCATCATCTTCGCCAACCGCTGATCTGTCAACGAAAACTGATAGCCAAACACCAGTCACACACTTAATGGGACAGTCCCCGGATCAGAGATGGTGCATCGCCACCGATATGATGTCCGTTGACCGGTCCGTTGTGAGGTGGTGTCGTATGTATGACAGGAGGCGTTTCGGCCTTGCCGTGGTGGACAACGATCAGTTGACGTTGACGATGCTGACGTTGCTGGTTCGGAGACTGCTGCCGGAAGTGGATATGAAATGGGCATGTCGGCGCGGCCGTGATGCGATCGAACGTTGCCTGTCGGTCGATTCCCGGCCGGATGTGCTGCTGGTGGATATGTCGCTGGAAGGGTTGAGTGGCGTCGAGGTGTGCCGGCAGGTTCGTGCAGCGACGGCCGACATCGCGCTAATCGGCATCACATCGTTTTCATTGGAGCATTACGCGACCGACGCGTTGGCCGCCGGCGCCCAGTGCGTGATGGACAAGGCACGGGTGAGGGATGTCTGCGCCGCGGCGGTCGCGCTGGCCAACGGTCGTATGCCGCGCACCAGGTACGTGTCCGACATGACCGCCGCGCAGTCGCACGCGTTGCTCACGACGCGAACGGAAGCCGAAACCGGAAACGTTGCCGATGACGGCTCCCCTACCCGGTCGAATGCAGCTGCGGCGGCCGCGTTGCTGACGGAACGCGAGCGCGAGGTCATGTGTTTGTGTGCGCAGGGCAGGAGTTCGCGTGAGATCGGCGAGCTGCTTGGCGTCGGCGAGTCGTCGGTGAAGACGTATGTGATGCGTGCGGCGAAGAAGCTGGGTGCTCGGAATCGGACGCAGGCGGTGGCCGAATGGCTGATGCTGCAGGACTGATCAGGCGCGCGGGCGCTCGTGTCCGTGCCACCGGCGTGGGACCGGTCATGTGGTGCGTCGTGTTGTTATCCGCCGGGTTGACGGTGTTGGAGATGGTCGAGTATCCCGCGCAGCTCGTGGCGACCACGGTGCTGACGGTCATACACATTCTGTGCCTGCTGGTGTTGCCGTTCCATCCGCTGCCGATGAGTATGGCGGTCGCCGTCACGTATGTAGGATGCGCGTTCCTGCCGGATATGAGCGGAGCGAGTCTGTTCTATGGGATGTGGGTCGCATTGGCTGCAGTCGGCCGGTACGGCAGGTCGCGATGGTGGTGGCTGATGCCGCCATTGATCGCCGCTGTGCGTTGGATGGTCGCGGCCCGCGCCGGGGTGCCGTTCGGCGACTATGTGATACTGCTGGTGTCGTTCTTCGTCGTGTACGCGTTCGGCCGCGCGATGTCGTGGAGAGCGACAGCTATACAGGCGGAGCAGGATCGACTGCGTTACGAGCGGGAGCGCGACCGAGTGGAGGCCATGCGCCGCGACGCGCGGGCAGCGAGCAGGATTCACGATGCGGTGACGAACAATCTCACGTACATGGCCATGCGATTGGACTACGAACGGTCGCGTTCAGGGAACGATGAACAACACGCCGCGCTGTTCGACGACCTGTACTCGCGCACGATCGACACGCTCGGCGAAGTGCGCACGGTCATCAGCATGCTCGACGGAAACGATGGCAACACCGAAACCGGAAGTTCAACTGCAACGTCCTCGTCTTGCACATCGTTCCCCGAGCATGCTCGCGACGTGCTGGACCACGGCGACAGATATCTGTCCCAGTTTGGTTTTGTCGGCGATTCCACGCTGATCGACAATCTACCCACGGACAGGTCGACGGATGCGGATGACGTCACTCGCGAACGTGAGTCCGCGGTGATCGACCTGCTGCGAGAACTGTACACCAACATCGCCGTACATGGCGCCCCATCCGGCGAATACCGGGTCGTCGTGCGTCGCAACCGTGACGTCCTATCCATCGATCAGGTCAATGACATCGCCGAACATTCCCTTCTGCCGGACAAACCGCACTCCGGCAAAGGGCTGTCCCTGCACTGCACGTGCTTCGCCGCTCTCGGCGGTTCGGTCAGCACCTCCGCCGAAGACGGCACATGGATACTGCATGCAACCTTGCCGTACATTCCATCACCGGAGTGATCCTGCTGCTCCGATAGCCATGTCATCCATGGTTGACGTCAGACACCGCGCTTTCCCGACGGTCATTATCATTGACGGCGTATGGGGCCCATGCGGGAATGGTCGAATTCGGGGGAAGCGCTATTGGAAAAGCATCAAATGCTGCGTTCTGAACGCGGCCACGTGGTGGCTGCGGCCGGCATGGTTATGGTCGGTTCACTAGGCATTCAGACCTCGTCGTCCCTGTCGGCGTCCCTGTTCGGCGCGTTGGGGCCGATTCCGGTCAGTTCGATGCGCATGCTCGGCGCTGCGATCGTCATGCTCGTGCTCATCCGCCCAAAACTCACGGGCCGGTCGAAAGGCGAATGGCTGGGCATCGTGGTCTACGGGCTGGCGATGGCGGCGATGAACATCTGCCTGTACTCGGCCATCGACCGCATCCCTATGGGCGTGGCCGTCACCCTGGAGTTCCTCGGCCCGTGTGTGGTCGCCCTGGCCGGATCTCATCACTGGCGCGAGGGCCTGTGCGCGGTGGTCGCGCTGGCGGGTGTGGGATTGATTTCGTTCACACCGGGCGGCTATTTCAACCCGTCGGGTTACCTGTTCGCACTGGGGTCGGCCTTCTGCTTCGGCCTGTACACGCTGTTCGCGGACAAGGTCGGCAAGGCGGGCACCGGACTGGACGGGCTCGCCCTGTCGGTCACGGTCGCTGCTCTTGCCACGCTGCCGGTATCAGTCAGCCATGCCACGCGTGCGACGCCCTCCCAATGGGGCGTCATCGCCGCGTCGGCCGTGCTGGGAATGGCGATTCCCTACACGATGGACACGCTGTCCGGGCGCATCACGTCGGCGCGCGTGGTCGGCACGCTGTTCTCCATCGATCCTGCCATGAGCGTGATCATTGCTGCACTGATCCTGCATCAGACCATTACGCTCACGGCCGTGTTCGGCGTCATCGTCGTCTCCCTCGCCGGGGCCCTGCTCGTATGGGCCTCCGGCGGCAATGATGCAAACGGGGAATCACACGAAGCATCTCCCAAGGAAAAGCAGTGAAAGAACTGCCATCAAAGACAGTCTGGAACCCAATGAGCTGCGCATCTATTCGCTTCATGTCGTCTTTAGACGACGTGATTCCTGTCTAACTGGTCTGATTCTTCTTTTACGGCCATCATGGATGTATGGGAAAGGAGCCGAACCTCGAAGAGGAGGATGATTATGGTCGATAGCACCGCGCAAGACTCTATTAACAGACATATAGGCGTGAGCGAAGGGCGGTGGCGTCTGTTCGCGGCGGCCGGAACCTGTGCTCTGTATTCCGTCGTGCTGGCCGTATGCGGTCTCATCCGATACGGATGGAATGCGGAATGGTTCCGGGGTTCCGGATCTCTGGCAATCACGTTTCTGCTACTGGGTGCCGGCTCGCTCGCCGCGGGAGGATTCGCATATCGAGACAAGACGGCCGAACGGCTGGAGCCGAATGATCATGACCGGTTACTCGCCGATAAATCCGAGGCTATCGCCGCGAAGATAACATTCATCATCTGCATCAACCTGTGCGTCAACATGTTCACCATCGCCTTGGTATTCGACATTCAGCCGCTGCAGTATCTGGCGTGGGGCCTGACATTACCCTGCGTGCTGTATGTGGTGATTTCGATCGCTTCAAGATCGCGGAATGCTGTACGAATGCCGCGGAATCAGGTAAGAAGCTCGGATGAACCAGATACAAACTTGCAACAGCCTCGATGACGTACGCGCCAATATCGACCGCATCGACGCTCAGCTGGTCGATCTGATGGCCGAACGCGGAGCCTATGTGGCACAGGCCGCGCAGTTCAAGAAGAACGCGGACGACGTCAAGGCATCAGCTCGCGTGAACGCGGTCATCGCCAAGGTACGCAGGTTGGCCGAGACATCCCACGCCGACCCGGATCTGATCGAAGCAGTCTGGCGCACAATGATCGAGCACTTCACCAAGGCGGAGATGAAGGATTTCATTCGTCGATAACCGACTCATTCCTTTGACCGATGGATGATACCGACGATTCGGTGAGGGACAATGATCAGCAGGAGAACATGCGGAAATATCATCCGAAGATGACACATGCAACAGTTTTCGCTGCAGTCTCTCTCCGATAGAGGGTTTTCATATTCCGCGAAGGTGGCGTGCGGCCCAGACGATGAGACGCACACGGTTGGTTTGGCCGGTTTTTCTGAGGATGTTGCCGATGTGGGTTTTGACGGTGGATACGCTGATGCCAAGGCGTGCGGCGATCTGCTCGTTGGAGTCGCCTTGGACGATACGAGCGAGGACGTCACGTTCCCGACCGGTGAAATCGGGAAGATCTTCGTTCCTCCGATCCAACACCTCGTCGTCCGGCGCTACCGCCCGGACCGAACCGGCGGAGAGGCGCCGGTTGAGGCGGTTCATGGTGGTGGTGTCCATGACGGTGTTGCCCGAGACGGCGGCTCGTATGGCGTCGAGGAACCGTTCGGCGTTGGTGTTTTTGAGGAGGAAGCCATTGGCTCCGGCGTCGAGCATGCCTATGGCGTAGTTGTCGGTGTCGTATGAGGTAAGTCCGATGATGCGTGTTTCCGGCAGATCGTGGATGATGGTGCGTGTGGTTTGGATGCCGTCGAGTCCAGGCATGCGCACGTCCATGAGGATCACGTCCGGTTTGGCCTGTCGGGCCGTGCGTATCGCGGTTTCGCCGTCCGTGGCCGTGGCGGTGACGCTCATGTCGGGCTGCGCATCGATGATGCGCGCGAATCCGTCGAGGATCAGCGTCTGGTTGTCGACCAGCATCACGCGGATGGGCCGTGCTCCGTCCGCATTTGTCATCGTCATTGTTGCCGTTCTCCTTGCCTGTGTCCGTTAGCGGTCTCGTTCAATGCCGCCGCCAACGGTTCCCGCTGGTAGGGCAGCGGCCAGACGGCATCAATCGAACAAATCCCATCCGTCATGCTGACGCTGGCGCGGCCATCGTATTGCTCGCACCTCCACCGGATGCCGTCAAGACCGTGTCCGCGTCGTTGTCGTTCGGTGATGTCGGTGTGCGGGAGAGACACGTACGGGTTTTCGCAGTGCAGTCGGATATCGTCGCCGGTGATGGTCAGGGACAGGTCGACGCAGCGGGGTTGCGCGTAGCGCAGCGCGTTGGTCAGGCATTCCTCGGCCACCCGGTATATGGCGTGGGACAGTCCCGTCGGCAGATACGGCGGCTTCATGTCCTCCTGGTGCAGGTCGATGACCAGTCCCTGTTTCCGGTATCCGGCGATGAGTTCGTCGAACTGGTCGAGCGTGGGTTCCGGCAAGCGGTCTTCTCTCGTGTTGTCGGATAGCAGGGTCCGTAAATCGGCGACGGCCTCGCGCGAGGCTTGGGAGATGTCCGTGAACACCGTGCGTGATGCGGTGTCGGTGGTGGTCGTTCTGCCGCTTTCGGCTTGGACGGTGATGCCGGTGAGTGTGTGGGCGAGGATGTCGTGCATCTCGTGGTTGATGCGCATGCGTTCCTCCAAGACGGCCAGCCGCGCACGCATGTCGCTGTCATGTTCGGCCATGGTCCGGCGTTCCTCCTCCGCCTCAAGTCTCATGTCCTTGGAACGGTTGAGCCGGCCCGCCTGCCATGCGGCCAGCATCAGACTGCCCGCGAACAGTCCGGCCACTGGCATCGTCCAATCCGGGGCTCGGACGATCGCCAGATGCAAGCCGAACGCGATCACGGGCGACAAAGATGATGCCAGCCCGATCAGCCGGCAACGCTTTACCCTATTTGCTCCGCACAGGAACGCGGCAATTACGGCCATGAGCTGGCCGATCAACGTGAACGAACCGTAGATAGTTGTGTATACAGCGGGGACGACAGCCGCCAATACGGCGAACACGGCGAACCGCCGTCGCACGAACACGATGGAGGCGACGGCCACGCCCGCCCATACCCAATCGCCCATGCCCGCCGCACCGAACAGCAAGCACAACAACACGCCGAACAGGGCGATCGCATCCTCCACACGAACCTTCATACCAACGACGTTACCCGCGCCGGCTGGCCGATACCATGATTCGCAATGATGGTTTCCCGCATCCTCATCCCATGGGAGTTCATACCCAGGTACCATGCCGCTCGCACTCCAGTACCGCTCACATGAAACGTGATTCGTTCGGACGATACCCTGCATGAGGCCATCCCCGTAGGTTGTTGTGTGAATGGGCGATTCGATGTATCGACAGCCGAATCGCCCGTGGAACACAGGAAGGGGCTGGCATGACAGACATAGCAGGAACGAGCAGCGGCATGACCGTGTACCCGGCGGCGGTCGAAGTGCTTGACGTGCGCAAGACGTACGGTTCCGGTATGGCCGAGACGGTTGCGGTGGCGGGTATCACGGCCCGGTTCGAGAAGGGCCAGTTCACGGCGATCGTGGGACCGTCGGGGTCGGGCAAGACCACGTTGCTGCATCTGCTGGCGGGTTTGGATACTCCTACTTCCGGCCGGGTGATTATCGATGGCGTGGATATTTCGACGTTGTCGGATGATGCGTTGTCCGATCTGCGGCGTGACCGGATCGGGTTCATTTTTCAGGATTTCAACCTGTTGCCGTATCTGACGGCGGAGCAGAACATCGAGCTGCCGTTCACGCTGCGAGGCAGGCAGCCCGACCGACAGACAATACGTGGGATCGCGCGTGAGTTGGGTATCGAGAACCGGCTCGATCACAAGCCGCAGGAGATGAGCGGCGGGCAGCGGCAGCGTGTGGCGGTCGCCCGCGCGCTGGCCGGGAATCCCGCGGTGGTGTTCGCGGACGAGCCGACCGGGGCGCTGGACGTGAAGTCATCTCGCCAACTGTTGGCGATTTTGCGGGATATGGCGTCGCGTCGCGGGCAGACGATCGTGATGGTCACGCATGACCCGAACGCCGCCGCCTATGCCGACCGTGCGCTCGTGGTGCGCGACGGGCTGATCGCGGCGGACATTGCACATCCGGTCGCAGTGGACGTGGTGCACGTGCTCGAACAAAGCGTCGAACCGGCGAATGCGGAAGCGGGTGCGCGATGATCCGGGTGGCGTGGGCGCAGATCAAGCATTCCCCGTCCCGACTGCTCGCCGTGTTGTTGGCGGTGGTCCTGTCGGCGGCGATGCTGGCGGGCACGATCGTGTTCCAAGGCACGTCCACCGCGAGCATGACCACGATCACGGCCGCGCCGTTGAAACCCGTGGACGTCATCATCGACCCCGGCGACACCGACGTGAAATCATTGAAGTCCTCATGGGCCGAGGACGTGCTCGCCAAGGCGAATGTCAGCGGCAAAGTGAAAGCGACGGCCCCGTATTATGCGGCCACGGTCACCGCATACGGCATGGATGCGCGTGGCACGGCGAACGTGTATTCCGTCGCCCGCGACCCGTCCCTGCGCTGGTTCGGATTGGAGTCCGGCGACTGGCCACGGTCCGCCGACCAGATCGTCATCTCGCAGGATACGGCCGGCAAGCTCGGCGTGCGGGTCGGCGGCACGGTCACATTGAAATCGTCCGACGGTACGAAGAATGCGGTGACGGTAAGCGGCATCAACGATGTGCGGTTCAAGCCGATGACCGGCACTGATTACGCGATCTACGCCGACCCGTCGTACTTCGGCGACATGACACCGGGTGAACTGTTCGTCAAACTCAACGACCCCTCCGACATCGATTCGGTCACCCAACGTCTTGCGACGGCCGCCCAGCCGGATGGTGTCACGGCGGTCACGGGAGTGGAGATGATCCGGCAGGCGTCGGCGATGATGGCCGGCGGCAGCACGCAGCTGACCGTGATCATGGCGGTGTTCGCGGTCATCGCCCTGTGTGCCGCGATGATGGTGATTTCCAGCACTTACCGGACGCTGATCGCGCAGCGTACGCGGGACATCGCCATGCTGCGTCTGATCGGAGCACGACGCGCGAACATTCGTTCGCTCGTGCTGTCCGAAGCGCTGATCACCGCCATAGCCGGCACGCTCGTCGGAGCCCTGATCGGTGTAGGCGGCGGGTACGCGGCCATGACGGTGATGGGTCAGGCATTCGGTGGATTCGCCGCCAACCCGATGTTGCTGGCTGGAACGTTGCTGCTGACGGTTCTGGCCACGGTATTGACCGCATGGACGACCGTGCGCCACGCCACACGCATCCCACCCGTCCAGGCATTGGACGGAGCAGTGCAGTCTGGCGACGGCAACAACGACGCGAAGACGAGTGGCAAGACGCATGACGGCGGTGTTTCGTGCATCGTGTTCGGCGCAGTGTGCGCGATCGCCGGAGTCGCGTTGCTGTGGATCGGTGCGGCCGGCTTCCACATGCCCGTTGCATTGGCCGGCGGTCTTGCTTTGGCGCTCGGTCTGGTACTCGCCCTGCCCGGACTCGCCGCACAGATCATGCCCGTCATCGCCACGGTCTTGTCCGTATACGGGCTGTCTGGCAAACTGGCTGCGGCAAGCCTCTCGGCGAACGCGCGACGCGCGGGCGGCACCGTCACCGCGGTCGCATTCGGCATCAGCCTGATCGCCGCGCTCTCCTCGGCCGCGGCCACCGGAACCGCCACCATCAACGCCGACCTCGACCACCGATATCCGGTCAGCGCCGCCCTCTACACGCCGGACAACAGCACACTCGCCGACAAGGTCCTGCAGCATGCCAATGAAATCACCGACGCGCAAGCCTCCTACCCGGTACGAACCATCGCCATCGACCATGCGCCGGACGGGACGAAGACCACGCCCCGGATACTCGACGTCATCCCCGACAACGCCGCCGCCATCTTCGCCAAGGACGACCAGTGGCGCGCCGGCGAGGAGAACGGCATGCCGGTCGCGCTCGTCCACCCGCGCTACATGAGCACCATCGGCATCAAGGAAGGCGACACGCTCACGCTCACCATCGCGGGCATTCACGTCACGGTCAGGGCGCATGCCTCGCAACTCACCGAATCACCGAAACTCGCGGTCATCATCACCGACGACCAACTCGCTGCGCTGCCGCACACTGACGCCATCGAACCGGCATTGAAGACCAGCATGATCTGGTTCAAGGCCAAGCCCGGCATCGACCGAGCCAGGCTCGCCAGTCAGGTCAACCGGCTGGCCGTGGCCGACCCGAACGCCACGGTCGGCGGCGGCATCGCCGAAAGCAACGATATCCTCAACGTGCTCAACATGTTGCTCATGCTCTCCTACGCGATGCTCGCCATCACCGTCATCATCAGCCTGACCGGGCTCGCCAACCAGCTCGCCTTGTCCGTCATCGAACGCACCAACGAGATCAGCATGCTGCGCGCCCTCGGCACCAGACGCGGCGTCATCCGCACGGAAATCGCCATCGAAGCGCTGACCCTGACCTTCATCGGCACGTTTGTTGGCCTGCTGGTCGGACTGCCGCTCGGCATCGCCGGCGTCAAAGCCCAGATCGGCGGCATGACCAGCCAATTCACCACGCAACTGCCGTGGACGCAGATCGGCGTGCTCATCCCCGTCATCCTCATCGCGGCACTCCTCGCCGCGGCCATTCCCACGCACAACGCCACCAGAATCCAGCCTGCGCAAGGCCTCACGCATTAGAAAAGCCCGCCGGCCGTATGTATACGGCTGGCGGGCTTCCTCAGCAATCAATGAGCAATCACTGGCAGTCGGCGATCAGTTGCCCCATACCTCGTCGGCGATGGACTTGACGAGGGCGATCTTGGCCCACTGCTGGTCCTCGGTGAGCTTGTTGCCCTCCTCGGTGGACGCGAAGCCGCACTGCGTGGACAGGCACAGGCGCTCGAGCGGCACAACCTGCGCGGCCTCCTCGATGCGGGCCTTGATCACGGCCGGATCCTCAAGCTCGGGGGTCTTCGACGTGATCAGGCCGAGCACCACCTTCTTGTCGCCGGACAGTTCGGCGAGCGGCGCGAAGTCGCCGGAACGGTCGTCGTCGAACTCCAGGTAGTAGGCGTTCACGTTCTCCTTGCCGAACAGGTTCGCGGCCACGGGCGCGTAGCCGCCGGAGGACAGCCACGTGGAGTGGAAGTTGCCGCGGCACACGTGCGTGTTGATCACCAGGTCGTCGGGCTGGCCGTCGATCACCGCGTTGATGATGTCGAGGTTCTGCTGCTGCAGGCGTTCGGCGTCCTCGTCGCTCCAGCCCAGGCGCTCGCGCACGGCCGGATCGCACAGGCGGGTCCACGTGCAGTCGTCGAACTGCACGTTGCGGCAGCCGGCCGCGTAGAGTTCGGCGATGGTCTGACGGTACGCCTTGACGATGTCGGCGGCCAGTTCCTCGTCGGTGGCGTAGAACTCGTCGTACGGGTAGGCGGTCTTGTTGCCGGTGAGCACGAACAGGGTCTGCGCGGGCGACGGCATGGTCTGGCGGGCCACGGTGTTCTCATCCTCGAACTGCTTGACGAACTTGAAGTGCTCGACGAACGGGTGGTTGTGGCCGTCGAGCCTGCCGGTCACGGCGGCGGTGTCGGCGGGGGTCACCTCGTCGTGGAAGGCGACGCGGTGGGCGGCGGCCTTGTGCTCCACGCCGGCGAAGCCCCACATGAAGTCGAAGTGCCACCAGCGGCGACGGAACTCGCCGTCGGTGATCACGTGCAGGCCGGCCTGCTTCTGCCTGGCGATCAGGTTCTCGATGGCCTTGTCCTCGACGGCCTTGAGCGCCGCCGCGTCGATCGTGCCGGCCTCATAGTCCGCGCGGGCCTGCTTGAGGGCCTCGGGGCGCAGGTAGCTGCCCACCACGTCGGCGTGGAACGGTGCGTTGCTCGCGTATGCCATGGTTATCTCCGTTTCCTCGGGTTGCTTGCATTGCCGTCGCGCCCGGCTGGGCCGGTGCACGACGTTGACCTTGGTACCTTACCGCGATTTTCCGTGTCGCGTGGAGGCTGCCCTCATCCCGGACAGTCCCCGGCACCGGTTTTCGCTCGGCGCCCCGGCGTTCAGATCCTCACGCCCAGCGATGCGAGGTCGCGGCGCGCCTGGGCGGCGTCGGTGAAGAGGAACGCGCGGATGCCCGCCACCTCGGCGCCGGTCACGTTGCGCCTGGTGTCGTCGAGGAACACGCATGAACCGGCGTTCAGGCCGAACCGCTCCAACGCCAGCTCGTAGATGTCGGCGTTCGGCTTGTGCATCTTCTCCACGCCGGAGACCACGGTGCCGCCGAGCAGCTCCTCGATCTGCGGGAACTTCTCGAACGCGAGATGGAACGTCTCGTGCGACCAGTTCGTCAGACCCCACACGCCGTAGCCGGCAGCCTTCAGATCGCGCAGCAGCTGCTCCATGCCGGGCAGCATGCGCGGCAGCGCGTCATCGTAGTGGTCGATGTAGTAGCGGAAGATGCCGGCGATCTGATCACCCTGTTCGCGCACCACGTCCGGATAGATGTCGTCGAAGTCCTCGCCGGCGTCCATGCGATCCTCGTACCGGTAGAACCCGTGCGGGTCGTCGTCCGCACAGATCGCGTCGACCGTCTTCTGAGGGAAATGCCCCTCGAGGCATGCGCGGCACTGCCAGTCGAGCAGCACCCCGCAGAAGTCGAAGATAACGTCGGTGATGGGGGAATCGTCGTTCGTGTCGCTCATTCGGGCTCCTCTTCTGTCGGCCGACCGGATGCCGGCCGATTCGGTATGACGTCTGTCAGTGTAATGCGAAACATCGGCGCCGCACTCCTCCGTTCCGAGCAGTGGGCCGCACGGGACACGGCCCGACCCTTGCTACCCGTCTTCGGACGATGGCAGGGGGTAGAGTTAGGGAAAGCATGCCAAACGAACGGCATTGGGGCCGAAGGAGTGTCTAGCCCATCATGTCCGACTGGAATTCAGCGCAGTATCTCAAGTTCGAAGCCGAACGCACACAGCCATCCGTCGATCTGGCGCGCCGCGTCAAGCAGATCATCCCGGGGCCCAACATCATCGCCGATCTCGGCTGCGGTCCGGGCAACAGCACCACGGTGCTGCGCGAGGAGTTCCCCGGCTCGCGCCTGTTCGGCATCGACAACTCGCCGAACATGATCGCCAGCGCCAAGGAGAACCATCCCGGCATCGACTTCATCCTCGGCGACGTGCACCACCTGCACGGCCGCTACGATCTCATGTTCTCGAACGCCTGCCTGCAGTGGATCCCCGGTCACCGTCTGCTCATCCCCCAGCTCATGGAGTCGCTCAACCCCGGCGGCGTGCTCGCCGTGCAGATGCCGATGGTGGGCCGCATGCGCCTGTTCAATATCATCAACGAGGTGGCGTGCGACCCGCGCTGGAATCTCGGCGACATGCTTGACGGCCGCAACGGCACGCTGCAGCCCGACGAATATTTCGACATCCTCGCCGCCGTCAGCGCGGACTTCGTCCAATGGGAGACCACGTACTATCATCGCATGCCGTCCGCCGACGCGCTCGTGGAATGGGTCAAGGGCGTACGCATGCAGGTGTACCTGCACGCGCTCGACGAACGCGATCCGAGCGGCGAACTGTCGAAGCAGTTCGAACGCGAGGTGGCATGGCGGGTGAACTCCGTATACAAGCCACGCCCCAACGGCGAGGTGATCCTGCACTTCCGCCGCTTCTTCTTCATCGCCACCAAACGCTGGTAGCGCGGTGGACCGGAGGAGCCCGTGAGTGCAAACCGCATACATGGCATACGTTATGCTCGTTATGCTATTGCAGAGTTTCACGTCGTACAGGACGGCAGAACAGTAAGGATGCGGGACCGCGTTGCATGCAGGGACGCCCGCACATGAAGGAGACCACGTTCATATGGCATTGACCAAGAAGCAGATCAAGCAGCTGCGCGCCATGGGCCAGCAGCTGAACCCGGAACTCATCGTCGGCAAGAACGGCATCACCGATGCGTCCGTCGCCCAGGCCGACGAGTGCCTGGAATCGCACGAGCTGATCAAGTGCACGCTGCTGGAGGGCTGCGGATACACCGCCAAGGAGGCCGGCGAACTGTTCGCCGAACGCCTGCACGCCGACCTGGTCCAGGTGATCGGCCACCGTTTCGTGCTGTACCGTCGCAGCAACAAGGACGGTGTGAAGAACATTCGCCTCGTACGCGAGTAGCGGATCGGAGCGGCCACGACACCGGCGGCCGCCCGACCGAGCTGATCACGGAATCGCATGATCGGCATGGAAAAAGGGTCCGGCATGACATACGCGTCATGCCGGACCCTTCATCGTATTCGCGCCCGCAACGGAGAGCGGTGATATGGTCCTCGTTCGTCTTCGTCGGGCTCCGCGGCCTCAGCCGGGAATGTGCGAGAGCATCGTGCCGAGCGAATCCAACGCGTCGGACGCCTGCGCGGCGGAATCCTTCGCCTGATCCACCGCGTCGGTGACCTGCTGGACATGCGTTTCCGGCAGATCGTCGATGGTGGTCTTCACCCGCGCCATGACGTCGGCCGCATCCTGGATGTCCGTCTTGGCCTCGTGGATCCTCGGGATGGACAGCGTCCCATCGCTCCACGACGTCCCCTGGAACAGGCTGCCGAGATCCGTGTCGACGAGTGTGCCGTCGGCGGCCGATTCGATCTTCGGCAGCGCGTTGGCGGACGCATCGGCACCGGCCGACAGCAGGCCGCGCACGGTCGTGACATCCGACCCGTAGTACGGTACGACGGACGCGATACGCCAGATCGGCGTCTCCGCCTCACGGTGCGCGTCCTCCACGCTGGCGCCGGCACGGTCCAGCTGTTTGAGCGCCGTCTTCAGATCACCGTCCTTGAAGCTGGACTGTGCCTGACGTGCATAGCCGCCCGCCTGACGCACGGACTCCCCCACCGTCGCCGCCGAATGCCAGAACATCAGTCCGAGTGCCACGATCACCGCCAAGACGATGCCGATGACAGAGATCACAATGATGGGCGCACGACTGCCGCGCGCACGAGTGTTTGCTCTCATGCCGCCCATTATCCCCACTCCTACGGGACAACGAAGAGCCGGCGAAACGGCAATGATTCCAAGGGGTGCATCCGTATTGTGGCATGGGGTCATCCGCGGAGGGGTTGTGACGCGGGAGCATAAACGAGACCCCGGAGCTAGTGTTTCAAACCCCGGGGTCTCATGGCTGATTTGTTTCCATATCGCCTTTCCTTCAGTTATTGGACGAGCGGTCTCGTCCGTTGGATTATCCATATTCAGTTATCGTCGGGCGTCCTTGCCCGGTCATCCTCCGCGCGGCCTCACATATCCGTTCATCTGCTTCTCGTTCTCCTCGTTCGCCGCGCCTCATGCCGTCCGAATCATCCATTCATTCTCATCGCGTTGCGTGGACGGCTTCCCTGTTCTGTTATCTGTTCCATTATCCTCATTCGCCGCGTCCTCGCGGGTTCCGGAAGATCGGAAAACCAACCATCCTTGGACTCAAATCGAACACGTCATCATGTTCGATTTTCCTTGGTTGATCATTTCCAACCTTCGCTTTCAGTATAGCACATCTTCTCAAATTAGCAATCAGAAAACACAATGTTTTCAACGATTTATCGAGCATTCTCCAGATATCGAAAAACGCTCAACACCGATCGCCAACGTCCGTCGATTCGCACATAGGTCACCGTATTTCTCACATTTTCTATCATCGATCTCCACACCGTCGCAGTCGGGTGATGGCATGCTTATACGTGAAGGAACCGTGATGTTCGAAAGCCCGGAAACATCCATCCACCTAGACTTACTCGAATGCACATCTCCAATCATGTACGATCCATCATGACGCGCGCGGTCGCGTCGATTCTATCCATCGCATTCCTGTTCGGCCTGGCGGGATGCTCGGCCGACACGGATTCCGTCAGCCGGGGCCTCGACGAACTTACCCAGTCGCTGTCGTCCAGCAGCACGCCGACGCTGTCCGACAACCAGTCCGCGGACTCCCCCAACGCCATCGTCTGGTCGCAGCAGCAGTACCCCGACTACTACGTGGTCTCCGGCAAGGCCGACTTCGCCAACGCCGGCACCATGCCCGCCAAGGGCGAGATCCGCTACACGGGCCTCGACTCGTACGGTCGCGCCGGTATGGTCGTCGGCGTGATCGACAAGCAGTTGCGCGACAGCGGCTCCGCCCGCGAGCGCGACATGCCCGAGACGATCGCCGGCTACCCCCGTCCCAATCCGAAGGTGACGATCGATCTGGGCGGCGGCAAGTCGTATCGCGGTTATCTGTTCAATCGCAGCCATCTGCTGGCGAAGAGCCTTGGCGGCGAGGATGCGGAGAAGAACATGGTGACGGGCACGCGAACCCAGAACGTGGGCAAGAACCAGCCGGCCGGCGGCATGGCGTACACGGAGACCGAGGCGCGTGACTGGCTGGACGACAATCCGAACGGCACCGTGGAGTACATGGCCACGCCGAACTATGAGGGCTCCGAGCTGCTGCCGCGCACGGTGAGCGTGGACATCCGCACGTCCGACGGTTCGATCGACCAGCACGTGATCGTATTCAACACCGCCAACGGCTACAACATCGACTATCAGAACGGTGGAGTGAAGTAGTCCGCCGTAACGTCGCAAATGACATATGGCTCGCCGGCACCGTTTACGGGGTCGGCGTTTTTGTTTGCCGCTTTCATATGGTGAGATTATGTGGTCCACTCCCCCTTGTCCGTCATTAGGGGGGGGGTATGTTGCTGATTATGCGTGCAATGTCGGACGTCTGATCGACATGTGGTGCGCGCATGAAGAGCAGTGAAAGGAAGCGGACATGAATAAGACGCTGAAGATGTCGGTGGCGGCGACGGTTGCGGTCGCCTCTCTGGGTGCGCCGACGATGGCGATGGCCGACGAGGTTTCCTCCGAACAGGATTCCCAGGTCGCGGCACAGTCCACGAAGACGACCAGCGTGGCCGACGCGCAGGCGAAGGCCGATCAGGCGGCCGAGAATCTGAGCAAGGCGCAGTCGGGACTGGATCAGGCCCAGTCGCAGGCGGATCAGGCGTCGCAGGCCCAGTCGCAGGCGAAGCAGGAGAATACGGCCGCCCAGCAGAATCTGCAGCAGGCGCAGCAGTCGGCCGAATCGGCGCAGAAGGCGGCGGACAGTGCGGCCGCGAGCGCGGCCGACGCCCAGCAGCGCATCGATCAGGCGCAGTCGGCCAAGCAGTCGGCCGAGGGCGAGAAGCAGTCGGCCGAACAGGATAAGACGGCTGCGGAGTCGGATCGTCAGGCGGCTCAGGCGGAGTCGGATCAGCATCAGCAGACCATCGATCAGTCTCAGTCTCAGGCCGATCAGGCGCAGTCGCAGGCCGAGCAGGCGTCGCAGGACAAGGCGAAGGCCGAGGCCGACCAGTCGCAGGCCGAGCAGGATAAGGCGACGGTGGATCAGACGGTCGCCGAGGCCGAAGCCGAGCAGAAGACCGCCGAAACGGACAAGCAGAACGCCCAGACGGAGGCCGACAAGGCCACTGCGGAGAAGACCGAAGCGGACAAGACGGCCGCCGACAAGCTCGCCGACCTGAAGACCGCTCTCGACAATGAGAACACCGCCAAGGCGGACAAGGATGCTGCCGACCAGAAGGTCGCGGATCTGGAGAAGGAGGACGGCGGGCTCGCTGACCTCGCCGCCCAGTTGGAGGCCGCCAAGAAGTCCGCCAGCGAGGCCGAGCAGGCCCAGTCCGATGCGGACGCGGCTCAGAAGGCGGCGGACCAGGCGAAGGCGGACAAGACGGCCGACGCGTCGGCCAAGCAGCAGGAGGCCGACCAGGCGCAGGCCACGGCGGACGCGAAGAAGACGGTCGCCGACAGCGCGGATCAGAAGCTGCAGCAGGGCGCCAGCACCTACTATCTCGACAAGGACGCGCAGCACGCGTACAAGATCCTCACGGACGGCACCTACACGCAGTACCTCCAGTTCATCCACAACGGCGACAAGAACGACGCCACCTCGATCGACAACATGCTCAAGGCGTTGGAGTACATCAAGAAGTGCAACGAGATCCGCGCCTCCGAGGGGCTCGAACCGTTGAAGGTGTCGGACACGCTCATGGCGATGGGCCAGGCCAACGCCGACTACGCGCAGACCCATGTGGGCTACCATTCCCAGCAGTACAACCGCTACAACGTGGGTGAGAACCTGTACTGGGGGTACGGCACCTCCCCGGATTCCGCATTCGCCGGATGGTACACGAAGGAGAAGGCCACGTACGAGCAGGCCGTCAAGGACCATCCCGAGATCAAGGGCCTGACCGCATACCAGCTGTATCAGAAGTATCCCGACATCTATCAGAACGTCGGCCACTATCTGAACATCATCAACCCGTCGTACACGATCACCGGCACGGGTGTCGCCGGCGGCGTGAATGGTGGCTACGAGCCCGCCAGCCAGGAGTTCCATACCGGCTCTCAGGGCAGTCTGGCCACGTCGGACCGTGTGATGAGCGTGGATGACTACATTGCGGATCTGACCGCGTGGAAGGCCGCGTTGGAGAACGCGAGCGGTGATTGGAAGGCCGCGCAGGCCACCGCCGACAAGGCCGCCCAGGCGGCCGAGCAGGCCAGGGACGAGGCCGCCAAGGCCACGGCCGAGGCGGAGAGCGCGAAGGCGACGCTCGCGGAGAAGACCCAGGCCGCCACGACCGCACGCGAGAAGCTCGCGGCCGCGCAGAAGGCGTACGACGAGGCCGTCAAGGCCAACGCCGATAAGGCGCAGGCTTTGGAGAAGGCCAAGGCCGACCAGAAGTCGAAGGCCGAGGCGTACGAGAAGGCCAAGACGGCGTCTGAAACCGCCCGGAAGGAATCGGATCAGGCCACGACCGCCGCCAAGAACGCCCAGACCAAACTCGCCCAGGCGAACGGGAAGGTCGCGGACGCGCAGACACGCATCGACCAGGCCAAGGCCAAGGCCGAATCCGCCAAGGAGGCGGCCGCCACCGCCGACCAGCGCATCAGTCAGGCCAAGACCGCGAAGGCGGACGCCCAGAAGCGTCTCGACCAGGCCACCGCCGACAGGACGGCCGTGCTCAAGACGCTCGAAGCGGCCCGGACGGCGAAGACCGTGTCCGACGAGAAGGTCGCCCAGGCGCAGGCGCGCGTGGACGCCGCCCAGACACGCATCAGCCAGGCCCAGACCGCGATCAGCACGGCCGACCAGCAGATCAGCCAGGCGAACACGGACCTGAGGAACGCCGAGACCGCGAAGACCACGCTCGCCCAGGCCAAGACGGCTCTCGCCAAGGCCCAGACCGCCGCCGAGAACGCCCAAACCAAGCTCGATCAGGCGACCGAGGCCAAGGAGCAGGCGGACAAGGAGCTCGAGACCGCGAAGACCGCGTACGCCAAGGCGTTGGCGGACAAGACCGCGTCCGACGCGGAACTCGACGCCGCCAGGAAGGCCCAGCAGGATGCCCAGCACAAGGCCGACCAGGCCGAGCAGGACAGGAACCAGGCCCAGACCGACGCCGACAACGCGCAGCACGCGCAGACCAGCGCACAGTCGAAGGTCGACAACCTGACCGGCGGCACCACGAGCTCCACGGCCGCCACCGGCAAGAGCGAAAAGACCGTGGATGCACCCACGACCGTCATCAAGGAATACGGTCCGCTCGCCGCCACTGGTGTCACGTCCGAGGCGATGCTCGGTCTCACCGCGATCATGATGCTCGTGGGCACCGGATGCGTGCTCACCCGCGTCCGCTTTGATCACGAGTAATCCCGCCTGACCATTACCCACCCGAAGGTTCCGCTCTGTCATTTCGCAGGACGGAACCTTCATTCATATTCGACGACCATCCTCCCCCATGGCCGGCGCGGCTGCGCGTATGTCGGTTCGGCGTGACGATACTCCGAATCTTCCGGTAGACGACGCTTGTCGCCACGATCGCGCTGGTTACAGCCGATCATACCCGGCCGGTTCCAGCGCGTCCTTCTGCAGGTAGGTGGTCGGCCGGCAGCGCTGACCCTCGCGTATCCGTTTTGAGACACTTTTTCCCGGCGTTTCGGAGACGGAAACCGGTTCGGCCGAACAGTGTCCGTAAACCTCCGTTTTCGAGTGTATTGTCTCGGGGCATGCTTGACGCATGTCTCGAGACAATACACTCAGGAATTTGGGGGGCTATAGGAACTTTTGTGGTGTTTTAGGTTTGTCTTATCTCCGTTCTGAGTGACGGCCACGTCCTGTCCTTGCATGGCGTTTGTTCCTGTGACGGGCACTGTGGCGGGCGGGGTGTTTGCCTATCTCAAGGAGCCGGAGGACAAACAGCAGCGGTTCCGTAATAGCGGCGACGAGTGGCAGCCAGTGTCCGCCGGTGATGCCGTTACCGAATGCCTCGGCAAGATTGGATGAGATCTGGACGAGCTGCAATAGCGTTTCGATAATTTGCGTCATGCCGGCGTCTATGCGTCCAGTGCGCATGACGCCGGTTCAGAGATACGTGGAAGCCGCGATGGTCAGTAGTCGAATCGCCGCTCGGCATGGGTGTGGAACTCGTCCCAGCTGACCCCGGTGCCGTATTTTGGTGCGCCGTCGTCGTCGCCGTCCTCTTCGGCCGGTGATGGTCGTGCCGGACTCCGGTGTTCGGGGCTGATCAGCGACTTGGGGTCCGGGGATCCGCTTTTCATGTAGCACACCCATTCGCAGGCACGTCTCATATGCTCCTCGGGCAGCCCGTGGTGGTCGAGGAGCACGTGCTTGAGCGGCGAGTTGACGCCGCCCTCAAAACGGTTCGTGGTGCGCGCCACCGGGCCCGCGGCGGTCAGCGAGGGCTCCAGGAACGCGAACAGCCTGCCCTCGCGGAACAGTCTCTCCAGCCGCCGGTAGCAGCGTCTGACCTCCTGGTGGGTCCACCACCACTCCCGGCGCGTGGCCTTCGGGTTCGTCGGATCGTCCTTCGCGAAGGTACGCTCGTTGATGAAACCGCCCCACCTGAGATGCCATGCGTTGAGCGCCTCGCCCCACCGGGCCGCCCGCTCGGCGTCATGGACCCTGGTGAGCCGGTCGGAGAGCTTCTTGAGCTCCTTGCCCGCATCGAGCCTGGGCCTCGATGTGAGATCCGCGCGGGTGTTGCGCTGCACGTGCACCAGACATCGCTGGATCCTCGTATCCGGCCATACGTCGCCACAGGCCGTCTCGGCGCCGCGCAGCCCGTCGGTGATCAGCACGTCCGGGGCGGGGATGCGCGAGAACAGCGCCATGTAGGCGGCCCTCGACTCGTGCGCGCACCACTGGAAGCCCAACACCTCGCCCGTCTCGCCGTCGACCGCCACGATCAGGCACCAGCCGTGGTTCATGTACGTGCCGTCCGCCATCACCGTGTGATGCCTGACGATCGGCGGCGGCAGTCCGTGCATTTCCAGCGTTGGGAGCCGGCCTTCGTTCTTCCGTTCTTCCTCATCGGTTTTCCGCATACCGGGCACAGCCGGTCCCTCTTCGACTTCGTCCTCATGCACCCATCGAACAGGCACCGGACGGCCGGACCGGCGGTCTTTAACACGACAACGCATTAAAACCACCCCGACACGCCTACTGCTACAAGGCCAAACCCCGGTCATAAACACCACGTTTGGTTCCTATAGCCCCACAAGGCATCCCCAAGGGGTGCCGGTTTTTTGTTGCTCATCGGGATATCAAGATGCATGGGCCGGCGAGCGCCGAACGCGCTCCGAGAAAGCTGTTAATAGACGTAAGGGGCTTCCGTTGTTTCTGCGGTTCAGTCACTCGCTTCTTCCCGACTCACCCCCAGGCATCAATAAAAGCCGGGAATCGGTGGGTCCGGCAGGATGAACGTCTCTCCCGCCCGTTCTCGAATGATTTGATCAGAGTGGATCGCACGGAGGTGTCATCGTCGGGAGAATTGCTGCCCGTTTTGCGACGATGAACGACCTTACGGCTCAGACGACGGTACGCGTCGTCTGAGCGTAGGTTAGACATTATCGAAACTTCCAGCCATGAAAACGATTGTTCGCATCGTGCGGTGGCCACGTCATTCCATTGTCGAAACCCATAACGACGTAAGGCGTGGCAACCGTTGGGATATCGGTGATATCCCAACGGTTGATTGGCGCGGCTTCGCGGGGAGTGTGGGCTGCGGTCAGAGCACGGTGGTTTCGACGATGTGCTGGTAGACGGCGAAGCTGGGCTTGGGCGTGCGGGCGAAGGTGCCGTTCTCGCGGTCTACGGAGCACAGGCCGAGTCGGGAGTCGTAGGCGGAGATCCATTCGAAGTTGTCCATGAGGGTCCAGTGGAAGTAGCCCTTGACCGGTACGCCGTCGCGGACGATGTGGGCGAACTGGGCGAGGGAGTCCTCGATGAACTTGCAGCGCAGGGTGTCGTCGTCGGTGGAGGCGCCGTGTTCGGTGACCACGATCGGCAGTCCGGTCAGTTCGTGGATGTAGATGACGGAGTGAGCGAGGGATTCGGGTCGGAATGCGGTGCCCATGCCGTTGACGGGCTCGCCCGGGGCGGGCGGGATGATGCCGTCGTCGCCGAAGACGAGCTGCTCGTAGTTCTGAACGCCGATGAAGTCGTCGCCCTGAACGGCGTCGACCCAGGTGCCGTAGCAGGCGTCGCGCTTCTGCCGGCACAGTTCGCGGCCGTGTTCGGTCACGTAGGTGTCGTCCATCACGGACAGGGACAGGCCGACCGGGACCGTGGGTGCGACCGCGCGGATGGCGGCGACCGCGGCGCGGTGGGCCTTCTTGAACCCGTTCTCGAGTTCGTCGAATTCCTCGGGGATGGCGACGTTGCCGGCGCGGTAGCGTTCGACACCGGCCTTGGCGGATGCGGCGTCGAGGCAGGCGCGCTGCAGTTCGATGGCCTCCGGGGGCAGGCCTCCCATGGCGAGGATGTGGGGCAGGTTGGGCTCGTTGAAGGTCACGGCGAGGGCGACGCGGTCGCCGATGCGCCGCATGACGCGGGTGCATTCGTCGGCGAACCAGTCCGCGGCCTGGGGGTTGAACCAGCTGCCCCGGCGTGCGAACCAGTCGGGTGCGGTGAAGTGGCTGAGCGTGATCGCGGGGGTGATGCCGCGTTCGAGGCAGGCGTCGATCTGACGCTCGTAGTGGTCGAGGGCCGCCGTGTTCACCTTGCCCTGTTCGGGTTCGATGCGGGACCATTCGATGGAGAACCGGTAGGCGTTGAGCCCGTGGTCCCGGATGAGGTCGAGGTCGGTCTGCCACATGTTCCAGCTGTTGTCGGCGAGGCCGGCGGGCTCCTTGAAGACACTGGGGGTGACGTGTTCGAGGAAGGTGGTGTCGGCGTGCTCGTCGCCGCCGTCGATCTGGTGTCCCGCGGAGGATACTCCCCACAGGAAGTGGTCGGGGAACTGTGCCGTGCTGCCGGTGGTCATGATTGGTGCTCCTTCTGGTTGTGTGTCGTCTCTGATGTTCTGGTGGGTTGGGTTACAGGTGATGTTCGGCCATGAACCTGTCGGTCGCGTTGACGATGAGGTCGGGCATCGGGCAGTAGCCGCGTGCCGAGGCGACGGTGGGCAGTTCGCTGACGGGATCGTCGAGGTAGGCCCTGGCGTTGGCGGCGAATACCGCGTCCGCGTCGTCGCCCGCGTACATCGGGTTGCCGCACCGGCGCAGTGCGTCGCGCAGATCGTCGAACAGGGGCCTGTCGTCGATCAGATCGCGGATCGTGGCGACGTGGCGTTCCGGCCTGATGAACGGGATGGTCCACGTGTGGGTGCCGTGGCCGACCGTGGCGTGGGTGCCGTCGGGCAGGGTCACCTCGGCGGTGATGCCGGCGGGCAGGGTGATCGTCGCGCTCATCGTGTCGTTCTCGACTCGCCATGCGGTGTCGATCGTGCCGTACGGGGTGGTCTGGCTGGCGGTCGCGTGGCTGAGGTCGCCGGTGGGCCGTGGGGTGAATCCGACCGTGCGGTATCCGGGTTCGATGATCGACAGGCCCGCCACGCCGCTGATGAGCCATCCGGCGATGGCGCCGAGCGCGTAGTGGTTGAACGAGGTCATCTCGCCGGGGTTGATGTCGCCGTTGGGCAGCATGGAGTCCCAGCGTTCCCACACGGTCGTGGCGCCCATGGTGACGGGGTACAGCCAGCTGGGGCATCCGCGTTCGAGCAGCAGTCGCATCGCCAGGTCCATGTGCCCGCTCCTGGCGAGGGCGGGGCAGACGAGCGGGGTGCCGAGGAATCCGGTGGATACGCGGAACGCGGTCGTGCGCACGATGTCGGCGAGCCGGTCGGCCGCACCCGTGGACTGGCGGCCGGGTTCGAGCAGGTCCCATGCGATGGCCATCGCGTACACGCTGGCGCAGTCGGACAGCACGCGTCCGCCGGCGGTCACGTATTCGTCGCGGAACGCGCGGGCGATCTCGTCGGCCAGCTTGGCGTACCGGCGGGCGCCTTCCGTGTCGCCGAGCGCTTCGTGCGCGCGGGCGACGAGACGCGTGGAGTGGGCGAAGTACGAGGTGGCGACCACGTCGGGGTCGGCCTTAGACCCGCCGGGGTTGTCCGGCGGGGCGGTCGGATCGAGCCAGTCGCCGAACTGGAATCCACCCGCCCAGATGTGCGTGCCTCCGGTGAGGGCGTCCACGCCGTCGATGAACGCGTCCATCATGGCGATGTTGTCGGCGAAGACCCCGGTGTCGCCGGTGGTCTCGTAAATGGCCCAGGGGACCAGCACCGCGGCGTCGCCCCATCCGCAGGTCAGCTGCGGGCCGTCGAGCACCTGGGGCACGACGACGGGAATGCCGCCATCTTCACCTCGGTCGGATTCCACGTCGGTCAGCCATGAGGCGAGGAATCCCGCGCAGTCCATGAGCCGGGTGGCGGTCGGCGCGTAGACGGCGATGTCGCCGGTCCATCCAAGGCGTTCGTCGCGCTGCGGGCAGTCGGTGGGGATCGTGATGAAGTTGCCGATGGTGCTCCACACCGCGTTGAGGAACAGGCGGTTGACCTGCGGGTCCGAGCAGTCGAACCTGGCGAGCCGGTCCATGTCCGCGGACAATACGCGCAGCGTCGCGTCCTCGGGTGCGAGCCCGGTCACGCCCTGGATCTCGGCGTAGCGGAAGCCGTGCTGGGTGAGCTGCGGTTCGAGGATCTGTTCGGGCGAGCCGTCAAGGATGAACGTGTCGGTGGCTTTCGCACCCCGCAGGGGGCGCACGCCCAGTTCCCCGTGTTCGAGGACCTCGGCGTGACGCAGGGTGACCGTGTCGCCGGCCCTGCCACCGCGTACGGTGAGCCTCACCCATCCGGTCGCGTTCTGACCGAAGTCGATGATGGTCCTGCCGGACGGCGTGGTGATGATCTCCTGTGCGGGCAGTTCGTCGATGATGCGTGCCGGCGGGACCGTCCGTGGCACGATCCTCGCCTCGGGCATGGGCAGCGCACGCACCGGCCGCTCGTCGTCGGGATCGCCGAGAGGCGGGCGACGGGTGTCGGTGTCCTGTCCCTGATACAGGTCGTTGGCGAGAATGTTCGATGCGCGCCACGTCCAGGTCTCGTCGGTGCCGACCGCGTGCGTGCCGTCGGCGTCCGTCCACCTGAGGTCGGCGAGCAGCCACAGGTCGTCGCCGTACACGTTGGTGCGCATGGCCCAGGTGAGGTTGCCGCGCCACCAGCCGTTGCCGAGCACGACCGAGATCTCGTGCTCGCCCGGCGTGAGCATGTCGGTGACGTCATGGGTGGAGGCGGTGATGCGCTTGTCGTATTCGGTCCATCCGGGCGCCAGCTCGTCGCGACCGACACGTCGGCCATCAATGTAGGCGATGAGGATGCCGCCCACGGTGATCGTCAGTCGCGCGTCACGGGCGTCCGGCCCAACGGTGAACCGTCGGACCAGCACCGGTGCGGGATCCTCCCGGCCGACGGACGGGCTCGGGGTGACCGGCACGGCGCGCCAGTCCGCCTTGTCCAGTAGCCCGCATTCCACGGTGGCGGGATCCGACCATGCGGACCATGCGCCGTCGGCATCGAGGGCACCGATCCTGACCGTGGCATGCTCCAGCGGGGAAAGCGGGGCCGCTGGCCACGGCACGTGCACGCCGTCCGCGTCGTCGATCTCGTGGACGCGCGCGTTGCCGTTCCGATCGGTCACCTCGATCCTCGCCCGTGTCGGGTGCCAGCCGGCCGGCGCGTCCTGCACGCGCCAGGACAGGGACGGCGTGGGGTCGTCGAATCCGATGACCGTGTCGGATGCGCGATGGTGTCCGAAGCGTACGTCCACGACCTTCATGAGAGTGTTCCTTTCCGAAGCGGGCCCCGCACTGGGCGGGACCCTGGTATTCGTTGATGTCTGATTGTCCGCGGTGGGCTGGGTGTTTACTTAACGCCCTTGACGAGGGGCATCATGGCGGCGGCGACCAAGGCGAGGACCGCGGCGACGCACCAGTAGAGCAGGTAGTTCTGTCCGGCGCCCATGTTGATGAAGAACGGGGCGCAGGCGGGGGCGGCGGCCTGACCGATGGACAGGGCCACCGAGAACATGGACATGTCCTTGCCGGTGTCCTTCTTGTTCGGCAGCACGGCCACGCACAGCGCCAGATCGACGGTGAGGTACATGGCCTGACCGACCGCGAACAGCTCCCAGGCGATCGCGAACTGCACGAATCCGTGGGAGGTGCCGGCCAGCACGAGGGCGACGGCCATGCAGATGCCGGCGATGACGACGAGGGGCTTGCGGCGGCCGATCTTGTCGGAGATCCAGCCGGAGACGGTGAAGAAGATGACGCTGACCGGCGCGGACATGAGCGTGAGCGTGCCGGCCGCGGCGCCCACCGAGGTCAGCGGGGTGTCGAGCTTGTCGATGAGGTAGTAGGTGAAGTAGCTGAACAGCGCGGCGATCGTGAAGCCGGACAGCACGCGGGTGATCCACACGAACATGTAGTCGCGGGCCTTGAAGCCGGAGAACAGGCCACGGAACACGTCGCTGGCCCTGCCCGCAGGCACTTCCGCCCGGGTCTTGTGCGGGTCCTTGTACAGGACGAGCAGCGGGATCGAGGTGATCAGTCCCAGGGCGACCGGCGTGGCCATGAGCAGCATCGGCCAGCGGACGAGCGCGCCGGCGAGGTAGGAGCCGAACGAGGTGGCCAGGGCGCCGAACATGCCCATGAATCCCATCACGCGGGCGCGGTACTTGTCGGGCACGCCCTCGGCCGGGATGACCGAGTAGATCGAGAAACCGCACTGCATCATCATCAGACCAAGGCAGTAGCAGATGCCGATGCCGATCGCGTTCGTGAACAGTCCGACGCCGAGCATCATGATCACCGAGACGATCAGGCAGCCGGCGATCCATGGCTTGCGGCGTCCCCAGCGACTGGTGGTGCGGTCGGACAGGGCGCCGATGAACGGCTGGGCGACGATGTTGATGGCCGCGCCGAGCGCGGTGATGGAACTGTAGATCGTGTTGCGCGTGGCGTCGTCCATGGCGTTCGGGCCGTCGGCCAGCGCGGCGATGCGCAGCGACAGACAGGTTCCCAGGGACATGCACATGATGTACATGCCGATGGCGGCGATGAGGATCAGCGCGATGGTGCGCTTCGGATCGCCGTACTCGGCGACCACGCGACGGTAGTCCTCCTCCTGCGCCCGGTGGATGGCCTCGTTCTCGGTGACGGTTGACGGTGCAGCCATGATGCGTTCTCCTTCGTCCGGACATCATTGTTCCTGCGACGGATCGACGCCGTGTCCGCCTGTGGCGTGGACGGCGCCGCCGTTTCGGATACGCCCGACGCGGTCATTGCATCGGACGCGGATTATGCGTTTCAGCTGTTGACTCCGATTCTGCCCGACCGGCAGTCAGCAAACGGCCCCGGTTTCCACTGGATGGGAAAAGACCCGATTTTCCCACCCAGTGGAAAACCATGGGCGATGCGACTAGACTCGAATGCCATGGGAACAGACAACGAGGCCTACAGGGACGATGGACGCCGCACGCGCTCCGGAATGGTGGACCGCGTGTTCGCGATCCTCGACTGCTTCACCTCCGAAACCCCACGACTAAACCTCACCCAACTGGCCTCGCGCTCCGGTCTGCCGGTCAGCACGACCAGCCGCATCCTCGCCGATCTGGAACGCCACGGCGTGGTGGAGCGACTGCGCGGCGGCGAGTACTCCATCGGGATGCATCTCATGGAGCTCGCCCAACTGGCCCGACCCCTGCTGTCCATCCGCGAGGACGCCTCGCCCTGCCTGGACGAGCTGAACCGGATCACCGGCATGCACGTGCAGCTCGCCGTGCTCGACGGCCCGAACGTCACGATCATCGACCGCCGAGACGGCAAGCAGAAACTGCCCATCTACTACCACATCGGCGACTCCATGCCACCCATCCCGACCGCGGTGGGACGCGTGCTACTCGCCTACGCGAACCCCGCGCTGATCAGCGAGGTGGTCGACCACGACGACTTCACCTGGCCAAGCTTCGACTCCCCACGCCCCAGCGTCGCCGCGGTCCATCGGGAACTCGACATAATCCGCCGCAACGGCGTGGCCCTGTTCACCCCCGACGGGGCGCCCGTGCACTCCGTGGCCGCGCCCATAGTCGACAAAACGGGCGCGGTGGTCGCCGCCATCGCCGTCGTGATGAATGCGGAGTCCATGCCCTCGGACCGGGTCGTCGCCCTGGTGAAGGGCGCCGCCGTGGCCATCACCAAACGCCTCGCCGCCCCACCGGCACAACGAGTGCTGCCCTCATGGGAGGAGGCCAACATCAGCATCCGGTAAGCACGGGGTACATACGCGGTTCCCGACAAGCGGGAATAAGTCTGTCTTTCCAACACAACGATGGTTATCGTGAGACCATCACGGCTTCCGTATGATGATGCGCCAACTATGACATCGTCACCCATCAAGGCATTGGATTGAAAACCAGCCCACAGAATCAGGCTCTGTTCATCTGCTGATCTACGAGTCCACTACCGCGGACCATTGAGGGATAATAGTCCCGATATTTCCGGCAAGAAGAAAGGCCTTCCATGCCCAATCAGTATTCCGATTTTCTTCGGTTCGCTTGTACGCAGGAGACGTGGGTGACCCGTCTGACGGCGAGTGTGCTCAATAGCAATGATGAGTATGCACATCTTCTTCTGGCTCGTCTATCGGATCGTGACAAGTCAGGATTGGAAATTCTTGGTGCGAAACCGGAGATTTTGGTCGAATACGACAAGCCCGCATCCGGACGGGGCAAAGGGAAGAGCGTCCGGTTTGATGTGGTCTGCGTCTATCGCGTGGATGGCGATCCTATGATTCATGTGCTGATCGTCGAGGGCAAGTGCGGGGCACGACAGAACGACTACGACGGCAAGACGCAGACCGAGCTGTACTGTAAATTGTGTGATCGTCAGGATGGCGCCCTGCTGCGCGACGCCGCTCGTCAGACGTATCCCAAGTTGGCAGACGATACACCTCTTGACTGGTCAGGCACACTACTCACATTGGTCAAGGAGTCGGAAGATGAAATTTTTGACTTCAGACAGTGTCGGTTCGAGGATCTCGATCCAGATGGTCGTCTCGGGGAACTCGCCCAAAAAGGTGAGTCTTTGGATGAGAAATTGCTGTGTGCGCTCATCGATCTGTACTGCCATGACACGGTCGGCAGTTGGCTGAAACGTATCAACGAGGTCTGGGATGACGACGGCACGGCCAGACATTTCGCGGAGACCTACACGCAGCTTTGCGATAATACCGAACTGGACGACAAGACCAAGAGTATGCTCGAACGCCTGTGCATCCACGCCTATGGCACCATGACGGAAAAGCTGCTGCGCAAAGAGCTGAGACAGCGTGAACCAGAAACGTGGCACGTCGGTGATGCTCGCGACAGGAAACCGTTCCAGATGTACTTGAACCGATTGCACGGCCCGTGGATCGTGGAGAAGCTTCCCGGCAATCCGAACGTCGGTGCGGTCGCGTTGAAGACGATCGTCGAATCGCAGCTCATCAGGACCTCCGGCAAGGTCCATCTGTCAATCCAGCTTGATTCAGACATTCAGCCCGAGGAGGTCGCACCTGCCCTGCAGGGCGTGGACATGGCCGAATACAAATCGGCCGGCAAAATGACCACAACAGAATGGAATGCCTATCTTAAATGGCACAGTGCAGTGTATCCGAGAACGCGCGAAATACTAAAGAAGCGTCTTCTGGACCTGTTGAACGATGGGCATAAGGACGATCCGCACGGGTGGACTCTCCGTGAAAATAGGAAGCTTCCCAGTACAGACAAAGACAAACGTGTCGCCCAGCTTGCCGCGATCGAGTTCTATCCCGGCGGAGACCCACAATGGGCCACCAAGCCGTACAAAAAGGTCATGGAACAGTTTGCCGATGATCTTGTTGGCATCCGCAAGGCCCTAGACACGATTATCGCCGAGACATGGCCCGACAGGGAGAAGTCCTGGACGAAATAGCGGCGTTATGCCAATAACCCGAGGACAAGCATAACGCCTAGGAACTTGGCCTAAGGTATCGCCGTCCCTCACGAGCGGACGATACACTGGAATCAGTAGGCAAGGCGCCGGCTCTTGTTAAACAGGTGAGTCCGATCTATCGCGGGAGGGTCAGTGTCAGATGGCTCTCCTTCACCTCCTGCACCTAGGGACTTCCCCTCCTCCCATCTCCTGAATACCCTGACACCGCCGGCAATCATGGGGATCAGCGACCGCCTCGGGACAGGGACCGATGAGGAGGTTCACGGTACACGCAACTCTGGGGATACCTAGCACCTAGGCAACACCCAATCCGATGAATGTTGATGGGATGGAATGCGACACACCGGCATGGGCTCATCCGTCATGAGCCCATACTTCCGCGTATCGCAGGACGGATCTAGGATTGCTCTCCCTGTGTCCGGAGTTCCCGCAGTCGTATGCTGGCGTCGTCGAGCAGGGACAATACGAGGTTGATAGTGTCGGATAGGGAGTCCTTTTCCGCGAAGTCGTCGGCAGAGTCGTTTTCGTACCGTGCCTGTTGGAACAGCGTGTACGTGTCCTGGAGCTTGTCCTGAAGCATCGCGGCGAGCCCATCCTGGCCGGGCTTTCCTCTGAGCGCCTCGACGACTTGGTCGGGTGTGTCGGCGAGGATCACCAGCATGTCCAGCAGGTCTTGGGTGCGCCATGGCTCCTTGTCGACGGGACCGTATTCCGCGAAACTCTGGGCGACTGATGCGGCATCATGCCGGTCCGATGCCTCGAAACCGGGGTTGATGTGTTCCAAGGTGTCCGTGAGGAGTCGCATCGCCAGCCCGTGATCGGGCCGGGTATGGCATTCCTGCAAGTCCGGTTGCGGCTCGTCCCGGAGCAGGCTGAGCGCGGTTCGAATGCCCGTGTCGGTTTCGGACTGGTGGAGGTCCATGAACCCGGCGGCGTCGATCATACGCTCGAGCTCCTGCTCCACAAGCTGTTTCAAACCTTTCGCGGCAAGGCACCGGGACAGACGGGACACCCACTCCGGAACTGTGCCACTGGCGCGGAGCACGTATTCGGCGGCGCACAGGCCGAGCTGGCCGACCGTCATCCGACGCCATTTCGCCTTCTGGCCGATGGTGAGCGCGGGAAGGAACAGGTCGGACGTGTCGAACACGGTCCCATCCAGACCATACCGGTCCCCATACATCATCCTCAGTCGCTTGTCGAGATCCACGCGCAGGGCGGCGACATGATCCGTCCGCTCGGAGCCGACGTCCGGCATAACCTCATCGTCGAGTCCTTCCCTGATCGCGGTCTCAGTTTTCCGCTGTTCGAGTCGTTCGACAAGCCTAGCTTGGATGATCTCCAGATCCTTGTCGTAGTCACCTGTCAGAGGCGTGCCGTCGACCGCGTCTACCCAGTGCAGCGCCTCTCGGAAGTCCCGCGGCCGCTCGCGCCGCAGCGTCTCCCTGTCGACCGGCGCCGTGAAGATCTGAAGGTCGTCCTCGACAATGAACGTCCGCGCCAACGGATCCGCATACGATTCCATGCCCTCGAGCGCCCTGCCAAGGATCGCGCGCCGTCTTTTATCGAGATCCCCCTGACTGGTATCCGCACGGATGATGGCGATCAGGTCACGGCACATTGTCGCGCGCCCCACATCATCGAAGCGTCGTTTGACGGTGAGGCGGAACATGGCCTTCGATCCCCTGGCCGCCGCTTTGAGCAGTTCCACGCAGTCGGCGACGATGGGATCCACATAGCCGTTCACCGACAACATCGGCACGAGCTTTTTCACTTTAAGCCGGAACATGTCCATGTCGAGGTCCAGCCTGTCGTCATAGCGTTGCCGCCAGTCACCGACGCGCGCTCGCAACGATTGCTCATATTCCGGGTGGTCGATCGCGATGGTCTCCCGAAGCCGGTCCACGCAATCCCTATCCACGTCACGGATACAGTCGCAGTAGGCGGCGGCCTCGTCGGACAGGCCGAACACGCGCAGCAGATGCTCATATGCCAGGTTCGGCAGGTCACGACACTGCTTGTCCTTCGGCGGCTTGTAGCAGCGGATGATCTCATCGACCAGCGCATTCAGCTTGGAATCCGCCTCACGCGAGCCGGACAGCATCCAACGCAGCCGATCCACGTAGCGCACGTCCTGCGGCAGACTTCCCTGCGCGATATACACCGCATACAGGCGGGACAGCCGGTCCACGTCCCCCAACAGCTCGTACATGCTCTCCAGCAACGTGAGCCAGCCATGCGGCAGCACCCCGTCAAGATCGGGACTCTCATAGCGCGGCCAAGACGTACTGTCCATGTCGATCAGATCGGTGACCGATGGCAGACAATTGCCCAGCAGGCCGCTGAACCGCCCATTGGACAGCCACCGCTCCCACAACCAGTCGACCCCACCGTTCCAGGAACGCCGCTTCAACCCCAGCAGCAACTCCAAACCATCGGCCACGGCCCCCGCCTCATTGTACGGCGGCCACGAGTACAGGCGGTCAGACACATACCGTTCCACCATCGGCGTGACCTCACGCGGCACGATCACTTTCCCATGGGAACGATACCGATGCCGGTAGAACAACAGGAAACACAGCGCCTGCGCATGCACGCACCTCGGCACTTTGTCTCCCGTACAGGAGCACGCCATGCCCGTGATCATCCCGTCCGCTACGCGCACGGCCACCCGCTCCAACACCCTCATGCCATGACCCGGATCGACCACATCCGCGCGCCAGACGCCATCCGTCTCCGTCGCATGACGCAACCCGCCACGCTCATACAGATCACGGCTCCGGCGGAGCAGATCACGCTCTCGGTCCCAGTCCTCATCCCGGAACAACAGACTGAACTCCATCACCGACACCGGCTCAACATCGAACACCGTCATACCCAACAGCATAGCCCTCATGCAGGAAGCGCAACCTCGGCAGAAGAGAGGCTGTTCTGGAAAGTGTGCAACTGGTCTTGATCACCGGTTGTGAGGCCGCGGAATCGCAAGACATCGGAAGCACTCCCGACGAGAGGGCCACCCTGAGATGCCCGTACCTGACAGTCCAGCCGCTGGACTCGACCGGCAAGAGCCAATAACCAAACCATCAGTTACACACTGAACGAGACAGTCCCTCATTGCCCTTGCGCAACGGTAGGATGAAGATGTCGATGAGGTAAGGGGGACGTGTGGGATCCTCGAAGACACAAGTTCGAATTCCGGCGAGATTGCATATCTGCCGGTTCGGCGTGACGATGCTCCGAATCTTCTGGTGGACAACGCTTATCGCAACGCTCGCGCTGGTCGTTGCGGCGTTCGTGATGCTGCCGCATGACTGGCCGGCATGGCTCGGCTCGTTAGCGGCCGTGGTGGCGATCGAATCGGTTATCTTCTGGATCGGTATCGTCACGGTGTACCTGACGAGCGTGCAGCTGGGATTGAGGATCCGTGTCATCGGTGTCGTCTGCGGGTGGATCCCGATCGCGAACCTCATTGCCCTGCGGCTGATCATCCGCACCGTACGCGAGGAGGTCCGGTTCGAGACGGCCAAGGAACAACTCAACCAGTCCCGTGCCGCCGAACGGGTATGTGCCACCCGGTATCCGATCCTACTGGTGCACGGCGTGTTCTTCCGCGACACCAACATCCTCAACTACTGGGGTCGAGTGCCCGCCGAATTGGAGCGCAACGGCGCAACCGTGTACTACGGGAATCATCAGTCCGCCGCGTCGGTCGCCGACAGCGCGAGGGAACTTGCCGAACGTATTCGTCAAATCGTTGAACAGACCGGTTGCGGCAAGGTCAATGTCATCGCGCATTCCAAGGGCGGGCTCGACATGCGCTGGGCGATCGCGCGAGAGAACGTCGGCAAGTATGTGGCCTCGCTGACCACGATCAACACGCCGCATCGCGGCTGCGGGTTCGCCGACTATCTGCTGGGATCCATTCCCAAGGGCGTGCAGCATCGTGTGGAGGCCTCGTACAATGCGGCCGCATCCAGGCTCGGAGACTCCAACCCGGATTTCATGGCCGCCGTGCACGATCTGACCCAAGCCGGCTGCGAGCGCATCAACCGGATCATCGGACTGGATTCGTTCCCCGGCATCGTGTGTCAGAGCGTGGGCTCACGACTGTTGCATGCCACCACCGGCAAGTTTCCGTTGAACTTCACCTACCCGTTGGTCAAATGGTTTGACGGTCCCAATGACGGTCTGGTCTCCCGTCCGTCGTTCCCGTGGGGCGACCGGTTCGTCTGGATGGAGCCGTCCGGGGATCGCGGGATCTCCCATGCCGATATGATCGATCTGAATCGTGAGAACATCGCCGGCTTCGATGTGCGCGAATTCTATGTGGGACTCGTCGCCGATCTGAAGCGGCGGGGACTGTAGCAGGCGGTATTGTGGAAGCGGATATGGAAGGCCGGAGCGTCCGTTTGCGTTGAAACCACCGGTCGGAAAGGACGGCTGATGGCCCGCCTGTCGAGATCCCGGATCGTGGGATTGTGCATACTGCTTGTAGCGGTGATCGTGCTGTGTGGCGGCATCGCGTGGAAGGCGACGCGCCCCAAGCCCGTGCAGACCGTGTCCGTGACCGGCTATCTCGGCGGCGAGAAGACAGGCCTGTTCGATGACGCCGATTTCCAGACGCTGGCGAGGAACGCCGGCCTGGAGGTGTCGTATCGCAAGGCCGGCAGTCTGGACATGATGGACGCCGACCGTTCCGGCATGGATTACCTGTTTCCGTCCAGTCGCACGGCCGTCGAGTATGGCAAGAGCCGGGGCGTGGACGTGAGCCGTCAGGATATCGTGTTCAACAGTCCGATCGTCGTCTACACGCATCGTCAGGTGGCGGATGCGCTCTGCTCCACTGGTCTCATGTCGAAGGATGATTCTGGCGTGTACCGGTTGGACATGAATCGTGTGGTGGACGCCATGCAGAACAACCGTTCATGGACCGATGTGGGTTGGCCGGACGGGTATGGCGTGTTCCATATCGAGTCCACCGATCCGGTGAAGTCCAATTCGGGCAACGAGTATGCGGCGCTGCTGGCCACGGTGATGAACGGCGGTACGCCCGCCACGGTGGACAGTGTCAACCGTGATCTGCCGGTGCTGCAGGACGTCTTCCGCAAGTCGGGGTGGATGGAAACCAGCAGCGAGGACAGTTTCAGTCAGTTCCTCACGCTTGGTGTGGGTTCCAAGCCGATGATGGTCGGCTATGAGAGTCAGATCCTCGATCTGGCGGCCACCCAGCCGGACATGTACGCGCAGGTGAAGGACGATCTGGTCATCGCCTATCCCACGCCGACGGTGTGGAGCACACACGTGTTCATTGCACTCGACGATAAGGGCAGCAAACTGCTTGATCTCATGCGGTCGAACGATGTGCGGAAACTCGCGTGGGAGAAGCACGGATTCCGTTCGGCGAACTATTCCGGCACGGACGGCATCAGCCGCTTCCATGTGCCCGGCACGGTCGATCAGGTGCAGCAGGTGGTGGAGCTGCCCGCCAACGACGCCATGCAGACGTTGATCGACGGGTTGAAGCAGCAGTGACCCTGATATAACCGCAATCGATGACAATACCTCTGGGTATCATAAAATTTTATGACACTGCTTCAGCTTAAGTACATCGTCAAGATCGTCGAATGCGGTTCGATGAACGAGGCATCCCACGAACTCTATATCTCCCAGCCGGCGCTGTCGTCCGCCGTCAAGGAGCTGGAGAAGGAGATGGGTATCGAGATCTTCACCCGCTCCTCGCAGGGCATCGCCCTGACCGTGGACGGCGCCGAATTCCTCACCTACGCGCGTCAGGTGCTCGACCAGACCGCGCTGCTCGAGGAGCGCTACAAGAACGCCAAGCCGCGCAAGCAGCTGTGCCAGGTGTCCACGCAGCATTACATGTTCGCCGTCGAGGCGTTCGTGGAGCTCATCAACTCCATCAAGTCCGACGAATACGAGTTCACCATCCGTGAGACCCGCACCAAGGACATCATCAACCAGGTGGCCAACATGCAGTCCGAGGTCGGTATCCTCTACCTGTCCGACTTCAACAAGGACGTGATCGGCAAGCTGCTGCGCGAGAAGCATCTGGAGTTCCATCCGATCTTCCGTGCGGGACTGCACGTGTTCCTCTCCCGGTCCAACCCGCTCGCCACGCGCAAAAGCCTGACCATGGAGGACCTCAAGCCCTATCCGTGGATCCAGTACGAGCAGGGCGAGGAGGGCAGCTTCTACTTCGCCGAGGAGGCCGTCTGGCCCGAGTACTCCCCCAAGCAGATCAACGTGACCGACCGTGCCACGATCCTCAACTTCATCGTGGGTCTCAACGGCTACACGGTCTGCTCCGGCATCGACAACGAAGATCTCAACTCCGAGAAGATCGTGACCGTGCCGCTCGAATCCGACGAGAAGATGCTGGTCGGCTGGATCACCAACGAGCGCACCAAGCTCTCGCAGGCCGCCGAGATCTACCTCGAAAAGCTCAAGTCCGTGATCGCCAACCACGGATACACGCTGATCGACTAATCGCCCGTATTTGATCTTTGATCAGACGATCGTGTGAAACCGCATGACGGTTTGTACGATCGAAATACAAATTCGATATGAATCACGTATGCGAATGTCTGGGGATTCTCTCATCACAGGGATCCCTAGACATTCGCATATCATTCGACCGCATTATTGACAACTTTAGCGGCGGTGCAGATGCGTTTCGTGGAACGTAGGTTTTCCGGCAGCACCGTGCCGTTGGTGGGCGCCAGGATCCTGATCCTTGGAAGTTTGAACTCCGCGTAGTCGCTAAATGGCCTCGAGACTGTCGCCCACGATCAGCACGGCGGGCAGTCCGGTCTCCTCGGTCACCTGAGAGCGCTATGCGTTGGACTACTTCTTAGCCTTGAACACGTCGAGCTTCTTCTGGAGTTTCACGGTCTTGGCTGCAGCCTTCTCCGCGTCGCTCATCTGCGACTGCTTGAGCCGTTCCAGCTCGTCGGCCGCGCTCTTGTTGGCCTTCGCACGCTTCTCCCACTCACGAGAGTGGGCCAGCGTCTCCTCGTACTGCGCCTTCCAATCGACCTCCGGGACCTGCACTTCGCCATTCGACTCGACCGCAGACTGCTAGGATTCGGTGGATTCCTCGGCCATACTTCCTCCTTGGAAAATGGATTGGGTCCCGTTCCGGGTATAAAAAACCACCCATGCGGGTGGTTACAGACAAGAAAAACGGTTATATGGCTATAGCCCCAGAGCCTGGGATGCGAATCTAGTCGCCACGGTCTTGACCAATTCGAATGCCACGCTACCGACCGTCGTGGCTATCTTCTGTTTGGTTTTCGACCATATCGTGTCGGAGCGGACCGCGTCTAAAAAATCGTTGCCCTCCCAGGTCAGCGATAGGATATCAGCCCGGACAATGCCCCCGTCAAAAGTGCGGATGATGTTTGCCTCGATCAGTCCTGCAGACTGCATGATCTGCACGTGATAGGCGACCAGATCGAACGAATGGGTGTCATCAACGAATACACGAGCACCCACAGGCTCTGGTGAATCCGCACACGTCTTCAGAATCGTGCGCACCAAGTCAAGGTCACGGCGCATGATCACTCCCCATCAGGTAGAGGCAGATCCCTTTCGGTGATGCTGTCCATGAGTTCAAATGCTTCAGAGAACGGAATGGCGACAATTTGCACATGTCCATCCTCGAATACAGCCAAAGGGTGAGGGCCGCCGGGGATGGTAATCCCGTCCTCTCCACGTGACTGTCGATACCCGAATACCCAGCCATTGGGGATCCTACTGGCCGACGCAACTGGCGATGACTCTTTCGACTGGGCGATCTGGTAGGCATCCTCATATGAAATCATGGGTCATACCTCCTTTGCTTGATCCCGTTCTTCGACGATATCATCAATGAACCGCTCATCTATTCAGTTCTAGCCACACGGAACCGGGTCCCGGGGCGTCGATGATTGAAATAGCTATCGCATCCAATCCAACCGATCTGAGGATCAGAATAACTGATTCCGGTTCGGGTTTTCTCGAATAAGGCAACGCTGCCCGCACACCGTCATACCGTGCGGGCAGACCGGAAAACCATGTCAGAACAACGTCAGCTGCTCGCCGATGCTCCGATGCTCATGAACCCTGACGATGGAAACGTACCGCGTCATAAGTCGATTATTCTCATCCAACGACTTCTCCACGCGCATATCAACACGATAAATATCATTGGCGCGCATGGCTTCATCGCCATCAAGCACACGCTTCTTGAACTGCTCGTCCTCAATCGTCACGAACTGCGTCTTGATACCGTCGGTGATACGCCATTTGCCGTTCTCACGGAAGGACACATCCAACGCCTGAATAACGATCTCCACCGTGTCCTCGCTGCTCTCCCTAGCAGCAGGATCATAATGGGAAATGGCATCGGCCTCCTCCGTCCTAACCGTCTCATCGCGAGTGCCAGACTGGAACTGCACGAGATCGATGCCATCCTCCAACGTCGGAGCAAAGACCCCCTTGACGGCCTTCACGAGCTCCGGATTCCTCAAAGCATCCACGGATGCCTTCAACTCACGCATTCTCGATCCATCAGGGAAGGTGATGTCCACAAGATCAAGCCCGTTCTCATCCTGTCCGGCATCCTCCGTCTTCGCCGGCTTGACATGTAGCGCAAACCGCTTGATAAGCCTCACGGCACCGAAGTATATGGCCATCAGACCGGACGCATTGAGCACCGCGGTCACATCATCCCCCGTGAGCAGCCCCTCCGCCTCGTTGACGAAGTGGAGCAGCAGATCAATGGTGAACGACCCTTCACGGGTCGCCTGTGCGTTGAGTCGCACGCGAGCTTCCGGCGCCACACCCTTCTGCATGATGTCGAACGCCTTCGCAAGCGACAGCAGCGCCGGCGCAAGCTGCTTCACGTCCATCTCATGGGTTCGCAGCGCCTCACCGTCATAGCGCACATACAGGGTGTCCACGGCAGTATCGGGCTTACGCTGTGCAAGATCGGTTGATTTCATACCGTCCACGATATCCGTAGATCAGTCAGAAACATGCGGGCCAAGCCAAAATCCACAAAACATACGAGACAGAACAAAGGAAGGAAACCCGACCACACATCCACGAAAAACACGGATTCACCCGAAAAAAGATATCTAGGAATGTCTCACCCAACACACCGTCTTCGGCATCCGTCGCAACACACACCGAAGAAAAACATGCCCAAAACGTGCCCAAAACACAAAAACCGGGCGTCCGCCACACGGCGGACACCCGGCAGAAACCCTTACGGGAGAACGTCTCAACGCCATCACGCCTAGCGGCGACGCAGGTGCGTTTCGCGGAATGCGTCCTTCACTGCGATCTTGGTGATCGCGTATTGCAGCCACACGCCTACGGCGATGCTGGCCACGGTGATCGCGCCGGTGATCAGCGCGGGGACGATCATTTCCTTGTTCGCCTTGAACGGGCAACGGCAGGCGCGCGGCTCGTCATCGTCGAAAAGCTCGGCGTCGTACACGTCATCGTCGTACGTCTCATCGGGGTCCTGGATGGTGGTGTCGTCAATCATGTATCCTCCTTTGCATAGCGTGATCTGCAGTTTTCAGTCTACTGCGATCACGCCATGCCGGAGGTGATCGAAACGCGACGCGTCCGATCTCGGGCGTGCTCAGACGAGGCGCGCTCAGGCGCCGTACTGGTCGAGGTAGGCGTCGGCGGCGGCCTTGATCTCGTCGGTCACGTACGGTTCGCCGCTGGCGGTGGCGATGTGGCGTCCGGCCTCGAAGATCTCACGCACGTTGGCGATGGCGAACACGGGGAATCCGAATTCGGCCTCGACCGCCTTGACTGCGGAGGTGTCGGAGTCCTTGGTCTTCTCCATACGGTCCACGGACAGCACCAGACCCACCACTTCGACGTCGGCCTCGGCCTTGAGCTTGGGGATGACCTCGCGCACGGCGGTGCCGGCGGTCATCACGTCGTCCACAAGCAGCACCTTCATGCCGTCGGTCAGCTGGGTGCCGACCATCATGCCTCCGTCGCCGTGGTCCTTCTTCTCCTTGCGGTCGAAGGTGTAGCCGATCTCCATGCCGTGGGCGCTGGTCAGCGCGATCGCGGTGGACACGCCCAGCGGGATGCCCTTGTAGGCGGGGCCGAACACGGTGTCGATGTCGGCGGGCAGGTTGCCGGCCTTGATCTCTTCGGCGATCTTCTCGGCGTAGAACGCGCCGAGCGTGGCGATCTTACGGCCGTCGTTGAACGCGCCGGCGTTGATGAAGTACGGGGACTTGCGGCCGGACTTGAGGGTGAACTCGCCGAATTTCAGGGCCTGCGAGTCGAGCAGGAACTCGGTGAAGCGATGGTCGAGGGATACGTTGGTCATGATGCTCCTTATTGTGGTGGCCTTGTGTGATGCGTGTGATGCCTTGGGTGTGTCCGGGACCGCCCGTCGGCGTCGGAATAGTCCGAATAATCTGAGAGACGGTCCCGGGAAGTGAGCGCTCAGCGCCAGGTCTTGCCGGCGGCGAGCTTGGCGGCGAGTTCGGGACGCTCGTCGAGCAGCGCGTCGAGCTCGCGTGCCACGCGCAGCGGCGCGATCGGGTCGAACAGCGCGGCCGCGCCCACCTCCACGGCGTTGGCGCCGGCGTACAGGTATTCGAGCGCCTTCTCGCCGGAGTCGATGCCGCCGAGGCCGATGATCGGGATGTCAGGCAGCGCGGTGCGCACCTGCCAGACGCGGGCCAGACCGATCGGCAGCACGGCCGGACCGGACACGCCGCCGGTCACGTGGTCGATGATCGGCTTGCCGGTGCGGGTGTTGATGCGCATGCCCACGATGGTGTTGATCAGGCTCAGCGCGTCGGCGCCCGCCTCGACGGCGGCGCGGGCCGGCACAGTGATGTCGGTGACGTTCGGCGTGAGCTTGACGATCATGGGCTTGTCGGTGAGCTTGCGCAGACGGGTGATGAGCTTGCTCAGCGCAACGGGGTCGGTGCCCACGCTCATGCCGCCGTGGCTCACGTTCGGGCAGCTCACGTTGATCTCGAGCATGTCGGCCGGGGAGTCGGCGAGCTTGGCCACCACCTCCGCGTAGTCGTCGTCGCAGCGACCGGCCACATTGGAGATGACGTTCGCGCCGATCTTCTTGAGCTTGGGCAGGTCGTCGACGAGGTAATGGTCCACGCCGGGGTTCTGCAGGCCCACGGCGTTGACGTTGCTGGCCGGACCCTCGGCGGTGCGTACGCCGGGATTGCCCTCCCACGGCACCGGGGAGACGCCCTTGGTGCACACGGCGCCGAGCTGGCTGACGTCGTAGAACCAGCGGACGGCGGCGAACTGGAACGTTCCGGAGGCGGTGCCCACCGGGTTCTTCCACGGCACGCCGGCCACCACGGTGGGGTGCTTCCACTCGTACGGCTCGTACAGGTCGATCGGGGTCGTATCGCTCATCGTCATCACTCCCATCCCAGCTGTTCGCGGGTGAATACCGGTCCGTCGGCGCATACCTTGAGACGGCCGTCCACGGTGTCGGTGGTGCACAGCACGCAGGTGCCGTAGCCGCATCCCATGCGCTGCTCGAGGCTGAACTGGCAGGGGATGTCGCGCTTGGCGGCCCACGTGGCGATGGCCTTCATCATCGGCATCGGACCGCAGGAGAGGATGACTGGCGGCAGGTCGGACGCCTTCAGCTCGTCCTCGATGCGGTCGAGCACGGTGATCACATTGCCCTCGGACTCGTCGATGCTGTGCACGGTGTCCGCATAACGGGCCACGATGTCGTCGGCGAAGTGGTTCTTCCGGTAGCCGAACACGGCGGTGGAACGGGAGCCTTCAAGCCCGGCGATGTGCTGGGCGGCGGCGATCACGGGCGGCACGCCGAGGCCGCCGGCCACGAGCACGTAGTTGGCGTCCTCCTTGGTCCTGAACGGGCGGCCGAGCGGGCCGAGCACGTCGATCACGTCGCCGGCGCGCATGGCGGCGAACTGGCGGGTGCCCTCCCCCACCACGGCGAAGATGAAGCTCACCTCGTCGCCGTTGATCTCGCCGATGCCGAACGGACGCGGCATAAGACGCATGGGGTCGTGGGTGAAGAAGTCCACGAACTGTGCGGGACGACCATGCTGCGCGATGTACGGATCGCGGATGGTCATGCACATCACGTTCGTGTCGAGTTCACGCATGCCGGTGATCTCCACCGTGTGGCGCGGCGGGAACCAGCCGTGGCTGACGGCCGAGGCGACCAGGGCCTCGCTGTGCTCCAGCTTCGCCCGGTCGGCGGCGGAGACGGTGGGGATGAACGCGTCCGTGGTCATCGGCGGGCCTCCTTCAGGGCCGAGTTCAAGTCCTCGCGCATGGCGAGCGCGGCCGTGCGGGCGCTCTGCGCCACGATGGCGAGCGCGTCGTCGATGTTGAGGTCCTCGTTGTAGTCGGGGTTCTTCTTCCATGCACCGATGATGCCGCGGGAGGAGTTGACGATGGCGCCGGATCCGTTGGCGTCGAACATGCGTGCCACGTCGGCGGCGGTGCCGCCCTGGGCGCCGTAGCCGGGGACGAGGAAGAACGTATGGGGCATGCGTTCGCGCAGTCGTGCGCCTTCCTCGGGGTGGGTGGCGCCGACCACGGCGCCGGTGCGGGAGTAGCCGTGGCTGCCGATCGTGTTGGCGCCCCAGCCTTCGACTAGGTCGGCCACGTGCTCGTAGACGCGTCCGCCGTTTGCCAGTTCGAGTTCCTGGATCTCGCTGCTGGACGGGTTGGAGGTGCGTACGAGGATGAAGATGTCCTTGTCGTGGGTGGCGGCAGCGTCGACGAACGGAGTGATGCCGTCGGTGCCGAGGTACGGGTTGACGGTGACGGCATCCTCGTACCATTCGGAGCCGAACTGGAATTCGTCGCCGTTCTCCTCGGCGTCGTCGATGCCGGCGGCGTTGGCTTCGGCGTTGCGTTCCACGTTTTCGACCTCGTCGGGGTCGGCCACGTCGGAGAATTTCAGCGGGAAGCCGCTCAGGTGGTGGGCGTAGGCTTCGGCGGTGGATCCGATGTCGCCGCGCTTGATGTCGCCGAGCACGTACAGGCCGTTGTCCTGCGCGTACTTGCAGGTGCGGGCGTACATCCACAGTCCGGCTTCGCCGAGCGCCTCGTACATGGCGATCTGGGGTTTGACGGCGGGCACGATGTCCTTGACGGCGTCGATGATCGCCGTGTTGAACTTGAGGTACATGGCGGCGAAGTTGATGGACCATGCGGCTTCCGCGCCCATGGGGTTGCCCATTTCGCTTTCGCTGATGGTCGCCTCGCGGGCGTTGTCGATCAGCTGCTTGGGCAGCAGTGCCGGCTTGGGGTCGAGGCCGACCACGCTGGGATTGTCGGCGGCGCTGATGGCGTCAATGAGTCGATCCACGGTGTTCCTTGGTTCCTTTCTGTGCGTCTGTTCTGTGTACGCTTGTGGCAGTTACGTGTGTGCGGTGCTTGTCTGTGCGGCGTGGTCGTCTAGCGCGCGATACGGCTGAAGACGAGTCGGGTGCCGATGATGGTGGCGAGGGGCCGTCCGGTCACGTGCCAGCCGCCGAACGGGGTGTTGCGCGCCTTGGAGTGGAACTGTTCGGGGTCTACCGTCCAGGCTTCTCCGGTGTTGAGCACGGCCAGTCCGATGCCGGCGGCCGTGGCCGTGTCGAGTGCGCCGAGGTCGAGCGTGCGCTTGGCGCCGGGCTCTCCGTTCCCGTTCTGTTCGTCGAGCAGCGCGGTGACGTCGGTGGGCTCGTGGCCCATGAGGCGCATGGGTTCGACGCTCATGAGTTCGATCAGGCGCTTGTCGGAGATGTGACCACCGTCGACGAGCACCTTGTGGCATACGCCGTACGCGCATTCCAGGCCGATGATGCCGTTGGGGGCTTCGAGGAAGCCGAGCTTCTTCTCGTCGAGCGTGTGGGGCGCGTGGTCGGTGGCGAGCAGGTCGACGGTGCCGTCGGCGATGGCCGCGATGGTGGCCTGACGGTCCGCCTCCGAACGCAGCGGCGGGTTCATCTTGGCGAGCGTGCCGTATTCGAGCAGCGCCTCGTCGCACAGGGCCAGGTAGTGCGGTGCGGTCTCGCAGGTGATCGGCAGGCCTTCGGCCTTGGCCTTGCGGATCGCGTCGAACGAGATGGCGGTGCTCACGTGCTGGAAGTGGATGTGCACGCCGGTTTCGCGCGCCTTGGCGATGTCGCGTTCGACGACCTTGAGTTCGGTGTCCTCCGGGATGCCGGGCACGCCGAGCTTGCGGGAGACGGGGCCTTCGTTCACCGCGCCGGTGTCGTGGTGTTCGCAGTGTTCGATCAGGTAGAGGCCGGATTCGCGGGTCATGGCGAGCACGTCGTCGAGGATCTGCGGGGTCACGGCCGAGCCGTCGTCGCTGATCGCGGTGACCGGGTGGGCCAGCTGATAGCGGTCCTTGGACTCGTCGTCCTGGCCGGGCATGTAGCGGCGCCAGTGGTCGAGCTCGGTGGCCTCGTGGCCGACGCGGCCCTTCGACGCGCACACGCACAGGTCGTAGCGCACCGGCAGGTCGACCTTGTGGATGGACTCGTAGTGCTGCAGGTAGTCGATGACGTTGTCGCATCCCGCGTCGAGCACTTCGCGGGCGCCGGGCGCCTCGGGGTCGGCAAGGGTCTCGCCGTCCATGGCGGGCACGGTGTTCGGCATGATGAGCACGTCGGTGTAGCCGCCGGAGGCCGCCGCCTCGCATCCGGAGACCATGGACTCCTTGTAGGTCTGGCCCGGATCGCGGAAGTGGACGTGCGGATCGGCGAATCCGGGGGCGAGCGTGAGCCCCGTGGCGTCATAGTCGCCGTCGGGCATCGCCGTGCCCTCGGGAATCGTCAGGTCGATGGTCTCGCCGGTGTCCCACACCGTGATGTCGCGCAGGGTGATCATACGTCGTCCCTTTCCTTGGTGGTCGTCAGTCGAACAGTAGTCGGTCGAACAATAGTCGGTCGTCTTCGGTGATCGTCCTCATGATCGGAACGACTCCGTCGCGCCTGCCACCCCGCTCGGGGTTCGGTATGGCGCGACGGAGTCGAACGGTCTTCTCAGAGCTTGGCTTCCTCGTCGCAGTAGTCGCAGCGGTATTCCACGCGCTCCGAATTGGACAGATGGAAGCGCTGCTTGATGCCGCGCTCGATGGTGGTGACGCAGCGCGGGTTCACGCAGGTGATCACGTTGGTCACGTGTTCGGGCAGCGTCGGGGAAAGCTTCTCCACGATGCGTCCGCCATGCACCACGTCCACGGTGGCCTGACGTGCCACGAGGCCGAGCACGTCGAGATCGATGTCCACGTCGCCCTCGATCTTGATGATGTCCTTCGACTCGTACTGGTGGCTCGTGGCGTTCATGATCAGCGCCAGACGGGTGGTCGCCGGATCGATGTTGAGATAGTTGAGCACCTTGAGCGCCGTGCCGGCCGGTACGTGGTCGATGATGATGCCTTCGCTAATGCTGGTCACCTCCATCAGGCGGCCACCTCCTTCGTGTTGACTGCGTCGATTCCGTCGGGGTCGAAGCCGGGCAGTTCGTCGCCCAGCACCGAGCACTCCAGGGCCATGCGCATGAGCATGCCGTTCTTCACCTGTTCGAAGTATGCGGCGCGCGGATCGTTGTCCACGTCCACGGAGATCTCGTTGACGCGCGGCAGCGGGTGCAGCACGGCCATGTCCTTCTTGGCAAGACGCATCTTGTCCTCGTCGAGGATGTAGGTGTCGCGCAGACGCAGGTAGTCGTCCTCGTTGAAGAAGCGCTCCTGCTGCACGCGGGTCATGTACAGCACGTCGAGGTCGCCGATCACGGAGACCAGGTCCTTGACCTCCACGTACGTGCAGTTGTCGGTCGCGTTGATGCGGTCGATCACGTACTGCGGGGTCTTCAGCTCGTCGGGGCTGATGAGCACGAAGTTGACGTTGCCGAAGCGGCACAGCGTCTCGATGAGCGAGTGGACGGTACGACCGAAGGTCAGATCGCCGCACAGGCCGACGGTGAGGTTGTTGATGCGGCCGAAGCGCGACTGCAGGGTGCACAGGTCGGCCAGCGTCTGCGTGGGGTGCATGTGGCCGCCGTCGCCCGCGTTGATCACGGGGATGTTCACGGCGTGGGACGCGACCAGGGCGGCGCCCTCCTTCGGGTGTCGGATGGCCATCACGTCGACGAAGTTCTCGACCGTCTTGAGCGTGTCGGCGATGGACTCGCCCTTGCTCACGGAGGCGAGCTGCGCGCCGGCGAAGCCGATCACCTGACCGCCCAGACGCAGCATGGCCGTCTCAAAGCTCAGACGGGTGCGGGTGCTCGGCTCGTAGAACAATGTGGCGATGATGCGTCCGTCGCAGGTGTGGGACACGAGCTTGCGATTGGCATCGATGTACTGCGCCTTGCGCAGCAGCAGTTCGATCTGCTCGGTGGTCAGATCATCGAGCGTAACCACGCTTTTGCCGATGAAATCCTTGCTCGGAGATGAATTGGAGCTGGCTTGAGCAGCTGATAATGACATGCGCACGCCTTTCTGAAAACGTAGAATCAAGGCGGCCACAACATCGTCGCGACCTAATCAAGTCTAAGCTGTAACGGGGACGATTGGCGCGAAAACCGGACACGCGTTGTTCAGCTTGGGTTTACGCGGCGTTTCCCGTAAGCCAATGACGAATTCATCCGACGTTTGAAACATCAGGCTGTTAGAGTCGAAACGTATAAGGTTTTACTCTACGAAGAGACAAGAGGGATTCTTTTCGCCATGGCTGTGCTCACGTTGGTACTGGAGATTCTGATCGCCGTTCTGATTTCCTCGGCTCTCAGCCATTTCATACCACGCGTATCCACGCCTCTGGTTCAGATCGCGCTGGGTGTCTGCTGGTATTTCACGCCGTTCCTGCCGAATCTGGAACTGGATTCGGAACTGTTCATGGTGCTGTTCATCGCGCCGCTGCTGTTTCTGGAGTCCCGCAACGTGCCCAGACGTGAGGTGGCGAAGAACCTCGGCCCGTCATTGTCATTGGCGATCGGCCTGGTGCTGCTGTCGCTGGCCGTGACCGGCGTGACCCTGCACGTGCTATGGCCCGCCGTGCCGCTGGCCGCCGCCCTGGCGCTCGGCGCCGCGCTGGGACCGACCGACGCCGTGGCCGTGGCGTCGCTGGGCAAGGAGGCCAAGCTCACCGACCGCCAGCTCAACGTGCTGAGAGGCGAGAGCCTGTTCAATGACGCGGCCAGCATCGTCGGCTTCCAGTTCGCCTGCGCCGCCGCGCTCACCGGCACGTTCTCGATGTCCGAGTTCGCCAGCGGCATCACCGCCAGTTTCTTCGGCGGCGTGACCGTGGGCGTGATCATCGGATTCCTGTTCAACCAGCTGGTGCTACTGCTGCGCCGGTACCGCATGGAGACGATGACGCTGCGCATCGGCATCGAGATCCTCATCCCGTTCACCGCGTACGCCGCCGCCGAGCATCTGCACGTCTCCGGCGTGCTGTCCGTGGTGGCGGCCGGACTGATCATCACGTTCCAGCGCTACGGCTTCGGCAGCGACATCGCCCGCACGAATCTGGTGTCCAACTCGGTGTGGCAGTTCGTGGAGTTCACGCTCAACGGCTCCGTGTTCGTGCTGCTCGGCATCGAACTGCCCATCGCCATGCGTTCCAGCTGGGAGAACGCGGCCGTGAGCAGCCGCATGCTGGTGACCGCCGTGGTGGTGCTCACCGTGGTGTCGCTGGTGCTGCGATTCGCGTGGATGGCAGGCATGCTGCGCGTGACCAAGGACGCGACCACCGGCAAGCGCCGCAAGATGACCAAGGACCGTTGGCACAGCGCCGCGGTGATGACGTTCGGCGGTCCGAAGGGCACCATCTCGCTCGCCCTGGCGTTCACGCTCCCCTACGGCATCGACGAGGCCACGCACATCCCGCTGCGCAGCGCCCTGCTGTTCATCATCTCCGGCTACATCGTCGTCTCGCTGGTACTGGCCAACGTCGTGCTGCCGCTGCTCGCCCCCAAAGACGACGACGCGCAAGGCGAGGAGTACGCACGCGTGAACGTGGAGATGCTGCGCCGCACGCTCACCAAGATCGCCGAGCTCGACACCCCCGACACGCACGCCGAGGTCCGCGCCGTGATGCACTCGTACGGCGAACGCATCGACCGCGTGAAGCTGGCCGTGCCGCAAGAGACGGTCAAGCGCGAGCAGAAGGTGCGTATGACCACGCTGGAGTGGGAGCGCGTGTGGCTGAACAATCTGATCGAGGAGCATCCCGAGAAGGAGGAGGCGGCCGAGGAGCTGCTGAGCCGTCTGAACACGTCGCTGAATCATATGGCCGGCCCGGATGGTCATCATATTCAGATCCGTCAGGCCAAGCCGCGCCGTCAGCTCGCGATCCTCATGCGTCGCGCATGGGCGGCCATCGCACGCGTGGCGCCCGGTCTGAGCTCCAGCAAGGTGGACATGATGCGCGCCATTCAGATCGAACTGTTCAAGGCGACGATCGCGCACCTGCAGAAGGAGGTGCTCACCGACGTGGAGAACGCGGAGATCATCGCCCGTCTGATCGGCGAGTACCGTGCCGCGCTGAGCAGTCTGCACACCAAGACGTCGTCGCTGGTGAGCCTGCAGACGCTGCCGTCTCGTCAGGGCGTGGCCGACATTCGTACGCAGACGTTCCGTCTGGAGCTGGAGACGATCCGCGAGATGCTTGACGAAGACGAGATCACCCGCGCCCAGGCGAAGATGATGCGCCAGAACGTCTACCTCATGCAGGCCGACGCCGTGCTGTAAGCCCCCTCCCTTGGTTTGGTTCTCCCTCCAAGGGAGGGAGATGTCCCTGGCGATCGCCAGGGACAGAGGGAGGGCTCCAACACCGAAAAAGCCTCCTATCCCCTACTCCACCCGAGAATAGCTCACCGTAAAGTTCTTCACCGGCCGCAACACCGGCATGCGCAGCAGCGGGCTGAACCAATCAGCGTCGTAACGTGAGAGTTTCAGTACATCCCGAATCATCGTCGTGGCAATCACGCCGCGGTGCGACGCAGATATTCGCGAAGGAACGGCACGGCGAAATCAACCTCGCCACGTTCGGTCTCACGGATCACGTAGGCGTCAAGAAGGCGCTTGCGGTAGGTGGCGGCATAGTTCGCGCTTTTGCCCATGCGTTCGGCAACCTCCGCGGTGGCGACGGGACCATCGGATTGGGCCATCGCCTCCAGATACTCCCTGTCCCGCCTGGACAGTCCGTGCAGCTCCGGAATGCAGACGGCGTTGTCAAGGTCCTTGCGCGCCTCGGCCAGGCCATCGCTGACATCCCGGTCGGAGATGACGTCGGAATCACGCAGGTCTGCAGCATCCCAGATGTGGTATCCAACCAACTGGATCATGTACGGGTATCCTTCGGTCGCCCGAGCTGCGGTCTGAAGCTGTTCTCCGGTAATGGCCATGCCTGACGCCTCGAATGTCGTCTCGAACGCCGCCCGCACCTCGTCGACCGGAATGTCGGTGAGTACGTTCGTCTTCGCCCGGCGCAGGAACGCGATCACCTCGTCGTTGAACAGGTCGGAGACCATCTGCGGCAGTCCGGCAAACACGATGGCGATGTTGCGACGTTCACGAATCTGGTGCTGTATCGCCGTGGCTATGGCAATCATGTCGGAACGGTCCGCGGCCTGCGTCTCATCGATCGAAATGAGCAGACCGGCATGATGCTTCTCCAGCGAAACCAGTCGCTCCGCCATCGCCTTGCGCAGGGTCTCCGGCATGCGTTTCGGGGAAAGCTCGGCTTCGCCCAAACTGACTCCGACTCCGGCGAAGCTCAATGACGGGCGGATGCTGAGCCGGTCCAATGCCGTATCCCTGGCACGTAGTTCATTGACCAGACGCTCGCACAATCCTTCCGAAGCCGTCTCCTCGATGACGTCCCATTTGCGAGCGCGCGCCCTGTCTCCGAATACGGTGAGCATCACCGTCTTTCCGGTTCCTCGGGCTCCCGTGATCAGCATGATGCGTCCTGGAGCTCCCACGCTGTTGTCAAGGCCCTTTTCGAAATCGCGGATGATTCGCTTACGTCCGATGAGCAGCGGCGGCTCCCCTCCCGCCGTGGGCTTGAACGGGTTTTCCTTGGATCTCATGCCGTTCCTTTCCACATGTATCAACCTTGATTCGTCTCGATATCAAAAATATCAAAAGAATCAAAACCGCCGGAATCGCAATCCCGCCGATTCGCGAATGGCACACTACCGGGAGGCATTGTTGAATCACAACGTACGAAGCACCGTACGGAAAGGGAGACTCATGAGCGACAAGGCCATGACCGCTTGCGCAAGTGTGGGGATGATGACATCGCTGATCTGGTGGGTTCACTGGCGGAGTAGGCAGTTACGGCTCGTGGGAATCCGTCCCCTGTCTAGGAGAATCGTAATTGAACTGTAACTGGGTGTAAGCGGATCATAAAGAGGTCGAAAACACGCTCCTCATGATCCGCTTATGCCCAGATCCATCACTGTCTCCACTATCGCCGATTCAGCATGTTTGCTGATCGAACGAATCCAATCAGGATACTGCTTCCCTACTCGCCTTCCTTGCCGTAGAAGAGGCGATCGGTGACTTCGCGGCAGCGGCGCATTACGCCAAGCAGCTCGTTCTCGAAGTCTTGTCCGCGGTGGGCGGGACGCTTGAGCACGGCGGCGATGCCGCCCAGCGAATAGGCATCGTCGGGCAGTACGTCGGCACGGTTGGCACGGCCGGACCACAGGTAGTTCGCGTTGCGCGCGTTCGTGGCCATGGTCCATGCCTTGCGCAGCGTGGCGGCATCATCGGCATTGATCTTTTCGAGCCGTTCGAGTGCGTCGAGCGCCGGCAGCGTGGAGACAACCTGCAGTTCGGGGTGCTCGTGCGCGTTCTGCAACTGCAGCAGCTGCACGGTCCACTCCACGTCGGACAGGCCGCCCTTGCCGAGCTTGAGATGCCGTTCGCGGCGTACGCCTCGGGGCAGTCGTTCGGCCTCCACGCGCGCCTTGAGTCTGCGGATGTCCATGAGCTCGACGTCGGTCAGCTGGCCGGCCGGGTAACGCAATGGCGCGGCGATGATCTCGAGGAAGTCCTGAGCCAATGCCTGATCG